>NZ_JAAXPA010000012.1 GCF_012396235.1 Rhodococcus opacus | reverse complement strand
CTCGAGCGCCATGACCGCCACCGCACCGGCGTCCTCGGCGATCTTCGCCTGATCGGGGGTGACGACGTCCATGATGACCCCGCCCTTCAACATCTCGGCCATGCCACGCTTGACGCGCGCCGTACCGACGGCGGAACTGTTCACGACTGTCTCCTCTGGTGACGATGGGTGTGCGGCTTCTGTTGTGCAGCCGCCAGCAGTTCGATGTCCGAGCCGCCGAGCGTCTCCACGGACTCGATGCGCTTCTCGGCCTCCGCGACCGACTCGTCCGCGGAACCGATCGGGGGAGCACCGGACAGTGATTCGTCGTCGTGACCGCCCTTGCCGAGCAACTTCCGTACCTGGTAGCTGATCAGGATGACGATCAACGTCAGACCGCTCATGAGGAACTGGGAGCGGGTGGACGGGAGGAACGCCATCGCGAGGATGACGGTGGCCATCAGGGCGATGGTGGCGTAGCTCAGCCACGGGAACAGCCACATCCGGAGTTGCAGTGCCTCAGGGTCTTCGCGCTCGAGTCGACGTCGGAGCACCACCTGGGAGATGGCGATCAGGAGGTACACGAACAGCGCGACGGCGCCGTACGAGTTGACGAGGAAGCCGAAGACGACGTCGCCCCACACGTAGGTGCAGGCGACGGACACGTATCCGACGGTGGTGCCGAGCAGGATCGCACGACGCGGCACGCCGTTGCGGGACAGCGTCGTGAAGAACTTCGGGGCGTCGCCGTTGCGGGTGAGCGCGAACAGCATGCGGGACGTGGTGTACAGCGCCGAGTTCAGGCAGGAGAGGACCGCGGTGAGGACGATGAAGTTCATGATCGTCGCGACACCGGGAATTCCCAGGACCTCGAGCACCGCGGCGTACGGGCTCACACCGACACTCTCGGTGTTCCACGGCTGGATCGTGACGACCACGAGAATCGAACCGACGTAGAACGTCACGATCCGCACCACGATCGACCGCATGGCATGGGCGACAGCACGCTTCGGCTCCTCCGACTCGGCAGCGGCGATCGTCACGATCTCGGCTCCCGTGTAGAAGGCGACGCAGGGGACGACCGCGGCGAGCACCGCACCCCAGCCGAGCGGGGTGAAGCCGCCGTGGTTCACGAGGTTGCCGAGCCCGGGCGTCGAATCGGGCCACAGTCCGGTGATCCAGAGGGCGCCCATCCCGAGAAACAGAACGATCGCCACCACCTTGATCGACGAGAACCAGTATTCGAACTCGCCGTAGGAGCGGGCGGACACCATGTTGGTGGCCGTCAGCAGGAGCATCAGCCCCAGGCTCAGGAGCCACAGCGGAATCATCGGCAGCCAGAGCTGCAGGATCCGGCCGCCGGCGATGGCCTCGACCGCGACCACGATGACGAAGAAGTACCAGTACATCCACCCCGTCGCGAACCCGGCGCGACGCCCCAGGGCCTGGCGAGCGTAGACGTAGAACGATCCGACCACCGGCCGGGCCACCGCCATCTCCGCCAGCATCCGCATGATCAGCAACGTGATGATGCCTGCGATGAGGAAGGAGATGATGGCGCCGGGACCGGCACCGCCGATGACGACACCACTGCCCACGAAGAGACCGGCGCCGATCACCCCGCCCAGGGCGATGAGGTTCATGTGCCTGCGCTTCAGGCCCTTGCCGAGACCTGAACTGTCGGTGTGTCCGGGAACGGTACTGTCCACATTTTCCTCCAGAAGGCGCTGCCGTGGCCCTCACCTGACCCGACCTCGTCGGTCGTACGTCGATGCGGGCACCCACCGGTTCAGCGACCCAATCGTATGTGTGATCCACATCACTTATTTTGGTGTTCACCTCACACTACGACTGGTGCCAGATCTCGCCCAGAGCCAGTTGCCGCGCAAGCGATGGGACCAGTTCGACCGCGGAACCGACGACCGGGAAAGCCTCTGAACTGGGAGGACAGCGATCATCACCAGAAGGAGCGCGTTCGCATGGCCTGGCCGCACGGTTTCCCGGCACATCTGGATCCCCCGGCGCCGGTACGCACCCTCGAGGCCGTGCGAACACCCCTACCCTGTGACCAGTGGCAACGAACTGGTCCTCAGACGTGCCGTGGAACTGGCCCTGTGCTGCCCACCGGACCCTCCATACAGTGTTGTGCATCACATCAACAGTTCAGTTCGCGGTGGATCGTCTCCCGTATCTCCGCCGGCACTGTTCTCCGTTCCAACCGCCGACGATCCGACCCCGGATCGCGATGGCGACCTGACGATTCCGGTCAGCGCACAGTGGAGGAAAACGTGACTTCAACACCACCCCCGGTCCAATCCCAGGACTCCGGCCTCGGAAAGGGCCTGAAGAAACGGCACATGAACCTCATCGCCCTGGGCGGCGTGATCGGTGCCGGATTGTTCGTCGGCAGCGGCGTCGTCATCGAGAGCGCAGGCCCGGCGGCGATCGTGTCGTTTCTCATCGCGGGGGTCATCACACTCCTGATCATGCGGATGCTGGCGGAGATGGCGGTGGCCCGGCCGGTGGTCGGATCGTTCTACGTGTACGCCAGGGAAGCGCTCGGCAATCGCGCCGGCTTCTCGGTCGGCTGGATGTACTGGTACTTCTTCGTCATCGTCGTCGCGGTCGAAGCCATCGCCGGCGGCCGAATACTCCAGCTCTACCTCCCGTCCGCGCCCCTGTGGATTCTCAGCCTCGGCCTTCTCGTGATCCTGACCTGCACCAATCTCGTATCAGCGCGTTCGTTCGGAGAATTCGAGTACTGGTTCTCGTCGATCAAGGTGATCGCGATCGTCCTCTTCCTCGGGTTGGGCGCACTGTGGATCACCGGACTGTGGCCGGATTCGACCCCCGGCGTGGCGAACCTCGTCAGCCACGGCGGATTCGCTCCGCTCGGCTGGGGCGCGGTGCTCGCCGCGGTCGTCCCCTGCGTGGCCTTTTTCACCGGTGCCGAGATCGTGACCATCGCGGCCGCCGAGTCCGCAGAACCCAAGAAGGCGGTCGCCCGGGCGATGCGCTCCATCGTGGTCCGGATCATCACCTTCTACGTCGGTTCCATCTTCGTGGTCGTCGCGGTGGTGCCGTGGAGCACGGAGGCCGTCGGAGTCAGCCCCTACGCGGCAGCGCTCTCCGCCCTGCACATTCCCGGTGTCGCCACGATCATGAACGTCGTCATCCTCACCGCGGTGCTGTCCTGCCTGAACTCGGCGCTGTACACCTCCTCGCGGATGCTCTTCGCACTCACCCGCAACGGCGATGCCCCGCACATGTTCACCCGCCTGTCCGGCGGTGGCGTGCCGAGGCGCGCGATCCTCGCCGGAACGGTGATCGGCTACGCGTCGGTGATCGCGGCGTTCGTCTCCCCGGACCTCGTGTTCTCGTTCCTGGTCAACTCGTACGGCGCCGTGGCGCTCTTCGTCTACCTCATGATCGCGATCTCCCAGGTCGCGCTCCGCAGGAAACTGGAGGCTCGAGATCCCGAGGCCCTCAGCCTGAAGATGTGGCTGTTCCCCTGGCTCAGCTACGCGACCATCGCCCTGATGGGGGCCGTGATCGCCGCCATGGCCGTGCTCCCCACCACCCGTTCGCAGTTCTGGCTGAGTGTGGTGACTCTCGCCTTCATCCTGATCGGGTACGAGTTCCGCCGGCGCAGTCGCACCAGCGCCGAACGCCTCGACACCGTCACGCCGCCGGCGGAATCGCCTGCCGACGGTGCCGACGCGGAGCAACTCGTCGGAGTCGTCACCCACGAGCAACCCTGACGCACCCGCCGTACCGAAGGACAGGGACCGCACCAGCGGTCCCTGTCCTTCTCTGTGGGTCCGATGCGACATCGGCTTTTCCGGCACGACCCGCCGGCAATCGGGGCACACTTGCAGAAGACCTCGGCGGAGGAGGACACCGTGTTCCACCGCGGAGACGACGCCGTCACCGAAGAACACTCGCTGGACGAGTCCCTGCTCGTCGAGCCCGAATCCCGGCGCCGGCCGTGGCGGGAATTCCTCGTCTCGACCCCGGGACGACTGTCCGTGCTGGGGATCGCCCTCGTGACCGCCGCGCTCATGACCGGGGCGATCACGTCGGCGGCGATCGGTGCCCGGCAACAGCGCATCGAGACCCTGCGGACGCACACCGAACCCCTCACCTACGCGGCCGAACGGCTCTACAGTTCCCTGTCCATCGCCGACGCCGCGGCCGCCACGTCCTTCATCTCGGGCGGTGTCGAGCCGATCGCCGTCCGCAATCGGTACAACCAGGCGATCGGGGACGCGTCGAACGCGCTGGTCACCGCGTCGAACGGCGTTGCCTCGACAGACGCCGCGGCCCTCGCGCTGCTGTCCGAGGTGTCGCGGAACCTCGCCGACTACACCAGCCTGATCGCCACCGCCCGCGCCAACAATCGGTCGGGCAACCCGGTCGGCGTCGCCTATCTCAGCGACGCCTCCACGATGATGCAGGACACAATCCTGCCCGCAGCCGAGAGTCTCTACTCGGAACAGTCGAGGTCCGTCGCCGACACCCAGGTCCTCACCGGGCGGCTCCCGAGAGCCGCGTTCGCCGTCGCCGTCGCCCTGCTCGTCGCGCTCGTCGTCGCTCAGGTGTATCTGGCGCGCAAGAGCAAACGCCGCGTCAATCCCGGACTCGTCCTCGCGTCCTTCCTCGCCGCCTCCCTCCTGATCTGGCTGGCCGCCGCCACCCTGGTCTCCACCGCAGCCACGGACCGGGCCAGAACCGAAGGGGCGCAACCACTCGGCACCATCACCCAGGCGCGGATCCTCGCCCAGCAGGCCCGGGCGGACGAGACCCTCGCGCTGCTGCAGCGCGGCTCCGACGAACAGTCCGAGATCGACTACGCTCGGCGGTCGGCCGAACTCGCCGACATCCTCGAAGGGCTGCAGGACGGCGATCACGGTCCGGCGACGACACCGCCGATCGACGCCGCCGTGACCGCACTCGCCGACTGGCGGCGCGCACACACCATGCTGCAGGAGAAGCTCGACATGGGGGACTACCCGGGGGCGAAGGCCATCGCGATCGGCCCCGCGGACTCGGCGTCCCCCGCCACCTTCGCGGCGCTCGACGAGTCGTTGCAGGACGGCATCGACCGATTCCGCAGCGAGGAACTCCACGGGATGGCCGACGCATATCGCTCGTTGTCGCTGCTCGCGGTGGGTAGCATGGTGATCGGCGTGCTCTGCGGGTTCGCCGTCGGTGGGGGGATCTGGCCCAGACTGAACGAGTACCACTGATGACGCGGGTGAGTCGACCGAGACGGCGGACGCGGCCGCGCGCCCTCCTACTCTCCGCTGCCGTGGTCGCCGTCCTCGCGGCCGGATGCGCAACCCCGCAGCCCCTCACTCCCACTGTCCAGGGCGACTACTCGGACGTGCCGCTGACGAGTGGGTCGCAGATCCTTCTGCCGACCGGCGACGTGCCCGAGGAGCCACCCGCACCCGACTCCTGCGGCGCGCTCGCGAGTCTCCGCCCCGCCGTCACACCGGACGTCCGGGCGCCGGGAAGCTCGCTGGCCGAGATCACCGCCCGTGGCCGACTGGTCGTCGGAATCGATCAGAACACCAACCTCTTCAGTTTCCGGGATCCGACCACCGGCATGCTGATGGGATTCGACGTCGACGTCGCGGGAGAGGTCGCGCGAGACCTGTTCGGCGACCCCTCCCGGGTCGAATTCCGCCTGCTCACGTCCGGGGACCGTTTCGAGGCACTCGAGAACGAGGACGTGGATCTCGTGGTCAAGAGCACGTCGATCACGTGTGAACGGTCCGAGCGGGTCGCCTTCTCCACCGTGTACTTCCAGGCCTATCAGCGTCTGCTGGTGCCGAAGGGCTCCGGCATCTCCGGTCCGGAGGACCTGGCGGGGAAACGTGTCTGTTCCGTCGGCGACACCACCTCGCTGGACACGGTTCGCCGAGTGCAGCCCGAGGCCACGATCGTGGCGGTACCCGACTGGGACGACTGCCTCGTGGTCCTCCAGCAGCGGCAGGCCGACGCCGCGAGCACCGACGACTCCATCCTCGCCGGGCTCGCCGCCCAGGATCCGAATCTGGAGATCGTCGGCTCGCCGCTCGAGTCGGAGCCGTACGGCATCGGGGTCAACAAGAGCAACGACGATCTGGTGCGCTTCGTGAACGGCACACTGGATCGGATGCGTGCGGACGGAACCTGGACGAGGCTCTACGACAACTGGCTGACGGTTCTCGGGCCCGCCGCCGGACCCCCTGCCCCCACGTACCGGGACTGAGGTGACACCGACGTGAGCGACGAAACCAGGCGAACACCGATGGACGAGCCGGAATCCACCCGGGGTGTGCGGTTCGATCCGTTCGCGGACGACGAGGATGAGGACGTCCCCTCGTCACGCACGGTGCCGGACGCCGTCCACACCTCCGACCTGTCGATGCTCCTGACCAATCCCGTTCTGGCGGAGCACAAACGCTACTGCGACCGATGCAAGCGCCCCGTCGGACGTTCCACCGCCGCGCGGCCGGGCGACACGGAGGGGGTGTGCACCCACTGCGGCACCGTCTTCTCGTTCGCGCCGCAACTCGAGGCGGGCGAACTGGTCGCGGGTCAGTACGAGGTCCTGGGATGCCTCGCCCACGGGGGAGTCGGCTGGATCTACCTCGCGCTCGACCACAACGTCAGCGACCGCTGGGTGGTCCTCAAGGGCCTGCTGCACTCGGGCGACCCCGTGGCCCAGGAGGTGGCACTCGCCGAGCGCCGGTTCCTCGCCGAGGTGACGCATCCGAGCATCGTCAAGATCTACAACTTCGTCGAACACCCCGGGATGGACGGCAATCCCATCGGCTACATCGTGATGGAGTACGTCCGGGGCAGAACCCTGCGCGACGTGCTCACCGAGCTGAAGGAGGACGCCGGACCCGACGACCCGAAGCCGATGCTGCCGGTGGAGCACGCCATCCGTTACCTCCTCGAGGTCACGCCCGCGCTCGGATACCTGCACTCGATCGGGTTGGTGTACAACGACCTCAAACCCGAGAACATCATGATCGGCGACGACTACGACCAGCTCAAGCTCATCGACATGGGCGCGGTCGCCAGGATCGGCGATCACGGATACATCTACGGCACACAGGGTTACCAAGCTCCCGAGATCGCCACCACCGGTCCCACCGTCGCCTCCGACATCTACACCGTCGGGCGCACGCTGGCCGTGCTGACCCTCGACATGCCGACCGCCGGGGGCTGTTACGTCGACGGCCTGCCGACACCCGAGGAGGCGCCGCTGCTGGCGGAGTACGAGTTCTACCACCGGCTGCTGCTCCGGGCCATCCACCCCGATCCGGCCCGGCGCTTCGCGTCGGCCGAGGAGATGTCGACGCAACTCGAGGGTGTTCTGCGCGAGGTGCGGGCCCAGCAGACCGGCCACCCGCATCCGGGGCTGTCCCACCGGTTCAGCCCGCAGCGCACGACGTTCGGGACCGACCTCACGATCAGCCGCACCGACGTCTACGTCGACGGGCATCGCCGGGACGAGCGGATCAGCGTGATGAGTATCGTTCGGGCGCTGCCGATTCCGTTGGTGGACCCGGACGATCCGGCGGCCCCGCTGCTTTCCGTCGTCCACAGCCGGCCGAGGGAACTCCTCGATTCACTGCACCGGGCGAAGGAGGCGGCGGACGACGGCGTGGCGTCCACGAGCATCGAGATCCCGCTCGCCGAAGTGCGCGCACACCTCGATCTCGGGCAGCCCCGTGATGCCGCCACCATTCTCGAATCCCTCGACCACCAACGCGAGGACACGTGGCGCGTCGACTGGCACACGGGACTGTGCGCGCTGGTGGGCGGCGACTTCGAGGCGGCGTTCACCCGATTCGATTCCGTCCTGACCGCGCTACCGGGCGAGGAGGCTCCGAAGCTCGCCCTCGCCGCGACGGCCGAGATGTGGTGCGAATACCGCTCCGGCGAGGACATCGAGCGGTGGCGCCGGACCGCCGAAAAGTATTACTGCACAGTGTGGCGCACGGATCACGGCGCGGTCAGTGCGGCGTTCGGACTGTCGCGGCAACTCGAGCACCGCGACGACCGGGCAGCCGCGGTGGAGGCGCTCGACGAGGTGCCGCCGACATCACGGCACTATGCCGAGGCCCGGTTGACGAGTGTGCTGATGCTCGTCCACGATCGGCCCCTCGCCGAGGTGAGTGAACGGGATCTGCAGGAGGCCGCCCGGCGAGTCGAACTGCTTGCCCACGACGAGCGTCGGGCACTCCAGACCCGGGTGCTCGTCCTCGGCGTGGCCGTGGACTGGCTGCACGCCGGCGGCATCCCCGAGACGACGAGGATCCTCAGCGTGCCGTTCACCGAACGCGGTCTGCGCGCCGGGGCGGAGTCGGCGCTCCGGGCCCTCGCCCGCAAGGCACCCGAGCGCCGGCACCGGTACACGCTGGTGGATCTCGCCAATCTGATCCGCCCGACCACGTGGCTGTGACACCCGAACTCGGGTCACAGCACCCCGAATCCGTTGTGCTCGCGCCCCCACCGGGCGTTCCATGCCATCACCTGCATGCGGTCGCTCAAAGCGTCACGGCTGCGGACCGTTTCGGCCAACTGGCCCATGAGTTCGATGATGCGGCGCCGAGCGTCCTCCAGTTCCGTTGCCAGGCGCTCCTCCTCCCTCGACCTCGCGGTGCGGTTCCTGCTCGCGACCATGGTGTTCATCTCTACTCCGATCGTGACGCCGTGGCGTTGTCCACGGGGCTCATCGCACTGACAACTCTGGGGCATCTGGTACGGGTCCAGAAGGTCCAGAAAGACGGTGGGACAGGGGTCCAATCTGGACCTATGACGTAGCGCACAAGTGGTTCTGACGTCGGAGACGATTCGATCGTAGGGTTCGAGTGCTCGCTGAAATCTCGACCGGAGAGGTACCCATGAGCATTGACACCGACGCACTCACGATCGCGGGCCGGGACTTCTCGTCCCGCCTCGTCATGGGCACAGGCGGCGCGGCCAACCTCTCGGTGCTGGAAGACGCACTCGTCGCCTCCGGCACCGAACTGACGACGGTGGCGATGCGCCGAGTGGACGCCGCAGGGAGGACCGGGCTGCTCGAACTGCTGGATCGACTGGGTATCGCGTTGTTGCCGAACACAGCCGGCTGCCGGGGCGCCACGGAGGCCGTGCTGACCGCGCGCCTGGCCCGCGAGGCCCTGGGTACCAACTGGGTCAAGCTCGAAGTGATCGCCGACGAGCGCACGCTCCTGCCCGACGGGATCGAACTCGTCGCGGCGGCCGAACAACTCGTGGACGACGGCTTCGTCGTGCTGCCGTACACCAACGACGACCCCGTTCTCGCGCAGCGCCTGGTCGATGCCGGGTGCGCCGCCGTGATGCCACTCGGGTCGCCGATCGGCACCGGGCTCGGCATCTCGAACCCCCGCAACATCGAGATGATCGTCGCGCGCACCGACGTCCCGGTCATTCTCGACGCCGGGATCGGCACCGCGAGCGACGCAGCACTGGCGATGGAACTCGGCTGCGACGCCGTACTGCTCGCCACGGCGGTGACGAGAGCCGCGGACCCTCCGCTGATGGCCGCGGCGATGGCCGGAGCAGTCACGGCCGGGCGCCGCGCCCGCAATGCCGGACGAATACCGAAACGGTTCTGGGCACAGGCGTCGTCACCGGTCGCGGTGTAATCGGCGCCCCGCGAACACCGACTCGGCTAGCGTGAGCCCCCATGCGGGTACACCACCTCAATTGCGGCTCGTTCTCCTCGGCGCTCATCGGGCGGTTGGTGTGCCATGTGCTGGCGTGTGAAACCGACGCGGGCATCGTGCTGGTCGACTCCGGCTTCGGGCTGGCGGACGTGGCCGATCCCACCGGACGCGTCGGCCGGTACGCGAACCTGATGGGCGCCCGGTTCCGGGAGTCGGAGACGGCGGTCCGCCGGCTCGAGAAGCTGGGCCTGAATCCTGCGGACGTGACCCACATCGTCGCGACCCATCTCGACTTCGACCACATCGGCGGCGTCGCCGACTTCCCGAACGCCACCCTGCACACCACCGCCGCGGAACGAACGGCGTCGGAGGGACGTTCGTCGTTCCGGGAGAAGGTCCGGTACCGTCCCGCCCAGCTCACCCCCGAACCCACGCTGCACACCTATTCGGGGCCGGGCGAATCCGTGCTCGGGTTCTCCGACACCTACCCGATCGCCGGTGTCGGCGACCGCATCGTGCTCGTCCCGATGCCCGGCCACACCCGCGGTCACGCGGCGGTGGCCGTCGACACCGGCGAGAAGGGCTGGCTGCTGCACGCGGGCGACGCCTTCTACCACCGCAGCACCGTCGCCGCCCCCGGACAGGTGTCGCCGGGAACCGAGGGTCGCGCCCTGCGGGTGATGGAAGAGCTGATCGCGGTGGACCGTTCGAAGATCCGCGGCAATCATCGCCGGCTACGAGAACTGAACAATCAGGTGGCGCCGCGGGTGCGCGTCTTCTCCGCCCACGACCCGACACTGTTCGAGGATCTGGCCGGAGAGCGGGCTAGGAGCGGGCTAGGAGCGTGGGTCTGTATTGCCAATCGGGATCGTTGCCAGGGTGCGCCGGAGTCGATTGGGCCGGCAGTGGGTGGGCAGATTGGTTCGGGATGAGCGCAGGTTGCGCGGGTGTCCGTACCGAGCGGGTGGCGGCTGACCGGGAGGTCAGCTCGCGGCGAGGGCCGCGAGGCCGTGGACACCGACTACGCCGTGGAGCTTGCGGAGGTTGTGACAGGCGGCGAGCAGCAGTTCCCTCGACGGTCTGGGCGAGTTGCAGGCAGTATCGGCCGTGACGGAGTTACGTTCGCAGGGTGCCCACTGTGGACGCGGTTTCCGGATGTACTTCGGACTGGTTCGACGGCGGTGAGTGGATGTTGTACTGGACTACTCGTGATGTCGAGGTGCCCGTAGGGTTCGACGATGCGCTGGACCGGTGGGTGGACATCGATGCCCGCGAGCGGGCGCTGGGCATCGACGAGGCCACGCCTATCCTGATCGACCCGGTCGGTCGGATCGATCCGCGACTGGCGAGGTTCTTCCGTCGGTCGAGGTTCGCGTTTCTCGCCGAGGGAACCCGGCAGTCGTATGTGAAGGATTACCGCCTGTTCTTCAGCTTCCTGTGGCGGCGCGGAAGGTACTGGGATCAAGCTAATTACGACGACATCGGTGACTACGAGGCGTGGCGACGCCGGTCGACGGACAACCCGCGGCGGGTCTGTGGAGCCAAGTGGGCTCGGGAGTTGGCCGCGTTCAAATTGCTGTTCGACTGGGCGGTGGTCACCGGCGCGGTGGAGCGTAGCCCGGTGGCGACACACACGGTGCGCCTGCCCGCCGCGGAGTATCGACGTCCGGCCTCGTTGGACAGCACCGGCCTGGTGGTGACCTTTGGTCCGAAAATGGAGTTGCCGAAGGCGCTTTCGACTTCACACCGCTGCCCGGCGGCATGCAGCTGCGGCAACAGTTCGCGGCGGCGCTCGACCGCCAGATCGGGCCGGCAGGCGGGTGGCGTGCGTGGGTCACCTGCTACTGCGGCTATCAGAGTGCTCGGTTGTTGCTGCGCGGGTTGGCCACCTTGGAGCGGCCGCCGGATTCGATGGCGCAGATCACGCCCGCCGTGTGGATTTCCTGGCGGATGTCGCTTCCCCCGACCGCCGGAACTCGCCACCACCTGGTCGCGCTCCGAGCGCTTCTGGCCCAGGTGCGCGAGCTTCCATCCGAGACCCTCGAGATCGTCGATCGGCGCGTCGTCCCCGCGCCGGCGTCGACGGAGAGCGCCTACACCTACCAAGAGTTTCTGCGCATCCGCTCAGCCGCGGGGGCCGTGTTCAACAGCGCCCTGATCAGGATCCGGGACAACCGCGAACATCTCCGTCGCTGGCGGGCCGGCGAGTTCCGGGCGGCGAGCAGCGAATGGTTGCTCGGTGAGGTGCTGGACTGTGTGGCCCGCACGGGTGAGGTGCCATTGCTCGCGGCCCGGCCAGACTGCGGGCGACGGCCGTCGCGCCGGCATCTGTCCGCCCTCGGCGGGCTGGCACCGGAGAAGACCTGGGGCCGGCTGTTCCTGAGCCGCGGTGAAGTGTTCGCGGCGGCGGTCCTGCTGGTGGCCAGCGAGTCGTGGAACAAGTCCGTGTTGCATCGGATGCGGATCCCGGAGCACGACCGGCCGTCGCCGACAACGTTGACGTCTTCACCGTGCACCTCGACAAGCCGCGCCGACCGGTGCGGCTGCGGCACACCAGCACGAACCTCGTCGACAACGACCCGGGCAGTGCGGGACGGCTGCTGCGCCAGGTCATCGAGGCCACCGAACCGGCCAGGGAGACCCTGGCGGTACGGGGCCGACCGACTGATCGGCTGTTGGTCTACCGCACCGCGTGTCCGTCTCGCTGCGGGCAGGAATTCGGGTTCGGCATCGCCAAGAGTCTGACGGTCGGGAACGAATCGGTGAGCCTGCGCCGGCTGCGGCGCACCTGCAGGTGCTGATCCGCAAGGAACCGGCCCAAAACACCCACGAGGTCCACGACACGGTCTACATGCTGCGGGATCCGTCCGGCCGAGAGGCAGCGAGGGAGACGATCGCGCGAGGACTCACCGACGCCGCCGAGCACGCCCACCTCGTCGGTGCGATGCGGCTGGTCCTCGGCGGCGACGCCGAAACCTTGGTCGAGTTGTCCGACGATCCCGAACTCGCCGCGGCCATCGCACGCGGGGACCTCGACACGGCCCCCGCGGCCTGCGCCGATTTCACCCACAGCCCGCACAACGACCCGGGCCTGCCGTGCACCGCGTCGTTCCTGCTGTGCTTGGCCTGCCCGAACGCGGTCGCCACCCCGACGACACCTGCCGCGGCTGGTCCACCTGCACGACGGGTTGACCGAACTGCACGCCGTCCTGGACACCACCGTGTGGGAGCGGCAGTGGCAGCAGCACTTTCAGCGGGTTTCTGCGCTGTTGGACACCCACACCACCGCGGGCGAACGATCCGACGCTCGCACCCGGATCACCGATGCGGACCGCACGACCATCGACCGGCTGCTCCGCAGGACATTCGACGCATGAGCACCGCGCCCGCCTCCAACCCCAGCGGTGGCCAGCACCTGCGGTGGGATCTGTCCCCGCTGAACACCAACGACCACCAGGTGCACGATTGCCTGAACTGGCAGCTGTTTCCGCTGCCGCTGCGGCCGGCGTTCCGACGCGCCGGGTGGGCGTTGGTCAACCTACCGACCCCCGACGCGCTACTGGGCAGTCGCACCGCCCGCAGACGCAAGTGGCCGCACCCGGCCTCGATGCGCAACGTCGTCGGCCAATTGGTGCCAACTCGCGCAGTGGCTGCTCACCCGCAATATCACCCAACTCGATGCACTGACCGTCGACGACCTCGCCGACTACGCCGTCGAGGTCGGCCGTCGCGGGATCTCCACGACGACGGCGGTCAATCGCCTCGCCGCCGTCAGCCTGCTGTGGGGATTCGCGCCGCACCTGCCGCCCGGCGACCGCATTCCGATGCCGCCCTGGCAGGCCGAATGCATGCGGGACTACCTGCCGCGGACCGAGTCCGCCAACGAGAACGGCACCTCCCCGATACACCCGGCGGCGGTGATGTCGCCGCTGCTGATCTGGGCGATGCGGTTCGTCGACGACTTCGCCGACGACACCCTCACCGCCTGGCAGGAACACCACACGCTGACCGCCCGGATCCGGCCGCACGCCAACCCCGCGGCGTCCGCGGCCATGCGGAAGCTGGTCGAACAGTTCGCCGCCGAGAACCGGCCACTGCCCGGTCGCATCCACAACGGACGCCCGATGCTCGCGATCTCCTACCTCGCGGGCCGCGCGAACGCCAGCAAGGAGCAGGCCAGCCACGCCGTCCGGGCCTACGGACCGCACCTGCCCGTGGCGGCCGAGTCACCGCTCGGCAGCCCCATCCGGGGGCGCCTGGGCGGGCGAGCGTGGCTCGAGCACATCACCTTCCATGAGGCCCCGCAGCTCATGCACCGACTGTCGACGGCCTGCCTGATCGTCATCTTGTACCTGACCGGGATGAGACCCGACGAAGCGCTCGAGCTGCGGGTCGGGTGTTGCCCAGAACCCGGGACCGACGACCCGCACCCCCACGGCTACCAAATCCACGGCAACTACTTCAAGGACGCCCGCGACGGCGACGGCAAGCATGTGGTCGGTGGGCTTCCCCGGGACACGCCCTGGACCGCAATCGCGCCGGTGGTCCGCGCGGTACGCGTGCTCGAGCGAATGGCGGACGGGCCGTTGTTGTTCCCCGTGAAAACTGCCTGGGCCTCGACCACATCGGGCTCCCGTAAGCGGCGTGGAGAGGCCCTGACCTGTCAGGGCGCCAACGGTCGGATCGCGGCCTTCACCGCATGGCTGAACGACTACGCGGCCCGACGAAACCATCCCCGACGATCCGGCCGGCCGGGTTCAGGACAACCGCTTCCGGCGAACCCTCGCCTGGCACATCGCCCGCCTGCCCGGCGGCCGCGTCGCGGCTCGCGCTGCAGTACGGGCACCTGCGCGCCTCCTCGGTCACCGACGGCTACGCCGGACAAGCCCGCGACGGACCACGCCGGATCCTCGACATCGAAACCGCACGAGCCATGGCCGACTACCTCGACACCGTCGCCGATCGCCTCCACCGCGGCGAACACGTCTCCGGACCCGCCGCCCGCCGCCTGATCAGCGCCGCCACCGGAGCACAGCTCCGATTCGAGGGCATGTACCTGACACCCAATCAGGCGACCGCACTGCTCGCCGTCCCCCAATTCCACGTCTACGACAACCCGGAAAGCGTTCCTCACCTGCAACTACGATCCAGCCAAAGCGCTCTGCCGCCCCGACCGCACCCACCCACCCGGCCGGTCGAAATCCCCCGCGGTCGACCGGTGCGATCCGGCCTGCGCGAACATCGCGCGCACCGACACCCACATCGCTGCACTGCGCAGCGAGATCGCCCGGCTCCGCAAAGAAGTCGTCGAGCCGGCCACCCCGATGCCGCTGCGTGAACGCCTCGGTCAACGCGTAGCCCACCTGGACACGCTCGTCGAGCAGCATGAGCGAACCCGCATCACCAGCCGCGAGGAGACCGACGTTGACCGATGAGGACGACCGGCGTGCCATCACCGCGGCCATGCAGCGATTGTTCGCGGGACACCGCTGCGCTCGTCGGGCAAGCTCGACATCGTCAGCCTCGCGCAAGAAGCTGGAGTGAAGCGAAACAAGCTGACCCACAAGCATACCGACCTCAAGGATCTCTTCTACGCGCAGCGACGAACCCGCGCCGGCGTCCCCGACAACGAGGTCAAGCTTCGTGAGCAGATCGCCGCCCTGAAGACCAACCAGTCGCTGCGAGACGCGAACGAGACCGCTACCGCCTGACCAGCGAAACGTTCGCTCGCGCGTTGCACGTACTGACCATCGAGAATGACAACTTCCGCCGCGACGCACGCAACCGACCGCCGCACCTATCAAACCGCTCCGACCATTCGCGCCTGGTCGATCACCTCGAGCCTGGAACGTCGCAACCAGGTAAGGAGTAGCCCCGGAGGTCGTTGACGGTTGTTCTGGCCGGGCCAGACTTGGCTCGTCCCCCATACTGATCCGGGGACATCGCGGTGGCCAGGTCGGAGCGGGAGTTAGCCGACAGGTGATCCCGATTGTCCAGAGTGTCCCGATTGACGCCCCGAACGCAAATCATCACCGGACGAAAGAATGGACGACTAACTGGCATCTTCGATTCCTCGGTTACCGAGAAATTCACGTAGCTGGTGGCCGGAATGGGAGATTAGGTGGGACATCGATTGCTCCGCTGCGTCCGGATCGCGGCGACGTAGCGCGCTCAGGACTTCCCGGCGATGGTCCGATGACGGGTACTGATGATTCGTGGCAAAGAACCGGCTCGGTACGTAGAACAGTGTATTGCTCAGCAGCAGTCTCAGCTTCGGGGAACCCGCGCTCTTGTTGATGATTCGATGAAAGCTGTCGTTGAGATCTTGGACGGTCTCACTGTCTCTCCGCGCAGCTGCCTGATCGATCTCGTCGTGCATCTGTGTCAGATTGTCGAGCTGGTCGTCGGAGAGGTTCGTGGCGGCGCGACGCGCCAGTTGTCCTGCCAGGAACGCTTGGGCGAGGAAGACGTCTTCGATGTCTTGATCGCTGAGCGCCAGAACGCGGAAACCTTTCCGGGGCTCGAGACTCAAGAATCCCTGGCCACGTAGCGCCTGCAGGGCCTCTCTGACTGGAGTCGGGCTGACACCGAGATCCTCGGCGAGGTTCTCGGCACGTACTCGAGATCCCGCGGGGAACTCGCCCGTAAGAATCTGTTCTCGCACATAGGATTCGACTTCGGTTGATAGCTGCGCACGTCCGACAAAGGCCTTGGGCATTTCATGTCCTCTCCATTGTCGGAGGGCGGCGACTGTCCGCGCTCCCTGGGCGCAGACAGATCCATTTAGAACCATACCTACGCCTTGGCTATCACTTTCTATAGATAATAGAGTAGCGGTAGGGGCCTGATCTAGCCAAGTCCGACTACTCCTGCCTGCCAGGCCAACACTGCGCCACACCCGCAGAAAGCCATCCACCGCCCCTCCGCGAGCGCGGCTGACCTGAGGCAGGCACTGCATTCGAACCGAGAGGACCACACGATGACAAGAGCCGAGACCGCCGACGAGGGCCGCGAGACCAGGGTTTCCTCGCGGGTATCGAAGGTATTCGGGTCCGTTACGGCGCAGTGGGAACAATTGATGGCGCTGGATCCTACGTTCGCGGACGCCTTCTCGAGATTTCTCGAGGCCGCTTACGACTCGGACGAGTTGCCCCCGCACATCCGCGAATTGCTGCTCTTGGCACATGATGCCTCGGTCACCGTCCGCGACCAGCGTGGCGTCGAACTTCGAGTGAGGCGAGCGTTGGATGCCGGCGCCTCCCGCCGTGAAGTCCTCGACGTGCTACTGCTTCTACCGTTCGTGGCGCTCCACGGCGTGACAGAGGGGCTCCCTCTCGTGTATGACGTCAACTCGTACGAGGTCCCTGCAGCCACCAAGGGCGTGTATTGGCGCCCGTTCGAAAACAAATTTCCGGGCGTGCACGGCATGCTCGCCGAGGAGTTGCCCGGGTTCTTCGACGCCTACCGCCGGCTCGGGCGTGCGGTGTGGGAGCACAGCGAACTCGAACCGAAATGGCGCGAGTTGGCGCTTGCGGTGGCCGACATGTCCACGACTCACCTGTTCTCACAAGGTGCTGCACTTCACGTGGAGAACGCACTGCAGTACGGCGCCACGCGCCGTCAGGCGGCGGCCGCACTGGCTCTGACGGCGGTGTTTGCGAACACTGCTGTCGAACTGGGAGTCGCAGCGCTGGAGTCGACCGAATAGGCATAGTCGCTGGTCACTCCAGTTGCGGGACCAATGACGCAACCCGTTTGACTGATCGATGCTGGGGCCGGTCGCGATGCGAGGCCGCTAGGCCACAGCAGTAGTTGTGGCGGTAGCAGCGACCACGAGCTCTTGACGTGACGCCGATCACCACATATAAACTCTTTTCTATAGAAAATTCGGAAGAGAGTGTGAAATGGCGAGCAATACAGTTTCCCGACCCCCAAGTCAACGTCGACTGATCATCGCGGGGATATCCACCTCCACCATCGAGTACTACGACTTCCTGCTGTACGGGACGATGGCCGCGCTGGTGTTCAACAAGGTGTTCTTCCCGTCCTTCAGTTCGGCTGCAGGAACATTGGCCGCGTTCGCAACCTTCGCGTTCGGGTTCATCGCCAGGCCGATCGGCAGCCTGGTCTTCGGGCGGATGGGGGACCGCCTCGGGCGTAAGCGGACCCTGATGATCTCCCTGACCTTGATGGGGTTCTCCACACTGGCCATTGGCCTGATGCCCACCTACGAGATGATCGGAATCGCAGCACCGTTGCTGTTGGTGGCGATGCGGTTTCTCCAGGGTCTGTCCTTGGGCGGCGAGTGGGCGGGCGCCTCGCTGGTGTTGATCGAGAATTCGAAACCCGGTCGCGAGAACTTCATGGCCAGCATGGTTCAGATCGGCTCGCTGGGCCTGGTGCTCTCCTCCCTGGCCACCACATTGGCATCGAAGTTCACCGGCGAACACTTCATCACCTGGGGGTGGCGACTGCCATTCCTGCTGGGCTTCGTGATGTTCCTGTTCACCTTCTGGATTCGCCGCAACATCGAGGACAGCGCCGAGTACACCGAAGCCAAGGCGCAGACGGCACCGGAGGCGCAACTGTCGCTGGCGAAGACGTTGACCTCCTACTGGAAGCCGATCGTGCTCGGGTTCTTCGTCACCGGCGGCGGCGTGGTCGTGTACTTCACGATCACCACGTACGGAATCGCCTACGCGACCACGTCTCTGGGGTATAACCGCACATCGGTTCTCGATGCGTTGACGCTCGCCGCCGTCGTCTACTCCGTCGCGATTCCAGTCGCGGGGTGGTGCGCGGACCGATGGAGTCCTCGGATCGTACTCGTCACCGGCTTCGTGTTCGGCGTGCTGCTGTCGTTCCCGTTCTTCTGGCTCCTCGGCCTCGGCGTCATCGGAGTCTTCGTCGGCCTCGCCATGTACCTCGCTTTGTCTCATGCCCTCATTCAGGCACCGCAGGCGGTCGTCTATGGACGTCAGTTCCCGCCGTTGGCTCGCTACACCGGCACCGCTCTGAGTCACGCGCTTCCCACCGCGGTCGTGGGCGGAACCGCGCCAGTGGTCGCTCAGGCTTTGTTGACCGCCACCGGCTCCAACCTGGCGCTTTCGATCTACATCTTCATCATGGCGTCGTTGGGCGCAGGGGCGGCCTACCTCTTGACGGCGCAGGACTCCGTGGCTCGGAGGCAGGCAAAGGTGGCTCAGCGCGGCATCGCCGAGAAAACGGTCTCGGGCGACACCCTGGGCGCCAAGCGATGAGGTGGTTGGAAAACAATCCACCGACGGCTATTATCTATAGAAAATAGTATGTGAGGCAGTGTGATGAACGAACCTGTACCGGCCTCTACGACGGTCGCTGTATCGACAGTGCCATCGGCGTTCGAGGCCTACGCGACTCAGTCCCCAGACCACCCGATCGTGATCGACGACGTCCGTGCGGTCACGGCACGCGAGATGTACGACTACTGCACTCGGCTACAGGCAAACCTGGAACATCTGGGTCTTTCCAAGGGTGACACCGTCGGAATCCTGATGGGAAACAGCTGGAAATGGGTTGCTGCAGTCCTTGCTGTCACCCGCGGGGGAATGATCGCAGTCCCACTCAACACCTGGTACAAGGCCGCCGAACTCCGTTCCGCCAGCGCGAAAGCGCATCTGCGAGCCCTCATTTCGGAACCCGACCTGCACGGCCACGACTACACGGCAATCCTCGCCGAGGCCGACCTGGTCGATCCGGACTGGTCCCGGCGTTATCTCGGGACCTTCTTCTGGGCCGGCCCTGATCTCCCCACAGGGCTCGATCGCACAATCGGGCACCCGGTGCCTCCGGCACACATCACGGAGTCCGACACGGCGATGTACGCCTTCACCAGTGGCAGCAGTGCCGAACCGAAGGTTGTCATACTCGAACACGGCGGCCTCGTCCGCAACGGCCAGGCGATGGGCGCGCGGATCGGGGTGACCGAGGAAGACAGAATCTGGTTCGCTGCACCGCTGTTCTTCGGCCTCGGCTGCGCAAATGTGATCCATGTGGCGCTCACCCACCGTGCCACCCTCTGCCTCCAGCGTAGATTCGAGCCGGCTTCGTCGGCACAGTTCATCGAACGGGTGAAGTGCACTGTGTTCTACGGACTGGGCCCACTCATTCGCGGCCTTGCCAAGCAGCAGCAGACACAACCCTTCGATCTGTCCAGCTTGACCAAGGGCGTGATCGGTGTGACTGCGGAAGACAAGCGAATCGCGATCGATACCCTCGGCCTGCGCGGAGCGCGTAGTACGTATGGCCTCACCGAATGCTATGGACTCGCAACGATGACCGAGCCCGGCGACGATGTGGACACGCTCGTCCAGACTCAAGGAACCGTGCTCGACACCCAACAGATCCGGTGCACCGACCTCGAGACAGGCGAACCCATCGAGGTCGGCCATCCGGAGCAGCTCGGGGAAATCGAACTGCGGGGGATCGTGACCCCCGGCTATCTGAACAACGAGGACGCCAATGCCGCATCGTTCACCGATGACGGATGGTTTCGTACCGGCGATCTCGGTTGGCTTGACAGCGATAGGCATCTGCACTTCGCCGGACGCCTCAAGGAAGTGGTCAAGGTCAACGGGATCACGATATCGCCCGCTGAGGTCGAGGATTTCGTCGCTCGTCATCCGGACGTGGAGGACGCGTTTGCGTTCGGCTGGACGAGTGTGTCCGGTGACGAACAATTGTGTTGCGCGATCGTACTAGCGGCGCGACACGACGCAGATGCGGAGCAGTTGTCGGAGGAGCTGAGGCAGTGGCTCCGACAGCGCATCTCCTCGTACAAGGTCCCGTCGCGGTTCGTGTTCCTCGACGCAGACAAAGTGCCGACCACCTCCACCGGCAAAGTCAGCAAGCGCTTGATCGGTGAGCAGTTCATCGATCCTCAGATCCAGGAGGCCAAGTCATGCGCCAAGTAGCCACACCGGAGTACGGCGGACCCGAGGTACTCGCGCTCGGCGAGACCGACCGCCCGTCACCCCGCGGCACCCAGGTTCTCGTCGCGGTCGAAGCCGTCGGTGTTTGCGGACACGACATCGCCGACCGCGCAGGTTTGACCAAGATTTCACTACCTCACGTGCTGGGCCATGAGGTGGCGGGCCGCGTCGTCGAAATCGGGGAATCGGTCACACACGTCGAGCCAGGCGATCGGGTCGCGTGCAAACAACACCACACATGTGGATGGTGCGGTCCGTGCCGAACCGGACGCGAACTCGACTGCACGAAAAAGACATTCGTCTACGGTGGCTACGCAGACTTCATTGTGCTCGAACAGGACGCCCTCGCTCAGGTCCCCGACAACATACCGGCACAGGCAGCAGCCATCGCCGCGTGCGCTGTCGGCAGCTGCGTCCAAGCCCTGCGCGGTGCAGCACACCTTCGCAGCGGCGAAACGGTCCTCGTCACCGGCGCAGGGGGAGGACTGGGCATCCATGCCCTGCAGGTCGCAGCGTCGATGGGCGCCCACGTCATCGCGCTGACATCCTCGGCGTCGAAGTCCGACGCCCTCCGTGCGCACGGAGCACACGATGTCGTCATCACCACCGAGAACCCCAACACCCACATCGCGGACCTCACCCACGGACGCGGCGTCGACGTCGTGCTCGACAACGTCGGCCTGCCGACGGTGTTCGACACCGGCTTCAAAGGCCTCGCACAGCGCGGTCGCTACGTGTTGACAGGCCAACTCGAACGCCAAAAGATCAGCGTCTATCCCGCCTTCGTGTTCTTCAAGGAAGCGGTGATCACCGGATCCGCATCGACATCGACGGACTCGTTCCTACGGTCACTGGAACTGCTCGACTCCGGCCAGGTGCGGGCAGTCACAACCGACTACACCCTCGACGACGTCGTTGGTGCTCACCGTGCCGTCGAGAAGTCCTCGGTTGTCGGACGCGCGGTGCTGGTTCCATGACCACAGTCACCTCCCTCCCACGCACGGACCGGACCGAAACACTCGGTGCGGCCCCGGCCCGGGAGTTCGTCGCGCTTTTCGGACTGGATGTGGACTACCCCGCGGACGGAACTCCGGTGCCGCTGATGGGACATTGGATGTACCTTCACGAGCACCCGTCCCCGACCCAGCTGGACGCTGCTGGACTTCCGACTCAATCGGACATCCTTCCACGGCCGGAGCAGGGAACCAGGCGCCTTCTCGGGGGCGGCTCGATCGAATTCCACCATGACTTGCTTCTTGGTGTGCCGGCTGTACGGACTTCGCAAGTAACTGGAACGAAACACGTTCGGGGACGCAGCGGCACGTTCACCATCACCACGCTCGAGCACCTGATCTCCCAGAAGGGGCGAGTCTGTATCCGCGAGCAGCAAGACGTCATCGACCACTACGGGCCACACACCACGGCGACGCCTCAACCAGCTGCCCCTGCGGCGTCCGGCGTTGCGCTGCCCATTGACACGACGACGCTGTTCCGGTTCTCCGCACTCGTGCGCGCATCCCACCGGATTCACTGGGACGAGAACTACGCACGAGACGTGGAAGGCTACTCGGGTCTGGTGGTGCCCGGCCCCTTCCAACTGATCGCCGCAACCCACCGGATCCGGACGCTTCGGCAAAAACCCATCCGGCATGTGTCGTTCCGGTACACCTCACCTCTGACTATCGACCAAGGCATGGTCCTGTCGTGCACGGCCAGAACAGCTCTGGTCACCGATTCGACAGACCGTGTGACCAGCCGGATCGAGATCCTCGACTGACATCATCAACCACGACAAGGAACACCAGTGACGAATCAAGCACAGACCGAGCGAAAACTGGTCCTACCCGATGGCGCCCGTCTCGTGGCCTCCGGTCTCGGCTTCACCGAGGGACCCGCGCTGCTGCCTTCCGGTGAGGTGGGCGTTGTCAGCATCAACCGCGGAATCGTCTACGCCGTCGATCTCACCGCCGAGAACGCCACACGAACGATCGCAGAAACCGGTGGCGGACCGAACTGCTTGGCGGTGGGCATCCAGGGCAAGATCTGGGTAACCCAGAACGGCGGGACGGCGATGCCGTCGAAGTCCGAAATCTCTGCCGCACCCTCGATTCAGCAGATCGTCGACGGCACGGTGACAACCGTCCACGAAGGCGACGTATCCTCGCCGAGCGACTGCATCATCGACAATGCAGGGCGGATCTGGTTCACCGACCCCTGCGGGCACTCCGACGACGGAGGTGATGGCCGAGGAGCCCTACGCATTCTCGACCCCAGCACCAACACGGTGACGACCGCACTCGACAGGCTCCGATTCCCGAACGGTCTCTGCTTCGGAACCGACCCCGCGCAGATCTATGTCGCCGAAACGCTGCGCGGCGTCGTGCGCCGCTACCACGTCGACGGAGCGCGATGCGAGTGGGACGGCTGGGAAGTCGCCGTCCCCGGCGGGACCCCGGACGGAATCGCCCTCGACAGCCAGGGATGGCTGTGGGTGGCAGGTGGATCCGGAGACAATGTCGTCGCGCTCGATTCCGATGGCCGAGTCGTCCGTGAATTAAATTTCGGTACAGGTGTTCTCGTCACAAGTGTCTGCTTCGCGGGAGCGGACCTCGCAACCCTAGTCGTCACGGTTGCCAAGGGCGGGTCGGTCGTTGCGATGCCTGCCGTCCATCCCGGGCTACCGCTTCTTCCGGCCCGGTCGGACGTAATCGTAGGAGGCAGGCAGTGAGCGTTCGTCCCTACGAGGGAATCCGCGTCCTCGAGTTCGGAGGACTGGGGGCCGCACCGTTCGCGTGCAGTCTCCTCGCCGACGCCGGTGCCGAAGTATTCCGCATCGAGCGGCCGGGCAGCGCCGCCACACGGCCCTCGTTCACGCTGCGCGGTCGCACCACGGTCGAAGCCGACCTCAAAAGCGACAGGGACCGAGCACTCGTCCACGAGCTCGCGGTGTCCGCCGATGTTCTGGTCGAAGGATTTCGTCCCGGCGTGATGGAGCGGCTGGGTTTCGGACCGGACAAGCTGACGGCCGCCAACACGGCACTCGTCTATGCCCGCATGACCGGATGGGGTCAGACCGGTCCAGCCGCACACGAGCCCGGCCACGACCTGAGCTATCTGGCCATGGTCGGGGCGGCCCGTTCGATCGCGCGCGAGG
The DNA here is from genome assembly GCF_012396235.1 of Rhodococcus opacus. GTDB lineage: Bacteria > Actinomycetota > Actinomycetes > Mycobacteriales > Mycobacteriaceae > Rhodococcus_F > Rhodococcus_F opacus. The sequence continues at coordinate 173,674 of NZ_JAAXPA010000012.1, read as the reverse complement.
GACACGACCCCGTCCCGCCACTGAACATGGTCGCCGACTACGGCGGAGGACTGATGCTCGCCTACGGTATCGGCCTCGCATTGTTCGAGCGGACCCGTTCCGGGACCGGCCAGGTCATCGATGCTGCGATGACGGATGCAGCGCTTCTGTTGATGTCCGGGCTCTGGCAGCGCAAGGCTGACGGGCAATGGTCCGACGTACCGGGCACCAACGACATGGATTCCGGTGCTCCGCACTACAACAGCTACCGAACCAGCGACGGACACTACATGGCCGTCGCTGGAGCTGAACCGAAGTTCTACGCCAACATGACTCGGCTACTGGGTCTCGAGGACGCGCTCGACGGCGCCCGTGAAGACCGGACGAAGTGGCCCGCCGCGAAACAGAAGATCGCGCAAGCCTTTGCCACGAGAACCCGGGCCGAATGGACCGAACTGTTCGCCGGAGCCGAAGCCTGTGTGGCACCGGTCAATGCTGTCGACGAAGTCGCCTCCGATCCGCACGTTCGCGCCCGATCGATGTTGGTCGAGCGCGACGGCGCCGTGTTCCCGGCTGCCGCGCCGCGCATGAGCAGGACCGGTCCCGAACTCAGCGACACCGGAGCACGACGCATCGATCTCGCCACCGCTGCACACAACTGGTGCACGCCGGCCATTCCCACCGCGACACACTGAAGGAGGTCACATGAGCACCGACACGTTCGACCTGCCCCCACTGAGGGACGACCTGTTCACCACCGAACCATTCGCACTGATCGGTTCAGCATGTACGCAAGGACACGTCTCGTTTCCTGCTCGGGACTTCTGCCCCCGCTGCTACACCGATGATGTTCACACCGTGGAGCTACCGCAGGAAGGCACCCTCGAGAGCTTTACCACCGTCCACCAGGCGCCCCCCGCCTTCGCCGTGCCCTATCAGCTGGGGTTCGTGCGGTTGGACGGGCCGGTGGTACTCCTCTCGCGCCTGAAATTCCCGCCTGGACTCAGTCCACAAATCGGGCAACAGGTCCAGCTGGCGGCCGACGAGACAACGATCGACGGGCAGCCCCATCTGAGCTTCGCCTTCGTCCCCAAGGAGCAGTCATGAATGCGAACGCCGTACACGCAGTCGGCGTCGGGATGGTTCGATTCGGCAAGTACCCGGCCGAGGTGACCCTCGAGAAAATGGCTGTCGAGGCCGCACGTACGGCTCTGTCCGAGGCCGAGTCCCTCCCACACGACATCGATGCGCTCTACCTGGGAACCGTTCTCGGAGGTTCGGTTGCCGGACAACGCGTAGCGGCTCAGCTCGGGCTCGCCGGTCAGCCCGTCACCAATCTCGAGAACGCATGCTCGAGCGGAGCCACCGCGCTACGCGTCGCGTCGATGGCTGTTGCCGCTGGCCAGCACGACCTCGTCCTCGTCATCGGCGCCGAGAAGATGACCGACCGAATCAAGGGCGGAATCCTTGCCGACCGCACCGACCTGGATGCGGCGATGGGCATGGTGATGGCAGCCAACCACGCCATGAGCGCCCGACGATACATGCACGATCACGGAGCAACCCGCGCGCAGATCGCGAGCATCGCCGTCAAGAACCACGCACACTCGGTACACAATCCCTACGCCCAGTACCAGCACGCGGTGTCCCTGGGGCAGGTCCTCGAAGCACGGACCATCGCTGATCCACTCGGACTACTGGACTGCAGCCCGATCAGCGACGGCGCCGCCGCGATCGTCATCGCGAACCAAGCCGGCCTGACACGGCTTGGACTCCGCGCGGGAGACAACCCGAAGATTCTCGGGTGTGGCCTCGTCAGCGGCACAGTGCGCGACGGCGAACGCTCGATCAACGAAGAGGACATCTCCCGCCGTGGCGGACAAGCCGCATGGGAGCTGACCGGGATCGGTCCGGACGACATCGACTTCGTGGAGATGCACGACTGCTTCACCATCGCCGAGATCGTCCGAATGGAAGGTCTCGGTCTCATTCCCCGTGGAGAGGGAGGGCGATGGGCAGAACAGGGCCACACCGCCCTGGGCGGCAAACTCCCCGTGAACCCGTCCGGTGGCCTGCTGTCGCGAGGACACCCTGTCGGTGCGACCGGAGTGGCCCAAGCCTGCGAGCTCACATGGCAGCTTCGCGGTCAGGCCGGAGCCAGACAAGTCGAGGGCGCGCGTACTGCCCTTGCCTATTGCAAGGGGGGAACAGTCGCCGGCACCGACGGTGCCTCTGTGACGACGCTGGTGATGCAGGCATGACCAACGCCACCCGTTCGACGCGTCCCACCACCGCCCTCGTCGGGCTCGAAGGCGAACACCCAGCTGCCCTGGCAAGCCGCTTGGGGTTGGAAGCCGGTTCACTCGCCAACGTCGCCGACATCGATGCGCGTCACCAAACCGTCATTCTCGTTCGGCCTCCGGCACCGCAACCCTTCTCCTCGACAACCGACCACGACCTCGAGTCCGTCGAGGCTACGTTCTTCGCCTTCATCCACGCACTCCAGTGCGCAACAATCGCTGTCCGGGAAAATCGAGAAAGCGAGTCCCACCACAGCATCGCGATCCTGATCCCTTCAGGCGCAGCACTGGGGACTCGGGACTCGGTGTTGCCGAGCATGCTCGTGGGAGCCGTCCTGTCCTTCACACGCACCATGGCCATCGAGCTGAAAAAGGATGCCATCACTGTCAATTCCGTCTTGTACGGCAACCTCGACGACGACGCAGAGGCAGCCACGATCAGCACCCTGCTCGAGACGTATCGGACTGCAACCACACTGACAGGGCAGGAAACCTACACCTCCTCCGGTCCGAACCTCGGAAGGATCAAGCCGTGAGCACAGCGCACAGCAGAGTCGCCCTCGTCACCGGTGCGGGGAGCGGCATCGGACGAGCAATTGTCGACCGACTGGCCGACGAGGGCGCCACGGTTCTCCTCACCGACCTGCCCCACGTCATCGACAGTCTCGATACGACGGCACTTCCGCCCGGAGTGGAGACGCACGCTCTCGATGTCCAGGACGCCACTTCGCGTGGGGCGGTGATCGACACCATCACCGAACGACACGGCAAGCTTGACATTCTCGTCAATTGCGCCGGTGTGGGTCGTGATGCTCGCCTGACGAACATCAAGGATGAGGATCTCGCGTTCACCTTGAACATCAATCTCTTCGGCGCCTTTTCTCTGATTCGTAGGGCACTGCCCCTGATGAAAGCGGCTCGCGGCGGCGCGATCGTCAACATCGCATCTCGGGCGTGGCTGGGCATCTTCGGTTCCGGTGCATACTCGGCGTCGAAGGGTGGCTTGATCGGCGCAACCCGGTCATTGGCACTCGAAGTGGGAGAACTCGGTATCACGGCGAACTGCATTGCCCCGGGTTACATTGCGACACCTCTGTCCGCCACGCTTCCGCACGAGGTGCTCGACAAGACGCTGCGCTCGATCCCCGTACATCGGGGAGGTGTTCCGGAGGACATTGCCGCTACGGTGCGGCACCTCGCACTCGAAGGTTCGTACATGACGGGTCAGGTTCTGACGGTCTGCGGCGGCAGATCCATCGGCGATCCCACCTCCCGCTGAGCACGGGACAGAACCAGAAGGAGAGCAGAAGTGAATCCACAACAGCCCGAGGCGATAACAGGCGACGACCAGCCAGCCGATGTCACAGCAATCCGTTATGAGTGGACCACTCTGCAATTCTCCCTGGTGGATCAGACCGAAGTAGCGAAACAGGCTGACGCCTGGGCTTTGAACGCGGCCGACGGCGGAGAATATCTCGGGGGGTGGTCGGCAGAGAACGGCAGACTGGGACAGATCTGGGTTCTGCGGCGTTTCGACAGGATCGATACGCTGTTGGCCGCTCGCGAGCAGCAACGCCTCCACGGCCACCCTCTTTCACAGGTTTCGTCGGTCCGGTCGCTCTCCGTCGAGACATTCGCCGCCTTCCCATTCGTACCGACCGTGACCGCCGGATCTCACGGTCCCGCCTACGAGATCCGCGACTATCGTCTCGTCCCGGGTGGGTTGCCGGCGACCATCACCGGATGGCGAACAGCGTTGCCACGTAGGCACTCCATCGACCCCATCGCGGTCGTGATGTACGCACTCGACGGCGTCGACCGGATCATCCACATCTGGCCCTTCGACTCTCCGAATGAGCGTGTGGCAAAACGCAAGCAAGCGTATGAAGAGAAGGCCTGGCCCCCGCCTGGAGCACCCGAGGTGATCGCTGACGCAGATTCGACGATGGCATGGCCGTTGCCGCAATCACCGCTGCAGTAGCGAATGGCAGGAGCCCGCGGCGGCTCCTGCCATTCGCACGGGCGACCCAGGGGGAAGGCTGCGGATTGCACATCATCAAAACTCTGCCCCGACCGCATTCTCGCGACCAGCGTGGCCCTGACGTTGATCGCGACTGTCATGCCGCGACCTACTCCCTCATAGCGGCATCCCAACCAGAGCGAGGTCATGCCGAATCTTACGACCACTTCGGCACTGCTTGCGAAATGCTGCCGCCCGAGCCCAGTTCCGGGCGGGGTTGCACTCACGGCGGGGAGAGCGCATGAGCGACATCAAACCGGCGGTGGTCGGAGTCGGCACCACGACCTTCGGCAAACTACCGGGACACACGGCCGCCGATCTCGGCGCGTGGGCGCTGACTGAGGCCCTCGCCGACGCCGGGATCTCCGCCACCGACGTCGACGGGCTGGTCACCAGCCGGGTCGGCTATGAGTCCATCGCCGCCGACATGGGGCTGCGCCCGCGCTGGGTGAGCAGCCTGCCCGCAGAAGGACGTATGTGCGGAGTGGCGGTCCATCAAGCTGCCGCGGCGATAGCCACAGGTGAGGCACATACCGTGGCGTTGGTCTATGGCAACGACGGCGCCACTGCCAGGGCCACCTACGGCGGAGCCGGTGAGGCGTACGGCACGGCCACCGCGCTCACCCTTCCCTACGGCCTGACCTCGCCCGGCGCGTTCTACGCGCTAATGCTGCAGCGCCACCGCCACCTGTACGGGACCTCCGAGGAACAGCTCGCCACCATCTCGATGACTTTCCGAGGGCACGCCCGCCTCAACCCGAACGCGGTGATGCGCAAGCCGATCTCGCTGGCGGACTACCTGACCTCCCGCTACGTCGTCGAGCCGATGCGCCTGCTCGACTACTGCCTGATCAACGACGGCGGTGTCGCGATGATCCTCACGGCCGGGGACCGCGCCCACGACCATCCCAAGCCGCCGGTCCACGTCCTCGGCATTGCCCAGCGCGCCCAGCTGGGCAATTCCGACTTCCCGCCCGAGGATTTCTGGGCCGGCGCGATCCGCGAGGTCGGCGACCGCGCCCTCGCCCAAGCCGACCGCATCCGCAACGATATCGACGCGCTCATGATCTACGACAACTTCAGCTGCAACGTGCTGTTCACGCTCGAGGGTCTCGGCTATTGCGGCATCGGCGAGGGCGGGACGTTCATTCAGGGCGACCGCCTAGCGGTCGGTGGCCCGCTGCCCACCAACACCTCCGGCGGACACCTGTCCGAGAGCTACATGCAGGGTTGGGGAATCAGCGTCGAGGCCATCCGGCAGCTACGTGGCGAATGCGGGGACCGGCAGGTCCACGGGGCCCGCACGATTCAGTATGCCTGCGCATCCCCAGTCGTCAGCTCAGTAATCTACGGAATGGACGCCTGATGCTCGAGCCCTACACCGACGGACTCGCAGCGGGTGAGCTGCGCACTACCCGCTGCACCGCGTGCGGAAGGGTGCAGTTCCCGCCTCGGAGAGTTTGCCCGCAGTGCGCCGCTGTCGGCACCCGGGAGTGGATCACGGCGAGCGGCCGCGGCACCGTCTGGTCCTTCTGCCTGTTCCACAAGGCATACTTGCCCCCGCCCGCGCCCCAGCCGCCCTACACAGTGGCGGTGGTGCAGCTCAACGAAGGCTCCAAGCTGATCACCAACGTCGACACCGACGAGCTGCGCATCGGGATGCGGGTCCATGCGGTGTACTCAGCCGAGAACGGCGGGCCCCGAGTGCTGTTCCGGCCGGAACGGGCGACCTGAATCCCCATCCGACAACTTCGACGCAACATCTGCAGGCACAACACGCTAACTCTCCAGGGAACGTGCGCCATTCGCCGCGGGCCTGGTCGAGTCCGCGGAGCAACAATTGTTTTGGCGTTCTGCAGGGTGCTCATCTGACCCGAAGACCGGTTCGACGATGGCCTTGCGGCGGGCGTATGCGTTGCGGCCCTTCCGGGTGGCCCGGCTTGCGTGCCATTCGTTGCTTGCCGTTCGCGAACTTGGGGATTCGCCCGCGCGGCGCGATCGGTGGCGGGTCGTCACGGCGCCGGCGTCCGGTCGCGACAAAGAACTCGGTGCCGTGTTCGTCGGCGAACTCGGCGGCGCGGTCGAGGTTGTCGGCCGAGCAGTAGCCGGCGTCGGCGAGGACCTGGTCCGGGACTTGCCCGGTGTTCGCCGCGGTCTGTTCGGTCATCGGCATTAGATTTGCCGACATCGGCGGCGTTGGTGTTCACGTCGGTGGCCACGATCACCTGATGTTTCTCGTCGACCACGGCCTGCGCGTTGTAACACTGCTTGAAGGTCGCGTCGCCGGTCAGCATGATCTTCGAGTCCGGATCGGAGAAACCCGCGTTGCGCCTTCGGTTTCGGCGTCGCCTTACCCGCCGCGCCCGTGCCCGCCCCCGCGGCGGTGTCGTCGTCGCCGCCGCGGTTGTTCCGGCCGAAGCGGGCGTCTTCGGCCTTGTCGATCCGTTCGGCCTCGGTCAGCAGGGCCGAGACCTCGTCGGCGAGGACCTTCTCCTTCTCCGACATGCGGGCGTAGCTCATCGCCTTGCGTTTGGAGGCGTTTGCCCGCACCTTCGTCCCGTCCAGGGCGACCCGGCCCAGCCGGACCATGCCCGCGGCCTGGCACAACGCCAATGCCTGCACGAACAGGTGGCCGAGCGCGGACAGGTGCCGCTTGCGGAACTGGGCGATCGCCCGATAGTCCGGGGCCGCGCCCGCGGCGAGCCACCGGAACGGCACGTCATCGACGCATTTGCCCTCGATCGCCCGAGACGAGCGCACCCCGGTGGTGTATCCGTAGAGCATGATCCGCACCATCAGCCGCGGATCATAGGGTGGGGCGCCGCGGCCCTCGGTGTAGGCGGCGCGGATCCGGGACAGGTCCAGATGCTCGTCGACCAGCTCGGCGATGAACCGGGCCAGATGCTCGGCCGGCAGCCAGTCGTCGAGCGACGGCGGCAGCAACAACCCCTGTTCCGGGTCGAACGCCCGGAACGTCTTGTCCACCGGCCGCTTCGGCACCCCGAAATCGGGTTCGATCCGCTGCACAGGGTCGGTCTACCTCGAACAAACCACCATCATCGAGATCATCAGGCACGCCCCATCATGTCGCATACCCGACCATCACCCGAACACCCCGCCCGGCGTGTTACCGACCCACGCTCCTAGGCCTTCGGCCCGTGCGTGGTTGACGAGTCCCTGAACTCGTCAAACACTCACGAGCGCTACTTTGCCCATTCCAGCAGGTCGTCGGCGGACCACGTGTTCACGACGCGGTCGGCCTCGACACCGCATCGCATCGCCCGCTCGCATCCGTACCCCTGCCAGGCGAGTTGCCCGGGGGCGTGCGCGTCGGTGTCGATCGAGAACAGGCACCCCACGTCGATGGCCAGATCGATGAGACGGCTCGGCGGGTCGCGGCGTTCGGGACGGCTGTTGATCTCGACGGCGGTGCCGTTGTCGCGGCAGGCGGTGAACACCTGCTCCGCGTCGAACGTCGACTCAGGCCGGGTCCCGCGCCCACCTTCGACGAGTCGGCCGGTGCAGTGTCCCAGCACGTCCACCAGCGGATTCTCCACCGCCCGGACCATCCGGCGGGTCATCGCCCCGCGCTCCGCCCGCAACTTGGAGTGCACGCTGGCGACGACGATGTCGAGTTCGTCGAGCAGGTCCGGATCCTGGTCGAGTGAACCGTCGTCGAGGATGTCGACCTCGATGCCGGTGAGGATGCGGAACGGTGCCAGTTCCTCGTTCAGTTCGGCGATCACCTCCAGCTGAGAACGCAACCGCTCCGCCGACAGCCCGTTCGCGACCGTCAGGCGTGGCGAATGGTCTGTCAGAGCACAGTATTCGTGACCCAGAGCGGCCGCGCTGCGCATCATCTCGTCGATGGGGCTGCCGCCGTCCGACCAGTCCGAGTGCGTGTGCAGGTCGCCTTTCAGCGCCTCCCGCAGCGCACCGCCGCCGATCGGCTCCGCGTTCTCCCGTAATTCCGCGAGATAGACGGGCACGCCGTCGAGCGCCTCCCGGATCACTGTGGCCGTCTTGGGTCCGATGCCCGGCAGGTCCTTCCAGCTGTCGGTGCGCTGCCGGACGTCCCGCTGCTCCTCGGACAGTTCGGCCACCACGTCGGCCGCGCGGCGGTACGCCTTCACACGGTGTGTCTCCGCACGCGACCGTTCGAGCCAGAACGCTGTCTCTCGCAAGGCCTGCACCGGGTCCATCGGGCTGTCGGCGTCCATGTCTCCAGTGTTGCGCCCACCCGGACGTCACCGCAACGCTTCGCGCGCCCCGTCCCGGACCGCGGTGGTGAGCGCCGCGAGGATCGGCGAATCCAGTTTCCACCGCTGCCAGTACAGCGGGACGTCGATCGGGCGGGACGGGTCGAGTTCGACGAGCCCGTGGTTGTCGCCGGTGTGTAATTCCGGTAGCAGTCCCCAGCCCAGTCCGTGGCGGACGGCGTCGGAGAACGCCGAAGACCCGGGAACGAAATGTCGCGGCGGCTGCAGTCGGCGCCGTGTGAATCCGCGCAGGAACCGGGCCTGCAGTTCGTCCTTGCGGTCGAAGTCGAGCATCGGTGCCACCGCGAGGGCATCCGGTGTCGGGCCGTCCGGGAGCCAGCGTTCGGCGTAGTCGCGGCTGCAGAGCGCCCGGTACCGCATCGACCCCAGCTTCTCCACGGTGCAGCCCTGCACCGCCTCCGGGACGGACGTCACCGCGGCCATCACCGTGCCCTCCTTCAGCAGGGTGGTCGAGTGGAATTCGTCTTCCCGATGCAGGTCGAACAGTGCCCGATGCTCCGGCGCCAGGCGGGCCAGGGCCGGAATCATCCACGTGGACAGCGAATCCGCGTTGACGACCAGCGACAGCGTGCTCGTCGTCGCCTCCTCGGGATTGAGGGACGACATGGCCTCGCGCTCGAGGTGGGCCATCCGGCGGGCGAGCGTGAGCACGACGTGACCGGACTCGGTGGCCCGGACCGGCTTGGCCCGCTGCACCAGGACGCGTCCCACCTGCTGCTCGAGTGCCTTGATCCGCTGGCTCACGGCGGACGGCGTGATGTGCAGTACCCGCGCCGCGGCGTCGAAGGTGCCCTCGTCGATCACGGCGGCGAACGTGCGGAGCGAAGCCAGGTCGAGGTCCATATGAAGCGATGCTAATGGCAATGAAGGATAATTAGCTGGATTGATGGCCTCGGGCTTCGTAGCGTGGTTCTCATGGATCTCACCCCTGCCTTGCTCACGGCGGCGGCCGGCTTCGGTACCGGCCTGTCGCTGATCGTCGCGATCGGCGCGCAGAACGCGTTCGTCCTGCGACAGGGGATCGCGCGCAAGCACGTCCTGCCGGTGGTCGTGCTGTGCGCCGTATCGGACGCCGTGCTCATTGCCGTCGGGATCAGCGGGATCGGCGCCGTTCTCGCGCACGCTCCGGCCGCCATCACCGTGATCCGGTGGGCGGGTGCGGCATTCCTCGTCTGCTACGCGGTACTCGCCGCTCGCCGCGCCCTGCGCCCCGGAACGCTCGATGCCACGCAGGAAATCGGATCGGCGACCCTCGCGACGTCGATCCTCACCTGCCTGGCACTCACGTGGCTCAACCCGCACGTGTACCTCGACACGGTGCTGATGCTCGGCTCGGTGGCCAACAACCAGGGCGATTCGGGCCGGTGGCTGTTCGGCCTCGGTGCCGCCACCTCGAGCGTCGTCTGGTTCCTCGCGCTCGGGTACGGTGCCCAGTTCCTGCACCGCGTGTTCGCCCGCCCCGGCGCGTGGCGCGTGCTCGACGCCGGGATCGCCGCACTGATGCTCACCCTCGGCATCACCCTCGTCACCACCTAGTCAATATTTGGTTGACAAGGTGACTCTTGTCAACCAATACTTGACACATGCCGGATGCCGCGCTCACTCAACTGCTGTCGGACGCGATCGCCAAGGCGGACCCCGAGATCGACCCGGGGCTGGACCACGACCCCGCCGCCTACCTGGCGCTCGTCCGGCTCACCTCGCAGGCACGGGAGTCGGTCGACGAACTGCTGGTCTCCGCGATCGCCGCCGCGCGCTCCGCCGGGCACAGCTGGGACACGGTCGGCGCCGCACTCGGCATGTCGCGGCAGGCGGCGCAACAACGCTTCGGCAAGCGGATCGGCGACGCCCCCGACACCGACCCGGACGGCCGGACCCGCCGGCTCACCCCGCTCACCGCGTTCAACGAGATGCGCATCCTCAACCACGCCGGCTCGTACGGCTGGCACTCCGTCGGGTTCGGCACCCTGTTCCACACCGTCCGCAAGTCCGAGGAGCAGTGGGAGCACACCCGCGTGTCGGCGCCGGCGAGCCGTCAGAAACTCGAGGCCGACGGCTGGCAGAAGGTCGGGACGCTGTGGTTCCCGTGGGCCTACTTCAAGCGCCCGTTGGGCATTCCCGCCCTCCCGGAACCGGTGAGCGGCGACTACCTGATGGAACCGTGATGGACGCCGTCGCGCGATTCGCGGCCGCCCGCATCGCACGGCTCGCCACGGTCGGGGCGGACGGGGTGCCGCACCTCGTCCCGCTCGTCTTCGCGCTCGACTCCGACACGATCTATTCCTGCGTCGACCACAAACCGAAGCGCAGCACGGCATTACGGCGCCTGACGAACATCGCGGCCAACCCCGCCGTCACCCTGCTCGTGGACCACTACGACGAGAACTGGGACCACCTGTGGTGGGTGCGGGTAGACGGTCGGGCCGAAGTCCTCACAGCCGACTCCCCGGAGGGCGGCGCCGCGATCGACGTCCTCGCCGCGAAGTATCCACAGTACGTCGACCGCCGCCCGGACGGACCGGTGATCGCGATCCACGACCTGGCGTGGCACCACTGGTCCGCCCTGTGAGTACTTATTAACCGCCCGCGGTTGATAAGTACTCACGGGCGCTAGCCTCGACAGCATGCCCACAGCCCTGATCACCGGCGCGAGCCGTGGCCTCGGAGCCGCCATCGCCCGCGAACTCGCACCGACCCACGACCTCCTGCTCGGCGCCCGGTCGCCGGAGTCGCTGACCGGCATCCTCGACGAACTGCCGGGCGCCACGCCCTGGCCGGTCGAGCTGACCGATTACGACGCGCTGGCGGCTGCGTGCGCCCCGATCGAACGGCTCGACGTGGTCGTCCACAACGCCGGCGTCGCCGATCTCGCGACCGTGGGGGAGTCGACCGTCGAACAGTGGCGGCACACGCTCGAGGCGAACGTCATCGCGGTGGCCGAACTGACCCGGCTGCTGCTGCCCGCCCTCCGGGCCGCGGGTGGGCACGTCGTCCTGATCAACTCGGGCGCCGGGCTCCGCGCGAACGCCGGCTGGGCGTCGTATGCGGCGAGCAAATTCGCCCTGCGGGCGTTCGGTGACGCACTGCGGCTCGAGGAACCGTTACTGCGCGTCACGTCAATTCACCCCGGGCGGATCGACACCGATATGCAGCGCGCCATCGTGGCCGGCGAGGGCGACGAATACCGGCCGGAGAAGTATCTGCAGCCGTCGACGGTCGCAAAAGCCGTGCGCAACGCGGTGGAGACACCGGGTGACGCGCACCCCACAGAAGTCGTGTTGAGGGTGCGCTGACAGCGAAGAAACCTGCGTGAGATAGATCACAGATTGATCTCACAGAAAGGCTTTAAGCTGCTCACAATTAGTCGCCCTACAGTTCTTCTCATCAGCAGAGGCCGCAAACGTGAGTCAGGATGAACGAGCTGACTCCCAGGAGGTATCCCCACGATGAACACCGACCAGCGTATGCACAGCGACACCGTCGTCGCCGTCGACGGCGACGTCTTCGCGACGATGTTCACTCTCGATCTCGGTGACGGCGAGGTCGATCGCGAAGCAGTCGAGCGGATTTACGCCGGCGACTTCGACGAGTGGATCGAGGCGGCAGCGCGGTCGGGTCTGTTCACGCCCCAGGCGGTCGCAAGCCTGGTTCAGACGTGGCAGGACAACCCGAAGACCTTGTTCGACGCTCTGCTCGTCGATGCCGACGAGATGACCCACAAGCGCTACGCGATCATCTGGGACGCGCTCGACGACGCCGACACGTTCGAGAACGTCGAGTACGCCTGACGATCAGAACGGCCACGCGGGCACGGGCGGCAGCCCCTCCCGCGTGGGGCGTCCGATAACCCACGCCAGCAGTTCGGTGCGCGGAAGTTCCGGCACCCCGACGTCCGGATACCGGGCCGCCAGCGCGGGCAGCTCCGATTCCAGCGTGTGCTCCACGAAGGCCCTCGGCCAGTCGGCAGCCGAGTAGTCGAGCCCCAGGTCGACGTGGTGGATCTCGAGCTCGCGCCACCGCAGCACCGGCACCTGTCGCGCAGGCACCCGCTGACGCCAGTTCACCGGCGTCTCGTACAGATCCTCGGTGATCCGGCGTAGCGACTCGATCACCCGCCGTCCCGCGAAGCGGAAATCGGCCACCAGCAGTTCGGCCGGACGTCCGGCCCCCTCCTCGATCGCCGCGGCCCGCGCGGCCGGACCTCCCGGGTACATCTCGGGTGCGGCCTCGCCGGTGATCACCCCGACGGCGAACCGGTTGAGCGCGTCCGCGTTCCTTGCGAGGTGCGTGACGACGTGCCCCCGGCTCCACTCCGGCAGCAGCGACGGCTCCCGCGCCTGCTCGTCGGTCAACCCCTCCAGCGTCGCCTCCACCGTCCTGTGCGATTCGGCAACCGCCTCGAGCAGTTCGGCATACGACAGTGCGGCACGCGGCGATGTCATGCAGACGATGCCACCCACAGCCCACCCCACGACGTATCCCCAGGATCCCGATAACGGAACGGTGACGATCGGTACCCGGCGGGTGCAGAGGGGCCATTCGTACCGATACTGAGATCGACTGTCGGACAACGTGGTTGAAAGGTGGTGTGCAATGTACAACGAATCCGCTACATGGGGGATACCGAGCGAGACCTTTCTGGTGATCTACGTCACCGCCGCTGTGCTCGCGGTCGGGCTGGCGGTGTTCCTCCGGTCCCACGGCACCGCGCCCGCCCCGACCGCCGGTATTCGTCTCGATCCGGTGCAGGCCGGGATGCTGACCAGCGACGATCGGGCCATCGCTGCCTCCCTGACCCTGCTGCGCGGAGCTGACCTCATCTCCACCGACGGGACGATCCTGCGGGGGTGGGGAGTCGCGGACAACGGCCTCGGATCGTTCACGCGGGCCGTCTACGACGAACTCGCCTCCGGGGCCGCAGCGCCCTCGTCAACGTTCGGCTCCCGGGCCGGTTGCAGGCCCCGCTCGACCAGCTGCGGGCCACCCTGATCGCGCAGGGGCTGCTCACCGGACCCGAACAGAAGGCCTGGAATCGCCGCGCGACCCTCCCGATCCTCGTCGTCGTGGCCATCGGCGTCGCACGCCTCGTCGCCGGGTTCTCCGGCGGAAAGCCGATCGGCTTCCTGCTGGTCGCGGTGGTTCTGCTCTCGGCCTCGCGGGAGCTCGTTCGCCGGACCGGCCGCAGGACGCCCCAGGGCACTGCGGAACTGAAGCGCCTGCGCCGCACACATTCGTACCTGGCGCCGCGGATGCGCCCGTCGCTCACCGCGTATGGACCGACGCCGATCGCGCTATCGACTGCACTGTTCGGGATGGGAACCGTCGGCCTGTTCTCCCCCGGTTTCGCGAGCGCGGCCGGTATCTCCGACAGCGGCAGCAGTGACGGTGGCAGCAGCGGCGGCGACAGCTCTTGCGGCGGCGGCGGTGGGGGGTGCGGGGGATGACCGCCCTGATCGGGCCCGGCGTCGGCATCGGCTGGCGGCCGGAGATCTGCGGGATCATCGACCGGCTCGACGGGCTGCGGTTCTGCGAGGTGATCGCCGAATCGCTGCCCGTCCGGCGGCGTGGAGTCGGCGTTCCGGACGAACTGCGGTCGCTGGGGGTTCCCGTCGTCCCGCACGGCATCTCGCTGTCGCTGGGTGGCGCGGACGGCGTCGAGCAGCACCGGATCGACCATCTCGCTCGGTGCGCCGACGCGCTCGGTGCGCCGCTCGTCAGCGAGCACGTCGCGTTCGTGCGGGCGGGCGGTCTCGACGCCGGGCACCTGCTGCCGGTGCCGCGCTCGGCGGAAGCCCTGAACGTGCTGGTGCGCAACGTCCGGCGCACGCAGGAGTGCCTGCCGGTGCCGCTGGCCGTGGAGAACATCGCGGCCCTGTTCGACTGGCCGGACGACGAATACTCCGAGGGTGAGTTCCTGGCCGAACTCGTCGAACGCACCGGCGTCTACCTGCTGCTGGACATCGCCAACGTTTACGCGAACGCCCGCAACCGCGGCCGCCACGCAGGTGAGGAACTCCGGCGGCTTCCCCTCGAACGCGTGGCGTACTGCCACGTCGCCGGGGGATCCGAACGAGGCGGCACGTATCACGACACCCACACCGACCCGGTGCCCGGCGAGATGCTGGATCTGGTCCGGCAGTGGGCATCCGGGGGCGCTCCCGCGATGATGCTCGAGCGCGACGGGAACTACCCGCCCGCCCGGGAGTTGTTCGCCGAGTTGGATGCGATCGCGGATGCGGCCGGGTTCGGCCGAGTCACCGGCGGCGTTGTGTGGAGTCCGCCGTGACCGGGCTGGCGGGGCGGCAGGCGGCATTGGTCCGGGCTCTCGTCGCAGGGGGAGAGCTGCCGGAGGGATTCGACCGCGACGCGATCGACACCGCATCGAAGGCCCTGCTCCGCAAGCGGTCCGGGGAAGTGGGCGCTCACCTTCCCCACGTCCGCGCAGCCCTCGGCGACCGATTCTTCGCGCTGTTCGCCGACTGGGCCGAGGGCAGGCCGAAGGGGAGCACTCACGCGGACGCGGAGGCGTTCACCGCGCACCTCGAGTCGATCGGTCACCTGCCCGAGCCGAGTCGCCGTCGTCGTCGCCTGTTCGGCCCGCGACGAACGTGAGCAGCAACTCGTTCACCTCTTCCGGTCTTTCCTGCTGGACGAAGTGCCCGGCGCCCTCGACGAGATGGAGTCCGCGCAAGTCGGGGACGGTGTCGCGCATCCGGTCGAGGGCCTGCGCACCACTCATCGTGAGGACGGGATCGTGCGCACCGGCCACGAACAGCGTCGGCACCTCGATGTCGGCTCCGGCGAGATTCCTGGAGCGTTCCCAATTGGCGTCGTACGCCCGGTACCAGTTCAGTCCGCCGGTGAATCCCGTCCGGGTGAAGACCTCCACATAATGGTCGAACTCGTCCTCCGTCAGCCACGACCACGGCAGGGGTGGGGCTTCGGGTAACACGTCCAGGTAGCCGTTGCCGTCCGAGGGGTGCTGCCAGATGTCCAGATAGCGGTAGGCGCCCGACAACGCGTAGAACAGCTGGTGCAGGAATCCGCGGGGATCGGCGTCGAGTTCGCGGTCGGCGACACCCGGTTCCTGGAAGTAGTGGATGTGCAGGAAGTGCTTGCGCGCCATCGACGCATAGATTTCCGACGGTCGCAGCGGGAACCGGTCGGGTGCGTAGGGGACAGCCAGTAGTACTAGCCCGGACACCCGTGCGCGGTGACGCAGTGCGACGGTCCAGGCGACCGGCGCGCCGAAGTCGTGGCCGACGAACACGGCACGCTCGTGACCGAGACTGTCGAGCAGACCGATCAGCGCGTCCGACACCCGCTCGTTCGTGTAGTCGTCGATGTCGCGGGGCACGTCGGTGCCGCCGTAGCCGGGCATGTCCGGGGCTATCGCGCGGTACCCGGACGCCGCGAGGGCCCGCATCTGATGTCGGTAACTGTAGCCGAGGCCCGGGAATCCGTGGCACAGGACGACGGGTGGGCCGTCACCCAGTTCGGTAATCTGCCAACGGAATCCGTCGACCGTGACGATCCGCTCCGTCGACGACGCCATTCTCCGCATCCCTCCACCGGCTGGAACGTGTTCTCGCAATGTAGCGTAGCGACGACGCCATTAGAATGCATCTGACTCGCAGTGGCGATCGTCGACCGACCGAGGAAGTGGAGTGATGTGCAATGGTGGAGGCACGCTCCCGCCATGAGTTCGTCGCACTCCAGCTCCGGCAGCGCATCATGCAGCGGCAGTACGCGGTGGGTGAGTCGCTGCCCAGCGAGAGCATGCTGTGCGCGGAGTTCGAGGTGTCCCGCGGTCCCGTGCGCCAAGCGCTGGCGACATTGAAGAACGAGGGGCTGATCCTGCTGTCCCAGGGGAAGCCGGCCGTGGTGCGAAGCCACGACATCACGCAGACCCTGGACACGTTCACACCGTTCTCCCAATGGGCGCGTCGCACCGGCCGCGCCGCGGGGAGCCGCACGCTCGAGATCTCACGTCGCCGGGTGTCCGAACCTGCCGCCGGCGCATTGGGATTGACCACGGACGACTTCGTCGTCGAGGTGCTCCGCGTCCGGCTGCTGGACGGCGAACCGACGATGATCGAGCGGAGCACGTTCACCGAGCGCGTCGGCTCCCTGCTGTTCGAGTTCGACATCGACACCGGATCGATCACCGACTACCTCACCTCGCGCGGCGTCCGCTTCGAATCGATGGAGCACGTGCTCGACGCCGTCGCCGCGACCGGGGTCGACGCCGAGAATCTCGGGATCGACCCCGGCAGCCCGTTGCTTCGGGAACGTCGGACGTCGCGGGATCAGAACGGCGACACGTTCGAGTACGCGGACGATCGGTACCGTCCCGACCTCGTCGCCTTCAGCATCGTGAACGCCCGCACCATCGACCCCCGCCTTCCGTCGGACGACGGCAACGGAAGTTAGCCGGCCGCCGGCATCAGGCGTTGCGCAGTTCGGCGAGCAGACCGGGCAGGTCCGCGACACTGTCGAGCACGTGGGTGGCCCCGGCCTCGGCCAGCTGGGTGGCGTCGTGGGCGCCGGTGAGCACGCCCACGGAGGCGAGTGCTCCGGCGCGGAGGCCGGTGGTGACGTCGGACGTGGTGTCGCCGAGCACCACCATGGACTGCACGGACGGGGCGCCGGTGCGCATCAACGCGGTCAGCGCCAGGTCCGGGAAGGGGCGTCCGCGGACGCCGTCTCCGGGGCACAACACGGCGTCGGCGACGTCCTGCCAGCCGAGCGCGCGGATGATCGACATCTGCGTTTCGCGCGCGAACCCGGTGGTGAGCGCCGTCTTGATGCCCTGCTCACGCAGCGAACCGAAGAGTTCCTCGGCGCCGGGGACGGCGCTGCACCGGCCGTCGTCGACGAGTTGCGAGTAGCAGCGTTCGAATTCCTTGTTCGCGGCCTGCGCCTGCTCCTCGTTTCCACCGCTGAGATGGCGGAAGACGACGATCTTGGACTGGCCCATGGTGTCGGAGACGTAGTCGAGCATCCGCAGGCGGTCCTCCTCCGTCTTCGACAGTCCGGCATGCGCGTCCGCGGCGAGGAAGGACTGCTGGACCAGCCCGCTGTCCTCCACGGTGGTGCCTGCCATGTCGAAGACGACGAGGCTGATGTCGCGGTGATGTGTTCCCATTGTCGTGTCCCTCTCGGTGTTCGGTGAATGTGCGTGCGGGATACTGCTGTTACGCCAAGGCGGACGCGGTTTCGTGGCCGAAGACGTGGTCGATGCGGTCCTTCGCCAGGCCCATGCCGGTGGTCATGCCGATCCCGGTCGTCACGGTGACGATGTGCACGCCGTCGATCGGCTCCTCGATCAGGAATTCCGAATCGGGGGCCGAGCTGTACACGCCCTGCCAGCGTTCGGTGACGGTGACGTCCCAGACGCCGAAGAGGGCGGCGGCTTCACGGATCAGCACCTCGAACCCCTTCTCCGACTGGAACGGCTCGGCCGAGATCTCGCGGATGTGGGTGTCGCCCAGCAGGATCGATCCATCGGGCTGTGGTGTGTACATCTGGTGGAGGCCGAGGTCGACGTAGTCGGGGTACTCGTCGCGGAGCCGTGCCGCGAGCGCCGCGGTCGCGGGAAGATTCTCGAAACCGCTGTACCGCACGAGCGACCAGCCCGTGAACAGCGGTGCGGGCAACGGCGCGGACAACGGAATCCTCGCGCGCATCATGTGGAGCCGGCACCGCAGGAGCCCCCCGCGCTCGGCCGGCCCCGGGAACAGGCGGTCGATGTCGTAGTTGACGGTGACGAACACCGTCGCCGCGTGCAGATCGCCCCGCGAGGTATGAACGACGCCGGTCTCGAATCCGGTTGCGGCGGTCCGCCAGAAGAAGTCGACGCCCGACACTTCGAGCCACTGCGCAATGGCGGGGGCCGCTTCCCGCGGGTTCACCTGGAGGTCGTCGGCCATGTACATGCCCCCGACGACGCGGTCGCCGACGATGGGTAACGCGCCGAGGATCCGGTCTCGGGACAGCAGTTCCACTTCGGCCGGTCCGCGTACGGCCGCGAACTCGGTCATGACTGCCAGCTCGTCGTCATGTCTTGCCACACAGTACGTTCCGGATTCGGCGGACCAGAACCCGGCCTTGCGTGCCAGGTCGAGCCAGTGCTCCCGGCCCGCTTGGGCGTAGTCGCGGGCGACGCCCGACTGGGCGGTGATGCAGGCGTGGCCGAAGTTCTGGACGGACGCCCCCGCAACGCGGTCGGCGTGGTCGATCACCGCCACGGACAGGCCTCGGTTGCGCGCGTGATACGCGTGCGCGAGGCCGACGATTCCGGCACCGACGACCACCACGTCGTAGCGTCGTTGAGTTGTCATGCGACTCACTGTGGACCCACCCAGGACAACATGTCAATACAAGTACAAGAAATTTGCCGCAGGTATATATAAGTCGCTTTCCGTTAACCGTCCGTTGTGCGACCCGGCGGGCGCGTCGGGTGGTCGCGGTCGGGGGTTGCTGCGAAAATTGCCACCTGAGTCCACCCACCTGCAGAGGGGCTGATCGTGAGTAGTGGTTCCGGCCCGAGTGCCGTTCCCGTCCACGAAGCGGCGTCGTCGAACGACCGCTTCGGTCCCCTGATCGAGCGCCGTGACGACGCCGACTTCCCCTTCTACAACGGGACGCCGACCGCGCTGTCGGTGCGGCAGTGGGCCCTGGCATGGGCCTCGGTCGCAGTCGGCTTCGCGGCCTTGATCCTCCTCCCGCAGACCGACAACTTCGTTGCGCTCATTCCGCGCATCCTGTTCGTCGGTATCCCGCTCGTCGTGCTGGCGATGGTGACGCGCGAGCACTGGACAGCGTTGTTCCGGAAGGTGCACGGCCGGGACGTCCTCACGATGATCGGCTTCGCCGTGCTCAACCTCGTTGTCACGTCGGTGCTGGCGTTGATCGTGCGGGCCCTGTTCGGGGTAGCGTCCAACAAGGCCGTCGACGGTGCGGGCGAGGGTGGTGCACTCGACACCGCCGCGTTCTACGTCGGAACCGGGATCCAGTTGGTTGGCGAAGAAGTCTTCACCATCGTCCCGTTCCTCGCGTTGATGTACTTCCTGTTCGCCAAGGCGAAGCTGTCCCGTAAGACCGCGATCGTCCTGGCCTGGCTGCTCAGTGCGGTGTGGTTCGGCGCCGCCCATCTACCAACCTACGACTGGAACTTCGCTCAGGCCTTCATCGTGATCGGCGGGGCCCGACTGATCCTCACACTCGCCTACATCCGCACCAAGAATCTGTGGGTCTCGACGGGCGCGCACATCATCAACGACTGGACGCTCTTCACCCAGGCGATCGTGATCAACACCGCCCTCGTCACCCTGTAGCCGAGTACTCCGCGACCGACCCTCAGTTGGGAATGGGGATGACGATGGGTGGCAGACCCGGTATCTGCACCTGAATCTGCTGCGGCGGTGCGGGCGCCGGCGCGGGGGGAGGCGGGTAATTCACCGGCGGTTCGGGTGCGGGCGGCGGGGGAGGTGGCGGGGGCGGGGGCGGAGCCGGAGCGGGCGGAGGCGCAGGTTCCGGGGAGGGAGCCGGCGCGGGACGGGGAGCGGCTTGCTGCACCACCGCAGGCGGCGAATCCGCCACCGGCGCCTGGGCTTCCACGGGTGCCACCGGATTCGGGCGCTCCGCCGGCTGCTGCGGGCCGGAACCGATCGGCACCGACGACAGTCCACCGGTCATCAGATCCACCACGGTCACTTCGGTCATCGCCAGGTTGGAGGGCTGCACGACGTACAACCTGTCCTGCTGGAAACCCGGCCACGGATCACCCTGCACGTCCGCGTTCTCGTTCACCACCGGGGACAGCAGTGGGCTTCCGCGCACACATCGGACGCGGGGAACGCCGTGGTCGTCGATCAGCACGATGGTTCCCGCCTCGAGGACGGACTGGAACGCGCTCGCATGCCCGTCGTCGAAGCCGTGATTGGTGACACGGGTGTCCGCACGGAGCAGCACTGGAGTCAGGGTCCGGACGTAGTTCCGCACGTCGTCGACCTGGAACACACTCGACCAGGCCTGCAGCCTCGCCGGATCCTGCTCGAGGTCGTCGACGAGACGCTGCCGATCGCAGAGCACCCTGTCGGGACTTCCGCCGTAAAGGCCGGCACGGTCGCCGATCACCCGGATCCCGGCAGGGCGGGGCTCGCTCGGCAGGTCGGTGCCCGGCGGACCGAACGGAACCGTCGTCGGCGTCTGCGGCGGAAGCAGCACTTCCGTCCACGGAAGCTGCCCGTTGTCGGTGGCCCGGTCCAGGTCGACCGGATCGGGGTTGGACCCGGAACCCGAGGAACACGCCACGAGCACCGTGACGGTCAGGGCCCCGGCGACCGCCAGCCAGCTACGCGGTGCGCGCCCGGGGCGCGTACCGGCTCGAACGACTGCTCTGCGTCGGGCACGCCGTGCGGCCTGCCCGGCGACGTCGGTGGCCACCACGCCATGGTAAGCACAGACGCTGATCAGCCGGGCCGAATTGCGGTGTGGTTGCCGGGCCCCGGCAGTCGGTCAGCTCGTGATCATGTCCTCCTGCGACCAGAAGGCGCGCATGGACGTGATCTTGCCGTCGTCGTCGAACGTCATCACGTCGATCGGCGCGATCTCGAGCTTCTGCTCACCAAGGTCGGTGACGAGGGAGAAGTGGAACGCGGCCGAGTTGCCGGCGATCTTCAGCGTCAGGAGCTCGCCGGTCTGCTTCAGCGGTTCGATCACCCCGTAGAACTCCCGCAGCGATTCCACCGTGGTCCGGGGCTCGGTACCCACCGGATCCTCCACGGTGGCGCCCTCGGCGTACAGCGAGACGACGTCGTCGGCGGTCCCGGTCGCCACCGCCTCGATGTACCTCTCGACGGTCTTGCGGATGTCTTCTGCGGACGGTGCCATGATGCGAACTCCTCAGTCGGATAGAACGTGTTCTAGTGGTGAGAGTAACGCAGCACCGGCGCGGTGGGGAGACCCTTCTCCCAGGCAGCGGGACATGTCCGCACAGGGGTCCGCCCCTGCCGACGTCGCGGAGTCGGCAGGGGCGGACGGGAACGATTCGTCAGGTTCGCGGGGCGGAGGCCTCCTCCAACTTCTCCAACCGTGGAGCGCTCGCCCCCATGGCCGGAGCAGTGGTTACGGAGGACACTTCTTCCAGTGACTTCCCCTTCGTCTCCGGAGACATGAAGAAGCAGATCACGAATGCGACCGCCGTCAGCACTGCACCGAAGAGCATCGTGGTGCCGGTTCCCAGGGCCGAGATACTCAGCGGCAGCAGGTACGTGCCCGTCGCGGGACCGAACCGGCTCACCGCGGTGGCGATTCCCACCGCAGTCGCCCTGAACTCGGTGGGGAAGAGTTCGTTGGGGTAGATCCACACCAGGATGCTCGGACCGCCGGAGATGAACGCGTACGCGCAGAAGGCGGCGACGATGAACCAGAGGGGCCCGTCCGCCCACAACCACAGTCCTGCCAGCGGAATCACCATCAGTGCCAGCGGGACCACGGCGATCGGACGCCGGCCCCACTTCTCGACCAGGAACAGCGCGGGAATGGATCCGGCGACGATGAGCCCGATGATGACGGTTTCGACGATGAGCCCCGCGGAACCGTCGCCGGAGATCGAGAAGCCCGACAGGATCGTGGGCAGAAAGGTCAGCAGTGCGTAGAGCGGGGTGACGACCGCCAGATACAAAGCGCTGCACATGATCAGCCGGGCAAGGTACTGGCCCCGGAAGTAGATCCGGATGTCGGCCTTCGGCTTTGTCCGCCGTGTCCTCGACCGTGACCTTGCTCAGGTCGAGTTTCTCCTCGTAAATCTTCTCGACCACGGCCTCGGCGTCGGCCACGCGGCCGTTCTTCAGGAGCCAGCGCGACGACTCCGGGATTCCGCGGCGCACCAGGATCACGATCAGACCCAGAACCGCACTGGACGCCTTTGCCGCCGGCGATGCCGACGACTGGCCGCGCAGATTCTGCTGGGCGAGCAACTGTCCCCGCCGCAGTGGACGGGAATGGCCGTCGTCCTGATCGCGTCCGCAGCGCTGCCGTGGATGCGGGAGAAGCGTCCCCGTCACCTCGAACGGCCGCCGGCCCTGCACGGGTCCGAGAGCCGATAGCGTCTATCGGTCCGGAGCGAGACCCACCGCCCTCTGCATCGCCTCGAAAGCATTGTCGGCGTCCGTGTTGGGTCCGACGATCAGGATGTCGAGCCGACGGCCGTCGGTGCCGAAGACGTACATGATGTCGGGCGGCTGGTCCGGATCCGGGCCGGACACCTCGATTCCGTCCTGCCGGTCGATGCCGCGTTGCGAGATGCTCAACGAGTTCCAGTCGAAGGCGACGCGTTCGGTCGTTCCCACTCGATCCGTCAGTGCGCTGATCAGGTCGTGCAATTCGGTGGTCAGGTTGGTGGTCCGGGGCCACCACGCCCCGTCGACACCCTCCGAGACCTCGCCACGAGCGCGCAGGAGCAGTCTCGGGGTCCGGGTGGGTGCGTCGAAAGGCTGCCCACCGTCGGCCGTCGGCCGAGAGAGTCCCAGCCCACGACCGGAATACGTGATGTTTTCGTCGTGCGTCATCGTTCACGTCCCTTCGCGCTCGAGGTGCGGTCGAAGCCATCCCTGATGCCCCTGATGCCCGACATCAGCAGCTCGTCGGCGGTCAGGGCACTGTTGGGGTTGGCCGCCCTGTGCATCGTCGAATCGGCATAGCGGGCATCGGCCTCGGGGGGCACCACCAGAAGCGTCAGCCTCGTCCGCTTCACACCGCTCACGTACAGGGTGTTGATCGGCTGGTACTCGTAGCCGTCGAGATGTACCGATCGACCCGCAACCATGATGCGGCGCGGAGCAGGAAGCCAGGCCTTGATGTCGTACACGACCCGAACGACGACACCCACTCGAATTGCCACCAGCGCAACCAGATCCGGAATCTCCACGGTGAGGTCGCGCGATCGGGGCCACCAGGCGCCGTCCACGGTGCCCGCACCGGGCGCTTCGGGCTTCAACCGCAGGCGCGGCGACTGCGCCGGGCCGCCACGAGTATGGGCACCGTGAAGACGACCCGGAAAGTTGCGATCCTGTTGTAGCGTCATGACGACGCTCCCGCCTCGGCCGCGAGGCAGCCGATATCTCTGTCGGCGGCGACGCGATCTTGGGCGTTCGCATGCGAAGTGCCGCCGATACCCTCACCCTACGCGCAGGGGATACGGCGATCGGCTACGCCGACCACTCGATCGACGGCGGACGCACCGCAGCGCACAGCGGATTTCCGCGGGCGTCGGTGAGCCCGAGCCGCGCCGTGATGCGACCGGCAGCCGACGCGGCCTCCGCAGTCGCCGGATCCACCGCGTCCCACATCAACTTCGCCCGGCGGAACATGTCGAATCCGCCGTCGGCATCGACCGCCCCCCACGACAGGTAGACGAACCGCGCGCCCGGACGGCCCTGCACGTACGGTCCGGTGATGTCGAGACCCGTCGGCGTCGGGGTCGCCGTGCAGTCGAGAACCCAGCGGGCGGTGGTCGCGTCTCCCGGATGCAGACCGAGCAGGCCGGCGTGGGCACCGCGGCGTTGCACCGCCACGTGGATGTTGTCGTAGCCGGGGAAATTGGCCCCCGGCGGGCACGACGATCCGGGAAGGTCGGTTGCCTCGATCACGAGTTGCACCCATGTATCAAACCACCCGTGAGTACTTATCAACCGCCCGTGGTTAACAAGTACTCACGGGCGCGTCAGCGCACTATGTTGACCATCTTGCCGGGGACGACGATCACCTTGCGGGGATCCTGGCCGTCGAGGAGCGCCACGATCTTGTCGTCGGCCAGCGCGATCTTCTCGATCTCCTCGCGCGGGGCGTCGGCGGCGACGGTCACGCGGCTGCGGACCTTGCCGTTGACCTGGATCGGGTACTCGACGGTGTCTTCCACCAGCCACTTCTCCTCGGCCACCGGGAACGGTCCGTGGGCCAGGGACTTCTCGTGCCCGAGCCGCGACCACAGTTCCTCCGCGAGGTGCGGGGCCAGCGGTGCCAGCATCAGCACCAGCGGCTCCACCACCGAGCGGGGGGCACCGCCGGGGTACGCCTTGGTGAGGTGGTTGGTGTACTCGATCAGCTTGGCCGCCGCCGTGTTGTCCCGCAGGGCCGTGTAGTCCTCGCCGACACCGGCGATCGCCTTGTTCAGCGCGCGCAGCGTGTCCTCCGTCGGGGCGTCGTCGGTGACGCGCAGTGCACCGGACTCCTCGTCGACCACCACACGCCAGGCGCGCTGCAGGAAGCGCTGCGCACCGACGACGTCCTTGGTCGCCCACGGACGGGACGTGTCCAGCGGGCCCATCGACATCTCGTACACGCGGAGCGTGTCGGCGCCGTACTCCTCGCAGATCTCGTCCGGCGACACGGAATTCTTGAGGCTCTTGCCCATCTTCCCGTACTCGCGGTTGACCTCGACGCCCTGGTGGAAGAACTTGCCGTCCTTCTCCTCCACCTCGTCGGCGGGCACGTACACGCCACGCGCGTCGGTGTACGCGTACGCCTGGATGTAGCCCTGGTTGTACAGCCGGCGGTACGGCTCGCTCGAGCTGACATAGCCGAGGTCGAACAGCACCTTGTGCCAGAACCGCGAGTACAGCAGGTGCAGCACCGCGTGCTCGACACCGCCGACGTACAGGTCGACGCCGCCGGGATCGTTCGGTCCGTGGATCTCCGGCCGCGGACCCGTCCAGTACCGTTCGTTCTCCTTGTCGCAGAACACGTCCGGGTTGGTGGGGTCGATGTACCGCAGCTGGTACCACGAGCTGCCCGCCCACTGCGGCATCACGTTGGTGTCGCGGCGGTACGTCTGCAGTCCGTCACCGAGGTCGAGTTCGACGTCGACCCAGTCGACGGCCTTCGCCAGCGGGGGAGAGGGCTCCGAGGACGCGTCGTCGGGATCGAACGACACGGGTGCGTAGTCCTCGACCTCCGGGAGCTCCACCGGCAGAGACGATTCCGGCAGGGCGTGCGCGTTGCCCTCGGCGTCGTACACGATCGGGAACGGCTCGCCCCAGTACCGCTGACGCGCGAACAGCCAGTCGCGCAGCTTGTACTGGATGGTGCCCTTGCCGGTGCCGTCCGCTTCCAGGCGGTCGGTGATCGCCTTCTTGGCGTCGGCGACGCTCATCCCGTTCAGGAAATCGGAGTTCACGATGGTGCCGTCGCCGGTGTACGCGTCCTTGGTGAGGTCGCCGCCGGAGATCACCTCGACGATGTCGAGGCCGAACTCGGTCGCGAACTCGTAGTCGCGGTGGTCGTGACCCGGGACGGCCATGATGGCGCCCGTGCCGTAGCCGGTGAGGACGTAGTCGGCGATGAACACCGGCAGGTTGTGCCCGTTCACCGGGTTCACGGCGTAGGTGCCGAGGAAGACACCCGTCTTCTCCTTGTACTCCTGACGCTCGAGATCCGACTTCGACGCGATCGACTTCCGGTACGCCGCAACCGCTTCAGCGGGAGTCGCGGCACCACCGGTCCAGCGCGAATCGACACCCTCGGGCCACTCGGCCGCAACGATGTCGTCCACCAGTTCGTGCTCCGGCGCCAGCGTCACGTACGTCGCGCCGAACAGCGTGTCCGGACGCGTCGTGAACACCTCGACGTCGTGGACCGTGGATTCACCCTCGCTCCGCTCGACCGCCACGGCGAACTTCACCTGCGCACCGTGCGAGCGCCCGATCCAGTTGCGCTGCATGGTCTTGACCTTCTCGGGCCAGTCCAGGTACTCCAGGTCGTCCACCAGACGGTCCGAGTACGCGGTGATGCGCATCATCCACTGCTGCAGGTGCTTACGGAACACGGGAAAGTTGCCGCGGTCGCTGCGACCGTCCGCGGTGACCTCTTCGTTCGCCAGCACCGTGCCCAGACCGGGACACCAGTTGACCATCGAATCGGAGTGGTAGACGAGGCGGTAGGAGTCGAGGACCGCCTCCTTCTCGGACACGGACAGCGACGCCCAGTCCCGTCCGTCCTCCAGCGACCGCGCACCCGACACGAACTCGGCCTCGAGCTCCGAGATGCGCCGGGCCTTGCCCGCCTCCTTGTCGAACCACGCGTCGTGGATCTGCAGGAAGATCCACTGCGTCCAGTGGTAGAAGTCGGTGTCGGTGGTCGCGAACGTGCGGCGTTCGTCGTGGCCGAGCCCGAGGCGGCGCAGCTGCCGCTTCATGTTGCCGATGTTGGCCTCGGTGGTGGTCCGCGGGTGCGTGCCCGTCTGCACGGCGTACTGCTCGGCAGGTAGACCGAACGCGTCGTAGCCGAGGGTGTGCAGCACGTTGTGGCCCTGCATGCGGTGATAGCGGGCGAACACGTCGGTGGCGATGTAGCCGAGCGGGTGGCCCACGTGCAGACCCGTCCCCGACGGGTACGGGAACATGTCCTGCACGAACAACTTGTCCGCGGGAACGTCGCCGGCGAGGGGACCGACCGGGTTGGGCGCGTTGAACGTGCCCTCCTCGCTCCACCGGTCCTGCCAGCGCTGCTCGATCTGGCCGGCGAGTTCCGCGGTGTAGCGGTGCTGCGGGGTCGCGTCGGACGGGTTGGCGGGCTGCACGTGCTCGGTCACTGTGGTCGCTATCTACTTGGCTGACATTCTGAATTAGGGGGATACCGTCAACCAGGGTAGAGCCTCACCCCACCCGGGCTCACCTGCGCGTCCGGGTCCGCCGTATCCTGGTCACGTGTTGATTGCCTCCGTCGTGCTGTTCGTGCTCGCCGTCGCTGTCTCCGGTGTCGCCGTTGCAGGCCTCGCCGAGCGCCTCCCGCGCAACCGGTGGGCGGGTGTCCGCACCCCCGAGACGATGCGCGACGATCAGACGTTCGCGCTGGCCAACAAGGTCGCAGGGCCCACCCTGCTTGCCGCTGCCGGGCTCCTCGTCATCGGCGGAATCGCCGGAATCCTGATCGGCGGAGTCTTCGGAATCGGCGCCGTCCTCGTCAGCGTCGTGGCTGCCGCTCTCACCGCGGCGACGGGCGGATCGCTCGGTGCCCGTGCCGCCGCGGCGGTGCCCGCTGCCGACACCGGCGGGTGCGGCAGTTCCTGCGGCGCGTGCTCGCTGAAGGGCGCCTGCCAGCCGTCCTGACCGGCTGGCGACGGCCCGTCCGGTGAAGTCCTCGCGCGTCGTCGACCCCGCAGGCGCAGTGTTCGGTCTCCTGCTGCCGGTGGTCGCCGCCCTGTGCGGGGTGATCCTCACGAAGGTCTGGGAACCGCGGCTCCCGGCGGAGATCGCCACCCACTGGACCACCACCTCGCCCGACGGCTTCGCCACCCCGATGTCCAGCGCCTGGACGTTTGCCCTGGTGACGGTGCTGTTCGGTGGCGGATGCGCCGCGATCGCCGCCCTGGCCCAGGCGATGCTGATGATGCGTCGCACGATGCTCGTCGTCGGATTGTCCGTGGTCGGTCTGATCCTGACGGTGCAGGTGGTGCTGCTCTACGTCCAACTCGACGTCACAGACGTCTCGAATACCGAACTTCCGTTGTGGTCGCTCGGCCTCGGCGTCGTGATCGGCGCGGTCGTCGGCCTGCTCGGCGCCGCCCTGCTGCGCGACTACCGGTCCCGGGTGTCCGCCACGAGTCCACCCGACCCCCGGTTGCCGCGCGCCGACGACCCGGCGACGGTCGCGGACACGGTCGGTTTCGGCACCGTCGGCTCGCTGGTGTTGCTCCTGCTGCTGGGTGTCGCGCCCGCTGTCGCCGTCTGCCTGCTCGTCGACGGGTGGTGGCCCCTCGCGGTGTTCGTGCCGGTCGGGCTGCTGATCGTGAGCTTGCTTCGCTTCCGGGTGATCGTCGATCCGTCCGGTATCCGGGTGGTGAACATGGGCATGACCGCCCTGCACTACGACGTCGACGAGATCGAGGGCGCCCGCGTCGACGTGATCAAGCCGTTCGACGACTTCGGCGGCTGGGGACTCAAGGTGAAGGGCCGACGGAACTACGGCGTCGTGACGAGGACCGGTCCCGCCGTGATCGTCACGACCGCATGCGGCGACCGGCTGACCGTCACCAGCGCACGGGCCGAGGACATGGCCGGGGCGCTCAACACGTTCGCCGACAGGCGGCTCCGCCGCCCGTGAGTGGCCCGGGAGTGCAGGGACTCGTCAACCACTCACGGGCGGGAGGCCTGGTGCACCGCGTCGAGCACGCGGTCGAGGTAGCCGAGGGCGGCCCGGACCGCGGCGTCCTCGTCGCGGGCGGCGATCGCGTCGACGACGGCACGGTGGTCGTCGGTGGTCAGCGACGGGGGGTGGACGCCCTCGGTGAAGTCGTACGTGGCGCGGGTGGGTTCGAGGATGCCGGCGAACAGGTCGGACAGCACCGGATTGTGCGCGGCCTCCACGACCCCGAGGTGGAACGCGAGGTCGGCGTCCGCGAACCGGGACGGCTGATCCGTCGTTCGCTGCCGCTCGTCGAGTAGCGCAGACAGGGACCGCAGATCGTCGTCCGTGCGGCGACCGCATGCCAGGCGGACGGCCTCGGTCTCGAGCGCTCGCCGGACTTCGAAGACGTTCAGCATCTCGGCGACCGCGACCTGCCGCCCGAGCAGCCCGCCGATGTCGGTGCGGGCCCGCACGAACGTCCCGGACCCGCGCCGGATCTCGAGGATGCCCGTCGACGTGAGGGTCTTGATGGCCTCGCGCACGGTGTTGCGCCCGACCCCGAGCAGCGTCATCAGCTCGGGTTCCGTCGGGATCCGCTCGCCCACCGTCCAGTCGCCCTGGGCGATCCGGCCACGCATCCAGTCCAGGGACTGCTGATACGCGGACTCGCGCCGAACCACTGCCATGTACTCATCCTCACACCTCGCCGGCTCGCGACTGACGACCGGCCCGCCTAAACTACGTAGGACGTCCCATGTATTCGGACAGCCTGAGGAGGCGACCCCACACGTCCACGTCAACCGCTCACGCCGACACCGTCCCGACCGTCACGGCCCGCACCACCAGCCGCCACTTCCACGGCCTGAACTACCTCCTCGTCGTGCTGCTCCTCGGCGCCAACATCCCCACGGCGCTGTACTCGCTCTACCGCCACGAGTTCGGATTCACCCCGCTGGTCCAGACGCTGATCTTCGCCGTCTACGTCGCCGGACTGCTTCCCTCGCTGCTGTTCTTCGGCCCGCTGTCCGACGCACTGGGACGCCGCTTCGTGTTACTGGCCGCCATCTCCTTCAGCGCGCTGGGCGCCGTGGTCCTCGCGTTCGCCGACTCGACCCTCTGGCTGTTCTTCGGCCGAATCGCCCAGGGCATCGCCGTCGGCGCGTGCTCGGCCGCCGGGTCCGCCGCCCTCATCGAGCACGAACCGGCCCGGAACCTGCGCCGGGCGGGTCTCGCCGCCACCCTCACCACCGCGCTCGGTGCGTCGCTGGGCCCGCTGTTCGGCGGGGCCGTCGCGCAGTACCTGCCGCACGCCCTGGTCCTGCCGTACGTGCTGTTCGCGCTGGCACTCCTGCCCGCGCTGATCATGGTGCTGCTGCTCCCCGCACCCACCGGCGGGCCGTCACGACCCACCCAGGTGTTCCAGGTCCCGCACGTCCCCGCACCCATCCGTCAGGTGTTCTGGCTGTCCTCCCTCGGCGTCGCGCTGGCGTGGGGCGCCGTCGGCCTGTTCCAGTCGGTGGTCCCGACGTGGATCATCGGCCTGCTCGGCGTGAGCAACCTCGTGGTCGCCGGCGGTGCCGCCGCACTGGTCATGATCTGCTCGGTGACAGCGCAGCTCGTGGCCAATCGGCTCGGAACCGTACTCTGCCGAACCCTGGGCATCGGCGCCGTCGGCGCAGGCATGATCGGGTTGCTCGTCGTCGACTTCGTGCCGTCCCTCGCCCTGCTGTGCGTCGTGACCGTCATCGTCGGTGTGGGACACGGTCTCTCGTTCGCCGGAGCGATGCGGGCCGTGGGTGCCGCCGCCGCGGAGCACGCCCCCGACGCCCAGGGCGGGACGCTCGCCGCGTTCTTCACCGTCGGCTACGTCGGTCTCGCCGTGCCGTCCATCTGCGCGGGCATCGCCATCACCGTCCAGGGCATGCACGTGGCCATCATCGAACTCGCGATCATCGGCGCCGCCCTGTGCGGCGTCCTCGCGGTGCTGAGCGTCCGCACGAAGGGTCGTGACGACGCCGCTCTACCCTCGACGCAGTGAAATTTCTCAGCCGGTTCCACCTCGACGGGTTCGTCCTCGGCATCGTCGCCGTGGCGATCCTGGGGAGCGTGTTCCCGGTGTCGGGGACCGGTCAGACGGTGCTCGACTGGGCCACCCGGATCGCGATCGGCATCCTGTTCCTGCTGTACGGCGCGCGGCTGTCGCCGCAGGAGGCGCTGAAGGGGCTGAAACACTGGCGGCTGCATTCGGTCGTGTTCGCCGCGACGTTCGTGCTCTTCCCGCTGATCGGGCTCGCGCTGCGCATCCTCGTGCCGGGGGTGCTCAGCGAGGACCTGTACACCGGCATCCTGTACCTGTGCCTGGTTCCGTCGACGGTCCAGTCGTCGATCGCGTTCACGTCCATCGCCAAGGGCAACGTGGCCGGGGCGATCGTGAGCGCGTCGTTCTCCAATCTCATCGGTGTGTTCGTGACACCGGCGCTGGTGATCCTGCTGATGAACACCACCGGCGACGCCCACGTCGATTTCTCGTCGATCCTCGACATCGTGCTGCAGCTTCTCCTGCCGTTCTTCGTCGGCCAGCTGATCCGGCCGCTCGTCATCGACTGGTTGCAGAAGCACTCCGAGCCCACCCGGATCGTGGATCGCGGCTCGATCTTCCTCGTGGTCTTCTCGGCGTTCAGCGCGAGCATGAACGAGGGAATCTGGCACACCGTGACGGTCTGGCAGGTGATCGGTGTCGTGCTGGTGTGCTGCGTCGTCCTCGCGGTCGTGCTCGCCGTCACGGCCCTGGCCGGCCTGAAGCTGGGATTCTCCGTTCCCGACCGGATCGTCATCGTCTTCTGCGGATCGAAGAAGAGTCTCGCGACGGGTCTGCCGATGGCCTCGGTCCTGTTCGTGGGACAGCCGGTGGGGCTGATCGTGCTGCCGCTGATGATCTTCCACCAGATCCAGCTGATCGTCTGCGCCGCGCTCGCGCAGCAGTATTCGAAGCGCAGCCGCGAGGAGTCGGCCAGTACTGTGGCATGAGGACGTGAAATGCCGATGCCCGAGCCACTTCGTCACTGCGAATTCCGCTTCTACGAGGAGCTGAACGACTTTCTGCCGCCGGTGCGGCGCAAGCACACTTTCGAGCACGAGTTCGACGGCACCCCGTCGGTGAAGGACCGGATCGAGGCGCTGGGGGTCCCGCACACCGAGGTGGATCTGATCCTCGTCGACGAGGTGTCCGTCGATTTCGC
Organism: Rhodococcus opacus; assembly: GCF_012396235.1. GTDB lineage: Bacteria > Actinomycetota > Actinomycetes > Mycobacteriales > Mycobacteriaceae > Rhodococcus_F > Rhodococcus_F opacus. The sequence goes on along the minus strand of NZ_JAAXPA010000012.1, from coordinate 141,726 downwards.
CCACCTGCTGCGCGGCGGCGAACGCGTCGCGGTGTACCCGATGTTCGAGCGACTCGATCTGACCGGAGTCACGAAACTGCGTCCCCGACCGCTGCGGGACCCGACGTTCGTGCTCGACGTGCATCTCGGCCGACTCGCCCGCTACCTCCGCCTGCTGGGCTTCGACACCCGTTACCGCAACGACTTCGCCGACCCGGAACTGGTGGACATCTCCCTGTCCGAGCATCGCATCGTCCTGACCCGGGACACCGGCCTACTCAAGAGGTCGGCGCTCACCCACGGCGCGTTCCTGCACGAAACGGACCCACGCCGGCAGTTGCGGGAAGTGCTGGACCGCTTCGACCTTCGGTCGCGGATCTCGCCGTTCACCCGGTGCGCGCGCTGCAACGGGCTTCTCGCGCCGGTTCCCCGTGCCGAGGCGCTGGCCGAGGCACCACCGGGCGTCGCGGGCAACGAACACGAGTTCAGCCGGTGCCAGGACTGTGCGCAGCTGTACTGGCCGGGCAGCCATCTTCCGAAGCTGCGCCGACGCCTGTCGGAGGTCGGGGTGACGCTCGAGGTGGGTTCTCAGGATGCGTGACGCAGCTGCTCGGCGAACTCCGCCGAGCACACGCAGTCGCCGAATTCGTCGCAGTCGATGATCAGTGCGTGCCGGGCCTCGGACAACTCGGCGCACGACTCGTCCGTGCACTCTGCTCCGTAGAGCGTGTGCACGATCAATGTTCCGTGACAGGTGTCGATCACGTGTGCTGTCCTCCTCACTTCGTTCCCCACCTCTGTTGATACCACCCGTCCCCGACAGTCCAGGGACGTGCGCGGGGTGTGTCTAGTTGCGCTCGACGTCGATCGGGTGGGTGGCGAGCAGGGCGAGGGGGAGCGGCTGCCGGCGCAGCACCTGCGCCCACACGTCGACCCGGGCGGGAGCGACCACGTCCGACGCGAGGGCCGAGATGACGATCCAGTCGTCGCGCTGGAGTTCCGAGTCGAGCTGACCGTACGTCCATCCCGAGTAACCGGCGAAGATCCGGACACCCTCCACCAGCGGGGCGATGACCTCGGGGTCGGAGTCGAGATCCACCATCACCACGCGGCCGTGGACCCGGCGCAGACCCGCGACACCGTCGGGCTGCGCGCCGGTGCGCAGTGTCGCCAGGCACAGTGCGGCGTCCCGTTTGACGGGACCGCCGACGTACAACGCGGACGGGCGCGCGGCGAGCGGCGCCCACTGTGGCAGCACGTCGTGCACCGCGGTTTCGCTGGGACGGTTGATGACCACGCCGAGGCTGCCGGCGTCGTTGTGCTCGATCACGTAGATCACGGTGCGACGGAATGCGGGTTCGACGAGATCTGTGGACGAGACCAACAGGCTGCCGGGCCGGACCACCGGTTCCGTCGACGCCGTTCGATCTTCGGGTTCTTCTGCGTGCGCCACCTGAACATCATCCCACCGCGGCGGACGCGATGTGACGGAGGACGCGACCTGCGTCCGGTTCGCCGCTTTACGCCGCCGGCAGCCCCGCCGTCTCGGCCAGGACCGCGAGGTGGTGCTCGAACAGTGCCCCCGGTGTGGTGAACGTGTCGGCGCCGTACTGCTCGAACACCTCGAAGTTCACCGCCCCGAACAGCGCCGACCAGACCAGCACGCCGCGGGCGAGCAGATGGTCGGGGGTGGTGAGTCCGAGTTCGGCGCGGATGCGGTCGAGGTCTGCCGCGAGCTCGTCGTCGATGGGCGCCGCCGCGGCCGCCTCGAGCTTGCCCGCCCGGAACGCGTTGTCGAAGATCCCGACGAGTGCGTAGATCACCCGCGTCCCCGGAGTCGTGGTCTGCTCGCCGGGCGCGTGGTAGCCGGGAACCGGGCTGCCGAACAGCAATCCGTAGCGGGCGGGCTCGCGCAGCGCCCACTCGCGCACCGCACGGCCGAGCGCCAGGAACTGTTCCCGCGGTTCGGCTGCGGAGGCCACGGCCGCCTCCGCGGCGTCGCCGAGTTCGTTGTATCCGTCGACGACGAGCAGCGTCAGCAGTTCGTCGCGGCTCTTGACGTACCGGTAGACGGCGGACGACACGACGCCGAGGTCCCGTGCGACGGCCCGCAGCGACAGGGCAGCGGCGCCGACCGCGGCCAGCTGTTCGCGTCCGATCCTCGTGATGTCCTGCAGCGTCTGCTCGCGGGCGCGTTCTCGTGGTGTTCCTGGCATGGGGTTCAGCGTGGCAATTTCCGAGAGCGGTGTCAACAAACGAGAGCACTGCTCTTGACAATGCGGTCGAACGGGAGCATTCTCGAATCAGACAGAGAGCAGTGCTCTCGAATCGCCGAAATCGACTCACAGCAGGAGCGGACATGTCGAACATCGAGATCGTCACCGGAGCGGGACCCGTCGGCTGGACCGTCGCCCTGCAGCTCGCCGAACAGGGACGGCAGGTGCGGGTCCTCACCCGCTCGGGCAGCGGCCCGGACCATCCCCTGATCGAGCGGCGGAAGGTCGACGTCTCCGACGCCCACGCGCTGCGTGAGGCATTCGACGGAGCAGTCGCCGTCTACCACTGCATCCACGCCGCCTACAGCGCCGACGCGTGGGAGCGCGAACTCCCCGCCGCCGAGCAGACCGTGCTCGAGGCCGCCGGCCACGTGGGCGCCGTCGTCGTGTTCCCCGAGAGCCTCTACTCGTACGACACGTCGCAGCAGCCGATGACCGAGCACACCCCGCGGTCGGCCGACTCCGGTAAGCGCGGCGTCCGGACCCGGCTGCTGAAGGCCCGCGCCGAGTCCTCGACCCCCACCGTGAGCGTCGTCGCGTCCGACTTCTTCGGACCGCAGGTGCTGAACGCGCACGCCGGCGAGCGCATGGTGCCCGTCGTCCTCGCGGGCAAGACGATGCGCGTCCTCGGTTCCGCCGACCTGCCCCACTCGTTCACGTACGTTCCCGACTTCGCGGCCGCGATGATCGTCGCCGCCCACGACCGTGCGCTGTGGAACTCGGTGCTGCACGCACCGACCGTCCCGGCCGTCACCCAGCGGCAGATGGTCGAGGCCTACGCGAAGGCCGGCGGGGTTCCCGTCCCGAAGGTGGGCACCCTGCCCGGCTGGGTGATCCGCGGCGGCGGGCTCGTGCACCAGGGCAGCCGCGAGCTGGCCGAGATGCTGTACCAGTTCGAGGAGCCGTTCGTGATGGACTCGTCCGAGAGCGAGGCCCGGCTCGGACTGACCCCGACGCCACTGGACCGGGCCGCCGAGGAGACCGTCCGGTGGTGGCAGGACAGGTCGGTCGCGGCCGCCGGATAGGCTCCTGTGAATGGCGAAACAGCTCGGCGACCGGCGCGAGGCGTGGCGCAGAACGGCGTACACCCTCCGGCGGTCGCCCGGGCTGGCCCGTCTCGCGACGGTGCGATTCGCCAGTCAGCTGGGCGACGGCATGTTCCAGACCGCGCTCGGCGGCGCGATTCTGTTCAACCCGGAGCGCGCAACGGATCCCGTCACGATCGCCGCCGGTTTCGCGGTACTGCTGCTCCCGTACTCGGTGATCGGACCGTACGCGGGCGCGCTCCTCGACCGCTGGGATCGCCGCGCCGTGCTGCTGTGGGCGAATGTTCTGCGCGGACTGCTGATTCTGGTGACGGCCGTATTGCTGGAGACCGGGACCGGTGAGTCCGCGCTCCTCCTCCTCGCCCTCGCCGCCATCGGTGTGAGCCGGTTCGTTCTCGCGGGAGTCTCGGCGGCGCTGCCGCGAGTGGTGCACCGGTCCTGGCTCGTGGCCACCAATTCGGTGCTCGCCACCACGGGCTCTGTCCTCGCCGCACTCGGAGCCGCGACATCGGTCGCCATCATCTCCCTCGTGGGCGCCGGCGACCGCGGCTCGGGAATCGCCGTCGCGGCAGCCGCCTGCGGTTCCGCGGTGGCCGCGTTCGCGGCGTCGCGCTTCCACCATCGGCTCCTCGGTCCGCACGCCGACGAGAAGCCCGCATATGGGGCGGTCCGCGCCGTCGCCGCCGGACTACGCACCGGAGCGGTCGCGGTGTGGCAGTCACCGGGCGTGACGACCGCAATGATCGGAATAGGCACGCACCGGATCGTTTTCGGTGTCAACACGCTGATCATGGTTCTGGTGCTCCGCGACACCGCCACCGTCAGCGCCCTGCCCGGCGGTCTGGCCGGGTTCGGTGTCGCGGTCGGCGCCACCGCCGCGGGCATGCTGCTGGCGGCGATCTCGACACCGTTCCTGATCCCGCGCGTCGGACGGTCCCGCACCATCGTCGGCGGCCTGATTCTCGCCCTCCTCGTGCAGTGCACGCTCGTCGCGATCCTCACGCAGGCGTCGCTGCTGTGCGGCGCGCTCCTCCTCGGATTCGCCGGGCAGTCCATCAAACTCACCGGAGACGCGGCGATGCAGATCGAGATCGAGGACGACCGCCGGGGACAGGTGTTCGCGCTGCAGGACACGGTGTTCAACGTGGCCTTCATCGCGTCGATCGCCGCGGCCTCCCTCGTGATCGCCCCCGACGGCCGATCACTCGGACTGGTACTCGCGGGTGGCGCGGCCTACGGCCTCGGACTGCTCGGCATCCTGCTCAACTCCCGGCGCGAACCTGCCTGAGAACCGGGCTATTTCGACCCCGGCATGGGCACGTTCTGCAATCGGACCTGACCGCGAGCCACCTCCTTCCCGGTGTCGGTCGCGGTGATCACCACCGACCACAACTGCTGCACCCGGCCCTGCTGGATGGGCACCGCGACCACGTCGACCCGCCCCTCGGTGCGGGCCCGCAGGAAGTCGGTGCCGTTGTGCACGCCCACCGCGAACTCACCACGGTCGGCGACCGCGGTACTCGCGCCGATGCTCGCGGCCGATTCGACCGCCGTCGTGTAGACGCCGCCGTGCACCACGCCCCAGGGTGTGTGGTGGTCGGTGGACAGGTCGATGTGGCCGACGACCTTCGTCCCGGACACCTCGTCGAGTTCCAGGCCGGCAGCGGCGACGAAGGCGCTCGCCGCCTCCCGCGTCAGATCGGTCATGGTGTGTTCCCCTCATCGGACACTCGGTTAGTTTGAAATCCCAACCCACCTTGCCCGGCGTCGGCCCTGACGTCAATGGTCCCGGCGGCGCCGATCATCGGATCGGGGCGCCACGTGTGTACCGCCGCGATCACCGGTGGCTCGGCCATCGTCATCTCGACATTCCACGTCCCGTTGCCGGACGGGTCGGTGAAGTAGCGGGCCTCGTCGTCGGCGTCGTAGTCGAGCACCGACCGATCGGCCACGCCGTCGCCGTCCGAATCCCACATCGCGTCGTCGAGAAGGCCGTCACCGTCGAAATCCAAGCGCACGGCGTCGACACCGCCGGACGACCCCAGGTCGAGATCGGCGGGTGACGTCCACGCCGTCGGGGCGTCGGCACCGGTTCCGAACGAATACTCGAGAGGATCCATATGAAGGTATGACGCAGCGGAATCGGATCCGGTTCCACCCGCACCCGAAGAAATTTCCCTCGCGACAGTGAGACCGCACTGTGACCGGACGGGCCGGGCTCGTGCGCTGAGGATGCCGCCGCCGGGTGTTATCTTCAACCCGAACGTGCAGGTCGGTCCGCCATTACTCCGACCACCGATCTGGAGGGGTCCTGTGGTCGAGAAGTCATGGTCTGTGGCCGGAGTGCCGCTGTGCGTCGCCGCCGTCGTGGCCGCGACGATCGGCTTCACCGCTGCCCCCGCCGCGGCCGAAACCACTCCGTGGCTGCCCGTGAACGCGTGCGGCGAGACCGGTTTCAACCCGGCGAAGGAACCGCCGAGTCCGGGCGGCGGCCCACTGCTTCCGCCCATTCCCCCGGCCGTGAGCATCCCGATCCCGTACCCCGACTTCGTGCCCGTGCCGGTCCCCGGACCGACCGCCGACCAGACGCGTGTCGCCCAGGACCTTCCCGCCGACCCGTGCGCGGACCCGTGCCCCGACCTCACCGATCCGGTCGACGAACCGGAGACCGATCCCGGCTCTTCCGGTTCCGCAGGCTCTTCCGGTTCCGCAGGCTCTTCCGGCTCTGCGGGGTCGTCGGGTTCGTCCGGCTCGAGTGCGCTGCCCATACCCAAGATCTCCATCGATCCGCGTCCCGAAACCATTCCCATCCCCGTTCCCGGCGGCCCCGGACCCGAACCGCAGCCGGCGCCGCCCGTCCAGATCAACCCGGCCGAACGGGGTTTCCTCACCGCACCCGTGGCGAAGCCGGAGGTCGGCGATGTCCGGCTGGTGTCGCAACTGACGGGCCGCGGTTCGGAAAACCGCACGGACAAGCGCTGGCAGGTCGACGGCACCGACCTCGGCATCACCTGGGAGACGAAGCCGGGCGAGGTCGCGGTCGCGTTCGGCGACACGTTCGGCAAGGACTGGGCTCCGCCCGGCGCGTTCGGCGAGGACTGGCGGAGCAACGTTCTCGGCCACAGCACCGACACCGACCTGTCGGACGGCATGACCATCGACAGCATGGTCCAGGACAGCCGGTGCCATGCCGCCGAGATCATCGACAGCAGGCACATCAACAACTTCGAGACCACCACCATCCCCACGTCGGGGTTCGCGATCGGTGACCGTCAGTACCTCAGCTACATGTCGGTGAAGCGCTGGAGCATGGTCCCCGGCATGTGGTACACGAACTACGGCGGCATCGCCTACTCCGACGACAACGGGCAGACCTGGACGAAGGACCAGCACGCCAAGTGGGACAACATCTTCGGCGCCCGATTCCAGGTGTCCGCGATGGTGCCGCAGGGCGACTACGTGTACATGTTCGGCACCCCCAACGGGCGGATCGGCACCATCGGCCTGGCCCGGGTGCCGGTCGATCAGGTCCTCAACACCACGTCGTACCAGTACTGGTCGGACGGCACGTGGACCCCGGTGTCCCAGCACCTCGCGACCCCCATCGTCGGTGGGGTGGCCAGCGAACTGTCCGTCCGCTACGACGCGGCCGCGGGAAAATGGCTGATGAGCTACCTCGAGCCCGTCGGCGGCTCGATCATCCTGCGGCGGTCGTCGAGCCCGCAGGGTGCGTGGTCGGCCGGCGCGACGCTCGTCGACACGGCCGACTACCCGATGGCCTACGGCGGCTTCATGCATCCGTGGTCGACGGACAAGGATCTGTATTTCACGATCTCCGAGTGGGACAGCTACAACGTCTACCTGATGCACGCGTCCCTGCACCCGTGAGTACTTAGAGCGTGTCTCATGTGGGCAGTTTCTTGAAGCAGGTGAGTGCCGCGGCGAGGTGGAGGAAGCCGGCGAAGTGTTCGCCGTGGCGTTCGTAGCGAATGGTTATGCGCCGGTAGCCGGTGAGCCAGGCCTCGTTCGCGCAGCCACCGTCGGTGAATGTCGTAGTCGTAGCCCTTGTCGGCGCGAAGCCTTCCCGGCTTGCGGCGCCGTGGTCCGCGCCTGGACTTCGTTGCCGGAATCGCTGCCACCATCGGTTGCAGCATCGTGCTGTCGTGGGTGTTCGCCCCGGTCACACCCACGACCAGTGGGATTCCATTCGTTTCGGACAGGACGTGGATCTTCGATCCCTTCTTGCCGCGGTCGACCGGGCTGGGGCCGGTCAGTGATCCCCCTTTTTCGCCCGAATGCTTGCCGCATCCAGGATCGCTGCCGTCCAGTCGAGTTCGCCCGCGCTACCGAGCCGATCGAGCACCTCGCGATGCAGTTTCTCGAACCCCCATCCCGCACCCAGGCACTGAACCGTCGATGCGCGGTCGGCACGGTCACCCCGAAGGAGGGCGGCAGGTGCCGCCACGCACATCCGCTGGTGAGCACGTACACGATCTCGGTGAACACCGCCCGGTCATCGGCCGGCGCACTGCCACCTCCCTGCGGCCGGGCGACAAAAGGCGGAGTCAACGGTTCGACCATCTCCCACAGCGCATCCGGAACCAACCTCAGTGACAACTCGTGCGCCGTCGACAATCCCCCGTTGACGGCGCATCGATCGGATGCGGCATGGCCGTGGCGGTACAGCTCGGTCATTCTCGTGCGGTCAGCAACTTCGTCTGAAGAGCCCGAGATGCGGACACGCTCCGCCCCCATGTGGCACTTGGCCGACTGCCAGCGCGCGATCATGATCGGCTGATTAACCGCTTGAACATTCTGGTGCCTGTGACTAGAGTCACTGTTCAACCGTTTAACCAGGAAGGTAATCAGTGGAGACTTCACAACCTGTGTTCTTCCAGCCGGACAACGCCTGGGTGGGCGATGTCATTCCCTTCGAGCGCGATGGCGAGTTCTGGCTCTTCTACCTTCGCGAGGTTCGGGATGACCCCGAGGCGGGGTCGGCATGGGACGTAGTGACCACCAGAGACTTCGTCACGTTCACCGACCGGGGAACCGCGATTCCTGCGGGAGAACCGGATGCGCCCGACTTCAACGCATACACGGGCTCGGTTGTTACCGGTCCGGATGGAACGGACCACCTTTTCTACACCGGCCACAACCCGCGGATTGTCGGGCCAGACGGTGAGACGCCTCTCCAGATCGTCATGCACGCGACGAGTCGCGATGGCTTGACCTCCTGGGTCAAGCATCCCGAATTGTCGTTCGGGGCGACGGAGGGTTACGAGGCCGGCGACTGGAGAGATCCTTTCGTCTTCAAGGCGGCAGAAGGGCAGCCCTGGAGGATGCTCCTCGCGGCGCGCCACGCGGCAGGCCCACGGCGTCGCCGCGGGGTCATCGCGCAGATGCAGTCCGACGACCTGATGACGTGGCGACCGGTCGAAGCCTTCTGGGATCCGCGGAGATACGTCACGCACGAGTGTCCGGACGTGTTCCCTTGGGGGGACTGGTGGTATCTGGTGTACTCCGAATTCTCGGAGTCGTTTACCACCCGATACAGGATGGCAAGAACGGTCGACGGTCCGTGGATTACACCCGAACACGACACGATCGATGGTCGAGCTTTCTACGCGTCCAAGAGCGTCGGGCATGGCGATCGACGGTTCTTCTGCGGATGGATCGCGTCGAAAGAAGGATCATGCGACGACGGGCCCTACCAATGGGCTGGAACCATGTCAGTTCTCGAGTCAACGCAACGCCCGGACGGCAGCCTCGCGTTCGACATCCCTTCCGAGCTACGGGCGAGCTTCGACATCCCGCACGCAAGTGCACTCGTCGACACTGCCACGGGCACAAGGTATACGACCGATGCCGAGGTGACGCTCTCCGCTCCTGACGGCTACGCATGCGTCGTGTCCGAGGCGCCGATCCCTGCGACCGCGTACGCGAGCGTCACTGTCGATATCGCGGCGAATACGACCGAATGCGGGATCGTGTTCCGCAGCAGCGCCGACGGAGACAATTGCTACATTCTGCGCCTGGAGCCACGTCGCTCCCGCGCCGTCGTAGACCGGTGGCCGCGCCGCGTGACCGGCGAGATGCAGTGGGAGATCTCCGGCGATGTTCCGTTCCAGGTGGAACTCGAACGGCCGTGCACCCTCGAACCGGGCGAGCACACCATCGACATCGTCATGGACGGATCCCTCATGGTCGCGGTTATCGACCAGCAGGTGGCGGTCAGCGCCAGAATCTACGACCGCACCGCCGGCGGCTTCGGATTGTTCGCAGGTGAGGGAACGGCCACGTTCCGCGACCTACGCATCGCCACCAGGATTCGGTAACACCGCATTACAGAAATGGAAAACCAATGAAGCGAGTCCATACCGCTCTCGCGGTGGTGGCCATTATGACCCTTCTTGCTGGCTGCTCGGCCAGCGGCGGCGGTGTCAAACCAACAGATGTCAATCCCGATGGCGAGATCACGCCACACGAGATCTCGTGGCTGCTTTCCCGCCCCGCCGATGGCGCAACGATCGCCATCTTCAAGCAGCTGGCAGACGAATATGCGGCCGACCACCCGGGCTTCTCGCTGAATCTGATTACGACACCTGATCGGCCCTCGTACATTCAGAAGTATCAAACGCTTGCGGCGGCCAACAAGCTGCCCGAGTTGTTCGACACCGACGCAACGCCGTTCGCTCAAGAATTGGCCAAGACGGGTCAGATGATGGACGCCGAGGCCTTGCTGAAGGATATCGGTGTATATGACGACTACCGCGCGAATGCATTGGACTATCAGCGCTTCGGTGATGGTTCGCTGTACATGATCCCGCTCCAATTCGAACTCGAATTCTTCTGGTACAACACGGCGCTGTTCGACAAGGCTGGCGTATCCGTCCCCGCGTCGCTCGATGACTTCCCTCAACTGTGCGCCGGGCTTCGCGCCGCCGGGGTGACCCCCATCGCTGTCGATGGTCAGGACCAGTGGCCGCTCGAACGGTATATGGCGTTCCAGCCGTTCCGCTTGGCGGGACCCGACTATGTCCAGGGCGTCAGGACCGGTATGTCCAAGATCTCTGACGAGACGGGGCAGAGGTCCGTCGATTGGTTGAGCGGCCTGGCGAACGCGAGGTGCTTCGACGACGGCTTCTCGTCGACCGGGTATTCCGATGCGCAGGCCCTCTTCACCTCCGGCAAGGCGGCCGTGTACAACATCGGAACCTGGGAACTCGCGAACCTGGCGACGAACGAGCTTGATGCGGGCGTCCGGCAGGACGTGGACTTCTTCACACTTCCCACCGTGGACGGCGCGAAGACGGCCGCGAACGAGTATTCCGTGAGTTCGGGGATCGGTATGGCTGTGAACGCGCAGAAGTACGATCCGCTCGTGCGTGACTTCCTGAAGTTCGCGCTCTCCAAGTACCCGGCAGCGTACGCCGCTACCGGCGCACTGTCACCGACCACGAACGTGCAAACTACGGTGCCTGGGAACGCCACTCCGCTGTATCAGAAGGCGCTGGACGCGGCTGATGACCTCGGCACCAACCTCGCCGTGCCGTGGGATACGCAACTCGACCCGACGTCGAACACCCGGCTGCAGCAGGAGCTTGTGCTGCTCATGCAGGGGAACAGCACGGCCGAGAACTTCATCGACAGGGTCGACTCGACGATCGCTGAGAACGCGCCGAAGTTCTTCGGCTGAGACCCTCAATCAGGGTGGTCGACGCGTGGCGTCCTCACCCGGAAGGTGCTTCCTATGCTTCCCACTCGATCGCGACTGTCAGTCCTGATCTTTCTGCTACCGCCGCTCGTCGTCTACGGCGTCGCCGTGCTCCTGCCGATCGTGCAGTCGCTCGTGCTGAGTTTCTTCAGATGGAATGGAATCTCGGACCTGCAGTTCGCCGGGATCGACAACTACACCCGCATGCTCACCGACGACGTGTTCTGGACGGCGTTCCGCAACAGTCTCATATACCTCGTGGTCTGTCTGGTCATGCAGCTCGGCGGCGGCCTCGTCGTTGCCAACCTCCTGACCGAACTCAACAAAGGTCGCGAGCTGGTGAAGACCCTCTACTTGTTGCCTGCCGTCATCTCCACGGTTGCGATCTCGTTCCTCTTCCAGCGCATCTACTCGGAAAACCCTGAGGGACTTCTCAACCAGATCCTGGATTTCCTGGGTCTGCATGGGCTTGCCCGCCCGTGGCTGTCCGACATCAATACCGCGCTCGTCGCCGTGTCGGTGCCTGAAGGCTGGCGTTTCACCGGCCTGTACATGGTCATTCTCTACGCGGCACTCATCGCCGTGCCGAAGGAACTCGAAGAGGCCGCAAAGATCGACGGCGCTTCACGGTGGAAGATCTTCACCAAGATACGTTTTCCACACATCCGTCCGGTCTGGATCACGACGACGCTCATGGCGGCGACCTACACCCTCCGCGGATTCGACATTCCGTACTTGCTCACCAACGGCGGCCCCGGCCAGGCCTCGGAGCTAGTGACGACGTACATGTACAAGACGGCGTTCACCGGCACCGATTACGGGTACGCGAGCACGATCTCCATGTTCATCGTTGTCGAATGCCTCGTTGCTGTGGCACTCATCTACGGCTTGTCCAGACGAAAGGCAGACGCATGACCACCATTACCTCGGCACGCCCCGGGGCGCACAAGCCCACCGCGGCGCACAAGCCCACTCGCCGTCGCCGACAGATCCCACCCTTCCGGCTCGCGACCTCGGTCATCGTGGCTGCCCTCGTCGTCGTCCAGGTCTACCCGCTCGCCTGGCTTTTTATGACGAGCTTGCGCACCGAGAGCGATTTCGTCAACGGCAACCCCTTCGCGCTCCCCAGTTCAGTCACGCTCGACAACTATGCGCGCGCCTTCGGCGTCGGCAACCTTGGACTGAACATCGTCAACAGCTTCATCGTCACGTTCGGCGCCAGCGCCGCAATCGTCATCTTCGGAATGATGGCCGCGTACGCGCTGCAGGTCCTCGGATTCCGGGGAAGCGGCCTCGTCCGCGGACTCTTCCTGCTCGGCATCATCGTGCCCGTTCAGATCGCGCTGGTTCCGCTCTTCATGGACTACGCGTCGGTGGGACTGCTCGACACCCATCTGTCGATGATCATCCCGCTTGCCGGATTTGCCTTCCCTTTATCCGTCTACCTCTTCAGCTCATTCTTCGAATACATTCCGCGGGAAACCTACGAAGCCGCGACAATCGACGGCGCCGGACCGTACCGAATCTTCTGGAGCATCACGCTGCCTCTGTCAACGAACACGATCGTCACCGTGGTGCTGGTGAACAGCATCTTCATCTGGAACGACTTCATCTTCGGAAACACCTTCTTACTCAGCGATGAACTCAAGACCATTCCGCTTGGCCTGCAGAACTACATCGGTGCGATGGGAAACGTCGACTGGACCGCCACATTCGCCGCCGTCTGCGTCACCATCACACCTCTGCTCCTCGTGTTCCTGGTGCTGAACAAGGCGATGATCTATGGCCTCGAAGCCGGCGCGAACAAGGGTTGAGCACGCCCAGTATGTAGAAACCACTATGTGAACACCGATTCGAGATGAGTATCAGCATCATGGCCAAAGACATTGATCCGCCCGGCAACGGTTCCGGTGTCTCAACACCGGCGCGAGCGGCTGCGGTGACCATGCGGGATGTCGCCGAACACGCGGGCGTATCCGTTGCGACGGTGTCACTCGTCATCAACAACAAGAAACGCGACCGCATCGGCGAGGCAACCCGAACTCGGGTAAAGAAGGCGGTCGCCGAACTGGGATACCGCCCCAACGTCCTTGCCCAGAGCCTGGGCACCGGTCAATCGCGATTCATCGGCATGATCGCGGACGCCATCGCCACACTCCCATACGCCGGCCAGATCCTGCGAGGGGCGCAGGAGGAGGCATGGCGCAACGGTTATGTGCTGCTGGTGGTCGACACCGATGACGTAGCCGAGCTGACCGACGACGCTCTCCGGATGATGATCGACCACAAAGCCGTCGGCGTGCTCTACTCCACCTGGTACCACACGGAAGTGCAGCCACCCTCACTCCTCGCGTCAGTGCCGAGCGTCTTCGTCAACTGCTTTACGAGTGATCCGACCGGGTATGCCGTGGTGCCGAACGAAGTGCAAGGCGGTTTCGCGGCCACGCAGTTGCTGACCTCACAAGGTCACCGGCGCATCGCCTTCGTGAATTCCACCGAGATCGCGCCATCGACATCCGGGCGGTTCGAGGGCTATCGTGAGGCGCTCGCGGAGGTCGGCGTCGGCGTCGACCCGGCGTTGCAGGTCTCGATCGACCCGGATGCTGCCGGCGGCTTCCAAGAGGCCGGCTACGCGGCCGGACACGAACTCCTTTCCCGCGGAAATGCGCCCACCGCGGTCTTCTGCTACAACGACCGCGTCGCGATGGGAATGTACGACGCCCTCAAGGAGCACGGGCTCAGCATCCCCGGCGACATCGCCATCGTCGGCTTCGATGACCAGGAAGTCATCGCTGCGCATCTACGGCCGCGTCTGACCTCGATAGCCCTGCCCCACTACGAACTGGGTGTGCGAGGAGTTCAGGCCCTCCTCAAGCGAGTGGAGCAAGGCGACAGCCTCACCGGAGTCGAGCGCATCGACTGTCCTCCCGTCGTGCGCTCATCGATCTGACAGCCGACGATCCTCTTCGTTGCCCCGAGAAATGAGAAAGGCGCGCCATGTTCGAGACAAGCCCTGACGAAATGTCTCCTGTGATGCCGGCGAGCTCCGGGGCCGTGCAGCGGCCACAGTTCCACTTCACTGCCTCTACGGGTTGGATCAACGATCCATGCGGGATCACCTTCCGTGATGGCAAGTACCACGTCTTCTACCAATACATCCCCGGTGTGACGAGTTGGGCCCCCGACTGTCGCTGGGGCCACGCCAGTGGTAGCAGCCTATTCACACTCGAGGAACTCCCCGTCGCCATCGCTCCAGGTGACGGCGACAAGGGCATTTGGACAGGATCCCTCGCCATCTCAGATGACGGCTCCGCACACGCCTTCTTCACCTCCACAGCCGACCCAAACATCGCCATCGGCCGCATTCGCATCGCCACGCCCAGCGACGAAGGATGGATCGCCTGGCACAAGGGCGACATTGTTGCATCAGCTCCCCCGAGCCTCGAGGTCACGGCGTACCGCGATCCTTTCGTTCTGAAGGACGGGGCGTGCTGGCGGATGCTCGTCGGCGCAGCGCTGGCGGATGGTAGCGCCGCAGCTCTGTCGTACTCCTCGAACGACCTCAAATCGTGGTCGTACGAGGGGATCGCCGCGCAACGCTCCATGCACGAGCAGGATCCCGTGTGGATGGGATCGCTCTGGGAATGTCCCCAGATCATCGAACACGGTGGGCACCATCTGTTGGTCACGTCGGTGTGGGACGACGATGTGCTTCACTACGCAGGCTACGCCGTCGGCCACTATGCCGACGGCCGATTCGACGGCGCGAACTGGGCGCGGTTGACCTACGGACCGAGCTACTACGCACCATCGTTCTTCCTCGATGCGAACGGGGAACCATGTCTGACCTTCTGGATGCGCGGCGTAGAGGACCAGGCCGCAGGATGGGCCGGCGCACACAGCATTCCCCACGTTCTGACAGTCCACGACGGATTGCTGGTTGCAACACCACATCCGGATCTCGACAACTTCCACGGAGAGCCAATCGAGGACGGCAATCTCCCCGCACTGGCAGGCGACGTGTCCTGGTTACCGGCCGAGACCGACGAGCTCATCATCGAGGCGGCAGGCGAAGCGGTTGTCACGCTATCTGTCTTCGACAGCCAGGTGCGCGCGACCACAGCAAGCGGTGCCTGGACCATGCCGATCGCCGATGGAGTGCGAGTGATTCTAGATGGGCCGGCCATCGAGATCTCCTCGCAATCCGGGATTCTCGGGTTGGGAGTATCACCTCGGGGCGAGCGGTACTCGGTTCGCTCCGCGAGCGGCGAGGTTAGTGTGCGTCCGCTTGAAATGGGGTACTGATGAGCTGCTGGAAGCGGAGTCCTGCAAAGGTCGACTCATTTAGGGAACGCATCTGAGCTCGGTGACGCGCCACGGCAGAACATCTCGATACCCCGGCCCACCTGGTGGGCCCTGACCACAGATGGATCGCACCCAGAAAATGACTTCATCCTCGCAAAACAACCTTGGCCGGCGCCGAATCCTTGTCGTCGGAGAATCTCTCGTCGACATCGTGGTCGATGCTACCGGTATGCGCAGCGAACACGTCGGTGGAAGTCCCGCAAACCTCGCCCGGGGACTCAGTCGACTCGGCAACGACGTCAGCCTGCTGACCACCTTCGGAGAAGACGCCCGCGGCCGCGTCATCGAGCGCGACCTGAGAGGTGCCGGACTTCACGTGATCCAGGCCGGCCGACCGGAAACGCAGACGTCGACGGCCACCGCTCGTCTCGATCAAAACGGCAGCGCCGGTTACACCTTCGATATCAGTTGGGAACTCGACACCACCGAACCACCATCATGTGACCACCTCCACGTCGGGTCCATAGCCGTCGTGCAGGAACCTGGTGCCAGCGAGGTAGCACGCCTGGTGTCACATCGGGACCGCTCCACCACAGTCAGCTACGACGTGAACATCAGACCTACTTTGATGAGTCCACGAGCCGAGGCGATCGTTCGAATCGACGAGATGTTGACCAGGAGCGATATTGTCAAGCTGAGTGAGGAGGATCTGGCGTGGTTGCGTCCAGGCGAGCGACACGCCGATGCGGTCCGTTGGCTGATGTCGCACGGGCCGTCGCTTGTTGCAGTTACGCACGGGGCAGCAGGAGTAATTGGGTATGCCCGGGACGGCTCGGTGCTCGTCGGCGGACGCCGGGTCAATGTAGTCGACACCATCGGCGCGGGGGATGCATTCATGGCCGGGCTACTTCATGCACTGTGCGACCGCAAACTGCTCGCAGGAGATGCTGGCCACGCGCTGCGTGCAATCAGCCTGGATGACCTTCGCCACGTCCTACATATTGCGAATACCTGTGCGTCCCTCGCCGTGATGTCTCCCGGCGCACAGCCACCGACCCTTGACGAACTATCCGCGGCAAGCTGAACATGAGCGGCCCTGTGGTGCGGTCGATCACAGTCTTCGCTTCGCTCGCCGATATTTCGGCCGAACTCCGTGTTTGAGAACTCGCGATGGGCGCGCAGGTGCCTGACTGAGAACCGAAGAAGTGGGCTCCGGGTTGGTCGGTGATAACCATGTCCTAGCCCACAGCAGGAGCCCACAATGCCATCATCGCCGATCTCGCCATGCCCGTCGTGCCCGCCCCACGCGGTGGACGGACATGGTTGTGCGGTGTACCCGTCGTCGGTGACAGACGCAGAGTGGGCGATCGTCGAGCCGCTGTTGCCCGCCCCGAGAGCAGGCCTGGCCGCCCTCGAGGGGCTCGACCCCACCCTTCCCCGGTACTCCGCGGCCGCAGCGTACCTACACGAGCGCGACGGTGACCCTGCGCAGTTGGGTGTTGAGCCGCGCGGCCTGTCGTGTGAGGTGGTCGCGTTCGGGGAGGTTGGGCGCCGACCGGGCAGCTTTGGCGTAGAGCCGCGCTGCGGCAGCACGGCAGGCCGCGGGGGCAACCCGAGAAGTATTGCCGCATCGGATTCCGCGCGGGTCCGCTTATCCGGTCAGCGTGCGCTGGCGCGGTAGAGCCAGCCGAACCAGAGCACGCCGGCGACGCCGAGCATTCCACCCGAGCCGAAAGCGCCCACCAGCAGCAGCATCGTTCCAACGTTGATGAGCAGGACGACACCGGTCATCTGCAGGAACGGCCACGGGGCGTACGCGGCTGCGCGGTTTCTCGCGCGGCGGTGACCGATGCGGTCGCGGCTGCGACCACGGCGTCGGTGGTGAATTCGAACTCCGGTAGAGGGTCTGGTGGTCGGCCGAGGCGCTGTAGTGCTCGATGGGGACGGGTCGGCCGAGCCACCGCCACCATGGTTGCTCGATGCCGGGCTCGATCGAGACGCGGGCCCGCACCAATTCGAGCAGGACCGATTCGAGGTAGTCGGGATCTTGTTGTTCGAACCAGTCCAGGCACGGCACGGAAACCACGCGCGCGTCGATTCCCTGTTCACGGAGGGTGTCTCGTGCGGAGACGACCAGTTGCAGCTCGCTCCCGGTGGCCATGCCGTCCATCGTGGTGTTGTTCGACTCGGCCAGGTCGGCCGAGCCACACCACAGTTCGGGCAGCACCGGGGCGAGGGCGTTGAGCACCTTGCCCGGCGCCGCGCGGGTCGCCGGGCCCTTGGCGTCGGTGTTCCAGGATGGGAGGACGTCGCTCCACCCGGGCGGCGGTTCGCGGGCGGTGACCCGTCGTAGAGGGCCTTGCGTTGCGGGTTGGGCCGCTGCCCACGAGTCGAATGCGAGTTGCCACTACGCCCGTGCGGCGGCGCCGCGCTCGTGCGCGTTGCGGGTGTGGGCGATCACCTCAGGTTCGACCTGGAAGGTCAGCTCGGAGTCGAAGCCGAGCTTCGCCTTGACTGCGGCCACAGGCCGGGAACGCGGGTGCCGAGTTCACCGCGGACGGTGGCGGGGGTGTGGCCGTGCCGGATGAACAACCGTTGCACATCAGGTGATTCCTCTCGTGAATGGGGTTGTGCATCAACGCCGGTAACCGCGCATGGCGTCCTCGGTGACCGCGACGATCGTTCAGGTGAGGGCCGGGTCGAGCGCATGAAGGGCGTGCACTTCCGCCCGGGAGGGCGCGTACGCGCCGGATCGGCTGACCGTCAACGCACTCGTGTGTATCGCGCGGAGCAGTGCGGGTTGGACATCGGGCCAGTCCACAGCCGCGAGTCGATCCCGTGCTTGGGGTGAGCCGAGCAGGCCCGCGTCGAGTAGTCCGGAGAGTAGTCCGGCCATGAAGGAGTCTCCGGCACCGACGGTGTCGCCCACGGTGACCGGTGTCTGGTCGATGTGGAGCATGTCCCGGTTGTGAGCCAGTCGCGCGTAGGCGCCCCAGGATCCGCGGGTGACGACCACCATCGCTGGTCCTGTCTTCACCCACCGCCGCATGATGTTCTCGACCGGCACGCCCGGGTAGAGCCAGTCGAGGTCCTCATCGCTGGTCTTCACCACGTCGGACAGTGAGACCAGGTGCTCGACCCGGTCGACGACGGTGTCGGGCGAATGCATCAGTGCGGGACGGATGTTCGGGTCGTATGACACGGTACCGAGGAGCCGCATCCGTTCGGCGGCAACGACCACCGTCGAGCCGCCTGGTTCGACGGCGGCGGCGATGCTGCCGGTGTGCAGATGCCCGAACGGTTCCAGGTCCGGCAGTTGCGGGACCGCCCAGTTCACGTCGAACTCGTAGTTTGCGCGTCCGTCCGCGTCGATCCGGGCGAACGCGACCGACGTCCTGTGTGCGGAGTCGGTTCCGGGCGTGATCTGCACGCCGGCGGACTCCGCCCACTCTCTGAGCAGATTTCCCCGGGGGTCTTTGCCCCAGTGCGAGCAGATGCTGGCCGGGTGGCCGAGTGCGCCGAGTCCGACCGCGACGTTGAGCAGGCTGCCGCCAACGTGTTCCTGAGTGGACCCGGTCCTGGTGACGACGTCGATCAGTGCTTCACCGAGGCTGAGTACGCGGCTGGTCATCAGTGAGCCCGTACCGCGGTCGGCTGGTCCGGGCCGTGGTCGAGTGCGACGCCGAGCTTGGCCTCCATCTCCTCGAGCGGCACACCCTTGGTCTCGGGCATCACCTTCAGCACCCAGATCAGCTGACCGACCATGGCGAGGAAGAAGATGCTGAACGCGGCGCCGGCACCGAGGGCACCGATGATCGGCGGGAAGGCGAACGAGGTGATCGCGGCGAACACCCAATGGGTCAGGCTGCCCAGCGACTGCCCCTGACCACGGATCCGATTCGGGAAGATCTCCGAAAGGAATACCCATATCACCGAGCCCTGGCCGACGGCGTGGGCGGCGATGAATCCCATCAGCCCGATCAGCACCAGTATCGACGACGTAGAGGTGAACTCGCCATCGCGCGCATTTTCGTAGTAGAACATCACGGCGGCAAGGAATCCCAGGGACATCAGGTAGCCGATCGAGCCGACGATCATCAGCTTGCGCCGGCCGAGCCGGTCGATCAGGCTCAGCCCGACCATGGTGGCGACCAAGTTCATCGCGCCCACCCCGACGCTCATCAGGAACGCGGCGTTCGTGCTGGCGCCGGCCTCCTGCATGACCCGTGGCGCGTAGTACAGGACCGCGTTGATGCCCGACAACTGGTTGAAGACGGCGATCGCGACGGCGAGCAGGATCACCTTGCGGTGCCCGCGCGTGAAGAACGGCACCTTCGTCATGTTCGCGGTGGCCGCCAGCGACTCCCGGATCTCACTCATCTGGAAGTCGACGGCGGCTTGGGTGGCGCACAGGCGCTTGCTCGTTGCGGTCGCGTCGTCCCATCGACCGATGGCAGCCAGCCAGCGCGGCGTTTCGGGAACGGTCGGCAGCATGAGGACGAACACCAGTGCCGGAACGATCATGACGCCGAGCATCCAGCGCCAAGCATTGTCGCCGGGGACCGCCGCGCGGATGACGGCGTTGGATGCATAGGCGATGAGGATGCCGAGCACGATGTTGAATTGCACCAACCCGACCAGGCGTCCTCGGTTGGCCGCGGGGGCGATCTCGGCGGTGTAGATCGGTGCACAGACGCTGGCACCACCCACGCCGATGCCACCGATGAACCGGAACAGCATCAGAATTTCGACGTTCGGGGCCAGGGCAGACCCGACGGCGCCAAGAACGAAGAGGACGCCGATCACGTAGAGCGCCTTCTTGCGGCCGTACCGGTCTGCCGGCCGGCCGGCGACCAGAGCGCCGAGGATCGTCCCGATGAGTGCGGTGGTGACGGTGAAGCCCAGCTTGGCATCGCTGAGCGCGAACACCTGCTGGATCTGTTCCTCCGCACCGGAGATGACGGCGGTGTCGAATCCGAAGAGCAGCCCGCCGGTCGCGGCGACTATGGCGCTGCGGACAACTATGGGTTTCACGAGATGTCTACTTCCTCTTGCGGTTGAAATATCATGGAAAAGAAGGATTTCCGCGCACAGCGCGATGGGTTGGGCACCCACGCCATCGCCCGTCGGCCGCGGCGATCACCGCGGGGTCGAGGGCTCGGAGCCAGAAGCGCCCTGCGTCTCGACCTGGATCTCGTGACCGCTGCGGGCGGCACCCTGCTCCAGCGATTCCGCCGCCAGGTATGTGTGTGCGATGCCCGTAGGGCACGAGGTTGCGGCCACGAACTTCATGTCACGCGCCTTTCCTAGCGGTTCGCTGTCGCAGCCGAGGCGACGACCGATCGAGGCTGACCTGCCTGATCCTGCGTCGCTGTATCGATGAGCCTGCGGATAGTTATAGCTGTGACGTGGCTCTCATGTCAACAGATACGGGCCTAAACACACACAGTCGGGCACCAATGAGCAGGTCAAAACAACACGCCGAAGTGGTCGGCGGCCTGCAGTGCGATCACCTCCGCACCGGTGAGAGTCGGAGTTCCGGGCGCGCGCCGTCTGGAGGGGCGGAGTCTGCGGGGGCGCGACTGTCTGCCCAAAATCGTCAGGCGTGCGCGTGAAACTGTTGGCCCGGAACGGGATGCGGTCGGCGGGGCGGCCGCCACCCCACAGCACGCACAACTGGTTGGTGTTGGGCGAGGGCGCTCTCAGCGCATCCCGATGTAGATCTCGCCGGTCGTGACGCCCTCTTCGAGCGCATCGAGGGAACGCCCCGCGTTTCGGGCGCCCTGCACACGAACACAAGCGCCGCCACGCCGACGGCGACATGAAGAACGACCCGGTGATGCCGATTTCCTTGACGCGTGACGGAAGAACAGCGCCAGGATTTCGTTGGTGGTCCAGCCGAAGAAGACCGAGATCCCGATCCCGAGGCCGCGCATGTGCAGCGGGAAGATCTCCGCCAGCCCACATCCACACGTGGTCGCCGCGATCGGCGGGATCCTCGCGCTTCGTAACATGGACCGGCTGGACCGGCGCAAGACCTTCCGCTCGAGCGCCGACGCCTCCTGCGCCGCGATGGCTTCGATCGCGGCGATGGAGATCCGGTGTTGCTCGGCGATGATGTGCCGGGCCAACACCTCCTTGGAACGGAGATGGAAGTACAAGGCGCCCCTTCGTCATCCCTGACGCTTCGAGGATCTCGACGAGGCTGGCACCCTCGAACCTGGCGAACTCGGCAGAGGCCCAGTCAGGTGATCGTCCAGTCGTGCTGGCAACCCTGTGTTTGCGTCGCGCCCGGCACGGTAGACAAACGAGTAATGCGTGTGTCCCTTTAGGTCGGGTGCAGTGCCTGGTGATCAGAAGTCGGCGGTAATTCCTACCTGGGCGCCGAGGGTTTCGAGGTCCGCGCGGGTCTGGTCACGGCATCTCCGCAGAACAGAGCTTCCTGATCGCACTGCGCGAGCAACTGCGCCACGCTGCCATCCCGTTCGCGGTCGCACCCTTCGCAGTTTCGGACCAAGACCTGACCATCATCTTTCCGGCCGGAGCGCCACGCGCACTGTACGACCGCACCAACATCGGCACCGCCCGCGCACTGCGTGTCGCGTTCAGGTTACCGAATCTCGACGTTGGACCCACCCTCGGGCAGGTGGTGACTTCACTGTCCCCGGCCACCCAGTCTGCTGCTGCGCAGTACGTCGCCGAGCACCTTCGAGCACTCGGACGGTCCGCAACTCCGGTCGAACAGATGGTGCTCGACACTATCCAGAACTCTGCCCCAGCCGAACTCGGGCACCGCCCCACCGAGAGAACCGAATCGGCGCGATCTCGGCAGGTCGCGCCGCGCGAAGGATTTGCCGATGTCATGCAGAGGTGGCGCACCGCCGAGGTCGCGGTGATGGACTGGCTCAACGCCCGCGGCTGGGACCTGAAGGATGTCAGCAAACAGAACCTCGGCTACGACCTGGTTGGCGTCGACAACACCGGAATCGCCGTCATGCTCGAGGTGAAGAAGGTCGACCGACCCGATGCCAGGTTCTCGATGACCAACAACGAGATGGGCGCGATCGAGGCCGAGCCCGGCCAGTATTTGCTCGCGATCGTCATCGGTGACGGCAGATACGCCCGGCTGATGCTCCTCGACCCGAAAGACCGCGCACTTCCACGGGAACGGGTCTGCCGCGCCTGGGAATGGCAATTCACCGCCTGGGCGGAGTACGGCCACTTCGTCGACGGATAGTTGCCACGCAACCTCGCATGGCGGAGGTCTTGCGAAATTCAACGAGCCCTAATAGACACGATGGTGTGGGTGAGGTCCACCGAGGAGGGCATCGACGGTCTGGGTGGATGGTCTATCGCCGTGGATCGGTGAGGACCTGGACTGCCGCCAATCTGTCTTGATCGACGAGTTGTGATATCGCATCGAGGAGGATTCGCGCCGCTCGGTCTTCGTCGCAGGTGTCGAGGAGTTGCTGGTGGATCAATCTCGCTCCGGCAGGCCATGGATCGGGAAAATCATGTTCCTGGCGAGCCGAACGCACCCCGTCTAGCAATGCCTTGGTGCAACCCGAACCGAAGTTTGATCTGGTTGTGAGGTCAGCGATCAGCTCCGGGAGAATATCGCTGAAGGTCGATGATCCCTGTGTAACTCCGACTATGCCGCGTATTGCGAGTTGAACCCACCCGGCGAAAAGATCCGGTTTACTGTTTGTGCGGTGTACGGCCTCTCTGAGGAGTGTCAGGAATCCAGCTGTGTTTACGGCCCATTGAGCCGGGTCGGACAGGGTGAATGCGGCACCTCGAGGCTCCCATGAATCGGAGGTCGCAGCAGAACGCAGCACTTCCATGTCAAATGGAATCCCAATCGCATAGTTTCGGACCAACGTGGTGAGCGCCTCGCGGTAGTCGGACTCGGTGATTTCGCCTGAGGACGCGAGTTCAGTGAGTACGGCGAGCGTTCCGAAGGCCGGAACATCCTCTGATCGTGCAAGCCGGCGCAAGGCGGCCTCGTCGGAACAGAGTGTTCCTCTGCGATCCTGGCACTCTCGAACTGCATTGAGCCATGGTTGATTTTCGAGCGAGCTGTTGGTGGGATCTCTGAACCAACCTCAGTGACAACTCATCTACCACGCGTCACATTATGTCGCACATATCACTTCATTCACATGAGACACGCGCTTATTAACCGCCCGCGGTTAACAAGTACGCACGGCATGGAGGGCGACCTCGGTGGCCTTGACGACGAAGAACACGTCCAGGCCCGGCACCAGATCGAGTTCCGCGACGGACGCCGCCGTCACGTCGGCGCTGAGTTCGAACCGGCTTCCGGCTTCGGCGGCCCGCACCCGGACCGTCGGCCCACGCACCTCGATCTCCGAGATGGACACCCGGAAGACGTTGCGCGGACTGCCTTCCGGAGAGCGTCGGTGGACGGCCACCGACGCGGGAGCGAACACCGCGACCGCCGGCGCGCCCGGCACGAAATCCGCGTCGGGCAGACCGTGCAGCCGAACACCGGTCTCGGTCTCGAAGCCGTCCTGCGCCCCGAACACCGGAACCAGGTTGAGCCCGGCGATTCGCGCGGCAAACGCGCTGCGGGGCCGCGTCAGCACGTCTCGCACGGAGCCGAATTCGACCACCTGACCGCCCTCGACGACGATCACCCGGTCGGCCAGCGCCAGCGCGTCGAGGATGTCGTGGGTGACCACGACCGCGGTCCGGTTCCCTTCCCGCAGCACCCGCCGGAGCAGTACGCGCAGGGCGGGCGCCGCGGCCACGTCGAGCGCCGCCATGGGTTCGTCGAGCAGGAGGGCCTGGGGCGCGGCCGCGAGCGCTCGGGCCACCGCGACCCGCTGAGCCTGCCCCCCGGACAGCTCGTGCGGGCGGCGGTCGGCGAACTGCGTCGCATCCACGGCGTCCAGCCATTTCTCGGCGATCGCGCGCGCCTCCCGACGTCCCCGGCCGGCACTGCGCGGGGCGAACGCCACGTTGGCGGCCACTGTCAGATGCGGGAACAACAGCGCCTGCTGTGCGAGCAGCGCGACCCCGCGCCGGTGCGGGGGCACTGCGACGCCCCGGGTGGTGTCGGTGAGCACGCGACCGTTCAGTTCGACGCGTCCGACGTCGGGGCGCACCAGGCCGGCGACCACCGAGAGCGCCGTCGATTTGCCGGCACCGTTCGGTCCGAGCACCGCCAGCACCTCACCCTCGCCGAGGTCGAACCCCACGTCGACGCCACGCGCATCCACCCGCGCCTCGACGCTCAGGCCGGTCACAGCGCGGCCCTCGACGCCCAGCCCCGCGAACCCACCACGATGAGCACCGCGACCACGACCAGCACCAGCGACAACGCCACGGCCGCATCGGCGTCGGTCTCCCGCTGCAGGTAGATCTCGAGCGGCAGCGTTCGCGTGACACCCTGCAGGCTGCCCGCGAATGTCAGCGTGGCCCCGAACTCGCCGAGCGCCCGCGCGAACGACAACACCGCCCCGGACACCAGCCCGGGCAGCACCAGCGGCAGTGTCACCCGCCGGAAGACTGTGGTGGGGCTCGCACCGAGTGTCGCGGCGGCGTGCTCGTACCGGCTGCCTGCGGTCCGGAGTGAACCCTCGAGGCTCACCACGAGGAACGGCAGCGCGACGAACGTCTGCGCGAGCACCACGGCCGTGGTGGTGAACGCGATGTGGATGCCGGCAACCTCGAGGTGCTGCCCGATCAGGCCCTTGCGGCCGAACGTGTACAGCAGGGCGATACCCCCGACCACCGGTGGAAGCACCAGCGGCAGGAGCACCAGTGACCGCAGCACGTGCAGTCCGCGAAAACTGCTGCGCGACAGCACTGCCGCCATCGGAACCCCCAGCAGGACGCACAGCACGGTGCTCAGGGCTGCGGTCCGCAGGCTCAGTTCCAGCGCCGCGAGTGAGGATTCCGACGTGACCAGCTGGAAGAACCGCGACCAGTCGACGCTCGCCAGCATCGCGAACAGCGGCAGGACGACGAACAGTCCGCCCAGTGCCGCCGGGACGAAGATCCAGCCCGGAAGCCCGGACGGGACTCTGACGCGCGCGCCCCGGATCACGGCTGGGCGAATCCGGCCTTCGCGAGCACTGCCTGACCGTCGGGTCCCGTGACGAGGTCGACGAAGCCCTGCGCCGCGTCCGGTGCCTTCGAAGCGGACAGCGTCGCAATGGGATAGGTGTTCACTGCCTGCGCGGCCTCGGGGAATGCCACGGCCGTCACCTTGTCGCCGGCGCTCGCCGCGTCCGTGACATACGCGACGCCGGCGTCGGCCTGACCGGCTGTCACCTTGTTCAGCACGTCGGTCACCGACGACTCCTCGCTGACCGGGCTGAGGTCGACACCCGACGCGGTCTCGACCTTCTGCGTCGCGGAACCGCACGGAACCTGCGGGGCACACGTGACCACCAGCGTCCCCTCACGGTTCAGATCCGCGAAGGACGTGATGCCCTTGGGGTTTCCGGGTGCCGTCACGATGGTCAGCGTGTTGGTGGCGAAGTCGACGGGACTGCCCTCGACGAGCCCGGCGTCGACCACCTTCGTCATGTTGGTGGTATCGGCGGACGCGAACACGTCGGCCGAGGCGCCCTGGTCGAGTTGAGCGGCGAGGTCGGAGGAACCCGCGAAGCTGAACTCCACGTGGGATCCGGGGTTCGCGGTCTCGTACATCTGGCCGAGTTCCGTGAACGTACTCTTCAGCGACGCCGCGGCGAACACCGTGATGTCGCCACCCGCTGCGGACGCGGACGTCGCCTCGGCGGAACCCGAGGCGCCGCCGTCGTCGTTCGAACCGCAGCCGGTGAGAAGGCCGAGACCGAGTGCGGCCGCAGCAACCCCCGTCGTGGCCCGCCGCCAGGACGACTTCATGAAACTTCTCCAGGTGTTTCGACGATCACCGTGGTCGACTTGACGACGGCTACCGCGACCTTGCCGGGCTCGAGCCCGAGGTCGCGCACGGCTTCACTGCTCATCAGGGAGACGACGCGGAAAGGCCCGCACTGCATCTCGACCTGGGCCATCACCGTGTCCATCACCACCGCGGTCACGATGCCGGTGAATCGGTTACGTGCCGAGGACTCCGATCCGAGCAGATCGGGCGACTTCGAGGCGTTGGCGCGCGCGAACTCGGCGAGTGCGGGGCCGTCGACGACCTTGCGGCCCGACTCGTCCTTCTCCGCCGCGAGGCTGCCGTTGTCGATCCACCGCCGGACTGTGTCGTCGCTGACGCCGAGCAGTTCTGCGGCTTGTCGTATCCGGATTCCCGTCATCCGAGAATTGTCCGCGCATGCGTCATGACCGACATCCTATGTCGGCAAATGCGGACCGATCAAGTGCACCTTTCCGCAGATACGGATCAGTACACGTCGCGCACGTACCGCTTGTCGGTCGCGAGCTGCTTCATGTACAGCTCGGTATCTTCCTCGTCCAGGCGCCCGTGGGTGCGGACGACCTCACGGATTGTCTCGTCCACGTCCTTCGCCATGCGGCTCGCGTCGCCGCACACGTACAGCGACGCACCCTCCTGCATCCAGCCCCAGAGCTTGGCGCCGTGCTCGCGAATGCGGTCCTGCACATAGATTTTCTGCCGCTGGTCCCGGGAGAACGCCGCATCGAGGTGGGTGAGAAATCCGTCGCGGTGCATAGCTTCCATCTCCTCGCGGTAGTAGAAGTCGGTAGCCTCGTGCTGCTCACCGAAGAACATCCAGTTCTTACCCGTATGACCCAATTCGCGGCGTTCGTGCAGGAATCCGCGGAACGGAGCGATACCGGTGCCGGGACCGACCATGATCATCGGTGCGTCGGCGGCCTGCGGGGGACGGAAGTGCGCCGACTTCTGCACGAAGATCGGCACGTCGGCCTCGTCGCAGTGATCGGCGAGGAACGTCGAGCAGACCCCGGAGCGGTTCTTGCCCTCGTGGTTGTAGCGCACCGCGGAGACGGTCAGCTGCACCTCACCCGGGTCGACCTTGGGGCTCGACGAGATCGAGTACAACCGCGGCTGGAGGCGCTTGAGCACGCTCAGCCACTCCTCGGCGTCGGCCTCGACCCCGTACTCCGCCAGCACGTCCATCGACTGCCGTCCCCACAGCCACTGCTGGAGCGCGATCTTGTTCTGCGGGCGCAGCAGCCGCGCCAGCTCGGTGTCCTGGGTGCGGCTCTGCACGAACCGCAGCAGCTCGGGGGTCACCTTCGTGATCTCGAGCTTCGTGCGCAGCGCCTCGCGCAGCGTCATCTCCGGCAGGTCCGGCAACGTGACGGGCGTGTCCGGGATCGACCGGGTGACCTTCAGCCACTCGTCGACGACGGCGTCGCTGTTGGTCGGCCAGACACCGAGAGCGTCGCCCGCCTCGTAGGAGAACTCCGGATCGCTCACTTCGAAACCGAACTGCCGCACGTCCTTCGACGATCCGGCGGCGCTGAGCGGAATGTTCTTCGTCAATCGCGTGACCAACGGCGTCTTCCGTGTGAACGTCGCCGCCTTCTTCGCTGCGGGACGGGCCGGCGCGGGTGCGGACGCCACCACGGGCGCACCGTCGGCCGCCGCACGCTCCCGGACCAGCTTCTGGACCTGGGTCAGCCACTGACGTGCCTGGTCCTCGTAGTCGGGTTCGCAGTCGACCCGCTCGGTGAGACGCTTCGCCTCCAGCTGCTCCAGCCGGGCGTCGATCCGCTTGCCGTGCCCACAGAAGTCGTCGTAGTTGGAATCGCCGAAAGCCAGCACGGCATACCGGGTCTGCGACAGCTTCGGGGCCTCGTCGCTGCTGAGCGCGGACCAGAAGCTGCTGCCGTTGTCGGGGGCGTCGCCGTCCCCGAACGTGCTGGTGATGATCAGGAGGTCGCGGACGTCGGCGAGACCCGCGACGTCGTAGTCGTCCATGCTCGTCAGGCGGGTGCCGTGGCCGGCCGCTTCGAGTTGTTCGGCACATTCGGCGGCGAACTCCTCGGCGTTGCCGGTCTGCGACGCCCACACCACCACCACCGGGTGCTGGACCGATTCAGTGTTCGCATCCGGAACCACGGCACTGTGCGGAAGGTCGGAACGGGAGAACAGCCCCGCCATCAGACCGTCCAGCCACACGCGCTTGGACCCGGAGATCGGCGCGCTTCGCGGAAGAACCGGAACGCCCTGGATCTCGGTGGACTGCAGCCCCGACAGCAGCCCGGCGAGGTACATGCGTTCGTGTTCGTCGAAAGTGGGGGAGGCGGAGTCGTCCAGGCCCAGGATGCGGCTCATCTCCGCGGCGGGCGAACCCTGCGCGAAGGTGAGCGCCCCGCCGGACTCCGGGACCTCCGGCGCCGCCACCGGGGCCACCCGGGTCAGGGAGACGGCGCACGCCTTGAACTCCGGCTGGAAGGACGTGGGATCGACGGCGTCGTTGGTGACGGCGTTGATGCTGAGGTACTCGCCGAACGAGTCGTTCCAGTGGAACGGGGCGAAACACCCGCCGGCGAGGACACGGTCGCTGACGACGGCGGGAAGCACCGCGCGACCGCGCCGGGACGCCACCTCCACCTTGTCGCCGTCGGCGATCGAAAGCTTCTGCGCATCAGCCGGATTGATCTCGACGAATGGGCCGGAGTTCAGCTTGTTGAGCTTGGCCACCTTGCCCGTCTTCGTCATCGTGTGCCACTGGTGCTGCAGGCGACCGGTGTTGAGGACGAACGGGTAGTCGTCGTCGGGCATCTCGGCGGGCAGCATGTGCGGGCGCGGGAAGAAGGCGGCCTTGCCGCTCGCGGTGGCGAACGCGAGCCGGGGGAGTGAACCGTCGGGAGCGGACAGCAGGTTCTGGCTGACGCCGTCATTCACGTAGCGGAGGGGGTTGCGATCGGTGCGGTTGCCGGGCGGGCTCGGCCACTGCACCGGCGTCTCCCGCAGACGGTCGTAGGAGATGCCGCGAAGGTCGTAGCCGGTCTTCGGATTCCAGGTGCGCTTGATCTCCTCGAACACGTCCTCCGACGAGTCGTAGGTGAACGCGTCCGCGTATCCCATCTCGCAGGCGACACGGGCGATGATCTGCCAGTCGGGCAGCGCCTGGCCGACCGGATCGATGGCCTGCTGCAACAGGGTGAGGTTGCGCTCGGAGTTGATCATCACCGAATCCGACTCCGCCCACAGCGCCCCCGGCAGCAGGATGTCGGCGTAACCGTTGGTCTCGGTGTCGAGGAAGACGTCCTGCGTGATCACGAGCTCGGCGGCCTCGAGACCCTCGATCACCGTCCGCCGGTTCGCCACGGTGGCAACGGGATTGGTGCAGATGATCCAGCAGGCCTTGATGTCACCCGCGACCATCCGCTCGAACATGTCGACGGTTCCGGTGCCGACCTCCGTGCGGATGCTGCCCTCCGGCAGCTCCCACAGATCCTCGATGAACGCCCGGTCGTCGGCGGCGAGCACCGACCGCTGCCCCGGCAGGCCGGGACCCATGTACCCCATCTCGCGGCCACCCATCGCATTGGGCTGGCCGGTGAGGGAGAACGGGCCGCTGCCCGGCCGGCAGATCGCACCGGTGGCCAGGTGCAGGTTGCAGATCGCGTTGGTGTTCCAGGTGCCGTGGGTGCTCTGGTTGAGGCCCATCGTCCAGCAGCTCATCCAGTTCTCGGCCTCACCGATCCACTGGGCGGCCTGACGGATGTCGGATTCGGGGATGCCGGTGATGTCCGCGACCTTCTCGGGGGTGTACTCCTCGAGGAACTCCGGCATCACCTCCCAGCCCTCGGTGAACTCGGCGATGAACTCGGGATCGGTGTGCCCGTTCTTCACGAGCAGGTGCAGCAGACCGTTGAGCAGCGCGAGGTCGGTGCCCGGCGCGATCTGCATGAACAGGTTCGACTTGTCGGCGGTCGCGTTGCGACGCGGATCGACGACGATCAGCTTGGCCCCGGCCTTGACGCGGTCCATCATCCGCAGGAACAGGATCGGGTGACAATCCGCCATGTTCGCGCCGATCACGAAGAACACGTCGGCCGAGTCGAAATCCTGATACGAGCCGGGCGGGCCGTCCGCGCCCAGCGACTGCTTGTAGCCGGTGCCGGCGCTGGCCATGCACAGCCGCGAGTTGGACTCGATCTGGTTGGTGCCGACGAAGCCCTTCGCGAGCTTGGTGATCAGGTATTGCGCCTCGATGGACATCTGACCGGAGACGTAGAACGACAGGGCGTCCGGTCCGTGCTCGTCGAGTTGTTCCTTCAGCCGGCGCGCGGTCTCGCTGATGGCGGCGCCGACGTCGATCGAGGTGGGTGCCTCCCCGCGCTCGTCGCGGACGTACCCCGTTTCCATCCGGCCACCGGCCACCAGCATCTCTGCGCTCGTCGCACCCTTGGTGCACAGCCGCCCGAAGTTGGTGGGATGGTCCTTGTCGCCGGACGCCTTGAGCACGCGGCGCGCACCGGTCCCGGGATCGGTCCCGACCTCGAGCACCATGCCGCAGCCGACACCGCAGTACGAGCAGGCGGTCTTCACTGTGGAAGTCCCGGCTTTCTGCTGCTGCATCGACTAGCTCCTCACCTGCACGGTCGCCGCCTGTCCACCCGGCTCACGACCTGTATCAATGCTGCCGGGAACCGTGTTTCGTCGGGATTAACCCCCGTGAGCGTTCGGTGACGTCTCTCGCACCCGGGCGCGGGCACGGTGGTGATGTCGGCACGGCAGAATCACCAGATCATGTGACTGTCGTCACTTAAGGTGAGTGGC
Organism: Rhodococcus opacus; assembly: GCF_012396235.1. Classification (GTDB taxonomy): domain Bacteria; phylum Actinomycetota; class Actinomycetes; order Mycobacteriales; family Mycobacteriaceae; genus Rhodococcus_F; species Rhodococcus_F opacus. The sequence continues at coordinate 110,697 of NZ_JAAXPA010000012.1, read as the reverse complement.
CGCCCGAAAGCGGAGTAAGGAGAAGGCGACGTCGACCCGAGCGGATCGGCGATCGGTCAGCCCTGCTGCGTGGCCCACCACGACAGCAGTTCGGCCTCGGCCTCGTCGCGGCTGAGGGGACCACGATCGAGCCGGAGCTCCTTCAGGTACTTCCACGCCCTCCCGACGTCGGGGCCGGCGGGAATGCCGAGCAACTCCATGATCGCGTTGCCGTCGAGGTCGGGGCGCACCCGTGCGAGGTCTTCCTGCTCGGCGAGCCGGGCGATCCGCTCCTCGATGTCGTCGTACGTCGCCTGCAGGGCGGCCGCCCGCCGCTTGTTGCGGGTGGTGCAATCGGCGCGGACCAGCTTGTGCAGCCGCGGCAGCAGCGGGCCGGCATCCGTCACGTACCGGCGCACGGCGGAATCGGTCCACTGACCCTTGCCGTAGCCGTGGAACCGCAGGTGGAGGAACACCAGCTGCGAGACGTCGTCGACAATCTGCTTCGAATACTTCAGCGCCCGCATCCGCTTGCGGACCATCTTCGCGCCGACCACCTCGTGGTGGTGGAAGCTCACGCCGCCGCCCGGCTCGTTGCGTTTCGTGTCCGGTTTGCCGATGTCGTGCAGCAGCGCCGCCCACCGCAACACCAGGTCGGGGTCGCCGTCCTCGAGGTCGACGGCCTGCTTCAGCACGGTCAGCGAGTGCCAGTACACGTCCTTGTGCTGGTGGTGCTCGTCGATCTCGAGCTTCATCTGCGGCACCTCGGGCAGCACGAAGTCGGCGAGACCCGTCTCACACATCACGTTCATGCCGTCGATCGGGAATTCGCCGAGGATCAGCTTGTCGAGTTCGGCCCGCACGCGTTCGGCCGTGATCCGCTCGATCTGCGGCGCCATGTCGACGATGGCCTGATGCACGCGCTCGTGCAGGGTGAATCCCAGCTGGGACACGAACCGGGCGGCCCGCAACATGCGCAGCGGGTCGTCGTTGAAGGAGTTCTCCGGCGCCGACGGCGTGTCCAGCACCCCGGCCAGCAGCGCGTCCATGCCGCCCAGGGGGTCGACGAAGTCCTGCGAGCCGTCCGCACCGATCCGCACGGCCATCGCGTTGACCGTGAAATCGCGCCGCACCAGGTCGTCCTCGAGCTTCGTCCCGAACTGGACGACGGGATTGCGCGACACCCGGTCGTAGGCGTCGGCCCGATACGTCGTGATCTCGACCTGCTGACCCGCCTTGGTGGCGCTGATCGTCCCGAACTCGATGCCCGTGTCCCACTGGTTGTCGGCCCAGCCGGACAGCAGTTTCTGCACCCGCTCCGGGTGAGCGTCGGTGGTGAAGTCGAGATCGGTGCCGAGGCGGCCCAGGATCGCGTCCCGGACAGTACCCCCCACCAGGTACAACTCGTGACCGGCTGCAGCGAACCTCTCACCGAGCGGCGTCAGGACTTCGGACAGCTCGCGCAGCGTCACCGCGGCGCCGGCAAGCAGTCGCGTACGGCGCTCGTCGTCGAGAGAAGGGGCAGTCACGTCCAGGAAGCTTACCGAGGTGCGCAAATAGCGAGATACGCATACACGCTGTCACCTCGCCGTTCGGTTCACCACAGGTCTGTCACGAAGCGTCTCGGTTCGGGTGCGGCGTTCCGGTGGAGACGGCAAAGCCAACTACTATCGATGGGGTGTCTGCTGCCGAACGTGCGAACAGGAGTCGCCGCAACTCGCGGCGGCGCGGCGCCGTCGGCAAACCCGCGAAACCCCACATGAGGACGGTTCGCGAAACCTCGGCGGGCGGGCTCGTCGTCAACGGTCTCGGCGGACCGCGGGAGAATCTGTGCGCCGCGCTGATCGGACGCACCGACCGACGCGGGCGGCTGCTGTGGTCGCTGCCCAAGGGACACATCGAACAGGGCGAGACCGCCGAACAGACCGCGATGCGTGAGGTCGAGGAAGAGACCGGCATCCAGGGCACCGTCCTCGCGTCGCTCGGCAGCATCGACTACTGGTTCGTCACCGAGGGCCGACGGGTCCACAAGACCGTCCACCACTATCTGCTGAGATGCCTCGGTGGGGAACTGTCGGACGAAGACGTGGAAGTCACCGAGGTAGCGTGGGTGCCGCTCGCCGAGCTGGGATCACGCCTGGCCTACGCAGACGAACGGAAACTCGCAGAAATCGCCGGTGACTTGATCTCCAAGATGACTACCACCCCGACCGCCCCCGACCTGAAGCTCCAGAAGGGGCCAGACGCCGGATGAGGATGGCTTTGCGTCGGGTCGGTGCCGTGACGTTGACCGCACTCGCGGTCGTTCTGGCTCCCACCAGCACCGTGGTGGCGGCGGCCCAGGACCCCGTGCCGCCCGAGAGCGCCGGGACCCAGACGGTCGCCGAGGACCCCGAGTTCCTCGAACTGCACATCGACAACGTCACGCCGTCCACGGTCACCACCACCAGCGACCCGTTCGTCACCGTCACGGGCTCGGTGAAGAACATCGGCGACCGCACGGTCCGCGACGTCAGCGTGCGACTGCAGCGCGCCCCCGCCGTCGCGAGCAGCGAGGGCCTCCGCACGTCCCTCACCCTCGATCAGTCGCGGTACGACACGGTCGGCATGTTCGACACGGTCGCGGGCCGCCTCGACGAGGGGCAGAGCAAGCAGTTCACGCTGTCGCTGCCACTACGGTCCGACACCGACATCTCTCTCGACATCACCGAACCCGGCGTGTACCCGCTGATGGTGAACGTGAACGGCACCCCCGAGTACGGCGGGGCCGCGCGCCTCGACGACGCCCGATTCCTGCTCCCCGTGTTCGGGGTCCCCGGCACTCCGGCCGTGCCCCCGGACATCTCCAGTCCCGTCGCCGTCACCATGCTCTGGCCGCTCGCCGACCGGCCCCGGCTCGCGGCGGGGGTGCCCGGTTCCGTCACCGAACCGGTCCGTCTCGTCGACGACGACCTCGCGTCCTCGCTCGCGGACGGCGGCCGGCTCGACGAACTGCTGGGCGCGGCGGAGTTCGCCACCCGGGAGAGCGTCGACCGTGACCACACCCTCCGGGACAGTCTGTGCCTGGCCGTCGACCCCGACCTGCTGATCACCGTCGAGAACATGACGCGCGGATATCTGGTGGTGGACGACCCGTCCGATCCCACCGGTTCCGCGCACGAAGGCACCGGTAAGGATGCCGCGTCGGCGTGGCTCGACCGCGCCCGGTCACTGGCCGCGTCCATGTGCACCACGTCGGTTCCGTTCGCGCAGGCCGACCTGTCCGCGATCACCGAGGTCGCGAACCCGGACCTCACCGCGACCGCCGTCGAAGCCCCCGCGGACATCGTCGACAACGTGCTGGGTGTCACGTCGCTGCGCAATTTCGTGTGGAGCGACGCCGGCGTGCTGGACGACGCGACGGCGCAGATGCTGCGCAGAGACGAGGCGACCACCACGCTCGTGGCCGCCAATTCCGTCGACACGACGACACCCCGCGACAGCGCCCACGTCATCGAGGCGACTCCGCCCCCCGCCCCCGTTCCCGCGAACGGGGAGACGACCCCGGCGGCAACCGAGACGCCTGCGGCCACCGGAAGCGTCGACGCGCTGCTGTTCGATCCGTCCGTCGGGACGGCGCTCGCGGCCATGGGAACGACACCGCAGACCCCCTCGTACACCCCGAAGCGCGCCCGGTACGACCTCTCGGACGATTCCCGGACCGCCCGACTGCAGGACGCACTCGGTGCGGTGTCGTGGTCTGCCCTCGAACCCGAGGCCGCACGCGCCGCAGGCACCCCCCGCTCGCTGATGGTGGTGCCGCCGCAGCTGTGGACGGCCGGCGCCGAGGACGCGAAGACGCTGCTGTCCACGGTGTCCTCGCTGATGCGCTCCGGGCTCGCGACCCCCCGCCCGTTGCCCACGCTGCTGGGACGTCAGCCCGGATCACCCGAGGTCGCGACGCTGGAGTACCCGGATCAGGCCGCCGAGGACGGCGTCCCCGCCCATATCCGCGACGCCGCCGCCACCCAGACGCCCCGCATCGAGGCACTGAACACCGCACTGGTCGACGACCCGCAGGCCCCGCTCACCCCGGAACGCTTCACGGCACCGCTGCGCGAGGACCTGCTGCGCTCGATGAGCCTCGCGCATCGCCGCGACGACGAACGACGGTCCGCGGAAGAGGCGTCCGACACGCGCGCCGACGAGGTGGCCGAAACCATGGACGACCTGTTCGGGGCCGTCACCGTCGTGTCGCCGGGCGGTGTCTACACGCTGGCGTCGGAACAGAGCCCGCTGCTGCTGGTGGCCAGGAACGACCTGCCGGTCGGAATCACCGTCCGTCTCCAGGTGGACGCGCCGTCGGGGATGACCATCACCGACATCGGCCCCACCACGCTGCCCCCACGTGGCAGCCGCACCCTCACCGTTCCCACCGAAGCCAACGACTCCCGCAAGCTCGTCGTCACTTTCTCTCTGACCACCGCCGATGGACAGCAACTGGGAGAGCCGACCAGCGTGACGGTACGGTCCAACGCGTACGGGCAGGCGTTGGCGATACTGACAGCATGCGCGGGTGCTCTGCTGCTGTTCCTCGCCGGCCGCCGGCTGTGGCATCGATTCCGCGGCCAGCCGGATCCAGCTGACGAAGGGTACGAACGTTCATGACCGGGAACTTGCCCAGTAGGGGCCAGAGGCTTCCCGATCGCTCCCATCCCCGGGTCGCGCCGTGGGAGCGGGACCACTGGGCTCGGGAAATCCGGCCGGACGAGGCGCCGACGGTCCAGTTCGCGGCCATCCGCGTCGACCCCTCGCCGCCTCCGGTCCGGGACTCCGGGCCGTCGACCGCGCCGCAGAAGCAGGGCAACTCCCGACTGCTGGCGTCCACCGGTTCGATCGCGGTGGCGACGCTCGTCAGCCGCATCACCGGATTCGCCAAGCAGCTCCTCGTCCTGACGCTGCTGGGTGGGTCGGTGGCCAGCTCGTTCACCGTCGCCAGCCAGATCCCGAACATGATCTCCGAGCTCGTGCTGGGAGCGGTGCTCACCGCGATCGTGGTGCCCGTCCTGGTGCGCGCCGAACGCGAGGACCCGGACCAGGGTGCCGCGTTCGTGCGACGCCTGTTCACCGCCACGTGCGTGCTGCTCGGAACTGCGGCGTTGCTGGCGACCGCGGCCGCGCCCGTGCTCACCACGCATGTCTTCCTGTCGGCCGACGGCAAGGTGAACACGTCCCTCACCACGGCTCTGTCCTATCTCCTCCTGCCCGCGATCCTGTTCTACGGACTGTCGGCGCTGCTCACGGCCATTCTCAACACCCGGCAGGTGTTCAAACCCGGTGCCTGGGCACCGGTGCTGAACAACGTCGTGATGCTCACCGTGCTGGTGATCTACTACGCGACACCGGGGGAGATCACCCTCGATCCGGTGCGGATGAGCGACCCGAAACTGCTGGTCCTCGGTGTGGGCGTCACGCTCGGTGTCGTGGTGCAGGCGATGAGCCTGGTGCCTGCGATCCGGCGCGAGGGCATCTCACTGAAACCGCTGTGGGGCCTCGACGACCGGCTCAAGCAGTTCGGCGGCATGGCCGTCGCGATCATCCTGTACGTGCTGATCAGCCAGGCGGGCATGATCGTCGCCACCCGCATCTCGTCACACGCGGACGCGTCGGGTCCCGCGATCTACAACAACGCGTGGCTCCTGCTGCAGCTGCCGTACGGCGTGCTCGGCGTGACGGTGCTGACGGCGATCATGCCGCGACTCAGCCGCAACGCTGCCGCCGACGACACCCCCGCCGTGGTCGACGATCTGTCCGTCGCCACCCGGCTGACGATGATCTCTCTCATCCCGATCATCACGTTCCTCACGTTCGCCGGCCCCGAGATCGGCCAGGCGCTCTACGGGTACGGCAACTTCGGGACCGGTGACGCCGAACGCCTCGGCCAGGCCGTCAGCTGGTCGGCCTTCACGCTCATTCCCTATTCCCTGGTGCTGATCCAGCTCCGCGTGTTCTACGCCCGCGAGCAGGCCTGGACCCCCACGTGGATCGTCCTGGGCATCACCGCGGTGAAGATCGCGCTGTCGGCGCTCACCCCGATGATCGCCTCCAGCGACGACCAGGTGGTCATCCTGCTCGGCGTGGCCAACGGCCTCGGCTACATCACCGGCGCGCTCGTCGGGGGCTGGCTGCTGCACCGCAGTCTCGGCAACCTGCAGATGGCGAACGTCGGCAAGACGGTGTGGGTGGTGGTGCTCGCGTCGATGGCGGGTGCGCTCGTCATGCTCGGCGCCGACCGCCTCCTCGGGCTCGACCGCCTCACCAGTCTGTTCGGCGGTCCGGGCTCGATGGTCCGGGTCATGATCAGCGGTGTCCTCATGCTCGTCGTCACCTTCGTGATCCTCTGGTTCGCGAAGATCCCCGAAATCGTGTCCATCACCGTCGCCGTCGCCCGCAAGGTTCGCGCCCTGCGCGGTCGCGGCGCCGCACAGGAACCGGAGGCCGACCCGCTCGCAGAAGCCGAAACAGAACTGATTCCCGTGGTCCGCGCCACACCGCACGACTTCGGGGGACAGCCGCGTGGTATCGAACGACCCGGTGGACTCCCGTACCCTGGACACGAGCGGGTCGGATCGCCGCCCGGTACTGGTCGGAGTTGGGCATTCGAGAATGAAGGAGTGAGGGTGAGCGACGACGACGTGGCCGGCAGCAAGAGAGCCGGAGGTTCTACGGTGCAAGCGTCCGAACGCGATTCGGCCGCCGCCCCCAACGGCGTCGACGCCCCGACCACCCGGATCCCGTCCGAGTCGGCCTCCACCGACGCCGCGAAGTCCGACAAGCAGGCCGGCACCGACGCACCGCAGAAAAAGGACGCGGCCACGTCCTCGGGCTCCGCAGACACTCCGAAAACGGGGCAGAGCAAGGAGACCGGCGATCCTGCGGATGCGCAGACGAAGGCTGCGCCGAAGACTCCCGCCGACGACGCAGGCGAATCGCCCAGAGACACACGTCACATGGGCGCGGCCCCCGCACGGGATCTCAGTTACGACACCGGCGTGATCCCGATCACACCGGCACCCGGACGTGAGCCCGGCGCAGGTCCTCGTCGTACTCCTCGTGGCCCCAAGCTCATTCCCGGCGCGTCCGTCGCGGGCGGTCGGTACCGCCTTCTGACACCGCACGGCGGTTCGCGGGGACTGCAGTTCTGGCAGGCGCTGGACGTCAAGCTCGACCGCGAGGTGGCTCTGACGTTCGTGGATGCCGAACAGCGCTCCACCTCGGCCGGTCCCGAAGGCCCGCAAGCCATTCTGTCGCGCACCCTGCGACTGGGCCGGATCAACTCGCCCGGACTCGCCCGTGTGCTCGACGTGGTCCGCGGTAGCTCGGGCGGCATCGTCGTCGCCGAGTGGACCCCGGGCCGCTCGCTGCGGGAGATGGCCGACACCAAGCCGTCTCCGATCGGCGCTGCCAGTGCCATCCGCGCGCTCGCCGCGGCCGCCGAGACCGCACACCGCGCCGGCGGGGCACTGTCCATCGACCACCCCGACCGCGTCCGTATCAGCATCAACGGCGATGCCGTGCTGGCGTTCCCGGCAACGCTCGCCGACTCCGACTCGAGTTCCGACGTGCGCGGACTGGGGGCCATGCTCTACGCCCTCATCACCGCGCGCTGGCCGCTGGGTGACCCGTCCGCTCCCGCGGGGGACCCGTCGGGTTCGCACCGTCCGGGCACCGTCGGCGGTATGCGGCTGGCCGACCGCGACTCGAGCGGGCAGCCCATCGGACCGCGGGTGATCCGCCCTGAGGTCCCGTTCGAGATTTCCGCGGTGGCGCTGCGCTCACTCGAGCCGAACGGGGGAATCCGCACGGCGGCCACCGTGCAGCACATTCTCGACCAGGCGTCCGTCGTCAACGACAAGACCGAATTCATCCCCGTGCTGCGGCTCGGGCAGCGGGGCCCCGGCACGACCGGTCACGCTCTCGCCGACCCGGAAGCACTGGAGGCGGAGAAGAAGAAGTCCAACCGGATGATCGCGGCGCTCGTGGGCCTCGCGGTCGTCACGATCATCGTGCTGGCTCTGCTGGGCTTCTGGCTCGCGACGTTCCTCACGGGCAGTAGTTCCGACGCGCCGCTCACCGAACAGGACTTCGGGCTCACCACGTCGGCCGAGGCGCCGCCCAACCCCGAGTCGCCCGCCCCCGCGCCCGCCCCGGCGGCGAACGTCGCGCCGGTCAGCCCCTCGGGGGCGACGGTGTTCTCGCCGCAGGGCACCCCCGACTCCGCCGCGAACGCCCGGCTGGCGGTCGACGGCAACACGTCCACCGTGTGGAGCACCGACTCGTACTTCCAGCCGTTCCCCGCGCTGAAGAACGGTGTGGGCCTGATGGTCACGCTGGACGAGCCGGCGACACTGTCGAGCGTGTGGATCAACTCGCCGACACCGGGCACCAACGTCGAGATTCGCAGCGCCCCGTCGGAGAACCCGACCCTCGACCAGACGCAGGTGCTCGGCTCGAAGGTCCTCGGCAACGGTGTCACCGATATCCCGGTGAAGTCGGAGGGACCCACCAAGAACATCCTGGTGTGGATCACCGGCCTGAGTAATTCCGGTGGCAAGAACCAATCGTCCATCGCCGACATCGGTTTCAACGCCGCGACGTAGTCGGCACCCGGTGCTCGCGGATCGGCGAACTGAGCTAACATCCGCCGGTGCGAATCTTCCGGGGGGATTCCGAGGGTGAGCCCTCGGACGTCGACCTATTGGCTGCGCACGTCGCCGGCGATCGGCACGCATTCGAGACACTGCTCGGACGGCACTACGACCATCTGTGGCACGTCGCCAAACGCACCAGCTACACCACCGAGGACGCGGCGGACGCCCTGCAGGAGGCGCTGCTGTCCGCGCACCGCAACGCGGGCTCGTTCCGCCGGGACGCCGCGGTCCGGAGCTGGCTGCACACGATCGTGGTCAACGCCTGCCTCGACCGCATCCGCCGGAACAAGGCTCGTCCTGCGGTGTCCCTGTCCGCCGACGAGGACGACGAACCGCGCGATACCCGCGACTACGTTTCCGAGGTGGAGCTCAGCCTGGTGGTCGAGCGCGCACTGGCGCAGCTCCCGCCGGATCAGCGGACCGCGATCGTGGCAGTCGACCTCGAGGGCCGTTCGACGAGTGAGGCGGCCGCGCTTCTCGGGGTTCCGGAAGGCACCGTGAAGAGCCGCTGCGCCCGCGGCCGGAAGAAGCTGGCCGCCTCTCTCGAATATTTTCGGGTGGAGGGGAACCGATCATGACTCCGGGGCGTCAAAACCTAGTGGGAGCGGGAAACTGTCCTGACGTCCCGGACCACGATGAACCGGCGAGGAGGTGCCATGGCCGACCGTGAACCCGAACCGTCCGATGCCGCGCTGCCCGCACCGCCGTACTCCGAGGACCTGCTGGCCGATCTCCACGCCGGGGTGTTGCCGGAGTCGGTCAGCGATCGCCTGTGGCCGCTCGTCCGGAACGACCCGCAGGCCATGGACGTGATCGACGCACTCGACCGGGTCACCGATCAGCTGGGCGCGCTCGGACGTGATCATTCGGTCTCGACCTCGATTCCCGCCGACGTCGCCGACCGCATCAACCGCGCTCTCGCTGCGGAACGGGACACACCGGCCGAGGCCACCGTGGTGCCGCTCGCCCGGCGACGGAAGTGGGCTGCGGCGGCCGCGGGGACCTTCGCGGCGGCGGCAGCGGTCGTGGTGGCCGTCGCGGTCGTCATGCCGGACAGCCGGGAATCCGAGCCGGCCGTTGCCCTGCCCAGTTCCGAAACCTCACCGGCATCGGCCGTTCTCGATCTGGGCACCGATCTCGATTCCGGACGCCTCCTCACCGTGATCGGTTCGCGGCAGCTCGGACCACTCGGGGATCCCGCGCAACTCGCAGAATGCCTGCGCGCCAACGGCATCGAACCGTCCCGCCCCCTTCTGGGGTCCAGTGAGGTTCGCCTCGACGGTGCTCCCGGGGTACTGCTACTGGTGGCTGCGCCGCGTCCGCCGCAGATCACGGCCCTGGTGGTGGGCCGCGAGTGCGGCGCGGGAGATCCGGCGACGATCGCTGTCACCGAGATCGGTTGATTCTCAGGGTTTTTCCCGCTCCGAACGGGCGACCGGCATGAGCAGCTCGAGGATCTTCGCGCGCAATTCCGGAGTGTCGTCCTCGACGGCGATCAGGCTCGTGAACAGTGCGGCGCCGGCGGCGAGGACGAGCACGGCCGTCGCGGTGCTCGACCCGGCCGGGTCCTCCTCGCTCTCGAACAGCTGAGTACTCGGCCCGCTGAATCCCCGCCACAGCGCGGTACGGAGGTCGTCGTGGTCGCGGATCGCGGCCAGCAGACCCGGCGTGGCCGCTCGCACCTCCGGTCGCGAGAACAATTCGGCGCTGCCGGTCACCACCCAGCGGATCCAGCCTTCGCGGTCGGTGCCCTCGAACGGTGTCAGGTCGGGTGTCGCACCGAGGATGGCGTCGAGAACCAGATGCGCCTTCGACGGCCATCGTCGGGTGATGGACGCCCTGCTCACCCCGGACCGCGTCGCGATGGCCCGCATGCTCAGTTGATCCCAGCCCGATTCCACGAGCATCGCCCGGGTGACCGCGAGGACGTCGGTGTCGATCCGTGGGTCGCGGGGGCGGCCGGTTCCAGTTGCATTCATTGGTTCGAATTGTGGGACAGAAGTGTCTTCCGCGCTATATCGTACCTATTACGAGTCCAGTGGCACCGTAATTGAAACGGACGAACACATGAAGATCGCGGTCACCGGCGGCACCGGATACGTCGGTGCCCACACCACGCTGGCGCTCCTCGCCGCCGGCCACACGGTTCGACTGCTGGTGCCGCCCGCCGAATCTCCCGACACCCTGCTCGTGGCAGCCGGGGACGACGCCGCGCGGATCGAGCAGGTGGTCGGCGACATCCGCGACGCCCAAGTGGTCGCACGCCTCCTCGACGGCTGCGACGCGCTACTCCACGCCGCCGGGGTAGTGGGCACCGACGACCGTCGCGAACAGCTGATGTGGGAGATCAACACGCAGGCCACCGCCGCGATCCTCACCCGGGCGGCCTTCCTCGGACTCGACCCGATCATCCACGTCGCGAGTTTCAGTGCCCTGTTTCCGTCACCCGACGCCGTCATCGGCCCGGACAGTCCGACGGCGTCGGGCCGTAGCGCGTACGGCCGCACCAAAGCGGCCGCCGACCGCATCGCCCGCGCACTCCAGGACGCGGGCGCCCCCGTGGTCATCACTTACCCGACGAGCGTCGTCGGTCCCGGGCTCGGATCCACCAAGGGCGTCACCGAACAGGGATGGGGCGCGATCGTCAGCGGCGGGGTGGCGCCCCGATTCGACGGCGGCATGCAGATGATCGACGTGCGCGACGTGGCCGCGGTCCACACCGCCGCGATGCATCCCGGCCGCGGACCCCGGCGATACGTCTGCGGCGGCGAACTCGTCGAGTTCAACCACCTCATCGACGTCCTCGAACACTCCTCGGGCCGTCGCCTCCGGCGCATCCCGCTGTCGGGCAGCACCTTTCGCGCGCTCGGACGGATCGCCGACGTGGTCGGCAGGTTCACGCCCCTCAGCGCGGGGCTCAGCTACGAGGCAGCGTGGCTGCTCACCTCGGCGACCCCGACCGACGACTCGCGAACCCGCGACGAGCTCGGGCTCACCTGGCGGCCTGCCCGCGCGGCGCTGGCCGCGACCTTCGCCTGAAACGCCCTCCCACCACCACCCTCGAAGGCGGACCACCATGACCGTTCCACCACCCCGGCCCGGCATCTGGGAGCCGGCCCGCCTGGGTCCCCTGACGTTGCGCAACCGCATCGTGAAGGCAGCCACGTTCGAGGGCGTCATGCCGCGCGGCCGGGTCACCGACCAGCTCGTCGACTTCCACGCCGAGGTCGCTCGCGGCGGTGCCGCACTGACGACCGTCGCGTACTGCGCCGTCTCACCCGGCGGACGCGTCCACGCGAACACCCTCGTGCTCGACCGTGCCCACGTCCCTGATCTGCGCCGGCTCACCGACGCCGTCCACGCCGAAGGTGGGTTGGTCGCGGCGCAGATCGGTCATGCCGGTCTCGTCGCGAACACGCTGTCCAACCGCACCAAGACCCTCGCGCCGTCCACGCGGCTCAGCCCGCCCGCCATGGGTCTGGTGAAGGGCGCCACGCGGGAAGAACTCGACCAGGTCACCCGCGACTTCGAGGACGCGGCCCGCAATGCCGTCGAGGCCGGATTCGACGCAATCGAGGTCCACCTCGGCCACAACTACCTTCTCAGCTCGTTCATGAGTCCCAACCTCAACAAGCGCACCGACGAGTACGGGGGCAGCCTGGAGCGGCGGGCGGCGTTCCCCCGGCGGGTGATCGAGCGAGTGCGCCACGCCGCCGGCGACTCGGTGGCCGTCACGGCCAAATTCAACATGACGGACGGTGTCCCGAAAGGGCTGTGGCTCGACGACAGTCTCCGCATCGCGCGGCTCCTCGAAGCCGACGGGCACCTCGACGCACTGCAGCTCACCGGCGGCAGCTCGTTGCTCAACGGGATGTACTTCTTCCGCGGCGAGGTCCCGATGGCGGAATTCGTTGCCTCACAGCCCAAGCTGGTGGGCTGGGGCCTGAAGGTCTACGGGCCGCGCATCTTTCCGACCTACCCGTTCGAGGAAGCCTTCTTCCTCCCGATGGCCCGGCAGTTCCGCGAGGCCCTGTCGATGCCGCTGATCCTCCTCGGCGGCGTCAACAGGCTGGACACCATCGAGAACGCACTCGGCGAAGGGTTCGAGTTCGTCGCGATGGCGCGCGCCCTGCTCCGCGACCCGGACCTCGTCAACAAGTTCCGCGACCGGCACGTGGCCGAGGGACTCTGCATCCACTGCAACAAATGCATGCCCACCATCTACACGGGCACCCGCTGCGTCATCCGGGAGACTCTGCGCTGATCAGGGCGCCTGCGAGGGGAGCGACCGGTATCACCTGCAGTCGGGGAACAACACCCTTTAGTCTTGTGTTGATCCATACGACTGAGCACCCCTCACTACTGGAAGGCCCGCATGACCACTCCATCGACGGTTCATGAACTCATCATCGTTGGTTCGGGACCTGCCGGATACACCGCTGCCGTCTACGCGGCGCGCGCGGAACTCGAACCGCTGCAGTTCGAGGGGACCCAGTTCGGTGGCGCCCTCATGACCACCACCGAGGTCGAGAACTTCCCCGGATTCCGTGAGGGAATCATGGGACCCGACCTGATGGATCAGATGCGGGAGCAGGCCAAGCGCTTCGGCACCGACATCCGCACCGAGGACGTCGAGGAACTCGACCTCACGGGCCCAATCAAGAAGGTCGTCGTCAACGGCGAGACCTACCAGGCGCACGCGGTGGTGCTGGCAATGGGCGCCGCAGCCCGTTACCTGGGGATTCCGGGTGAAGAGAAGTTGCTCGGCCGCGGCGTCAGCGCCTGCGCCACGTGCGACGGATTCTTCTTCAAGGATCAGGACATCGTCGTGGTCGGCGGCGGCGACTCCGCCATGGAGGAGGCCACCTTCCTCACCCGCTTCGCCCGCAGCGTCACCGTGGTGCACCGCCGCGAGGAGTTCCGTGCGTCCCGCATCATGCTCGAGCGCGCCAAGGCGAACGCGAAGATCCGGTTCATGACCAACGCGGCGCCCGTCGAGGTGCTGGGCGAGAACAGCGTCACCGGCCTCGTGATCCGCGACACCGTCACCGGTGAGACCTCCACGCTGGACGTCACCGGCATGTTCGTCGCCATCGGTCACGACCCGCGCAGCGAACTCGTCAAGGGACAGGTCGACCTCGACGACGCCGGATACGTGCTCGTCAAGACGCCGACCACCGCCACCTCCGTGGACGGAGTCTTCGCCGCCGGCGACCTGGTCGATCACATCTACCAGCAGGCGGTCACCGCCGCCGGCACCGGTTGCTCCGCGGCGATGGATGCCGAGCGCTGGCTGGCAGAGCGCGGCGACATCACCGCCAACACCGTCGCCGCCGCTGGCTCGCCGGTCGACGCCTGACCTCACCCACACACACCCACCTCGAGTAAGGGAAATCCCCGTGTCGAATACCGTCACCATCACCGATGATTCGTTCCAGCAGGACGTCATTTCCAGCGACAAGCCTGTCCTCGTCGACTTCTGGGCCACCTGGTGCGGCCCGTGCAAGATGATCGCCCCCGTCCTGGAGGAGATCGCCGGTGAGCACAGCGACAAGCTGACCATCGCGAAGCTCGACATCGACGCGAACCCGGGCGCTGCCCGCGACTTCCAGGTCATGTCGATTCCCACGCTGATCCTGTTCAAGGACGGAAAGCCGATCAACACGATCGTCGGCACCAAAGGCAAGGCTGCGCTGCTGAAAGAGCTCGCCGACGTTCTCTGATCGACACCCGAACACCCGGCACGATTCCCGATTTTGTGGGAATCTCTGAGACAATCGATCGATGTGCTCCAGTCGCATCAGCTAGACCGACCGGAACACATCGATCGTTTTGTTTGTACCGAGACTCGTATGTACTCGTTGATTCGGACTGAGAGGCCCTGAAAAATGCACCGACTCCGTCACGGCGACCATGGTCCGGCCGTTGCTGAGATTCGGGGCACTCTGGCCGGTCTCGGTTTCCTGCACAACGGCATCGCGGACACCCGGCGCGAAGGCACCAACGGTTCGCACTGGATCGCCCCCGACGCCGTGTTCGATCATCACCTGGACAGCGCCGTACGGGCCTTCCAGCAGCAGCGTGGGCTTCTCGTCGACGGAATCGTGGGTCCTGCCACCTACCGGTCCATGAAAGAGGCGTCGTACCGCCTGGGCGCGCGCACGCTGATCTACCAGCTGTCCGCACCGCTCTACGGCGACGACGTCGCCACCCTGCAGACCCGCCTGCAGGATCTCGGCTTCTACGTCGGTCGCGTCGACGGCTTCTTCGGCCCGCAGACCCACGATTCGCTGTCCTCGTTCCAGCGGGAGATCGGGATCGCCGCCGACGGCATCTGCGGTCCGGCAACCCTGCGGTCGCTCGAGTTGCTCGGCACCCGCGTCACCGGTGGTTCACCGCACGCGATGAGCGAAGAAGAAATGGTTCGCAGCTCAGGACCCCAGCTGAGCGGCAAGCGGATCGTCATCGATCCGGGCCTCGGCGGCGACACCTACGGCACCATCGTCCGGTCCGCGTACGGCACGATCTCGGAGTCCGACATCCTGTGGGACCTCGCCAGCCGCCTCGAGGGCCGCATGGCCGCCACGGGCATGGAGACGTTCCTGTCCCGCCCGCACCACGCCAATCCCACGGACATCGAACGCGCATCCACGTCGAACGCCTTCGATGCCGACCTGATGATCTCGCTGCGCTGCGATGGCAACACCAGCCCGTCCGCCAACGGTGTCGCGAGCTTCCACTTCGGCAACTCGCACGGTTCTACGTCGATGATCGGTCAGGTTCTCACCGGATTCATTCAGCGGGAGATCGTGGCGCGCACGCCGTTGCAGGACTGCCGGACCCACGGTCGCACCTGGGACCTGCTGCGCCTGACGAACATGCCGACCGTGCAGATCGACCTCGGGTACCTCACCAACGACCTCGACGCCGCGGTGCTCTCCAACCCGCGTGCGCGCGACGCCATCGCCGAAGCGATCCTCATCTCCGTGAAGCGTCTGTACCTGCTCGGTCAGGACGACCAGCCGACCGGAACGTTCACGTTCGCCGAGTTGCTCGCCGAAGAGCTGTCTTCCTCCGAACGTTCCTGACATCTCGTTCCCGAACGCTCAGTGCGCACCGACGGGTGTGCGCTCCCCGATGTCGACCATGCTCACCGTCGCGGTGTGGATCAGACGCTCCAGGGCAGCCTCGACGTCTTCCTTCCACCCGTGATCCCGGTTCAGCTCGAGCCGTAGGCGCGGGAACCGATGATGGGGCGCGACGATCTCGAAGCCGTTGTCCTCGAGGAAATCGGCGGGAATCATGCACTCCTCCGGGGAGCACTCGCGCGCCGCTGTGGCTGACGCCATCCCGTGTGTGTCGATCGGCCCGGTTCCGTCGGTGTTGCGGATACCGAACGCCTCGAGCGCGCGAACACCGCGGCGCACCAGATCGGCCACCACGGCTTGGATCAACGTGGTTCCCAGATTCTGTTCTTCACCGGCCGGCTCGAGCCGGAGGCTCGTAAGGAGGACGGCGTCGGCACCGACCGGAGCGGTCGGGAGTAGCTGCGCGCGCGGCACGGTCCGCGGGGGAGCGTAGAGGGCGCTGCCGACCGGCTTCCCGTCCATGACGGCCACCTGTCCGCACGATCCCCATTCGAGCATGACCATGGAGAGCCAGGCTTCTTTCTCGAACTCCTGATCGCAGAATCCGCGCGAACTGTGGATCGCCGCGGGATCCATTTCCCAGAAGACACAGCGACGAGCGTGGGCGGAGAGCTTGTCCAAGCCGTCGAGAGTGAGCGATGTGACGTGAGTCGACACTGGCTAGCTCAGCCTCCATATGTCACTACCGCAGATCATTCGACATCCTCTGGTATTCAACGTTTTTCGCCCCCGATAGTTCTGCTGGAGTCGGTCCGTCAGCGGCCACTGTCACAGTGACGGATCACCCGCGGGTACTTCTACCTCTCTCAGGCGCTCATGAATCGGCCTTCTGTGCCTCCATCATCCCAACGATCCTCTGAAGATCGTCCACCGAACCGAACTCGACCACAATCTTGCCCTTGCGCTTGCCGAGGCTGACCGTGACCCTCGTGTCGAACGAATCCGACAGCCGCTCGGCGACGTCCTGCAGGCCCGGCATCTGGATCGGCTTGCGGCGCTGGGCGGGCTGCGCCGCCTGGTCGTCGCTGCGGTTGGCGAGCGTCACCGCCTCCTCCGTCGCGCGAACAGACATGCCCTCCGCGACGATGCGTGCCGCCATCACCTCCTGCGCGTCGGCTCCGGCCTCGAGCGACAACAGGGCGCGAGCGTGCCCGGCCGACAGCACACCCGCCGCGACGCGGCGTTGCACGGGAATCGGCAATTTCAACAGTCGGATCATGTTCGTCACCACGGGACGCGAGCGACCGATCTTCGCCGCCAGTTCCTCGTGGGTCACCTCGAACTCTTCGAGCAACTGCTGATACGCCGCAGCCTCTTCGAGCGGGTTCAGCTGCACGCGGTGGATGTTCTCCAGGAGCGCGTCGCGAAGCATGGCGTCGTCGCCGGTCTCGCGAACGATCGCCGGGATCGTCTCCAGCTCGGCTTCCTGGCTGGCACGCCACCGACGCTCGCCCATGACGAGCTGGAACTTGCCGTCGTCGAGCGGACGCACCACGATCGGCTGCATCAACCCGAACTCACGGATCGAGTGGACGAGCTCGGCGAGAGCCTCGTCGTCGAACACCTGACGCGGCTGCTTGGGGTTCCGCTCGATCAGGTCGGGGGCGATCTCCCGGTACACCGCCCCGGTGGGGGAGGGGAGGGGTTGAGCACCGTTCCCGGATTCGCCGTCGGCGCCGTTGCTCCCTCCATTGTTTCCCGTGGACGCGGGAGCGGTCTTCTCGTCCGTCGCAGAGTCCGACGAGTTCGGCGCGGGAGCGGTCAGTACGGTGCGTCGGTCCGCGCCGATCACGACGTCCGCGGCGGCGTTGCCCAGCCCCGGTCCCGTCGTGGTCGGTCCCGTAGGAATGAGCGCAGCCAGTCCACGGCCAAGTCCACCCTTACGCGTCTGACTCATCGCTGCTCCTGCTTCGTGATGTGTGCGGTGCGTGCTGCGAGTTCACGTCCCGCGTCGAGGTAACTCATGGCACCCCGCGAGCCGGGGTCGTAATCGAGCACGGTCATGCCGTACCCGGGCGCTTCGGACACCTTCACGCTGCGGGGAATGACGGCACGGAGGACGGCGTCACCGAAGTGGGTGCGGACCTCTTCTGCCACCTGGTCGGCCAACTTGGTGCGCCCGTCGTACATCGTGAGAAGGACCGTCGACACGTGGAGATCCGGGTTGAGATGTGCCTGCACCAGTTCGATATTCCGCAGCAGCTGTCCCACACCCTCGAGGGCGTAGTACTCGCACTGGATCGGGATCAGAACTTCCTTGGCCGCGACCATCGCGTTCACCGTGAGCAGTCCGAGCGAGGGCGGGCAGTCGATCAGGATGAAGTCGGCATCCACCTCGCCGAGAGCCTTCTCCGAGAGCGCGCCCTTGAGCCGTCCCTCGCGGGCGACCATGGAGACCAATTCGATCTCGGCGCCCGCGAGGTCGATCGTGGCCGGAATGCAGAACAGCCGGTCGTTGTGCGGGCTCTTCTGGATTGCCTCCGCTGCCGTCACCTCACCGAGGAGAAGCTCATAGCTGGACGGCACACCGGAGTGGTGGGCGACGCCCAACGCCGTGCTGGCGTTGCCCTGCGGGTCGAGGTCGATGACCAGGACGGTGAGTCCCTGCACCGCGAGGGCGGAGGCGAGGTTGACCGCGCTCGTCGTCTTACCGACGCCGCCCTTCTGATTGGCGATCGTGAGGATCCGCCGTTCGGGCGGCTTCGGCAGACTCACCGAGTGGGGGTGCAGTACCTGACTCGCGCGGTGCGCGGCGGCACCGATCGGAGTCTCCTCGACGGAGATTCCGTTGTAGGGGGCCGTGAATCCGTCGTCTCCGTTCCCGGAGCTCGTCGCCTGGTCGGATTGATGGTCGGTTTCACGTGAAACTGTTTCACGTGAAACGGCGGATTCAGGCCCACCCGACATTGACTACTCCTTCGATTGGGAATCGCTCGTTACTCGACATATTCACTCCCTAGTCACCGTGCCCATCGTCATCGACGCTGACGGCGTTTCGGTACACGTTCTGCCCGAACGACAACGGTGGGGACAGGAAGCAGGCCCACTCCGCATTCCACGATATCCAGCTTGCCAGCACCCAACCGAGTCAGGGAAGCGCGATCACGGGAAATCTCTTCGGCGGCGCTCGAACCTTTCAATGCGAGCATTCTCCCATGCTCGTGGATAAGCGGCAGCGACCACTTGGCCAACTTCTCCAACGGTGCCACCGCTCGCGAAGTCACAACGTCTGCGCCACCGGCTTCCTTCACCACACCCGACTCCTCGGCGCGGCCCCGGACCACGAGCACGTCCAGGCCGTTCGACTCGACGAACTCGGCGAGGTACACCGACCGCCGCAGCAACGGCTCCACCAACGTGATGCGGAGATCGGGACGGGCAATCGCGAGGGGGATACCGGGCAACCCGGCACCGCTTCCGACATCGACGACGGACTCACCCTCGGCGATCAGTTCACCAACGACGGCACAGTTGAGGAGGTGACGTTCCCAGAGCCGCGGAACCTCACGAGGTCCGATCAACCCCCGCTCGACACCGTCGGTCGCCAACGACTTGTAGTAGCGCTCCGCAATATCGAATCGTTCACCGAACACCTGGCGTGCCGCCGCTTGTTCGTCCCATTCGGCCGGCTCTCCACCATTCGGTTCCACGTGAAACATCCTCCCGCGAATATCGCGAAATCAACAAACACAGCTTCTTCATTATCCGCCCTCTCTCGCGACTATGTCCCTTAACTCGAACGCGCAACGCCGGAGCAGTGTTGGGCCGCACCCCTTCCGGTGGGGGAGGGGAGGGGTTCGGTCGTCTCTCGGTGATGAATCCTGGCGATCCCGCGAATCCGGCCGTCCCTTCGACGGCGAACCCTCTCGGACGGTCGATGTCGCGCCCAACGCCGGCAGAGAGTTACGCAGATTTGGGACTGCAGATCGCGGCGCTCATGTTTCACGTGGAACAGACGACCCCGTCCACGGCGGCGACACAACCAGACCGAGCCCCGAGCGGCGGTTTCACGTGGAACAACCGACTCGTGTTTCACGACTCGTGTTTCACGTGGAACAGACGGCGGTCACTGGCCTAGTTCGCGCGTCACCCCGCGACCTTCCCAAGCGGACGCACGCGGGGTTCGGTGAACGACAATCGAGTCGGGCCTCTCCAACTTGGGGCAGCCGTCCACGCCTCCTCGACGCTACCTCTCGGCAACTCCACCCCAACGAATCCCTGTTTCTCAATCATCACAGTGACGAAACTTCCGGGTGTGGTTGGGTGGGTGAAACTACAACCTAAATTCCTTCGAAAGTGTGAAAACGACGGTCCCGGACCCCCTATCCGCCACGCGTCAGACAGTGGTGTCCGGAAAGGAGTGGTGTTCGTGAGCGACGAGCCAACGCCCGTTTTCCTTCCGCAACCCCACTGTGAGGCGGAGCCGGTTCTCCGGATTGTCGGCGAGCTCCGCTTCCATACCGCAGCGGAGGAGTGCATGGGCGAAGGCGACGTCCTCGCCGGCTGTCACATCCAAGGCCACCATCTCGAAGCGGGCACCCTTCGACTGCCATTCGAACGGCGGCCACGTCTCGCGATACGCATCGATTCCGCGAGCACCCTCATATGGCGGTGGCACATCGAACATCACGATGTCGTCGGAATGGTCCGCGAGCACCCCAGCCATGTCGCCGCTGTGCACAGCCTCGGCCCAACGGTCGATCAGATTCCGGATTTGTCGTTCGTCCTCGGTCCTCACTCACTCCACCCGTCGACGGCACTGGTTCGGTCGCTTCAATGAGGTGGACTTCGAGAAGCGGCGAAACTCACCGCGTCGAGTCAGCGCACCGTGAATCGTTTGGCTCAGGACTTCGCGAACTTTCGGATCGTGTCCAGTGACCATCGGCGGATGAGCGAAGCAGAGCTTCGATGGATCCAGTACTCGTCTCCACGATCTCGGCACTCGCCGGCGGCACGGTGCAGGAGGAATTGGTCGATCGGTTGGCCCACTAGTCGCCGACGGATTCACGTTTTGGGCGGCCCCTGAAACTGAGCGGGGTACGGCTTGCCAATTTTGACCCCTGCCCATCGATCCCGGCTCGAGCAGTTGCCTATCAGGGCGATCGGATGAGCGATGGGGATTTCCCCGCGAACCCGTCTGCTCGGCGTGAGCCGCCGAGGGCGCACTGAGATCTCGAGATTCCGGCAACCGTGATGGCCGAACGGATCGGCTGGGACCATACACTCCGGATCCTCAGCATCCACGTCGCCGAACTGTGCCCGATCTTCCTGCCGCCGAATCCTTCCTCATGCGCCACCTCCCTCGCTGGGGATCGTCAGTGTGATTTCCGGTTCCCGCCTATCACCCGCCCGATCAACCAGGGCCAAATCCGAACGACAACGAAGCTCCCAGTCTTGACCATGAACTGTGGATGCCCGCACTGGGTTGTGTGCGGTGCTGGTGCCCGCGGAGCGGTGGACCTGTTGGCGGACTGGTGGCCCCTCATCAAGGCGCTCGGCGATGTACCCCGGGCATTGAACTCGCAGCGTCGTTGCGGCCGCGAACACCCGCCGCATACCCTGGTCGCCGACCACCGGCGGGCGTGCGCGAACATCAAACTCTCTCCGAGATCGAGCGGGCACGGTCCGCGTCTTCGTCGACAACACACTGTCCACGAAGCCCTGAGACAGCGCAGTGAGCGGAGGAGGCATCCGAATCTCGCTGCGGACACCCGCCCCCTCGGTGGGGGAGGGGAGGGGTGCGTGTTTCACGTGAAACGAAACGAATCCACAGTGACGGGTAGCGACATACGGATAGAGAAGAGGCGGGGCTCCCGGAGATGAATCCGGGAGCCCCGCCTTGGTGATGCTTGTGTGGATCAGTCCTTGATGACGACCACGCGACGTGAAGGCTCGGCGCCTTCGCTCTCGCTGGAAACGCCATCGACCTTCGCGACTGCGTCGTGAACGATCTTGCGCTCGAACGGCGTCATCGGAGCGAGCTCCTCGCGTTCGCCGCTCTCGAGTACGCGGCGAGCAGCCGAGGAACCCAGCTCGGTCAATTCGGTGCGACGGCCGGCACGCCACCCGGCGATGTCGAGCATCAGGCGACTACGCTCGCCCGTCGCCTGCTGCACGGCGAGGCGAGTCAGTTCCTGGAGTGCGTCGAGCACCTCACCCTTGCGTCCGACCAACTTGGTGAGATCGTCTCCACCGTCGATGCTGACAACAGCACGGTCGCCCTCGACGTCCAGGTCGATATCGCCGTCGAAGTCGAGTACGTCGAGCAGCTGCTCCAGGTAATCGCCGGCGATTTCCCCTTCCTCGATCAGGTAGTCGTCAGAATCGGAATCCACCTCGGTGTCCGGGTTCTGCGTCGTTGCAGTCACGTCTGTCTCATCTCCGTCCACTGCGATGTCAGGCTCACTAGCCATGCTCGTTCTCTTTTCTGAATCAGCGCCGCTTGCGCTTGGGGGACTTTCCGCGGTTGGACTGGGGGCGGGCACCGGGCTTCGGCTTCGACGTACCCGTCGCCGAACCATCACCACTCACCTGATCGGAGGCGCTGTCTTCGACGACACCCTCGACGATCTCCGGCTCGTCCGTCGAGGAAGAGCCGTCCGTTGCGGTCGCGGACTTCTTCTTTTTCTTGGTGAGATCCGGACGTGCACCGGGCTTCGGAGCGTTGTCTGCCCGGCGTGCGATGGCAGCTTGCTTCTTCTCTTCCTCTTCTTCGTCGATACGACGGAAGACGATGTGCTGCTGCGCGTAGGTCCAGATGTTGTTACTCACCCAGTACAAGAGGATCGCGATGGGGAGGAACGGGCCACCGACGAGCACACCGAGTGGGAAAACCCACAGAGCGAGCTTGTTCATGATCGCGGACTGCGGGTTGGCGGCGGCCTCGGGACTCTGGCGTGCGACGGAGGCGCGCGAGTTGAAGTGGGTCGCGATGCTGGCAATGACCATCAGCGGAACCGCGACAACCGCGATGTTCAACACCGTGGGGATCGGGCCGTAGGCAGCGAACGCATCGAGCTGCTCCTTCGGCATGGTGATCCAGGCCGAGATGGGAGCACCGAACAGTCGGGCACTCAGGAAGGACTGCACGTCCTCGACGCTGAAGAAGTAGTTCGGCGTGTTCGCGTTCGCCTCGACCGACATGCCGAGCTGCCCGAAGCCGGTGCCGGTGCGGTTGAACGAGCGAAGCACGTGAAACAGGCCGATGAAGACCGGAGCCTGCGCGAGAACCGGCAGGCAGCCCATGATGGGGTTGAACCCGTGCTCCTTCTGGAGCTTCTGCATCTCGACGGCCTGACGCTGGCGGTCACCCGAGTACTTCTTCTGCAGAGCCTTGATCTGCGGCTGAAGTTCCTGCATCTGGCGCGTCGTGCGAACCTGCTTGACGAACGGCTTGTACAGCACGGCACGCAGGGTGAACACGAGGAACACCACGGAGAGCGCCCACGTGACACCGCTGTCCGGCCCGAGGAAGGGAATGGCACCGAATATCTTGTGCCAGACCCACAGGATCCCGGACACCGGATAGTAAATGAAGTCGAGCACGGCTCTATGTACTCCTCTGTTCGTCCACGTTCGCCGGACAGCAACGGCCACCCGCATGACGGTCGTGACGGGCAGGGACCGGGTCCCACCCACCAGGGTGCCAGGGGGCACACTTCGCCAACCGAACCACCGTCAAGAAAAGGCCTTTGATCGCCCCGTGGGTACGCAGGGATTCCACCGCGTACTCGCTACAGGTCGGCATGAACCGGCAGGTCGGCATCCTCAGGGGCGACACATACGTCCGGTAGAGCTCGATGAAGAATATGAGAGTGCGCGCCGGTAACGCACGGACCGACTTCCACGCGGAAGAGACCGAGGAAGTGGCCTCGGCCGTGTGGGCGCGCGACTCGTGGAGTGCGCTTTTCATGCGGAGTTACTCACAGGCGCAAGAAGGTCCAATCGAAGGAGACCTGCACGGAGTTGCTTCTCCAGGTCCCGGCTACTTGCAGTCGCAGCTCCCGGAAGAGCCCGAATCACCACATCGGTTCCGCGTGGAACCACGTCCACGAGGTCGATGCAGATATGACGAAGCCGGCGTGCGACTCGATGTCGAATCACCGCCGGCCCGACAGCCTTACTCACAACCAGTCCGAATCGCGGACCGCCGCTACTCACCAGCTCATCTGCCTGCGCACGGTCGAATGCGTGCACAACCAGGTCGCGTCTTCCCATCCGACGACCACGTCGCACAGTCAACGAAAAATCTGAATGACGACGCAATCGGTGCGGCTCAGGCAACACCCCGAGCTCCCGAACCCAGTGTCGGGATCAGGCGGTGAGAGATTCGCGGCCCTTACGGCGACGCGCCGAAACGATTGCACGACCCGCACGGGTCCGCATACGAAGACGGAAGCCGTGAACGCGCGCGCGGCGTCGGTTGTTCGGCTGGAACGTCCGCTTGCCCTTGGCCACGGTCAACACTCCTCGAAGTTCATCGACGCCTCCCGGCGTCATGGATCTAACATTGGCGAAAACTCAGGTGTTCATCCACAGGTGGGGATGAAACGACTTCGAAACTGGACTCGAGCCAGCACGAAACCGCCACCTCACCACAGGGTGACTGTTCGAGAGTACTTACCACTGACGGTCAGGTCAAACTCGCTCACCTGCGATTCCCCCGCGAATCGGTTGACCGACACGCCGAGGATCGACAAATGCTTGCACCCCAACTTCCAATGTGCCAAACCGCTGTGAGGTTGCCGACACTGTTGTTAGCGTCTATGCATGGTCTCGCCGATGAACCCTGATCGAGTGCCCAGCTCTCGACTTCAGCGTTCTCATCTGCATATTCACCGCAATTCATCCACAGGGCACAGATGGTGTGCCGCTTCGGATCACCACGAGGGTTGTTGACACCCTTCACTTCCTGGGTCCTCGAACCCGCTCATCCAGGTTTCGCAAGCATAAGCGCAGGTCAGTGCGTTCAATCTGGACTCCTCACCATGCAACGGCGTCTCGACGAGAGGCGTCTGCGGTTTGTCCACATCTGTGGATAATTGTGTGGAAACACAGTTCAGATGGCATATTCGTAGGTCCGTACGGGGTCCATCCTCAGGTCGGGGAAGCTCCCAATTCCACCTCGACGACGGCACCGACACTCGACTCGGCACCGCTGGCGCCGAGTCCGCGAACACACTGGGGAGGAACCACGTGAACGACGATCCGAATGCGCTCGCACGGATCTGGATCGACGTCGTCGCAGACCTCACATCCGATTCGCCCGGCGGCGATCTGCCGCCGTTGACGAGGGGACAGAAGGCGTGGTTGGCGCTCGTCAAACCGCTGACGCTCGCACAGGGCTTCGCGCTCCTGTCCGTACCGTCGCCCTTCGCGCAGGAGGCGATCGAGCGGGATCTCCGCGAGCCGATCCTCCACGCCCTCGGCCGGCATCTCGGTGAGCAGGTCGAAGGGCTCGGTGTGCGTATCGCGGCCCCGGTCGACGATGAACCCGAATCCGAGCCTCCGAGCCGGGACCACCGGCCCGAGCCGGAACCTATCCACACTCCTCGCCACCTCGAGCCTTCCGTCACCAGTTCCGGTTCGTTCCGCAGGCGCCGGTTCGGCTCCGGTGAGGATCAGCCCTACTCGGACACGACGGACTTCGAGGAAGTCGACGACGACCGCGAGGCCCTCGCCAGCGTCCACGAATCCTGGCCGTCGTACTTCACGAAGCCGCCCTCGGGCCCGGCACCGTCAGCGACCGGGGGTAACAGCCTCAACGCGAAGTACACGTTCGACACGTTCGTGATCGGCTCGTCCAACCGGTTCGCCCACGCGGCGGCCGTCGCCATCGCCGAGGCGCCGGCGCGCGCGTACAACCCGTTGTTCGTGTGGGGAGCGTCCGGCCTCGGCAAGACGCACCTCCTGCACGCCGCCGGCCACTACGCCCAGCGGCTGTTTCCGGGGATGCGGGTGAAATACGTCTCCACGGAGGAGTTCACCAACGACTTCATCAACAGCCTCCGCGACGATCGCAAGGTGGCATTCAAGCGCCGCTACCGCGAGACCGACGTGCTGCTGGTGGACGACATCCAGTTCATCGAGGGCAAGGAAGGTATCCAGGAGGAGTTCTTCCACACCTTCAACACCCTGCACAACGCGAACAAGCAGATCGTCGTCTCGTCCGACCGGCCGCCGAAGCAGTTGGCAACACTCGAGGAACGACTGCGCACCAGGTTCGAATGGGGCCTGATCACCGACGTCCAGCCGCCCGAACTCGAGACGCGCATCGCGATCCTCAGCAAGAAGGCCCGAATGGACCGGCTCGAGGTGCCCGACGACGTCCTCGAGTTGATCGCCTCCCGGATCGAACGCAACATCCGGGAACTCGAGGGTGCCCTCATCCGTGTGACGGCGTTTGCGTCCCTGAACAGGCAACCCCTGGACCTCACGCTCGCCGAGGTGGTGCTGCGTGACCTGATGCCGGACTCGTCGAGTCTCGAGATCAATGCGGCGACGATCATGGCGGTCACCGCGGAGTACTTCAACATGTCCATCGACGACCTCTGCGGCCCCGGCAAGGCGCGTCCGCTGGCGTCCGCCCGGCAGATCTCCATGTACCTGTGCCGTGAGCTCACCGATCTGTCCCTGCCGAAGATCGGGCAGACGTTCGGCCGTGACCACACCACGGTCATGTACGCGGACAAGAAGATTCGCAAGGAGATGACGGAGCGTCGGAAGGTCTACGACCAGGTCCAGGAGCTGACCGCCCGGATCAAGCAGCGTTCCAAGAGGTAGTCACCGACACCTCCCTCTCCTGTGCCCCTGGTAGCTCGCCTACCGGGGGCACAGGCCGTTTCGGGGGAAACACCGTCCCACGGGCAACTCGAGGGGCTCCTCGAGCCGGTCCTCGAGGGTTGGCTCGAGCGGGTCCTCGAGGTACCGCTCGAGGGTCTACTCGAGGCTCGCGCGAATCCCCGCCGACACGACACGCCGGTGCAACACGCCGACGCCAGGACCTGGGATAAAGCATGCACACCTGTGGATAAGTGTGGGGATGAGGTGGAATCTCTGTGGACAGAACGTGCAGAACTTTGAACAACCTCGAGTAGTCCACATGGGTGCCGGATCGGTCCTCGAGTTTGTCCTCGAGAATTCCCCATACGGCGACGCGGACGGACCAGCGTCTACACACCTTCGTCCACAGATTCCACAGGACCTAATAGTACTTCTCATTAATTCTTCTAAAAACCTCTTTGAAAACAGGGTTGGGGACAGCGTCGGTTCACAGGCCTCTGGCGGAGACTCGAGGACGCGACCGTTCCGCTTTCAAGTTCGTCCTCGAGGGCATACGGTTATGCATCGCCGCTCTGTGAAAGACTGCAGTGCTGTGGTCACGGGCCGACCGTGGCGAACAACCGTGCCTACCGAGAGGAACAACCCGGCGATGGAGCTTGGAAGCCTGAAGTTTCGTGTCTCCCGGGAAGAATTCGCTGATTCAGTGGCATGGGTCGCTCGCAGTCTGCCGTCGCGGCCTCCTGTCCCCGTTCTCGGCGGTGTTCTCCTGGACGCGACCGAGCAAGGGTTGACGGTTTCCGGATTCGACTACGAGGTATCGGCCCAGGTCAGGGTGGCAGCCGAGGTCGGTAGCGCCGGTCAGGTCCTCGTCTCCGGCAAGCTTCTCGCCGACATCACGAAGTCGCTTCCCAACAAGCCGGTCGACGTGACCCTCGAAGGCACCCGCGTGCTGATCACGTGCGGAAGCGCCAAGTTCTCCCTGCCCACCATGCCGGTCGAGGACTATCCCCAGCTTCCGCAGTTGCCGCAGCAGACCGGCTCGATTCCCGCCGACGTCTTCTCCGAAGCGATCAGTCAGGTGGCTGTCGCGGCGGGCAAGGACGACACCTTGCCGATGCTCACCGGCATCCGGGTCGAGATCGAACGCAACGCGATCGTGCTCGCCGCCACCGACCGGTTCCGTCTCGCAGTCCGCGAACTCGAGTGGTCGCCGGCGAACCCCGACACCACCGCGGCCGTCCTCATCCCCGCGAAGACGCTCTCCGAGTCGGCGAAAACTCTTGCAGGAGATGCCACTTCGCCGGTCGAGCTGGCGCTCGGTTCGGGATCCGCGGTCGGCAACGACGGGCTCCTCGGCATCGTCAACGACGGCCGCCGCACCACCACCCGGCTGCTGGACGCCGAGTTCCCGAAGTTCCGGCAGCTGCTGCCGTCCGAGCACACCGCGCTGGCCACCGTCGAGATCGCTCCGCTCGTCGAGGCGATCAAGCGTGTGGCCCTCGTCGCCGAGCGCGGCGCGCAGGTCCGACTGCAGTTCTCCACCGAGGGGCTGCTCCTCTCCGCCGGTGGCGACGACGCAGGTCGCGCCGAGGAAGGCTTGAACGCGGTGTTCCAGGGTGAGCCGCTCACCATCGCCTTCAACCCCGGCTACCTGATCGACGGACTGTCTTCGCTGCACAGCGAGCAGGTGCTGTTCGGTTTCACGACCCCCAGCCGCCCCGCGGTGCTGCGTCCGGCCACCGAGGACGAGATCGAACCCGACGATTCCGGCAACTTCGCGGCGCCGGAGAGCGCGTACACGTACCTGCTGATGCCGGTGCGTCTCCCGGGCTGACGATTTCGCGGAAGCGAAACCAGTACTGCCGAAAGAAATCTCACGAGTGGACGGAGATCACGATGCAGATCGGGTTGGTCGGGCTCGGAAAGATGGGATTCAACATGCGCGAGCGGTTGCGCGCGCACGGGCACGAGGTGGTCGGCTACGACCCCCGCCCCGAGGTCACGGATGTGGCATCGCTGGCGGAGCTCGCTCAGCGACTCGAGTCTCCGCGAGTCGTCTGGGTGATGGTTCCGGCGGGAAAGATCACCCAGGACACGGTGACCGAACTGTCGTCGGTGCTCGAGACCGGCGACCTGGTGATCGACGGCGGCAACTCGAGATACACCGACGACAAAATCCACGGCGAGCTGCTGGGTTCCCGCGGCATCGGCTACCTCGACTGCGGTGTGTCCGGCGGGGTGTGGGGACTCGAGAACGGCTACGGGCTGATGGTCGGCGGATCGGACGCGGACGTCGAGCGGGCGCTGCCGGTCTTCGACGCTCTCCGTCCCGAGGGTGAGCGTGCGGACGGCTTCGTCCACGCAGGCCCGGTCGGCGCCGGCCACTACGCGAAGATGGTCCACAACGGCATCGAATACGGACTGATGCAGGCGTACGCCGAGGGCTACGAACTGCTCGAGGCGGAAGACCTCGTCACGGACGTCCACGGTGTGCTGCGCGCCTGGACCAAGGGCACGGTCGTCCGGTCGTGGCTGCTGGAGCTGCTCGTCAAGGCATTGGGTGAGGATCCCGATTTCGCCGAGATCTCCGGTTACACAGACGATTCCGGTGAGGGACGCTGGACGGTGCTCGAGGCGATCGACCACGCGGTGCCCGCACCGGTGATCTCGGCCGCGTTGTTCGCGCGGTTCGCGTCCCGTCAGGACGATTCCCCCGCGATGAAGGCCGTCTCGGCGCTGCGCAACCAGTTCGGTGGTCACGCCGTGAAGAAGGCGGCAGGCGAGGCAGAAGCCGGTTCTGGAACGTAGGTGTTCGTTCGCGCACTCTCGCTCAGAGACTTCCGTTCCTGGGACGCCCTCGGTCTCACCCTGCGTCCGGGCTGCACCGTCTTCGTCGGACCCAACGGACACGGCAAGACGAACGTGCTCGAGGCGCTCGGCTACCTGTCGACCCTCTCGTCTCATCGGGTCAGCTCGGACGCCCCGCTGATCAGGACGGGCACCGGTCAGGCATTCGCCGGGGCCACGGTCGTCAACACCGGCCGGGAACTGACCGTCGATCTCGAGTTGAACGAGGGCAAGTCCAACCGGGCGCGGATCAACCAGTCGCCCACCCGGCGGCCGCGGGAGATTCTCGGGATTCTGCAGACGGTGCTGTTCGCGCCGGAGGATCTGTCGCTGGTCCGCGGCGATCCGGGTGATCGGCGACGCTACCTCGACGAGCTCCTCACGTCCCGTATCCCGCGGATGGCGGCGGTGCGCGCCGATTACGACCGGGTGCTGCGGCAGCGGTCGGCGCTGCTCAAGACGGCAGGCGGCGCGTTGCGACGGGTGTCGCGCGGCGGCGGCCAGCCGAGCGAGGACGGCGCGAGTGCCCTTGCCACGCTGGAGGTCTGGGACGGACATCTCGCTGCACACGGCGCGCAGCTGCTCGCCGGAAGGCTTCACCTCGTCCACGATCTCGCGCCGCACCTGGCCGAGTCGTACCAATCGCTGGCGCCGGAGTCGAGGCCCGCGAGCATCCGTTACCGCTCGAGTCTGGGGTCCTCGCTGCCGCCGGAGTTCACCGAACCGGCTCGAGCGCCCGAGGCTGGCGATGTCGCGTTTCTCGAGGAGCGGTTTCTCCAGGAGCTGTCCGTGATGCGCTCCAAGGAGATCGAGCGGGGTGTGTGTCTCGTCGGCCCGCATCGTGACGATCTCGAATTGCAGCTCGGCGACACCCCGGCGAAGGGATTCGCGAGTCACGGTGAGTCGTGGTCGTTCGCGTTGTCGTTGCGGTTGGCGGGATTCGCACTGCTGCGTTCGGAGGGCAGCGATCCCGTCCTCATGCTCGACGACGTGTTCGCCGAACTCGACCGTCGTCGACGGCGCGCACTCGCCAAGGTCGCGTTGGATGCGGAACAGGTGCTGATCACGGCGGCCGTGCCGGAAGATGTTCCGGAGGAACTCGACGCCGTCCGATTCGGTGTGGAGGCCCGCGACACCGATCGAGGACGAATATCGCACATTGTGGAAGAGACGGAGGACCGCCGTGACGGATGACGTCGAACCCACCGCACCGGCTGCGGCCCCCGAACCGGAGGTGAAGGGAATCGACCTCGCGCGCCGTGCCCTGGAGGAGGCGCGTGCCGCGGCGAAGGCCAGCGGAAAATCCGTCGGGCAGGGCCGCCGATCCGGAACGGGTGTCCGGGCCCTGCGCGCCCGGCGTCGACGCGGATGGTCGGGTCCCGGACCGGACGACCGCGACCCGCAGCCGTTCGGTGCGCTGACCAACGCGATCGCGAAACAACGCGGCTGGTCGCCCAAGGTGTCGGAGGGGACGGTCCTCGGTCGGTGGGTACAGGTGGTCGGTGAGGACATCGCCGCGCACGCCGAACCGACGGGGCTGCGGGACGGGATTCTCAGCGTCTCCGCGGAGTCGACGGCCTGGGCGACGCAGCTTCGGATGATGCAGTCGCAGATTCTCGCGAAGATTGCTGCGGCCGTCGGCGACGGCGTCGTGAAGTCGTTGCGGATCACCGGTCCGACCGCCCCGAGCTGGCGAAAAGGCGAACGGCACATCCGGGGGCGCGGACCTCGGGACACCTACGGATAGGCCGGAGCGGACGTTCGGTCCCTAGTTTTGTCTATTACCCGGTGTTACAGTTACTCCAAGTTTTCGAGTGAACTGTGCCACAAGCCTTCGTCGTGGCGCAGCCGCCGGCACGAAGGAGTAATGAGATGTCCGCCCCGACTGCACCCCGGAACGCGATCCCCGAACCGGACCACATCCTGTTGCAGGCCAGGAACGTGGAGTTCGACTGGTCGAACCTCCCCATGCACTGGATCCCGGGCGACCCGTTCGGCACGCACGTCCTCAACGTCCTGCACCTTCTGCTGCCCGCCGGTGAGGAGTGGTTCGTCGAGACGTTCAAAGAGGCACTGCCGCTGATCGAGGACGAGCGGCTCCGCGACGACGTCGTCGGGTTCATCGGCCAGGAGGCGATGCACGCCAACGCCCACACCGGCGTGCTGGCGCACCTGAAGGAGAAGGGTCTCGATCCGACGCCCTTCACCGAGCAGATGGAATGGACCTTCTCCAAGATCCTCGGACCGCGACCGCTGACCGGTCTGCGGGAGAAGAACTACCTGATCGAGCGGCTGGCGGTCATCGCCGCCATCGAGCACATCACCGCGTTCCTCGGCGACTGGGTCCTCAATGCCGAGGGACTCGACCGCTCCGGCATGCATCCGACGATGCTCGACCTGCTGCGCTGGCACGGCGCCGAGGAGGTGGAGCACCGCTCCGTGGCCTACGACGTCATGCGGTACTTCGACAAGCGTGAGTCCCGGCGGATCCGCACCCAGGTGATCGTCACCCCGGTCATCGTGTGGCTGTGGGTGCGCGGCACCCGTTTCCTCATGCGCAACGATCCGGAGCTCGCCCAGTGGTCGGCGCACCGGCGCAAGCCGCACCTGACCGATTTCTTCGCGGCAGGCAAGCGTGGCACCCTCCCGACGGCCCGGGAACTCGGCAAGCGGATGTCGACGTACTTCACGCGTTCGTACCACCCGAGCAACGAGGGTTCGACGGCGCAGGCCGTGAAGTACCTGGCGTCCTCGCCGGCAGCTCAGGCGGCCGAGCGATGAAGCTGTCGCAGGTGCGGGAGGTGCTCACCGGGCAGGGACTGCCCCGCTACGACGCTCCCCCGGACATCAAGGGGCGACCGCGCCCTGACCGCGCGATGCGGATCACCGAGGCCGTCGCTGCCAAGTACCTCGGTGTTCTCACCGCGTACGAGTACAACCCGGGCGTCGCCGGTCACAACCCGGACGTGGCGATGAAAATGGTTGTCTCCCAGCGTGACGTCGTCGCACGGGACGAGAACGTCGTCCAGTTGCGGTTCGAAGCCGAGGACGGCGCGGAACTCCCTGCGTGGCAGCCGGGTTCGCATCTCGATTTCCACCTGCCGTCCGGGCTGCGACGTCAGTACTCGCTGTGCGGGGACCCGGCGGACCGCACGGGCTACAGTGTCGCCGTTCGCCGGATCCCCGACGGCGGTGGCGGATCCCTCGAGATGCACGCGCTCGAACCGGGTGCCCCGGTGACGGTTCGCGGCCCCCGCAACGGGTTTCCCTTCGTCGGCGAAGGGAGCGCGCTCTTCGTCGCGGGCGGCATCGGCATCACGCCGATCCTCGCGATGGTCCGGGCGGCGCGCGAACTCGGAATGGACTGGCAGTTCGTGTACTCCGGCCGGTCACGGGAGTCGATGCCGTTCCTCGACGAGATCGAAACGTTCGACCGGTCACGGGTTTTCATCCGTCCCGACGACGAGTTCGGACTGCCGACCGCCGAGGAGTTGCTGGGGCGCGCCGCGCCGGGCGGTGCCGTCTACTGCTGCGGTCCGACGCCGATGCTGGAGTCCGTGCGCCGTGCGTTCCCCGGAAGCCCGGCCACCGCATTGCATTTCGAGCGGTTCGGGGCGCCGCCGGTGCTCGACGGCACCGAATTCGAAGTGCAGCTCGTCAGCACGGGTGAGGTGCTCACCGTGCCCGCCGACGAATCCGCACTGATGGTGATCAAGAAGACGATGCCCGGAGTGGGATATTCGTGCCAGCAGGGCTTCTGTGGCACCTGCAGGGTGAAGGTGCTCTCCGGCACCCCGGATCACCGCGAGACGCGGCTCACCGACGCCGAGCAGGAGAACGAGATGCTGATCTGCGTGTCCCGCGCCGACCGGGGCCGTCTCGTCCTCGATCTGTAGTTCCCACCGTCAAACCCGAACCCGCACGACGACCAGAGGACCCACCATGACTCCATCCACATCCGGTACCGCCCGGCGGATCACCAACGGTTCCGTCGAACTCGCCGTGTTCGAGAAGGGCAACCCCGACGGCGAGACGATCGTGCTCGTGCACGGCTGGCCCGACACCCACGACCTGTGGAGCCGGGTGGTGCCCTTCCTGACGGAGCGGTTCCGGGTGGTCAGCTACGACAGCCGCGGCGCAGGCCGGAGCACCGTGCCCACCCGGGTCGAGGACTACCGGCTGCCCGCCCTGGCCGGTGACCTGTTCGCGGTGATCGATGCCGTGAGCCCGGGCCGGCCGGTGCACGTGCTGGCCCACGACTGGGGATCGGTGGAGGCATGGGAGGCGGTCTGCGAACCGGGAGCCCGCGAGCGGATCGCGTCGTTCACCTCGGTCTCGGGCCCCAACCTCGATCACCTCGGCAAGTGGCTGCGCCGCCGCATCTCGGACCGCAGCTTCGGCGGGCCGCTCGCGCAGGCCGTCGCGTCCGGCTACACCGTCCTGTTCCAGATTCCGGGCCTGGCGACGCTGCCGCTGCGGCTCTGGTTCTCCCGGCACTGGCCGGCGTTCCTGAAGTTCTTCGACCGCCTCGATCCCGCGCTGGTGCGTCCGGCGCCGACGCTGGCGGACGACATGGTCAACGGTCTCAAGCTGTACCGCGCCAACATCCGCACGAGTCTGCTGAGGCCGCGCGAGCGGTACACCGACGTCCCCGTCCAACTGATCCTCAACAAGAACGACAAGGCGGTGCGGCCCGTCGGCTACGAGGACACCGAGAAATGGGCACCCGACCTGCGCCGTCGAGAGGTCGACGCCGGGCACTGGTCGCCGATCTCCCACGCCGAGGACATCGCACAACTTGCCGCGGAGTTCGTGCTGGACGTCGAGGACCGGCAGTGGGCGGATCTCTCGGACGGCCCGTCCGAGAGCGCTTCGGCCTAGGTTTTCACTCCCGAGACGCCCTGAAAATTCGTCTACGGGGCGCTCAGGGGTGTCATAGCACGCTCCTGGCGCTGACGTACCAGTAAGATGGCCGAGGTAACTAGCGGCAAGATTCCCGATTCTCGTCTCCCGCGTGCCCGACCAGGGCGGTGGGCGCCTGCGTCGGGCATTGGACGGAGAAGGAGAGCTACCCACCCGTGGCTGCCCAGAAGTCAGACAAAAGCACCTCCAGCAAGGACTACGGCGCTTCTTCCATCACCGTCCTCGAGGGACTCGAAGCCGTTCGTAAGCGACCGGGTATGTACATCGGTTCCACCGGTGAACGCGGTCTCCACCATTTGATCTGGGAAGTCGTCGACAACTCCGTCGACGAGGCCATGGCCGGCCACGCCAGCAAGGTCGAGATCACCCTTCTCGAGGACGGTGGCGTTCGGGTCGTCGACGACGGTCGAGGCATCCCCGTCGGGATGCACGCCTCCGGTGTCCCCACCGTCGAGGTCGTCCTCACCCAGCTCCACGCCGGCGGCAAGTTCGACTCCGACTCCTACGCCGTGTCCGGCGGTCTGCACGGTGTCGGTATCTCCGTCGTCAACGCGCTGTCCACCCGGCTCGACGTCGACATCAAGCGCGACGGCTTCCAATGGAACCAGACCTACACCGACTCGAAGCCGGGTGAACTCGTCAAGGGCGAGGCCACCAAGGAGACGGGCACCACGGTCACGTTCTGGGCCGACCCGAACATCTTCGAGACCACGGTCTACAGCTTCGAGACGGTCGCGCGCCGCCTCCAGGAGATGGCCTTCCTCAACAAGGGCCTGACGATCACCCTCACCGACGAGCGCGTCAGCGACGCCGAGGTCACCGAAGAGGTCGTCAGTCAGGTCGCGGACGCGCCGAAAACCGCCGAGGACGAGTCCGCCGAGGCGGATGCGCCTGCCGTGCACAAGGTGAAGACCCGCGTCTACCACTACCCGGGCGGCCTCGAGGACTACGTGCGGCACATCAACCGCACGAAGCAGCCGATCCACAACTCCGTCGTCGGTTTCACCGCGAAGGGCACCGGCCACGAACTCGAGATCGCGATGCAGTGGAACTCCGGTTACTCGGAGTCGGTCCACACGTTCGCGAACACCATCAACACCCACGAGGGCGGCACCCACGAAGAGGGCTTCCGTTCCGCTCTGACGGCGACGGTCAACAAGTACGCGCTCGACAAGAAGCTCCTCAAGGAGAAGGACCCGAAGCTCACCGGTGACGACATCCGTGAGGGCCTCGCGGCGATCATCTCCGTGAAGGTCGGTGAACCGCAGTTCGAGGGTCAGACGAAGACGAAGCTCGGTAACACCGAGGTCCGGTCGTTCGTCCAGAAGGCGAGCAACGAGCACCTGTCGCACTGGTTCGAGGCGAACCCGGCCGACGCGAAGACCATCGTGAACAAAGCGGTGTCGTCGGCGCAGGCCCGCGTCGCCGCCCGCAAGGCCCGCGAACTGGTGCGCCGCAAGAGCGCCACCGACCTCGGCGGTCTGCCGGGCAAGCTCGCCGACTGCCGGTCCAACGATCCGAGCAAGTCCGAGATCTACATCGTGGAGGGCGACTCCGCAGGCGGCTCGGCCAAGTCCGGCCGCGACTCGATGTACCAGGCGATCCTGCCGCTGCGCGGAAAGATCATCAACGTCGAGAAGGCACGCATCGACCGTGTGCTGAAGAACACGGAAGTCCAGTCGATCATCACCGCGTTCGGCACGGGCATCCACGACGAATTCGACATCGCGAAGCTGCGGTACCACAAGATCGTGCTGATGGCCGACGCCGACGTCGACGGCCAGCACATCGCAACGCTGCTGCTCACGCTGCTGTTCCGCTTCATGCGCCCGCTCGTCGAGCACGGTCACGTCTACCTGGCACAGCCCCCGCTGTACAAGCTGAAGTGGCAGCGCAGCGACCCGGAGTTCGCGTACTCCGACCGCGAGCGCGACGTCCTGGTCAAGGCCGGTCTCGAGTCCGGCAAGAAGATCAACAAGGACGACGGCATCCAGCGTTACAAGGGTCTCGGCGAGATGAACGCCAAGGAACTGTGGGAGACCACCATGGATCCGACGGTGCGCGTTCTGCGTCTGGTGACGCTCGACGACGCGGCCGCAGCCGACGAGCTGTTCAGCGTTCTCATGGGTGAGGACGTCGAGGCCCGGCGTAGCTTCATCACCCGTAACGCCAAGGACGTCCGCTTCCTCGACGTCTAGGTATCCGGCACAAGAGATTACGGATATCGTGCAGCCACCGGCGGTCGGAAGACCCCGGTGGCTGCACCCGTCTGGGCCGGTTACAGAACCGGGTGACGCGGAAATCCGTCCTCGACTGTGAACCGCGATTCTGTGTAGCCTGGTCCGCTGATCCCCCCGCGACGGCAACGTCTGGGATCGGTGGTGCGCATGTTACTTGGAAGTAAGGATCGGGGAATTTCTGTGGTAAGAACGTTCCCCATGGGGATGTGATGAACTCGTTACATTCGGAAATCGGTGCGTCGGGCAGCGTTGCGCACAGCGCAACTGATCGATCACTTTCCTCTGTCGACGCGTGTCGTCCGGGCCGGTACGACTGTCCTGCCGCAGGCGCGGTCACGAGCACAGAGCGACAAGCTATGAGTGGTTGGAAAGGAAGCGTGGGATGAGCGACGATTCGCCGCCCCGGGCAAAGTTCTGGGATATCGAGGGTTGGGGCCTGCGGTGGAAGGTCACCGCGGTTCTCGCAGTTCCCGTCACCGTCGCCATGGTGCTCGGCGGGCTCCGTGTGCAGGGCGAGCTGAGTAACGCCGTCCACTTCACCGAGGCGGCCGACCAGATCGTCGTCGTCCCGGACATCGTGGCCCTCGAGGCCTCGATGGGTACCGTGACCAGTGGTTACGCCTCGGGCACCCTCACCAAGCAGGACCGCGAGGACGCGGAATCCTTGATGAACGACGTGTCCGAGGAGGCCCGGAACCCCGAGCTGGATCCCGCCGTCGCGAGTTCCATCAACCAGACCGTCTCGGACGGCCGCGCCCTCCTGAATCTGATGGATTCCCCGGGCGTCGCCACCGACCTGCTCGCGGAACGCCAGCGCGCGTTCGCCGCGGACTTCATCCGCGAAGTGGACGACATCGTGCGTCCCATCGAAGACAGCGAAGTCGTCGACAAGGGCTACCAGCTGACCAACGCGTGGCAGGCGCAGCGTCGTCTGTTCGAGCAGGCCATGGGCCTCGTGATCGTGAAGGACGTCTACGCCGGTCCCGACGGACGGGAGAAGGCCCGCACGGGTGACATTCCCACCTCGGCCGTCGTCGCGGCCGCCGGCGCCGAATCGAGCCTCCTCGACGTCCTCGACCGGTACTACCCCAAGGGTGATGCCCGTCTCGAGACGCTGCGAAACAACATCAACGACCGCAACGCCCTCATCGACCAGGGCCTGGCGGACGCGGCGCGCGGCGGAATGCTGCCCATCCTGCAGCTGCGCTCCTCGCTCATCGCGAGCCGTGACGTGTACCAGGAACTGACCAGCGAAGCGGCGAACGACATCGCGTCCACCGTGCAGGTCCGTGCGGCCGAGACCCGGTCCGCCGCGCTGCGTGACACGGCGATCGTCCTCGGAACCCTGCTCGCCGCCCTCGTCCTCGCGCTCCTCGTGTCGCGGTCGCTGATCGGTCCGATCCGCCGCCTGCGGTACGGCGCGCTGAAGGCTGCGCGCCGCGACCTTCCGGAGGCGATCGAGCAGATCAAGGCCAGTGACGATCCGCGGGCACTGTCGTTCGAGCCGGTGGCCGTGCACTCCTCCGAGGAGATCGGCCAGCTCGCCCGCGCCGTGGACGACATCCACGGGCAGGCGCTCAAGCTCGCCGGTGAGCAGGCGCAACTGCGCCTGCAGATCAACGACATGTTCGAAACCCTCGCGCGCCGAAGCAAGTCGCTCGTCGACCAGCAACTCGGCCTGATCGAGAATCTCGAGTTCGAGGAAAAAGATCCGAAGCGACTCGAGAGCCTGTTCCGGCTCGACCACCTGGCGGCGCGTATGCGCCGGAACGGTGAGAACCTGCTGATTCTGGCCGGTACCCGCGTGCGTCGTTCGCAGGCGGCGCCGATCCCGCTCGGCGACGTGCTGCGTGCCGCTATCTCCGAGGTCGAGGACTACCAGCGTGTGCAGATGGGTGCGACTCCCGAAGGCGCGCTCAGCGGCACCGTCGTCACGGACGTCGTGCACCTGCTCGCCGAACTCGTCGACAACTCGCTGCGCGCCTCGCCGCCCGACACTTCGGTGACGTTCAGCTTCGCTCGCGCCGTGGACGGCGGGGTGCTGCTCGAGATCGCGGACCGCGGTATCGGTATCCCGGCCGACGACATGCGCGCCGTCAACGAGCGTCTGGCGTCGGGTGGTGAGGTCGGTCCCGAGACCGCCCGCCACATGGGTCTGTTCGTCGTGAGCCGCCTCGCGAAGCGTCACGGCCTGACCGTGCGCCTGCGGTCGACGTTCGACACCGCCCGCAACCCGGGTGTGACCGTGAGCATCCACATCCCGAATGCGCTGATCGTGTCGCAGGCTGCCCGGCAGGACACCGGACCGCAGCGGAGGATTCCCGCGGCGCCGGTCCGCACCGCCATTCCGGCACCCGCGGCCCCGGCACCGCGCACGGACAACGGACAGCAGAAGCCGGCAACCCGAAACGGACTGCCGACCCGCACCCCGTCCACGCCCCCGCCGAGCCCGGCACCTGCGGGCGCGGTGACGACGGCGTCGGGCACGAGCCTGCCCCGACGTCAGCCCGGTGCCAGTGGCATCGCCGCCGGCGCGGGATCGTCGGCCGGTGCCCCGGCCGCGCAGTCCCAGGACACCGTCAACGTCCGCGGATCCGGGGCGATGCCGAAGCTGCCCGTGCGGCGGCCGCAGGGGGCTACCCCGGAGACGGCACCGGCGGAATCGCAGCCGCAGCACGCACCGCACGCACCACGAAGCGAGAACCGCATCGCGGCGCGGACCGCGGAACAGCCGGCGCCCACGTCGTCGAACGGCGACGATCAGGCACCGGTCCGGCACCGCTACCGCACCAACTCGGCGAAGACCGCGTCGTTCTTCCAGTCGCGGATCGACCCGCCGTCGGCCGAGGCCACACCCCGGCCCGGCGGCGGTACCCCGATCTTCTCCGACATGGTGTCCGACTGGCTGACCGATCCGACCGGCGCCGAGGGCGCACCCGGCGTCTGGCATTCCGCCGG
This sequence comes from Rhodococcus opacus, assembly GCF_012396235.1. Lineage (GTDB taxonomy): Bacteria > Actinomycetota > Actinomycetes > Mycobacteriales > Mycobacteriaceae > Rhodococcus_F > Rhodococcus_F opacus. The sequence continues at coordinate 71,130 of NZ_JAAXPA010000012.1, read as the reverse complement.
CGACGCCGGATGGTCCGCCGCCGAACGGATCAGCGAGACTCCCGTCGAGGTCGACCCGGAGATCGGACTGCCGAAGCGGCGTCCCGGCGACCGACTGGTTCCCGGCACGGTCGAAGGCGCGCACAATACGGGGACACTGCGCCGGGTGCGTGACCCTGAGACAATTCGCGCCAATCTCAGTCGTCACCAGCAGGGCGTCCGAAACGGCAGGGCCACGAGGCTCGCGGAACGTAACAGCATTGAAGGAGACCGATGAACACCGCTCATGGATCCGACGTCACGCGACCGCTCGACTGGTTGGTGTCGAACTTCGCCAGTGACGTGCCCGGTGTCTCCCACGCCGTGCTCGTGTCGGCGGACGGTCTCCTGATGGCAGCCAGCGCCCATCTCCCGATCGACCGGGCCGAGCAGCTGGCCGCGGTCACCTCTGGGTTGGCCAGCCTGTCGGCCGGTGTGTCCCGGTTGTTCGAAGGCGGCGGAGTGCTGCAGTCGGTGGTCGAAATGCAGCACGGGTATTTGCTGCTCATGAGCGTCGGCGACGGCTCGCACCTCGCGACCCTCACGGACGCCGAGTGCGACATCGGACAGGTCGGCTACGAGATGGCGATCCTGGTCGACCGCGTCGGCGCATCGGTACAGGCCACGGCCCGCACCCCGCAGGGTCTCTGACCAGCCCATGCCCATGAACGACCACCACTCGGAGCAGCCGGGCCCGAACATCGTGCGCCCGTACTCGCTGACGTCGGGCCGGACCCGGCCTGCGGTCGAGCTCGCGCTCGAAGCGTTGATTCAGGCACTGCCGCAGTCGGTGGACCGGCAGTGGGAACTCGACGACGTCAACGCCGCGATCGTCGCGTTGTGTCAGCAGTCGCCTTCGGTCGCCGAGATCGCCGCCCGGGTGGGCGTACCCCTCGGAGTGGCACGCGTCCTGGTCGCCGACCTGGTCGAGGCCGGTCATCTGCAGATCCTGGCCACCCTGAAGGAAGACTCGACCGACTCCGAACGTCGTGAACTCATCGAAAGGGTCCTCAGTGGACTTCGCGAAATCTGATCCCCGCAATCGGGTGACCTCGACCAAGATCGTGATCGCCGGCGGGTTCGGCGTCGGTAAGACCACGCTGGTGGGGGCTGTCTCCGAGATCGTCCCGCTGCGCACCGAGGCGCTCGTGACCAACGCCAGCGACGGCGTCGACAACCTGGCTGCGACACCGCAGAAGGGCACGACCACCGTCGCCATGGACTTCGGTCGCATCAGCCTGGCCGACGACCTGGTGCTGTACCTGTTCGGTACCCCCGGTCAGCACCGGTTCTGGTTCATGTGGGACGACCTGATCCGCGGTGCGATCGGTGCGATCGTCCTGATCGACACCCGCCGGCTGGACGAGAGTTTCGCGGCCGTCGACTTCTTCGAGGCCCGGCAACTGCCGTTCCTCGTCGCGATCAACGAATTCGACGACGCCCCGCGCTACCCCATCGAGGACATCCGCGCGGCCCTCGCGATCTCCGAGGACGTGCCGATCATCCCGATCGACGCGCGTGACCGGGAATCGGCGAAACGCGCTCTGGTCGCGATCACCGAATACGCACTGACCAAGCTTCACACGGCCGCGTACTGAGGATTCGAAACATGTCGGACGACTTGCAGCACTTCTCCATGGGCACGTGGATCGTCGCCCTCGCCGCGGTCACGGCGTTCATCGGCGTCTTCGTCGGGATCGCCAGCGCCCGCAAGGCGGTGACCGCGCCGAACCCGAGGCAGCGGTACCTCTGGCTGGCCTGGGGTGCGCTGTCCATCGGCGGCATCGGCGCCTGGCTGCCGCACTACATCGCGATGGTCGGGTTCGAGGTCTACGGCAGCGTGGTGCGCTACGACGTCCTGTGGATCGCGGTCTCGTTCGTGGTGCCCGTCGCGGCCGCCGCGGTGGCGTTGCTGATCATCAGCCCGCCGCCGACGAAACACCGGCTGCCGAGCGCGTCGGTGGAGATCGGCCGTCTCGCCGGCGGTGCGGTGCTCCTCGGCGTCGGCTTCACCGGAATGGACCTCGCGATCGTCGCCTCCCTCGAGATCCAGGGTTCCGTGGACTCCGACATCCTGCTGACGGCAGCGTCGGCCGTGATCGGCCTGGTCGTCGGCGCCGGAATCATGTGGTCGATCTCGGCCCTCGAGTCCCGCACGCTGCGACTCGTGGCGTCGGTGGTCGTGGCCGCCGGACTGGTGGCCATGCACTACACCGGCGTGTTCGGGCTGAGCGCCACCGTCGACCTGGCCGTGGCGCGCCCGGACGGGCTCGAGGTGTTCTCGATCCTGTTCCCCGTCTTCGTGCTGGGCATGCTCGTGGTCACGATCCCGATCACCGCCCTGCTGATGGCACCCGACCGCGTCGCCGCCGAGCTCGAACTCGAGGCCGACATGCTCGCCGCCGAATCCCTCGCCGCCGAAACCCAGGGCCGGGAGCTCGAACTCCAGTAGATCGGACGACTCCGGCGGCACCGATTCATGAGCGCACCCGAGTCCTTCACCCTCACAGCTGACCTGCACCTATAGACTCGGGTGGTTGCGCGACGTCGTGCAGGACCGCGAGTCCGCGAGGAGACGTCAAGCCGAGTAGAAGAAGGAGCTCATGACTGACACAACGTTGCCGCCGGAGGGACCGGGGCACGACCGCATCGAGCCCGTCGACATTCAGCAGGAGATGCAGAGCAGCTACATCGATTACGCGATGAGCGTGATCGTGGGTCGTGCGCTGCCCGACGTGCGAGACGGCCTCAAGCCGGTGCACCGCCGCGTTCTGTACGCGATGTACGACAACGGTTACCGGCCCGATCGCGGTTATGTGAAGTCTGCGCGACCGGTCGCCGAGACGATGGGTAACTACCACCCCCACGGCGACGCCTCGATCTACGACACGCTCGTCCGCATGGCCCAGCCGTGGTCGCTGCGGTACCCGCTCGTCGACGGCCAGGGCAACTTCGGTTCCCGCGGCAACGACGGCGCCGCCGCGATGCGATACACCGAGTGCCGGCTCACTCCGCTGGCCATGGAAATGCTGCGTGAGATCGACCACGAGACGGTCGATTTCACCCCGAACTACGACGGTCGTACACAGGAACCGTCAGTTCTCCCCAGCCGTATCCCCAACCTGTTGATCAATGGTTCCGGCGGCATCGCCGTCGGTATGGCCACCAACATCCCGCCGCACAACCTGCGCGAGGTCGCCGAGGCCATCTACTGGGCGCTCGAGAACTGGGAAGCCGACGAGGAGTCCACCCTCACCGCGGTCATGGAACGCGTCAAGGGACCCGACTTCCCGACGCACGGCCTGATCGTCGGCGGCCAGGGCATCCACGACGCCTACACCACCGGACGCGGTTCGGTCCGCATGCGCGGTGTGGTGGAGATCGAAGAGGACGCCAAGGGGCGCACCACGATCGTCATCACCGAGCTGCCGTACCAGGTGAACCCGGACAACCTGATCACGTCGATCGCCGAGCAGGTGCGCGACGCGAAGATCGCCGGCATCTCCGACATCCACGACGAGTCCTCGGACCGCGCGGGTATGCGCATCGTCGTCACCGTCAAGCGTGACGCGGTCGCGAAGGTCGTGCTCAACAACCTGTACAAGCACACCCAGCTGCAAACCAGCTTCGGCTGCAACATGCTGTCCATCGTCGACGGCGTGCCGCGCACCCTGCGCCTCGACCAGATGATCCGGCTCTACGTCGCCCACCAGGTCGAGGTCATCCGCAGGCGCACCGAGTACCTGCTCCGCAAGGCCGAGGAACGCGCTCACATCCTGCGCGGACTGGTGAAGGCGCTCGACGCCCTCGACGAGGTCATCGCGCTGATCCGGGCGTCGCAGACCGTCGACATCGCGCGGGCAGGCCTGATCGAGCTCCTCACCGTCGACGAGATCCAGGCCGACGCGATCCTCGCGATGCAGCTGCGTCGCCTCGCCGCCCTCGAGCGTCAGAAGATCATCGACGAACTCGCCGAGATCGAGCGGGAGATCGCCGACCTCAAGGACATCCTCGAGAAGCCCGAGCGTCAGCGCCGGATCGTCCGTGACGAGCTCAAGGAGATCGTCGACAAGCACGGCGACGACCGCCGGACCCGCATCATCGCGGCCGACGGCGACGTGGCCGACGAGGATCTGATCGCCCGCGAGGACGTCGTCGTCACGATCACCGAGACCGGCTACGCCAAGCGCACCAAGACCGACCTGTACCGCTCGCAGAAGCGCGGCGGCAAGGGCGTGCAGGGCGCCGGGCTGAAGCAGGACGACATCGTCTCGCACTTCTTCGTCAGCTCCACGCACGACTGGCTGCTGTTCTTCACCACGAAGGGCCGCGTGTACCGGGCCAAGGCGTACGAGCTGCCGGAGGCGAGCCGCACGGCCCGCGGGCAGCATGTGGCCAATCTGCTCGCGTTCCAGCCCGACGAGCGCATCCAGAGCGTCATCCAGATCAAGACGTACGAGGACGCCCCCTACCTGGTTCTCGCCACCCGCAACGGTCTGGTGAAGAAGTCCAAGCTCACCGACTTCGACTCGAACCGCAGCGGCGGCATCGTCGCCATCAACCTGCGCGGTGAGGACGAACTGGTCGGCGCGGTCCTCTGCTCCTCCGACGACGACCTGCTGCTCGTCTCCGCGCAGGGACAGTCGATCCGCTTCTCCGCCACCGACGAGGCGCTGCGTCCGATGGGCCGCGCCACGTCCGGCGTCCAGGGCATGCGATTCAACGGTGACGACGAACTGCTGTCGCTGAACGTGGTGCGTGAAGGCACCTATCTGCTGGTGGCGACGTCGGGTGGCTACTCGAAGCGCACCGGCATGGAGGACTACCCGGTCCAGGGTCGCGGCGGAAAGGGTGTACTCACGATCCAGTACGACCGGAAACGTGGCACCCTGGTCGGAGCGCTCATCGTGAACGACGACGACGAGCTCTACGCGATCACGTCGGGCGGTGGTGTCATCCGCACCGCCGCCAAGCAGGTCCGCAAGGCCGGTCGGCAGACCAAGGGGGTTCGTTTGATGAACCTCGGGGAAGGCGACACCCTGCTCGCGATCGCGCGCAATGCCGACGAACCGGACGAACCCGACGACAACGCCGAGAGCAGCGGCAAAGGAGCTAAGGAGTCCTAGTGAGCACTCCCAACCAGCCAGGCAGTGACCGGCAGAACCCGGGTTCCGCCAATCAGGCGCCATCCGAGCAGCAGGCCTCCCGCACTCCCCAGAACGGGTCGGCGCGACCGAACCCGCAGCAGGGTTCCGCGCCGCAGGGGCCGCAGGCGTCAGCCGGTCGTGGCCCCGCTCAGGCGGGGCCGGCTGCCCGGCCGGGTGGTGCTCCCGACGGGCGACCGGATCGGCAGGCTCCGGCCGATCCGGCCCGGTCGCCGTCGACGCCCCAGCATCAGGGTCCGCGCACGCAGACCCCGCAGGGCAGGCCCGTGCCGCCGTCGCAGCAGGGTCACGCTCCGAATCAGCAGGCTCCCGGGCATCAGGGCCCGCCGCAGCAGGCGTCCGGCAACCGGGCTCCCGCGGGCGGTGCTCCCACCGAGTCCATCCGGGGAAATCAGGCTCCGCCGTGGCAGCGGGGAATGCAGCGTGAGCCGCAGACCAACCTGAAGCGTCCCGTGCAGGGCGGGGCCGGTGCCAAGCAGTCGCGCCCGGAGGGGCAGCCGAACCCGGCCAACGGCTCGGCAACAGCGGCTGCGGCGGGTGCCGCGGCAGCGAAGGCTCCCGCCGGTCAGGACGTCCAGAAACCGCAGACCGCGCCGACGCAGAAGACGCAGCAGCCCCAGGCGCAGGGTCAGCGACCCCAGGGCGCGCAGAACGGGGGTGCTCCCACCCAGGCCGTGCCCACCCAGAAGGCGCCCGCACAGAACCCGTCGGCGCCGGCGAAGGGTCAGCCCGCGCCCAAGGAGGGGCCCGATCGCACACCGTCCTCGACCGCGGCCACGGCAGCGGTCGGTGCGGTGTCCGGTGCAGCCGCCGGTGCCGTGACTCAGCGGGAGGCCGCGAAGGCGAAGGCGTCCGCGATCGACGGACCCACCCGGCACATCAACCGGGACGTGCTCCCCAAGGACATGCCGGACCTGTCCGAGGCCAAGCACCCGTTGCCCGGGGCAGCGGCCGCGGGTCAGCAGCCGAAGGTCGCCGTGGCCCCGCAGCGGGTCGAGGAGGGCGAGGCTCTCCGGGCGACGGTGCAGGTCCGCAAGATCGATCCGTGGTCGACGCTGAAGATCTCGTCCGTCATTTCGGTGTCGCTGTTCTTCGTGTGGATGGTGGCCGTCGGCCTGCTGTACGTCGTCCTGGACGGGATGGGCGTGTGGGACCGGCTGAACAACGCGTTCACCGATATCGTCGCGGAGTCGAGCTCTGACGGGCTCGTGACGGCCGGGCAGGTCTTCGGATACGCCGCCGTCATCGGTCTCGCGAACATGGTGTTGTTCACCGCACTGGCGACGATCGGCGCCTTCATCTACAACCTGTGTTCCGACCTCGTCGGGGGCGTCGAAGTGACGCTCGCCGACCGGGACTGAACGCGGAAAACGACGAGGGCTGAGCTGGGAAAAGAGCGTCTCGCCGGACCGGTTTTGGTAGTTGCCGGTCCGGTGGGGTAATCTTCCGACTCGGTTCAGGGAACTGCGCGAGATGAGTTTCCAGACTTCAGGGGCCTATAGCTCAGGCGGTTAGAGCGCTTCGCTGATAACGAAGAGGTCGGAGGTTCAAGTCCTCCTAGGCCCACTCCTGGTGCCGGTGAAAGGTCATTCGCATGAAGGTCCTCCTGTTTGTGGGAGCCGGAGTGCTGGTGGCGATCGGACTGTCCAAGTTGCTTCGCGGCAATGAGGTGTGGCACGAGGTAACGGGGCCTTAGCTCAGTTGGTAGAGCGCTGCCTTTGCAAGGCAGATGTCAGGAGTTCGAATCTCCTAGGCTCCACAAGTACAAATACAGAAGTAGCGTGCCCCGGATTCGGAAGAGTCCGGGGCACGCTGCTGTGCGGACCAGAACCGGGTGAGGTTACCCTTACTTCATGACTGCCCTCGATCCCGGAGCCCGTGAACGTCTCGACCCGCGCGGTCGCGTCGCATCCCACCACCGGACCGGTGAGGGAACCGCACGCATCGGATACCCGATCGGAGTCCGCACGGTCACGGTCCGTGCACGCGAGTACGTCACACCCCGCATGGTGCGTCTGACGCTCGGGGGCCCCGGCCTCGACGGATTCCACACCTACCAGGCCGACGATCACGTCAAGATCGTGTTCCCCGATCCGGACGGCACCCGCCGCGTCCCGGTGGTGAACGACGCGATGATGCTCGACTGGCCGCGACCGCTCCCGACCACGCGGAAATACACCGTCCGCCGCTACGACGCCGACGCCCGCGAACTCGACCTCGACTTCGTGCTGCACGAGGGCGGGCTCGCGTCCTCCTGGGTAAGGACGGTCGCGATCGGTGACGACGTGACCATCGCCGGACCGCCCGGCGCGAAGGCATTCGCCCACAACTTCGACCACTACGTCTTCGCGGTCGATTCCACCGCGCTCCCGGCGGTCGCGCGGTGGCTCGACGAATCCCCGGCCGACGTCTCGGCGCACGTCGTGATCGAGACCGACGACGACGTCGAGCACGGTTACCCGCTGGCCGTGCGCGAGAACGTGGACGTGACGTGGCTCGTGCGCGACGGCAGCGAGTCCGCCGTGGCGTCGACGGTGCAGTCGCTCGATCTGCCCGACGGCCGCTACTTCCTGTTCGCGGCAGGCGAGGCGACCGACATCAAGCCTCTGCGCGCGTGGAGCCGGGGCCGGATGGATTCGCTGTTCACCGGGTACTGGAAACGCGGAGTCGCCGGGCTGGACGACTGACCGGCCCTACACTCGCACCATGACCACGGTCCGGCCAGCACTCGCCCGCCGCGCGGCCGTCGCCGCGGTGATGCTCGGGCTACTGACGGCAGGCGGTACCGCGCCCGCGGGTGCGCAGACCCGACCACTGGAACCGATCGCCCGGGCGGTCTCGCTGCGCCTCGCCACGGCCGACGCGGTGGCGGCGGCCAAGTGGGGCACCCCGTCACCGATCGACGATCCCGCGCGCGAGGCGCAGGTTCTGAATGCGGTCGCCACGCAGGCCGCCGACGAGGGCCTGAGCGCGGCGCGGGTGCAGCAGGTCTTCCGGGACCAGATCGAGGCCAACAAGGAGGTGCAGCGGGCCCTCTTCGCCTGGTGGAGCGTCGCGCCCGGTGCGGCGCCGACTGTCCGGCCCGACCTGACACAGGTTCGTCCGGTGATCGACCGCCGGAACTCGGACATACTCCTGCAGCTGCGCGAACAGGAGGCCGTGCTCGCCGGTCCGGGGTGCGTGCCCGCGCTCGTCGACGCCACGGTCGCGGTGGCGGCCGAACAACGCCTCGACCCGCTGCATCAGGCCACGCTGGCGCGTGCGCTCGTGTCGATCTGTGGGCCGGTCCGCGAATGACTGGCCGTTCCGACATGGTCCGACAAGATGTCGCCAATTAGAGTGGGGTCATGATCTTCAAGGTCGCGACGCTCCTCCTCGACCGTGTCTCGATGTTCGAGTTCGGGGTGGTCTGTGAAGTGTTCGGAATCGACCGCACCGAACACGGGGTTCCGCCGTTCGACTTCCGGATCTGCGGGATCCGTCCCGGCGAACCGCTCGCGTCGATCACACCGGGACTGACGCTCTCCGCCGACTTCGGGCTGGACTTCCTGCGCGACGCAGATCTCGTCGTCGTCCCGCCGCCGGGGGCGCAGTCCGACTTCCCGGTGGAGGCGCTTGACGCGGTGCGTGCGGCCGCGAATGCCGGTGCCATCGTCCTCAGCCTGTGCTCGGGTGTATTCCTGCTCGGCGAGGCGGGACTGCTGGCCGGACGCAAGTGCACCACCCACTGGGAGTACGTCGACGAACTGGCCACCCGGTTCCCGACGGCAACCGTCGACCCCGACGTCCTGTTCGTCGACGAGGGCAACCTCGTCACCAGTGCGGGCACCGCGGCAGGCATCGACGCCTGCCTGCACGTGGTCCGCCGGGAGCTCGGTTCCACCGTCGCCAATACGATCGCCCGGAGGATGGTCGTGCCGCCGCAACGCGACGGGGGACAGCGGCAGTTCATCGAACAGCCGGTGGTCGCGTGCACGTCGGACAGTCTGAGCGAGACGATGGCGTGGATGAGCGAGAATCTCGAGCTGCCGCACACGGTCGACGAGCTCGCGGCGCGCTCGTCCATGTCGACGCGCACCTTCGCACGCAAGTTCGCGGCCGAGACGGGCACCACCCCCGTGAAGTGGCTGACGACGCAGCGGGTCCTCTACGCACGGCAACTACTCGAGGGCACCGACCTCGGTCTCGAGGCGATCTCGAGACGCAGCGGATTCGGGTCCGGTGCGCTTCTACGTCACCACTTCAACCGGGTGGTCGGCGTCGCACCGGCCGACTATCGGCGCCGGTTCGGCTGCAACGCGGCCGAACTCAGGCAATGAACGTGCCGATGGCCGGGTTCGCCTGGCAGATCGGGCTACTGCCGAAGTTGATCGATCCGAACGCCGTCGCCACCACGTTCCCGACGCCGGTGTTCACCGTCGCGGACAGGAAGGGGTAGACACCGCCGAGGTTCACGACCCCCGACCGTCCGCTGTCGGTGTTGACCCAGGCCACGGTGACCTGCGCGGCTGCCGGAATCGGTGCTGCGGCGGGGCGTGACTCGAACCGGATGTCGCCGTCGGCGATGGGCGGCGACGCCTCCGGCCCGGACTGTCCGGTGAGCGCCGTCAACGACATCAGGCTGCCCTGGTTCGGGCATCCGATGGTCAGAGCCGGTCCGCCGAACGGGTGGGGCGGGTCGGCGCCGGCGGGGCCGGCCGTCAGCACAGCCGCGGTGGCGGCGATCGGAAACGCGACGGCGGCGATACGGTGGACGATACGTCTGGCGGTCATGTCTGCTCCTCGGAACGGATCCTCGCGCTGGTGCGCATCTGCCTGCGGGATACCCCTGGTACAAGCCGTGAAACGAAAGGATTCGCAGATGCCGGAGACCGTGCCGACCGATCCTGCAGCCGCCCGGCTGGCGCCGGGCCACACCGAGCGAGCGCGCGCCCTACTGGCCGGGGAGTGACGGGTCGGTTGCGGTGAGGGGCTTCGTCGCCGTGGGCGGCGTGGGCTCCTGCGTGTTCGTGCTGTCGAGGTCGCGCAGGTTCGGGGGAGCGGACGCGACCCGCGGCTGCTCGCGGCGGCGGCTCTTGAAGAACACCGCCCCCCCGGCCACAGAGGCACCCACGAGGACGATGATCGCGATGCGACGGCCCTTCCGCGACTTCTTCTCCTCGACCGGCGCCGCGGCCGAGGTCAGGGGACGAACGACATCCTGGGCGACCTTCTTCACCGGCACGGTCCGGGCGCGTTCGTAGCCCTTCTTGGCCAGCGAGGCACCCTGACGGCCGAGGAACAGACTGAGCTGGCCGGCGCCGCGAGCCGTGGCGAGTGCCGCCGAGCTTGCGTAGCGCCGCGCCTGATCGACAGCCTCGGATTCCTTGACGCGGGAAGCCGAATCCTCGACGTGGGCCAGAGCGGTCTCGACTCGTTCGGAGACCTGCTCCTGCAGGGTCTCGGCGCGTTCGGTCGGAAGCAGATTCGTGAGGGACTCCGTCGCTCGTGTCATGTCCCCACTTTGTCACAAGAACCGGGAGCACGAACCGATCCGAAGGACTCGAGTCACCGCGGCGGAACCACACGGAACCCCACAATGGCAACATGGTGGTGTGACTTCACCTCATCAGACCGCAACCGCAACGCTGCACACCAACCGCGGCGACATCAAGATCGCGCTGTTCGGCAACCACGCGCCCAAGACCGTCGAGAACTTCGTCGGCCTGGCCAACGGTTCGAAGGACTACAGCACCGCCAACGCCGGTGGCACCGACTCCGGACCGTTCTACGACGGCGCCGTCTTCCACCGCGTCATCGACGGATTCATGATCCAGGGCGGCGACCCCACGGGTACCGGCGCCGGTGGCCCGGGCTACAAGTTCGGCGACGAGTTCCACCCGGAACTGCAGTTCGACCGCGCGTACATCCTGGCCATGGCGAATGCAGGCCCGGGAACCAACGGTTCGCAGTTCTTCATCACCACCGGCCCGACCCCGCACCTCAACCGTCGCCACACCATCTTCGGTGAGGTCGTCGACGAGGAGTCGAAGAAGGTCGTCGACGCCATCTCGACCACTGCGACGGATCGCGCGGACCGTCCGCTCGAGCCGGTCGTGATCAACAGCGTCACCATCGCGTAGGGAACCGCAGCACATGACCAACCCCGGCTGGGGCGGTGCCGCGAACGAGGGCACTCCGCCCCAGCCGCGGTGCGTCCGCCACCCCGATCGGCCCACTGCACTGTCGTGCAATCGGTGCGGTCGTCCCGCGTGCCCCGAATGCCTGCGCGAAGCAGCCGTCGGCTACCAGTGTGTCGACTGTGTGGCCGCCGGGCAGCGTGATGTCCGTCAGGTTCGCAACGTCGCCGGCGCCGTGACCACGCAGCGTGCGGTGCCGCTCGTGACGTACATCCTGATGGCCGTGAACGTCGGCATCTTCCTGATCACCGCGGCGCAGTCCCGCAGCATCATGCAGAACCAGGCGGGATCGAAGCTCTTCGCGGACTGGGCGCTGTTCCCACCCGCTGTCGTGGACGGGCAGATCGTCCGCGTGCTCGGCAGCGGATTCCTCCACTTCGGCATCATTCACCTGGCCGTCAACATGTTCGCGCTGTGGGTGATCGGCCGCGACACCGAACTGGTCCTCGGCCGCGCCCGCTACGCCTGCGTGTACTTCGTGTCCCTGCTCGGCGGTTCCGCCGCAGTGATGCTGTTCCAGCTCGGCGCGGTCACCGCGGGGGCGTCGGGCGCCGTCTTCGGACTGATGGGCGCTCAGGCCGTCATCCTCCTGCGGCTGCGACGCAGCCCCGCACCGGTGATCTCGGTGATCGCCGTCAACGTGATCATCAGCATCACGATCCCCGGCATCTCACTGTGGGGGCATCTCGGCGGCCTGGTCGCCGGAGCCGCGGCCACCGCGGGAATTCTCTACGGACCCCAGCTGCTGGGCGCCGGGAACAACCGGGAGAAGGCAATCACCGTCGGCTGGATCTGCCTCGGCGTCGTGGTGCTGGTGCCGCTGGCCGTCATCGCGGTCCGCACCCTGCAGCTCCGCGCGAGCTTCGGCTACTGACCCCGGCCCACCAGACGATGCACCGCGAGGGCGTCGAACACGTCCTCCGGATTGGTGCCGAGATCCCAGCGGCCGAAGATCAGGAGGCGTTCGGTGCCGTCCTCGGTGCGGATGTCGATCTCGAGCATCGGCACCCGGCGACCCAGCCGGGGGTAGCGCACGAGTCGCGCGCGGTCGATCTCCGAGCGGGCATACCTGTGGCGGCCTCTCAGCCGGTTCACCACGATCCCGCCGCACTCCTTGTCGACGGCGAGACGGGGGCGTTGCCGGAGCGCCGACGCGGCGGTCAGCAGCAGCCCGAGGGCGGCGACGCACACGAGAACACGGCCCGCCGGCTCGGTCGACACGGCAAGTCCCGCGACCCCCAACGCGACTCCGCCCGCAGCGAGCGCGATCACCGCGCCGAGGGGCGTCGACCACTCCAACGGCGCCTCGTCAGCAGACATCAGCACTCGACCTGCGGCTATCCACAGGGGTTGTCCACATTGGGGATGAATGACATCGGTGTAATTGTGATCGTCAACGCCAGCGCATCGTCATGATCAGACCGACCACCATGAAGCCGAATCCGATGAGGAAGTTGTAGGCACCGAGGTTGTTCATCCACTCGAGCTGGTCGGCGGCCAGGTAGTAGACGAGCAGCCACACCAGCCCGACCAGCATGAACCCGAGCATCACCGAGACGTACAGGGTGCTGGAGGGGCCGGCCTTCACCTTCACCGGGGTGCGGCTCGCAGGGTTGATCGTGTAATCGGTCTTCTTTCGGACCTTCGACTTCGGCATGACGTCCTCGTTCGTGCGGCTCTACGGGAATGTGGGCAGGTAGATTCGGAAATACCTGCGTGTGTACACGCTAACGTAGCCGCGATTCGCGCGGCGAGGACGAGGGGACGGAAACACCGGTGACCAGGTCGATCTTCTGGCGGATCGCGGTGCTGGTGGTGTGTCTCGTGGCCGGCCTGCTGGTGGCCACCACCCGTCAGGTGTCGCACGGCAACGAGATCCGCGCCGGCGATTCCACCCGGCTGTCCGACCTCGTGCGGAACGCGCAGTCCGAGACCGACCAGGTGGCCGAGACCCGCGACCGGCTGGCGGCGCAGGTCGAGTCGCTGCAGCAGGACGCCGCCGCGTCCGACAGCGGTGTCGCGCAGGCGCTCGCCGACACCAAGGCGCTCGCCACGGATGCCGGACTCACGCCGATGACCGGTCCCGGCGTCACCGTCACCCTCACCGACGCCCCCCGCGACGCGGACGGCAAATACCCCGTCGACGCGTCCCCGGACGATCTCGTCGTCCACCAGCAGGACGTCCAGAGCGTGCTGAACGCGCTGTGGGTGGGTGGCGCCGAGGCGATCAGCATGCAGGACCAGCGGATCGTGAACACGTCGGCGCCGCGCTGCATCGGCAACACCCTGCTGCTGCACGGCCGCACCTACAGCCCGCCGTACGTGATGTCGGCGATCGGGGACCCCGCGCGACTGGAGTCGGCGCTCGCGAACGAACCCGGAATCCGGGTGTTCAAGCAATATGCGTCGCGGTTCGGCCTCGGCTATTCGGAGGCGGCGTCCGGCCAACTCACCGTGCCCGGTTACGCAGGGCACTGACCTGAACGGTCCCCGGCCGTGCAGAGCACGAGGCGGGCAGAATACCCTGCTTCCATGAGGATTCTCGTCGTCGACAACTACGACAGCTTCGTGTTCAACCTGGTGCAGTACCTCGGACAGCTGGGAACACGGGCCGTGGTCTGGCGCAACGACGATCCGAACCTCACCGGGCCCGACGCCGTCGCGGCGGCAGCGGCCGAGTTCGACGGCATTCTGCTGAGCCCCGGCCCCGGCACACCGCAGCGGGCAGGCGCGACGATGGACCTGGTCACGGCATGCGCCGCCGCCGAGACACCGCTTCTCGGGGTGTGCCTCGGGCACCAGGCGATCGGGGCCGCGTTCGGCGCGACCGTCGACCGGGCACCCGAACTCCTGCACGGCAAGACCAGCGTCGTCCACCACACCGGCGAGGGTGTACTCGCGGGTCTGCCCGACCCGTTCACCGCCACGCGCTACCACTCGCTGACCGTCCTGGAAGACACCATCCCGGACGAACTCGAGGTCACCGCCCACACCGACAGCGGCATCGTCATGGCGATGCGGCACCGGGAACTGCCGATCCACGGCGTCCAGTTCCACCCGGAGTCCGTGCTCACCGAGGGTGGGCACCGCATGCTCGCGAACTGGCTCACCGTCTGCGGCGAAGCCCCGAAGGAATCCCTCGTCGCCACCCTCGAGACCGAGGTCGCGCAGGCGCTGGGCGCGTAGCGCCCGTGCGCCTTTGTGGTAGCTACCGCAACCAGAAAGGCGCACAGGCGGCGGAGGCGCCTACCGCGGGATGCCCAGCGCGCCGACACCGACCGAGACGACACCGTTCTTGGTGATCTCCGATCCCGGCGGCTGTTCCTGGCTGATGATCTTGCCGACCATCTCCGGGTCCAGGGTGGACGTCTGCGTCTGATTGATCGAACTCGACGACCCACTCCAGCCGGCGCTGCGCAGCTCGGCGAGCGCCTGCGACACCGTCTTGCCGGTCAGGTCCGGCATCTCGATATTGTTGCCGTTCGACACCCGGATCTGGATGGTGTCGCCCTTGGCTGCGGTGGAGCCGCCGACGGGGTCGGTGGAGACGACCTGGCCCTTCGGCACACCGGAATCGATGTTCTGGATCTGCACCTTGAATCCGGCACCCTCGATGTTGGCCTGCGCGACCTCGACCTTTTGGCCGGTCACGTCGGGGATGCGGATCTGCTCCGGCCCGGTGCCCAGCGTGACGGCGACCTCGGAGTCGAGGGAGATGCTCGCCCCGGAGGACGGGTTCTGCTCGATCACCTTGTCGACGTCGGACACGTCGGACGGTGCGCGGGCGACGGCGGTGTCGAGCCGCAGACCCACCGCGTTCAGCTCCTGCTGCGCTTCCTGCTGGGTGAGGCCGGCGAGCCGCGGGACCTTCACCTGTTCGGGTCCGGACGACACCTCGAGGGTGATCGTGCTGCCCTCGTCGACCTGCACCCCGCCGACGGGCCGGGTGGTGATGACGTTGCCGGTCGCCACGACGGCGTCCGGTTTCTGCTGCCGGGCGACGCGGAAACCGAGGTTCTGCAGTGTCGTCTCGGCGTCGTCCGCGGCCTGGTTCGTGACGTCCGGCATGGTTACCTGATCGGCCTTCGAACCCGGTCCCACGGACCACAGGAACGCGCCGACGATGCCGACGACGATGAGGGCGCCCAGCGCCATCAACGCCACCCGCATCGGGTTCTTCTTCTTGTCGGGCTCGCCGCCGTCCGTCTTCGACGCGGTGGCCGGGGTGGGTGACTGCGGGCGCCGGTAGTTCCCCGCGCCGGAGTCGACGGCACCGAGGATCGTGGTGCGGTCCTCGTCGCTCATCACCATCGGCGCGCTGGGGCGCTGCCCGCCGAGTACCCGGACCAGGTCGCTGCGCATGTCCGCGGCGGTCTGGTAGCGGTTGGCGGGGTTCTTGCTCATCGCCTTGAGGATCACCGAGTCGAGCTCACGCGGAATGTCCGGGTTGACCACGGACGGGGTCTGTGGGTCCTCCCGCACGTGCTGGTACGCGACCGCGACCGGGGAGTCACCCTTGAAGGGGGGTTCTCCGGTGAGGATCTCGAACAGCACGCACCCGAGCGAGTACACGTCGGAGCGGGCGTCGACCTGCTCGCCGCGGGCCTGCTCGGGCGACAGGTACTGGGCGGTGCCGATGACGGCAGCGGTCTGCGTCATGGGGCTGGACGCGTCGGAGATCGCTCGCGCGATGCCGAAGTCCATCACCTTCACCGCGCCCGCCCGGTTGATCATCACGTTGGCGGGTTTCACGTCGCGGTGGACGATGCCGTTGCGGTGGCTGAAGTCGAGCGCCGCGCACACGTCAGAGATGACCTCCATCGCGCGGCGGGGCGCCATCGGGCCCTCGCCGCGCACGATGTCCCGCAACGTGTCACCGTCGACGTACTCCATCACGATGTACGGCAGCGGTCCCGCGTCGGTTTCCGCCTCGCCGGTGTCGTAGACGGCCACGATCGCCGGATGATTCAGCGCCGCGGCGTTCTGCGCCTCCCGGCGGAACCGGAGGTAGAACGTGGGGTCGCGGGCGAGGTCGGCGCGCAGGACCTTGATCGCGACGTCCCGGCTGAGCCGGACGTCGCGGGCGAGGTGGACCTCGGACATGCCACCGAAGCCGAGAATCTCACCCAGCTCGTAGCGTGAGGAGAGGTTGCGCGGTGTCGTCATGGCAGTCCTTGTGGGGTCGGAGTAGTTGACTCCTCCGACGTGGTCGTCGTGGTCGTCGTCGTGGGTGCGGTGGTGGTCGTGGTGGTGGTAGTCGTCGTCGGCTCTGTCGTCGTCGTGGTCGTCGGCTGGGTGGTGGTCGTCGTGAACGGCTGGGTGGTGGTCGTCGTATACGGCGGCTCGGTGGTGGTCGTCGGTTCCTCGGTCGTGGTGGTGGTCGTCGGCCGCGGTGTCGTCGTGATCGTCCGCAGCGACGACGTGATCGCCGGCGACGTCGGTTCCTTCGTGTCACCACCGTCGAACAGGACGAGCGCGAGCGCGATGATCGCCGCCAGCACCAGCAGACCACCCGCACCCCAGGCCACGGCCTTCTGGCCGCTGGTCAGCCCGCCCTTCTTGCCGTCACCGTTCGAGTCGTCCGGCGGCACCTGCCCCGTGACCGGTCCCGCGTACGCGGTCTGCGAGGGCGGCATCATCTGGGTTGCGCCGGTCATCGGCGGGGGCAGCACCCGCGCCGCCCCGGTACCCGACATGCCGGGCGGCGGGGGACGCCTGCCTGCCCGGACCGCCGCGACCGCGTCGGCGAACTCTCCACCACTGGCGTAGCGGGTGCTCGGATCCTTCGCGATGGTGATGTCGATGAGTTCGCGGATGTTCGGCGGCAGGTCGCTCGGCAACGGTGCCGGTGCCTCCTGCACGTGCTTCATCGCGACCGTGATCGCGCCGTCGCCGACGAACGGGCGACGTCCGGACAGCGCCTCGTAGCCGACGATGCCGAGAGAGTACACGTCGCTCGCCGCGGTCGCGTCCTGCCCGAGCGCCTGCTCGGGGGCGATGTACTGCGCGGTGCCCATCACCATGCCGGTACGCGTGACCGGCGAGTTCTCCACGGCCTTCGCGATGCCGAAGTCGGTGATCTTCACCTGGCCGGTGGGGGTGATCAGAATGTTGCCCGGCTTCACGTCCCGGTGCACGACACCGGCGTCGTGCGCCACCTGCAACGCCCGGCCGGTCTGCTCGAGCATGTCCAGGGCGTGCGGCACCGCGAGACGGCCCACCCGTGCGAGGACGGCGTTGAGCGGCTCACCGTTGACGAGTTCCATCACCAGGTAGGCGGTGGAATCGCCGGTGGCGTCGCGGACCTCGCCGTAGTCGTAGATCCCGGCGATGCCGGAATGGTTCAGCTGCGCGGTGGTGCGCGCCTCGAAGCGGAATCGTTCGACGAACTCCGGGTCGGACGAGAACTCGGACTTCAGCACCTTCACCGCGACACGACGATTGAGCCGGTTGTCCGTCGCTTCCCAGACCTGTCCCATTCCGCCCGTGGCGATGAGCCGGATCAGGCGGTATCGATTGGCGATCAGCGCGCCGTTGTTCAGTGCCACAATCAGCCCCCTTGTAGTCCGGCTGCGATGACGGCACGGCCGATAGGTGCAGCCACCGAGCCGCCGGTTGCGGCCAGTGCACGATCTCCGCCGTCCTCGACGATGACCGCGATGGCGACGGTCGGGTTCTGGGCGGGTGCGAATCCGATGTACCAGGCGTGGGGCGGGGTGTTCCGAGGGTCGGTCCCGTGCTCGGCGGTGCCCGTCTTGGACGCGATCTGGACGCCCGGGATCTTGCCTTCGCCGCTGGTGTTGTTCTCGGAACCGATCATCAGGTCGGTCAGGGTGGCCGCCACCTGGGACGACATCGCCTGGCCTTCGGAGACCGGGTTGGTGGTCGCGAGGTTGGACAGGTCCGGCCCCTGCAATTCGGATACCAACTGCGGTTGCATCCGCACGCCACCGTTGGCGACGGTAGCCGCGATCATCGCGTTCTGCAGCGGAGTGAGCGCGACGTCTCGCTGGCCGATGCTGCTCTGGCCGAGTGCGGCGTCGTCGGGGATCGATCCGATCGTGCTGTCCGCGACGGGGAACGGGACGCCGGGCATCTGCCCACCGATGCCGAGCGCGCTGGACTGGTCGCTGACGGCGTCGGTGCCGGTCTTGACTCCGAGTTCGACGAACGCCGTGTTGCACGACCGCGCGAACGCCTCACGCAACGACGCGGTGGGGGCACCGCCACACGTGGAGCCGTTGTAGTTCTCGAGCGTCGTGGAGGTGCCGGGAAGGGTGATCTGCGGGGCCGCGGTCAGCTGGGTGTCGGGGGTGGTTCCGGCGGCGAGCGCGGCGGCGGTCACCACCACCTTGAACGTGGAACCGGGCGGGTACGTCTGCGACACCGCACGGTTGATCAGCGGCTTCTCCGGGTCGGCATTCAGGGCCTCCCACGCCGCGGTGGTCTCGGTGCCGTCATGGCTGGCGAGCGAGTTGGGGTCGTAGCTCGGGGTGCTGACCATCGTGAGGATGCGTCCGGTGCTCGGCTCGATCGCCACGACCGAACCGGTGTAGCCCTTAGCCGTCAGCTCGTCGTACGCAACCTGCTGCATGACCGGGTTGATGGTGGTCACCACGTTGCCGCCGCGGGGGTCGCGCCCGGACACGAGGTCGAAGAAGCGTCGTCCGAACAGCCGGTTGTCGGAACCGTTGAGGACCGGGTCCTCGGTCCGCTCGAGACCGGTGCTGCCGTATTGCATCGAGTAGAACCCGGTGACCGGTGCGTTGGCCAGCGGGCTGGACGGTGCCGCCGGGTTGGGCGGGTAGGTGCGCAGGTACTTGTAGCGGTCGTCGGTCGGGACGGACGCCGCGAGCACCTGGCCGGCCGCCGAGATCTGGCCGCGCTGACGCGAGTACTCGTCGAGAAGCACGCGCGAGTTCCGCGGATCGGCCCGCAGGTTGTCCGCCTTGATGACCTGGACGTAGGTGGCGTTGGCGAGGAGGGCGACCACCATCACCATGACGGCGATCGCGACGCGACGCAGAGGTGTGTTCATGAGCGCGGCACCATCTCGGTCGGGGCGTCGGCGATGGGTGCGGGGCCCTTCTTCTTCGGGACGGCCGGCTCACGGGCGGCGTCGGAGATCTTGATCAGGATCGCGAGGAGGAGATAGTTGGCGAGCAGCGACGACCCACCGTACGACATGAACGGCGTGGTCAGCCCGGTGAGGGGGATCAGCTTGGTGACGCCGCCGACCACCACGAACACCTGCACCGCGATCGTGAACGACAAACCGGCCGCGAGCAGCTTGCCGAAGCTGTCCCGGACGGCCAGCGCGGTGCGCAGACCACGGATGACGAGGATCAGGAACAGCATCAGGACGGCGGCGAGACCGATGAGACCGAGCTCCTCACCGATCGTGGCGACGATGAAGTCGGTCTTCGCGAACGGCACCTGGGCGGGCCGTCCGCTGCCGAGTCCCGTTCCGGCGACGCCACCGGTCGCGAGCCCGAACAGCGACTGCGAGATCTGGTAGCCGGTGTTGTTGTAGTCGGCCAGCGGATCGAGCCAGGTGCTGACGCGGACCCGGACGTGGCCGAACAGCTGGTAGGCGAAGAAGAAGCCGATACCGAGCAGTCCGGCGCCGATCAGCAGCCATCCGACGCGCTCGGTGGCGATGTACAGCATCACGAGCACGGTGCTGAACAGCAGCAGCGACGTGCCGAGGTCCTTCTCCAGCACGAGCACACCCACCGACACCATCCATGCGAGCAGGATGGGTCCGAGGTCGCGGGCGCGGGGGAGGTCGATGCCGAACACGTGCTTGCCTGCGGTGGTGAACAGGTCGCGCTTCGCGACCAGCACCGACGCGAAGAAGATGATCAGAAGGATCTTCGCGAACTCGCCGGGCTGAATGCTGAAGCCGGGGAGGCGGATCCAGATCTTCGCGCCGTTCACCTCGGAGAAGCTGGACGGCAGGATCGCCGGGATGGCGAGGAACACCAGTCCGGCGAGGCCCAGCGTGTAGCTGTAGCGGGCCAGGAGGCGGTAGTCCTTGAGCAGCACCAGCACCGCCACGAAACCGGCGATGGCCAGCGTCGTCCACAGCACCTGCTGGTTGGCGTCCGGCGACGGCACGGGCAACCCGAAGTAGGCGGCGGACTGTGCGTCGGCGAGGTCGAGTCGGTGGATCAGCACCAGTCCGAGGCCGTTGAGCAGCGCGACGATCGGCAGGATCAGCGGGTCGGCGTACGGAGCGAACCGGCGCACCGCGAGATGCGCGATCAGGAACAGCGCCGAATAGGCGGCGGCGTACTTGGCGAGATCCCAGGTGATGCTCTGTTCCTGGCTGGCCTCGACCAGCACCAGCGAGATCGTCGTGATCAGGATCGCGAAACCGATCAGGATCAGCTCGGTGCCCCGACGCGTCGACTGGACGGGGGCTGGCGCGAACCCGCCGGGTGGACTGGGAAACTGCGCCCCCGGTGATGCACTTGCGACCGACATCAGCTAGCCGTCCTGCAGTTCTGACCGGGAACCTGGGTCACGGTCGGCGCCGGGGTGGCGGTCGGAGTCGGGGGTGCGGTCGGCCCCGGAGCGGGCGGTACCTCGGCCGGGGGAACAGGTGCAGGCGCGGGCGGCGGCGTGGTCTCCGGGACGGGAGCCGGCGTCGGTGCCGGCGTCGTCGTCGTGGTGGTGGACGACTCCGACTCGCAGACCGGAAGCAGATCGTTCTGGGCGAGCCGCGTCATCTGGTTGCGGACGTCGTCGAGCTTGCCCGAGGGCAGCCCGGCACGCACCTGCTCGCGGGCGGACGGCTGGAGGTCGTCGACCTCGAGGATGGTGCACCCGTTCGGCGATTCGGTCGGCGACATCAACGTCAGGTCGCCGGCATCGCTGACACAGCCGACGAGATTCGCTTCCTGCAGCGAGTAACCGAGCACCGAGCCGGGGACTCCGCGCAGCACGGTGACGCGTTCGCCGTCGGCGCCGACGTAGTAGTTGTTGCGGACCAGAGCCCGCCCCACGAAGGCAGCGACGGCGACCACGACGATCAGACCGAGCGCGAATGCAGCCCACCACATGCGGTGACGCTTCTTCTTCGTCGGCGGTTCCTCGACCTGCGGGACGACCCGCTTCGGGGTGGCCCGCGGCGGACGCATCGCGGCGGCACGCCCCGCGGCGGTGTTGGGCGGCGGGGTGTCCTCTTCGTCGTCGGCGGAGGCGGCACCGGCGACGATGGGGTGGCTCTGTCCGTAGTCGAGGTCGATGACGTCCGCGACGACGACCGTCACGTTGTCCGGGCCGCCGCTGCGCAGGGCGAGTTCGATGAGCCGGTCGGCGCACTCGTCCTGCGAGCCCTCCCGCATCGTGTTCTCGATGGTCTCGTCGCTGACCACGTCCGACAGTCCGTCGGAGCACAGCAGGTAGCGGTCGCCCGCACGCGCCTCGCGGACCGTCAGCGTCGGCTCGATCTCGTTGCCGGTGAGGGCGCGCATGATGAGCGACCGCTGCGGGTGGGTGTGAGCCTGCTCGGCGGTGATCCGTCCCTCGTCGACGAGGGACTGCACGAACGTGTCGTCCCGGGTGATCTGCGCGAGGGAGTCGTCGCGGAGCAGGTAGGCGCGGGAGTCACCGATGTGGACGAGCCCGAGCTTGTTGCCGGAGAACAGGATTGCGGTGAGCGTGGTGCCCATGCCGTCGAGTTCGGGGTCCTCCTCGACGTGGTCGGCGATGGAGTCGTTGCCCTCCCGGGTGGCGGCCTCGAGCTTGCCGAGAAGGTCTTCGCCGGGCTCGTCGTCGTCGAGATGCGCGAGGGCCGCGATCATCAACTGCGACGCGACCTCACCGGCCGCGTGCCCGCCCATGCCGTCCGCGAGCGCCAGCAGGCGGGCCCCGGCGTACACGGAATCTTCGTTGTTGGAACGGACAAGGCCACGGTCGCTGCGGGCGGCATAGCGGAGTACGAGGGTCACGGGCGCAACTCGATTACCGTTTTGCCGACCCGTACGGGGGTACCGAGCGGCACGCGGACAGATGTGGTGACCTTGGCGCGATCCAGATACGTGCCGTTGGTCGAGCCGAGGTCTTCGACGTACCAGTCGGCGCCTCGCGGGGAGAGCCGAGCATGGCGGGTGGAGGCGTAGTCATCGGTGAGAACGAGGGTGGAGTCGTCGGCCCGGCCGATGAGGACGGGCTGGGTGCCGAGGGTGATGCGCGTGCCGGCGAGGCCGCCCTGCGTCACCACCAGATACTTGGCCGTCTTGGTCTTTCCCAGCGACGGCAGCACATTGCCGCTGCGTGAATATCGGGGCGGCACACGGACGCCGGAGCCGGCGTAGATGTCGCCGCGCAACGCCCGCAGAACGGTCCAGACGAACAGCCACAGCAGGAGCAGGAACCCTGCTCGTGTGAGTTGCAGAATCAAACCTTGCACGGCAGTCCACCTCCTTCTGTGGCCGGAACGTTCGAGGTTCCAGCGTCTTTTTCTGGCAGCATCATAGGGGCAACCCGCACCCTGCGATCAGGATACGGACAGCCCACAACGATACGGAGTCCCCACCGTGTTACGTCCGACACGGGCTCCGACGCGGTGTCGGTCCAGTATCGAAGCCGTCTCGGTTGTGTCTCGGTGAGGGAGTTCGGGATCGGGTATCGGCGGTGTCTACTGGGGGACCTGATTCGGTGGAGCCTCAGAGGATTCGGACCAGGATCTCCGAATGACCTGCCCGGATGATGTCTCCGTCGGCCAGCTGCCAATCCTGCACGGGGGCACCGTTGACGGTGGTTCCGTTCGTGGAGCCGAGGTCGGACAGCATCGCGACCTGTCCGTCCCAGCGAATGTCGATGTGGCGGCGCGACACACCGGTGTCGGGCAGGCGGAACTGTGCCTCCTGGCCGCGGCCGATGATGTTGTTGCCCTCACGCAGCTGGAAGTGGCGTCCGCTGCCGTCCTCGAGCTGCAGCGTCGCCGTGAACGTGTGGCCGTCGGTCGCGTAGGCCTGCTGGCCGTAACCGCCCTGGTCGTAGTCGGCGTAGCCCGGCTGGTCGTACGCCTGCTGGTCGTAACCGCCCTGCTGGTAGCCACCGCGGTCGTAACCCTGGTCGTAGCCCTGCGGCTGCTGGTAGCCGGCGTCGGCGTAGGAACCGTCCGGGTAGCGGGCCGGAGCAGCCTGCTGGTCGTATGCCTGCGGGTCGTAGCCCTGCTGGTAGCCGCCCTGCTGGTAGTCGTAGCCGGCGTCCGCGGGCTGGTCGTAGCCGGGAGCCTGCGCGCCCTGGTCGTACGCCTGGCCGTACGCCGCATCCTGGGGGTACCCGCCGCGCTGGTCGTCGGGGTACTGCTGCTGGTCGTAGCCGCCCTGCTGGTAGCTGCCGCGGTCGTAACCGTTCTGGTAGCCCTGCGGGTACCGCTGGTCCTGACCTGCATGGGCATGACCGTTGCGCGCGTACTGGGGATCGGGATTGCGGTTGCCCGCTGGTTCGCGGCTGGGGTCGTAGCCTGAGTTCTGCGTCATGGGGCCAGCTCCTGGATTCGACGTGACGGGTACAAACGGTGCCTGTGGTCGCGGTGCGGGACCGCCTGGCGGTTCGGGTCGCCCCGGCGTGGCCGCCCCTGGGCGGCCGGCATCCGGATCCACCGAACCCCGGGTGCGGAACTGCCCGGTGTGCAGTGAAGGCGACGGTTCGAACGCGACATGAATGGGACCATACGTCTGCCAGCCCTGGTCGCGAATGAAGTCTTCGAGGTGTCGGGCGAAGGCCTTGACCGTCAAGTCTCTGTCGGCGGCAAGTTCTTCGTGGTCCGAGTTGTTGATGGCGATGACATAGCTGTTCGGCGCGAGCAGGTGCCCACCGTCCAACTGCTGGATTCGGTCGGAGGCTTCCTGCTGAAGCGCGGCCTCCACCTCCTGTGGCACCACGCCGCCGCCGAAGACCCGGGCGAACGCGTCACCCACGGCTCCCTGGAGCTTCCGCTCGAAACGTTGAACTATCCCCATCGGAACCTCCTCACGGTGCCTGGCAGTCGGGCCTTCTGTCCTCGGTACGCGGTGGCTGTGACGGGACATGTCCGTGTCGCGGCACAGCCGTGCGTGTATCCCACGGTACTGTCATTGCCTCGGGCCACGACACGGGTCTACGCCATTGCATGATATCGGTCTTTGCCTGGACGGGTGTTTTTGTGGCCTTTTCGGGTCCTGACCTGTACGAATCGTAATTTCTGGCGACCTCGTGTTAATGTTTCCGGGTCGCTCGGGCGAGTGGCGGAATGGCAGACGCGCTGGCTTCAGGTGCCAGTGTCCTTCGGGACGTGGGGGTTCAAGTCCCCCTTCGCCCACCACAAGCGATTCTCCGGAATCGCGACATCGAGGCCACGAACTCCACGAGTTCGTGGCCTTTGTGTTTTCCCCGCAAGGGGCGGGGGTGGTGTATCCCCACCCCAGGGTGGCTACCGGGCGCCCCGTCGCCGCCCGACGATGGAGTAGAAGCTTCGTCGCGAACCTCCGGCCCTTACGGACCCGAACCCGTCCTCTCGGCGGTCCGTGACGAATGACTCGAGTGTGAACCTGCCGTCCGGCTCTTTCCGCTGGGTTTCTGCGAACGTCGAGAGTGGGTTGTGTATGAGCATCAGCCAGGTCCGGGCCACCAGCTCGGCGAATGTCGGTGAGTACGTCGGTTCCGTCGCGACGACGGTGGGCGCCCTGTCGGTCGACTGGTGGTGCACCCCCGCTTTCGACGCGGTCGTGACCCTGTCCTGCGAGATCCCCTACTACCGCGGCCGGAAGGCCGTTCTGGCCTGGAACCGCCACTTCGGGTGGTCGCTCGGGGTACACGGACTCACCCAGGGGAACGTGCTGGTGGTCGAGGGACTCGGGTTGGGACCGGCACCGGATCCCGCGCACTGCTCGGATCGGGTCGCCGAGTTGATCGCCGAACTCGCCGACTGGGCCCCTCGGCCGGCGTCCGGACAGCCCGCCCCACGTATCGTGCACGGCCCCGGCGCACCCCGCGGGTGACTCAGATTCCGGGAACCCCTGCATCCCCGGCGCAGACCGGCTTGGATTACGACTATGGACGGCAGGAAAGCCCCCGATCCGCTGCGCCTCGCGGCCGGCGTCGCCGCGACTGCCGGCGGTGCGTTGCAACGTGTGATCGGATTCGGCGTCGACACGGCGCGACTCCTGCCGGGCGTCGATCCGCTGCTGGTCACCCTCGAGGAACGCGGCACCCAGACACTCCGCAGCGCGGACGAACTCGCGGATCGGTTGCTGCACGCGGTACTCCGGAGAATCGTGCACGTCGCTCTTCAGGAGGTGGACCTCACCGCGATCGTGCATGATCACGTCGACCTGGACGTCGTCGCCGAGGGCATCGACATCCAGCGCATCATCGACCGGGTGGACATTGATGCCATCGCCGCCCGGGTGGACATCCCGCAGATCCTCGATCGAGTGGATATCGACGCCGTCGCCGCACGGATCGACGTGGATGCGATCGTCGATCGCGTCGACGTGGACTCCGTCATAGGGCGGGTCGACCTGGTGGTTCTGGCCGACACCGTGATCGAGGGCGTGGACCTGCCGCGCATCATCCGTGAGTCGACTGACTCGATGTCGAACGAGGCGGTCCGCGGCGTGCGAAACCAGGGCATGCAGGCCGACGACGCCGTCGCCGGGTTCGTGGGCAAGTGGTTCGGGCGCGGGCACGAACCGGACGATGCATGAGCACGCCGGCGCATCGTGCGGCCGGGATCGTGACCCGCGGACTGGCCGCAGGTATCGACCTGGCGGTCGTCCTGGCCATGATGGGCGGCATCTATGTCGGAGTGTTGTTCCTGCGGTTGCTGTTCTCGCCGCAGGAGTTCTCGTTCCCCGATGCCAATGCCGTGCTCTCCGCGACCTTGTTCATCGGCGTGGCGGTGCTGTACCTGACGGCATGCTGGTCGGTGAGCGGCCGCACCGTCGGTGCCGTGACGATGGGGCTGCGGGTGGTCAGCCGCAACGGTGAACTGATCGGCTGGCTGCGGGCCCTTCTCCGGGCGGTGCTGTGCGTGATGTTCGGGTTCGGATTGCTGTGGGCGGCAGTCGACGGCCGCCGCCGGTCACTGCAGGACATTCTGCTGCGGACCGCCGTCATCTACGACTGGGAGCCCGATCTGCATGTCGGCGAGCCGGAGATCTGACGCCACGCAGAGTGTCATAGCAGCTGCCTAGCATGGGGTCATGTACACGGAGCGGCGGTCGGTGTTCCCCGGCGCTGTGGTGTGGCAGAAGACCGCAGCCGGGGGTGAGGCGGCCATCCTGCCCGACGGCTGTATGGACCTCATCTGGATGAACGGTGACGTCGTCGTGGCCGGCCCCGACTCCCGGCCGTATCTCACCCGGAGCCGCGACGGCGACCGCTACGTCGGATTACGTTGTTCCCCAGGCACTCTGCCGGATCTCCTGGGGACGCCGGCGGAGGAGCTGACCAATCTGCGGGTGCCGCTCGCCGAGGTGCTGACAGACCGCGCCACCACGGAGTTTCTGGGCAGGATCGCCGACGACGCCGATCCGGGCCGGGCGCTCGAGGAGTTCGCGAGATCTCGCCGGCTCCTCGGGCCGCCGCCGGACGGCAGGATCCCCGCGATCGCGCGACTTCTGGAGCAGCAGACGTCCGTCCGTGAGGTCGCGGACCGGATCGGTGTCGGCGAGCGCCAACTGCACCGCCTGTGCCGACGGCAATTCGGTTACGGACCGAAGATGCTGGCCCGGATCCTTCGGTTGCAGTCGGCACTGGGGCTGGCGGATTCATCCATTCCCGCAGCTCAGGCCGCCGGCATGGCGGGGTTCGCCGATCAGGCCCACCTTATCCGCGAGGCGCACGAGTTGACCGGCCGCACGTTCGGTCAGCTGGTCACGGTGTGAGCGCGGCGAACAGGTCGACGGGGTTGCCGTCGGGATCGTCGACGGTGGCGTAACGCTGGCCCCACGGTGCATCCCACGGCTTCTTCCGACCGGTGTAGCCGCCGCCCGTGAACTCGTCGAAGAGCGTGTCGACGTCGGCGGCCGTTCCGCAGTCGAAGGCGAGTCCGATGCGATGCCCGCCGGCCGGTTCGGTCCAGTCGGGTGTGAACGAGCGGATGGTCTCGACCGTGTCCCACAGCAGGCGGAGCCCACCGGGAAACTCGAATTCGACGTGCGGTGCCTGATCGGCGTCGGCGGGAATGTCGAGTCCGAGCCGCCGATAGAACGCGAGCGACGTGGGCAGGTCGTGGACGACCAGTTCGATGGCACTGAATGTTGCGGTCATACCGAGAACGCTAACGACCTCAGGCGGACCCGCATTGAAGGTTTCGGACATCGAGCACCGGAGTCCGATTTCTTCAATCACCCGTGCCGTGTAGCGGGGATGCTGGGTGTCATGACCACCGAATCAACCCATGTCAGTGTGTTCATCGCTCGGCCCGCCGCCGACGTGTACGCCTACGCGAGCGACCCCGCCAACCTCCCCGCCTGGGCGGCGGGCCTGAGCACCAACATCACCCGGGACGGCGACCGCTGGCTCGCCGACTCCCCGATGGGACAGGTCGCAGTGACCTTCGCACCCGCCAACGACTACGGCATCCTCGACCACGACGTCACCCTCCCCAGCGGCGACACCGTCTACAACCCCGTGCGCGTCATCGCCGACGGCGACCACAGCGAAGTCGTCTTCACCATCCGGCGACGCGACGGCGTCACCGCCGACGAATTCGCGCAGGACGCAGCGGCCGTCAACGCCGACCTGCAGAGGTTGAAGGGGTTGCTGGAGGCGTGAGGGGGCCGCGGACCTCGCGTTTGCATACCGATTGGTCAAACGCGCATGCAATTGCGTGTGAAGCTGACCAAAAAGTGTGCGGATGTGGTGACTTCGCTCAGCTATTGCCGCTCGGCGTCAGTGAAAGCCCTCCTGTCGCACATTGGCACACCGATTAGCCAAATGCGGACGCAATCGCGGGTGCAAACAGCAAAACCATGTGCGGATGTCTCGAGAGGCATGTGGTGTCCCTAATGGAGCAAGAGCGAATCCTTAATGTTAATCGTGCCGCCGACGTTGATGTACAAGGTCCCGGCAATTTCGCCCGCTTCGAATTCTATTGCAATGACCAGTGAACCGTAGGTTTCGGCTAGTCGGAGTCGCGTTGCGCCTTCGCGAAAAAGGTCGAAGACAAGATGTGAGAGAACCGAAAACCTGAGCCTGATGGACCGGCCCAGAGGGTCGACGACGAGTTCGACATCTCCACCGCGATCAGTTGATGCGCGAAGGATATAGCCGCCCGGGATATCAGGCAACGGCTGGGACGCTATCTGATGAAATCTCGCCAGTTCGTCAGGAGCGGGTATTTCGAATGGGTGGTACACGGATGTCGAGTCTTACACACCCGCGCACCAATTGGTCATCTGCGCACGCAATTGCGGACGCACATAGCTAAAACGTTCGCGGATGTGACTGACCTCGACGTGCCCTCCGGTTAGCACGAGATTCCGCTATTCGTACCGAAGTGCGGCAGTCGGAATCGTGGCGATGAAGCTCCAATTAGGATTTATCGGCAGAGGTAGGCCAAGGTTGTCGAAGTAGCCGTCATTTCCTCCGTCCATGCCGCCGCAGCTGACAGATAGTCATGAGTGGTGAGGTTCTCGAACTCTTCGGAACTGTTTGCCACTTCAGCTGAGAGTTGACGATGAACTCGATAAGCCCCTCTCGATTGTGGATCTCGCTGGGTATCAGGGCATCAAATTTGTCCACTATTCGGGATTCCATTCCTGTCCGGCTTCAATTTGAAAAAATTCAAGCATCTCCCGACTGCAACTGCGACCAGAGTTGCAGTATCGATAGTAACTGCCCTGCGCCACCACTCTCGGCTTCGATCTCGCAATGTTCTCCGTAGTTCACCGAGCCGTTGCTCGGTTTCGGCACGGAACGTATTCGAAAAGATCAAGCGTGGGATAATTTCGACGGCGTCTCAGTGATCGATTCTTTTCAGCAAGCCTTCGCTATAGTATTCAACCTTGGCATCATCAACTAGTTCATCGGCGATCATTTGCGCAAGATTGAGGCCCCGAGTGTCTAATGAACAGATGATAGAGTTCCACTGCTCGCTCGACCGTACCGACATACTCAACGGTATGATTGTCTGGTAATCGGAATTCCAATCGGTGAGCATATTCTGCAATTCCGTGGACAGTCCCAGTTCTGAGGGGCTGGTTGGACCATCTTGTTGGTCGACCAGTGATAGAGCCAGAAAATCAGCCGAAAGCTTTAGATACTTCAACTCCCAGACCTCCATGTTCGGTGAAAAATGAGATTTCGATCCGTATTTACAGCAATCTCATAATATCCCGGCTTTCCATTGAGGAAACCATCGGCGCGATAGAGCAGAGAACCGTCGTTCTGAACTATCGGTTGCCGCCGCAGTATCTCGTCATCAAATGAGTACGGAAAGTTGTGCCCAGTCGGATCCTCGAGTCCTCTTGCTCGAATCCTTGGGTGATAGTCGTAGTCATGTTCGAACGCTTTCCCGTTTGTCCCATCACACGCCGCCGGCACCAGGCCGAGTGGGTCGGTCCATCCGGTGGGGTTGTGAGGGTAGGTGTTCGGGTTGGGTGAGGGGGCGGGTCCTGGGTGAGGTATCGGGCGGTGTCGGGGTTGTAGTACCGGTGCAGGTTGTAGTGGAGTCCGGTTTCCGGGTCGTGGTATTGGCCGGGGAAGCGGAGGGGTGTGTCGGTGGCGCCGTGCCAGATGGTGTTTCCCCACAGGTCGGTGGTGGCGTCGGCGACGCGGTCGGCGGTGCGGGGATCGACGAGTTCGATGGGTGTTCCGACGAGGTCGGTGACGATGGCGTAGAACTCGGTGTCGACGGCCCGCTGATCCCACAGACGGTCGATGTCGGAGGTGCGGCTGACGGCCTGGGTGAGGGGGGTGTAGCTGCCGTGCTGGTAGTTCCATCGGGTGGTGGTGTCGCCGGAGCTCTGCTCGAGTAGGTGCGTGCCGTCCCACGTGTAGCGGATGAGGTCGGCGACGGTGCCGTCGTGGTCGAGTCGTTGTTTGGTGGCGCGTCGGCTGAGGGCGTCGTAGGTGTATTGCCAGTGCCGGCCGTCGGGGGTGGTGACGTCGGTGAGCTGATCGAACGCGTTGTAGCGGTAGTGCCACACGTCCGGTGCATGTGACAGCCGGGTGGTGGTCTTCCGGATCAGACGTCCCACGGCGTCGTAGTGGAATCGGGTGCGGCCGTCGCGGACGAGCAGATTGCCGAGATACTCGCGACGATCCGAGCCGGAGTCCGTGATGTTGCCGAGCGGATCGTAGCGATACTGCTCGGTGGCATGGCCGTCCTGCACGACAGCGGTGATCCGACCGGCCGGGTCGAGGTCGAAGCTGCGTCGGACCACCCTGGACGCGTCCCGCTGGGTGGTGTGGTCGACGAGGTATCCGTCCGGCCGGTATGCGTAACTGTCCTGTCTCAGCGCCCGGGGCTGGACGCTCGGCTCGAGTCCGAGATTCAGGGTGGACGTTGGATGGGCGATCACGTCCTGGTTGGCGAGCTGGCCGCGCGGGGTGTGGTTTCGTCGCACGGCGAGTTCTCCGACGCGCCAGTCGGTCAATCGGCCGACGGAGTCGTGGCCGAAGGCCAGGTGGTGGCCGTCGGTGGTGAGTCCGAGGAGATGCCCCGTGGGATCCCACTGCCAACTCGTATCGCTTCCGGTGGGGCTGTGCCTCGTGGTGCGCCGACCGACCGCGTCGTATTCGAACCGCAACGCCGGGTTGTCGTCGACGGTCTCGCTGACCAACTGCCCGGTCGGGCCGTACGTGAATGTGAGGGAATGGACTTCCCGCCGGCGGGTGCCGGAGACGGCGGTGGTGACGCGTCCCGCGAGGTCGTGCGCGTAGTGGAGATGTTCGCCGGTGTCGGCACGGATGTCGGTGACGCTGCCGAGAATGTCGTACGTGTGCCGGCGGGTGATGCCGGTGGCGGGGGTGACCGATGCGACGCGACCCGCGGTGTCGTACGTGTAAGTAGTTGTGGCGCCGATGAAATCGGTTTCCTCGGCGAGCCGGCCGACCTCATCGTATCGGTAGGACCACGTGGCGCCCAGCGAATTGGTGACGGAGGTCAGTCTCCGCTCGGTGTCCCAGCCGTACGTGGTGGTGCTGCCGTCGGGATCGGTGCGGGCGGCGAGGAGGTCGAACGCGCCGTACTCGTAGAGGGTGGTGGCGCCGACCGCGTCCGTGTGGACCAGGAGGTTGCCCTCCCCGTCGTACGCCCAGGTCTCGACAGCGCCGTCGGGTGAGTGCGCGCGACGAGCTGACCGTCCGCCGACCATCGGTAGGTGGTGGTCTCCCCGGTGGGGTTGGTGACGGTGGTGGGTCGGCCGAACCCGTCCCGGGTGATGCGGGTGACGGCGCCGTTCGCATCCGTGACGGCGGCCGGCAGTCCGGCCCGGACGGATTCGACGAATGTGCGACCCCCGGCCGCGTCGGTGATCGAGGTGAGGCTTCCCGACGCGTCGTACCCGTACCGGGTGCGTGCACCGGCCGCATCGACGACGGCGACGAGGTTTCCCTGCTCATCCCATTCTTGCCGCGACATCGTGCCGTCGGGATGGTGGATCGTCGCCGGTTGGCGGGGGCCGGCGTAGTCGATGGCGACGGCGTGTCCGTCGGGTCGGGTGATCCGGGCGACGTCTCCGTCGGCGGTGTAGAGGTAGCTCGTCGTCGCGCCGTCAGGTCCGACGACTCGCAACGGTTCTCGCCGCGCGTTGTAGTCGGTGTGGGTGCGTGACCCTGCGGCGTCGACGAGGTCCCGCAGCCGCAGGTCGGAGTCGAAACCGTGGACCGTCGCCGCGCCGGTCGAGTCGGTGACGACGGTGACGGAGCCCGTGGACTCCGCGTTGGTGCGGTAGTCGAACTCGGAGTCGAGGATGCCGCCGGTGCCGTTCTGCCGGACTACCCTCCCGTCCGCGTCGTACGTGTTGACCATGCGGTTGCCGTTGCCGTCGACCCACGACAGCATGCGGTTTTCCGCGTCGTACGTGTACCGAGTCGAGCCGCGTCGCCCTTGACGACGGTGGTGAGTTGCCCGTCGGTGTAGTCGAACCGGCGAACCGGGGTGGCAGTGTCTCCGTCGACGACGGACAACCCCACGATCCGGCCGGACCGTGTGTCGACGAGAACCCGGTAGCCACCGGAGTGCGACACCTCGACGGGGGTCCCGGAAGTGTCGTACCGGAAGAGGATGCGATTGCGGTGGCGGTCGGTGATCGCACTGATTGCGATGTTGCCGAGCGCGGAGTCGAGACCGTCCAGTTCCGGCTTGGGTGTGAAATGCCAGGTGAGTCCGCGGTCGGGGTCGTGAACCCGGTAGCCGCCGGTGTCGGTCCGCGACAGCGGCCAGCGCTGCCCGGGATCCGGCATCACCGGCGTCCCCACCTCGGGGTGCGGATACGTGAGCATGACACCGTCTTCGGCGAGCAGCGTCACCCCCGGTTCCTCGACCACCACGCGCATGTCCACGGTGGCCGACCAGCTCGGACCGAACCAGCGACCGAACCGATAGCCGGAACGATGCCGCCGGCCGAACACCAGTGGCAGCACACCGGGAAGTGTCAGATCGGTTTCGGGGAGCAGGAATTCACCGGTCGCGACGTCGACGGGGTCGCGGCCTTCGCAGTTCTGGTTGCTCGTGCGATCGGTTTCGGGGCCGGCGTCGTGAGCGGCGTCGTTCGCGCCCGAATCCGCACCGGCATGCTCGGCGGGGCCGGGATGGGCAGGTTCGGGACTGCGCGGTTCGGGAGTCGGTGCCGGGTCGGTGCTCGTCGGATGCGTGTCCGCGTGCGGAGTGGGCGAGTCGACGTGCGGGGTGTCGGGCTTCGGGATGTGGCTGACGTCCGCGACGTCGTCGAGGAGCCGGGCACCGTTGCCGAGATCGCCGGCGGTGTCGAGCACGCGGACCGCGGTGCGAGCGCCTGCGACTCCTGCGCCCGCACCGCCGGTGGCGGCGGTGAGCACTGCGTCGCCGGTGAGGCTTCCGGCGAATTCGAGTGGGTTCTTCCGGATGTCGCTGACCATCGTCGAGACCATGGTGCCGGGGTCGGCGGCCGCGACCACGATTCCCGTCGCGAGGTTGGACAGGCCGGCCTGGTATTCGGCCGGATGCGTCATGTTGTAGGTGTCGGTCGGGTTGATCTGCCGGACGAACTGGACGATTCCGCTGAGTCCGGTGAGCAGACCGGAGTAGAAGTTGGCGACGCCCAGGTGCACGCCGTCGGTGGCGTCGGTGAGGTTGTTCATCCACCGTTCGGTGAAGGGCGGCTCCGTGGGGGCTGTCGCGGTGGCGCTGGTCAGTGCACCGGAGACCTGGCCGGCGACGCCGTCGCGGTCCGCTCGGGCGCCCCGCAGGATTTCGCGGGCCTGCTCGCGCATCGCGGTCCAGGTGTCGACGAGTGGGTGGTCTGCCTGTTGCTCACCGGTGAGTGCGTTGTAGGCGGACTTCTTTGCCCTCTCCTCCGCCTCGGCCTGCTTCCATCGCGCCACCGCGTCGGCGGCGCGGGCCTGGGCGGCTTCGACGGTATGACCCCAGGAGACGAGTGTCCGGGCTGCGGAGTTCATCGCGTCGGCCGCGTCGTGCCACAGTGCGGGTTGTTTGTCGAAGATCTCGTTGAATCCGTCAGCCGCGCTGCCCGTCCAATCGGCCGCGTCGACGGTGCGCAGTGCGTCACCGGTGGAGCCGATGCTCGTGGCCAGGTCGGTCAGCGTGGTGGTCGCTTCGGCGATGGCCGACGGCTCACCGCGGATCAGTTCCTTCGGTTCTTCGGTCTGTCCCAGGTCCAGTTCGTCGACGGGTCCACCGGTGGCACTGGCGATGTCGTCACCGAGATCGGTCAGGGTATCTGCGATGCCGTCGGCGCCGACCCGTTGCGCGAGTCCCGCCGCGGCATCGAGGCCCGAATCGGCAGCTTGCCCGACGTTCTCGACGGTGCTCTCGATCGCATTCTCGGCGGCGTCGCCGAAGTCGTCGATCGCACCCTTCGCGTCGTCCCACGTATCACTGAGCCAGCTCACGACGGACCGCCACCAGCCGACATGATCTCGGCGGCCTGCTCCGTTGCGTCGGTGTCCCAGTTTCGTGTGGTGCCCGAATCGAGCATGTCCGCCAGCGGGGAGACATTGGCGAGGGCCTGCGGGCCGACGGCGGCGATGACCTCGTTGTTGGTTGCGATGGCCTGGTCTGCCGCCTCGAATGATTCGAGGCTGTAATTGGCGTTGAGCGTCTGGTTGATCGGATTGTCCGCGAGCGTTTCGCCCCATGTGCGGTCGCTGATCTCGTCGCCGCTGAGGTGGGGGTTGCCGACGGTGTTCGTCCACACCGTTTTCAGCGCATCCGAGTAGACCTGTTCGGTGGTGTAGTAGCTGCCCACAGCCAGATCGAGGACGCGGGCGATCTCGTTGGCCGACTGCACGAGATGACGGACTCCCCAGGACCACCGTTCCGCGAACTCCTCGAGACTCGTCTGGACCTCCTGCTTCCCGGCTTCCATCGGCGACAGGGCGAGGAGGGAGAACCCGCGCCCCACGGATGCTGTTTCGCCGGTCCCGAGCCCGGACAGTGATTCGGTGATCGCCGTGATGCCCTGCGCCGCCTGGATCAGCACCGACGGGTCGACTTCGAGGTGGTCACCCATCAGGCCACCTCTTCGACTGCCGGCGGGAAGGCCATCGGTGTGGCACCGGCGACGTCGATGACGACCCCGGTCGGGCCGGGAACTGACGGGACGAGGATGTCGAGCAACCGCCACCCGAACACGGTGTGGAAGCGGCACGGCCCGCCCTGTTCGTCGCGGGCGAGCAGATACCGGGCGTATTCCTGCTTGCTGGTGAAGGCGCACACCCAATTCAGTCCGCCGAACGTGCTGGTCAGCAGCCGGTCGTCGCCGGTCAGCGGAATGAGAAGCAGCGCCGAACGGAGGGCGTCGGTCAGCAGCGCCGGCTGGCCGAAACCCTGACGGAACGCGTGCATTTCGGCGAGCAACGCGCTGCAGTCGCCGACGGATTCCCCCATGACAGCCCCCTGATGTCGAATGTCCTCCCCGCCCGGGAGGGTACTGGACGCGCCCCGCTCAGACCCGTTCCGGCCGACCTTCGGCTACCGCCGACGCTGCCGCGGACACCCGCTCGTACGCGGCCCGGGTGTCCGGTGCCAGCTTGCTGTGTTCGATGACGATCCCCATGCCCAGATGTTCGTCGTAGGGGATGGTCTCGATGCCCCACACCTGTCCGCCCAGGTACTCGCGGAGGAGGTCGACGTCCACCTGCCAGCCGGTGGCGTCCTGATTCGACACGGTGACGACGGTGCGGGCGAGCCCTGGTTCGCCGAGCGTGTCACCGATCGACTGCAACGCGGAGCGGAGACGGTTGAACGCGTCCGCCCGGCACGGCACGACGAGGACGATGGGCGACGGAGTGGCCAGCAGCGGCGCGAGGTACGCGGCACGCAACCGGTGACCGAGGTCGTGAACGGCACTCACACCGCGAGCGCGGAGTGTCCCTGTGACAGTATGGAATTCACGTTCTGATGCGGTCTGATTCCCGATGCGGTTCAGGATGCGGGTCCCGGCGCTCGTGCGGGAGAAGTACCCGTCGAACACGTCGTCCGCGACGGGGCCGGCGGCCACCAGTTGCTCGAGGCCGCTCACGGAGAGCACGGCGTCGGCGCCGCGTTCGGCGACATCGCCGCCCGCGGGTGTCGCGTCGACGGCCACGACCGCGCCGCCGCGAGCTGCCGCGGTGTTGGCGAGCCCGAGCGTCGTCGTGGTGGCGGCGGCTCCTCCACACGCCCCGAGGACGAGAGTTGACACCGGAAGTGCTTGCAGCAGTTGGTCGGTCACTTCGCGTCTCCAATGGATGTGATATAAGTGCGACCGTCGCGGTCCGCGGTGGTCACGACCTGCTCGTACTTCTTCGCCGACCCGTCCGGTCGCAGCTCCGACAGCGTCACGGCGTAGCGGCCGGGTTCTGTCTCGGTGATGGCGAGGCAGTGCTCGGTGCCCTCGGGCACCGAATCGATGCCGCCCTGGATGGTCTCGGCGGACCCCACCGGCGCGTCGGGTGCGACCACCTCGCGGGCCTTCGCGCCGCTCCGTGCGACGTAGTACGCGTGGTCGAAGCCCAGGATCGCGGCGACGCCGTCGGAGGTCCCGCCCGGACCGTTGCCGGTCACCGTCGAGCCGTCGCGGGATTCGACGCACCAGCCCGAATCGGCAGCGGCGACGGGGGTTCCGCTCGCATCACCGGACGTCGAGTTGAACACGGCGACCACACCGGCGATCCCGGCGATCACCGCTGCCGCGGCTCCGGCGACCGCGAGTGTCTGCTTGCCGCGACCGCTGCGAACAGGTGGGGTGGGATCGGGCTCGTCGCCCGGGGCCAGCCACGTCGGAGCGGGGGGTTGCTGCTCGGTTTCCGCGGCAGGAGCCGTCGACCGCGGTGCCGGGGCCGACGCGAAGGGCGGGAACCAGTGCGAGAAGCGGTCGAGGGGTGCCCTGTTCGGCGGTTCTGTCACAGTTGAATC
Organism: Rhodococcus opacus; assembly: GCF_012396235.1. Classification (GTDB taxonomy): domain Bacteria; phylum Actinomycetota; class Actinomycetes; order Mycobacteriales; family Mycobacteriaceae; genus Rhodococcus_F; species Rhodococcus_F opacus. The sequence goes on along the minus strand of NZ_JAAXPA010000012.1, from coordinate 34,201 downwards.
CTCCACACCTCATTCCCTCGCGCGGAGCCGACCCCTGGCGGGCTCCACGCGAGGGAATCGGATCACACGTGCAGCGTCGCCTGGCTGCGCACGTTCACGCCGCCGATCGTCGTGGTGGCCGGACCGCTGTCGGTGGACTGCAGCTGCGGCAGTTGCGGTGCGGGCAGGGACGCGATCGTCTGGACCAGTTCCCCGAAGGCCGGGTACCGGTGGGCCGCATCCGCGATCGCGGCGGCGGCGGGTGTGACGTCGACGGGCGCGGACCAGTTGGTGGGGTGCTCGGCGTTGGAATCGGCCGAGAACGCGGACACGGTGGCCGCGGTCGGCGAGAACGGGTCGACGGCGATGCCCGCGGTGCCGGTGGCGTCACCGATGCGCCAGCCGATGGTGCCGACGTATCCCTCGGGGTTGCCGTACTGGCGTCCGTTGGCGGCAACCGGCACCGCGCCGACCAGTGTGTCGACGGCCGCATTGACCTCGACCACCGGCTTCGGCACGGGAAGGGCGGGGGCGACGGGTGCCTGGTGCGCCTTCGGCATGTCGTCGGGGTCGATCCACACGGTCGCCGGCTGGGCGGCCGGTGCCTCGTCGACCACTCCCTCGTCGACGACTCCCTCGGCGGTGGGCGCTGCCAGGTCAGGAGCAGCGGGCACAACCGTCTCGGCACCCGGCACCGCCAGCGGAGCCTGCGGGGGAGCGGGCGTCGTCGCGGCCGGAGCCGCCGGGTCGGTGACGCCGGGCTGCGACGTGGTGGGTGGCGTCGTCGGGTCCGTCACGCCGGGCTGCGACGTGGTGGGCGCGTCCCGCGGGTCGGTGACGCCCGGCTGCGACGTGGACGGCGGGGTGGTCGGAGCGGCGTGTGCCGTCGCGGCACCGAGCAGTGCGGCGGCGGACACCGAAATCGCGGCTGCCAGAGCGTGCATGCGGATTCTCAAGTCTTTGACTCCTGAAGTCGAACGGACATGGTGATCGAACGGACTGGTGCTGACGAAGCAAACGCAAGAGTGGTGCAGTTCAGAGGCACCGAAAGAGGGAAGCGAGCACAGCAGAATGCCTCCACCGACGAGGTGGATGTGTTGTTTCCCCGATGAGATACGTCCGTGCTGCCGGCGCACTGCCGCAGCCGTCGTCCACCGCCCCCATGACCGCCCCCGGTTCTTTCTCGTCCCCCTACCGCGGCAAAGTACCAGACGGGCAAGCGTTCCCGCGCCCCCGCATTCCGGTCAGGCCAGGCCCGCGGCCAGCTTCACCGTCAGATCGCGCAGCGGACGGAGACGGCCGGTCATCGCGAGGGAGGACATGACGCGCGATCCACGCACGAGCCGCCGCGTCGCGGGCCGCCGCGTGCGGTCGTAACGGTGTAGCGCGGTGTGAATGTCGGTGTCGGCGGTGAGGAATCGGCCGAGCGCGACTGCGTCGACGAGGGCCTCGCAGGCGCCCCGGCCGAGGTTCGGTGCCATCGCGTGGGCCGCGTCGCCGAGCAGGGCCGTGTTGCCCGACACGTACGACGGCAGCGCGGGGGACTCGTACAGGTCGTGGTGGAGCATCGCGTCGGGGGTGGCGGCATCCAGCACTGCCCGGACGTCGGCGTGCCAGTTCCCGAACCGCGAGCGGAGGTAGTCGAGGCCGCCGGGGTGCCCGGCGTCGGTGCGGACGCACGCGAACCAGTTGACGAGATCACCGTCGCGCGGGGTGATACCGAAAAGTGCGTCCGCATCCCAGGTTTCGCTGACGGTGTCGCGATGGCCGGGCACCCACCCGCGCCAGGCGGTCGCTCCTGTGTACCGCGGCTCGAACTTCTCGCCGAACAGTTGTCGGCGGGTCGGGCTGCGCAGACCGTCCGCGCCGATCACCACGTCGTGGTCCGTCAGCGCGTCGACGGCCGGGGCCGGTGTGCCGAACGAGATCATTCCGTCGGGCAGGGTCTCGGCCAGTGTGGCCAGGAGGGCGGGCCGCGACAGCAGGTAGGCGGTGCGGTCGCGGTTGTCGAGGGTGCCGATCACGGATCCGTCGGGGCGCAGGAGCGAACCGCGGTGCTGGGGTGATCCCAGCGTGCGCACTCGGTCACCTGCGCCGATCGCGTCCAGCGCGTCGAGCGCCTGCGGCCACATGCCGAGCGCGGTGCCCGACGTGGGCAGGGTGTCGGCACGCTCGAAGACCTCGACGTGCCAGCCGGCGCGGGACAGGTAGCGGGCGACGGCGAGTCCGCCGATGCCGCCGCCGAGGACTGCTGCGGAGTGCGTCATGACCACCACGGTACTACGGGTGTAGTGGATTTACTACCGTTGTAGTGTCGGGGTATGGCAGACAAACGGGAGAAGGTGCTCGACGCCGCCATCACGCTTCTCGGCACCAAAGGGGTCCGGGCCCTCACGCACCGGGGCGTCGACGAACTGGCCGGGATGCCCCAGGGGTCCGCGTCCAACTACTTCCGCAGCCGGGGCGCGCTGCTCGAGGGGATCGTCACACGGCTGGTCGAACGTGACCGGGAGGACTGGCAGAAGTTCGCGCAACTCCGGCCGGCCGGCACGGACGCCCTGGTCGAGGCCCTGGTTGCGTTCGTGAGCTTCTCCACTGGTCCGGACCGCGTGCGCACGAGTGCCCGCTACGCACTCTTCGTCGAGGCCTCCGTGACGCCGGGACTGGACGCGAAGATCGGATCGGCGCGCCGCGCGCTCGTAGAGTGGGGTGCGGAGATGCTGGAACTCGTGGGATCGAGGAACCCGGCTTCCGACGCAGTGGTGGTCACCGACTACCTGGACGGTGTGATCCTTCATCAACTCACCGTCCCGGATCTCGATTTCGATCCGACTGCGGGAATTACAGCGGTGCTCGGCGCTCTCACTTAACATGTACTCAGTGCAGTCGGACGAGGTCCGCCCTCGACAATGCCCAGTTCAGAGGGTAAATAGGCCAACCTAAGTTGTGTTTCGTCGGGGGTTCTGAATTATCGTTTTCGTTACACGTTGGACCCACGAAAGTCCGACCCGACCGAAAAGCCACGTCGCCCGGTGCGAGGACCACACCCAGCGTGCTGCAAAAGGGCGATAGCCGATCGGTGGTGCCGATCACGTCGTGACGGCACCTGCATTGCAAGTTGATGGCCATCAGCGCTGCTGGTCGTCGGTGCATCTTTTGGCATACGAAGGCTAGGTATGAAGCAACTTCCAGGCCCCCAGGGGCTGTATCACCCGTCGAACGAGCACGATTCCTGTGGTGTCGCGTTCGTCGTGGACATGAAGGGCCGCCGCAGCAGGGACATCGTCGAGAAGGCGATCACCGCGCTGGTGAACCTCGAGCACCGTGGTGCCGCGGGCTCCGAACCCAACACGGGTGACGGCGCCGGCATCCTCCTCCAGGTCCCGGACAAGTTCTTCCGCGCCGTGGTCGACTTCCCGCTGCCCGCGGAAGGCACGTACGCCACCGGCATCGCGTTCCTGCCGCAGAGCAAGGCCGACGCGCAGCGCGCAGCCGACGCCGTCGAGAAGATCGTCGAGAGCGAGGGCCTGAAGGTCCTCGGCTGGCGTGAGGTCGCGACCGACGACTCGTCGCTCGGCGCCCTGGCCCGCGACGCCATGCCGACGTTCCGGCAGATCTTCATCGGCAGCGAGAACGACGCCCTCACCGGACTCGACCTCGAGCGCCGCGCCTACGTGGTCCGTAAGCGCACCGAGCACGAGCTGGGCAGCGAAGGCGCCGGCAAGGACGGCCCCGGTCGCGAGACCGTGTACTTCCCGAGCCTGTCGAGCCAGACGTTCGTCTACAAGGGCATGCTGACCACTCCGCAGCTCAAGGGTTTCTACCTGGACCTGCAGGACGAGCGCGTCGAGTCGGCCCTCGGCCTCGTGCACTCGCGCTTCTCGACCAACACCTTCCCGTCGTGGCCGCTGGCCCACCCGTTCCGGCGCGTGGCCCACAACGGTGAGATCAACACCGTCACCGGCAACGAGAACTGGATGCGTGCCCGTGAGGCGCTCATCGACAGCGACATCTTCGGTGGGTCAGGAGAGGTTGGGCCCGGCAAGGATCGGCGCAGCCAGCTGGAGAAGATCTTCCCGGTCTGCACGAACGGCGCCAGCGACACCGCGCGGTTCGACGAGGTGCTCGAGATGCTGCACCTCGGTGGCCGCAGCCTGCCGCACGCCGTGCTGATGATGATCCCGGAGGCCTGGGAACGGCACGAGAGCATGGACCCCGCCCGCCGGGCGTTCTACCAGTACCACTCGTCGCTCATGGAGCCGTGGGACGGACCGGCGTCGGTGTGCTTCACCGACGGCACCGTCATCGGCGCCGTCCTGGACCGCAACGGCCTGCGCCCCTCGCGTCTCTGGGTGACCGACGACGGCCTCGTCGTCATGGCCTCCGAGGTCGGCGTCCTGCCGATCGACCCCGCCACCGTCGTGAAGAAGATCCGGCTGCAGCCCGGCCGCATGTTCCTCGTCGACACCGCCGAGGGTCGCATCATCAGCGACGACGAGATCAAGTCGGAACTGGCCGCCGAGCACCCCTACCAGGAGTGGCTCGACCAGGGTCTGACCCACATGGACGACCTGCCGGACCGCCCGTACACCTACATGTCGCATGAGCGCGTCGTGCTGCGTCAGCAGATGTTCGGGTACACCAACGAAGAGGTCAACCTCCTCGTCAAGCCGATGGCGCTCTCCGGCGCCGAGGCTCTCGGCTCCATGGGTACCGACACCCCGATCGCCGTGCTGTCCTCGCGGTCGCGGATGCTGTTCGACTACTTCTCGCAGCTGTTCGCGCAGGTCACGAACCCGCCGCTCGACGCCATCCGCGAGGAGGTCGTCACCAGCCTCGGCGGCACCATCGGCCCCGAGCACGACCTGCTGCACCCCACCGCGGAGTCCTGCCGGCAGATCTTCCTGCCGCAGCCGATCCTGCACAACGACGACCTGTCGAAGCTCATTCACGTCAACGACGACGGTGAATTCCCGAACTTCCGCAGCGTCATCGTCCGCGGTCTGTACCCGGTGGCCGAGGGCGGAGCGGGTCTGCGCAAGGCCCTCGACGACGTCCGCTACCAGGTGTCGGAGGCCATCGCCGGCGGTGCGCGCCTCGTCGTCCTGTCCGACCGTGAGTCGAACGAGACGTACGCGCCCATCCCGTCGCTGCTGCTGACGTCGGCCGTGCACCACCACCTGGTGCGCGAGAAGACCCGCACGAAGGTCGGCCTCATCGTCGAGGCCGGCGACGCCCGCGAGGTGCACCACATGGCGCTCCTCATCGGGTTCGGTGCGGCAGCGGTCAACCCGTACATGGCGTTCGAGACCGTCGACGAGGCGGTGCAGAACAACGAACTGCAGGGCGTCAGCCTCGACAAGGCCATCCAGAACTACATCAAGGCCGCGGGCAAGGGCGTGCTCAAGGTGATGTCCAAGATGGGCATCTCCACCCTGGCGTCCTACACCGGCGCCCAGCTGTTCCAGGTCATCGGCCTGTCGCAGGAACTGGTCGACGAGTACTTCACCGGCTTGCAGTCCAGCCTCGGCGGCATCGGCCTCGACGAGATCGCCGCCGACGTCGCGGTCCGGCACTCCAACGCGTACCTGGACCGTCCCGAGGAGCGCGCGCACCGCGAGCTCGAGGTGGGCGGCGAGTACCAGTGGCGTCGTGAGGGCGAGTACCACCTGTTCAACCCGGACACGGTGTTCAAGCTGCAGCACTCCACGCGCACCGGGCAGTACGAGGTGTTCAAGGAGTACACGAAGCTGGTCGACGACCAGTCCGAGCGCCTCGCGGCGTTGCGCGGCCTCTTCGAGTTCAAGAAGGGCGTCCGCGAGCCCGTCCCGCTGGACGAGGTCGAGCCCGCCACCGAGATCGTCAAGCGCTTCTCGACGGGTGCGATGAGCTACGGCTCCATCTCCGCCGAGGCGCACGAGACCCTCGCCATCGCCATGAACCGCCTCGGCGGCCGGTCCAACTCCGGTGAGGGCGGCGAGAGCCCGGCCCGCTTCACCCCGGACGAGAACGGCGACTGGCGGCGGTCCGCGATCAAGCAGGTCGCGTCGGGACGCTTCGGTGTCACGTCGCACTACCTGACCAACTGCACCGACATCCAGATCAAGATGGCGCAGGGAGCGAAGCCCGGTGAGGGCGGCCAGCTGCCGGCGCACAAGGTGTACCCGTGGGTGGCCGAGGTCCGGCACTCCACGCCCGGCGTCGGGCTGATCTCGCCGCCGCCGCACCACGACATCTACTCGATCGAGGATCTCGCGCAGCTGATCCACGACCTGAAGAACGCCAACCCGCAGGCCCGGATCCACGTGAAGCTGGTGTCCGAGGTCGGTGTCGGCACCGTCGCCGCCGGTGTGTCCAAGGCACACGCGGACGTCGTGTTGATCTCCGGTCACGACGGTGGCACCGGTGCCACCCCGCTGACGTCGATGAAGCACGCGGGCGCCCCGTGGGAGCTCGGCCTCGCCGAGACCCAGCAGACGCTGCTGCTCAACGGTCTGCGCGACCGCATCGTCGTGCAGGTGGACGGCCAGCTCAAGACCGGCCGCGACGTCATGGTCGCCGCGCTGCTCGGTGGCGAGGAGTTCGGTTTCGCGACCGCCCCGCTGGTGGTGTCGGGCTGCATCATGATGCGGGTCTGCCACCTCGACACGTGCCCCGTGGGTGTCGCCACGCAGAACCCCGTTCTGCGCAAGCGGTTCAACGGCAAGCCGGAGTTCGTGGAGAACTTCTTCCTCTTCATCGCCGAAGAGGTGCGCGAACTCCTCGCCGAGCTCGGCTTCCGCACCCTCGACGAGGCCGTCGGCCAGGTCGACGTCCTCGACACCACGAAGGCGCTCGAGCACTGGAAGGGCAGCAAGGCCGGCAACCTCGACCTGTCGCCGATCCTGCACGAGACCGAGTCGGCGTTCATGGACCAGGACCTGTACTGCACGGGCACCCAGGATCACGGCCTCGACAAGGCACTCGACCAGCAGCTGATCGTTCAGAGCCGCAACGCTCTCGACAAGGGCCAGAAGGTCACGTTCGAGTCGCCGATCACCAACGTCAACCGCACGGTCGGCACCATGCTCGGCCACGAGGTGACGAAGGTGTACGGCGGCGAGGGCCTGCCGGACAACACGATCGACATCACGTTCACCGGTTCGGCCGGGAACAGCTTCGGTGCGTTCGTCCCCAAGGGCATGACCCTGCGCCTGCACGGCGATGCCAACGACTTCGTCGGCAAGGGCCTGTCCGGTGGACGCCTCGTGGTGCGCCCGCCGCTGGAGACCGCGCCCGGCTTCGTCGCCGAGGACAACATCATCGGCGGCAACGTGATCCTGTTCGGTGCCACGAGCGGTGAGGCTCTGCTCCGCGGTGTCGTGGGCGAGCGATTCGCGGTCCGTAACTCCGGCGCCACCGCGGTGGTCGAGGGAGTCGGCGACCACGGTTGCGAGTACATGACCGGTGGAAAGGTCGTCATCCTCGGTGCGACGGGACGTAACTTCGGTGCCGGCATGTCCGGTGGCGTTGCGTACGTCTACAACCCGGACAAGGTGTTCGAGGACAACCTCAACACGGAACTGGTGGATCTCGAGGACCTGACGGGTGACGACTTCACCTGGCTGAAGTCCGCCATCGAGCGTCACCGCGATGAGACGGGCTCGGAGGTTGCCGCGCGCATACTGTCCGACTGGTCGCAGCAGGTCAACCATTTCGCGAAGGTGATGCCCCGCGATTACAAGAAGGTGCTCTTGGCCATCGAGGCCGCGAAGAAGGATGGAAAGAACGTGGACGAGGCAGTGATGGAGGCAGCTCGTGGGTGATCCAAGCGGCTTCCTGAAGCACACGTCACGCGAACTTCCGGTTCGCCGGCCGGTGCCGTTGCGCCTGCTCGACTGGAACGAGGTCTACGAGGAGTTCTCGCCGGACACCCTGAAGACTCAGGCCAGCCGGTGCATGGACTGCGGTATCCCGTTCTGCCACAACGGCTGTCCGCTGGGGAATCTGATTCCCGAGTGGAACGACCTGGTCTACAAGGACCGGTGGCACGACGGCATCGAGCGTCTGCACGCGACCAACAACTTCCCGGAGTTCACCGGGCGGCTGTGCCCCGCACCCTGTGAGGCGTCGTGCGTCCTGGGCATCAACCAGGACCCCGTCACCATCAAGCAGGTCGAGGTCGAGCTCATCGACCGCGCCTTCGACGAGGGCTGGGTCAAGCCGGTGCACCCGACCCGTTCGACGGGCAAGAAGGTCGCCGTCGTCGGTTCCGGTCCTGCGGGGCTCGCTGCAGCGCAGCAGCTGACGCGCGCCGGGCACATGGTCACCGTGTTCGAGCGGGCCGACCGCATCGGCGGGCTGCTGCGGTACGGCATCCCCGAGTTCAAGATGGAGAAGCGGCACATCGACCGCCGTCTCGATCAGATGAACTCCGAGGGCACCGTCTTCAAGACGGGTGTCAACGTCGGCGTCGACATCACCGCGGACGCACTGCGCGCGCAGTTCGACGCCGTGGTCCTGGCCGGCGGTGCCACCGAGGCCCGCGACCTGCCGATCCCCGGCCGCGAGCTGGACGGCATCCATCAGGCGATGGAGTTCCTGCCGATCGCCAACCGTGTGCAGCTCGGCGACCTGGAGAAGCCGACCATCACCGCGGAGGGCAAGAAGGTCGTCATCATCGGCGGCGGCGACACCGGCGCGGACTGCCTGGGCACCTCGCACCGTCAGGGCGCCGAGAGCGTTCACCAGTTCGAGATCATGCCGAGACCGCCCGAGACCCGCGCCGAGCACACCCCGTGGCCGACGTACCCGCTGATGTACCGGGTCGCGTCCGCGCACGAGGAGGGCGGCGAACGCCTCTTCTCCGTGAACACGGAACGGTTCGTCGGTGCCGACGGCAAGGTGACCGCACTGAAGGCCCACGAGGTCGAGATGAAGTCGGGTCGTTTCGAGAAGGTCGAGGGTTCGGACTTCGAGCTCGAGGCCGACCTCGTGCTGCTGGCGATGGGCTTCGTCGGACCCGAGAAGCCGGGCCTGCTCACCGATCTCGGCGTCGACCTCAACGAGCGCGGCAACGTCGCCCGCTCCGCGAAGTGGGCCACCAACGTCGACGGCGTCTTCGTGGCCGGCGACATGGGACGCGGTCAGTCGCTGATCGTGTGGGCCATCGCCGAGGGTCGCTCGGCGGCCGCCGCGGTCGATGCGTACCTCGAGGGCGAGTCGGCGCTGCCGTCTCCGATCGAGACCACCACCGCCCCGCAGCGGTAGATGTAACTGCTCGTACAATCCGCACCCCGGTAGGTTTTCCTACCGGGGTGTCGGTTTATCGTGCGGGGGTCACGTTCGGTCGGTAACGTTCATTTACCGATCGTGCATCTTTAGGTCACGTCGCCCTGGCAGCATCCCGTCTGCAGGACGGCGAAGGGGAGAACAGGTTGAGGCCATGGCAATGAAACGGGTTGTCGCATTTCTGACCGCAGTGGCTGCTGCGGCAGCCATCCCGGTGGTATCGGGAGTAGCGGGCACGAGCGCAGTGGCGAACGCGGACCCCTGCCCGAGTCTGTACGTGGTCGCGATTCCGGGGACGTGGGAAACGTCCACCAAGGACAATGTCAGGCCCACGCCGGGTCTGCTGTCCGCGGTGACGAACGGTCTGCCGTCGTCGATCCGCACCGACTACGTCACGTACGCCGCCACGGCCTTCCCGTGGGAGTCCGAGGTGTACGGGCGCTCGAAGGCGCAGGCGGTCAGCAATGCCAAGGGCATGCTGTCGTCGATGTCGCAGCAGTGCCCCGACACGAAGCTGTCGATCATCGGGTACAGCCAGGGCGCCGACGCGGCGGGTGATCTCGCTGCGGAGATCGGCACCGGCCTCGGTGTGGTGCCCGCGGACAAGATCGCGGCCGTCGGACTCGTGTCCGATCCGCGGCGGTCGCCGACCGACGCGCTCGTCGGCCCTGCCGTCGCAGGCAGCGGCGCCGGTGGTCCCCGCATCGGCGGGTTCGGCTGGGTCAGCCAGAACACGCGCACCTTCTGCGCGTACGGCGACCTGTACTGCTCCACGCCGAAGGAAGACTTCGTGACGCGGCTCGCCGGGTTCCTCGCGCAGACGTCGGATCCGACGCCGACGCTGTTCGGGCGCTACCAGCAGGAAGCGCTCGCGATCTGGAACGACATCCTCGCTGTGGGCGGTGTGCCGGCCCTGATGGCTCAGCTGGACGAGCAGTCCAACGAGAAGCGCATCGACGAGCTGGAGCAGTTCTACAAGTCGCAGGCTCACCAGGACTACACCAGGTACGCGGTCGACGGATCGGGTACGCCCGCCACGACGTGGCTGAGGAACTGGTTGCGCGACATCGCGTGAGTTCGGCCGACGGCGGCAGGGGATGATGTCCAACGTGACTGACACCCCTGCCGCCGTCGTCGGCTACGACGCCTTCGTGACCGTTCGGTGGTCCGACATGGACGCCTTTCAGCACATCAACCATGCGCGGATGGTGACGTTGCTCGAAGAGGCCCGGATCGACTGGCTGCTCAGCGAGGGCAGCGAGAACTCGTCGCTCATCACGAGCGCGTTCATCGCCGACATCCACGTGAAGTACCGAGGACAGTTGCGGCACTCCGACAGTCCCCTGCGGATCACCATGTGGATCGCCAAGCACCGGGCGGTGGATTTCACCATCGGCTACGAAGTCCGGGGCGCCCGTACCCCGATCACCGACCCGCCTGCCGTCACCGCCACCACTCAGATGGCCGTCGCGGACGTGGATGCCCAGCGGCTACGCCGCATCACCGCCACCGAGCGCGAGTACCTGACCCGCTGGTCCCGCACGTGAGTGGGAATGTGTGTTCCGGCACGCTTTCCCACTCACGTGCGGAGGTCGTCGGGGGCCGGTAGGGGACGGTCCGGGTCGAGGACCGCGCCGCGGCTGCGCATCGTGGCGTCGACCAGCGCCCACGCCCACGCGGCCAGCTGTTCGGTCAGCGCGCCGACGTCGGTGCCGCCCGGTCGATCGATCCACTCCGCGGACACCGACTCGACCATCCCGATCAGCGCATTGGCCAGCGGTGTCGCGGTGGCGGGCGCGCCGAGAGCGTCCAGGTAGGGGTGGAGCATGTCGGCGACCGCGGTGCTGATGGCCCGCCGCACCTCTCCGGCCGCGGGGGAGAACGACATCAGGTAGCGGTACAGGTTGGCGTGTTCGGTGACCCAGTCGAGGTGGGTGCGGGCGGCGCGGGTGAGGATGGCGTGCGGTGCGCCGTCGACGGTGATCACGGGGGCGTATTCGAGGAGCATCATCGCCGCGACCCGCCGGGCGACGGCGTTCTTGAGGTCGGTGCTGTCGTCGAAGTGCCGGTAGATGCGGGTTCGCGCGACCTCGGCGTAGACGGCCATCGTCGCGACCGACACGTCGGGACCTTCTGCGTCGATGGCGACGAGTGCCCGTTCGACGAACTCCGAGCGCCGCTTCTCGCGTTGGCCGCGCCACCGGGCAGCGCGCCCGTCACCGGCGTCTTGCTGGGGTTTCGTCATCGAATCGAATCGTAGTCTTCCCTGTCGCTGCGTTTCCGTATACCGTCGGCAGTATGCGGTACATCGATGTACCACACATTTTCTGTCTCGGACGTCGACACGTTGGGATATCCGTCTTGTCCATTCAGCTCTGCCTGTCCGGCCCCCGCAGTTCCGGGCGTTCGATGATCGGCTTACGCAGCACCACGGTGATCGTCGTTCCGCCCGCGATGGCCTTCGAGTACCTTGCGGATCCGGCGACCGTGCCCGGTGCGATCACGCTGCCGTCCCGCGCCCGGGTCGTCGAATCGGACCCGGGTCGCCGGCTCGTCGTCGAGGCCGATCACGGCGTGCACGGATCGGTCTGGACGTTCGACGCGGTCAGCCCGGACGAAACGGAGCTCACCGTCGCCTTCCGCTACCACTCTCCCGGCAGACCGGCCGGACAACTGCTCGGCGGTGTCGCCGCACCCGTGGTGTGGCAGGCGCTGCGACGTGCACAGGCCACGTTGAAGGATCGGATCGAAACCCTCTACCACGAGCCGGCCGGCCCGGCCGGTATCGACCGCAGGGGAGCATGACGTGGGATTCTCGGTAGCGGGCAAGACGGTCCTGATCACCGGGGCGGCCATGGGGATGGGGCGTCTGTTCGCCCGGCTCGCCGCCGCCGATCGCGCCGGAACGGTGGTGTTGTGGGACATCGACGCCGCCGCGCTCGAACGCACGGCGCACGAACTGCGCGAATCGGGGTGCACCGTCAGCGCACACGTCGTCGACGTCGCCGACCTCGAATCCGTCCGCACGGCGGCCGCCGAGGTGCGGGACGCGGTCGGTCGTCCCGACGTGCTCGTCAACAACGCCGGGGTGGTGCGTGGCAAGTACTTCTGGGATCACGACCACGAGTCGGACACCAGATTCGTGATGGACGTCAACACGCTCGCACCGATGTACATCACGAACGAGTTCCTGCCCGCCATGATCGAGGACCGCGGCCGGGACTGCCGCATCGTGAACATCGCCTCCGCCGCCGGGACCGTGGCGACACCGAGAATGGCCGTGTACGCGGCGTCGAAGTGGGCTGCCCTGGGCTGGAGCGATTCGCTGCGACTCGAACTGGTCCAGGCCGGCCACGGGCACGTCAAGGTCACCACCGTGTGCCCGAGCTACATCTCCACCGGCATGTTCGACGGTGTGAAGAACCCCCTGTTCGCCCCGATCCTGAGCCCGGAGGACGTCACGGCCCGGTCGTGGCGGGCGATGAAGCAGGGGAAGCCTCTGCTGATGCTGCCGCGGTCGCTGTATCTGTCGCGGGTGGCGAAAGCCGTGCTGCCGGTGCGTGCCTGGGACCGTCTGGCCGACCGGCTCGGTGTGTACCACAGCATGGACGCCTACACCGGTCGGGTGCAGGCACCCACCCCCGACGTTTCGGATCAGCCGAGGTCGAAGCGTGCGCCGAGCCGCATGCTGCCCGGGGCCAGGCGGCTCAGCGCACGCCCGAACTTGGCCTCGGGCGTGACGGGGACGACGGCCTTGTTGTGTTTGACGGCCCTCACGATCTGCGTCGCCACCCGGTCCGGGGTGAAACCGCGTCTGCGGTAGAGCTTGTCGGCCCGGTCCCGCATCTTCGTCTGCTCCTCCGGTGTGGCGCCGGCGAAGTCGGTGGCCTTGACGATGTTGGTGTGGACCAGTCCGGGACAGATGGCGCTGACGCCGATGCCGTGGTTCACCAATTCCGCACGGAGACAGTCCGACAGCATGAACACCGCGGCCTTGCTCGTCGCGTACGCGGTGAGTCGCTTCTGCGGCGTGAAAGCCGCGGCGGACGACAGGTTGACGATGTGCCCACCGGTTCCGCGGTCGATCATCTGCTGGGAGAACGCGCGGGAGCCGTAGACGACACCCCAGAAATTCACGTCCATCACCCGCTCGAAATCCTTCTGCGGGGTCTTCGTGAACGTGCCCGAATATCCGATTCCGGCGTTGTTGACCACGATGTCGGGGGTGCCGTGCTCGGCCTGCACCTTCTCCGCGAAGCGTTGCACCTCGTCCTCCACCGCGACGTCCACCTGATACGCGTGGGAGCCGCCCCCGAAGATGGCCACCGCACCGCCGCCCTTCATCTGGGCGGAGTTGATGAGATCGGAGGTCAGCTGCGCGGATTCGAGGTCGCGGTCGGCGACCACCACGACAGCGCCTTCGGACGCGAACGCCAGCGCGGTCTCGCGGCCGATCCCGCTGCCGCCACCGGTGACGACGACGAGAGTGCCGTCGAGGTCCCGCAGGCGGTGATGCTTCCGAGTACCGCTGCGCCAGCCTCTTACTTCGCCGAGAAGACTCATGTGACCATCTTGTCCGAGTACGGTCGTGTGTGTGCTGATCTGGTACGTCAGCTATGGATCGAACATGGCGACGACGCGTCTGACCTGCTACCTGCGTGGTGGTTGCCCGGCGGGGGGCAACCTCGTGCACACGGGCGCCCGTGACGCGAGCGCCCCCCGCGAGTCGGTACCGGTGGTGATACCCGGCTCGGTGTTCTTCGCGGGAGAGTCACGGATCTGGGGCGGCGGCCGCGCGTTCTACGACCCCGACGCGCCCGGCACCGTCGCGGCCCGCGCATTCCTGGTGACACAGGAGCAGTTCGAGGACATCCACGCGCAGGAACCCGCCTGCTACGACCGCCTGGTCACTCTCGGAGCCCGCCACGATGTTCCCATGTGCACGTTCACCACCCGGGCCCGCGGCGACGTCGTCGCCAGGAACGCACCGGCACCCGCCTATCTCGCGACCATCGCGGACGGTCTCCGTGAAGCGCACGGCTGGGACGAACCGAAGGTCACCGATTATTTGACGCGACTTCGGGTTTCCTAGCCGACCCAACTGTGCTTACGTGAGACGGGCCACACGAGGTGGCGTTCACGAAAGGGAGTCGATGTCCGATCTGCATGTCGTAGCGACCATTCCTGCCAAGCCCGGTTCCGAGGACACCGTCCGCGACGGACTGTCCGCGCTGGCCGCGGAGAGCCGCAAGGAAGAGGGCTGCATCTCGTACGAGGTGTTCGAATCAGCCGCGGTCGCGGGAACCTTCGTCACCGTCGAGGTGTGGACCGGTCAGGAGGCGGTCGACGCGCACATGAAGTCGCCGCACTTCCAGGCCGCGCTCGGGACGTTCGGTGAGCACCTCGCCGGGGCACCGGCGATCCACCCGCTGAAGCCGGTTTCCTAGAGTCGTAGTTCGTGACCACACCACTCACCAGCATCACCCCTGGAGGTCCCGTCCGCGGCGGTGTCGTCGTCATCCAGGAGGCGTTCGGCGTCACCGGGCACATCGTCGACGTCTGCCGCCGTTTCGCCGCCGCCGGGTACCACGCGGTCGCGCCGCACCTGTTCCACCGGAGCGGCGATCCGGTGCTGGAGTACGACGACATGAAGTCGGCGATGTCGTTGATCGGTGAGCTCACCGCCGCGCACATCGACGAGGACGTCGACGGGGCCGTCGCGGCCCTGTCGGCGGCCTCGATCGACCCGCGGAACACCGCGATCGTCGGATTCTGCATGGGCGGAACGGTCGCGTTCCACACGGCGACGCGCCTCGACCTGGGGGCCGCGGTGAGTTTCTACGGCGGAGGCGTCGCGAACGGACGCTTCGGGTATCCATCGCAACTTGACGTCGCCGGGCAGCTGAGTACGCCGTGGCTCGGCCTGTTCGGCGACCGCGACAAGGGGATTCCGACCGAGGAAGTCGAGGAGCTGCGCGCCGCGGTCGCCCACGCGCCGGTGGACACCGACATCGTCCGCTACGCAGACGCCGAACACGGCTTCCACTGCGACGACCGTCCCGCCGTGTACAACGAGGAGGCCGCCCGGGACGGATGGGCACGAACGCTGCAGTGGTTCGGCACCCACGTCGGCGTCACACGCGCCGCCGGAACCGACTGACCGCGGCCCCGCTCGGGTAGGCCTCCCGGTGGACGACATCGAAGTGGGTGGGCCGAAAGTCGCCGCCGAACATCGGAGTTCCGCGGCCGGCCACCACCGGATAGTGCTTGACGACCAGTTCGTCGATCTCCGGCAGGAGGGTGCCCGCGAGCTCGCCACCGCCCGCCACCCAGACGCCCAGCGCGCTGTCCTCGGCCTTGAGCTTCCGGACCTTCTCGAGCGGGTCGGCGACGATCTCGACGGCGGGATCGGGGCTTTCGGTCAGAGTGCGGGAAGCGACGTATTGACGCAGGTGCGCGTACGGGCTCGTGATGCCGACGGCCAGGGCGGGCTCGTACGTTGCGCGGCCCTGGATCACGGTGTCGAACTGCTTGTTGGCGCCGTCGACGCCGAACTGCTCCCGCAGGTGTGTCGGAATCGTCTCCGGGTATTCCTGCGCCATGAATCCGAGGATGTCGTCGTGCATCGGGAAGAAACCGATGTCGCCGTCCGGGCCGGCGATGAAGCCGTCGATGGTGATGCCGACGAAGTAGGTGAGGTCCCGCATGGTGTCCTTACTGGGGCGCTTCGGATAGGTGGTATGCCGTGAGGGCTGCGGGCATTCCCGGTCGGGTGCTGTGGGCGGTCGATCGTCTCGACGTGAATCCTCGCGATCGGATCCTAGAGGTGGGTTGCGGGCCGGGTGTAGCGATTTCTCTGGTCGCGGAGAAACTCGACGGCGGACGGATCACCGCGCTCGACCGATCGACGACGGCGATCGAACGGGCGGCGCGGCGCAACGACGCCCACGTCTCGACGGGGACGGTGGTGCTCCGGAACACCGACGTCGCCGGATTTCGTTGCGATCAGGCCTCCTTCGACAAGGCGTTCGCGGTCAACGTCAACGTGTTCTGGGTGCGTGACGCGACCGCTGAGATACGCGTCCTGTGGGAGGCGCTCCGACCGGGCGGAATCCTGCACCTCGTGTACGGCGGAGCGGTGTCCGTACACGACCGTGACAAGTCTCGGCGTGTTGCGGATACCGCCACGCGGGCTCTTGTTTCCGCAGGTTTCGACGTGGATGTCACGAACGGGAACCCGATGTGCGTCACTGGGGTACGGCCGAAAAGCGCCTGACGTGCCGTCCGGTCTGCTTCATGCGCGAGACCCGTGACCGAACCGTTATAGTCTGCGTCATGACTTCAGTTCTCGGTGTATCGGTAGGCGCCAGCGCGGTGCGCTTCGCGTGCCACGACGCCGTGACTCTCGAAACGCCGATCTTCCAATCGCGGTCGGTGACCGCAACACTCGAACGGCCGGAGGAACTGGCCGCCGAGTCCATCGGGACGGTGCTCGCCGAGCGCGACGAGACCGACGAGGTGCAGGCCATCGGTGTCGCGTACCAGGACGAGGCGCAGGCCGGTGCCGTGCAGGCCGCGATGGCCCGGCTCCAGATCGGCAACTTCCAGATGGTCCCCGAAGTGACGGCCGCACTCCAGATGCTCGAGATGTCCGGAGAACTCGGCGACCACTCGACACTCGTGTTCTACGACCTCGGCAGTTCGGGTCTCACCGTCACCGTCGTCGACCGGGACACCGGCATGGTGCTGAGCAGTGCGCGTTCGGACCAGATCAGCGGCGATCTCGTCGACAGGCTCATCTGTGACAACCAACTCGAACTGCACCGCTTCGCGCACCCCGCCGACGCGGCAGCCGCGCTCGCGCTCGCCGCGCGGTGCCGCGATGCGAAGGAACAGCTGTCCACCAACGGTGCGGTGTGCATGCCCGGCGAGGGCGGTCTTCTTCTCCTGTCGCAGGACAGTTTCGATTCGCTCATCGTCGGCCCGGTCGAGACGTCGGCGCGCCTGACCCGGGAGGTCATTCGCCGCTCGGGACGCCTCCCCGACGCCGCCGTGCTGATCGGCGGTGGCGCACATATTCCGTTGGTCACATCGGTGATGGAGTCCTGGCTCGACCTTCCGGTGATCGTCCCCGCGCAGCCGGAACTGGTGGCGGCGGAGGGTGCGGCCCTGCTGGCGCGTCCGACGTCCGACGAGTTCGTCGCGGCGGTGGCGCCGGACCACCCGTTCGAGCCGGAGTTCGAGCCCGAGCCGGAGTTCGAGCCCGAGTCCGAGTTGGAGCTCGGATCCGAGAGGGAGCCGGAGCCCGAGTCGCAGTCGGCACCGATCCGGAAGCGTCGTGGCCTCGTCCTCGCCGGAGGTGTCGTGGCCGTGGTCGCCGCGGTGGGTCTCGGACTCGGCGTCGGCACTGACCTCCTGCAAGGTGCGGAGGAGGACGCGCAACCGGCCGCCACGCAGTCGAACACGCAGGCGCCGGCAGCGCGGCAAGTGATACCGCCGCAGCCCACGACGACCGCGGAAGTGGCCCCGCCTTCGGGAGCCGCCCCGTCGGTGGTCGACGAGCAGCCGGTGATCCCGCCGCAGACCGAGGTGCGCACCACGTACCAGCCGCAGCCGCAGACGCAGAGCCCGACTCGGGCGCCGGCGGCTCCCGAGGCACAGGGTGTCGTGCCGTCCGACGCGTCGTCGGCTCCGCCGACCACGCCGGAACCCACTCCGCTCGTTCCAGGTCTGCCGCAGTTTCAGCTCCCGACGATTCCGCCGCCCGCGCCGCTCCCGATGCCGGAGTTTCCCCGGATACCCGGACTCTGAGCGCATATAACGAAGGTGGAGGCCGCGAGGCCCCGACACGCGTTCCGTGATCAAACCGTTATAGTCGTTCCATGGTTGCAGTTCTCGGTGTATCGGTGGGTGCCAGCGCGGTGCGCGTGGCGTATCCGGACGACGAGGGGGCCGTCTTCCGGTCATTCCCGGTGGACGTCGCGAGCGAGCACCCGGAGCACGTGGTTGCCGACGCCATCGGAACGGTGATGGCCGAGCGCGCCGCCGACGACGTGCAGGTCTTCGGTGTCGCGTACCGGGACGAGGCGCAGGCCGCTGCCGTGCAGGCCGCGATCGACTGCCGGCTGGTCCCGGAAGTGACGGCCGCGCTCCGCATGCTCGAGGCGTCGGGACAGCTCGGCGACCATTCGACGCTCGTGTTCTACGACCTCGGCAGCTCCGGCCTCACCGTCACCGTGGTCGACCGACTCACCGGCACGGTGCTCGGGACGGCTCGCACCGACGAGATCAGCGGCGACGTCGTCGACCGGTTGATCCGCGACCACCAGCTCGACGAGAAGCGCATTGCGCCACCGGCCGATGCGGCCGCGGAGTCGGCGCTCGATGCCCGTTGCCGACGCGCCAAGGAAGAGCTGTCCACCAACACCGCGGTCTGCGTGCCCGGCGACGGCGGCCTGCTCCTGCTCTCGCAGGACATCCTCGACTCGCTGATCGTGCGCCACGTCGAGGCGTCGGCGCGCCTGGCCCGCGAGGTGATCGAATCGTCCGGGCGGGCTGCCGACGCGGTGGTTCTGATCGGGGGCGGCGCGCATATTCCGCTGGTCGCGTCTCTGATGGAGTCGTGGCTCGCGCTCCCGGTGATCGTGCCGGCGCAGCCGGAACTGGTGGCCGCGGAGGGCGCTGCGCTGCTGGCACAGGAGCACTCGGGCACGTCGCACCGCATCGGCGCCGGGGGATTCGCCAAACCGGTGATCCGCGGTGGCGCGCTGGCGGGCGGTGCGCTGGCTGTCGTCGCCGTGATCGGACTCGGCCTCGGCGTCGGCGGCAGCCACCTGCAGAGCTCCGACGGCGACGCACGTCCGGTCGCCACTCAGCCGAGTGACGCGCAGATGTCCCCGTCGCCCGCACCCGCACCGGTGTCGACGCCACCGCCGTCCGCCGCGGTGTCGGTTCCGGGCCCGGCCGAGGAGGAGGCAAGCGTGCCGGAGCCCGCTCCCGCGCCTGCCCCCGCCCCGCGCCCACTCATTCCCGGTCTGCCGCAGATTCAGCTGCCGACACTTCCGCCGCCCCCGCCGCTCCCTCCGCTGCCGCGGATTCCGGGCCTCTAGCGGCTCGACGGGTCGAGGTTGTCCCCGTTCGCCTCGACCTCCCGGACCGCCACGATGTGGTCCATGTGCTCGGCGCCCCAGGCGCCGAGCGGTTCGAGGGAGCGGTTGAGGGAGACGCCGAGTTCGGTCAGCGAGTATTCGACCTTCGGCGGAACCTGGTGGTAGACCTCGCGATGCACGATGGCGTCGGCTTCGAGTTCCCGCAATTGCTGGATCAGCATCTTCTCCGAGATGCCGGGTACCAGGCGCTTGAGGTCGCCGAACCGCTGCTCACCGGTGTGAAGGGCCCACAGGATCAGCACCTTCCATTTGCCCCCGATGACGTCGATCGCCGCATCGATGCCGCAGGAGTAGGGACGTTGCTGTCGGCGCATGACGCTCCTCACTGACTTTTTGGTAAGTACCTGACTTTGAAGTGGGTACTTGTCGAGTGTAGTGCGCGCGCTGAGACTGGAGAAGGCGTTGCTCCGCAGCGTTGCCCGGTCACTCGGGCACGGACTTCCGAAAGCGAATCATGCCTGCACAACTGCTTCCGTCACCGTCGTCGGGCTCGGGCCGATGGGCCGCGCCATGGCCGGAACGCTCCTCGATCACGCCGTGCCGGTCACGGTGTTCAACCGCACCGCGTCACGCGCCGACACCGTCGTCGCGGCAGGTGCCCGCCGCGCGACCAGCGCGGAGGACGCGCTCTACGCCGCCGATCTGGTGATCGTCAGCCTCACCCACTACCCGGCGATGTACGACCTGCTCGAACCCGCCGCCGACCGCCTCGCCGGCAAGGTCCTGGTCAACCTGAGCTCCGGTACTCCCCGCGAGGCCGAGCGTGCGGCCGCATGGGCTGTCCGGCACGGTGCCGAATTCCTCACCGGCGGCATCATGGTTCCGGCCCCGCTGGTCGGCGACGACACGGCGTACGCGTTCTACAGCGGACCGCGCGCGGTGCTCGACCGGTGGTCCGACACGCTCGGGCTCCTAGCGCGGCCGGAGTACGTCGGCGCCGATCCGGGTCTGGCCCTGCTCTGGTACCAGGCACTGCTCGATCTGTTCATGACCACGCTGGTCGGCACCAGTCATGCGGCGGCATTGATGAAATCTGCCGGGGTGCAGGCCGAGACGTTCCTGCCCTACGCCTCCGACCTGCTCGCGTAGATGCCGTTCTTCCTGGACGGTGCGGCCGAGGAGATCGACCGTCGGGAGTACCCCGACGTCGGGGCGAGCCTCGCCATGATGGCCGCCGGAATCGATCACATCACGGCCACCAGCGAGGACGCGCAGATCGATTCGCGACTTCCGGCGGCGGTCAGGGACCTGTACCGGCGCGCCCTCGACCTCGGTTTCGGCGGGCACGGTTCGGGCAGCGTGTACGAGGCGATCGTCGCACCGTCGCAGTCCGCCCGGGGTGTCGCATGACCGGCACCGACGTCACCGTTCTCGGGCTCGGCGCCATGGGACAGGCTATCGCCGTCGCGCTGCTGCGGGCGGGTCGCACGGTCACCGTCTGGAACCGCACGCCCGAGAAAGCGGACACGGTGACGAAGTCCGGTGCGCACCCGGCCGGGTCGGTGTCCGCGGCGGTGCAGGCGTCGCCGCTGGTGCTGGTCTGCGTGCTCGACGACGAGACGGTGCACGAGCTGATCGAGCCCGTCGCCGGTGACCTGCGTGGACGAACGCTCGTGAACCTGACGACGACCACGCCCGAGCAGGCGCGTGCGATGTCGCGGTGGGCCGGCGCGGCGCGAGTGGAGTACGTCGACGGCGGCATCATGGCGGTGCCCGACATGATCGGGGGCGGCGACACGTTCGTGCTCTACAGCGGCGCAGCGGAGGCGTTCGACAGGAATCGGCCGGTGCTGGAACTGTTCGGTCGTGCGGTATTCGTCGGCGACGACGCCGGCGCTGCGGCGATGTACGACCTCGCGCTGCTCGGCGCGATGTACGCCATGTTCGCCGGGTTCGAGCAGGGCGCCGCGATGGTCCGAGGCGCCGGCGGCACCGCGGGGGAACTCGCCGCAATGGCGGCGCCGTTCCTTCAGGCGATGACCGGAAGCTTCGAGGAGTTCGCGGTCGGAATCGACACTCCCGCGCAGTACGAGCCGGTGCAGAGCGCGGAATTCACCGCGGCGGCAATCGACACGGTCGCACGTGCGGGCGCCGAAGCGGGCGTGCCGACCGCTCTGCCGATCGCCGTGCGTGCGGTTCTCGCGGGTTCTATCGACGCAGCATGTCCCTGACGTGACCGGTCTCGTTGACCGACGCCACCCGTCGCTCGCCGCTGCGGGAGACGAGCACCCGGGTCACGGAGACGTACTCGATCGGGAACACGAGGGGTCGGTCGAGCCCGAGCAGTTGCTGCAGGAACACGTTGATGACGCCGCCGTGGGCGAATACCGCGACGGTGTCCTCGTGGCCGGACTCGTCGACGATGCGGCCGAGGGACTCGAACACCCGCGTGCGG
Organism: Rhodococcus opacus; assembly: GCF_012396235.1. Classification (GTDB taxonomy): domain Bacteria; phylum Actinomycetota; class Actinomycetes; order Mycobacteriales; family Mycobacteriaceae; genus Rhodococcus_F; species Rhodococcus_F opacus. The sequence continues at coordinate 12,388 of NZ_JAAXPA010000012.1, read as the reverse complement.
AACGCGTCGGCGTCGACGGACTTGGGGAACTCGCCGGCCCGAATCCGGGCGAAGGCCTCCGGCGCCCGTGCCTCCGCCTCGTGGAACGGGATGTAGTGGTCGAGGTCGTAGTCGTACTCCGCGAGGCCGACGTACTCGGTGACGGGAAGGTTGAGGGCCTCGGCGACCGGCGCCGCCGTCTCGAGTGCGCGGCGCTGCGGGCTGCTCACGATCCGGGCGATGCGGTACGGGGCCAGCGCGGCAGGCAGCCGCTTGGCCTGGGCGTGACCTTCCTCGGTCAGTGCGGGGTCCGCGCGCCCGTCGGACGCGGTGACGAGCTCGGGCAGCGCGTGGCGGATCAGTAGCAGTTGCACGTCGATCAGCTTGCCAGCTCCCGCACCAGTACCGCGATCTGGCCGGGCTGATCGATCATGGCGTGGTGGTGCGCGGGACGCACGACGCGGAACGCGGCGCCGAGGAATTCCGCGAACTGTCGCTGCATGCGGATCCACGCCGACCCCCAGGGCGTCGGGCGTCCAGTGTGGGCCGCGGCCACGACGACGGGTGCCGTCATCGTCGTGGTCTCGCGCAGCGCGGCCAGCTCCTGGGCCAGCGCCGGGTACGACGCGTTCTCGACGATCGAGGACTCGAGGTACGCGGGCTCGCGGTAGATCCGCTCGACCCATCGACGGGTGCCCGGCGCGATCCCGCCGGGGGGTGTCGAGTGGTTCAGGATCCGGCGGACCGTGGGGCCCAGGAGGCGTTGCAGCCCCACCCTGCTGGCCGTTCGGGCCGCTCGTCTGCCCATCGTGACACGCCATCGGGTCGGGATCACGCGGTGCGGGTGGGCCGTGACGGTGGCGTCCAGCAGGATCACGCCGCCGGTTCGGTCGGGGTACAGCCGGGCGAAGGCCTCGACGTAGATGCCGCCGAGCGAGTGGCCGACGAGCACCGCGGGGGTGGTCACGGAAAGCGCGTCGAGAACGTCGGCGATTCTCGCCGCCTCGCCACGGGCGGACGGACGCTCGGCGGACGGGGGACTGAGTCCGTACCCGGGACGATCGATCCGCACCACGAGGCAGGTCTCGGACAGCAGTTCGACCACCTCGTCCCAGTCGAACCAGTTCCCGCCCAGGCCGCCGTAGAGGACGACGGGTGGGCCCTCGCCGTCCACCACCACGTGCACTCCCGCGACCATTTCCCCAGGACGTTTCACGTGGAACCAGCCCTTTCCGGGGTGACGTGAATCACGCTGAGCGCCACGAAGATCAGCCATCCGCAGAAGGCGAGCAGCTGGACGCGCTGACCGAGTCCGAGCCAGGCGTCCTGTTCGCCGCGGAGTCCCGCGGCTGTCAGCGTCCATACCGTGCCGCCGACGAACACCGTCGCCACGGCCACGCCGGAAACTTTCAACCAGGTCGGCCACTGGTAGCGGAACGCGGCCAACAGGAACGCGAGGGAAGACACCACGCCTCCCGTCGAGGCGGACGCGCTGGTCACGGCGTGCAGGTCGTGGGTGAGCGGCAGGTGCCCGGCGGCCTCACGCGCAGCGCAGACAGGGTCGTTGGTGGCCGCGCAACTCATCGGCAGGCGCGAATCGGCGATGGTCGCGAGCGCGAACACGATCAGCGCGATCCACCCGACCGCCGTCACCCAGCCCTGCGAGTACCGCGACAGTCCCAGTACCCCGGCCACGGCGACGACGCATCCGGTCAGCAGGTCGCCGGTGCGGAACCAGAATCCGTACGGCTGGTCCGCGGCGGCGAGTTCGCTCGCGAACCCCCGTAGCGGATCGATTCCGGTGTCGAGGACGAATTCGAGCAGCCACGACGCGTAGCCGACGGCGCCGAGGATCAGCAGCGCAGCGACGGCGACCCGGCCACGGGAGGTCATTGCCTCGGCTTGGCCAGGGGGAACGCGAGGGTTTCACGGATGCTGCCGCCGGTGATGAGCATGACCACCCGGTCGACGCCCATGCCGAGCCCACCGGTCGGGGGCATGGCGTGTTCGAGGGCCTGCAGGAAGTCCTCGTCGAGTTCCATCGCCTCCTCGTCACCGCCGGCGGCGAGCATCGACTGCTCGGTGAGCCGGTTCCGCTGGTCCACGGGGTCGGTGAGTTCGCTGTACGCGGTGCCGAGTTCGATGCCCCACGCGACGAGGTCCCACTTCGCGGCGACCCCCGGAATCGTGGGGTGCGGCCGGGTGAGCGGTGACATCGACGTCGGGAAATTGGTGTAGAAGGTGGGGAATTCGGTGTAGTCCTCCACCAGGTGCTCGTACATCTCCTGCGCGACGGCGCCGGCGTCCCAGGTGGACTGGTACGGGATCTCGTGCTCGTCGCACAGCCGTTGCAGTTCCGCGAGGGGCGTCTCGGGTGAGACGTCGACGCCGAGCTTCTCGGCGACCGCCTGGTGCATCGTCTTGACGGGCCATTCGCCGGAGATGTCGACCTCCACCAGCGTGCCGTCGGGGCCGGGCCGCATGATGATCTCGCGTCCGTACGCCGCCGTCGCCGCGGTCTGGATGAGCTCCCGGGACAGCACCATCATCTTCTCGTAGTCGCTGTGCGCCTCGTACGCCTCGAGGATCGTGAACTCCGGGTTGTGTTTGAAATCGACGCCCTCGTTGCGGAAGACGCGGCCGATCTCGAACACCTTCTCCATTCCTGCGACGCACAACCGCTTGAGGTACAGCTCCGGTGCGATCCGCAGGTACAGGTCCAGGTTGTAGGCGTTGATGTGGGTCAGGAACGGGGCCGCGTTGGCGCCGCCGTGCACCTGCTGCAGGATCGGGGTCTCCACCTCGAGGAAGCCGCGGCCGCCGAGCGAATCGCGCAGCGATTTCACGACGGCGCTGCGGGCCTCGAGCAGGCGGCGGGCATCGGAGTTGATGGCGAGGTCGACGTACCGCTGCCGGACGCGGGTCTCCGGGTCGGACAGGCCCTTCCACTTGTCCGGCAGGGGGTGCAGGCACTTGCCGGTCATGCGCCACTCGTTCGCGAGCAGCGACAGCGCTCCGCGGCGGCTGTATCCGATGACGCCGGCGACCTCGACGAGGTCACCGAGGTCGAACTCGGCGGCGAACGCCCGGATGCGATCGGTGCCGACCCGGGCCTCGTCGACGAGGATCTGGATGTCCCCGGACCAGTCCCGGACCACCGCGAACACGACACCCCCGTAGTCGCGGATCCGGAGCAGGCGCCCTGCGATTCGGACCGTCGTTCCCTCCGGCGACTCCACGGCCTCGGTCACCGTGTGCGTGGGCGGATACGCGACCGGGTAGGGGTCGATACCCTGTTCGGCGAGGTCGGGCAGTTTGTCGAGCCGGACGCGGACCTGCTCGGGACGTTTAGGTCCGGTCGCGGTCGGCGCGACGCCTTCGCCGGGTGCGCTGCCGTCGGAGTGCAGTCCTTCGGCGGCGACGAGTGCGGCGGGGACCGCGGCGTGGGTGCCGGTGTGCTCGAGGGCGTCCCGGGTTCCGGAGCGGCCGAACCGGGGCAGGGTCACGAATCCTTCCGCGACGGCCGACGCGAATCCGACGCGCAGCAATTCCCGGTTGTCCTCGAAGCAGAGGAACCGCGGCACCCATTCCGGCTGGTACTTCACGTTGGAGCGGTAGAGCGCCTCGAGCTGCCACCAGCGGGAGAAGAAGACGAGGATCGAGCGCCAGATCCGCAGGATGGGTCCGGCCCCGATGCGGGAGCCCTCCTCGAAGACGGAGCGGAACACCGCGAAGTTCAGTGACACCTTGGTGATGCCGAATTGGTCCGAGGTGGTGGCCAGTTCGGACACCATCAGCTCCACCACCCCGTTGGGCGAGGTCGGCTTGCGGCGCATCAGATCGAGCGAGACACCGGTCGGTCCCCACGGCACCAGCGACAGGATGCCGTCGATCTCGCCGTCCTCGGCGACCGCCTCCACCAGCAGGCAGTCGCCGTCGAGGCGGTCACCCAGCCGGCCGAGGGCCATGGAGAAACCGCGCTCGGTCTCGGTGTCGCGCCACGCGTCCGCGAGCCGGATGGCTTCGGCCATCTCCTCCGCGGGGACGTCCCGGTGTCTGCGGATCCGGACGGTGACGCCCTGACGCCGGACGCGGGTGACGGCTTGGCGGACCTGCCGCATGTCGCGTCCGCTGAGGTTGAATTCGCGGGTGCGGAGGATGGCTTCGTCGCCGAGCTGGAGCACGGTGAGACCGGCCTTGTTGTAGGCGGTGGCGCCGGTTTCGCTGGCGCCCATCACGGCGGTGGCCCAACCGTATTGGGACGCGAGTGCCTGCCACTCCTCGATCGCGTGGGGCCACGCCTCCGGGTCGCCGATCGGATCGCCACTTGCCAGGCACACGCCGAGCTCGACGCGGTAGGTGATGGCCGCCTTCCCGCTGGGCGCGAACACGACGGCCTTGTCGCGGCGGGTGGCGAAGTAGCCGAGGGAGTCGTCCGCGCCGTACTGCAGCAGCAGCCCGCGCAGCGCCGATTCGTCGTTGCCGGTGAGCGCATTGTGGGAGCGCTGGGCGCGGAACAGGGTGATGACGGCGGCCAGCAGCGCCATTGCGCCGAACAGGCCGAGGAGGGTGTTGACGAATCCGTGCGGGCGCCCACTGAATTGTTCGTTGTCGACCGCGGCGAGGGCGGTCACGCGGTTGAGCGCCCACAGGAAACGTTCACCCTGCGGCAGCGTGCCGGGGAAGAGTTCGACGAGCGCCCAGCCCACGAGGGTGCCGATCGCGAGACCGACGATGAGCACGCCGAGGGCTTTCCAGCCCGCCCCGCGCCGGACCCGCGTGTAGAACTCGGGCCGGGCCGCGATGAGAATGCCGATCAGCACCACCTGGACCACGGCGGCGACCATCGCGTTCACGTTCCGGTCGGTGATGCTCACGATCACGTTGGTGATCAGGATCAGAACCAGATAGATCGTCAGCAGCCACCAGGCGATGCGTTTGCGGCTCGCCAGCGCCGCCGCGAGCAGCGCGACCACCAGAGCCCACGACAGGCTGGTGTCCGGAGCGTCGAAATAGTAGGTGTCGACGTATTCCCGCGGCACGTGCACGTAGTAGCGCAGTACCGGCGAGATGCTCCACAGGAACACGAGCACCGAGAAGACGCCCAGGATCAGTCCCGCGATGTGGGGAACCTGGTGCAGGCGCCCGTTCTTCGAGCCGAGTGCGGGTCGGGGCCGTGGTGCGGTGCGGACGGCCGCCTCGGACGCGTGGTGTGTCTCGGTGCTAGCTGACATCGAGCGTTTCCTTCCCGGCGAGAGATACGTACCGATCACGGGAGACAGGTGTTCCAGTGTTCAGTGTGAGCCGTCGGGCCGCGATTTGGGTCAAGAGGGAAGATAGAGGCATGTCCGACATTCACGACGCCGTCCCGATCCGCGACGAATCCATCCGTCTCGGCCAATTCCTCAAGCTCGCCAACCTCATCGAGTCGGGTGCGGAGGCGAAGGAAGTGATCGCCGACGGACTCGTGTCGGTGAACGGTGAGGTCGAGGTGCGGCGGGGGCGGCAGTTGCGGGACGGGGACGTCGTGGAGATCGGTGGGATGACGGCTCGGGTGAGTTCTCAGTCCTGACGGTCGGCGGTCGCGAACTTCTGCAGGAACAGCGCCTCGGCGACGGCGAGATTCTCGATTTCGCCGGGATCCACACTTTCGTTGGGGGCGTGGATGAGGCAGCGCGGTTCCTCCACCCCGATCAGGGCGATCTCCGCTGTCGGGACGACGGCGGAGAAGACGTTGCACAGCGGGATGGAGCCGCCCTGCCCGACGGTTCCGAGTTCCTTCCCGAACGCCTCCTCCATCGCTGCGCCGAGGGCCGCGTATCCGGGGCCGTCGGTGGTCGCGCGGAACGGGGAGCCCACCGCTTCGCGTTCCACCGTCACCCGCGCATTCCACGGGGCGGCGTTCTCGAGGTGCGCGGCGAGCGCGTCCTGCGCCTTCTGCGGGTCCATACCGGGTGGCACCCGCAGGTTGAGGCGGGCCGACGCGCGCGGCTGGATGGCGGCGGCCGAGCCGACCACCGGCGGGCAGTCGATGCCGAGGATCGTCAGGGCCGGCCGGGCCCACACGGCGTCGGCGACGGAACTCGAACCGGCGAGACGCACACCGTCGAGCACGCCGGCGTCGGTGCGGAACTGCGCCTCGGAATAGTCGACGCCCGTCCACTTCTGGTCCGACTCGAGCCCGTCGACGACGGTGTTGCCGTCCGCGTCACGCAGAGTGGCGAGCATCTGGACGAGGGCGGCCAGCGCGTCGGGGGCGGGCCCGCCGAACATGCCCGAATGCACCTCCCCGGCCAGGGTCTCGACGTGGACCACGACGTTCGCGATGCCGCGCAGCGTTGTGGTGACGGTCGGGCTGCCGACCGCGGCGTTTCCGGTGTCGACGACGAGGATCATGTCGGCGTCGAAGAGTTCGGGCCTGGCCTCGACGAGGTTCTCGAGCCCGCCGGTGCCCATTTCCTCGGATCCTTCGGCGACGATTCTGATCCCGACGGGGAACGGGGTGCCGAGTGCGCGCAACGCCAGCAGGTGCATGACGATGTTGCCCTTGCAGTCGGCTGCGCCGCGCCCGTACCAGCGGCCCTCCCGCTCGGTGAGGGTGAAGGGGTCGGTGTGCCAGAGCTTCTCGTCACCGGGCGGTTGAACGTCATAGTGGCAGTAGAGCAGTACCGTCGGGGCCCCGTCCGGCGCGGGCTGGTGTCCGACGACGGCGTGTGAACCGTCGGACGTCTCGAACAGTTCGACGTGTCCGATCCCGGCTCCGATGAAGGCGTCCCTGACCCACTCGGCGGCGCGAACGCATTCCTCCGGTGGGAACTGCCGCGGATCGGCCACCGACCGCATGGCCACCAGTTCGGCGAGTTCGTCACGCGCCGTGGGCATCAGCGCGGCTACTGTGGAACGGATTTCGTCGGACATCAACGCCTCCTCGGGGTTCCCCTAATTCTCGTCCACGAGCTTCGGATCGGCGACGGCGGACTCGAATTCCGCCGACCTGTCCGGGCAGTGCACGGCGATCACCAGTCGCTCACCTTCGACGATGGAGTCCGACGAACGCGGCGGCGAGGACGGAACACAGGATCCAGTGGGTGTTTTCGGGTCTCTTGTGCAGGTCGTCGACCGGTGCGGTGTTCACGGACTGGTCGTCGGGGCCCATACGACCGGATGTGGTCATCACGCCTCCTCCGCGAGCGGGTCGGCCGCCAGTCCTGTTTCCAGGCCGGTGTGCGCAGCGCGAACATCAGCCCGTGCACCACGAGATACACCTGCGTGGTGATGGCGGAGAGAATCCAGTACGCGACGATTCCGAGGACCAGCCCCATGGCGACGAACATCGCGCGAGGGAATTCGCTCGCCGGTCGCCGCAGGCTGGAGACGTGCACGGCGTTCACCGGTCCAGAACAGGGTGACGATGATGATGGCCGTGTACAGGTCGTTCGCGGCGAGCGCCGGATTGATCACGTACGCAAAGGTGCTCGCGACGTAGGCCAGGAGTGTCGGGTAGTAGAAGCAGGAACACGCAGGCCAGCCCATACACGGCCATCGAGTTCGCCCTCCGTAGGAGCGGGTCGTGCGAACGACCGCTGAATTCCTCCGGATCATCGCGTCGGCGCTCGGAGCCTCGCAGCGGTTCGGCATCGAGAGATACCGAACCGCCGCTCGGTTCTCGCCGGATCAGCGGACGACGACGCCGTCCTGATCGCTGTAGACGGTCTCGCCCGGATTGAACGTGACGCCGCCGATCTCGATCGGGACGTTCTTCTCACCGGAGCCGGTCTGGGTGCTCTTGCGGGGATTGGTGCCCAGCGCCTTGACGCCGATGTCGAGGGTCTTCAGGATCGCCGAGTCTCGGACCGCACCGTTGACGATTACGCCTGCCCAGCCGTTGTCGACGCCGCGTCCGGCGATGATGTCGCCGACCAGGGCGGTGTGGATGCTGGCGTCACCGTCGACCACCAGGACGCCACCGTTGCCGGGCTCGCCGAGGGTCTGCTTGACCAGCAGGTTGTCCTGGAAGCACTTGATGGTGGTGATGGGGCCGGAGAACACTTCACGGCCGCCGAACTGGATGAACTGCGTGTCGCAGCTCCGGATGTCGGGTCCGATCTCGTCTGCCAGGTCAGCGGTTGCCACGGGTTCAGTCATACGCGTCAGGATAGAGGGCCGGCGCTGGGAGAATGCGGGCCATGACCATTGCAGTGACAGGAGCCACGGGGTCGATCGGCGGCAAGGTGCTCGAGCGGCTCGGCGGTGGCGCCGGGGTCCGGCTGATCGGGCGGAACGCCGAGCGGCTCGAGCCGCTGGCCGAGCATTTCGACTCCGCGTTCGCGGTGGCCACGTACGCCGACGGTCCGGCGATGACCGCCGCGCTGGACGGCGTCCGGCTGCTGTTCCTGGTCTCGGGTCACGAGAGCGCCACTCGCCGCGAGGAGCACCGCACCGTGGTGGACGCCGCCCGTGCCGCCGGGGTGGAGCGGATCGTCTACCTGTCGTTTCTCGGCGCGGCGCCCGAGTGCACGTTCACCTTCGGCCGCGACCACTACTTCACGGAGCAGCACATCCGGGAGAGCGGGCTGAAGTACACGTTCCTGCAGGACAGCTGGTATCAGTCGATGATCCCGCTGATGGCCGACGATCAGGGCGTCATCCGGGGACCCGCCGGGGACGGCCGGGTCAGCGCGGTGGCGCCCGACGACGTCGCCGATGCCGTGACGGCGGTCCTCACCACCGGCAACGGCGACCACGACGGCGTCACCTACCGGCTGACCGGGCCGGAGGCGTTCACCCTCACTGAGGCCGCCGAGACGATCACGAGGGTGACCGGACGTTCGGTGCGTTTCGAGAACGAGACTCTGGACGAGGCGTACGCGTCCCGCGCCCACTTCGGGGCGCCGGACTTCGAGGTCGCAGGGTGGGTGACCTCGTACGCAGCGATCGCGGCCGGTGAGTTGGCAGTGGTGACGGGGGACGTCGAGGCGCTCACCGGGCGGCCGCCGCAGACCTTCGCCGACTATCTGAACAGCTACACTTGACCCGTCCTGGCATAGCGAGCGGTAGATAGGTCTTTGATGGTCAGCTCATCCAAGGGTGCGACGCCCACCGAGGTCGGCAACGCAGCGGACTGGCGCCGCCTCGAACCCACGAAGTTGACGCCGATCCTCAGCGCCTCCCTCGACGCGTTCTACGAACACGGTTTCCACGGCACGTCGGTGCGCGACATCGCCCGCCGAGTCGGTGTCACGGTACCCGCCCTCTATTACCACCACGAGAACAAGGAGGCCGTTCTCCTGGCGCTCCTGGAACTCTCCACCAGCGACGTTCTCGAGCGCGCCCACGCCGCGAGCGCCGACGGCGGCGACGATCCCGTGCAGCGACTCGCGAACGTCATCGAGGCGATCGTGTTGCGGATGACCATGCGATCCCGTCTGGCGGCCCTCGAGAGCGAGGTGCGCTACCTGAGCCCGGAGAACCGGCAGCGTTACCGCACCGTCCGCAAGGGTGTGGAGGAACTGGTCCTCGAGATCGTCAAGGAAGGCAGGAAGAGGGAGCTCTTCGACGTGTCGGATGCCGCGGAGACGACGCGGGCACTTCTCGGTATGTGCCAGTCGATTCCGCGCTGGTATCACGCCGAGGGCAAGCTGACCCCGGACGCGGTGGCCCGCAAGTACGTCGAGATCGCGATGAAGACGGTGGGATCCACCGAGGCTCCCGTCAAACCGAAGAAGAGGCGCACCGCCGGCGTCTGACCGGCGATGCGCCTCGGCAGGTTCCGGTGGTCAGCTACCCAGGCCCAGCCCCGGTGACGCGACGGCGTCGAACTGCGTCGTCGTCTCGGCGGGTGTGCCGTTCGGTGGGGCGTAGGTGAACACGGCGGTGTAGCGGCCGGCCTCGTGCGTCCGGATCGCTGCCGTCCCGGCACCGAGGGTGAGTGGGATGGTTCGCGTGTTCACGTCGCCGTCGGGCTCGGTGATCTCGAGTTCGACCGGAGTGGATCCGTCGGTGCCGGTCGGGGTGGGCGTGACCAGCGCGCCGAGCGTCACCAGATTGTTGGCGTAGACGGTCCCGAGCGGCGGAACGACGGAGATCTGATAGGTGGTTGCGGCGGTTGCCGTGGGCGCCAGAGCGAGTGAGGCCGCTCCTGCCAGTGCGGCAATGGTCAGGGTCCCTCGCGAGAAGTGCACAAAATCCCTTCCTGTCGACGGTCTCTACGCGCAGCCACGTTACGGCAGAACCAGGTAATACCCGCCGCCATTCGCCGAGTGTCCGAGAATAGTTCGAACACAGGGCTTTCCGTCGATCACACCTCCAAAGCGGTTCAGGATGCGGTGTTTTCCCGCGCGACCGTACCGTTGGTGTGCTGTACGGGGCAGGTTCTGGGGAAGGTGCCCAGTTTCTCCACTTCGTACCCGGTCGGGTAGCTGCGAATGTTCGGCAGGTCGCGGGCGAACTTGGGCACCGTGCGCACGGGGTAGAACCGGACGAGGCGGGCGCGGGCCTTCAACGCACCCCGCGACAGAGTTCGCGCGAGGCGGGACGGCCTGCGGTAGGCGAACGCGTCGAGCAGCGGATCGTCCATGAGCGCCCAGGAGAATCGCTTGATCAGGGCGGCGGGCGCAAGGTTGTTCGGCGGGAACGTGCAGAGGAGTGCGAGCGTCGAGTCGGCGACGGCGCGGCCACCCTCGTCGAAGAGGAAGCGTTCACGCTCGTAGTCGTCGAGGAATTTCTCGAACGCCTCGAACGTCTCGGGAATCTGTTTGATGCCCATGTACTTGCCGAGCGCACGGTAGTAGTTGGTGGATCCGACGATCTCGTTGCGGGTGAGTTTCCGCCAGCCGAAGTCGTCGATCCAACGCACCGGGGTCACCACGAACGTCGACAGCACGTACCGCATGTCGTCGTTGGAGATGTCGTAGGAGCCGTGCATCTGGTTCATCCGGCGGATCCCGGCGCGACCGGGATCGCTGGTGAGGCCGTGCTCGAGGACGGCATCGAGGATCAGGCCGGTGTCGTCGTAGCGCTTCTGCACGCGTTCGGTGAATTCACCCGTCTCGAACAGCAACCGCCCGATGGTCGGCACGGCGTACGTCCGGAACAGCGCGAAGCTGAGGGCCTGGTTGATGTCCCAGGGAAATTCCTGCGTGGCGAGAATGCGAGCGATCTCTTCGTACTGCGTCTCGGGATCGAGTCGGTCGGTCCGGCGACGTAGATCGAAGCGTTTCATGGGTTTCACTTCCTGCAGCGGCTGTGACGGAGGGTCCACGTGATTTAGCGATCGTTCAGACGACTCGACTGTAACGCCGTTCACAGTGCGACGCCAGAGTGGCATTATGCAAACACATGGCGCGAAATTCACCGCAGACCGACCGGATCGTGATGCTGACGGAACTCCTCGCGGACGAACCGGAGACGCCCCGCAGCCTCGCCGACATCGCCCGGCACCTGGGTGTTGCGAAGGCGACCTGCTATCCGATGGTCGTGGCGCTGACCGAGGCGGGGTGGCTCATCCGGCACCCCACCCGCAAGACCTACCGTCTCGGTCCCGCGCTCATCCCCATCGGACGTGCAGCGACGACGGCCACGGACGTCGTCGACCTCGCGCGGTCGGTGATGCACGAACTGGCCGACGCGTCGGACATGGCGTCCATCGCGTTCGTGCAATCGGGAAGCGACGTGGTGGTCGCCGAGGTGGTGCAACCGGTCGGGGGACGCCGCGGAACGCTGGGCCTGCGGCTCGGCGACAAGGTGCTGCTCGCGCCGCCCATCGGTTCGGGGATCGCGGCCTGGTACCCGCCGGAGCAGCGCGAGGAATGGTATGCCCTCGGCGGGCAGAATCTGGGTGTCGAGGTGGACGTGCTGCGGGCGACGTACGAGCCGGCCCTCGCGCTCGTCCGGGAGCGCGGATACGCGATGGAATGCATGGAGCAGCAACAGCATTCGCTTGCGGATGCCGTGTCGGAACTCCGCGGTCGCGGTGTGGGCGGGCATCGCTCGACCGTCGCGCTGCGAGAGGCCCGCACACTGTTGTCGGCGGATGCCGTGGTCGGTGACATCGACCCGGAGGGCAGCTACCAGCCGCTGTCGATCAATGCCGCGGCATTCGACCGTGACGGTGAACCCGCAGTCGTACTGTGTGTCGCCGACGCGTCCCGGCCGATGTCGGGTGTGCGCACGGCGGAGATCGGTGAAATGGTCCGGGACGCCGCGGCGCGGGTGACGGCCGCCATGCACGGCCGCCACCCGTGAGTACTTGTCAACCGCGGGCGGTTGACAAGTACTCACACGCTATTTCAGTTCTGCGAGGACGGTGCCCTGGGTGATGGCGGCGCCGGGTTCGACGGCGAGGCCGGTGACGGTGCCGGCCTTGTGGGCGTTGACGGGGTTTTCCATTTTCATGGCCTCGAGGACGGCG
>NZ_JAAXPA010000110.1 GCF_012396235.1 Rhodococcus opacus | reverse complement strand
GGTTTCGTGGCAGTACCTTAACTCGCGGGCTTACACCTCGAAGATCAACGACACACCGATCAGTGGGAAAACCTCAGGCAGCAGCACGAAACTCCGGAAAGGAACCTGTGCGCGTTCCATATCCCTCACCACCGTCGCCGGCCCACAAACCGAGGATCTCGCGTTCCCCGGCGGTGGTAACGCCGATGGCGACGTAGACGGGCCGGTTGGCGACCTGACCGTCGCGGATCTTGACGTGAATGGCATCGATGAACACCACCGGATACACCGGGTCGAGAGGACGGACGGACCAGTCGGTCATCTCCGCGATCACCTTGTCGGTGATCTTGCTGATCGTCTCTCTCGAGACCGATGCTCCGTAGACGTCGTCGAAGTGCGCCGCGATTTCCCCGGTGGTCAGGCCCTTCGCCGAGAGAGACAGAACGATCTCGTCAACACCGGTCAACCGGCGCTGGCGTTTCTTGACGATCTGCGGATCGAACGAAGCGTCGGTGTCGCGGGGGACCTGGATCTCGACCGGTCCGATTTCCGTGAGCACCGTCTTGCTGCGGCGTCCGTTCCGGGAATTACCTCCGTTTCGGCCTGTGAACTGGTGCTTCTCGTAGCCGAGGTGCTCGTCCATCTCGGCTTCGAGTGCGATCTCGAGGACGTTCGCGGTGAGCTGGTTGAGTAACCCGTTCGGGCCGACCAACTCGACACCTTCGGCCCTGGCTTGAGCCAACAGTTGCTGGGCCAACTTCTGGTGGTCAATCTTCGACTGATCCATGGGATCAAGTGTTTCGGTCATCGTCTTGCCTTCTCGCCAAGGAACTCGGCGTGTCGGCCAGATCCAGTTCAACCGTTATCCCGACAGTCCCTTAAGCCGAGGAATCGGGGGGGCGGGTCTGGTCAGTTGCCTGTTTCTGTCGGATTCTTCGGCTTAACGATTCAGGTTCATCGCAGGCTGTAGAGGGCTTGCAGTGCGTCTTCGGCGAGGGGGTGTTCGGCGGGGTCGCCGGGT
>NZ_JAAXPA010000011.1 GCF_012396235.1 Rhodococcus opacus | reverse complement strand
TGCAGACCGGGCGGTTGAACGAATGGCGGGCGACGTTGTTGGTGCGGGAAACAGCATGCCTGTCGGCTGCCGATCGGGGCATCGTGGACCGCCGGTTGTGCTCGGATCCAGCCATTCTCGACGGGGTCGGTGACCGCGGGCTGATCGCACGGGCGAAGGCGTTGGCGGTGGAACTCGACGCCGCGGCGGTCGTGGCCCGGCATCGCAAGGCGGTGTCGGAGCGGCGGGTCACGACACGCCCGGCGCCGGATTCGATGGCCTATCTGAGCGTGCTGATGCCGGTCGAGCAGGCCGTGTGTCTGCAGGCGACCCTGGGGCGGGATGCGGACAGTCTGATCGCGACCGGGGACAGTGGTGGCCGGACTCGCAATCAGCTGATGGTGGATCTGTTGTTCGACCGCGGCACCGGAGCGTCAGTGGCGTCGGGTGTCCCGGTGGCGGTGAATCTGGTGCTCTCGGACGAGACGTTGCTGGCCGGCGGGCACGAGGCCGCGCAGCTGCACGGGTTCGGGCCGATGCCGGCCGGTATCGCTCGGCAGCTGGTGGCCGACGCCGTCGATCGTGACACCGAGACGTCGCTACGGCGGGTGTACTCCTGTCCGCACTCGGGGGCGCTGACGGCGATGGAGTCGCAGTCCCGCACGTTCCCGAAGAGCCTGCGAAAGCTGATCGACCTGCGGGATCGGACGTGTCGTACGCCGTGGTGCGATGCACCGATCCGGCACCACGATCACATCCGCTCCCGCCGACAGCACGGGGCGACCACCGCGCGAAACGGGTCCGGGCTGTGCGAGGCCTGCAACTACGCGAAGGAAGCACCAGGCTGGACGGCCCGACCGGTGCACAACCCCGGCCGCACCCATCTCATCGACCTCGGCACCCCGACCGGACACCACTACCGGTCGGCGGCCCCACCGCTCCCCGCAACTGGACGACAGTCGGAGGTCGAAACTGTTGTGAGCACACACCTCCGCGCCTCCTGAACCACACCTTCCGAGGCGGAGGTGTAACGCCGCTGATGCAATGTGCGACTTGTCTGTTAACGCGTTGACACCTACTCGGGTGTTCGACACGGGCTACGAACGGATGGGGTAGACCATGGAACGTCGCGTTTCAGCACGCAAGGTCGCACATCGACGAAGGATCGCAGGCAATCTGATCGCGCCCGGCGCGTTGGGGCTGGCGGCGCTGCTCGCGACACCGTGGTCGAACCCGGGTTCACCGGCCACGACGGCGACAGCCTTGACGGCGGCGGCCTCGGATGCGTGTTACGACATGGTCAGTATCGCCGTTGCCGGCCGCGGTGACACCCCACGCGAGGGGAACCGGATGCTCGTGGCGCCCGACGGCACACGCCTTCCCGCGTCGTACTCCAGCGACTACAGCAGCCCCTGGATCGACGAGGTGGTGAATGCGCCGCAGCAATCCGTCGGCGGAGGGTCCTACGCCGCGGTTTACATCGAGTATCCGGCCAACATGAATTCGTACGAGGACGCCGTGAACGCCGGCGTCGACAACACCGAAACGGTGATGCGGTCGATCCACGCGTCGTGTCCGGACACGAAGTTCTCGATCGTCGGCTACAGCGAGGGCGCCGATGTGGCACGGCGGGTTGCGATGGAGGTCGGCAACCAGGACGGCCAGGACGGCTCGTACGACATTCTCGATCCCGCGTCCGTTGTCGGTGTCGTCATCCTGGCGGATGCCGGCCGCAACCTCGGGGGAGGGCCATTTCCCGGTTCGGAGAACGAATTCCGCAATCCCGACGGCTTCGACCTTGCGTACCAGTCGGGGCAGGCGGGCACGTCCGGGCGGGGAGCATTGCCGGGCACGTCGGGCAGCTTCGGTGCCCTGGACGGGAAGGTGGCATCGTTCTGCTCGGAAGGCGACCTGACCTGCTCCGCACCCGAGAACATTGCGCTACTGCAACTCGCGATCAACGTGGGACGGCAGTTGAACGTCGACTCTCTGCAGAAGGACGGGCTGACGCCGGCGACAGGACAGGATCTTGCGGTGGTGCTCGGGCAGCTCGCCCTCGCCGCGTTCGCGGACATTCAGTCGCAAGACAATTGGATGCAATCCGATGAGACGTTCCTCGACGTCCTGGTCAAGGTGTCGGATCCTGCGTACAAGCTCGATGCCGCTGCGGCGCAAACGGACACGTCAGCTGGTCCCATCTCGTCGAATCAAGCGGTCGACCTGGTCTACCTGCCCGCGAAAGTGCGGAACGAGATCATCGGGTTCATCGCGGACAACCAGAACACGATCCAGGTGGCGATGAGCGACCCGTATCAGCAGACGCTGGGGGAGGGGACGGGCCATCACTTCGACTACTGGCGTGATGCGAACGCCGCCGGCGGGAAACCGCTGACGTCCGCCCAGTACGCTGCGGCCTGGTTGACGCACCTGGCGCAGGAAGCGGAAAAGGGCGAAGCGCGAGCGGCCGCTGCGGAACCGTCGACCGCGAAGCTCGCCGCTGCGTCCACGAAGGAAACGGAAGCGTCACAGGTCGCCCCCACCACCGACAGCGCGAAAAAGGCTCAGTTGGCGAGCAACCCGGTCGGCACGACCACGACGACCAGCAGTTCGCCGACACCGACGACGACGGTCGCGACGACTACGTCACCGGAACCCACGACAGTCGTCGAGGTAGCCGCAGAACCTGCGACCTCGGCGCCTCAGGCCGTCGCGGAAACAGCGGAAATAGCGGACACATCCGTGGTGACCACTACCGCGGCGGAACCCACTGCGACCACGGTGTCGGAGTCACCGACGACCACCACGCCGGTCGTCACCACGACAACGGTTCCGCCGGCGGCCGGGTGACCCCTCCGTCAGTGCTGCTCGGCTTCGCGTGCAGCACGTTGGAGGCGGGTCCGGTAGCTCTGCCACCACGTCCGGTCTTCTGCGGGCACGTCGGTGTTGTCGGGCCGAAGTCCGACCGTCGCGTCGAGCGGGAGAGTCCGGATGGTGTCGTCCGCGTGCACCCATGCTGTGCGGTACTGCCCGACGATGTATTCGCGTGACTCGTCGGGGGTCGCCCACATGTCCATGTCTTCGGCGTCATCGGTCACACACGGTGGGAATTGGACGGATCGGCCGAACGTATTCGGACAGCCCGTCCAGCTTGGAGGTAGCGGTGAAGGTCCACCTTCGGATCTGTCAATGCCCTTCCTGATCGGTCAGGTCCTTGCCTTCGAGGGCCTTGACGCGACGCCGTTCGAGGAGCACGAGCCCCGTGCCGAGCACGAGGCAGAGGACGCAGGCGATCCCACCGATCAGCGCCCAGCCCTCGAATCCGTACCCGGCCGCGACCAGCGTCAATCCGAGCACGGCGATTCCTGCGGCGATGAGGATGTATCCCGGCCAGTTCCGGCTGTCGGTGATCGCCTCACCGGCGTGATTGCGCATGGTGTGGACATCGTCCTGCGGGTGGTGCTCGGAGTTCAACTCACGGCTGGGTCCGTTGTCCGGCTGATACGTCACTGCAGTCCTCCTGTGCTCGAGCGGTGATCTGAGTTTCATCAGTCGGTCTCGGTTTCGGCGTCGGCGGAGTCGTCCGCCAACTCGGGTGCGTTCTCTCTTGTCGCCATGCCGCCGTCCTTGCCGTGATCGGCGGGACCGGGACGGCCACCCTTGGGCTCGTCCGTCTCGCCGTGAGTGTCTTTGGTCATGATCACGCTCTCCTTCAGTGGCTGTGCCGACGGCGTTGTCGTACGGCGAGGTAGGCAACGACGAATGCGCTGACGAGTCCGGCCGCCACGGCATCGCGGGGTTGCTGCCGGATCCTGTCGAGTTCGTGACGTGCGCCGGCTTTCGCGCGTGCGGGCACGTCCACCTTGCGGTGTAGCGCATCCACAGTGGATGCGAGTGCGGCTCGCTGTTCGGCGACGGAAGGTTCCGGTTGCGGCTGTGGGTCGGTCATCGAAGACCTTCCTTCACGGTGTCGACGTCGGCGCGAACGCTGTCGGCCATCTGCTCGGGCACGGGCGGCAGCGCGTTCTTGGCGCGGCGGGCTCCGACCGCCGCGACGACACTGCCCACGATGATCAGCACGGCGGCCACGATCAACGCGGCCAGCCACGGATCGAGTGTCGTCGCCAGTCCCAGAATGGCGGTGGCGACGAGGGCCCCGAATCCGTACAGCAGCAGCAGCACGCCTACTCCGGAGACACCTGCTCCGATCCCGAAGCGCGTTCCTTTGTCTTTCACTTCGGTGAGGGCGTGGGTCATCTCGGTTCGTACGAGTCCCGCTACCTGATCGGTGAGTCGTTCGACGAGTTGGACCGTCGACAGCTCGTCGAGATCGTGTGCAGCGCCGGGCGGTTGGACCCGCGCGGAATCGGCGCGATGGATATCGGTCATGTCCGTGCTCCTTCCTCGTCTCCGCTCCGCCTACCCGGGAGCGTTCCGGGCGAAACAGAATGGTCTTCCGCCGTGCTCACCGGTCTGCGGAGTCGCCGTCGGTCGAGCGATGCCGCGACTGCAGGATCGCAGCGAATCCCCACAGTCCGCAGAACATGGCGAAGGCCACCGCGGCGGCGAGGGCTCCGACGAGGGGCGAGATCACGAAGCTGAAGATCAACGCCACCACACCGATCAGCGCCAGCGCGAGGGTGGCGATGCCGCAGATCGCGAGGCGATGCGAGGCAAAGACGAGATCCGGGAGCGCGTGCCGGCGGAAGAGCATGCGGTGCAGGCCGGCAGGGGCCACCAGAAGCATGGTCGACGTCACCGACAGTGCGACGGTCGCCAGATAGATGGCGACCTCGCTGTTCGAGAGGTCCTCGAAACGCTGCTGGAACGGCAACGTCAACAGGAAGCCGGTGAGCAGTTGCACGCCGGTCTGCACGACACGCAGTTCCTGCAGAAGGCCACTCCAGTTCCGGTCGAGCCGTTGAGTCTCGGTCTCGTGCCGGGCGCGGAAGTTCCAGTTCGCATCGTCGCGATCCAGTCCTCGACTGTCCATCCCTCTGGAGTACCCCATCACCGGCGGTGAGGGCACTATTTCGCGGGGAATACGGGGAGAGAGCCACAGAACCGGGTCTGCCCATCGTGCGATGGGCAGACCCGGTTCCGGAGTACGGGCCGACTAGCGTCGCCCGGCCGTGCTTCGTCCGGTGACGAGCCTGACCAGGAACAGGAGTATCACCGCGCCGAGTAGGCAGGTGAAGAAACTGAACCAGAGACCGCCGCCTTCGACGTCGGTGCCGAAGAGGCTGAGGATGAAGCCGCCGAGGAGGCCGCCGATGATTCCGACGACGATGTTGAGGATGATTCCCATCTGAGCGTCGGTCTTCATGATCTTGCTGCCGATCCACCCGGCGAGGCCGCCGATGATGATCCAGCCCAGAATTCCCAGTCCTAGCACGTATCAGTCCTTTCGGGGGGGAGTGGTGACCGGCGCCGGCCGATTCCACTCGGAGAAGAGACGCTCGGTGCGGGCCGATCGTGATCCGGCCCGCACCGTCTCACTGTTCGGCGCGCTGGCGTGCTTCCTGCGCTTCGGCCTTGCCTCGGGCCTTCTCCGCTTCGGCTTCCTTTGCGGCGGCCTCGCGTTGGGCGGCCGCCTTGTCCTGCTGCGCCTTGCCCTCGCGGGTGAGATCGTCCTGACCGGACACCGCACCCGCGGCTTCCTTCGCTTTACCCTTGACGTCTTCGACGACGCCCTTCACGGCCTCGGCCGGACCGCTGTTGTTCTCAGCCATGTTCGTCACCTTTCGGTTGTGGACGGGAGATTCGGCAGTACTCACCGCGCTTGCGCGGCTGCCTGCTTCTCGGAGTGCGCGCCGTTGTTGGACAGGCTGCCCCCGGAGTTCTCGAGGTGGGCGCGGACGAACCACTGGAACTTCTCGAGTTCGCCGGTCTGCCCGATGAGAAGATCTTCGGTGATCGGGTCGAGATCGCCCGTCTCGGAGATCGCCTTGCGGTTGTCTTCGACGACACCGCTGTAGACCAGGTCGAGGGCTCCGAGGTGCGCCTGCGCCGTATCGCGCTTCACCGAGTAGTCGTCCCAGGTGCGGTCGCGGGCGATGGCGGCCGGGGTTCCGTCGGGCGACTTCCCCAGCGCGGCGATGCGTTCGGCGACGGCGTCCGCGTAGCCGCGCACCAGTTCGACCTGCGGGTCGATCATCTCGTGCACGCCGATGAAATTCGGACCCACCACATTCCAGTGAATGTGCTTGAGCGTCAGATGCAGATCGTTGTAAGCGCTGAGCCGTTTCTGAAGTATGTCGGCGACTCGCGCGCCTTGATCGTCGGAAAGACCTGGCACGGTGAACTTCGACATTCTCGGTCCTCTCTTTCGCTACATACCTGCCTGCGGAACTTCGAGGCTTCGGTGCCCCCGTCGGTTGCTCGAGAGGCGGGGCGCCGGTTGAACTCACCGCGTACCCGTGGTGAGCAGTCTCGAATCACCAGCACCTGCCTCGCCGCAACCCGCGCTCGCGTCGACCAACGTTTCTGATTCGACTGCTGAAGTTCCGACCACTCGACCGTACTACAAAATCTATGTCGGGCAAATCAGATCTTCTGCGGTGTTCGGAGAGGATGCGCTGGGCCCGGCAGATCTCGATTGTGCAAAGGCTCCGCCCGAATCGCCCCGTACCCGCAAGAGAGGCATTATTTTCGGTCTGATTCGACCAGGGGTCGACCGTGCATACGCCGAGGAGGAGCAATGCTCAACGTGGCTCTGCTTGTGGTTCTGCTCGTTGCGAGTCTGTGGGGCGGAGCTGCCCTCCACGGCCTGGCCGATCGAAGGGCGGAACGATGAGCGCCGGGTACACACTGCCTGCCGGGCGGTCGGAGGCACTGCGCACGGGCACGGTGCGCTGGTTCAACGCCGAACAGGGCTTCGGTTTCCTCGCTCCGGCCGACGGATCCGACGACATCTTCGTGCACGCCTCCGAAATCGCCGGCGACGGTCACCGCATTCTCGAGGAAGGGCAGCGCGTCAGCTTCACCGTCTGCCGCACCGAGACCGGCAACCAGGCGCGCGACGTCCGGGTCGCCTGAGCCCTCCGAATCGAGTCCGTCGAACCGGCAAGTCGGGACGCATTTCGGCCCAGCTCGCACTTTCGTTCGCCGACGGGTTGAGGGTCGCGGCAGCTGGGTACGCTGCCGAGAGTCGCAGAAACCGACGACACAGACGTGGAGTGCAGATGGCCGAGGTCGACGAGGTTAGACGAATGAAAACGAGATCCGGTGTGCCCGTGGAACTTCGTGTGGCGGCGGAGTTCGAACAGTTGCCTGTGGTGCGCGCCGTCGCGGAAACTCTCGCCGTGCTGGGAGACTTCACGCTCGACGACGTGGCCGATATCAAACTTGCCGTGGACGAAGTGTGTTCGGAACTGATCGCGGCTGCGCCGGGAAGCGCCGAACTGACATGTTCGTTCGCCGTCACGGAGACGGGGTTGCACGTGACGATCAGTGCACCCCTCACCCGAGGCGGAGTGCCCAACCGGGAGAGCTTCGGCTGGCACGTGCTCGAGACGTTGATGAATGCGGTTTCGGTATCGGCGGGACCCGTCGGCAACGGGTCCGTCGAACGGACCGTGGCGGTGGAACTGGTCAAATACCGGGGCACCATCTAGTGTCTCCGGTTTCGGAACGCGGCGAAGGGCACCGTCCCGGCAGAGACGACTACAAGGACGTGGCGCCCGCGGTTGCGCGCCTGCGAGCCTTGGACGCGTCGTCCGGGGACGCGTCCGTCCTGCGCGACGAAGTCATCACACGGTGCCTTCCCCTCGCCGATCACATCGCCCGCCGATTCGGTGGGCGCGGCGAGGCGCACGAGGATCTGCTGCAGGTCGCCCGGCTCGGGCTGGTCAAGGCCGTCGACCGCTTCGATCCGGACCGCGGCTTCGACTTCGTGTCCTACGCGGTGCCCACGATCATGGGGGAGGTTCGCCGGTACTTCCGTGACACCGGCTGGTCGATGCGAGTGCCCCGGCGCATGCAGGAACTCCACGCATTGATCACCAAGGCCGTCGACGAGCTGTCGCAGGAACTGGGACGGTCGCCCTCGGCCAGTGAGATCGCCGCCGAACTCGAACTCGACGTCCGGGAAGTGTCCGAGGGCCTGCTCGCGAAGAATGCCTACCAAACCTTGTCGATGGATGCGGCCATGGGTGATGATCCCGACGACCTTCCCCTCGCCGAGACTCTCGGTGAGGAGGACCCGGAGCTCGCGAACGTGGAAAGTCACGCCGCCGTGCGGCCGGCGTTGGAGAAACTTCCGCCGCTCGAACGCCGTGTGCTGATGTTGCGGTTCTTCGGATCGATGACCCAGACGGAGATCGCCCAGCGCGTGGGCGTCTCGCAGATGCAGGTCTCGAGGATCCTGGCGCGCACCCTGTCCGGGCTGCGGGAGCAGTTGGGCGGCGGCTGACCACGCGTCACCCACCCAAACCCGCGACAGTCGATTCGAGCGACGCGGCGTGGAACTCCAGATCGCTCTGCGAGCAGTCGCGGTCTTTCGGGAGCTGCTCGCGCAACTCGTCCCGGGTCACGATGACCAGGGACTGATGCTCGTCGCCCAGCTCACCCGAATCGACGATGGTGGGGGCGCCGCTCTGCAGGATCAGGGCGGGATCCGGCAGTGGCGAATCGAGAAGTGTCTGCAGGTGGGTCGCGGTCACGTGGGTGTTCATAGTGCCCGGCATACCCGGACATACCGCGTTCGAACCCCGCCGGTTGATGCTGCCGCGAGTCGGGCACCCGGCAGTCGTCGTCGCACGAAGGGAGAGAAGGCTGCTGCACATCACCGCGCTCCGGCGCCTGCGCTCGTGGGCGTACGGCGATTCCGATCAGCCGGCGATGCTCGGCGACCGCATCCTGGCGGTCGCGGTGGGCGCCGGAACCGGTGGACGGCCCGATCGTTGGGCCGAACGGTCGGCGCAGGTGCGGGTGCAACTGGACGACGCCCTGGACGCCGTGGCCTGGACGGCGGAGAGCGCGCGCGCCAACGTGCGACGCGCCGCCGGTCCGGTCGCCGCCGGAAGGAGGTGGGGACAGGCGGTCGTTTCGTGGAGGCTCTGGCAGAGGTGATCCGATCCGAAGTCGCCTTCGCCGACAGCCGCGACGCTCACGTCGCCGCCTGCCGGACGGCGGAGGAACGGCTCGGCCACCTCGAGGATGCGGTGTCCTACCACAGCGGTCTGACCCGGGGTTCGTCGATGAGCGCCGGAAGCATCCTCCGGCCGTCCGCTGCAGCGCTGAGCTTGCTGACCGGGGAATCTCCCGGCTCGCCGTCCGGGACGGCATCGGTGGACGAGGACGGTCCCGGGGTCGAGTAAAGTCTTCTCGACGGTAGAGACAACTGCTGCGTTCGTTCAGTGGGTGTCCTGTCGGTTACACCCGGAATTTGAGGTGTATCCGAGAATGGCCGAGACTGTGGGTGAGCACCCTGAGTCGATGTCCCCCGATCTCGACAGCGCGACGATCGCTGCCCAATTGGGCTCCTTGGCAACCGCGTTGGACGAGTTCAATCGCAATTCCGGGTCGCAGGTGGAGATGAGCCTGCTACTGCAGCGGGTCTGCGAACAGGTGGTGGACGCGATCGCCGACGCCGACATGGCCGGGATATCGCTGCTGCGCGACGGGCGGGTAGTGACCGTCGCGTACACGGACGAGGCGATCCGTGAGATCGACATCGAGAACTTCCAGGCCATCGACGGCGACTACTTCGGTGTCGCAGGAACACGGAAGGTCGTCAAGGCCCGGCTCGGGGAGGCCGCGGCCCGGTGGCCGTCGGTCGCGGACAATCTCGACCAGGCCGGTATGCGCAGCTTCCTGTCCGCGCCGCTCGCCGTCGACGAGGCCCTCGCCGGCACCCTCAACATCTACGGGCAGGGGGATCACGGGTTCAGCGAACTCGACGCGGTGGTGCTGCTCGTCTACACGACGGCGATCGAGGGTTTGCTGAGAAGCGCCCGCAGCGTGGAGCTGGCCCGGAACGAAGTCTCGGGCCTCACGAGGGCCATGAAGTCCCGCGCGGTCATCGAGCAGGCCAAGGGCATCGTGATGGCGCTGCGGGGCGTTTCCGCGGACCAGGCGTTCGAGATCCTCGTCGCGCAGTCGCAGCAGGAACACATCAAGTTGGCGGAGGTGGCGCGTCGCATCGTCGAATCGGTGACGACGAATCCCGAGTGAGGTCACGACATCACCCACTCATGGAGGTCGCGGTCGTACTCGATCAGACCGCCGGCTTCGAACGCGTTCAGCCAGCCCCGCATCGGCCACCGCCCCCAGCGGCGGTGGAAGGTGCGGGCGTTGGCGAGGATGTCGCGCAGGTGCTCGACGGGCGGATCGGACACCGGATGATGCTGGTGGAACGAGTCGGCTCCGCCCACCCATCTCAGACCGACGCCCGCGGCGCGGGCGGTCTGCGCGAAGTCGGTGTCCTCCCCGCCGTAGCCGGAGTAGTCGGTGCAGAACCCGCCGACATGCTGCCAGGTCGCGCAGCCGACCGCGAAGGACAGCGACCAGAACAGATCGAAATCGGTTCCCGCCGTCACGGACCCGTTCGGCGGCGCGGGGCGCGCGGGGTGCGGGGATCGCATCTGGTCGAGCCCGTCGAGGTCGTATCCTCCGGGACCGGGCGGCGGAAGGTACGTCACGGGGCCGCACAGCAGGGCCGACCGATTGCCCGGTTGCTCGGCCGCCGACACGTAGCGGCCCAGAAGCTCCTCGGAGGCCATGCAGTCCACGTCCAGGAACACCAGCAGATCGGCGCCGCCGGCGAGTGCGGCCGCCGCGCCGATGTTGCGTGCGGCCGCCAGTGGCAGTGGTCCCTCGTCATGGTCCAACCAGATTCCCCGCGCGTGTCCATGTTCGGAGACGGCGTCCATCGTCCGCGGGTCACCCATCGCGACGACGACGTGGTCGTCGCAGGCGCGCCGGCTCCGCCCGAGGGAACGCAGCTGCATCCGCAGGTGACGGTCCCGGTGCGCGGCGATCGTCACGACCGCGACCCTCATGTCACCGATTCCGCCCGTTTCGCGAGACTGTCGATGACTGCCGCTGCGCGGGTGGCGGCGCCCGCGGTCTGCCAGCGCACCCAGCGTTCGCCGCCGAGGGCGAGTGCCCGGTCGAGGAGGGCCGGCCACCGGTTCAGCTCCGGCCAGTGCGGTACCGTCACGGCCAGTCCTCCGCGGGCGAGTGCGTCCGCTGTGGCCTCCTGTTCGCCGAACGGCCGCGGCTGGGCGATGACGATCGCAGGGCGGCGCGCGGCGGCGATCTCGGCGACGGAGTTCTGGCCGGCATCGGAGACGACGACATCGGCACCGCACAGCTCCGGCCACGGGTCGTTCACCCACGGTGCCCCGGGAACCCCGAGCGCCTGCCATCGGTATCCGCGGTGACGGTGTGCACATCGACGGACGTCGGCGAGCGTCGCCGCGGTGCCCCCGGCACCGCTGAGAACGAGTATCCGCGGGCGGGCCGAGTCGGGGCCGCCGGCGGGTGCGCGGCCGTCGAACCGGCTGATTCCTCCGACGAAGGTGGTTTTGTGCGCGAATTCCCGCAACCACTCCGGGTCGTACATTGCCTGCGGCCATGCGGCGACGATGTGGTCGGCCAGCCGGTAGCCGAGGTGATGGGCTGGATCTGTGCGTTCGCCGGGCATCGCGATCACCACCACGGGCACGCCCAGCAACCGAACGAACGCCGCCACCTCCACCGATACGTCGACGACGAGCAGGCTGGGGTGGGTCTCGTCGACCCACGACGCTATGCGGGACATGCGAGTCCGCAGCCCGACGTCGTGCACGGGTGCCCAGTGCAGAGCATCGTCGGCGGTGGGGTTCTCGGGGGAGGAACCACGGTCGTCGCGCGCCAGGGAGACGCTGTCGGCGAACGGGGCGCCGGGAGCGATCGGCGCCGAGGACAGCGCGGTGACGGGCGTGTCCAGAGCCGCACAGATACTCGACGCGCGCATCCGATGCCCAGACCCGTGGTGATGGATGTAGTAGCCGATCACGACGCCTCCCGCCGCTCGCCGTCGGCGCGGACACGGTTCGCCGCGAGCCGACGGTAGATGCTCACGTAGGCATCCACCATGCGGCGTTCGGAGCAGTGCGCCCGGGCGTGCGCTCGCACCGACCCACGTGGCAGCGCGATGACCCGCGGTATCGCGTCGGCGAGGGCATCGACGTCGTCGGGCGGGACGAGGCGACCACAGTCGGCGGACACCACCTCGGGGATACCGCCGCGCGCGAACGCGGCGACAGGTGTGCCGCAGGCGAGCGCCTCGGCCACCACCAGCCCGTAGGGTTCGTCCCACAGTGGAGTGATCACGGCCGCCGCCGCACGACCGATCGCTGTCGCCAACTCGGGCTGGGTGAGGTGCCCCAGATAGGTCACGTCGGCACCCAGCAGGGGTGCGATCGTGCTCTCGAAATAGGCCGGATCGCTGATGGGTCCCGCGAGATGGATCGCGAAGCCCGCGCGGCGCGCCGCCGCGACCGCGACGTGCGCACCCTTCTCGGGTACCAGTCGGCCGAACCAGATGAGGTCCGTGCCGCCGGCCCCTTCGGGCCAGCCATCGACGTCGACACCGTTCGGCACGACATCGATACGCTCGACGGTGTGACTCCACGCTGCCGCGGTGTGCCTGCTCACGGCCACGAAATGTGCGTCAGTGCCGGCCCGGACGGCGAGAGCTGATTCGAGCCACGGAGTGGGCGGTGTGTGCAAGGTCGACAGCACCGGTATCGGAACCGCGGGGGCCATGGCTACGGGAAGGTAATGCAGGCTGTGGTTGTGCACCACGTCGAACGACCCCGCCAGCGGCCCGGCGAGATCGAGCATCAACCGCAGGTACGCATGGTGCTCCCGCAGGAAGTCCATCGGTGGCATGGACACGTCCCGCTGGGCGGCGACACTCGTCGCCAAGGTCTCCACCGTCAGGTGCGCGCAACCGAGGCCCGGATCGGATCCTGGTCCGGCGAAGAGACTGACCCGATGCCCGTCGGCGCACAGGCGTCGCGCCAGATGCCAGACGTGCGATTCGAGGCCGCCGGGGAACGGTTGCCGGATGGGGTGCCGACTCGAGGCGATCAGGGCGATGCGGAGCGCATCGCCGTTCACGGCAGTGCACGCCACGACAGCGCTCTTTCGTACAGGTCGTGGTGTGCACGCGCGAGGAGGCGCCGCTGTGTTGCGCGCGCGTCCCACGTCGCCCGGGCCGTCTCGGACCCGTACAGGGTGCGGATGGCTCGATCGAGCGAGGTCGCGTCGAAGGATTCCTCGTCGAATCCGTAAGTGGCGCAGTCCTGTTGCTGCGAGTAGAAGCCGCACGTCGGCGCAGCCACCGCGGTGCCGAGGTCGTGGCACGCCTCGAGCCATCCGGAGTGGGTGCCGAAGCGGTACGGCAGCACCGAGATCGACAGCGACGACAGATAGTCCCACAACTGGTCGTCGGAGAAATACGGGTGGACACGCACCTCGACGCAGTCGGCATCTCGGTACTGCAGTAGTCGCGCCGCCGCGTCCGGCGCGTACCAGTAATTGCCCGGTTCGAAGATCTCGTCATGGACGTCGATCTGCAGACGCGCTCCAGGTAGCCCGGAGACGGTCCGGGCCAGGGTGTCCAGTACCGGGAACGGATCCATGTTCGCGCGAAGGCTCTTGACGTGGACGCCGACCACGAACTCGTCCGAGTCCGGGCGGGGACGCTCGATCAGAGGCCGCTCCACGACGTGCGGGTGGTCGAGAACGGTCGCGATGCGGGCCCAGTTCGCGTCGACAACCGCGGCCGCGCCGTCGGTGAGGGTGACCAGTTCGGTGGCGGCAGGCACCAGTACGTCCAAGATCTCGAGGTGCGGCTCGGGGTCCGGGTGGTGCGGATTGCGGAGGTCGTGCACCGTGTACACCAGCGGCTTTCCGCGGACGGACAGTTCGTGGACGATGTCTTTCATCTCGGCCGGATCGATGGCGTCGAACCCGAAATGAATATGGAACACGTCGAAGTCGCGATGGTGGCGGCTGATCCATCCCGGATCCAGCATGAGCGGCGGCCACCATCCGCCGGGGACCTTGCGACCGTCCGCCGGGACCGGATCGGGGAGACGCACGACGTCGCCGCCTCCGTCCGGGTCGGCCAGATGACGAACGTAGACGTGTGACTCCGGGACGGAGGCAACGCGAATCATGGGTACTCCTTCGGCCTCTGCCGAGATACGACGGGGGTAGTGCGACTGATCAGTCGCCGGCAACCGGAGACAGCGCGCCGAGGAACGACTGCGCCCAGCGGTGCACGTCATGGTCGAGCACCTGGCGGTGCAGCCGCGACATGCGGCGCCGTCCCTGCTCCCGGTCCGGGTCGAGGGCGGCCATGATCGTGTTCTTCACTCCGTCGAGGTCGTGCGGGTTCACCAGGTAGGCGCCCCGGAGTTCGGCGGCGGCACCGGCGAACTCGCTGAGCACCAGCGCCCCACCCAGATCCGCTCGACAGGCGACGTACTCCTTCGCGACGAGGTTCATCCCGTCACGCATCGGGGTGACCAGCATGACGTCGGCGGCCAGGAACAGCGCGATCAGCTCGCTGCGATCGACCGGCTGATAGAGGTAGTGCACGACCGGCCGGCCGATCTGACCGTGATCACCGTTGATGTGGCTGACCTGCTCCTCGATGGAACTGCGCATCTTCATGTAGTGCTCGACGCGTTCACGGCTCGGGGTGGCGAGCTGCACCATCACGGTGTCGGACGGATCGAGCCGGCCCTCGTCGAGCAGTTCACCGAGCGCCGAGAGCCGCAGGTCGATGCCCTTCGTGTAGTCGAGTCGGTCGACTCCGAGGAGGATCTTGCGGGGGTTCCCGAGCTCGCGGCGGATCTCGGCGGCCCGTTCGACGATGGCGGGATCGGTGGCCTGTTCGACCAGTTGCCGCGAGTCGACGGAAATGGGGAACGCTCCGACCTGCACGACCCGGTCGTCGAGTGTCACCCGACCGAGTGCGCTGCGCACGCCGACGCCTGCGGTGGTGGTGTCGAGTCCCAGCAGCCTGCGCGCCAGGAACAGGAAATTGTTGGCGCCGCCGGGCAGGTGGAAGCCGATGAGATCGGCGCCGAGCAGCCCCTCCACGATCTCCTTGCGCCACGGCAACTGCATGAACAGTTCGACGGGCGGGAAGGGGATGTGGAGGAAGAACCCGATGGTCAGGTCGGGGCGCATCTCCCGCAGCAGACGGGGCACCAGCTGCAGCTGGTAGTCCTGCACCCACACGGTTGCGCCCTCAGCCGCGGTGCGCGCGGTCTCCTCGGCGAAGTGGCGATTCACGTCCAGATACGAGTGCCACCAATCCCGGTCGAAGACCGGCGCCACCAGCACGTCGTGGTACAGCGGCCACAGCGTCGCGTTCGAGAATCCTTCGTAGTACAACGAGACCTCGGCCGAGCTCAGCTCCACCGGGTACAGGTCGATCCCGCCGGAGACGATCGGTTCGACCTTCGTGTCGGGCACACCGGGCCAGCCCACCCAGGAACCGCGTTCCCGGTCGTGAAGGATCGGTTCCAGGGCTGTGACGAGGCCTCCCGGGCTCCGCTTCCAGCGTGTCGTCCCGTCGTCGAGTGTCTCCATGTCCACGGGCAGTCGGTTGGCGACCACCACGAAGTCGGACGTGCCGTACGGAGCAGTGTCTTTCACGCCGAGCGCCCACCCTGGTGAATTGCCTCGGTGACCAGCCGGAAGGCGTCCTCGAGGTCGGCGCCGAAGGGGATCTGTGCAGCCATGTGCATTGCCGTCAACGGCCTGCGAAGAGCGGTGTTGCCGGTCACCGCCCACGGCACGGCGAGCCTGCGGGCGCGACCGGCCATGATGTCGAGTATCGGTAGGGCAGACGCGCAGAAGAACTGCACGTCCGTAAGGTCGAGCACGAACGGAAGTCGTTCGTTGATCGCCTCGTCGAGGTGGTTCCCGAAGGTGTGGAGGGTGGTGACGTCGATGTCACCGGATATCCGGACGACGAGAATTCCGCCGGCACCGGGCGCACTGACGACGGAGAGCCTCCCGTGCTCGGGCTCGACGGCCCAGCTGAACAGCGTCGAATTGTCGGCAGGGTCGGAGCGTGTCGGCAGCGCACTGAGAACAGATTTCATGTCGTTTCCTCACGATCGAGCGACGTAGGAGACAGGCACGAAATAAGGCGCGTGAACCGTGCCCGTCCATTGCGGCTGGGGGCTCAACCGTGCAGGACTCTGACGTTACCCCATGGTGTCAATTACGGGGACGCGTTTCTCACCCCACCATCACCGCCGATGTCGCGCCGTTCGCGTTTTCGGTAGTCCCACTGCACTTCTCGACGGCGCGTCCGGCGGCACAGCGGGAGCCCGGCGTAGCTTTTCCGCGGAGTGGGTAACCGGTACGGATGGAAATCATCGCCATCGTGATCCTTGTCGGCGTCGTGACGTTCGTGATCGCGCGCCGCCGTGCGCAGAGTCGGAAGCAGAACTGATGCGGAACAGTCCTACGGGCGACGCCGCTTCTTGTGCGAACTGTCGCAGAAGGGAGCGATGCTCGTCCGCCCACACCGGCACAGCGCCACGGTGGCCCGGCCGCCGCCGAGCGGGTTACCGTCGGTGTCGAGGATCCGCGCAGCACCCCGCACCAGGAGTGGACCATCAGGGCAGACGGTGATCGTGACGTCGGACTCGTCGGCCACGGCAGATTCGTCGGCCCCGGGAATGGGAATGGAGTTCATATGACTACTTTGCACTCTCGGTCGACGTCGGACACGGTGGCGCAATCGGGAACGTCCATGCCCTTCCCGAAGCCGCGCGGTCCCGTCAGCGATCTCCTGTTCTCCATTCTGCGCGCCGACGGCGCCGATGCCGAACCGTTCGTGGCGGCGGCACGCTCCCTCGCCTCGTCGGCGCGCGACAGTCCCCGGGCCTTCCTCGTCGACGAGGACGCGCAGATCTGCCTGACCGCGCTCTACGAACTGCACCTGCAGGGGATCACCGGTGTCGGTGACGAGTGGGAGTGGAACAGCGACCTGATCGCCGCCCGATCGGCGCTCGAGGTCCCGTTCGACGCCGCGATCCGTGACGTCGCCGACGCGCCGACCGGCGCCGACGACGTGGTGACAGCGCTGTGGGCGATGACCGCCCCCAGCACGGCGCCGGGGCTGTCCGGTCACATGGCCCACGACGCGGATCTCACCCAGTTCCGGGAGTTGCTGATCCACCGTTCGCTGAACCAGTTGCGTGAGGCCGACGTGCACACGCTCGGCATTCCGCGGCTCGCGGGCGCACCGAAAGCGGCGCTGGTGGAGGTGCAGTCCGACGAATACGGCGGCGGCAGGCCCGAGAGGATGCACTCGGCGCTGTTCGCCACCACGATGCGCGAGCTCGGGCTGTCCGGCGACTACGCGCACTACATCGACGCGGTGCCCGCCGTGACGCTGGCGTCCCTCAACGCGCTGTCCCTGTTCGGCCTGCACCGCGGTCGTCTCGGGGCCCTGGTGGGGCACCTGTGCGCGGTGGAGACCACGTCCGCACTGCCGAGCAAGAAGTACGCCGCCGGACTGCGCCGCCTCGGATTCGGGAAGGCGGCCACCCTGTTCTTCGACGAGCACGTGGAGGCCGACTCCGTGCACGAACAGATCGTCTGCCGCGACCTCGCCGGCGGGCTGGTCGCGGCCCGGCCCGCAGTAGCCGACGACATCCTGCTGGGGGCCGCGGCCTGCCTGGCCTTCGACGACCTCGTCGGCGATCACGTCACCCGGTGCTGGGCGGAGAACCGCACGTCCCTGCGGCAGCCGCCCGGTTAGGGTCAGGTGCCGGACGCGGCGACCGCGTGCTCGAGGTCGCTGAGCGACGTCTCCAGGTGCGTGATAATCCGCTGAAGATGGGGGACGGCGTGCCGATCGCCTACGACGCCGACGTCGAGTTGACCGGACCGGCTGGTGAGGGTGATGCTGAGCGCCTGACCCCCGAGGACCGTCGGCGCCGGATAGACCGCGTCGAGGCGGGCGCCGTTCCAGTACCGCGGCCTCGACGGGCCCGGCATGTACGAGATCATCACGTTGAACGGCGGGGGAGTGTCGTCGACGAACCGGCGGACCGGCTCGAGCAGGATCGGGCTGATCGCCAGCGCGCTCATCAGCTGGAACTGGGTGTGGCTCAGCGCGCCGAACACACGGTTGGTGTGCTCGACCGATTCGCTGATGCGAGCCAGGCGTGCCGCCGGATCCGCTTCGTCGGTGGCGAGGCCGACGACCATCGCGCCGACGCCGTGATCGCGGCCGCGCGGACCGATCATCGTGCCGCCGAGGTCGAGGGGCACGGGCAGCATCGCCGTCAGCGGCGCGTCCGGCAGCGCGTACTGCTCGAGGAGATACTGGCGCAGCGCCCCCGAACACATCGCGAGCACCACCGCGTTGATCGTGGTGCGGGCCGCGGTGGCCACCGACACCAGGCGCCGGATCGGCCACGACCGTGCCGCCAGTTTCCGGGCCCGGCCGACCGGAACGTTGAGCATCGTGGGCGGTGACTGCAGGGGGAGGGTCAGATGTTGCTCGCGGACGCCGTCGTACGCGACCTTCGCGAGCGCAGGCAACACCCCGACGATGCTGGTGGCGGCCCGCACGCCGGCCCGGACCATGGCCACCGGCAGCACGGATTCCCGCCGCGGCGTGCCGGCGACCCCGGGCGTCCACGGTGCGGGGCAGTCGCGGGCGTCGGGGTCGGTCGACAGGGCGTGATGGAGAAGTCGCAGCCCGGCCGGTCCGTCCATCAGCGACAGGTGAATCTTCGAGAACACGGCCGTCCGTCCGTCGGCGAGCCCCTCGATGACGTGCATCTCCCACATCGGGTGCTGCGGGTCGAGCGGCATGCCGTGCATCTGGGACACCAGCGACAGCAGATCCTCCATGCGGCCCCGGCCCGGGACCGCCGTGTGCCGGACGTGGTAGCCGAGATCGATGCGGTCGTCGAACGACCACCAGGGATAACTGGCGCCCCGGAGCGGGCGTACGGCGCGCCGGCGGAACGTGTCCGACGCGTCCTCGTGCGAGATCAACGCCTCGAACATGGCCCGGGCATGATCGGGCCCCGACTCGCGCGGTGGTTCGAACAGTTCGAGCGCACCCACGTGCATGGGATGCGACGGCGTCTCGAACAGCACGAACATCGCCTCGGTGGGACTCATCACCGACATTCAGCGCCTCTTTCTCCATGCTCGGGACACGGCCCGAGCATGCCCCGGCGCATCCCACGTCTCCAGGGTAAGCAGAACATGGAAACTTCTTCCGCACGGCCGTTTTCGTGCCCCGCCTGCTCAGCCGCGGTCGAGCTGCGGAAACACCGTCTCGCGGGCGAGAAGCAGAACGGCGGCGGCGACGGGTATCGCGAGCAGCGCCCCGACGATCCCCAGCAGTGCGCCGCCGATGAGGACGGCGACGACGGTGACCATCGGGGGCACCTTGACGGTTCGGCCGATGATGCGGGGAACGAGAAGGTAGTCCTCGAACAGGCGGAGGGCGATGAAGTAGACGATGGTGGCCAGTGACACCGGCAGGGACACGGTGAGGGCGACCAGCGCCACCACGACACCGGCGAGGGTGGATCCGACCACCGGAATCAGATCCAGCACGGCGACCAGGACGGCCAGCAGCAACGGGTAGGGGACGTCGAAGGCGACCAGCCACACGAACGTGAGGACGGCGGTGATCAACGAGATCAGGAGGTTCCCGAGCACGTATCCGCCGACCTTCGCGAAGATTTCGTCGCCGATCAGAATCGTGCGTGGACGCCGCGAGTTCGGGGCCAGGCGGTAGATCGACGACCGGATGTGCGCGAAGTCGGCCAGGAAATAGGCGGTGAGCACGACCACGATCACGGTGCCGCTGATGGCGCTGAACACGAACTTGCCCGCACCCACGATCCCGCCGACGACGATCGGTACGTTGCCCGCATCGAGTGCCCGGCGCAGTTCGTCCTGCAGATGGAAGCGGGTGCTGAGTTCCCCCAGCACCGGGTAGTTCTGCTCGAGGTGCCCCAGGTAGTCCGGGGCGTTGTGCACGAGGGCGCCGCCCTGCGTCACCATCGGCGGGATCGCCGCGGCCAGGAACCCGGCCAGCACGGCGAAAGAGAGGACGAAAACCGTTGCGACCGCCGCCCATCGGGGAAATCCGTGCCGCACCAACCAGGACACGGCGGGTTCGAGGCCGATCGCGAGGAATGCGGCGACGGCGATCAGGACCAGCACCCCGCGGGCCGCGAGAACGACCTCGATCAGGGCGTACGTGACG
Source organism: Rhodococcus opacus (assembly GCF_012396235.1). Taxonomy (GTDB): domain Bacteria; phylum Actinomycetota; class Actinomycetes; order Mycobacteriales; family Mycobacteriaceae; genus Rhodococcus_F; species Rhodococcus_F opacus. The sequence goes on along the minus strand of NZ_JAAXPA010000011.1, from coordinate 198,378 downwards.
GCGACACCGGCGGCTCCGGCCACCCCGATGAAGAACGGGGACCGGCGATCGAACCGCGGTCCGGGCTTCCCGAGCGGATGCGCCGCCGTGCTGATGCGCGCCGCGCCCTCCTCCGCGGCGATGATCGGCTGCTCCTGCGCGGGGGAATGCGGTTGGGCCACGCTGTCGTCGTGGCCCCCGGCGGCCGTGGTCACGGCCGGCGGACGACTCTGTCCCGCCGTCCGCTGCCGGTAGCGTCCCGCCCGATGCGAGGACACCGATCCGCGGCGATCGATGTGCCGGGACCGGTTGTCGGCGCAACCGGTGATGCGGGTGTCGAGCGGCAGTAGTCGTCGATCAACTCCACCGCGCGTTCCGCGCACACGGCGGGTGACGGCATCCGCCCGATACCGAGGCCGGCGATCACGATGACGCTGCGGCGGCCCAATCCTTCGACGCCGAGCGACCAGCCGAAGGTCCGGTTCCACGCCAGCACCGCGTTGCGTCCCGGCAGATAATGCAACCGGAGCGGCAGAACGAGGACGACTTCGATGCCGTCGCTGTCCCACCAGTCGATGGAGTCGGCGTGAACGCTCCTGGCAACCGTGTGGATGTAGTCCCGAACGGTGCGGGTGTCGGCAATGCCTGTTCCGCTCTTCATCGTCCACCGCCTCAGCTGTTTGACGATCGACATACCCGGCCCCGCGACAGTTGAAACTTCACCCACCGAGGTGTGCGTGCTCGAGGGGCGCGACGCGCCCGCCTCCGGGTAGCCTCGCCGCATGCCTTACGTGGAGCGCTCGGGAGATGTGTTCGTCCTGTACTTCGGTGAGGAGGGGGAACCGGACAGCGAGAACGCCTTCCACCCGGATTGGATCGACAAAGTCGAGGGCCTCCTCGATCAGGTCGAGCAACACGACGGTCCCGCCGCACTGGTGACGACAGGGCTCGGAAAGTTCTACTCCACCGGTCTCGACACCGCCTGGGTCGTCGCCAACACCGACAAGCTGAACTCCTACATCGACCGTGTGCAGGCCCTGTTCGCGCGGATCCTCACCTTCCCCCTGCCGACCGTGGCCGCGCTGACCGGGCACACCTTCGGCGGCGGCGCAATCCTCGCGGCGGCCCACGATCACCGGGTGATGCGTGAGGACCGCGGCTACTTCTGCCTGCCGGGCATCACCATCGGGGCGAGTTACGCGCCGGGCAGCATTGCGCTGCTCGCGGCCCGCCTGCCCGCGCGGGCCGTGCACACCGCCCTGGTGACCGGCCGTCGGTACGGTGGCGTCGCGGCGAGAGAACTCGGGTTCGTCGACGAGGTCGCCCCCGAGCAGCACGTGCTCACCAGGGCGGTCGAACATGCGCAGGGCCTCGTCGCGACCCGAGGACGCACACTGGGTGAGATCAAGTCCTCGCTCTACGCGGACGCCGTCGCCTCGCTCCGCACCCCGGTGGCGAACCTCGAGACGCAGGAGGCGCTGAACGGCGGCTGACGAGTCACGGGGCACACCGAGGGGTGCAGGCCGTGAAAACGGGTACTACTCCCGCGAGGAGCGGGGCGTCGGGCATCCGTTCTCACCGTCATCCGGAGGCGACACCATGAAACGCGTTCTGACACTTGTCCTGCCGATCCTGCTGGCCGTCTTCGCGCTGGCCGCGTGCGGAAGCGACGGTGACGACTCGTCCGGTTCGGCGGAAACGGCGTACGGCGGGGACCATCCCATGTCCGGCATGCCGTCGATGTCCATGTCGATGCCGATGTCGATGCCTGCGGGGGCTCAGCGGGAGATCGTGATCTCCGATTTCACGTACACCCTGCCCGGCACGTTCGCGCCGGGAGAAGAGGTCACCGTCCGCAACGACGACACCGCCGAACACACCGTGACGGCGGACACCGGCGACCTGTTCGACGTGGAGGTTGAACCGGGTGCGACCGCGACGTTCACCGTCCCCGGTCAGCCGGGCACGTTCGCGTTCCACTGCACCTATCATCCGAACATGGTGGGCACGCTCGAGGTTCGGTGACCGCGTCAGTCGAGCGGCTCGATGCGGAAGACCTCGCACCGGTCCGCGGCGGCCGCGAACGCCTCCGGGGAGGAGTTCGCGACCGTCCCGGCCTTGAGAAACATGGTGACCCCATGCGGCACCCGGGTCGGGAACTCGCGGAGAATCCGGCCCCGCTCCGGCACCGGCAGCGCGACCAGTCGGACACGCTCGCGTCGCCGCCCCCGGGTCAGCTCACCACGCCCGGCGGCCCGGGCGTTCTTCGCCCAGTCCGATTCGGCGTATCCCGCGACGACGTAGCGCCGGCCGTCCACCTCGTACGGTGAGACGGGCGTCGACCGCAGCACGCCCGTCTTCCGGCCGGGGACGGTGAGCGCGGGCATCGGCATCGGAACGCCCAAGCGATGCAGACCCACGATCACCCTGTTGACGTGGGCGAGATACCAGGGCGGCAGCACTCTTCCGGTCCGGCGCACCATGTCCTCGACTATTCCGAACCCGGCGCTCTCGTGGCAACCACCTCGATCTCCACGAGCGCATCCCGATGCGGGAGTGCGCGCACGGCTATGCAGGATCGGGCGGGTTTGATGCCGGCGAAGGTTTCGGCGTAGACGGCATTGACGGCGGCGACATCCTCCATCGACGTGAGGAAGATCGTCGCTTTGACGACGTGCTCGAGGGAGCTGCCTGCCGCCGCGAGCACCGCGGCCACATTGGCGAAGACCTGACGCGTCTGGGCCCGGGGATCGTCCTTTCCGACGAGCACGCCCGATTCGGCGGTCAGGGGCAGCTGCCCACTGCAGAACACCAGGTCGCCGACCTGGATTCCCTGGTTGTAGAGATGCGCCGCGGACGGCGCGTGGGTGGTGGCAATGGCGGTGGTCACGTGCATCGGTCCTTACGTCAGGGTGCAGGGGTCGAGTTCGGTGGACGGCGCTGCGGGGTCCGGGTGCTCGCCGGTGAGCGCGACGGTGATGCCGGACAGGACCCGGTCGAGCAGGGCCTCCGAGGTGGCGAAGTTGATCCGGATGAACCGGTCACCGGCCTTCCCGAAGGGCGCACCGCCGTCGACGAGCACGTGCCCGGCGCGGCGGATGCGGTCGATCGGATCGTCCACCGGCAGGGCCGAGACGTTCACCCAGCTCAGATACGTGGCCTCGGGCAGGTGGTGCCGGGCCTCGGGCAGCGCCCGGGTCAGGACGTCGTAGACCCGTGCGCGATTGCGGTCGAGGACGCGGATGAGGGTGTCCTGCCACGCCTGCCCGTGCTGCCATGCGGCGAGGGATCCGACGACCCCGAGAACCGAGACCGCGCCGTAGAGGTCGGGGGGTTCGTTGTCCCGGACCGCCAGCAGGTCCGTGGGACCGTAATGCAGCACCGCGCAGCGCAGACCGGCGAGGTTGAAGGTCTTCCCGGCCGACGTGACCGTCACGGTCCGCGATGAGGCGTCCTCGCTGATGGACGCGAACGGGATGTGCCGGTGCGGTTGGTAGATCAGTTCGGCGTGGATCTCGTCGCTGATCACGAGCAGGCCGTACCGTTCAGCGAGTTCGGCGATGCGTTCGAGTTCGCCGCGCGTGTGCACTCGACCCGTCGGATTGTGCGGATTGACGAGGACGAGCACCTTGGGACGATTCCGTGCCAGGGTGCGCTCGAATTCGTCGAAGTCGAGCGCCCACCCGTTCTCGGTGTCGACGAAGGGGAATTCGACGGTGCGCCGCCCCATCGTTTCGATCGTCGCCAGGAACGGCGGGTAGTTCGGGGTCTGAATGACCACCGCATCCCCGGGGCGGGTGCCGAGATGCAGGATCAGCTGCAGCGCCTGGATCAGATCGGTCTGCTCCCGCACGTCGGCGGGGTCGACCTGCCAGCCGTAGCGGTCGGACATCCGCCGGGCGAACTCGGCACGCAAGGGAGTGCCGCCCAACCAGTTCGGGTACCCGAGGTCGCCGCGGTCGATGACGTCCTTTAGCGCGTCGCGGATCTCCGGGGCAACAGGAAAGTCCATGTCGGCGACCCACGACGGGAGTGCCCCGGCTTCGACCGCGCGCGCCCATTTCACCCCGGTGCGCCGGGACAGCGCACCGAGGTCGAGGTCGTCGAATCCCGGGAACAGGGGGTGGGGTGTCGTCGAGGTGGTCACAACGCTGCTTCCACTGGGACGGTCGACAGGGCGTCGCGGGAAACCTCGACCTGTCCGTGATGTTGGGAGAGTTCCTCGAGCACGTGGAGGAGGACCCCGTTCGGGGTCAGTTGGCGGCTCGGCCCCTCGTAGTCGGCGGGTGGGGTATTCGTCAGCGGCGCAGCGGGGTCGAAGCCGTCGAGGTCCTTCTGCAGGTTCGCCCGCAGGGCGGCGATCGTGCGGGTGAGGTCGGCGATGGTTCCCCGGGCGGTGAACTCGGCCTCTCGGTCACGGTTGCTCTCGCGGCCGCCGATCAGGTGCCCGATCCAGTAGTCGGCCACCTGGGTGCAGTGGTAGGTGATGGCCCAGGGGGAGTTCGCGCCGTCGAAGGGTGGTGCCTGATTGGCGCGCTCGTCGCCGAGTTCGCCGAGGACGGCGAGCATGCCGTCGAACGCGCGGTCGAGGAAGTACAGGTATTCGTCGGTGTTCACGGGATTCGCTTTCGTCGTGGTGGGAGTGTGCGGAAAGTCAGTGGATCTGTTCGAGGACAGCGTCTTTCGTCTCGGGCAGGCGGGTGAGCACGATCAGCGCGCCGATCGCGAACAGGACCGCGCTCGTGGAGAAGACCAGTCCGGTGCCGCCGAAGCCGAGCAGGAAGGGGACCGCGATGGGGCCGAAGACCGAACCCAGCCGGCCCAGGGCGGTGGCGGAGCCGACTCCCGCCCCGCGACTGCGGGTGGGGAACAGTTCCGGGGTGTAGGCGAAGATCGAGGAGAACATGCCGAAGAAGAAGAACTGCAGGAACGATCCGGCGAGGATCAGCTCGAACGTGCCCGAACTCTGGCCGTAGAAGAAGGCGGCGATGCCGGATCCGATGGTGTACCCGGCCAGGCAGTAACGCCGTCCGAGCCGCTCGATCAGGTACGCGGCCGACAGGAACCCGGGGATTCCCCACAGGGCCATGACGAGGACGAACCCGATGCTCTTGGCGACGTCGAGGCCGTTGTCGGTCAGGAGCTTGCCGATCCAGGTCGTCAGCCCGTAGTAGCCGGTCATCAGGCAAAACCACACTGCCCATACCGTCAGGGTGCGCGCTTTGTGTGCGGGAAGGAAGAGTGCCCGGAAGCCTCCCCGTCCGGTGTCCTCGCCGTGCGCGCCGCGCACGGGTTCGGGCTCGGGTAGTGGCCGGCCGGTCGCGTCGCGTACCGCGCTTTCGATGGAGGCCAGGGTGCGTTCCGCTGCGGCCGTGTGCCCCCGGGAGACCTGCCACCGGGGTGACTCCGGCAGGTTGCGCCGAATGATCAGCGCGACCACGGCCAGGGCGGCCTGCATGAGAAAGAATCCGCGCCAACCGAACGTGGAGGCGACCAGGAGGTAGGACACCGCGCCGGCCGTGATGAAGCCGATCGGCCAGGCACCCTCGAGCAGGGCAGCGTAGCGCCCGCGCTTCGACGAGGGCATGAATTCGGCGAGGATTGCCGCGGCCACCGGGAACTCCGCTCCCATGCCGACACCGAGCAGGAATCGGAAGGTGAGCAGGGATTCGAAGTTCCACGACAGGGCGAGTCCGATGCTCGCCAGGCCCCAGGCGATGATGCTGTACTTGAAGACCCGCTGGCGTCCGAATCGGTCGGCGATGGCACCGGCCCCGACGGCTCCGAAGAACATTCCGGCGAAGCTGGCGCTGCCGAGTACCCCTGTCTGTGCTGCGGTGAGCGAGAAGTGGTGGCTGATCGGTGACAGCAGGAAGGTCATGGCGCCCAGGTCGATCGAGTCGAAGAACCAGGCGGTGGCAATCACCAGGAAGAGGTTTCGCTGGACACGGCACCACGGCAGTCGTTCCATCCGGCCGGCGATCGTGGTGGTGGTCAGGGGAGGCGCGGTGGGCCCTCGTGTCGGTGCTGGGACGCGCGCATCGTCGTACATGGAATCCGGGCTCCTTTGGTGAGAACGCTGTGTGAATGAGTCCCGTCGCTGGCGCCGAGACGAATCACCCTCGGTAGCGTCACCACCCTAGGGGGTGACGGGGATCATGGAAGAAGTTTGAACTCGTTCGCGTCACCTGTCAAGATGGTGACGTGAACGAGTTCGTGTATGTGAGTGGACGGCATTGCCTGGATTTCGCCGGCACCATCCTGTGGCGCCGGACCCTGCGCACTGAGCTGCTCGAGAATCCGGACGATCTGCGCCGGTGGGTGGCCGGGGCGAACCTGTGCGACGAGATGGAACCGCCGTCCGCCGACAGCGTCCGCGACGCACGGCACCTCCGGGAGGCGATCTACAGCGCCGTCGGTGCGGCGCTGACCGGCAGCACCCACCGAGCGACGGAAGCCGAGGTCGGCCTCCTCAACACCGCCGCCGCGGGTCCGTTGCCCACCCTCACCCTCACCCGCGAGGGCGATACGACCAGCACCGGCACACCAGGCAACGCATTGAGCCTCCTCGCCCGGGATGCCATCGATCTGATCGGCTCCCCGGCGATGGCGAAGGTGAAGGAGTGCTCGAACCCGGACTGCACCCGGCTGTTCGTCGATCTCTCCCGCGGCTTCTCGCGCCGCTGGTGCGGAATGGCGGAGTGCGGCAACCGGATCAAGGCCGCAGACTACCGCCGCCGCAAGAAATTGCAGAGCATCGACTAGCGGCGATCAGGGCTGGCGGGTGCTTCGCTGTCTCGCCACCAGCAGAACACGAACAGCGCCAGCGACGCGACGAGTGTGGAGACCACCCACACCGTGAGGGCGATGTCGACCCACGACCCGATCGGCGGGCTTCCCGGCAGGATTCCGCGCAGTGGCACGACGGCGAACAGCATCGCGGCCATCCAGCCCAGCATGTCCGTGTTGACGGCGCGCTTGCGGCGGAACGTCTGCAGCGCGACGAAGGCGGCGAGGCCCGCCAGGATCGTCATCATCAGCAGCAGGATTCCGGCGTAGATCAGGTTCCCGCCCGTGCGCGCGAACATCAGCGCGGCACCGGTGCCGTTCCGGGAGAGGTCCGTGTCGACCGCCACCGCCTCGGCGCGCGCCTTCCACCCGTCGACCCGGCCGTCCAGCAGCAGGGCCGTGGGCACCAGTTCACGGTCGGCGCCGAGCCCCTGATACGCCTCCACCACCATCGGATTCACCTCGAACCGGTCGAACGGCCAGTAGGCCGCGTTGCCGGTGGCGATGAACTCGGTGTCGAAGGTCGTGGCCGAGGCGCCCGCCCGGAAGACGATCTCCTCGTGGCTGGTGCTCGGGATGAGCAGCAGCGTGATGTCCCGGTTCAGTGTGTCGCCGTTGGCGTGGAGGAAATCCTCACCGACGGTGATCGTCACCTCGGCCTGCACCCGGTCGGTCGTCGGCTGCAGCGACTTCGCCGTCACGAGGACCACGACCTCGTCGCTACCGATCTCGAACGGTCCGTCCTCGTCGCCGGTGCGGCTGCTCAACCCGTACACGGTGAGCGACGCGGCGTAGATCAGCGCGAGGAGAAGCGCCGGGACGGCCCACTGAAGGCGGTGATGTTTCGAGTTCATGGACGTCGGCGAATCACAGCGTGGCGGAGACGTTCTCGGGGTCGATCAGGATCTTCGCGTGCATCTCGGGGCTGCCGAGCGCGGTGAACGCGGATTGGACACCGGACAACCCGACCGTACCGGTGATCAGCGGCGCCGGATCGATCTTTCCGTCGGCGAGCATGTGGAGGGTGTCGCGGAATTCGCGGGGGTCGTAGGCGATGGCGAAGCGCAGGTCGATCTCCTTGTTGACCGCCAGTGCGGGCCGGAAGGTGTCGGTCTCCATGCAGACCCCGACCACGACGACACGTGACCGCAGCGGCGCCCCGGCCAGGATGCCGTCGATGACTCCGGGCATGCCGACACACTCGAAGACGACCGGCCCGGACGGTGTCGCGCCCACCGCGTCGGCGAGGGCGAAGGCGTGCCACCACGGCAGCTTCGGGATGCGGCGCAGCTTCTCCATGGTGTCCAGTCCGAGGGCGAGCACCTCCGTGATGGAGGTCGTCTCCCTGCGCCGCGGATAGGACGTCCAGGGCGACGCCGCGGCAGGGTCGACCACGACGTCGCCCCCGCAATGCCGGGCGAGTTCCCGCCGACGGGTGGAGAAGTCGGCGGCGACCACGGTGCGGACACCGGACGCCTTCAGCATGCTGATCACGGCGAGACCGATCGGGCCACATCCGATGACGATCGCGGTGCGGCCCTTGCCGACGTCACCCTTCCGCACCGCGTGCCACGCCACCGCCATCGGCTCGGTCAGTGCGGCCTTCTCCGCCGACAGCCCGTTCGGCACAGGCAGGGTCATCGACTCCTGCACCACCACCTGTTCCGCATAGCCGCCCGGCGCCGAGGCCGACAGCCCGGTCAGGTGGATGTCCGACCCGGTGCGGACGATGGGCAACGCAACCACCGCGGTACCCACCGGCCACCGCTTTCGGCAACCGGGACCGTAGTCGGCGACGGTGCCGCTGAACTCGTGCCCGAGCACGACTCGCTGGTGGGAACGCATGAAGTCGCGGTAGCCGGTCTCGGCCGCCAGTTCCGCCATCTCGTCGGCGTGTACGCGGGCGTGCAGGTCCGAGCCGCAGATCCCGCACCGGGACACGTCGATCAGCACCTGACCCCGGGCCGGGATCGGAGCCGGGATGTCACCCACCTCCAGGCGAGTCTCGGTGCAGATGACAGCCTTCATGCTGGGCTCCTCGGGTGCGGCGCGGTGGGCCTCCGCTCCGAACGTAGAACACTCCCGGCGCCGAGACACCACGATTGCCGAATGGCCGCCGCAGGGTTGTCCCGTCCCGGCGATGGGTGTAGACCGACAGCATGAGCGTCCTCGGTCAGATGGACTCGTTTCGCCGTGTCTTTCCCACCGCCCGCCGCAACCGCGCAGACCTGTTGCGCTGGTTGCGGCGCCGTCCGCAGCTACTCGCCGCCGTCGGGTTCCACGAGTTCGCGCTCGCGACCAGCGCCAGGGTCGACCCCCGCCTCAAGGCGCTCGGCGAGATCAAAGCGGCCGCGCTGACCAACTGCGAGTACTGCCTCGACATCGGATCGGCATTCAGCCGCGCTCTCGGAGTGAGTGACGCCCAGTTGCGCGCCCTCCCGACATTTCGTGAGAGCAGCGAATTCGACGACACCGAGAAGCTGGTGCTGGAGTTCGCCGAGGCCATCACCCGCACACCCGCCCACATCGGCGAGGACCTGCGACGCTCACTGCTCGCCGAGTTCTCCGAGGCGCAACTGACCGAACTCGCCGCGGCCATCGCCTGGGAGAACCACCGCGGACGTCTCAATCAGGCGCTCGGTGTCCGGCCCTCGGGGTTCTCCGACAGCGACTTCTGCGTCGTGCCCGAGCGGTAGCCGACGGAGTCTCCGAACTCGGTCCGATCGACGCCAGATAGTCAGCGGCAGCGGGAACGGGACAACCCGCCGAGCACGAAACCCAACCCGATGCCGAGCATCCACACGTCCTTCGCGACGGCGATGCCGTTCTCGTTCGGCCAGATGCTGCCGGGGTTACGCAGCGCGGGCGTCCTCGCGTACATGGCCACGAGGCCCCCGGAGAACCCGGTGAGCGCCGCCCCGGCCACAGCGGAGGGCACAAACGGTGCGAGTAGTGCTGCGCCCGTGCCGATCTCGGCGACCGAGAGCAACTTGATGAATCGTTCCGGCGGAATCGCGTTCAGGAACGGGAACGCTCCCGCCGCCATACCGTGAATCCCCTGGGCGGTCTGCTCGTCCGCCGACCATTTCTGGATCCCCGTATGGAGGATGAAACCCCCCGTCGCGATGCGCGCGGGAAGGTCGCCGAGTGTGTTCACTCGCATGGTGGTCTCCTGTCGTCCGGGTCGAACCAGAGAACTGTTCCCCTCCTCAGCCTCCCACTCGATCGACGGCCGGGAGCGGTTTCGACGAAGCAGGGGCGCCTGCTGATCGTCGCCGCGCCCCTCGCGGAGCCGCGGCGACGACGGTGCGTGACCGGCGGCTCAGTGGGCGAGGACGACGGCCCCGTCCGTGTCGGCGGCGGCCGCTGACCCCGAACCGGGTGCGCTCAGCTGCGAAATCCGGCGGGGCAACGCGAAGGCCACGATCGCGCCCAGTAGTGCGGAGATCGCGCCGATCACGAACGCGATCGTGATGCCGGTGTCCGTGTAGAAGACCGCCCCCTGCATGACGGTCGCGATGTGCGAGTTCAACACCGAGAAGGCGATCACCGGAAGGATGGCGGGCAGGATGCTCTGGAACACCGCCACCATGCTCGCCGTCGTCGCCTGCAATTGCGGCGGCACCACGGCGATGAGCAGGTTCGGGATGGAGGCGTACCCCATGCCCATTCCCACGCCGAGGAGTGCGGCGAATCCGATCAGGAGTGCCTTGTCGTCGTGGATCATCGCCGTGAGCAGGCAGGCGGCGGCCATCACGAGCATTCCCACGACCATCAGGACCCGGGGGCGGACGTTCCGGGGAACCAGGGTTCCGACGATGAGTCCGCCGATTACCACGGCGCCACCCAACGGTGCCTGGAAGATCGCGAATCCCTCTGCGCTGATGCCGAATCCGTAACCGAGACCCAGGATCGCCGGGGTCATGCACATCATCGGGAGCATGATCGTGAACACCGAGGACGTGCCGTAGCAGAAGCCCGCGCCGAGCGCCGTCAGGAACACCGGCCGCTTACCGAAGAACCGGATGTCGATCAGCGGGTCCGCGAGCAGGCGTGCGGACACGATCCACGCCACCAGCAGGGCCACACCGCCGGCGATGAATCCGATCGTCGACCCCGACGTCCAGCCCCACGAGGGCCCGAAGCTCACCCCGACGAGGATGCCGGCGAGTCCGGCGCCGAGGAGCGCCGCACCGATCAGGTCGATGCGGGAGCGAAGGCGCACGGGCGACTCCCCGGTCGTCGCCCGGATCAGGACGCTGAGGATCACCAGGCCGGCCACGAAGAACCAGAAGATGCTCCGGAAGCCGAAATTGTCGATCAACCAGCCGGTGAAGAACGGCGCGGGGATTGCGATGAGTCCCATGCCGCTCGTGGCGATGCTGACCGCCAACGCCACCGTCCGGGCGGGGAAGACGTCACGGATGAGCGAGTAGCTCAGGAACAGGCAGGGCACGAGCAGACCGGTGAGTGCGCGGCCGGCGATCAGCACTGCGTACGTCGGTGCTATCGCCGAGATCAGCGACCCGAGCGCCGACAGGCCCACGGCCGTCAGCAGGAGCTTGCGCTTGCCGTGCGTGTCGGCGAGCTTGCCGATCAGCGGGCAGGTGATCGCTCCCACCAGCAGGAACGACGTGAGCAACCACGCGCCCTGGGTCGTCCCGTAGTGGGTGACGATCTGCGGCAATGCGATCGAGATCATCATGTAGCTGACCGCGAGCATCTCCAGAAGCAACACGATCGAGGCGAGCGAGAAGATCAGGCGGGGCGTCCATCGCTCGGTGGTCGCATGGGTGACCATCATCGGGTCCTTTCGAATACCTGCCCGGGACTCGGGGCGGTGCTGCGGCACAGCGGCGGCCCGAGCCGGGCGGTAGGGGTGGGTGGTCACATTCGGTGGTCGAAGTCTCGTGAATGTGTAATTGACATCACAGTTCTCGGGGATGCGGCACGCCATGCGGCGTTCCGCCCAGCGGGAAACCGACCGGAGTGCGTGTTCGCCGGTTGACGCGAATCGGTGATTCCCGGTCCCCACTCGAGCGAGGATCGACTCATGGCCGAAACACAGCGCGAGAAGGAGTTCCACCGGCTGAGAACGCCACGCTCGGCGGCCGTCGCGGGGATCGTCTTCGCCGTGCTGTTCGCAACCAGCCTCGTTCTGCTGCGGACCGCGCTGCCGGCGGACCCGTTCGACGAAACCCCCTGGGTGGGGAGCGGCGAGACGCGGATCAAGGCGGCCCTGCTGCTTGTTCCGTTCGCGGGGATCGCGTTCCTCTGGTTCATCGGCGTCATCCGCGACCGGCTCGGTGACCTCGAGGACCGATTCTTCGCGACGGTGTTCCTCGGCAGCGGATTGCTGTTTCTCGCGATGGGTTTCGTCTCGATGGGGGTGGCGGGCGGCGTACTCGCCATTGCCCGCCACTCGGGCAGCTCCGCGAACGAGATCGTCTACTTCGGCCGCGAGATCATGCTGCAGATCAACCACGTCTACGCGCTGCGTATGGCCGCGGTGTTCATGATCTCGCTGGGGACGATCTGGCTGCGGACCGGCCTGGTGCCGCGATGGCTCGTCGTGACCACGTATTTGCTGGCTCTGGCTCTGCTGGTGATCGTCGACTTCAGCCTGTGGACGACATTGGCATTCCCTGCGTGGGTGCTGCTGGTCAGCGTCTACATTCTGGTCACCGGACGCCGCGCGAGCGCGGTCGCCGACCGATCGCTCAGGTCCGCGCCGGCGTCGTGGAGACGAAGTCGTCGATGATCTCGACCACCGCGGCGGGATCCTCGAGGTGGGGATAGTGCCCGACCCCGTCGAGGACGGCGAGCCGGCTCCCGGGAATCGCCTCGTGCGCCGCATATCCGTGCGCGACCGGGATGATGCCGTCCGAATCGCCCCAGATCAGTTGCGTCGGGAGACCCTCGTTCAGGTACAGGCGGCTCAGCGCGCTCACCGCCTGCCCCCGATGGTCGACGACTGCGCGGAGCGTCCGCAGAAACGCCTGCCGGGTGGCCGAATCGGACAGTGACGAGTAGGCGTTCCACATCTCGTCGCCGCGTACCGAGTGGATCCCGACCGCCGAAAGCCAGCCACGGACCTTGTTGCCGGCGTCACGAACCACCGGGGGCGCCACCAACGGCAGGAGAAACTCGGACCCCGGCGCCGCCAGCAACCGCAGGGTCCAGTTCACGTCCGGTCCCAGTCCGCCGCTGCCGATGAGGACCAGTCGGTCACACAGCTCGGGATGCTGGTAGCTGAACTGCATCGCCACCCCGCCGCCGAGGGATTGACCGATCACGGTCACGCGTTCGATGTCCAATTCGTGCAGGAGGTCGCGCAGCCAGGCGGCGAACGCGCCCAGCGAGTAGTCGCCGCGAGGCTTCGCGGAATCACCGTGGCCGGGCAGGTCCGGCGCCAGGACCCGGTACCGCTGCGCCAACTGCGGAAGAATCGCACGCCACGTCGCAGAACTTCCCGCCATCCCGTGGACGAGCAGCAGTGCCTCGCCCTCACCGCCCATCCGGTATGCAACTGCGTCCCCGTGCAGTGCGAGGTGCTGGAGTTGGGACATACAACGACCTCCCGATCGGGTGATGCTGCGGCCTCTTCGGTAACGATAGGGGAGTTTCGCTCGATATCGTCATCAACTGCGGCGTGGGAACTTGATCTCAGCCCCCGGTTGATCTAGCTGGCACCCCAACGCAAGGCTCGAAAAACAGGAGGAACCCGCATGAACTCTGTGTCGAGCCCGGCCATCGCTCGTCCGCGTGTTCTGCTGATCGACGCCGACGTCGAGACATCTCTCGTCGACCGCCTCCGGGATGGGGGATTCTTCGTCACGAGGACGTACGCGGAACCGGTGCGATCGCGGATCGAACCTCCCGACGTGGTCATCGTCGACGCGCGATCGCCGCACCTCGACGCCGACACAACGGTGCGGGCGTTGAAAGCGATGCGATTCGCGCTCGCCATCGTGGTGATCGGCACCTTCCGTTCCGGCAACCGCCGCAGTGACCTCCTCGAGGCCGGCGCCGACGACGTGATGGAGATGCCGGTCGGGGCGGACGAACTCGTCGCACGGCTCCGCGCGATCCTCCGCCGGGTGAAGCCCGACGTGTCCGCACAGGCACCTGCCGGCGCGCAGGACGTCTGCCTGTGCGAGGAGCCTCACGAACCCGACCACGACGGGCTGCGCACCACCCTGACCAGGACGGAATTCGTCCTCTTCACCGTGCTCGCGCAGAATGTCGGCCGAGTCGTCACCCGCCGCGACCTCATGCTCATGGTGTGGGGTGTGACGGTCGAATCGAAGACGAACGTCCTCAATGCCTATGTCTGCTCGCTGCGGCGGAAGCTGGTGGCCGTCGGATCGCCGTACGTCGTCCACACCGTGCGCGGCGTGGGATTCGCGCTCGGCGAGGTCGAACGTCCGGGGAGCATCGACTCCGTCCGTCAGGTGCCTGTCGCCGCCTCGTGACACGGACCCGGCTGCGCGAAGAATTCGAGCGCCCGTTCGAGCACGACATCCGGCGTCTCGTCGACGAGGAAGTGTGAGGCGCCGTCGACGAACTCGACACCGAAGTCGGCGGTGTGCTCCTCGAATCCGCCGAGGAACTCCGGGCGCACGATGGGGTCTTCGGCGCCGATGAGCGCCCGGGTGGGGGTGCTGAGCCGGCAGTGCCTGTACGTGCCGGTCATGATCCGCGCGGCCTCGCGCATGATGAAGCAGCGGTAGAGAGCGGACGCCGCGTCGGCGCGGGCCGGTTCGCGCAGCCGTTCGGCGAACAGTTCGATGTCCCGCTCCGACCAGGCGTTCGGGTTCGTGGTGAAACCCCGCAGCAGGTGGTAGGTCAGCCGTTGATGTCCCCGGCCGAGCAGGCGTGGACCGAAGAACGGTGCGGCGATCACGGGTTGGAACCAGCCGTGCCGGGCGATCGTCAGCAGCAGCCGTGGGTCGAACCGCACGAACGGGTGAGGGACACCGAGGCTCACGTACTTCCGGACACGGTGGGGCGCGCTCAGGCACAGCTCGTATCCGAGCAGTGCGCCCCAGTCGTGCGCGATCAGGCAGACCCGGTCGAGTTCGAGCGCGTCCAGGAGCGCCATGACGTCGGCGAGCAACTGCTCGCGGTCGTATCCGGTGGGCGGGGCGTCGGTCCAGCCGGCGCCGCGAAGATCCGGGCAGATCACCCGGTAGTGCGCGGCCAGCCCCGGGAGTATCCCGCGCCACTCCCACCAGTGCTGGGGGAAGCCGTGGAGCAGCACCACCGGTTCGCCGTGACCGGCCTCGGCCACGTGCATGCGCAGGCCGGGGAGTCGGAGGTAGCGGTGCCGGACACCGTCCAATGCAGGAAAGGTGTTGTCCGGCTCGCCGTTCGGGCCGGAAAGTCTGTCGTTTTCGCGGGCCGCGTGTCTCATGACCTCACGTTACTACGATCATAGTGCCAAGTCACTATGTTTATAGTAGCGGTGTGACGCCAACGAGAACGAGAGCGCTCGACGCAGCGATCGACCTGGTCGGAACCGAGGGTCTGCGATCGCTCACCCACGCCCGGGTCGACGAACGCGCCGACCTCCCGAAGGGAACCACCTCCAACTACTTCCGTACCCGGGCGGCGCTGCTCACCGGCACCGTCGACGCGATCGTGGAACGCGAGATGTCCGAAGTCGGCGTGCTGGCACCGACATCCGCAGACGACCTCGTCGACGCGCTCTGCCGTCTGATCGACTACACGACCGTCACCAACCGAACCGTCACCGCCGCCCGGCTGGTCCTGTTCCTGGAGGCCAGCCACGACCCCGCTCTCCGGGAAGCGCTGGCGCGCGGACGCACAGCCATGGAGGCGTCGGCCGTCTCGGCATTCCACCGGCTGGGAGCACGGGATCCGCAGACCGCCGCCACCGCGGTCATGGCCTGCGCAGAGGGGATGATTCTGCATCGCATCGCCCGATGGGACACCACGGATCCGCGGCCGACGTTCACACTGGTGGTGCGGGCTGCGCTGAACTGACGTCCCGCGTTCGCCGCCGAGAGTCGCTACCGAGATCGGTCACCTCAGGTCGCGTCGGCGGAAGCCGATCAATCCGACTGTGACGAGTGCGGCCGCGATGACCGATTCCCACACGATCGGTGCCGGGTCGAACGCCCCACCAGGAAGTTTCGGAAGGTGACCGAATGGTTCCAGGTCGAGGACCCAGGCCGGGAGGCCGGCGAGGGAGCCGACCGTGAAGATCAGGATGAACGCTACATAGACGGCCCATGCGGCGGGCGCGAGGCGGGGCAGCAGTCCGAACAGTGCCACGGCTACTCCGGCCGCTATCCAGATCGCGGGAAGTTGAACCAGTGCGCCGGCGACCGTCGCGGGGAGCTTGTCCGAGATGTCCCCGACGGACGCGCCGTACGTCACTCCGACGGCGACCCCGGCGACGACGATGGCGACGGCTGGGCCGAGCACCGCGAACAGCAGGTGGCTCAGTGCCCACCGAACGCGGCCGACCGCGCCCGCGATCACCGGCTCGCCGCGTTGCGCGGTTTCCTCGTAATGGAGCCGGAGGGCGGCGGAAATCGCGTATGCCGACGCGGCGATGCCCAGCATGGTGAGCGCGAAGGCGACGAAGACGTCCTCCACGGTTGCGTTTCCGCCGAGGCGGGCAAGGAAGTCGTTGATCGTCCGGCTGTCGCCGAGTTGGTTGCCGAGTCCGTGGGCGGCACTGCCGAACAACAGTCCGTACAGGAGCAGGGCGACGGTCCACGCGAGCAGTGTCCCGCGGTGCATCCGCCACGCCAGACCGATGGGCCCCGCGAGAGCCGGCCCGGCGGTCTCGCCGCCGGGGCGTTCCGCGATGAGTCCGCCACCGACGTCGCGGCGGCGAAGCAGCACGTAGGCGCCGGCGGTCGACGCCGCGGTCGCTGCCACATGCAGCAGGAGAACCCACCACCGCTCCTCGGCGAACGGGCGCAGCTGCAACGACCAGCCCTGCGGCGACCACCACGACAATGCCCCGGAACCGGCATCACCGACGGCGCGGAGCGCAAAGAACACTCCGAGTGCGCCCAGCGCGACGCCGCGCGCCGTGCGGGCGGAGGTGGTCAACTGCGCGGCGACGGCGGCTACGCCGGTGAACACGAGACCGCTTGCGGCCAGGGCGGCTCCGTAGCCGATCGAGCCGGCCGGCGGCAGGTCGAACATGCTCAACACGACGGCGAATGCGGTTCCCGTCACGATCGACGCACCCGCGGCAACGACGATCGCGGCGGTCAGTCCGGAGTATCGGCCGACCGCGGTCGAATCGATCAGCTCGGCGCGACCGGATTCCTCCTCGGCCCGGGTGTGCCGGATCACGGTCAGGATCACCGCGACGGCGATCACGGTGTACAGCGCCCCGGCTTTCCAGATCGCCACCGCCCCGGGACTGGGGTTGAATATGGGTCCGTACATGGCGATCTGGGCGGGACTGGCGGCGGTCGCCGCCGCAAACTTCGCCAGATCGGTAGGCGTCGGGTAGACCGATTTGATGCTGCCGGCATAGGTGATCGGCATCAGTACGCCGATGATCACGGTCCACAACGGAAGCACGACCCTGTCGCGGCGCAGGCAGAGTCGAAGAAGGTGCAGTGTGCCGGCGAAGTCCGCAGTGAGACCCGCGCGCACCCCGGCAGCGTCGCGGGGGCCGGTCACGGACGCGGTGGTCATGTCCGCTCCTTCACCCTGCCGGCTGTCGGCTCGTCCGGGGCGCCACCCACCCGATAGTGCCGCAGGAACAACTCCTCCAACGTGGGCGGCGTGCTGACCAGGCTTCGGACGCCCGTGTCCCCGAGCACCCGGATCAGCTGGCCGAGACCTCCGCTGTCGACCTGACAATGCAGCGTGCTGCCGTTGATCACGATATCCGCGACGCCGGGGATGTGGTGCAGGTCGCCCGGGTCGCCGAGCAGTTCGGCGGTGATCGAAGTGCGGCTGAGGTGACGCATCGAGTCGACGGCGCCGCTGTCGACTGTCTTGCCTTCACGGATGATCGTCACCCGATGGCAGAGCGCCTCGACCTCGGAGAGGATGTGGCTCGACAACAGGATGGTGGCGCCGCGGTCGACCGCTTCGCGGGCGCACTCGCGGAAGACTTGCTCCATCAATGGGTCCAGACCGGAGGTGGGTTCGTCGAGGAGCAGAACCCTGGCGTGCGACGAGAGGGCCGACACCAGGGCTACCTTCTGCCGGTTACCTTTGGAGTAGCTCCGCGCCTTCTTGCGCGGATCCAGATCGAACCGATCGATGAGTTCTCCGCGGCGTTGTTCGTCGAGTCCGCCGCGCAATCGTGCCAGCAGGTCGATCGTTTCGCCACCGGACAAGGACGGCCACAGTGTGACGTCGCCGGGCACGTAGGCCACTTCACGGTGCAGCGCGACTGCATCGGACCACGGATCGCGACCGAGCATCCGGGCCTGACCCGACGTGGCACGCAGGATCCCGAGCAGTACACGGATGGTGGTGGATTTTCCGGAACCGTTCGGCCCGAGGAAGCCGTGGATCTCGCCGGTGTCGACTGTGAGATCCAACCCGTCCAGTGCGTGAACGTGACCGAAGTATTTGTGAAGACTGTGCACTTCTATGACGTGGTGCATGTCGGCTCCTGTCCTGCTCAACTGTCGCTGATCCACCGGCCGGTGTACTAGGGCCTTTCGTCCGCGTTCTTTCGTTGCCGCAACCACGCGCGACCGGTCGGGCGAGGTGGTGACCAATGACCCTGACGCGCCGATGGAGCCAGGACCCACACTGAGACTTCGGGGACACGGACCGGGAGGAATTTCCTGTGCGAACCGGCAGAGTGGCTGTTCTCGTCTTGGGCTGTCTGAGCGCCCTGACCGGGTTCGCGCTGCTCACTGCCGCGGTGTTTCTGGGGTGGGCCTACTTCATGCAACGCGACGGGGGGCACTTCACCTCGCCGCGTGAGCACTTCGAGACGAGTGAAAGTGCCCTGGTATCGGAGAAGGTCGATCTCTTCGAGGGCGCCGACTTGCCGGAAGGGTTCAGCACCGAGGACCTCGGCCGGGTACTGCTGCGAGCCACCGCCACCGATCCCAGCCAGGAGATCTTCATCGGGATCGGCCCTCGTGACGAGGTCGACAAGTACTTCACCGACGTTGCTCGCACCGAGGTGACAGACGTGCACTTCGATCCGTTCCGACCGACCTATCGGCAGATTCCTGGAACCCGGCCCGCGGAAGCACCAGGGGCGCAGTCGTTCTGGTCGACCTCTTCAGCGGGTCCCGGCACACAAGAAGTGCGCTGGGAGCTGCAGCAGGGTGCCTGGACGGCTGTCGTGATGAATGCCGACGCCGCCCCCGGGGTGTCCGCCGACATTCAGGCCGGGGCACGCCTCGCCTTCCTCGGACCGCTCGCTCTGAGTGTCCTGATCGGTGCAGTCGTCTTTCTGATCATCGGAATCCCGTTGATCGTGGCAGGAGCGATCGGTCTGGGTCGGCACGGTCCGCCGCAACCGCATCCCGTCGGACGGGACGCAGCCGGCGACACGTTCGCCGGCGACGTCACCCACCCCCAGGTTCCATGGACCGTCTATCCCACTCGTCTCGTGGGTGAACTCGACGAGCCACTGTCGCGATGGCTGTGGCTGGTGAAGTGGTTACTGGCGATCCCGCACTACTTCGTGCTCTTCTTCCTCGGGGTCGCGTTCGTCGTCACCACCCTGGTGTCCGGATTCGTGATCCTGTTCACGGCGCGGTATCCGCGGGCCCTCTTCGACTTCGGCGTCGGCGTTCTCCGGTGGTGGTGGCGCGTGCAGTTCTATACCTACTCGGCCCTGGCGACGGACCGCTACCCACCCTTCACCCTGAAACGTACCGACTATCCGGCGGACTTCGACGTCGATTATCCCGTGCGGCTGTCCCGCGGACTGGTGCTCGTGAAGTGGTGGCTGTTGGCGATCCCGCACTACCTGATCCTGTCGCTACTCGCGGGAGGGTGGTTCGGGAGCTGGCGTGCCGGAGCGTTCGCCGCCGACGGTGCGCACTACGGGCAGACGTGGCTCTTCGGTTCTCTGCTCGGTCTCGTGGTGACCTTCTCGGCAATTGCGCTTCTCTTCACCGGACGGTACCCACACGGTCTTTTCGACTTCGTGATGGGCATCAACCGCTGGGCGTTTCGCGTCGCGGCCTACGCGACCCTGATGCGGGACGAGTACCCACCGTTCCGCCTCGATCAGGGACCGTTCGAGCCGGATGAGCCCAGGCCTCACTCGGGCGGAGACGATTCCGGTGCCGACACCTCTCCGGAAAGGCCGCGCCCATGAAAGTACTGGTGGCGTACGCGACAGCGAAGGGCTCGACCCGCGGGATAGCCGAGAGACTCGGGTCGTGTATCGAAGGTTTCGGGCAGGAAGTCGATGTGCGGGTGGCCGCGGACGTGTCACACGTGCACTCCTACGACGTGATCGTTCTCGGAAGCGCGATCCATGACGGGCAGTGGCTCGCCGACGCCTCCGACGCGGTCGAGCGCCTGCGGTCGCAATTCGAGGGGAAGCGAGTATGGGCGTTCTCGGTGTCGTCGGTGGGCGTCACCAGCACGACCCTGTCCAAGCGGCTGGCGCGTCTTCTTCGTCGCATGACACCGGAGCCTCGAGCGGTGCAGTTGCTGCGGGATGCGGCCGACGTGCGCGACCACCGATTCTTCGCCGGGGCGATCGCCCCGGGTGATTGGCCAGGATTCGGGCGAGTCGTCTTCAGGCTCATGGGTGGGCACTACGGCGACGCCCGGGACTGGTCGGACGTGTGCGCGTGGGCAGGCACCATCGCCGCCGAATCGACCCGGGACACGGAAAGACGGACCTAGATCCAGTGGTCGGCGCCGCGGAGGCATTGCTCTCGCGGTGCCGGGCCGGTGGAGGTGAGATCGGAGGAGCATCGATGAGTCCAGTGAAGAGGCGTGTGACGTGGGCGAGTCTGACAACGCCGCAGCGCGCCGCGCTGGTCGTGGCGGCGGCGGTGCAATTGGGGCTGGCCGTGGCGGCCTGGGCGGATCTGGCGAAGCGTGATCCCCGCGAGATCAGGGGGAGCCGAACTATTTGGGCTGCCGTGATCGCGGTGAACTTCATCGGACCCATTGCGTATTTCCGGTGGGCTCGCCGCACCCCGGAGGATGCACGATGAAGGGCCGGAAACCGTTCAGGGTGAGCCGATTCCCTCGCTCTGCTTGACCTCGCGGCGGAGCGCATCGAGCTGCGGCGCCGTTCCGAGTGCAATGACAATGGTGCCCGGGTCCAGACGTCGCTCCAGCGGGGGATTGGCAATGAACTGCCCCGTCGGTGACCGCAACGCCATCAACAGCGAGCCGGTGGCCGCCGCGAGGTCCGCTTCCGCCAGGGTCCGCCCGGCCAGCGGCGAACCAGCCGAGACCTCGACCTCCTCGATCCGGTAGTCCAGTGTCTCGTCGTGCATCACGACGTCCAGGAACTCGGCGACGTGTGGCTGGAGCGCGAAGGCACCCATCCGGCGCCCCCCGATGAGCTGAGGGTTGACGACGCGGTTTGCTCCCGCCCGAATCAGCTTGGATGTCGAACCGTCGTTGCGGGCGCGGGCGATGATGATCAGGTCCGGCCGCAACGCGCGGCTCGAGAGGGTGACGTAGACATTGTCCGCGTCGGTGTCGAGCGCCGTGATCAGAGCGTGGGCACGGCCGATTCCCGCCGCTTCGAGAACCTCGTCGTCAGTGACATCCCCGACTACTGTCGGGACGTCGAGGTCGGCGAGGCGCTCCGGATCTCGATCGACGACGACGACCGGCATCCCGAGCGTGGCCAGGTACTGCGCTCCGGCCCGTCCGACCCGGCCGAAACCACAGATGATCGCGTGCCCGGTCATCCGGCTGATGTGTCTGTCCATTCGCCGACGCTCCATGTGCTGACGTAGATGTCCCTCGATGAGTGCTTCGAGGATTACCCCGAAGGTGTACAGCGCCGTACCGGCACCCGCAAGTATGAGCAGGATCGTGAAGATCTGGCCCACCGCACCGAGTGGGTGGACTTCACGAAACCCGACCGTGCTGATCGTCGTCACGGTTTGGTACAGCGCATCCAGAATGCCGAAGCCCAGGACGACATACCCGAGCGTGCCTGCAACGACGACGAACCCGAAGGCGCCCAGTGCGCGGCCGATCCTCAGGAGGGGACTCATCACGGTCCTCCCGGCCTGCCCGTCGTGGGGTGCCACGGTCACTTGCCTGCGTACCGAAGGCGGCGGTGCGGACCGGCAAAGATGACCGGGCACGTCGCGCGCATGAGGACGCCCGTGGCCGTGCGGCCGAGCATTCCGCGCGGTGCAGCGGGGACACCGCGTCCGACGATCAGCAACTCGGCCGACGACGAGTAGCGGACCAACACTTCATCCGCCGGCGCCTCCGTGGTGATCGGGTCCACGACGACCTCGGGGAAGCGGCCCCTCTCCGGCGCCAACCATGCATCGAGACGATCTCGCGCCTCGTCCGAACCTGCGGTGAGGTCCGGTATCGACGAATTCGGTCCGGTCGCGACGGAGTGCACAGCGCGCAGCACGGTCCCGCTCAGTTGTGCGTGCCGAAATGCATAGTGCAGGACGTCCGGTTCGCCGTCCGACCGTACTCCTGTCACAATCGACCCACCGGTGCGGCGAAACCCAGGCCTGACCACCGCAACTGGACAGGCGGAGCGTGCGATCAGCGCCGCGGTCGTCACGAGCGACGCGGGTGCGGAGGACGAGTCGCTCCTGGCGCCGAGCACCAGCAGTTCGGCCGCGTCCGCGGCCTCGAGGAGTGCTGTGAAGGACGTTCCCGCCCGCATCTCCATTCTGATTTCGGTGGTCCCGGGCCGCGTGGGTCCGGAGGCGGCGACGTGGCGGGCGACTTCTGCGGCCTCGGTGAGGTGCATGTGCGCGTCCTGGGCTCGCTGTCGCTCGTGCTCCCCGTGGTGTGCCTCGCCCCGTCGCCCACCTTCGGAGGGATCGTGCACGAAGAGCAGCCGCAACGGAACACGATGAAGGGCAGCAACTTCCGCCGCCCACGCGGCGGCGTTCAGCGCACCGCGCGAACCGTCGATCCCGACAACGATGTGACGAGGATGATGGGCGGCGTCACTCATTCCATTTCCGTTTCTCTGGATCGGCTCGGGGCGAAAGCGTGGTCTGGGCAATCTGAGACTGGATCGGCATCGTCACGATCCGCAGCCGAGTCGGAAATGAACACCTCGCTCGTACTGAGTCACGACACGCATGGAGAGGGCAAGGAGAAGCCCGCGTGAAACGACTACGGCGAGAATGATCACGGCAGGCATGACGGCTCCGACGTCGACGAAGGGGTACGTCTACATCGAAGGCGGCTGGGCGGCATGGCAGTAGGGCCGACGGTCACTAGTTGGGGCATTTCGTCAAGGGTGGTGGTCGTTCGCGGAGAGAGGCACTTCGGCCCTGTTCCCTCCCGGATCGACGCCGCAAGGATCGAACTGGGGCACGGAATACACACGCGTCCGGACACTGGGAAGCAGGGTGACATGAGCGCGACCACAGCGACGCCGGCGGAGCGGCCGGAGCAAGTCTTTCAAGACCGACGGGAGGCCGGACGGGTCCTGGCAGGACTCCTCGAGGGCTTTCGCGGCAACCCGAAGGTCACCGTGCTCGGGCTGGCGCGGGGAGGCATCCCCGTGGCGTGGGAGGTGGCAGCCTCGTTGGGTGCCCCCCTCGACGCCTTCGTCGTGCGTAAGGTCGGTGTGCCGGGCCACGCGGAGTTCGCGATGGGCGCACTGGCCAGCGGCGGAACCGTGGTGGTCAACGACGACTTGATACGAGACCTGCGAATCTCGCCGGAACAGATCCGCCGGGAGCTCGATCGCGAGGGCCGGGAACTGCTGCGACGGGAAGCCGTCTACCGAGAGAACCGACCGCCTCCCGACGTCGCCGACAAGATCGTCATCCTCGTCGACGACGGCCTCGCCACCGGCGCGAGTATGTTCGCTGCCGTCGACTCACTGCGCCGACAGGAACCTGCCCAGATCGTGGTGGCGGTGCCCGCCGCACCGGAGTCCACCTGCCGCGACCTCGGCGCCATGGTCGACGACGTGGTGTGCGCAACGATGCCGTTTCCCTTCCACGCAGTCGGCGAGTCGTTCTGGAACTTCGCACAGGTCACCGACAGCGAGGTCCTGACGCTTCTGCGCACGCCCACTTCCGCTGGGACAGCTCGTGATGCGAAGGCGCTCGAATTCGGTTCGGCAGCAACAGCTGTACGTATCGCGGCGCTCGATGCCCCGGACGGTGTCCCCTCGCTCAACGTGCTTCTCGATCTGGTGGGTGACGCCCGGATCGTGGTGATCGGCGAAAGCTCGCACGGCACTCACGAGTTCTATGCGGCGCGCGCGGAAATCACCAAACGGCTCGTCGAGGACAAGGGATTCTCGGCGATTGCTGCGGAGGCCGACTGGCCGGACGCCTACCGCGTCAACCGCTACGTGCGCGGTGGTGGTCACGACACGACCGCCGAAGAAGCTCTCCGTGGGTTCGAGCGGTTCCCGTCCTGGATGTGGCGGAATGCCCCGGTACTGGACTTCGTCGGATGGTTGAAGGAACACAACGACCGCTCGAGGGCGCAAGGACGAACCCTCACGGGGTTCTACGGTCTCGATCTGTACAGCCTGCACAGATCGATGCGTGAGGTCGTGGAATACCTCGATCGGGTGGACCCCGCGGCCGCTCGGCGTGCGCGTGACCGCTACTCCTGCTTCGATCACCTCAGTGGCGACGACGGCCAATCATATGGCTACGCAGCGGCATTCGGTGCAGGGGAGTCGTGCGAGCAGCAGGTTGTCGAACAACTCGTCGAGCTGCAACGCCATTCCCTCGAGTATGTTCGGCGCGACGGAATGGCCGCCGAGGACGAGCAGTTCTACGCCGAACGCAACGCGGTGAGTGTGTGCGATGCCGAGGGCTACTACCGAACGATGTTCAGTGGCCGCGTGTCCTCGTGGAACCTACGGGATCGTCATATGGTTCAGACACTGGCAGCCCTCGTCTCGCACCTCGACCGGCACTCGGGCAGAGCATCTCGGATAGTGGTGTGGGCACACAACTCGCATGCCGGCGACGCGCGCGCAACCGAGGCCGGAACCCACGGCGAAGTGACCGTGGGGCAACTGGTGCGGGAAGCGTATCCCGACGCCTGTCGGCTGATCGGGTTCACCACGTTCGAGGGCTCGGTCACCGCGGCGAGTCAGTGGGGTGGACCGGCCGAACGCAAGGAAGTGCGCCCGGCGTTGCCCGGTAGCGTCGAGGAACTCTTCCACGAACTCGGAGAGCCGTCCTTCCTCGTGCGCACAGACGAGGGGAACGCTGCCGCGAGGACACTGCGGGCTGCGAGACTGCAGCGGGCGATAGGGGTGATCTACCGACCCGAGACCGAGCGGCAGAGTCACTACTTCCACACCCGGATCTCGGATCAGTTCGATGCGGTAATCCATATCGACACGACCAGGGCGGTCGAGCCCCTCGAACGCACAAGTCTCTGGGTTGAAGGCGAAACACCGGAGACCTATCCCTCGGCGTTCTAGCAACCGGTCCCGGTCGTCCATGTGTAGGCCGTGCGGTGCGAACGGGGCGAGCCCGTGAGCTGGTCTGTCAGGCAGGGCATCCGAGGAGTTCGAGTTCCTCTGCGACAACGAGGTCGACTTCCTCATCGGTCGAGCCGCCGAGAAGGTGCAACAGCAGCATCGATCCCATCTCCCTCAGCCGAGCCGGGCGCCTCACGTATCTCCTGGTCGGGGTGGGTCGTGGGGTGTCTTCCCGTGTCTATGTTCCATCGAACCCGGTGTACGCGGGCCGGCCGAGAGGACTTGGTCTTTTACCGAGGGGCCACTAGACATCGACTTGTGGCACCCGCCCCGGTAGCTCAAGGTTGGCACGATCGGACCCACCATCCGACCCGGGTCCGCCGTCGGGGACCTTCGGCCCTCGCGCCGCCCCGCGTGCAGCGGCGAGGGTAGACGTATGGGATACCAGGTCGAACTCGTCGAGATCGAGGCGCACCCGGCCGCCGTGGTGCGGGACCGCCTCCGTCTGGACCACATCGAGGACTTTCTCGGGCCAGCTTTCGGTGAGGTGGTCACTGTCGCAGAACGGCAGGGCCGGTACGTCACCGGTGTCCCGTTCGCGCGGTACCGCCAGGCGGAGGACGGGCAGTGGGACGTCGAGGCCGGATTCCCCCTCAGCGGCGGCATCGCCGCCCGCGGTCGAGTCGAGCCGACGTCGCAACCGGCGGGTCGCGCCGCCACCACTCTCCATATCGGGGACTACAAGGGAGTCGGCGCAGCGTACGCAGCCGCCACACACTGGATCACCGCGCACGGCTACGTCCCGTCCGGAGACCCGTGGGAGTCCTACCTGGACGGGCCCGGAGTCGCGGCGCCCCGCACCGAGGTGTTCATGCCCTGCATTCGGCGCCCCGCCGTGAACCGGGATCAGGGGCGAGGCGGCGAGGCCGTCGCGCGCGAGGACGAGACGACGACAGTCTCCAATCCTGGTGCAGAGCACTCCATCCGTGACGCCGAACCACGACCGGTGCCCTTGCGGGTTGCGGCGCCGCGATTGTTCCGGTGTGCCGCGCGTACGGCGAACCTCCTCGCCCGCCGCCGCCTTCACCAACCGAAACGGCACAGGGGCCGGAGAATGACCTTCGCTGACGGCACCACCGGAGTCGTCTACCGCGAGACCGTCATGCGCGGTGAGTCTCCACCCGATCCGGCGGTCCTCGTCGTCTCCTTCCGACTGCGCGGTGTCCACGGCTGGGGTCACCCGCTGTTCAGGGCCGAAAGCCTGCTCAACACAGCATTGTTCGCGGGGTTCCCCGGATTCGTGTCGAAGCTGTGGCTCACCGCGGACGAAGAGGACCGGTACCGCGGTTTCTACCAGTGGGACGGCGCACGCTCCGCCGAGGAGTACGTCCGGGTGTTGTGGTGGCCTCTCGCGCTGGTGAGCCATCGGTCCTCGATCCGATACTGCATCTTGCCCGGTCGTCTTCGCGACGACGTTCTCGAACGCGCCGAGTCAGGAGAGGGCACCGCACAGCCTGACACGGCGTGGTGGCGGCTCGTCCGGACGGAGACGAAACCGAGATGACCGCGCCGGACGGGCAGCCTCTCGACGTGCTCGTCGTCGGCGCAGGCCCGACCGGACTCGCCGCGGCGCTGATCGCTCACGATCACGGCGCACACGTGCGCATCGTCGACCGCAGACCCGACGCACCCCGATTCTCGCGGGCTTTCCTCGTCCAGTCCCGGACCCTCGAAGTACTGCGGCCGCACGGTGTGACCGAGGAACTCCTCGCGCTCGGAGACTCCAACCCGCAGGTGCACCTCCACCTGCGTCGGCGCTGTGTGCCCGTCGACGTGGGTGAAATACGGCTGCCGGACACCGCATTCCCGAATTTCCTGCTCGTGCGGCAAGCCGACGTGGAAGCCGTTCTGCGACGAGCACTCCGCGGCCGTGGCGTCGAGGTGGAGTGGGAGACGCAGTACGAGTCCTTTCGGGCAGTCGACGGAGTCGTCTGCGATGTGACGCATCACGGCATCCGCCGACAAGTCGCGGCCCGGTTCCTCGTCGGGTGTGACGGCAGCACCAGCACGGTGCGCGCGACGGCCGGCATCTCCTGGGACGGGTCGGTGTACCCGCACGAGATTCTCCTCGCCGACGTCGAACTCGACGGTGAGGTCCAGACCGGCGTCGCACACGTCGCGGTCCACCGTGAGGGGCTGCTGTTCCTGCTGCCGCTGGGCGAAACCGCTCGCTGGCGGTTGCTCACCGCCCAACCCCCGAACTGCGCGGAGGCCCCGACCGACCGACACCACCTGCAGAAGATCCTCGACAGGGCTGACGTGCATGCCCGCATCACCCGGATCGCCTGGTCGGAGCGGGTACCGGTCCAACACCGCGTCGCGTCCCGGTATCGATGCGGGCCGGTCTTTCTGGCAGGGGACGCCGCTCATGCCTTCTCCCCGGCGGGCGGCCAGGGCATGAACACAGGTATCCAGGACTCTGCCGACCTGGGGTGGAAACTCGCGTTCGCGGCACACCTCCGGCCCGGTGGCGACGCCACCCTGTTGCGGTCGTATGCGGAGGACCGTCGACCCGCCGCCCACCAGGTGCTGCTGCTGACCCACGTGCTGTTCTGGGCCGAGGCCGGCCGCGGTCGGGTGCCGTCGCTTCTACGCGGCGCCTTCTCCTCCGCAGGGGCACCGCTGGTCCCGGTGCTGTTGCGGCGGCGTCGGCTCGTCGCGCACGCGGTGCGAGTGCTCGCCCAGCTTCGCCGGCACTATCGGCGCGGTCCACTGTCGGTCGAGGGGTCCGGCGATTCCGGCGTCGCCGCCCCGGCCGGTGAGCGGATCCCGGACGAGGAGGTGACCGTCGACGGCGGCCGGCAACGTCTGCACGACCTGATCGCGACGCCGGCAGTACAGGTGCTCCTACATCGGGACACGCAGTGGGGAATGCCGCCGGCGCCTGACGGACGGCTACAGGTCCACCGAATTCGCAGCTGGTCGGGTACCGGCATCGTGATCGTTCGACCAGATGGATACGTCGGGTTTCGGAGCGGCTCCGACACTCAGGGGGCCGCCGAGTGGCTGGAACTGATCGGAGCGTCTCCGGCACGCTCGACGTGACGTTGCGGCATCTCCGGTCGGCGCCGGCTGAGGACCGCGATTGGCGACCAATGGCCCTGGAATGCCTGGGTCGGACGGAAGTAGGTTCGGAACAGGGCTGAGAATGTTCCGGCTCGAGGAGGTTCTGATGGAATTCGCCGATCGCGCCGATGCGGGACGACGCCTGGCCAGACGCCTGCGCGAGTTTCGAGGACGAGACGTCGTGGTGCTGGGGTTACCCCGAGGGGGTGTGCCGGTCGCATTCGAGGTCGCGAAGGCATTGCACGCCCCTCTCGACGTGATCGTGGTCCGCAAGCTCGGTGTCCCGTACCAGCCCGAACTGGCCTTCGGCGCGATCGGCGAGGGCGGCGTACGGGTGATCAACACCGATGTCGTCAGTCGGGTCGGTCTGACCGTCACCGATATCGCCGCCGTCGAACGCACCCAGTTGGCGGAACTTCGTCACCGCGCTGAACGAGTGCGGGAGGAGTTCGGCCGGATCCCGCTGGGGGGACGGATTGCGTTGATCGTCGACGACGGCGTGGCGACCGGTGCGACCGCGCGGGCCGCGTGCCAGGTCGCGCGCGCACAGGGCGCCGCGCGGGTCGTCATCGCAGTCCCGATAGGGTCGCCGCGCCGGATCGACGACCTCGCCGAGGACGCCGACGAGGTCGTGTGCATGCAGACCCCGAAAGGATTCTCCGCTGTCGGACAGGGGTACTACGAGTTTTCCCAGACCACCGACGAAGACGTGACCGAATTATTGCAGCGTGCACGCAGCGGCTTCGGAGAACCCGCCGCCACGGCACCGGACACCGGTGACGATCCGCCGATTCGCGACGACGACATCGAGGTCGACGTGGGCCGGGTCCGGCTTGCCGGGCACCTCGTCGTTCCGGAAAACGCCATCGGGATAGTCGTGTTCGCCCACGGCAGCGGCAGCAGCCGCCACAGCCCTCGCAACCGCTACGTCGCCCAGTTCCTGAACCGGGCCGGACTTGCCACCCTCCTGTTCGACCTACTCACCGCCGCAGAAGAAGGCGACCGCACGCTGGTATTCGACATCGACCTCCTCGCCGAGCGGCTCGTCGCGGCCACCCGGTGGCTCGGGACACGATCGGACACCGTCGGTCTGCCGATCGGATACTTCGGGGCCAGCACGGGCGCCGCAGCAGCACTGCGCGCGGGCACCGACTCCCACGTCGATATCAAGGCGATCGTCTCCCGCGGTGGCCGAGCCGACCTCGCCGGTGAGCGTCTGACCGAGGTCCGAACCCCCACGCTGTTGATCGTCGGCTCCCGCGATGAAACCGTCCTCGACCTCAATCGCCGCGCGCAGGCCGTGATCCCGGGCATGTGCCGGATCGAGATCGTGCCCGGTGCCACCCACCTGTTCGAAGAACCCGGCACCCTCGAACGGGCTGCAGTACTGGCCCGCGAATGGTTCACCACACACCTCCCGTCCACGCTGTCACCCCCTGCGCCGCAGTACGCAACGATAGAACCCGAATGCCCCCCTGGACCTCCCTCGAAGGCCACATGATCCGCGTCGAGGAACACCTCGACAAGGGCCGCTACACCCTGCGCGCCGAACTCCCCGGAGTCGACCCCGCCACAGACGTCGACATCGGCGTCCGCGACGGACACATGACGATCAAAGCCGAACTCACCGAACAACACATGGAAGGCTTGCACCCCGACCTTCCCGGCATTCCGCACAAAGGAACCGCAGCCCGCGGCATCCGAAAAGGGCAGTCTCTGAACGTAATTGCTCGTCCGGCCGCAGGCTCCGAACATCGGCCGTGCTCAGCTCTCCGGCAAGCCGGGTTGCGGTGCAGCCGCGTGTGGTGTCCGGATCAGCGATTGACGCAGACGGGACCACTGATGGGTCCAGCCCTGCAGGGGCGCCAGTGCCTGCTCGATTAGTTCCATCTGATGGTCGAAAGCCGACAGTTCTGCCTGCAATGCCTGCACTGTCAACCGCTGGGCGTGTAGTTCCTCGACCAGGACGTCGAACTCCGCGACCAACGGTGGGGCCAGCTCGACCAACTGCTGAAGCGACTCCAGCATCCGGGTCACCGGCACCGCAACGGGCTCAGGTATTGCGCTGACCGCCTCGCCTCCCATTGTTCCCATGAGGCGGGTCACGGCGCGTGTTCCCTCCAGCAATTCGTCCATCGCGGAGTGAAGCAAGCTGTATCGGTGCGTCTCTGCCTGTCCGGTCATCGGCACCACCTTCCTCCAGAATCCTTGTGATCCCTCCAGTTTCGCCCCGGGTCGTGGCGCGCTGGTCCCGTGCTTCGCCTGCCAGGTCGTCCGACCACTGCCGTCGGGCCCGCGCCGACACCGACAGGCCTACGTCGCGGAACTCGGGAGCACTGAACGGACGATGAGTAGGGGACACGTCACCGTGTGTAGCAGGGCTCTGCTGGTCGAGCCCAGCAGCATGCTCGCGAATCCACCTCGCCCACGGCTCCCGACCACCAGGAGTTGCGCCCGCTCGGCCTGCTCGCGCAGATTCCGAACAGGTTGGTCCATGACCACGACCGGCCGGACCTGCACGTCGGGGAAGTCCTCGGCGCGACCGGCCAGGCTCTCCGACAGTATCGCCCCCTCGCGGCTTTCGACCTGCGTCCAGTCGACGTCACTGGGGAACGGGGCGTGCAGCTCGACATCCGACCAGGCGTGTACCGCAACAAGTTCGACCTGACGCAATGCGGCCTCTTCGAACGCCGCCGAGATCGCCGGCTCGCTGTTCGCCGAGCCGTCGACACCGACCACGACGGGCCCTGCGACGTCGTTGATCTCGGTGTGCGGCAGGTCTCGCACGACAGCGACGGGCGCGTGCGCATGAGTCACGACCGCCGCACTGACCGATCCCAGCACGGTACGGTCGATGATTCCGTGTCGGTTCGCGCCGACAACCACCATCAGTGCAGACTTCGACCGCTCGACCAGCTCACCGGAGGGAGCGCCCATGCAGAACGCCGTGTCGATCTCGAGGGTGTGCCCCGGTACGGCCCGGGCGGCCACCTCCTCGGCCCGGACGAGCCGCGCCTTGCACTCGAGTTCCTCCTCCTCGAAAAAGCTGGCAGGCACCCCGACCGGCATACCGTAGGCGCCGGGGACGAACATGGTGGTCACCAAGGTCAGCGGAGCATTCCGCAATGCGGCTTCGTGCGCCGCCCATGACACGGCCTGGAGGGACGACTCCGATCCGTCTACTCCGGCGACGATCGGGCGGCGGGTGGTCATGATGTCTCCTCGGGATTACGCGGATCATCGAGTCCCCACCATCGTCGCCGCTGCCGTGATGGCGCCGTAGAGGAGAAGGTCATCACATTCCGTACCGTTCCAGAACTTTGCGCATATCCGCGACGGCCTTCTGGCGGTTCACCGGATCCGGGATCTGGGCAAGTTGACGCTTGAGGCTCACCGCGAAGTCGGCGTAGTCGTTCTGCCAGTCGCGCCCGATCAGTTGCGCAGCATCTGTGCGGGCGGTGCCGATCAGCTTCGCGGGGGTGCCGCACTGCAGTTGGTAGCTTTCCCCGATGTTCGGGGTGACGATCGAAAGGGAAGGGTCGTCTTCAGACGCCAGTTCGGTCAGCGCCGAGATTGCCCCCGGTTCGCCGTGGGTCAGGAACAGGCTGCCCGAGATAGGCTTCCGCTCCTTGATCCAGTCCAGCAGTTCGGCCTGATCTGCGTGGGCGGAATAGCTGTCGAGGCGCCGAATATGCGCTCGCACATTGACGTCGGTGCCCGAAATTTTCACTTGCCGTGCGCCTTCGAGGATGACGCGTCCCAGCGAGCCTTGGGCTTGGAATCCGACGAACAAGATCGTCGAATCCCGGCGATGCAGATTGTGTGCGAGGTGATGGCGGATGCGTCCCGCCTCGCACATCCCCGAAGCCGCGATGATGATGACCCCCGACATGCTGTTGATCCGCATCGAGGCGGAAGCATCATCGACATAGTGGATCGAGGGATGGTGGAAGATGTCCTTGCCCCCGAGATCCTCGAGCTCGCCTGCATGCCTGGCGAATACGCTGGTCGCGCGGTTGGCCAGCGGAGAGTCGACGAAGACCGGAACGTTGGGGATGCGGTTCGCGTCGGCGAGATACGCAATGTCGAGCAGCAGTTCCTGCGTTCGTTCCAGCGCGAAGGCAGGGATCACGAGATTTCCACCACGCGAAATGGCCTTGTTGATCTCCTCTTCCAGCAGGTCACGCCGCTGGTCGATGCTCAGTCGCACACGGGTTCGGCTGCCGTACGTCGATTCGCAGATGACGAAGTCCAACCCCGATGGACCCTCCGGATCGGCGTGAAACGCCTTGTACTGAGGACCGAGATCACCGGAACAGAGCATGCGCACGCCCCCGGCGTCGACCTCCGCCGATGTTGCGCCCAGAATATGACCGGCATTCCACAGCCGCGCTCGAAAGCCTGTAGCGGGCTCGAACCATTCCTCCAACGGCACAGGACGGGTCTGCCGCCACGCCGTGAGCCCATCGTGTTCGGTGTAGAGCGGGGTAATTGTCGCCTCTCCGGCACGATCGCGTCGTCGGTTTCGGTGTTGCGCCTCGAACTCCTGGATACGCCCGGCGTCGGCGAGCATGTATTGCAGCAGGTCGGAGGTTTGGTCGGTGCAGAAGATCGGCCCTTCGAAGCCTTGCGCCACCAACTTGGGTAACAGGCCGCAATGATCGATATGCGCGTGGGTGAGAACGACTGCATCAATCGTGTCCGGCGCGAAGGTGAAGGCACCGTAGTTCAAGGTCTCGAGGGTGCGCGATCCCTGAAACAGGCCGCAGTCCACCAGGATGCGCGTGCCCTCCGACTCGATCTCCATGCATGAGCCGGTCACTGTCTTCGCAGCACCGTGAAAAGTGAGGTTCACGTGATTCGCCATGCGAGGCTCCTCGTATTTGATCTGGCTTCCGGCCGAAGCGCGCGGGTGTCGAACGACGCGACGCTGCCCTGTCCGAGGCAGCGACGAAATCCAGACTCTGATGCACTCGCTCCCAGCATCCGGGTCCGGTGCCCTTGCCTGTATCGCACGGCTCTCACGATTCGAGTGAACATCGGAGGGCAGGCGGGCCGGTAGGGTCTCCCGTCACCTCCAGGCCGCGGGTGAGTTACTCGTAGTGGCGGCGGTGTGGCGTACCAGCAGCCGTCGAGCTCGCGCGAGGTGTCCCAGGTGCACCGGCGTTCAATCGAATGCGCGAGCCCGACCGCCGTCCCACAATCGTTCGGTGACGTCCTCGAAGCACACGAGCGTGATCGGATCGTCGTGCCTGAGCAGTACCGACCTGCTCACCAGTGCACGAACGACGAACCCGTCCTGATGCGCGAGTTCGATCACCTTCCCGGCGAAGTCGTGCAGGATGGCCACCGCCTCGGCATCGTTCGGCGACGACTGCGGATCGACGAAATCCGCGACCGAACCATCACCGAGCCCGCCCTCGCCGTAACCCAGCATCCGCTCCAGCGCCCAATTCGCATGCGAGATCACACCATGCCTGTCCACCGCGAGAGCGGGCACCGGTAGCCGTCGCAGCAATACGAGGGCGGGAAGTTGCTCGAGGTAGTCCTCCGCGGTCGCCGGATTCCGGCGTCGTCTGTCGTCTTTCGGCTCCGACCGTCGTGGGGTGCCGGAGGCGGCGAGCATCGCGTCGATGCGGGTCTTGATCTCCGCGCTACTGATCGATCGCAGGGGTGGCAGGAGTTGATCGAGCCGGTGTATCGGATGGTTGCTCATATGTTCAGGCCTCCGGGTCGGGGCGGTGCGCGAGGCACCACCGCGGGTGGGTCAGATCAGCACCGCGGCGAGCGCGACACAGCCCAACACGAGGACGGCGGCGCTGGCCGCCACACACGTTGATCCGGTGCCCGATGGTCGTCCGATGGTCGTCCGATGGTCGTCCGATGGTCGCGTCGGCCCTCGGGCGGCGCCGGAAGTTCGGTAATCGGATACTGCTCATCGCCCAGGACGGCATCTTTCAGATCGGCGCGTGGACGGGTGGGGCCGCCGGCCACCGACGGTTATCGGGGATACGGTGCTCCACCACCCTCTGCAAGGATTACGTGCAGGGGTCCCCGCTGCACAGGGCAATAAGTCACTGATTCGGCCCGCCTCTGGATGCGGGTCCACGCCCCGGCACTGCCCGGGTTCGGGGGTACGGCCCGGCTGCGCGACCCGGGCGCGGTGTGGGAGTCGCCCTCCTGGCCCGAACTGCGTCCCCGAACGGTCCCCCCTGCGATCTCTGCGCCAAGCCGGTCAGCAACGTTGACCGGGTCGCGGGACGATGGTGAGAACCGACTCGATCGGGCGGCGGGGTGTCTGTCGTGGAGGAACCTGAGTGCCGGTCGAACCGATGCGAATCAGGACTTGCGGTACACCCGAGTCCGGCAGCAGGCTGCCAATCATTCTTCGACTCTGCGGCAACTCGGTCATGTGGGTCAGCGGGCATGTTGCGTGTCCGGTGGCCGTGGCTTCGAGCAGTACGGCCGATAGGGCTTCGCCGGTGCGCACCCACGCTCCACGGTCGTCGCCGTCGGTGCTGAGGACGAGCACCGTCGCTTGGTCGGGATGGAGGATGGAACCGCTGTCGGAGCCGATGGGGAATCGGCGCCCGATGTCGACGCGGGCCTGATTGTCCGCGGTGGCCAGTGCCTCCGTCGGGATTCCGTCCTCGGGGAGGGAATGTCCTGCCCACCAGTAGAGTTCGGTTTGGTAGGTGGGGTCGAGCCGCCGGGAGGCGGCGGTGAGTTCGGTGGCGGCCGCAAGCACTGGTCGGGCGCTGTGCGGCAATACCGTCAGGTGAACGCCATGCCCGCGAACCATGTCCTTCAGCGAGGCCGGTGACAGTGTATTCGGATCGACCGGATCGAACGGGCCCCGATCCGAATAGCGGCGGCGAATCGCGGAAAGCAGATCGAGATCGTGCGACTGCGGGCTTCGGGCGTAATGGTGGAACCGGATCTGGGCGACATGGGACGGGCTCGCCTGGTCGGGTACGCGGCGTATGTCGGCCAACCAGCCCAGCGCGGTCAATGCGGTGCCCAGATGATGCAGGGCCGCTCCACAGCTGACCACCAGTTGCCGCTCCGACGGGTCCGCCGAGGCGAGTCGGCGGTGGGAATCGGCAGACAAATCGAGCACACCACCGTCATAGCGCCACCGCCACGGTTGGGTGTTGTGTACCGACGGCGCTCGGCAGGCAAGGCCGACGGCGATCCGAATGAGATCGTCATCGGGGACAGTAGGCTGCATTGTCGTCTCCTCGACCGCCTGCCCGAGTTGCTCTGACGGCCCGGGGCATTCCGTCTTCAGTGTTCGCCGGTTGGGAGTTCACGATTAGGGCCGATGGTCATCGAGTGACGACTGTGGGCGTTGACCTGTGACCCTATTTTCCCGCGCACTCCCGGATCGACACTGGTGGAAGGACGACACCTCGCGAGGCCGTGGTAGTCGTGGTCGGTCCGGGATCGACGTTCCTGCACTGATGGGGTGAGGCTCATGGAGCGGTTGACCGCACAGGACGTGATGACTCTGTGGCCGGACGAGGCCGGATGGTCGCAGGACATTGGTCTCGTGGCCCTGCTCGACGCCTGTGACCTCGTCGACACGGACGGGCGGATTCTGCTCGGGGACGTCCGGACATCGATCGAGGCGCGGTTGCCTCTGGCGCCGCGTCTGCGGCAGGTGGTCTACGTGCCTCGGTGGGGTCTGGGACGGCCACTGTGGGTGGATGCGGCAGCCTTCGATGTTCGAGACCACGTGTGTGCCGTCCCGCCGGTGCATCACGCTGACGAGGCGCGGCTACTCGAGGTGGTCGAGGAGTTGCGTCGGCGTCCGCTCGACCGCTCCCGGCCGCTGTGGAAGATGTGGTTCGTACCCGGCCTGGCGGGCGGCCGGACCGCGGTCTATCTCCGGGTCCACCACGTGATCGCCGACGGCCCGGCCGGGGTGGCGATGCTCGGTGCACTGTTCGACTCTGCGCCCGACGGTCCGGCTCCTCGGGTCGAGCCGTGGATGCCGGCCCCGGTGCCGGCGGCGAACGAGCTGATCGTCGACAACCTCCGGCGTCGCCGGGCCGCGGCGGCTCGTGTGCTGGCGGCGTGTACACGGCCGGCGACGATCGTGTGTCGTACCCGGCGTGCGTGGGCATCGGTGCGGAAGATGGTCTCCGGGGGACGGGCGCCGCGATGCAGCCTGAATCGGCCGATCGGTACTGCTCGTGAGTTCGCTGTCGTACGAACCGAACTCGCAACGATGCGGAGGATCTCCGATCGGTACGGTGTGAAGGTCAACGATGTGCTGCTTGCCGTCTTCGCCGGTGGCCTGCGTGAACTGTTACGCAGTCGAGGGGAACCTGTCGACAACCTCGCGTTGCGTGCGGTCGTGCCCGTGTCGCTGCATCGGGAGCTGCCGGGGCCGGCGCGCGGGAATCTGCTTGGGCAGATGATCGTGCCGCTCCCGCTCTCGATCGATGATCCCGTCCGCCGACTGGTGTCGATAGCCGCCGACACCGCCACCCGTAAGCGGGGTGTCCGTCCGCGCCGGGGGGCCGTGGTCGGCGGCCGGACCGTCCGGTGGATTGCCCTGACTCTGCTGTCTCGGCAACGAATGATGAACACGTACGTCGCCGACGTGCCCGGCCCGCCCGTCCCCCTCTACCTCTTCGGGGCCGCCGTGCGCGAGATCGTCCCGGTAGTGGCCCTGATGGGAAACATCGCGGTGGGTGCCGGCGCGTTCTCCTATGCGGGGCAGTTCACGATCACGGTTGTCGGTGACGGTGCCGTATGCCCCGAGGTCGACGTGGTCGCCCGCGGAATGGAACAGACGCTGCGGTCACTCGAGGCGTCACGGCACCGGGACTGATCCACTCGCGAGGAGTATTACCCCGGACGATGCGAGAGTTCGCCGATTCGCCGGCGATGTCCCGTCGTGCTGTGCCACGCTCGAACGATGCAGACGGAGCGAGACCAGCTGCTGCTCACGGTGCGCAACCTCGCACGGTTTCACCGGGAACACGAGAAGTTCTATTCCGAATCACCATTTCACGACGTGATCCGGCTGCAACGCAACTCACGGGCATTGAAGGCACTGGCCGAACGGTGGTCGGTGGTCGCACCGTCCGGTGAGACGTCCCTCAGCCCGTTCGCGGGCGCTTCCGACCTCAACGATGATCGCGCCACCGAGACGCTCGGGATCCTGTTCATGGAGGGCGGTGGCGAGCCCGCGGAGATCACGAATCTGAAACGTGATCTCAGCGCGTTAGGGGAGGCGAACCGGGCGATCGGGCAGTGGCTGGCGTCGGCGATGTCGGCGGCATGGGACATGTTGGAGGCATTGCTGAGCTACCCGGAACTTGCGGATCTGCTGGCCGAACGGCACCGTATCGTGAGCAACGACTGGCAGTGCGCGTCGATGGCCGAACTCATCGCCCGCAACCTCGACCGCGCGGTCGCGATCCTCGGGCGGGTCGACTTCACCCCGGCCGCCCTGCGTGCGGACCTCACTGCACACCGTGTCGTTCCGCGGTACCTGTTCTCGGCCTCGGAAATGCTCGATTATGCCGCGGATCTCGCGGCTCGCAGCGCGGTGCTCACGCACGAGAACGAGCGACGCTGGCGGATCTTCCACGAGCGGGTCGATCAGATAGTCGGGGCCGCCGACACCCCCGGCGGCAACGAAATCCGACCGGAGGGCAGGTAGAGACCGATTGCCACGGCGTGGGCTGTTGTGGGCCCTCATCGTCGTGGTGGGTTTCAGTGGCTGGGGAGGGCTTTCGGTGCGCAGATGGCTTCGACGAACGCGCCGACGGCGTGTTCGGGCAGGTGCCGGGCGATGTCGGCTTCGCTGATCATGCCGACGAGCCGGTGGTCGTCGAGGACGGGCAGGCGGCGGATCTGGTGTTCTTCCATCACGGTGACGACCTGTTCCACGGTGGCTGCGGTGTCGACGTGGTAGGTGCTGCCCTGGGCGAGGTCGCCGGCGGTCATCGTGTTGGGATCTGTGCCGGCGGCGACGCATTTGAGGACGATGTCCCGGTCGGTGATGATGCCGTGGAGGCGGTCGTCGTCCCCGCAGATCGGTAGCGCTCCGACGTCGAGCTCGCGCATGCGTTGCGCGGCGGTGGTGAGGGTGTCGTGTTCGCCGATGCAGGTTGCACCGGTGTGCATGATGTCACGTGCTGTGGTCATGAGTGGTGATCTCCAAAATGGTTGCAAACAATTGTTTCGATGGTCCGCGCTGAGGCTTCAGTGGCCGTTGGAACCGGTGACGGCACTGGCCAGCAGGTACGTGCCCAGGAGGACGGCGGCCGGCGCGGCGATCGCGAAGGCGATGGTGCTCCAGGCGCCGATCGCCGCGAGGACAAGCCACAGGGCTCCGATGACGGGGATGATCGTCTTGGGCATGCTGTCCTCGATGGGCCGCGGGTGGGTTCGAACCGGCGGTCAGGTGGTCTCTTCGCCGGTGGGGGTGGTTTTCGTGATTTCGACGTGTTTTTCCGGTGTCGGGGATTCGGTGACCGGCATCGTGACAGTCAGGATGCCGTCGGTGTAGGTGGCGTCGATGTCGTCTTCCTTGGCGCCGGGGGGCAGGGGCATGGATCGGTAGAAGCTGCCGTAATGGAATTCGGATCGGGCGCCTTCCTTGTGTTGTTCGGTGCGTTCGGCTTTGATCGTCATTTGTCCGTCGCGGACGCTGATGTCGACGTCTTTGGCAGGGTCGACTCCGGGGAGTTCGGCGCGCAGGGTGTAGCGGCCCTTGTCGAGGTGTTCCTCGACGCGGATCATGTGGCCTTCGAGGGAGGTCCAGGGGGGCATCGCCTCGAATCTGGCCATGAGGTCGGACCAGTCCGGCAGGGACGGGAGCAGGGCCTGGTGTGGGCGGCGGGGGGACAGAATGCTCATGGTTGACTCCAGAGGATTTGGAAGTGGTTGCTGGCGTCTTCGAGTCCACTCGTCATCGGGTGAAGCCAGTAGGGCCGACGGTCCTCAATTCGCGGACTGCGGTCGGCGGCCTGACCCTTGTCTCGCACACTCGGCTCAGAGCGACATCGCCTGCCGTGCCTCGTCGAGCACGTACTTCGGCGAAGTTGTGGCCGCGACTGTCGACACTCATGTCGACGATCCGCCAAACTGACCTCGCCGATCTGCGTAGCGGGTGGTGACAGGTGTGGCGAGTCCGAACCGAGGACCCTCGGCCCTACCGTCACCACCCGAGGCGAGTGGACTCTGAAGGGGGCCGGCCCCCACTACCTCACCCGCCTCGACAGCACCGTCACGGAAATCGCACGGACCAGGACGATCGAACTACGGCACACGCACGGGCCGCCCGGGTCGGATCGCGACGAATGGAGATCGACATGCATGCAGAACCAGGGGACTGGCTGGTGGTGAAAGGCACGGTCGTCGACAGCCCGGACGAGGTCGGGCACATCGTCGAGGTTCGCCGCGCCGACGGCACACCGCCGTACCTCGTCAGGTGGATACGGGACGATCACGAGGCGCTCGTGTTCCCCGGCCCGGACGCGCATGTGGTGACGGCCGCTGCGAAGAGCGAGGAGGACAGTCACGAGCGGCGGCGCATTTCCGCGCTCCAAGACGCCATTGCCGGGAAACCGCACATCGAGCAGCGGACTCTCCGAACCCGCCCCCGAAAGTCCTGATCTCGATCAGGACTGGGTGAGCTGAACGTCTGCGACGCCCGGCACGGTCTCGGCGAGGGCAGTCACTACCCCCCGTTCCGGATCGTCGAGCGCGAGCCCGGCGATCGTCACCTTGCCGTCTGCGATCCGCACCGTCCACCGCCGCGATCCCGCATACACATCGAGGCGGTGTTGCACTTCCCTCGCTATGTTCGTGTCGTCCATCGTCAGGATCTCGAGAAGATCACGCCGGGTGACGATTCCGATGACGTCGTGTTCGTGGACGATGGGGATCCCGCGCAGACCTGAGCGCAGCATCGCAGACGCGAGGTCGCTGACGTCGGTGTCCGCTGTCATAGCGACGACTGGGCTGGTCATCGTCTCGGCCGCTGTGACATCGGCTCTGGGGAGCGTAGCGAACTTTTCGCGGAGCAGATCGCCCTCGGAGACGATGCCCACCAGATGCTGCGACTCGTCGACGACCGGCAGGACGGTGAACCCCGAACTCGCAATGATGCGGAGGCATTCGTCGACCGGGGTCGACCGAGTCACAGTGGTGACCGGGCTACTCATGATCTGTTGCGCTTGCATGACAGCTCCTTCCTTTCGACAAACCGGCGTTGCAATCGGGCGCCGACAGGCGGCAGGGCCGACGCGTCGTTCTGGCCCGACCTACGTCAACGGCGGACGATCAGCAGCGGGCAGGTGATGGAGTGCAGAAGCGCCCGGCTGGTCGAACCGAGCAACAGTGAGGCGAAACCACCACGCCCCCGGCTGCCTGTCACCACCAACTGCGATTCCCGTGCTTGCTGGAGCAGGTGGTGAACCGGTCGATCTCGGACGACAACTTTGCGGACGGACACGTCCGGATACTTGTCCTTCCATCCGGCGAGGCTCTCCGACAGGACGGCCTGTTCGGCGGTTTCGATTGCCGACCAGGGAAGATCGTTGTCGCTGAGATCGGCGGGGGTAACGGTCAACAGGCTGAAGTCGCTCCACGCGTGCACCGCCACGAGATCGACGCCGCGCAGAGAGGCTTCCTCGAAGGCAGCCGCGATGGCCGGTTCGCTGTTCGGCGAACCGTCGACACCGACCACCACCGGACCGTCCAATGGCGGCGCATCCGTCTCGGGCATTCCGCGGATCACCGCCACCGGGCACGCTGCATGACTGGCGACCGCGGAGCTGACCGATCCCACCAGGCCGCCGGTGAACTCTCCGAGGCCACGGGAACCGACGACCAGCATGCGAGCCGACTTCGCGGCGTCGAGCAGGACCGTCACGGCCGAGCCGTGACGTAGCGCCGTCCGGAGGGTGAGATGGTTGCCGGGCACGCTCCGCCGGGCGAGTTCGGCGGCCGTGGCGAGCCGCTGGGTACCCCCGTATTCGACGCCGGTGAATGCGCCTGCGGACAGGTTGACAGCGTCGCCGAACGTGCCGGGCGCCTTCAGGAGGGACGACACCAGAAGTAGCGGGGCTCGGTGGTGGACGGCCGCGTCGGCTGCCCAGCGCACGGCGTCGAGCGATTGCGCCGATCCGTCCACACCTACGACGATCGGTGAATCTGTCTGCATGTCGATTCCTCGTCTCTGTTCGTTCGTGCAGGCCTGGTCGAGAATGTGCCACCGCCGCGTGACCGTCTCGAGAGGGCACACAGCCCTCTCCGGATCGCGGGGCGGCCGCTCACAGCGAGTTCACACCGTGGAGAAGTAGGGCGGGCAAACCCGGGACCATCAGTCCGACACCGACCGACACGATCGCGGCGCCGACGACACGGTGGTGTGGATTGCGGAAGATGCCGAGTCCGATGAAGACGATCGTTGCTGCGCCCCCGAGGACGGTGAGGGGAGACGTCACCGACAATGCCGCGAGGCCCACGACGGTGGCGGCGGCGACCCATGGCCATCGCAGGTCTCGGGCTTCGAGATATCTTGCTTGCATTGCTACGTCCCACCGGGAGATGTCGATTCGGGCGGGAAGTGCACCTCGGCGATGCCCGGCACGGTGTCGGCCAGGGCGGCGATGACATTTCGTTCCGGGTCGTGAGGCGTGACGCCGAAGATCGAGGCGGAGCCGTGGGCAACGTCTACGCGCCATCGGCCGGCTCCACCGTAGACGTCGAGGCGGTGCTGCACTTCCTTCGCGACCTGAGCGTCGTCGGTCGTGAGGACGGCGATGAGATCGGGACGGGTGACGATCCCGAGGATGTCGTGATCGTGGACGATGGGGATGCCGCGCAGCCGAGATCGAAGCATGGCGGATGCGAGTTCGCTGACCTCCGCGTCGGCCGTCATCGCCACCACGGGACTGGCCATCACGTCGCCTGCGGTCATCTCGTCCGGCTGCGAATCGGCCCCGCCCAGCTCACGGAATCGTGCACGGAGGAGATCACCCTCGGACACGATGCCCACGAGATGCTTCCGCTCGTCGACGACCGGAAGCACCGTGAAGCCCGAACTTCCGACCAACCGAAGGCATTCGTCCACCGAGGTGGATCGGTCCACCGTGGTGACCGGGCTGCTCATGACGTGTCGTGCCTGCATGACGACTCCTCTCCTCGTCCCTCAGCGTCGGCGTGCCACTGTCACCGGACAAGGGTCCTAGGACCTCACCTCGTCGCATTCCTCGGTGTTGGTTCGAACGATCCCCCGGAAGGGTCCAAATGCCCTGGTGACGAGATCGCCGGTGCGCGATTGTGGAGTGAGCACGGAGGTGGAAAGAATGGTCAAGCGTTGGCTGGTCATGGAGACCGAGAACGGCGACCTGCGAATGCCGTTCGCTACGCGTCTCGCCGGGGCCGGCCGGCATCTACCCGCGACACATCTCACGACCACGGACCTGATGTCGACCACCCGTCACTCGACTCACATCGACCTCGAGCGGCTCACCGGGATCCGCGAGCGCCGGGTGTCGGTGGGGGACGAGGACTCCTACACACTGGCGATCTCGGCGGCACTGGATTGCCTGGAACGGTCGAGCCGGGACGCCGGGTCGATCGACGTGGTGGTCAGTTGTAGCATCACCAAGTTTCACGGCGGTCTCACCCAATGGCTGGAACCGACGATGAGTAGTGCGGTCGCCCAGGCGATCGGCGCGCAGGGGGCGATGACCTTCGATCTCTCGAACGCGTGCGCCGGCATGTTGACCGGTGTGACGGTGATGAACAACTGGATCCGTCAGGGAATCGTCGAACGGGCACTCGTCGTCAGTGGTGAGTACATTTCGCAGCTCGGACAGAATGCTGCCCAGCACATCCGGAACATCATGAGCAAGGAGCTTGCGTCCCTCACGCTCGGCGACGCCGGGGCCGCGCTGCTCCTCGAACGTGCCCCCGCCGGATCGGCCGGGATCGGTTTGGCCGGATTCACCACCGTCGCCGACTACAGTCGGCTCTGTCTCGCGTACCCGAAGGGCGGCGACCCCGGCGCCCGGATGTTCACCAATTCGCGGGGGATCCAGCGGGCGGCGATCGCGGACACCCCGCTGTTGTTGCACGAGGTGCTCGACGCCGCCGGGATCTCCCTCCACGACATCGATCACGTGATCACACACCAAACCTCGGCGCGGGCGATCCGCAAAGGGATGGCCGAGGTGACCGCCACGCTGGGCGATTCTCCACGGCACGACGCGGTCATCACCGTCGACCGCTACGGAAATACGGCCTCGACGACCCACACCGTCGCGCTGGTCGAGGAACTCGAAGCAGGCCGCATCCGAGCGGGTGAGACCGTGGCGTTGATCGCCCTCGCATCGGGTTTGGAGATCGGCGTCGTTCTGTTGACCCTGGAC
Source organism: Rhodococcus opacus (assembly GCF_012396235.1). GTDB lineage: Bacteria > Actinomycetota > Actinomycetes > Mycobacteriales > Mycobacteriaceae > Rhodococcus_F > Rhodococcus_F opacus. The sequence continues at coordinate 154,500 of NZ_JAAXPA010000011.1, read as the reverse complement.
GAGGAATTGGTGGCACGCTATGGGCACAGTCATTGATCGGCTCGACGTCACACGAGGCGGCTGGCGTACCCGCCACAGTGCATTGCATCTCGCGGTGTCGGCCGCCCAGACCTGCCTCGAACGGGCCGGTCGGAATGCCGACGACCTGGATCTGCTCGTCAACGTCGGGTTGTACCGCGACCGGAATCTGGGAGAGCCCGCCCTCGCGGCGCTCATCCAGGAAGATATCGGTGCCCACCCGGAGGACCCCCACGACGACACGCACGGGACCTTTTCCTTCGATGTCGCCAACGGATCCTGTGGGGCTCTCAACGGTCTGCAGATCGTCGACGGATTCCTGCGGTCGCACACGATCGACTGGGCGCTGGTGGTTGCCAGTGACGCCGATCCCGGACGTGGGATGAGCGAGCACTTTCCGTTCGCGCCGACGGGTGGAGCCATTCTCTGCCGCTGGACCGACGACGAATTCGGCCTGGGCCCCGTCCATTGGGTGAATCGCTACGATGCCGGTGAAAGTTTCTGCGCCACCGTCGGACTCGAGGACGCCCGGAACGTACTGCGGTTCCGGGAATCGGATTCGATGGACGAGCGATTCGCGACCGCCGGAGCGCAGGCGGCACGGGAATGCCTGGAAGCATCCTCCCTCGACCTCGCCGATGTCGATCTGATCGTGGCCGCTCCCGCCCGGCGGAAGTTCCGCGCGACGCTCGCCGAGCACCTGGGCGTCCCCGTGCCACGGATCGTGGTCGCGGACGACGAACGGATGCATACCGCGTCCCTCGTGGCGGCCCTGGACCGCCGGACGGGTGGTATCCCGGCCGGGAACCGAGTCCTGATCATCGCCGTGGGTGCAGGGGTCACCGCCGGCGCCGCCCTGTACAGCGAACACCCCTGAGCCCGGGCAAAGGCATCTGAGCCCGGGCAAAGGCATCGTCGGGTCAGCCGGCCGCGCCGTGCCCGACACCCTGCATCGCCGCGTGCTCGTGCAGCGCGAGCTCGGCCTCGTGGTGTGCCGGTTGGAGATCGAACACGACCTCGTGGACGGTCCCGGTGAACCGGTACGGGGCCTTGTCCTCGTAATCGCGGTCGACGACCAGGCCGTTGTCGCGGCCCACGTCCATTCCCGCGTACGAACTGAAGGCCACGGGCACCGTCCGGGGCATATCACCTTCCCCGATCAGTTCGTCGTTCGCCCACAAGGACACGTGACCACCGCTGCCCGGTTTGGGCTCGTCGGTCTCGAACAGCATCTTCACGGTGACATCACCGGTCGGAATCTTCTGCTCGGACGCCTGCCTGTAGGTCTCCACACCGAGGAAGGAATACGTGTGGTGGAGTATGCCGGTGCCGTCGACCCACAGTGCGAAGCCGCCGATGAAGTCGGCGTTGGCAACGACGACACCCTCGGCGCCGTCCTCGGGTACGTGAAGGTTCGCTTCGATGGCGTACGAGCGTCCCGCCACACGAGGGACCATGCCGCGCTGCACGTTCTGGACGTCGCCCTTGAAGGTGAATCGCGTGGTCGTCGGCATCGGCGGCAGCAGGCCGAAGAAGATCGACATTCCCCCGAGCAGGGGGAGAGCCCGGTTGCGTTCCGCCTCACGCCACCACAGCTGCTTCAGCTCCTCCAGTCTGTCGGGGTGATCGGCGGCGACGTTGTGGGCCTGAGAGAAGTCGTCGGGCAGGTAGTAGAGCTCCCAGACATCGTCGTCCGGGTTGTAGACACCCGGTGCGAACCGTTTGATGGTCTCCGGGGAGAAGTCCCAGGGGGCCTTGTCCAGGCGGGTGCACGCCCACCAGCCGTCCTCATAGATCGCGCGGCTGCCGAACATCTCGAAGTACTGCACCGTGTGCTGTTCGGCGGCGTCGGCGTCGGCGAATGTGGGGAGAAAGCTCGTTCCGTCCATGGGTTCCTGGTCGATCCCGTCGACGGTGGTCGGTTCGGGCAGCCCTATCGCGGCGAGCACGGTGGGGGCGATGTCGATGCAGTGGGTGAACTGCCCCCGCACCTGTGAGTCGGGGGTGATCCGGTTCGGCCACGCGATCACCATCGGGTCGCGGTCGCCACCGAGGTGGCTGGCCATCTGCTTGCCCCACTGGAACGGGGTGTTGTTCGCGTGCGCCCAAGCGGCGGCGAAGTGCGGAGCGGTGTGGTCGCCGCCGAGCGCCTCGATCCCACCGTATTCGTCGATCAGCTTCAACTGGTGTTCGGCGTCGAGTACCACCCCGTTGAGGAAGGTCATCTCGTTGAAGGAGCCGGTGATCGTCCCTTCCATGCTGGCGCCGTTGTCACCCCAGATATAGAAGACGAGCGTGTTGTCGAGGTCGCCCATGTCCTCGATCGAGTCGAGCAGCCGCCCGACGTTCCAGTCGGCGTTCTCGGAGTACCCGGCGAACACCTCCATCTGCCGGGCATAGAGCTTCTTCTGGGAGTCGGACAACGTATCCCAGGCGGGAAACAGGTCCGGTCGCTCGGTCAGTTCGGTGTCTGCGGGAACGATCCCGAGTACCTTCTGACGCTCGAGCGTCTTCTCGCGGTAGGTGTCCCAGCCGTCGTCGAATTGCCCCTTGTATTTGTCTGCCCATTCCTTGGCCACATGGTGCGGGGCGTGGCTGCACCCGGTGGAGTAGTACATGAACCACGGTTTCTGTGGGTCCTGAGCCTGGACACCGTGGAGCCACTCCACCGCCTTGTCGGTGAGGTCGTCGGGGAAGTAGTAGCCGTGACCGTCTTTGCCCTCCGGGACGCCGAGGACCGAGTTGTCCTGGGTGACGATCGGATCGTATTGTCCGGCCGCACCACTGAGGAATCCCCACCAGTGGTCGAAGCCCCACCCCTGCGGCCAGTTGTCGAAGGGTCCGGCGGCGCCCTGCACGTTGTCCGGGGTGAGATGCCACTTGCCGAAGCCGCCGGTCACGTACCCGTTCTCGCTGAGAATCCGGGGGAGTGCGGTGCAGCTTCTCGGCCGCACGGCCGTGTATCCGGGGAAGGGGCCCGGGTACTCGGCAATCGAGCCGAATCCCACGCGGTGGTGGTTGCGGCCGGTGAGAAGCCCCGCCCGGGTGGGCGAGCACACCGCGGTCACGTGAAAGCGGTTGTAGGTCAATCCCTGTTGCTGAACCCGGCTCAAGGTGGGGGTGCGGATAGCACCGCCGAAGGTGTCCGGGCCACCGAAACCGGCGTCGTCGATCAGCACGATCAGCACGTTCGGAGCACCGTCCGGTGGCTTCGGCCCGGGCACGATCGTCCAATCCGGTACGGAGTCCTGCACCGTGCGGCCGATGGTGCCCCCGAAGGTTCGGTTGGGGATCGGTAGCCGCGTGCGGTCCGGATCGAACTTTCCCATTGCCGCGGCCAGGGACGCCTCGAGGTCCCTCAGGCTCGAACCATCCAATTCCGCGACCGACTTCAGGGGGGCGCCGCCGAGCGCCTGCTCCACCGGCAGCCGGCTGCCCGACGGCAGGACCGCGATCACCACACATGTCCCGGAGGCCAGCGCCTCACCGATCTTGGTCTCGAGGCCGCTCGTGATGCGGTGTGAGGCGAACTTGCCTGCCAGCGCGCCGGCACCGGCGCCGACGGCGGCTGCAGCCAGCATCGGCGGGGCGAACAACCCCACCACCAGGCCGACCCCGGCACCCCAGCCGGCGCCTTTACGGCCCAGATGGTCGCCCGTGTCGATCATGGTGAGGTTCCCGTCCGGGTCCTTCGTTACCAGGACTGCACCCCGAAGGGTGATCTGCTTGCCGCGCACCTGAGCGGTGAGCGCGTCGAAGTCCTCACGGGCACGGTCGAGGTCCGGATAGCCGGCGACGAGGACCAGCGCGTTGTCTTCAGTCATGGGGGACTCTCCGTCATCGGTGTCGCCGGTTCTGTGTGGGCGGCCTGCTCTCGATGCTCGTCCGGCGGCAGACTCGGCGACAAGGATCTAAAGACCTCAGTTGCGCCACTCGTCCCGTTTGCGAACGGTGCCTGATCAGCCGCACTCGCGGCGGCGGCCGAGATCGATCCGTCGCGGGACGAAGCCACGCCTCGGGGGCCGTGGTCGTGCAGCTTCGGTGCCGGCGGCCGATGCGAGGGCCCGGATCGTGAGAAGCATCTTCCGGCTCATGACGAAGCCGATCGGCTCCATCAGCAGAGGCCCGAAGAAGAGACGGCTGACGAGTCCGGGGCCGCAGGAGCTGCAGCCCCGCTCGATCAACCGGGTGCGCCCAGCCTGGTCGCGAAGAAGATGAAACGCCCAGATGGAGGCGTCGCCGGTGCGGGGGTCGCGGGCATGGAGGACCAGGCGTGCATTCGGTTCGACCGACGCGACAGTCAGCGGGGGCGCTTTCGGGTGCAGCCGCACTTCGTCGCCGGTGTCCAGGTTCTGGTAGTCCCGAAGTACCTTGTCGGTGTTACGCACGCGACAACCGATGAGGTTCTCGAGTCCGACGTAACTGTAGAAGCCGCCGCGGCCCTGACCCAGCTGGACGATCCAGGGCCACACCACTTCCGGCGGCGCGTCGACCGTGACGGCGTGCGTGTAGCGCCATGCGGGGTGGGGGATCAGCTCGTCTCCCGGCAGCGCTGCCGCCGCCTCCGTTGCGGTCGCGCCCCACGTCGTGCGCCGCCGGCGCAGCGGTTTCGTCAGGATCACGTGCGTCGCAATCAACACCGCACCACCGAGGGACTGCCGGATGACGGCCGAGCGCGCCACGACGGTACCTCCTGTCGGTCGAGGTTACGTCCCATCATCGAGCCGCAGACCGGAGTTCGACAGGGTATTTCGGCCCCGCGCGAAGTGGCGGTGACTTTGGACCCTGTGCGGTCCGAAGTCGACGGTGTTCGCTGGACCATGACGACGAGGAGACCTCATGAACGTGCAACAGACGGTGGTCGAACACCGCTGGGTCAAGCCGATCGATCAACTCGGATTGGCGGACGCACCATCGGTAGGGGGCAAGGCGGCCAATCTCGGTGAGCTGACGCGCGCCCGCTATCCGGTCCCACCAGGATTTGCCGTCACCGCGGAAGGCTACCTGGGGGCGATGGACGAGGCGGGAGTGCGCGACACCCTTCGGGAACACGGGTTGCCGAAAGCCGGGACCGACGACAACACCCTCACCGCAGCGTCGCACGAGTTGCGGTCGACCGTACTCGGCGTTCCGATGCCTGCTGCCCTGCGGGCGGAAATTCTCGCTGCGTATCGTGAGCTCGGCGCGGGGGCGCCGAGGGTCGCGGTCCGCTCGTCCGCCCCCGCCGAAGACGCGGCCGACACCTCGTTCGCAGGTATCCACGACAGCTTCGTCGGCGTGTCCGGTGACGACGCGCTGATCGAGGCAATCGGCAAATGCTGGGCGTCGCTGTGGTCCGAGCGCGCACTCACCTATCGCAGCGTTCAGGGAGTGACCGACGAGCCGTCGATCGCGGTCGTCGTCCAGTTGATGGTGGACGCCGACCAGTCGGGCGTGGTCTTCACCGCAGATCCCAGAACCGGTGCACGCGATCGCATCGTCGTCGAAGCCGCGACCGGACTGGGCGAGGTCGTGGTGGGAGGCCAGGTGGAGCCGGACACCTATGTGGTGGCGAAGTCGGGATTCGCAGTGATCGACGCCCACATCGGGTCACAGTCCTTCTCCATCACCGCGGATGACGAAGGGGAGCATTCGGTAGAGATTCCCGCCACGGCACGAGGCCGACGCGTTCTCACCGACCAGCAACTCGAACGATTGGCGTTGCTCGCCGTCGCTGTCGAAGACCATTATCACGTCCCCCAGGACCTCGAATTCGCGTTCGCCGCAAATCGGTTGTGGATCGTCCAGACGCGCCCCATCACGACTCTGGGACAGCCCCGGGCTCGCACGGAGGAACATCGCGAATCGACGAGCAAGGCCCTCGTCCACGGGCTCGGCGCAGGCCCCGGAACCGCGACCGGCCGCGTCCGCATCCTGCGGTCCGTGTCCGACGCCCACCGGTTGTCCGACGGAGAGATACTCGTCGCACCCATGACACGCCCCGACTGGCTTCCCGTGCTGCGCCGTGCGGCGGCGATCGTCACGGACGGCGGCGGGATAACCTGTCACGCCGCCATCGTCGGTCGCGAGCTGGGACGTCCCGTGGTCGTCGGTACCCGGACCGCCACCACCGAACTGGTGGAGGGGGCGATCGTCACGGTCGACGGTGATTCGGGGGTGGTCTACGACGGAGCGGTATCCACCTCTGCACCGGAGTCGTCGGCGAAGGGTGCCGTTTCCGCACCGCGACCGGTGACGGAGCGGACCGGTACGGGGTCCGCACCGGAGGCGACGGCCACCTCCGTGTACGTCAACCTCGCCACACCGGACGCCGCCGACCGTGTGGCCGCTTCCGACGTCGACGGAGTGGGGTTGCTGCGCGCCGAGTTCATGATCATGGACGCGCTGGGTGGGACACACCCGGCAGCGATGATCGCGCAGGGACGCCGCGACGAGTACGTGGCCGAGATGGCGGCGGCGGTCGAACGCATCGCCGCCGCGTTCACGCCGCGCCCCGTCATCTACCGGGCGATCGATCTACGCACCAACGAATTCGCCAACCTTTCCGGTGGCGACGTGGAGCCGCACGAAGACAACCCGATGATCGGCTACCGCGGCTGCTTCCGCTACGTGCGCGAACCCGAACTGTTCCGCCTCGATCTCGACGTGCTGTTCACCGTCAGGAAGCGCTACCCGAACGTGCATCTGATGATCCCGTTCGTCCGCACCCGGTGGGAGCTCGCTCAGTGCCTTGCCGACCTCGACTCCCATCCACTGGGCGCGGATCGCCGCATGCACCGATGGATCATGGCGGAGGTCCCCTCCGTCGCGTACTGGATTCCGGAGTACGCGGCCCTCGGCATCGATGGCGTCTCCATCGGTACCAACGACCTCACCCAACTCGTGCTGGGAGTCGATCGGGATTCCGAGATCTGCCGGGATCTGTTCGACACCATGGACCCCGCCGTACTCGACGCCATCGACGTCATCATCGAGCGTGCCACACGTGCCGGGCTCACCACCTCCCTGTGCGGGCAGGCAGTGTCGACCAACCCCGCTCTGGCGGAACATCTCGTACGCAACGGCATCACCTCGGTGTCCGTGGCACCGGACGTCGCCGCCATTACGCGCCACAACATCGCGGCTGCGGAACGCAGGATCCTGCTCGACCGAGCGAGGTCAGACCTGCGAACGTCCGCGGATGGGGACCGGCGAGGAGGAACCCGATGAGCGAACCCGTCGCGACACTGATCAGCAGCACCGGCGACTCCGTCACCGTGCACGGTCCCGGTGGCACCGACACGGTGCTGCCGGTCGCCGTGTGGCAGCTGCCCGACGCCCGTCAGGTGGTCGTGGTGGGGGAGGGCGGTCCGCTCATCGTCGCCGATATCGACGGGGCGCAGCTCGCCGAGGCGATCCAGTCGAGATGGCGCGGCGCCACCATGCTGGAGCGCCGCACCCGTCCCATCGCATCGACAGGTGACCCACGAGCTTATGACGCCGTGTACTGTCAACTCGCGCTGGATGGTTCACGATGCGATCCGAACTACGCGGAACTGAGTGCGGCCGGTCTCCATCTCGCACACGCCTGACTATCCGACGATGGTGCCCGCGGCGGATCCGTCGGTGAGCAGTTGATAGAACCTCTCGACGTCGGATCGCCGGCACAGGGCGGTGCCCGGTGTCTGCAGCATGGCCGCCCCCGCGGCGATCCCGTACCGCACCGAGTCGCTCAACGAACGACCCTGTGCCAGGCCGCACACCACGCCGGCGACCATGCTGTCGCCCGCACCGACACCGCTGACCACCGGGACCTGGACCGACGGGAGATACTCGTCACGGTCCCGCGTGATCAGCAGAGCGCCATCGGCACCGAGCGAGAGGACGACGACCTGGGAGATCCCCCGGTCGATGACTTCCCGAGCCGCAGCCACCTGGTCGTCGATCGCCGACAACTCCCGCCCCGTCCAGTCCCGGAGTTCGCGAATGCTCGGTTTGACGAGAAACACACCACCCCGAAGTTGTCTCAGGGCCGGACCGGACGTATCGACGATGACTCGCGCACCGAGGTCGCCGACGACGTCTGCCACCTGCTGGTAGAAATCGGCGGGCACACCCGGTGGCAGACTTCCGCTCACCACCACATAGTCGGCGCCCGACGCGACCTCGATGACCAGGTCGAGACAGGCCACCTGTTCCCTTGCGGTCACTGTTGGTCCCGGCAGGACGAAACGGTACTGCAGACCCGTCTCGTTCTCGTTGATCGTCAGGCTCTCCCGTGTGGAACCGCGGATCGTCAGGCTCCGGATCCCGACACCCTCGGTGGCCACGAGATCCTCGAGGGCCCGGCCGGTATGGCCGCCCGAAGGAAACACCGCCGTCGCGGGAGTTCCGAGAACGTGCAGTACCCGGGCCACGTTCAGTCCGCCGCCGCCGGGATCGCGGCGAGGTGCGCCGCAGCGCACCTTGTCGGTCGGCACCACCCGATTCGTGCTCGTGGTGATGTCGAGCGCAGGATTCATCGTCAACGTCACGATGTCGGGCATGGGCTCTCCTGTCGTCGGGCACGCCGGGCCGTTACCGGCGAACGGTAGCTGTGACTACTCATCTCGCCACCCCGACGTGGAATGCCAGATCCGCTCCGCCGTCTGCACGCTGTCCCCGGCGGCCGTGTCCGTGTCGACCGCGGTGGCCGACGTCCACGCCGTGGCACTCGCGGCCATCGCGTCGTACACGACGGGGGTGGCGTCCGAGTCGCCGGTTGGACGGCTCCCGATTCTCGCGATCGCCACGGCGCGTGGTGCCCTGCATACGAGTTCGACGAGATCGCTGTGGGTGCAGGAAGCGACGAGCGCAGCGCGCTCCCGGAGCATCGGGTGGGTCCACGACGCATCCAGCACGACCGACCTTCCCGCCGTGAGATGGTCGCGAGCGCGCCGCAGCACCTCGGCGTAGGTGCGGTCGGTCATGGTGCCGCTGTACAGGCCCTCACCGAATCCGGCCACCTGACCGAAATGCGGATCGAGGCCGGCGAGTTCCTTGCGGACGCGGTCGCTGGAGATGACGACGGATCCGGTGACATCAGCCAATCCGCGTGACAGCGTCGACTTTCCGGTGCCGGGCAGCCCACCGACCAGAGCCATTCGCACGGTTCCGGCGCGCAGATGCCGCAAGGCCAGGCGGCAGTGCGCCCGGGCATCCTCGCGGGCAACGCGGGAGCCCTGCGTGTACCGCAAACAGGCCACCTTCGCGCGGACGAACGCCCGATAGGCGATGTAGTGATGCCGCAACGATGTCGGGGGCTGGTCGTGTGCCGCGGCGCAATATCGATCGAGGAACCGCAACCCGAGGTCCTCGCGTCCCAGGTACTCGAGATCCATGGCAAGGCATGCCGCGTCGTCGATACCGTCGACGTGGCGTAGGTGGTCGTCGAAGTCGAGACAGTCGAGAATGCGCGGCCCATCGTCGAGGCAGAAGATGTCGTCCGCCAGAAGATCGCCGTGACCATCGACTGTCCGGCCTTCCCGAATGCGGTTCTCGAACAGCTGTTTCCGCCCCTTCAGATACCTGAGGGCCCGTCGCTCCACCTCGTCGACGTCCGCAGCCGGGAGGACATCGCACCGGTAACTCGTCACCTCGGAGACGTTGGCGCACCACCGCGCGGCCACCGCGCCGGGCATGGCGTCACGATCGATGTCCGCGGACTGGTCCGCTCCGGCATGGAATCGGGCGACGACGGCGGCGATCGCATCCACGTGTGCGGTGGCGTCACCGCCCCCGCCGAGCAGCCGGGTCAGTCGTCGGTCCGACGGCATCCGGCGCATCTTGACCAGCGCTTCGGTCGGTCCTCCCGCCGGGTCCGTCAAATCGGCGACTCCGAGATACACGTCGGGGCACAGCCTGCGGTTCAATGTCACTTCACGCTCACAGGCCGCGCGACGCCTTTCGGCGGTGCCGAAGTCGGCGAACGCCGTCCGGATCGGCTTCTTCGCCTTGAAGACGACATCACCGACCATGACGACATAGGCCGTGTGCGTCTCGACTCCGTCCACCTCGAGGCCACCGACTGCCTGCGGTGGCGAACACCTCTGAGTTCTCTCGGTCGCCGACATGATGGTGCGTCACATCACGACGGGCCGGGGCAGCGCCGAAGGTCCGTCAGCCTGCGCGTCCTCATCGAGGTCGAGGTCGAGGTGAAGCGTGGTCCCGTCACGACGCAGCGCGTGGGCCCACCCCCGCTCTCGGATCACCTCGAGCATCACGGTGTTCTGCGCCAGCACCTCCGCCGTCATCCGCCCGATACCGTGCGCCCTCGCTGCGTCGACGAGCCGGGTCAGCAGCATCGTTCCGATTCCGTGCGATTGGTAATTGTGATCGACCACCAGCGCGAATTCGACCAACGGGGAGTCGTTGTCCAACTGGTGTACCGGGCTCGCGTAGTTCGCGACTCCTACCAGGACGCCACCGATGTAGGCGCCCAGTGCGCAATGCCCGGGGTCTTGCCGGCACAGTGACGCGGCCAGATCCCCGAGATGCGTCGGACGGGCGCCGAAGAACCTCAGGTACGCGTCGTGCTGGTCCATCCGCTCGTGCAGAGACTGCACGTCGTCTCGGTCGGTGGGTCGAAGGGAGCGCACGACGACACCCGTGGTGACCGCGCGTGGCATCCGGGCTTTCATGCACCGTCACCTCCGTCGTCGGCCGTCGGAATTCATTCAAGCGTGGGAGGCGGACGCGGCGTCAGAGCCTTTGGTCCTCGACTACGGTCCTTCGCCTCTATTGCCGGTGTCGGTGGGTTCGCGATGCTGAAGGAAACCAAGGACGCCCACCCGGCATCGAAGGATCCTCGAAACGCAATGACCAGCACGAACAGTGACACGGAGACCACGTCGATGGTGCATGCGCAGGCCCCGGTGGTGGAGCGGCTGATTCCCGAGTTCGGGGGGAGTTTCACGCGGGACGCGATTGCCCGGATAGTCGCGGGCAGCATTTCGGATCTCGCGGGGGTGCCGATCGCCGACATACCGGAACTGGCCGAGCGAGTTGCCCGGCAACGGCTCGTCACGGCACTCGAACGGCATCCTGAACGGTCGCCGTCCGAGCGTTGTGATCCCACACCGCGCAACCGAGTGATCGTGGCCCACCGATCCGGGGGACCGGGCCCCGTTACCGAGCGTCACCACACAGCAATCGAACAGGAGTGGCCATGACGGACCAGTGGCACGGGCGCGATGTGCAGGGGCCCGGAGCGGCGGTGACCAGACCGCTGCCCGCGACTATGTGGCCTGTGGAGATCGAGATATACGAACCCGACGCGGAGCCGACCCGTTCCCAGGCCAGGGCGCGCCTGCGTACACACGACAAGACCCTCCTCGAGGGACGGGGAGAGGCCGGCTGCCACTCTCGACACGGCACAGTACAGGTCAGCCGCGAGATGGCTGCTGCTCGTGCATTGACCGACTTGGCGCACCAATTGTTCGAGCTGGCAGCCACAGAGGACGCGGCTGCATGCGGACGCGGATTGTGATCAGCGGCCATGAGCATCACTCCCACATCGCCGCCCACCAGTGGGGTGGCACCGAACTTCACCGACTACGACGGTGAACGGTCCCGGTTTTCGTGGTCTGCCATCGAGCGTCGACTCGGGCCGGCCCCCGGTGGCTGCAACATCGCGTATTACGCGGTCGACCGCCACGACTGTGGGCCGCAGCGGGACAAGGTCGCGTTCCGGTTCGTGGGTCCGAACAAGGGCGCCGGCGAGCTACCCGTCACCGAGGTCACCTTCGGTGACTTCGCGCACCGAGTCCGCAAGTTCACCGCCGTGCTGCGCGGACTCGGCGTGGGGAAGGGCGACCCCGTCTTCGTGTTCACCGGTCGTATTCCGGAGCTGTACGTCAGCATCCTCGGGGCGTTGCGCAACGGAAGCGTGGTCTCCCCGTTGTTCTCCGCCTTCGGCCCCGAGCCGTTGGCCACGAGACTTCGGCTCGGCGACGCCCAAGTCCTGGTGACCACCGAGCAGCTGTATCGGCGGCGGGTGGAGAAGATCCGCGACTCGGTGCCGTCCTTGCGCCACGTGCTGGTGGTGGGGGATGCCGGTTCGATCACCGACGTTCCGGACACGCTCGACTTCCACAGCATGATGGTGGACGCCGACGGGGACTGCGATATCACCCCGACCTGCGCCGACGATGTTGCCCTGCTACATTTCACCAGCGGAACGACCGGTACCCCGAAGGGCGCGGTCCATGTCCACGGCGCCGTGGCCACCCATTATGCGACCGGGTTGTTCGCCCTGGACCTGCATCCATCGGACGTATTCTGGTGCACGGCGGATCCTGGCTGGGTCACCGGCACGTCGTACGGGGTGATCACACCGTTGCTGCACGGCGTGACGTCGATCGTCGACAGCAACGAATTCGATGCCGAACGGTGGTACCGCATCCTCGAGGAGCAGGCCGTCACGGTCTGGTACACCGCGCCGACCGCGATCCGCATGCTGATGAAGTCCGGGCCGGAGTTGGCGCACAAATACTCCTACCCCCACCTGCGGCTCATCGCCAGTGTCGGCGAACCACTCAACCCCGACGCCGTTCTGTGGGGACGAGACGTGCTCGGTCGGCCCATCCACGACAACTGGTGGCAAACCGAAACGGGCGGCATCATGATCGCCAACACACCCGGTTTCGCCATCAAACCCGGATCGATGGGACGACCCCTCCCGGGCATCGACGCCGCCATCGTCCGACGCACAGGGGACGGCGGCATCGAAACCGTCGAAACACCGAATGTGGAGGGGGAACTCGCGATACGCCGAGGCTGGCCCTCGATGTTCCGCGGTTACCTGCACAATGACGACCGGTACCGGCGCGCCTTCGCGGGCGACTGGTACCTGACCGGCGACTTGGCCAAGCGCGACGCGGACGGCTATTACTGGTTCGTGGGTCGGGCCGACGACGTTATCAAATCGGCGGGTCACCTCATCGGTCCGTTCGAGGTGGAGAACGTCCTCATGGAGCATCCCGCGGTCGCCGAAGCGGGAGTCATCGGCAAGCCGGATCCGATCGTGGGTGCCGTGGTCAAAGCCTTCGTGTCCGTGAAGACGGGCTGGAACGCGGACGACGCCCTGCGCCGTGAACTTCTCGGGTACTCCCGCAAGAAACTCGGCGCCTCGGTCGCCCCCAAGGAGATCGAGTTCGTGGAGGTTCTCCCGCACACACGGAGCGGCAAGATCATGCGCAGGCTGCTGAAGGCACGCGAACTGGGTCTGCCGGAGGGGGACACATCGACTTTGGAGGTGGGTGGATGACTGCCCCGGACTTTCCCTACGACAAGGCGTTCGCGGTCGAGTTGCTGACGGACATGCTGCGCATTCGACGCTTCGAGGAGAAGGCTGCGGAGCTGTACGGCGCCCAGAAGATCCGCGGGTTCCTGCATCTGTATGTGGGGGAGGAAGCGGTCGCGGTCGGGGCCTTGCATGCCCTGTCTCCGGGCGATGCGGTGGTCGCGACCTACCGCGAGCACGGCCACGCGCTGGTGCACGGTGTCCCGATGAACTCGATCATGGCCGAGATGTTCGGGAAACGCGAAGGCTGTTCGAGGGGGCGAGGCGGATCGATGCATCTGTTCGATGCCGCCACCCGGTTCTACGGGGGCAATGCGATCGTCGCCGGCGGTCTGCCGCTCGCGGCCGGTCTGGCGTTGGCCGACAAGATGCAGGGTAAGCGCCGAGTGACGGCCTGCTTCTTCGGCGAGGGCGCGATGGCGGAGGGCGCCTTTCACGAGACCATGAATCTCGCATCGCTGTGGCAGTTGCCGGTGCTGTTCTGCTGCGAAAACAACCTGTACGCCATGGGCACGGCCTTGTCCCGCTCGGAATCTCAAACGGATCTGTGCGTCAAAGCCGCGTCGTTCGACGTCCCGACGCTCAAGGCGGACGGCATGGATGTGATTGCTACCCTGCACGCGGCCCGCTCCGGCGCCGCGCACGTCCGCACGACCGGCGGCCCCTTCTTCATCGAATTCCAGACGTACCGATTTCGTGCCCATTCGATGTTCGACCCGGAACTGTATCGCGACAAGGCGGAAGTGGAGTCCTGGAAGGAGAGGGGTCCGATTCACACCTTCTCGGCGCGGCTCAAAGCGCTCGGGCTGTTCTCGGAGGAGGAGTTCCTCCGCATCGACGACCGCGTCATGTCGGAGGTCGATGCCGCGGTGAACTTCGCCGAGGCAGGCACCTGGGAGGCGCCCGGGGACCTCCTGCGCGACGTGCTCACGCCGGCGCGAACAGAGGAGGCGTCGTGAAGATCAGCTACCGGGACGCGATGCGGGAAGCGATCCGTGAGGCGATGCACTCCGATCCGCGGGTGTTCCTCATGGGTGAGGATGTCGGACGCTACGGCGGCACGTACGCGGTGTCCAAGGGCCTGCTCGCCGAATTCGGGGACGAGCGGATCCGCGACACCCCGCTCTCGGAGTTGGGTTTCGTGGGAGTGGGGATCGGGGCGGCCGTGGGCGGGATGCGCCCGATCATCGAGGTGATGACCGTCAACTTCAGCCTGCTCGCGCTCGACCAGATCGTAAACACCGCAGCGTCGCTCCGGCACATGTCGGGCGGACAATTCTCCGTCCCCGTGGTGGTGCGCATGGCGACCGGCGCCGGCAGGCAACTCGCCGCGCAGCATTCGCACAGCCTCGAGAACTGGTACGCCCACATCCCCGGAATCCGGGTCCTGGCGCCCGCGACAGTGGCGGACGCGCGCGGCATGCTCCGACCGGCCCTCGCGGACCCCGATCCGGTGATCATCTTCGAACACACCCAGCTGTACAACTCGTCGGAAGACCTCGAGGGGCCCGTCCCGGTCGACATCGACTCGGCAGCGGTACGCCGGGAGGGAAACCACATCAGCCTGATCACGTACGGCGGTTCGCTGCCCAAGGCCCTCGCCGCCGCCGACGTACTGGCAGAGAAGGGAATCGCCGCCGAGGTCGTCGACCTTCGGGTGCTGCGCCCCCTCGACACCGACACCATCGCCGCGTCGGTCCGGAAGACACACCGTGCCGTGGTGGTCGACGAGGGCTGGCGCACCGGCAGTCTCGCGGCGGAAGTCATGGCGCAGATAGTCGAACGCGAATTCTACGAGCTCGACGCGCCACCTCGCCGCGTGTGCAGCGCCGAGGTCCCGGTCCCGTACGCCAAGCATCTCGAATACGCGACCCTTCCTCAGGTCGAGACCATTGTGTCCACGGCGTGGAATGTGATCGGCGATCGGTAGGAACGAGGCATAGCCATGTTTGATTTCACGCTGCCTTCCCTGGGCGCCGACATGGATGAGGGAACGTTGACGGACTGGTTGGTCAAACCCGGTGACGAGGTCGAGCGCGGTCAGGCGATAGCGACGGTCGACACCGTGAAAGCGGCCGTGGACGTGGAGATCTGGCAGAGCGGCACCGTTCACCGGTTGCTCGTCGAGCCCGGAACGACCGTGTCGGTCGGAACCCCGTTGGCAACGCTGTCGAGTCCCGGAGAATCACCACCGCCCGAGCGACCGTCTGCCGATGCGGTGCCCGGCACCACCACGGTCGCCACCGCACCGGAACCAGCACCGGCACCAGCACCGGCACCGGCACCGGCACCACGGCGCAAGGTCTCGCCCAGGGCGCGCAGGGAAGCGGAAAGGACAGGGATCGATCTCGCCGGTGTCACCGGGACAGGCGCCGGTGCTGCGGTCACGCTCGACGATGTTCAGCGCGCGGCAGCCCACAGCATCGAGCCTGGACCGGCCGAGGCGAAGGCCAAGGCCGAGGCCAAGGCCAAGACCCGCGATATGCGTCGCGCGATCGCTGCTTCCATGAGCCGCTCCAAGCGGGAGATCCCGCACTACTACCTGATGGACGAGATTCCACTGCGGACGGCGACGGACTGGTTGCGCACCGAAAATGCCGCCCGTCCGATCACCGAACGAGTCCTCCTCGCCGCTGTGCAACTCAAGGCGGTGGCGCTCGCTGCCCGGCAGTTCCCGGACCTCAACGGGTTCTGGCTGGACGGCGAGTTCCGGCCGGCACCCCACATCCACCTCGGGGTGGCGATCTCTCTGAGAGACGGAGGTCTGGTCGCTCCCGCGGTCCACGACACCGCCGACAAACCCCTCTCCCAGCTGATGGTGGAACTCGGCGATCTGGTGACCCGGGCCCGTGCCGGTTCGCTGCGCAGTTCCGAGATGTCGGACCCGACGTTGACCGTGACGAACCTCGGGGAACGTGGGGTCACCTCGGTTTTCGGTGTGATCTATCCGCCTCAGGTGGCGTTGGTGGGTTTCGGGAGGCCCAGTGAACGCCCCTGGGTGTTCGACGGAGATCTGCAGGTCGCGACGGTCGTGACAGCTACCCTCGCCGCCGATCACCGTGCCAGCGACGGAACACGGGGCGCACAGTTCCTGACCAGAATCAACGAACTGCTCCAACAGCCGGACAAGTGGTGAGGACGACAGATGAACAGCGAGACGATCGACTCGAGAGTCATACGCGCATTGCGGGAGATCGCACCGGAGATCGAGGACGAGGAACTGTCCTCGGATGTGCCGTTGCGCGATCAGGTCGATCTGGATTCGATGGACTGGCTGAACTTCCTCGTGCGCCTGCATGCCGTGTTCGGCGTCGATATCCCGGAATCCGACTACGCGACACTGGTGACCGTGGAGGACATCGTCGAGTACATTGCCTCGCAAACACACACGTGAGGGCGACGCGGCTACTGCGGGACCTCGGCGGGCGACCGGGGCGCAACGCTCCCGGGTGTCCGTCGCCGGTGCCACCGCCACGCTTCGTCACATCCCCAGACGATGAACGGCAGCGGAAGGAGCCACAGCACCTGATGCCACTGCGGAATCACGGTTCCGAAGATATGTCGAAGCACCGGCACCGTGACGACCAGCGCGGCGAAACACACTTCGAAGGCGATTCCCCACAGCAACAGGGGGGTTGGACGCGACTCCAACCTTTGCGAGCGATGCGTGCTCGGTTCGCGAGGCGAACGCAGTGCCGATCTGGCAGGCGACGATGCCGAGGAAGCTCATCGTCGTCGCCGATTGCCAGGTGTGGTGCAGGATTCCGGCACCCACATCGGCACCCAGATACCAGCCACCTTCGAGAAGTGTCGCGAAGAAGAGCGTCATCACCAATACTGCCGACACACCTCCCAGCAGACCCCACGACCGGACGAGGAGTGCCGGTCTTGTCGGTACAGATGACGCTGGTGGAGCCGAGTGTTTCCACAGCGGAGAGACGTTTGACCAGGGCGCCCTGTCTGGCGAGAGTACGCACGCCCACCGCGAGAGCCAACGTGATCGTCGGCAGTAGGCCCTCCGGCACGTTGGCGACCAGGAGCCCGATCGAAATTGACCGAATCGTCGAGCGACAACCCCGCCATGAGCGTCCCCAGCGGGATGAACGCCAGACCCATCTCGAGCGATCCCGGCAGGAGTCGCGCATCGGCGGACACGCGGTCTCCTTCGGTCAGGAAGATCACGTCCCCCGGCACGAGCGACCGGACGTCGACCGTCTCCGTCGTTCCCTGACGGGCGACGCGCGCCCTGGTCGGCAGAAAGGCCGCCAATGCTTCGACCGCCTGCTCGGCGTGTCGTTCCTGCACGAACGCGAACGCGGCGTTGAGCAGGATCACGATGACAATCGCGACACCCAGCGGCGCTGAGCCGCTGAAGACGGCGAGTACGGCAGCCATCCACAAGAGCAGCGCCAACGGATGCGTGAATTGCCGCAGTAACTGCCGGGGCCAGGTGCGACCGCGATGCCGAATCAGTTCATTGGTCCCGTAGACGAGTGTTCGTCGCTCCGCTTCCCTCCGTGACAGTCCATCCCGTCTGGTGCGGAGGTCACGCAGTAGCCGGTCGGTCGACTCCTGAGGGTCCACGCGAGCTGTCTTCGTCGGCGTCACCATCGTGCGCTCCTGGTCGTCGGGTCGTTCCGGTACGGATCACGTGGGACGGGCCCGGCGGGGTTCTTCTCCGACGGTGCGCCATCGACGGTTGCGGGGAAAGGGACCTTGGTCCTCTCTTACGGTCGCACGCAGCCCGAACCGGGTCCGGGCTGCGACGATGGAGACACGCGTCCTCACGCGTCGGCCCTCGACGAGGGAAGGCATATGCACGACACACGAACCCGCGAAACGTGGAATGCGCGCCTGACGAGGCTGTTGGCACCCACCCTGCTCGCAGTCACGTCGGTGGCGCTCGTGTCCGGCGTGGTGGCCACTTCGCTCGGTCGGCCGAGCGTCGCGGACGCGTGCTGGGCGATCGGCACGGTGGTGTCCCTGGCGCCCGCTGTGGGCTGGGTCGTCGTGGCACTCCGTCAGCGCACAGCTGGTGTCGACCTCATCGCCGTGCTCGCCCTCGCGGGAACACTCGCGGTCGGCGAGTATCTGGCAGGTGCCCTCATCGGGTTCATGCTCGCGACGGGGCGCACGCTCGAATCCGCGGCGGAGCGGCGCGCGTCACGCGATCTGCGCGCCCTCCTCGAACACGCACCACGACGAGCACACAAACGGATCGGCCACGACGTCCTCCTCGTCCCCTTGGACGAGGTCGAGCCCACCGATCTGCTGGTCGTCGCGTCCGGAGAGGTTGTCCCCGTCGACGGCGTCGTCGTCGCCGACCGATCGGCCGTCCTGGACGAGTCCGCGCTCACCGGGGAGTCTCTCCACGTCGAGCGACGGGTCGGGGAGTCGGTGCGCAGTGGGGTGGTGAACGTCGGATCGACGATCGAGCTGCGCGCCACCGCGAGCGCCGCGGACAGCACCTATTCGGGCATCGTCCGACTGGCGCAGGAGGCCGCTGCCGACAAGGCACCGATCGTACGGATCGCGGACCGCTTCGCCGTCTGGTTCCTTCCCTTGACCCTCCTGGTGTCGTCCGTCGCATGGTGGCTGAGCGGCTCCGCCGTGCGCGCGGTCGCAGTTCTCGTGGTCGCGACCCCGTGTCCGTTGCTGCTCGCCGCCCCTGTCGCCATCGTGTCGGGGCTGTCCCGCGCCTCACGGATCGGTGTCGTCATCCGCGGTGGTGGAGCACTGGAAACACTCGGGCGAGCTCGGACCCTGGTGATGGACAAGACGGGAACCCTGACGACCGGCAGGCCATCGGGACTCGACGTCGCAACCGCCCCCGGCCACAATCCCGACGAGGTACTTCAACTCGCCGCAGCCGTCGACCAGCTGTCACCCCATGTTCTCGCCGAGTCGATCGTCCGCTTCGCGAGGGCACGGGGCTGTCCGCTTCCACTGCCCACCGATGTCAGCGAGCAGGCGGGGACCGGGGTCACCGGCATCGTGAACGGTCGTGCGGTGAAGGTCGGTTCGGATCACGGCGTGTTGCCGGACTGGGCGGAGGCCGTCTCGACGCGATCGGCCCTGGACGGCGCGGCGGTGGCCTGGGTCCAGGTCGACGACGCACTGGTAGGGGCGATCCTGCTGCGGGATCCTCTTCGTCGAGACGCGCCTCGCACCTTGCGGCGATTGCGGGCAGCCGGACTGGACCGACTGATCATGCTGACCGGAGACCGCCGGGCGCCCGCCCTCGAAATCGGATCCATCGTGGGACTCGACGCCGTGCTCGCGGAGCAAACTCCCATGGACAAGGTGGCAGCAGTTCAGGCGGAGAAGCGCAAGGCTGTGACGATCATGGTGGGGGACGGGATCAACGACGCCCCCGCCCTGGCGGCGGCGTCGGTCGGAGTGGCGATGGGGGCGCGGGGAGCCACGGCCAGTTCGGAGGCTGCCGATATCGTGCTGACGACCGATCACCTCGCCCGGTTGGCGGACGCGATGGAGATCGCACGACGGTCGAGGCGGATCGCGATCCAGAGTGCCGGGATCGGCATGACGCTGTCGCTGCTGGCGATGATCGCCGCGGCGTTCGGCTGGATCGCTCCCGCGCCCGGCGCCCTGCTGCAGGAAGGAATCGACGTGGCGGTCATCCTCAACGCTCTGCGCGCCCTTCGCGGCGGCCGCTCCTCCGAACTCACGGTGACGCGAGAAACCGGCCTGCTGTTGCAGCGTTTCGATCGTGAGCACGACGATCTGCGGGGAGCGCTGGCGCTGATACGTGACGCTGCAGAGCGGGTGACCGCCGAACCCGGAACCGAGACACTGGCGGCGGTGCGCAGAGCACACACCGTCCTGGTGGAGCAGGTCCTGCCCCATGAACGTGCCGAGGAGACCCAACTGTATCCCGCGTTGGCGGACGCCTTCGGAACGGCGGAAGCTACCGCCCCGATGAGTAGGGCTCATGCGGAGATCGATCGACTCAGTCGGCGCCTGGGAACTCACCTCGGCGCGGTCGAGGCGCACGGCGAGGTCCGCCCGGACCAGCGTGATGACCTTCTCGCCTGCCTGTACGGGCTGTATGCGGTGCTGCGTTTGCATTTCGCCCAGGAGGAAGAGGACTACTTCGCCCTCGCCCCGAGAGTCGACGACGATCACTGACAGCCGTCGGCGCTACCGGACGACGAGGAGTGGGCAGCGGACGGAGTGCATCAAGGCCCTGCTCGTGGATCCCAATAACATACTGGTGAAGCCGCCGCGTCCGCGGCTGCCCACGACGAGAAGTCGCGCGTTGTCGGCTTGTTCGCGCAGGTTGCGCACCGGTCGGTCCATCACGACCATCGTCCGAACCTTGACGTCCGGGAAATCCTCGGCCCGGCCGGCGAGACTCTCCGACAGGAGGGCCGTTTCCTGGGTGACGACCTGCTTCCACCCGGAGACGCTACCGCCCTCGTGGTGCACCGGGAGGTCGACGTCGGACCAGGCGTGAACGGCCACCAGTTCGCACTGCCGGAGGGCGGCCTCCTCGAACGCCATCGAAATGGCGGGCTCGCTGTGTGCCGACCCGTCCACACCCACGACGACGGGCCCCTCGAGTCGGGTGACCTCGGAATCGGGAAGCCCGCGGATGACCGCCACCGGGCACGGTGCGTGGGTGGCGACCGCGGCGCTGACCGATCCCAGGAAGCCGCGCTCGATGATGCCCTGCCGGTTCGAGCCGACGACGACCATCGCGGCGGATTTCGATCTTTCGAGGAGTTCACCGGCCGGCGTTCCGGTGCAGAGCGTGGTGTGAATGTCGAGGGAGTGTCCGGGTACCGCTCGGGCGGCGATTTCCGCCGCGGCAGCCAGCCGGTTCTTCCCGTTGCGTTCCTCGTCGTCGAAGAAGCTCTCCGGCATGCCGATCGGGACACCGTAGGCGCCGGGCACGAACGTGGTCGAGACCACCGACAGTGGGGCATTACGCAACGCCGCCTCCTGTGCGGCCCACGCGACGGCCTGGAGGGACGACGGTGAACCGTCTGTTCCGACAACGATCGGGCGGCGGGCGGTCATGGTGTTCTCCTCGGGGCAACGCGCGGCAGGAGTTGCCGCTACCTCTCATCGTTACGGTGCCTCCGACGCCGGCGTAGGGGAGAAGGTCCCCACCTCGGCGGACGGGCGAGCCGATCCCGGCTCAGGGCAGTGGAGCCGACCACCGGAGAGTGGTTCCGCCGCCGGGGGTGGTGTCGATGGTGAAGCGCCCGTTGACTTCCTGTGCTCGGGCAGCCAGATTGTCCAGGCCACTTCGGGAGACGCCCTCCGGAAACCCTTTGCCGTCGTCCGCGACCTCGATGACGAGATCGTCGTAGACGGAGATGCTGACGGTGACTGTGCCGGCCGCTGCGTGGCGCACCGCGTTGCTCAGTGCCTCACGCAGGACCGCCTCGGCATGTTCGGCGAGGACGGCATCGATGACCGACAGCGGCCCGGACATGTGCACGGTCGTGCGCAGCCCCGAATCCGCGGTGATCTCGGCGATGATCTCGTGCAACCGCCGCCGGAACTGGGTCACGGCACCCGAACCGCCGTGAAGGTCGAAGATCGCGGTACGGATGTCACGCACGATATCGTGAAGATCGTCGACCGACTGCACGAGTCGCTGCTTGACCTCGGGTGACTTCGCCCTCTGCAGAGTGCTCTGGAGCGACAGGCCGACCGCGAAGAGCCGCTGGATGACGTGGTCGTGGAGATCCCGCGCGATCCGATCCCGATCGGACAGCACGTCCAATTCGTGCATTCGGCGCTGACTGTTGGCGAGCTGCAGCGCGACGGCCGCCTGATCGGCGAAGCCCGACATCAACGCCAGCTGGTCCTCCGTGAACGCCGCTGCGTCGGCATGACGGAGCACCACCAGCACACCGGCCACCGATTGCGTTGCACGCAGCGGCAGCGCCAGCGCCGGACCGAACCCGGTTCCCGTCTCGAACCCGGGATCGAAGGCCAGAGCGTTGACGCGGAGCGGTGTCCGCTCACGGAAGGCTTCGCCGGACGTCGACCCTTCGAGTGGAATCGTTCGGCCGATGCGAGCCGACACCGTTCCGGCCGACGCGGTGACCACGAGTTCGGTGACCTCGTCCGATGGGATGTCGGGGTCGTCCGGCACCGCGAGAAAAGCGCTGTCGGCATCGGTGAGGGAGAGCGCGTCGTCGGTGATCACCTGCAACACCTCGGCGGTCTCGCTGCCCGCGAGTAGTTCGGTCGCTATCTCACGCGTCGCCTCGAGCCACGCCTGCCTCGTCCGGGACTCCTCGTACAGGCGGGCGTTCTCGATCGCGATCCCGGCGGCGGCCGCGAGTGCGCGGAGAAGGACCTCGTCGTCCTCGGTGAACTGTGCACCGTTCGCCTTCTCGGTGAGATACAGATTCCCGAACGCTTCGTCCCGGATCTGAATAGGAACGCCCAGAAAGGTTTTCATCGGCGGATGGTGGTCGGGGAATCCTACCGAGGCGGCGTGATGGGAGAGGTCCTTCAGTCGGACCGGCTTGGGATTGGTGATGAGGAAACCGAGGACCCCGCGACCGCGGGGCAGGTCGCCGATACGTCCGCGTGTCTCCTCGTCGATGCCCTCGAAGACGAACTCACTCAAGCCCTCGCCCGGGCTGACCACCCCCAGCGCACCGTACCGGGCATCCACGAGATTGATCGCGGCGTGGACGATGGTGCGGAGCGTGTTGTCGAGGTCGAGGCCAGACGTGACCGAGAGCATCGCCTCGAGGAGTCCGTCGACGTGCTCCCGGGCATCGACGATCTGCACGATGCGTTCCTGCACCTCGGTCAGGAGTTCACGGAGCCGGAGCTCGGAGAGGCTGCCGAGACGAGGTGCGCTGTCCCGCTCATCGGGTTGACGGGTCACGACACGTATTGTCCCACGTCGTGGAGGCGCGCCGGGGCGGAACCGCTACTGGGCTCGGGGCTTCGCCTGTGAGGTGTCGGACGGTCTCGACGGCATCTTCGTGGCAAGTACCGCTGCCTGAGTCCGGCGTTCGACTCCGAGTTTGGTCAGCAGCCGGGAGACGTAATTCTTGACGGTCTTCTCCGCGAGGAACATCCGTGCGGCGATCTGACGGTTGGTCAGCCCTTCACCGAGCAGGGCGAGGAGCGTCCGTTCCTGATTGGTCAGGTGCCCGAAGATTCCGTCCTTCTCACTGGCGTCCGCGCGGATCTTCATCATCAGGGCGGCGGCGGCGCGACTGTCGAGGAGCGACTTTCCTGCCCCGACGTCGTGGACCGCCTGGGTCAGTTCCATACCCCGGATGTCCTTCACGACGTATCCACTGGCCCCGGCGAGAATCGCGTCGAGCATCGCCTGGTCGTCCGTGAACGAGGTCAGGATGAGGCAGTGTAACTCCGGCATCAGCGAGTGCAGTTCGCGGCACAGTTCGATTCCGTTGCCGTCGGGGAGGCGGACGTCGAGGACCGCGACGTCGGGTTTCAGGGCCGGCACTCGTGCCATCGCCTGCGAGTAGGACGCGGCTTCACCGACGACCGTCAGATCGGGGTCGGCGGTGAGGAGATCGGCGATTCCGCGCCGGACGACCTCGTGGTCGTCCACGAGAAAGACGTTGATCATGCCGCAACCTCCAGTCTTGCTGTGTGATCGCTCCGGAAGATCAGACTACGCCGGGAGCAGCAGGCATCAGAAGCGTCGCCCGAGGAGCCCGGTGCTCATCGAGCAGCTGGACGGACCGGGCGCGCCCCGTGCCGGCGTGGTCGGTGGGGCATCAACATCGCCACGGCCAGGCCGACGGTGGCGACGAGTGTCGCGGCCGCGCCGACCCCGACCAGCGGGGTTGCGAGCCAGGCGCCGAGCAGGACGACCAGGCCTGCGGTCACTGCTCCCGACAACAGCGCCAGCACCAACCCGATCGGGTGGAGGTACAGGAACTCACCGGGTTCGTCGTCGGGCCGGTGACGGTCGTCGCGCAGCCGCGACGCAGTGGAGTCACATTCGAACATGAGGTCCTCGTTCCTTCGCCGACGGGTGGTTCCGATTTGTGCGTCGGCCTCTTCCACAACGGTGCGATAACGGAGCGCCCGATTCCAGGGCCGAAAGTCACTCCTGTCGATCTCTGCGGGAGGACGGCGAAGCATGGTGTGGCATCCGGCGTGCAGCGAAGCCTCGCTCCGATACCGGCCGATCGCAGAGTGACATTGCAGGACAGGGCAACCCCTGCCAATGACCTTGTGCCCTAGGCTGTCCTCCCTGTGCGCGGAAGACTCGGAACAGAAGGACGGTCCGAGGAGGCTGTGATGACCACTGATCAGGCATTGCGCTGGTGGCGGCTGGCGCCCTGGAGCCGAAATCCGCTCATGCGAGCCACGGACCGTTGCGACTCCGTCGTCGCGGCCGTCCTGATCACATTCGTCCTGATCGTGGTCCCGTTCGCCGCGGCGTTCGGAACCGTGACGTACACCGGCCTGAACGAACGGTCTCATGCCGAACTCCAGACCAGACATGCACAATCAGCCGTTCTCATCGATGATCCGCGACAAGTGGTGGTCGCCGACGCGCCCAGCCGCTCACCGGAAACGCAGGACCGTGCGACGGCTCAGTGGACTGCACCGGACGGCACCCTGCGCTCGACCGCCGTGGAAACCACACCCGGCACTCATAGCGGCGACACCGTTACCGTGTGGGTGGACACGAACGGCAACGTGGTCGACGAACCCCGGTCAGGGGTGCAGAACGCGGCGATCGCCGTGAGCGCGGCACTGACGGTCTGGGTCGCCGCGGCGGTCTGCTCCCTCCTGCTGTACTCAGGGGTGCGGTGGATGAACGGACGAAACCGGATGCGTCAGTGGGACCGAGAATGGAAGGATCTCGGCCGAACACCGGGATGGCCGGTCAGTTGACATCGTGATGCGCTGGTCCCGGACGGGCTACGCAGCCGCTAGCCCAGACTCCTAGCCCAGACTCACCGTGCACCCCGGCTCCAGTCGGACTATCTGGTCACGACACGAGATCTCGATCGCGCGTCGATTTCCGGCGCCCGCGCTGACCTGAACGCGTCGACCGTTAATCGTCAGCCACAACTGGTGCCCGCGATAGACGATCGGAAACTCCAGCGCACCGAGCGCGTTCGGCCATTCCGGGCTGAAGACGAGTCGATCACCACGCGTTTCAAGTCCGGTGAAACAGCGCTGAAGCAGGTCGAGGCTTCCCGCCATGGCTGCCAAGTGGATCCCCTCGGAAGTCGTACCTCCCTGGATGTCCGTGATGTCGGACGCGAGCACCTTTTCGAAGAATTCCATGGCCTTGTCACGATTGGCGCGGGCCAGCACCCAGGAATGCACCACCGCGCTCAGCGTCGAACCGTGCGAGGTCCGGGCGATGTAGTAATCGATGGTGCGCGGTATTGCCTCCGGTTCGAACTGATATCCGAGTCGCTCGAACAGATCTCGCAGTTCGTCGGCGGACAGCAGGTAGAACAGCATCAGAACGTCGGCCTGCTTCGACGCCCGGTACCGGTTGACGTCATCCCCCTCCGCCTCGAGGATGCGGTCGAGCCGTTGAATGTCGACGTACCGCTCCCGGTAGCCGGCCCAGTCCAGTTCCGCCAACTCTTCGTACCCCTCGAACTGACTGATGACCCGATCGTGGAAAGGAACGAACATTCGGCGGCTCACGTCCGCCCACCGCGCCATCTCGTGGGAATCCAAGCTCAGAGAGTCGACGAGATCGGACCGGTTCTGGGTCGGAATCGCATCGAGCGCCTCGATCGCCCGGAGGATCACCCACACGGCCATGACGTTGGTATACGCGTTGTTGTCGACTCCCTCGTGCGGTGCCTCGGGGTAGCCGGAATGAAACTCGTCCGGTCCCATCACTCCGCGGATCGTGTAGCGACCGCGGGTCCCCTCGTAGGAGGCGAGGCCGGCGAAGAATCGGGCTATCTCCACCAGCATCTCGGCGCCGAAATCACTGAGAAACTCCAGATCCCCGGTGACCTGGTAGTAGTGCCACACGTTATAGGCGATCGCGATGCCGATGTGGTGTTGACGCCAACTCGGGTCCGGGAGCCAGCGACCGGACCGCGGGTTGAGATGCACTTGCTGGCTTTCCTCCCGGCCGTCGCTACCCGACTGCCACGGGAACATCGCGCCGCGGTAGCCGGCCGCCCGCGCAGCGCGGCGGGCCTCCGGCAAGCGACGGTACCGGTAGCGCAGCAACGACCGGGTCAAGGTCGGCACCCGCAGGTTCAGGACCGGGAAAACAAACAATTCGTCCCAGAAGACGTGGCCCCGATACGCCTCGCCGTGCAATCCTCGGGCCGGCACACCGACGTCCAGGTCGGCAGTGTTCGGCGACACCGTCTGCAGCAGTTGCATCTGATGGAGCCTGGCGATGCGCAGGACGTCCTGGTAATCACCGAGGGTGATGCCGATACGGTCCCACAGGTGCTCCCAGGCCAGCACATGACCGTCCAGCACTTCCTCGAACCCGCCGATCGACGGCACCCAGCGTGCTGCTTCCTCGGCCGGCTCGGACAGCGCGTGATCGCGCCCCGTGAACACTGTCACCATCTTCTCGAACGTCACGGACTCACCCTCGCCGAGGTCTACCGTGATGTCGTGGCCTATGCGGCCGTCGCGGTCGAGCAGACGGTACGTGGACGCGCGGTGTCGGTCGTGGGGCGACAGCGTGGTTCGTGCCGCCATGGCCACCGGTATGCCCGATTGATTGGTCTGCATCGCCAGCAGGACGGAGTCCGCCGACAGCGCGCCGGAACGGAGTAGCACGAGATGTTCGGCGGCGAGATCACGGTACCGCTCGACGAGGGTGTTGCGCACCGAACCATCCAGAGCCGAACGCAATTCGAACGAGCCGGACCAGTTCTCCGCGATGATCGTCGTCTGCAGCGCACAGACGTGGGGTAAGTGCATGGCAACGAATCTCCGCTGGATGACCGACGTCGTGCGCCCGGCGTCGTCCCGGTACCGAAACCGGCGGGTGAGCACGGCGCGACGCAGATTGAGGTACTGGCGGTATTCGAGCAGGTCGACGGCATCGACGTCGAACCACGGCCCGCCCTCGATACGAAAGGTCGTCGTCAGCCAATTCGGTGCATTCACCATGCTTTCGTTCACGATCGCCATCCCGCCACGCTCGTCGCTCAAGCGGTTGTACACACCCGCGAGATACGTGCCCGGGTAGTGGACGGTGCCGGCGGTTGCTTCGGGGGCGCACCCGCGAGTGGCGAAGTAGCCGTTCCCCAGAGTGCAGATGGCCTCCCGTAGCTTCTCGGTCGCGGGTTCGTAGCCGTCGAAGAACAGCATCCATGCATCGGCCGCGGACGCGGTCTCGGGGTCGCGGCCGAGAAGATCCCCCAGCCGCTGCAACAGTTCGCGAACCTGAGCCGGATCGTTCACGGCGAATCTTGCCGCCGACCGTCGATCCCCGATCTCACTGCTGCGGACGACGATCCCGACCCCGGTCGCCGACACGGCGTCGAATGCGTCCTCGTCGGTGAGATCGTCACCGACGTAGATCGGAAGCAGGGATCTCGCGTCGTGGATGTGCTCGAGGACCCAGTTCAGTGCGCGTCCCT
Source organism: Rhodococcus opacus (assembly GCF_012396235.1). Lineage (GTDB taxonomy): Bacteria > Actinomycetota > Actinomycetes > Mycobacteriales > Mycobacteriaceae > Rhodococcus_F > Rhodococcus_F opacus. Next base: position 126,582 of record NZ_JAAXPA010000011.1, on the reverse strand, counting down.
TGTCCCAATCGACGTCGGGACGGAGTTCGACTACTTTGCGCCCACCGATGACTCTGAGCCGGACCTCCCCGGACGTGGCGACGTCACGGACCGTGGCGACGACCTCGTCTATCCGGTCGGCGGCAACATTGCGATAGTGCACGGCGACGGTGTACTTCTTGGGCTCGATCAACACGCCCGGCACGTCGCGGAGGCGGTCGGTGAGCGCGCGGGTGGCGTGATGCAGTACCGGTACCGCGGCGAGAGCGTCAGGGTTCTCGTAGTACTGCCCCTGCGGCCCCGCCAACTCGAAGCCGTGGCTGCCCGCGTACCAGATCTCCGCCATGCCGACCCGTGCCTGCACATCCGCGAGGTCGCGTCCGCTGATCACGGCCACCGGGCATTCGCGTGTCAACCGGGCCAACTCGGCGGCCACACCGTCGACCAGAACGGCCGCCGACGGATCGGACACGATATCCGAGAGGGTGCCGTCGAAGTCGAGAAACACAGCGGGCCGGCGGACACGGAGGAAGGCGGTGAGTTCGTGCCGAGACGTCAGCGCGTCCGGAATCTCGGACAACCGGAGATCGCCTGCGCGGACCTGGATCTCGGAGGTGTCGGCGACGACGACGTCTGCTCCACATCGACTCAGCCTGTCGGCGCGACGGTCGGGAGCGACCCCGATGACGAGAGCGAAGCCGCCACGGCTGGCCGCGGCTGCCGTTGCTTCTGAGGTCGTGACGACCACCGCGCTGCCCGGACGCGCCCCCAGCCGATCGGCGGCGTCGGCCGGCGACGCGCCTGCGACCCGAACGGGAAACACCTCGGCGATCCCAGCGGAGTCGAGCATCGGCTGAACGTCGCGATCGGACGAGAAGATCGCTGTCGCCACCCCGAGACTCTGCAATCGACCGACGAGTGCCATCGTGGTGTCGGCCCCGGCGGACTCGGTCGTCACGACGTCGAGGTCGAGGATGACCGCATCGTGCCGACGCAGATCGATCGCAGTCTGTGCCATGGGCTCAGCTCCCGGGTGGCGAACGCGGTCGCAGTCACGGGCCGATAACGAGCCCGGTCGGCGCGGGATGTGCTAGGCGGGAGTGGAACTGACCTGTTGGGCGAGTGTCCGACCCCACTGCTCGGCGCGTGTCTCCTCGCCTTCCTCGAGCCGCGATTCCTTGTCGACGAGGAAACTCTCGGACTCGGCGACGAGATCGAACCCGCGCAGGCGCAGCTTTCGGCAGATACCTTTCGATGCTCGGCCGGTCAGGAGCGCAGGGCCGCCTGACCGAGTGTCGAAGGCCACCGCCTTCCCGTGGCTCGGGGGGAGCCCGTCGAGCCACTCGCGGAGGCCTTCGCTTTCCGCGTCGGGTTCCAAGGCCACGGTGCTGTCCGGTTTGTGGGCGGTCACGGCGGCCCCGTGGCGGGTCGACTCGCGACTCATCCCGTGGACGTGCGTCGGACCGCCGACGATCACGAGATCGTAACCGGACAAGTCTTCGTCGCCGGCTCGGGCGACCGGGATCGCCGTCACAGCGCCCGCGGACTCGAGACCGCGGGAGATCGCCTCTGCCACGTGCCGGGTATTTCCGAACATCGATTCGTAGACCACAAGTGTTCGCATGTCGACTCCTTCTATGGGTGGTACCGCTCGGTCCCGGCGCTCTGTGCACGAGGATGTTCCGGCCGATGGTGTCAAGTCGACTGGTGTGCACCGAACATCACGCGTGCCCACCAGTCGGCCAACGGACTCGGATCGGGCCATTCGATCCGATCGTCATCGGTATCGGGCGCGGATGGCTGTGTTTGTCTCGTCGTCGACCGACTTCCCTGTCGACGATGGTGAGGTGGGGGATTCATGGCGAACTCCGAGGTGTCGTGTCACTTCGGATTCAACCAACGATGTCGCCCACCGAGTAGGGTCTACCGTCACTTTCCGGGACGTTGCACGCCCCTGCCGCGTGCGCAGGCGTCGGGCACCGCCGCGTTGCAGGCAGATGACCTATGCCTCTACCGGCGCCGTTGCCGCGTCTGGGACCGTGACGGTGACCGGAGGAGTTGAGAATATGAGCGTTCTCGCGCAACGAAAGTCCATCGTCGTCGGTGTCGACGGTTCGGAACGAGCGATGAGAGCCGCTGTGTGGGCAGCGGCGGTCGCTCAGCGGAAGTCCGTGCCACTGCGAGTGGCTCACGTCCTGCCGAGTCCGGGATACCACTACAGCGAAGCCGCGCTTCTCTTCCAGAACGAGTTCGCCCAGGAAGTCGAGAAGTCTGCCCACGAGATCCTGGATCGGGCCGAACGGCACGTGAAGAGCGCGTTCCCCGACGTCACGGTCTCGTGCAGCACCCATCCCGGCCCTGCGGGACCGGCACTCGCAGGATTGAGCGCGCACGCCGAGATGGTGGTGGTGGGTTCCACCGGTGCGGGGGCGCTGGAAACGCTCGTCACCGGCTCCACCGTCATGCAGGTGGTCAACCGTGCGCACTGTCCGGTTACCGTGTTCCGATCGGAGGCACCGTCCCCGGTGCCCGACCACCGTCCTGTCGTCGTCGGAGTCGACGGCAGCGAACTGAGCTCACTCGCCATCACCACGGCCGTCGAATTCGCCACGTTCTTCGAGGTACCGCTCCTCGCGGTGCACGGCTGGGGCGCCGGCGACCTCTCGGAGCGCCCTGCCGCCCTGCCGATGGTGAACTGGGCCGTCGTCGAAGAAGAACAATCCGTTCTGATGGCGGAAAATCTCGCCGGCTGGCGCGAGAAGTGTCCGGATCTGCAACTGACCACCGTCGTCGAACAGGCCAATCCGGCCGAGCTGATCCTCGAATATGCCCGCGACGCGCAGCTGGTCGTCGTCGGCAGCCACGGCCACAACCGTCTGGCCGGCGCGTTTCTGGGATCGACCAGTCAGAATTTGCTTCATCACGTCGCCTGCCCGATCACGATCTGCCGCCGGGCGAGCTAGACCCACGGCTGCGGCACCACGCTTACAGTCGCCGAGCGATCGATTCTGCCTGCGCGCCCAGTTTCGCCAGGCGCAGGTCGGCGAGCGGGGTCAGTGCACCGCCCATCCTGTTCGTCACGAACGCCACCGACAGCCCCGTCTCCGGGTCCGCGAACGCACCGGAACCACCGAGTCCGTAGTGGCCGAATGCGTGTGGATACTGATTGCGGCTGGCGACGAACGCCGCGTGATAGCCCAGGCGCCAGTTCATCCGGATACCGAGCACATAGTCGCGTGCCGTCGTCTGCACCTCACCGATCTGCGCGAGAGTTTCCTCGGTCAGGAACCTCCTGCCGCCCACCATGCCCTTGTTCGCGATCGCCGCATACATGCGGGCGAGGGCGCGGGCACTGAAGACACCGTTCCAGCCGGGCATCACGTAGTCGTGAATGGCAGGATTGCGGACCAGTTCGTCGAACCCCTCCGGCATGCCTGCGTGTGCGATGTTCCGAAGCACAGGCAAGCACGACAGAGCAAAGGACGCCGTCTCCCAGGGCACCCCGAACGGAGTGATGCGAGGGAAGGACTTCGCGATGCGGTGGCGTTCCTCCGCGGGAACCTGGAACCAGAACTCGCGGATTCCGAGGGGTTCGGCGATCTCGGTGCGGACCAGGTCGGTGAACGACGAGCCGGTCGCCCGAGTGGTGAGTTCCGCGACCAGTGATCCGAACGTGACGGCGTGATAGCCCGGCATGACGGCGCGGCGGCGATCCGGTGCCGCGGATGCGAGAGCGCCGACGACGCTGTCGTGGTCGAACAGGGCCGACGGCCCCGGTACCAGTCCGCGCACACGGTGCAGCCCGGCCCGGTGGGTCAGCAGCTCCCGTACCGTCACCAACTCCTTGCCTGCACTCGCGAACTCCGGCCAATACGTGGCAACGGGTGCGTCGTAGTCGATCAGCCCGCGGTCCACCAGCCGGTGGAGCACCGTGCTCGCCACACCCTTGCCGGTGGAAAAGGACACCGACACGGTGTCGGATCGCCAGCGCGTATCGCGCGCCGCCCATCCCGACCAGATGTCGACCACCGGCTCACCGTGCAGGTAGAGCGCGAGAGCGCCACCCCCGTCGGTGGGCTGCCCGAACAGTCGGAAGAACTGACCGGCCAGCTCACCGAACCGGGGATCGACGAGCATCATGCTGGGCGTGGGCAGGTCCGGACGCGCCACCGTACGCTTGCGGGCCGGCGGATTTCCTGCGGCGAGTTCGCGAGGGTTCGTCATGGTGTGCACGTCTTCTATCCTTCGGCGGTCGCCCGATGCCACCACCAATGCTTGTATACAACGCCGGATACGGCGCCCTGATTCCGCCGGGGCGAAAACCACCGGAAACGGCCGAAAGACCCTGTGAACGACCCCTCGCACGGTTGGACACTGGTAGTACGGCGGACCGACCTGGACACACACCGCCGAACAGACCGTAGGAGGCCGCCCCGTGATGTACGACAACGATTTCGGCGGTTGGGGGTATGCACTGATGTTCACCGGGATGGCGCTGTTCTGGGGCCTACTGATCGTGGGGATCATCCTGCTGATCCGTTATGTGAGTCACCCGTTCCCGGCACCGCCCGGTGGGGCACCGCCGCTTCGCAGTGCCGAGGCGGTCCTTGCCGAGCGGTTCGCACGCGGTGAGATCGACGAGCAGGAATACCGGAGTCGCCTCTCCATTCTGCGCGCCGGGACGACACCCTGACATGAGCGCACGTCGAAGGAGGTGACCGTGATGGATGCGATGCCGATGTTCCACATGTTCATGATGTGGCTGCACAGCATGGGTGTTCTCCCACCCATGCACATGATGCCGATGTGACTCCGTCGCCCGCCGGGAACCACAGGGATCGAGTCCCCGGCGGCCACCCCGAGCCCATCGACCCAGACCGACCGCACACCCGAGCACGAGCGAGTTGACCGACGTGAGCACGACGCATCAGCGATACATGACCCAGACCGACTTCATGTCGTGGCGGATGGAGGAGGATCCGATCCTCCGCTCGACCATCGTGGCGGTCGCGCTACTCGACCGCAGTCCGGATCAGAGCCGATTCGTCGACATGATGCGGAGGGCGGTCGACCTGGTACCCCTCTTCCGGCGGGCGGCGATCGAGGCCCCGATGGGCTTGGCGCCGCCGAGGTGGGCAGACGATCCGGATTTCGATCTCAGCTGGCACCTGCGCCGCTACACCCTTCCCGAACCCCGAACATGGGACGGGGTTCTCGACTTCGCCCGGACCGCCGAGATGACCGCGTTCGACAAGCGCCGTCCGCTCTGGGAGTTCACCGTTCTCGACGGATTACACGACGGCAAGTCCGCCCTCGTGATGAAGGTGCATCACTCTCTCACCGACGGTGTCAGTGGAATGCAGATTGCCCGCGAGATCGTGGATTTCACCCGCGACGGGGGGGCACGGCCGGACCGGACCGAGCAACGGACCGCCACGCCGGACGGTGAATCGCCTGACCCGCCGGGCCGCCTCTCCTGGTACCGGGACACGGCCACGGACGTGGCCCGTCGGGCATCGAACACGCTCGGCCGCAACGGTGTTCGACTGTTCCGGACTCCGAGGGCCGCCTGGCGCGACGCAGTCGCCCTGGCCGGCTCCACACTGCGCCTCACGCGTCCCGTGGTCTCCACACTGTCCCCGGTGATGACGAAACGCAGCACGCGGCGTCACTGCGCGGTGCTCGACGTGCCGGTGGACGCCCTCGCTCAGGCGGCCGCGGCGGGTGCCTGTTCCCTCAACGACGCGTTTCTCGCTGCTGTCCTGCTGGGAATGGCGAAGTACCACCGACTGCACGGCGCCGAGATCAGTGAACTGCGGATGACGCTGCCGATCAGCCTGCGTGCCGAGACGGACCCGATGGGAGGCAACCGCATCACCCTGGCACGTTTTGCACTACCCACGGACGTCGACGACCCTGCCGAGTTGATGCGCCGGGTGCACGCCACGGTGGATGCCTGGCGCCACGAGTCCGCGATTCCGCTGTCACCGACGATCGCCGGCGCCTTGAACCTGCTTCCGGCCTCGACACTCGGAAACATGCTCAAACACGTCGACTTCGTCGCCTCGAACGTCGTCGGATCGCCGGTGCCACTGTTCATCGCAGGGTCGGAGATTCTGCACTACTACGCGTTCAGCCCCACACTCGGATCGGCGTTCAACGTCACCTTGATGTCCTACACCTCACGATGCTGTGTCGGGATCAACGCCGACGCCGATGCCGTCCCGGATCTCGCCGCCTTGACCGATTCGATAGCCGACGGGTTTCGCTCCGTCCTCGGGTTGTGCGCGAAGACAACCGATACGAGGGTGGTCGTGGCCTCGTGATCGCGGCACACCCCATACCCGAGAACCACATCGAGGGCGCGACACCGCGTCCACACCGAACGGAGGCCGATGAACATGAACGAGAAGAAGTGGTCCGTGGAGATCGTCATCGACGAACACGACGCCGACGAGGGCGGATCCAAGACCCGGGCACAGGCCCGGCTCCGAACCCGCGATACCCACACCCTCGTCGGGGTCGGGCTCGCACGCCGGAATCCCGCGGACACCGAGATCCCCGAGATCGGGGACGAACTGGCCACGGCACGTGCGTTGGCCGACCTTGCCCACCAATTGATCGAGCTCACCGCCGCCGATGTGGAAGCGGCCACTCACAGCAGCGTTCACCTCACCGAATAACCGGGCCCGCCGGGGCGGGCTTCGACACGAACCGAGGAAAGGCCGAACGGCCCTGGTTCCGGGGTGATGCGCCTGGCTCAATGGACGAAGGGCCCACACCCGCCGGGCCGGCAAAGGAGTGAGCGCATGGATGGGCAACCGACCGTGCACCCCGATGCGAGTGTTCTGGATCGCCGCGGCCTCGACCAACTGATCGAGACACTCCGCGCCCGCGGCTATTGCGTCGTCGGTCCCACCGTCGAGGACTCGGCCATCGTTCTCGCCGAACTCGAATCCGGCGCGCAGCTGCCGTCCGGCTGGGGTGTGACGACCGGACCCGGGACGTATCGGCTGCGTCGGCGGGACGACGCCGCGGTCTTCGGCCACTCGGCCGGCCCGCAGTCGTGGAAACGCTTCCTCCATCCGCCACGACAGCAGCAGTGGTCCGTCGACCGGGACGGTGCCTTCATCGCACCGGCACCCGACGAGCGGCCCTACGCATTCGTGGGGGTCCGAGGCTGTGATCTCGCGGCGATCGCGGTCCTGCGGCGGGTGCTGTGCCCGGACCCCGATTCCGACAGCACCACCGCCCGCAGGTTCCGGCAACTGTTCATCGTGGCCGCCCACTGCACCGAACCCGGAGGTGTGTGTTTCTGCGCCTCGATGGGGACCGGACCGGCGGCCGGGCCCGGATACGACCTGGCACTGACCGAGCGCATCGACGACAACGGTCACCGCTTCGTCGTCGAGGCCGGCACCGAATCCGGTGCCGCCGTCCTCGCCGAGGTCGCCCACCGCACCGCCGCGACCGCAGAGGTCGACGAGGCCCGGAACGCCGTGAGCACCGCAGCCGGCCGGATGGGACGGGCAATGCCCGAGGTGGATCTTCATGCCCTCCTCCGCGACGCGCGCGGAGCCGACGTCTGGGAGGACGTCGCCAGCCGGTGCCTGACCTGTGGAAACTGCACCATGGTGTGCCCCACCTGCTTCTGCACCACCAGTGAGGACGTCACCGATCTGACCGGCGAGCACGCCGAGCGCTGGCAGCACTGGTCGTCGTGTTTCGAACCCGATTTCAGCCACGTCCACGGCGGGAACGTCCGGACGTCAGGGGAGAGCCGGTACCGGCAGTGGATGTCCCACAAACTCGGCACGTGGTTCGACCAGTTCGGCAGCTCCGGGTGCGTGGGATGCGGACGGTGCATCGACTGGTGCCCAGTCGGTATCGACATCACCGAAGAGGCCGCACGGCTCGTCCAGCTCATGCCGGCGTATCGGCCGGAGGACGACCGGGAGCAACGGTGAACGCCGACGAAGCGCCGCTGCCCCCTGCCCTCGGCCACCTCGGCCACGGGCACCGGCTGCGGCTCGCAGAACTCAGCACACCGGTTCGATTCGCCGCGGGGGAATTCGTCTTCCGCGAGAACGAGCCGGCAACCCGGTGCTGGCTGCTCGGCACCGGAAGTGTCGTCCTGACCACGCTAATACCCGGCCGCGGCACCGTCGCACTCGAAACCCTGCACGGCGGTGACGTTCTCGGCTGGTCCTGGCTCGGCACCCGGCAGCTGTGGCAGTTCGATGCACAGGCCACCACGACCACCGACGCCACGGAAGTGGACGTCGCCGCGCTCGAGCAGATGGCGCTCTCCCAACCCGACTTCGGATACGCCGTCACCCGCGCGTTGTCCGGGGTGCTGATCGCCCGACTGCAGTCCACCCGCGCCCGCCTGCTCGATCTCTACGCGAACCGAGGGGAACGGTGACTGTCGTGCCCGCCGACCGCATGCTGCCGACCGGATACCGGGTCGTGTGCCGTTCGGTGGAGACACGCGACTCGGTCACCATGACCCTCGTCCCGGCTTCTGAACCTCCGATGCCGCTCCCGCGGTTCACCCCCGGCCAGTTCATGATGCTGTACGCCCACGGGGTCGGCGAGGTCGCCATCTCGGTGTCCGGAGACCCCTCCCGAACCGATGGGACCCTCGTCCACACGATCCGCGACGTCGGGGCCGTGAGCCGGGCACTCCACGACGCCCCGCTCGGCACGATCATCGGCGTGCGGGGCCCCTTCGGGCAGGGCTGGAACCTGCCGGCCGGCTCGGACCGCGACCTCGTGATCGTCGCCGGGGGAGTGGGGTTGGCGCCTCTGCGCCCCGTGGTGCTCGCCGCACTGGCCGCGCGGGAGAAGTTCCGCCGACTCACTCTCGTCGTCGGCGCGCGCAGCCCCGCCGACATCCTCTACCGCAGCGAACTCGCGGCATGGCAGGCCCGCACCGACCTCACCGTGGAGTTGACGATCGACCAGCCGATCGCGGGATGGACGGGAGGCGTCGGATTCGTCACAGAATCCCTGCACCGGGTGGATGTCGACCCCGAACACACCACCGCACTGTTGTGCGGGCCGGAGCCGATGATGCGGTTCTGCGCCCGGGCGTTGACGGACCACCGGGTGAGTCCGTGCGACATTCAAGTGTCGGTGGAACGGAACATGCAATGCGGCGTCGGGGCCTGCGGACACTGCCAGCTCGGCGAACTGCTGCTGTGCCGGGACGGTCCCGTCGTCGACTACGCCACCGCCGAACCACTCCTACGGGTACCGGAGCTGTGATGAGCGCACCCCCGAACACCAAGCCGAAACTCGCCGTCTGGAAGTTCGCCTCCTGCGACGGCTGTCAACTGACGTTGCTCGATTGCGAGGACGAGCTGCTCGCGCTGTCCGAGGCCGTGGAGATCTCCCACTTCCTGGAGTTGTCGAACACGATCACCGCGGGCCCGTACGATCTGTCGCTGGTCGAGGGGTCGATCACCACGGCCGCCGACCGGGACCGCATCCGCGCGGTGCGGGCGCAGTCCCGGTTTCTCGTCACGATCGGGGCCTGCGCGACGGCGGGCGGCATCCAAGCGTTACGCAACTTCGCCGACATCGACGACTTCCTGTCGGTGGTCTACGCGAGGCCTGAGTACATCGACACCCTCGCCACCTCGACCGCGATCTCGGCGCACGTCCCCGTCGACTTCGAGCTGCGCGGTTGCCCGATCGACCGGCGTCAGCTCCTCGAGGTCATCACCGCGTACCTGTCGGGCCGGCGACCGAACATCCCCGACACCAGCGTGTGCACCGAGTGCAAGCGGCGCGGACTGACGTGTGTGATGGTCGCCGACGGCACACCGTGCCTCGGCCCGGTGACCCACTCCGGGTGCGGGGCGCTGTGCCCGTCGGTCTCCCGCGGGTGCTACGGCTGCTTCGGTCCCACCACCGACCCGAATCTCGCCGCGATGAGCGGTTGGCTGCGCACGTGCGGGATGAACGAGGACGCCATCGGCCGCATCTTCGCCACGTTCAACGTGGCGGCGTACGGATCGGAAGGGCACGACCGTGGCGCCCCGGAATAGAGAACTGACCGTGCGCGCCCTCGCCAGGGTCGAGGGTGAGGGCCGGGTCGACGTAACCGTGCGCGAGGGGAGGGCCGAACGCGTCGAACTCAACATCTACGAGCCGCCCCGCTTCTTCGAATCCTTCCTCCGCGGCCGCCACTTTCTCGAACCCCCGGACATCACCTCGCGTATCTGCGGTATCTGCCCGGTCGCCTACCAGGTGAGCGCATGCAATGCCATCGAGCAGGCATGCGAACTCGAACTCGACGACGCGGTGAGGGATCTGCGGCGACTTCTGTACTGCGGCGAGTGGATTGCCAGTCACGTGCTGCACATCTACTTCCTGCACGCACCCGACTTTCTGGGGCTCCCGGATTCGATTGCCCTCGCCCGGCGCGATCGGGAGGCCGTCGAGCGGGGCCTGTCGTTGAAGAAGGCCGGAAACGCGATCCTCGATGTGATCGGTGGCAGACCGATCCACCCGGTCAACGTCCGAATCGGTGGGTTCCACCGGATGCCGACCACAGCCGAACTGATTCCCCTGTCCGACCTACTGCGCACGGCACTCGATCACGCCGTGGCCACCGTCCGATGGGTGTCGTCCTTCGACTTCCCCGACGTCGAACTCGACCACGACCTCCTCGCACTTCACGAGGACTCCCGCTACGCAATCGACGACGGCGAGATCTGGTCGTCGACCGGATTACGTTGCACCGCTGACGAATTCCCGAAACACGTGGTCGAGCGTCAGGTGCCGCACTCGACCGCACTCCACGCCGAGCTCGACGGCCGCCGCTACCTCACCGGACCACTGGCTCGATACTCACTCAATTCGTCGCAGCTTGCCGGAGTGTCGGCGCAGACCGCCGCCGACGCCGGGCTGGGCGCGCAGTGCCGGAACCCCTACCGCAGCATCGTCGTCCGCGCCGTCGAGGTCGTCTACGCCGTCGAGGAAGCCTTGCGGATCATCGACCGCTACGAGCGGCCTGCGGAGCCGTTCACCGCCGGGCCACCGATACGCACGGTCGGGCACGGGGTCAGCGAGGCACCCCGTGGACTGCTGTATCACCGATACGACTTCGATCCCACCGGATTGATCCGCGCCGCCACCATCATTCCTCCGACCTCGCAGAATCAGGCCGCCATCGAACACGATCTACGGCGCGCGGTGGACGGGAATCTCATGCTGGCCGATGACGATCTGACAACGCTGTGCGAACGAACCATCCGCAACTACGATCCGTGCATCTCCTGCGCCACCCACTTTCTCACCCTCACGGTCGACCGCCGATGACCATCGTGGTGATCGGGCTGGGAAACGATCTCCGCCGCGACGACGGGATCGGCCCGGCGGTTGCGCGGCAGGTCGCGGACCACGTCGCCCCGGACGTGTACGTGTCGGTGTCCGATGGGGACCCGGCCACTCTGCTCGAAGCGTGGACCGGTGCGCAGCTGGCCGTCATCGTGGACGCCGTCGTATGCGACCCGCCTCGACCCGGCACCGTCTATCGGCTCACTCCGGACGAACTCGGCGACGTTCGGGCGGGGACGTTCAGCACACACGGAATCGCGCTCGACCAGACAATCCGCCTCGGCGCCGTGCTCGATCGGCTGCCCCACAGAATGATTGTCCTGGCGGTGGAGGTCGCTGATCTGGGCGGTGGCCGCGGGCTCTCACCCGCGGTGGGTCGAGCTGTCGACACGGCGGTGTCGGCGGTGCTGTCGGTGATCGGTGAGCCCTCCGACCGAATGTCCTGACCGTGCGCAGGTGACGCCGGAATCGTCAACGAGCGGAGTGGCGGCGGCCGATCGAGAACACCGACTCGACGGGGCGTCGCGGAGTCTGCCGTGGCGGAGACTTCTTCTCAGTCGTGCCTACCCGAATCAGGGCCTGCGGGAAGCCGCCGTCGGGGAGTAGTCCGCGGATCATCTCCCGGCTCTGACGGAGTTCGGTCGTGTGCGTCAAGGGACACGTCGCGAGACCGCCGACGGTAGCCTCCAGCAGCACCGCGGACAGGGCCTCACCGGCCCGGAGCCACGCACCGCGGCCGTCGGTCTCGGTGCTCAACACGAGAACGGTCGAGCGGTCGATCGCCGTTCCCGCGTCGTTGTCGCGGCCTGCCGGGAAGCGGCGTCCGATGTCGACGCGGTCACGATTCTCCGCGGTTGCGAGGGAATCCGCCGGAATTCCACCCTGAGGAATGGAATGACCAGCCCACCAGTGGAGTTCGGCCTGGTAGGCGGAGTCGTATTTCCGTGCGGCCGCGGTCAGCTCCGTCGCCTTCGCGAGTGTCGGACGAGCGTCCTGCCCCAGCACCGTCAGGTGGACGTCCATGCCCCGCGCCAGATCGGTCAACGCGACGGGCAGCGGGGTTTTCAGACTGACCGGGCCGAAGGGCCGACGGTCGGAATATCGATGCCGGATCGCCGCAAGCAAATCGAAGTCGTGCGACTGAGGCCGGGCGTCGTGGCGGAACCGAATCGTCGCCAGGTGCCCCGAATGCGGACCCTCCGGGACGCGCCGAATGTCGACGGACCATTTGAGCCCGGTCAATGCCGTCTCGAGATGATTCAGCGCCGCACCACAACTGACGACCAGTTGCCGGCCCGACGGGTCCGTGGAAGCCAAGAGCCGGCCGCGTTCGGTGTAGAGGTCGAGCTGCCCGTCGGCGTACGTCCACTGCCACGGCTGACTGTTGTGTACCGACGGTGCCCGGCAGGCGAGGTCCACGGCAATGCGGACGACGTTCTCGTCGGGAATGGTGGTGTCCACGATCGCCTCCTCGGTGAATCGCACTCCGGGCCGCCCCAGGCTGGACAGTCGGTGCGTCCACCTCAATGTTCGCCTTCTGGGTGGCCTGGGGTTAGGGCCGATGGTCACTGCCGGACACCCGCAGACGATTCGGGTCGGAAGACCCTACTGACAGCAACTGCCCGCTGTAAGCCTGAGAAGATGTCCAGCGACATCGCCATTCGCACGGTCGGCCTCACCAAGCGGTTCGGCTCCGTGCTCGCCCTGGACGCGGTGGACCTGAATATTGTCGAGGGGGAGGTCTTCGGTTATCTCGGCCCCAATGGCGCCGGAAAGTCGACCACGCTGCGTCTGCTCGTGGGTTTGCTTCGTCCGACTGCCGGATCGGCCCAGCTGTTCGGCCTCGACGCATGGTCGGCGGCGCCCGCGGTTCATCGTCTGATCGGCTATGTTCCCGGTGAATTGGCACTGTACGACCGCATGACCGGCCGCCAGCACATCACGTACTTCGGACACCTGCGTGGCAAGCCGGGCGACAAAGCGGCGACAGTTTTCGCCGATCGGCTCGATCTCGACCTCGACCGAACCGTCCGGACGTTGTCGAAAGGAAACCGCCAGAAGCTCGCGTTGGTCCTCGCGCTCATGTCCGGCCCGCAGTTGCTCATTCTCGACGAACCTACCGGCGGCCTCGATCCGCTCGTGCAACACGAGTTCCATGCGATCGTTCGCGAGCACACCGCATCCGGCGGAACGGTGTTGCTGTCGTCTCACGTACTCAGCGAAGTTCAGCAAGTAGCCGACCGCGTCGGTGTACTGCGGGAGGGTCGCCTCATCGCCGTCGAGAGTCTTCACGAACTACGCCAGAAGTCGCTGCACCATGTCACCGCCGAATGTGCGACGCCGATCCGGGAATCGGACTTCCGCGAAGTGGCCGGCCTCCGCGACCTCACCGTCGCGGGCACGTCGCTCACGTGCAGTGCACCGCAGTCAGCGTTGGACGCCCTGATTCGCCGGATCTCGCAATTCCGCATCGTCGACTTCGAGTGCGCCGAGGCCGACCTCGAGGAGACATTCATGGCGTTCTACGAGAGTCGAGAACGAAATGCTGCGTAGCGTGCTCACCAAGACGTTGTACGATCAGCGCCGCGCGTTCCCTGCATGGGTCGTCGGGCTCGCGCTGTTGGTGGCGATGTACGTGGCGATCTGGCCCAGTGTTCGCGACCAGCCGTCGATGAATCAGTTCCTCGACGAAATGCCCGAGGCGTTTCGTGCCCTGTTCGCGATGTCCGGGGCCGACATGTCTACCCCGGTCGGATACATCGAGATCGAACTGCTGTCGTTCATGGGTCCATTGCTGCTTCTGATCTATGCCGTCGGAACGGGCGCGGCGGCGGTCGCCGGAGAGGAGGAGCGGGGAACGCTCGATCAGTTGCTCGTCACGCCCCTGAGCCGCGGGCGAATCCTGACGGAGAAATTCGGTGCCCTCGCCGTGGGCACCGTGGCGCTGTCGGCGGTCATGGGACTCGCCCTGCTCGGGGAGGGGATACTCGCCGACATGGATCTGCCGGTGGGAAACGTCGCGGCGGCAATGACGCACCTGGCGCTTCTGGCGCTGGTCTTCGGCGCACTCGCATTCGCGATCGGCGCCGTCACCGGCCGCCCCGCACTGAGTCGTTCGGTTCCTGCCGTGGCCGCGATACTGGCGTATGTGCTCAACGGCCTCGGGCCTGTCGTGTCGTGGTTGGCGCCGTGGCAACGATATTCACCGTTCTATCAGTACGCCGGCCATGATCCGTTGCGCCATGGGTTCTCGTTCGCGGCAGCATCCGTCTCCTTGCTCACAATTGCAGTGTTGCTCGGAGTCGCGCTCGTGGGGTTCGCCCAGCGCGATGTGGTGAGATAACCGTGACCGACGCGAGGACACCTTCTCTCGAGCCGGTTGTCGTCGGAGTCGACGGCTCGACGGCCGCGAGAGCTGCGGCGCGCTGGGCCGCCGCGGTCGCGGAGAAGCAGGGAACAACGTTGCACCTGGTTCACGTGCTCCCTCCGCCCCCCGTCTTCTACGCAGAACCGCGTCCCCTGCCGTCGGAAGACGAGGACCGCATCGCCGCGGAAACGTTCCTGGCCGGTGCGTTGCGCGGCATCAGGGCCGACCGGCGTGCCCTCGCCGTGGAGTGTTCCTCACCGACCGGGTCGACGGCGGCCGACATCCTGTTGCCGTTGGCGGACTCAGCGTCGATGGTGGTGATCGGGTCGACGGCACGAGGCCCGGTGGAGGGGTATCTGAATGCGACGGCGCTGCGACTCGCCCATCACTCACCGTGCCCGCTCGTGGTGTGGCGGGGAGCCGAAGAGCACGCGATTCCCGACCGACGCGCGGTCGTCGTCGGTGTGGACGGCAGCCGGTGCAGTGTCGCCGCCGTGGCCGACGCCTTCCAATTCGCCGGGCGATTCGGCGCGCCGCTGATCGCGGTGCATTCGTGGAGGTCGGATTTTCCACACGATACCGAGAACGACGCGGTCGGGGTCGGGGCCTGCCGACGGGAAGGGGCAGTTCTGGCGGAAAGTCTCGCCGGCTGGGTCGAGCGATATCCCGACGTGGTCGTGCGAGAGATTGTCGAGTCCGGTGGTGCAGGTGAGGTATTGCTCCGCTGGTGTGAGGACGCGCAACTTCTCGTCGTCGGAAGCCATGGGCACGGCGCGCTCGGCCGTGCGATTCTCGGGTCGACGAGCCAGGACATGCTTCACCGGGCCCGCTGTCCGGTCATGATCAGCAAAGTGCACCGGGACACCGGTTCGGTTCATGATCGCGCCACGGAGTTCGGCGACCGTGGACGTCGCTGAGTTCCACGCCTACGGCTACGCCGCCGCCCTGCTGATCGGGCTCGGGCTGGGAATCGAGCGGGAACACGCGGCCCGCACCCCACCTGACGGTGCGGACCCGGGGTCTTGGGAGTTGCCCGGCGCACGTACCTTTCCGCTCATTGCCCTCGCCGGCGCCATCGCAGCGCACCTCGGCACCGCCGTAGTCACGGCGGCTTTCGTGGGGATCGCGGCCCTCGTCGTGGGGTGGTACTGGGTACGCACCCATATCCCGCCGCGACCGGACGTCGGGACCACCACCGCGTTCGCCGCCCTGGTGGCCTTCCTGCTCGGTGCCCTCGCCTGGCACTATCCGTCACTCGCCGTTGCGCTCGGCGTGATCGTGCTCGTCCTCCTCTCCGTCAAATACCCCATGCACGAATTCGCGGAGCACATGATCGACGAACGCGACATCACGGACTTCTGCGTACTGCTCGCGATCGGCTTCCTCGTCCTCCCCCTACTTCCAGACCGTGACGTCGGGCCCTACGGCGCGTTGAACCCTGCGACGATCGGGCGACTGGTGCTCATGCTGAGCCTGATCGGCTGGGTGGGCTATGTGGCCACCCGGATCCTCGGCCCACGCTGGGGACTGCTGATCGTCGGCTTCGGCGGCGGGTTCGTCTCCGGCGCTGCGACCACCGCCGTCATGGCGCGGACAGCGCGCCGAGAACGGGATTCGCCGGATGCTTTACCTGCGGCACTGATCGTGAATCTGTCCACCATCCTGCTCGTCGTCGGTATCACCTGGGTCGTCAATTCCGAGGTGTCGGCACAGCTGGCACTGATACTCGGCGGAGCTGCCGCACTCGTCGTCGCGGAGACCGCCGTTCTCGTGCTCCGGGGCTCGCACGACCGATCGTCGGGCAGCCGCGTCCAGGGGACACAGCCGGCCACGGGTTTGCTCGACCGCCCGATCTCGGTTCCGGCAACACTCTCACTGGCAGGAATTTTGCTCGTCCTCCTCGTCATGACGAAGGGCGCCGCGGACAGCTTCGGAGGTGGCGGTGTGGTCGCTGCATCGGCTGTCGGCGGATTGGCCGATGCCCATTCCTCGTCGCTCGCCGCAGCGTCCGCGGCGGGTGCCGAGATCACCGTCGACACCGCGACCGTGGCGGCGGTTGTCGCCGTCGGAACGAACCTGCTCACCAAACTGGTCCTCGCCGCCGTTGCCGGTTCGTTCCGGTTCGCCGTGACGCTGGCGGCGTGGCTGGCCCCACCGGTCGCTGTGACAGCCGCGACCGTGTGGGTCGTGCTCATCCAGTGATCAGCCGCAGATGCGCTGGTCGGACCGTGCCGTCTCCGCCGGACGGTGTCGATGACCTACGGCCCTAGAGCCACCGAGCCGCGAGCACAACACTCGAAGCCAGGACAAGCAGGAGACACACGATGACCGGCGGAGCACCCACCACACACACGGACACACTGTGAACACGCGAGAGCTGCCCGTGGTACCCGACCGACGTACCGTCGAATCAGCTGTGGCGCTGGCGTGCCGCGCGCCGTCGCTGCACAACAGCCAACCGTGGCGTTGGGTGATGGGCACTACCTTGCGGTTGTACAGCGATCCCGACCGGCTGCTGCCCGCCACCGATGGCTTTGGCCGTCAGATGGTGATCTCCTGCGGTGCGGCCTTGAATCACCTCGACTACGCATTCACGGCGAATCGCTGGCGTCCTCTCATCGAGAGGCTGCCGCGTTCTTCCGACCGGCAACTCCTGTCGACGATCGGCTTCGTCCCGGCTCCGACACCGACGGATTTCGTCGCCCGAATGGCGGCGGCGATCGAACGAAGGCGAACCGAACGACTGCCACTGGACGCACCGTCCGCGTGGACGGAGACACTCGAGCAGCTGGTGCGAATCATTGCAGGAACAGGCGTCGAACTCGAAGACCTCGGCGAGCGAAGCCGTCCCGCACTCGAGGACGCATCACGCCGGATGACCGGTCTACGGCACGACGACCCCACCTACCAAGCCGAACTGCGGTGGTGGTCGGGGCGCGGACTGTTCCCCGACGGAGTGCCGGAGCAGGCGCGTCCGTCCGACTCGCAGCAGCACTCGGTGCACCTCTCACGAGAGTTTCCACCCGGCCGCGCGAGCACACCCGACGGCAGCCCGTCGGAAGACCGCGCCGCGATCCTCCTGCTCTCCACATCCACGGATTCGAGACTTGATTGGCTACGGAGCGGCGAAGCACTCTCCGCCGTTCTGCTCGCCTGCACGAACCGCGGACTCGCCACCTGCCCCGTCACCCATCTGACCGAACGCGCCGCGACACGGACAATGCTGCGAGAGCTGTCTTCCGGGGACGGGATGCCGCAGGTTCTGATCAGGGTGGGAGCGGGCACCGGGGTGGGGGAACCGTCGCCCACACCCAGACGCCCGTTATCGGAAGTCCTGGTTCGAGAACGGCCGGCGCAGGGAAACCTGTCCGGTGAGTAGGGGAGGGCTGCCACCCCTGGCAATACGACGAGCGTCAACCCAACGATGCGACGCAGATCGATGACACGAATGCGGTTCGGGCAGCGAGCGGAATCGATGAGGAGGTCACCATGGTCGATCCGGGGATCGTTGTGGGAGTGGACGGATCCCGGTCGTCGCTGGATGCGGTGCGGTGGGCCGCACGTGAGGCTACAGTGCGCGCGGCGCCGCTACTGTTGTTGTCCTGCATCACGTACCGCGGTGCACAAGATGGGCCCCGACTCGCTGAAGTCCTCCACGCCCGAGCCGAGCGGGACGTTGCCGAAGCACTCGAGACCGCCCGAGCCGGATCCGCAGACGCAGACATCGACATTCGGGCCGAAGTGTCCCATCAGAACGCCCCGGGATCACTCGTCGACCGATCCGCCGGCGCAATGATGGTCGTGCTCGGCAGACGCGGACTGGGCGAGTTCACCGACGGGCTGATCGGCTCCGTGACCTCGGCCGTGGCGCGTCATGCGCAGTGCCCGGTAGCAGTGATCGACGGCTGGTCGAGAGTCGCGGACGGCACGGGACCCGTCGTCGTCGGCGTCGACGGATCTCCGAGCAGTGCACGGGCCGTCGGTCTGGCGTTCGAGGAGTGTTCCCTCCACAACACGGAACTGATCGCACTGCACGCGTGGTCCGACCAGGACCTGTCGAAACTCCCCGTCGGTGTAGAGCAGACCATGGAGCGGTCGGTGCTCGAAGCCGGCGTCGCCGAATGGTGTGAACGGTTCCCCGAGGTCCGGGTGCGACAGACCCTCGTTCGGGACCGACCGGTTCGCCACCTCCTCGAAATGGCCGACGAAGCCCAGATGATCGTCGTCGGCAGCCGCGGACGGGGCGGCTTCTCCGGGATGACGCTCGGCTCGACCAGCGCAGCCTTGGTGCACATAACCCCGTGTCCCCTCCTGATCGCCGGACCGATCCGACCAGAGCGATGACCTTGGGCCCTACATCGGCATCTGTCCCGGCGCGACACTCGAAGGAGCAATCGCAGGAGGTCGTCATGATCGGGGAACAGACACTGGTATCGCGGATGTGGCGATTGGGGCCGTGGAGCGGGAACCGACTGATGCGGGGAAGCTATCGCCTCGAATCCTCGGTCTTCCTCGTCGTCGTCGCCCTGGTGCTGATCTTGGTTCCCCTCGCCGCAGGCTTCGGAACCGTTACTCACACACGCCTCGACGACCAATCCCGCGCCGACCGCGAAAACCGGCATCAGATCGCGGCAGTGCTCCTCGAGGACCCAACTGTGAACCTGGCGGATACCACTCCGGCAACGGGTGCCACGGGGCAGGCACAGGCCCGGTGGGCAGTGGATGGGACCACACGCACCGGCCAGGTACTGACCGCGCCGGAAGCGAAGGCGGGACAAACGATCAGCATGTGGATCGACCCGGCCGGCAAGATCGTCGATGCGCCGAAGACAGGCACCGAGAACGCATTCGAGGCAGTGGGCGCCGCACTCGCACTGTGGACAATGGGTGCGACGATCTGTCTCACGATGTTGATCGGAATTCGCTGGGCAGGAACGAGATATCGGATGTCACAGTGGGACCGCGAGTGGAGGAACCTCGGAAAGGCCCCTGGGTGGCCGGTCAGCTGACGCCCATCGATGTCGAACACAAGAAGACGACGACGATTTCCGAATGGTGAGGCCAGAGCCAGTGGACGACAACTTGAGCTTCCTGGACGCGGGTTTTCTCGAGACGGAGGACTCCGACCCACACGCGAGCCTGACGATCGGTGCTCTCGCCATCATGGAGGGCCCCGTTCCCGGGCAAGACGAATTTCGTGACACGGTCGCCGCACGTTTCGCGAAGCTCCCGCACGCCCGAGACAGGGTTCACACGGTCCCACTCGACTTCAGCCCACCCTCCTGGTCACCGGATCCGCATTTCGACCTCGGCCATCATCTGCGACGGGTCGCCGTCCCGGAACCAGGGGAGGAGGAGTCCCTGTTCGGTTTCGTCGCCCGAGTCATGGCGCACCGACTCGACCGTGACCGCCCCTTGTGGGAATGCTGGGTCGTCGAAGGCCTCACCGACGACCGCTGGGCCATACTGACCAAGATTCATCACTGCATGGCGGACGGGATCACCGGAACCAAACTGTTCGAGGCCATGTGCGACGAAGTCGTGGCCGAAACGTCGACGACCGCAGAGCCCGACACCGACGCCGAGCCGGTACCGACCGTCGGTACACGCCTCGAGAGCGTCGAGAGCCTGGTCCGCTCGACGATCGAGTTCCTGTCCCCGGTGCGGCAACTCCGGCTCGTCTCGGCGGCACTGGCAATTCCACGTCGGCTGACGGCAGCCGGTATCGGCGTCGCAACCGGCCTCACCCACCTGCTGTCCGAGATACTGACCTCATCCACGGACACTTCGCTGATCGGACCGATCGGTCGCCAGCGCCGCTACTGCGCCGCGCGAGTCAGGATGCATGACGTTCGCGAAATCTGCGCCACGTACCAGGTCACCGTGAACGACGTCGCACTCGCGGCGATCACCACCGGACTACGGCAGCTGCTCCTGAAACGGGGCGAGCGTCCCGAACCCCACACGGTCCGCACGCTCGTTCCCGTGTCCGTCCGCTCCGCAACCGAGGAACGTGCGATCCACAATCAGGTCTCGCTCATGCTGCCCTTTCTGCCAGTCGACATCGAAGACCCGGTCGAGCAGTTGGTCGCCGTCCACCAACGGCTCACGACGCACAAGGCGAGCAAGGAAGCGGAAGGGGGCAAGGCGTTCACCGCGGTGGCCCAGTACGGACCGTTCATGCCCATGGCCTGGGCCGTTCGACTCGCCACCCGGTTTCCTCAGCACAGTGTCGTCGCCGTCGCAACCAACGTCCCCGGTCCGAAAGCCACACGACACGTGATGGGCCGCACGATCCTGGAGATCCTTCCGTACGTGCCGATCGCGCTGCGGCTGCGGATCGGGATCGCGATCCTCAGCTACAGCGACCATCTCGCCTTCGGTCTCACCGGGGACTACGACACCACACCGGACCTCACCGACCTCTCCGACTCGATAGAACGCGGTGTCCTGACCCTCCTCGCCTCGTCGCGCGCGGCTGACGCAGCCTCCGAATGACGGCCGACGACCGTCGCGAGCAACTCGGCTCGGGCGACCTGATCACGCTCGTCTCGGACGTCGGACCGGTACCCATGAACGTCGGCGCGATACTTTTCGTTGCCGGTGAAGGTGACGTGGACGCGGCGACCGTCGAGGCCACGTTCACACGACGGCTCACCAGCATTCGGCGCCTGCAGCAGCGCCTGGCCACGCCACGGTGGGGCCCGGGACGGCCGTACTGGGTCGACGACTCCGATGTCGACGTCCGCGCCCATGTGTCCCGAGTGCGGTGCCCGAGCCCGGGGGACCGTGACGCTGCGCTGGCAATCGCGGTGGACGCGGTGACCCGGCCGCTGCCCCGGTCGCGACCGTTGTGGCGGGCGGTCGTCGTCACCGGTCTCATCGACGATCACACCGGTCTGGTGCTGGTGCTGCATCACGTCGTGGCCGACGGGATCGGTGGCCTCGCCGTGCTCGCGCGCCTGGTCGACGGCGCGGACGCGACTGGACCGGCCGCCGATAATGAGAACCCGCCGTCGGCGGCCCCGCCTCGGGGCCGGTTCGTCGACGGCGTTTGCGAACGGTGCCGCACGCTGCGCCGAGTTCCGCGCAGGATTGCTCGTATACGAGGCGGCTGGGCCGAACTCGGTCGTGGTCGCGGCGGGTGGGCTCCGCGGTGTTCCCTGAACGCTGCCACCGGCCCCCGTCGCAGGGTAGTGACCGTCGACGCCGGTCTCGACGGTGTCCGGGCAGCGGGGCGGAGGTCGGGGGCCACCGTCAACGATGTTCTGTTGGTCGCCGTCACTGGGGCATTGGCCGAACTCCTACGTGAGCGGATGGAGTTTCCGCAGGAGCTGGTGGTGTCGGTGCCCGTCTCGGCCCGGAGTTCGGCAACGAGTGGGCACCTGGGGAACCAGGTCGGTGTGATGCCGGTACGTGTACCGCTGGTAGGAAGTTTCCAGGACCGGCTGACCACGGTTTCGGGTGTCACCCGCGTTCAGAAGATGCGAACCCGAGGTACGTCCTCCGCACTGATCGGACCACTTTTCCGGATCCTGGCCGCGCTGCGGTTGTTTCGGTGGTTCGTCGACCGTCAGCGACTCGTCAACTCGTTCCTGACGAACCTCCCGGGTCCCCCTGGGCAAGTCGTCATCGCCGGGGCACCGATCACAGGCATCACCCCGATCACCGTCACCGCGGGGAACGTCGGCGTCGCGTTCGCGGCACTATCCTATGCGGGCACGCTGACAGTAACGATCATCGTCGACCCCGACGTCGTACCCGAGGTCCGCGAGCTCGCCGCAGCTCTGCACGAACAATTCCGGGCCGCCATCGAGTGACGAGCTGGGCCGCGACTCAGAGAGACTCGGCCTCGTCCCGGATCAGGCGCAGTACCGGCCCGCCCATCGCCTTGACGAACGGGCCCACCACCGTCCAATACCCGTGGAAGCTTCGCCGTGCCTTGTCGTCCGTGCCGTGTACGCGCACCTCGGTGACCAGGACAGACGTGTGGGCGTCGTACGTGAGAACTGTGAAACCCCAAGCGCCGATGCCATATCCGGGAAGGGTGAACCGGCCGAAGTCTGCTGGCGACCATTCGACGCGGCCGTAGCCCTTCTCCCACCAGCGACCGATGAACCCGAGCACCATCGCGTGTCCCGGCTCCTCCGCGAGAAGCTGGAACCCGCCGTCGGGTTCCAGCAACTGGTCGAACCTGAATTCGGACCGACTCCCCTGAAGATGGGCGCCCCGACGTCCGCGGACGGTGTCGATCGCAATTCGGGCCCGGTTCGGGAGCGCGACCGCCGGCGACCGGAAGAAGTCGACGCGGCGGATGGCGGCGAAGGTCGTCGGCGCAGACGCACGGACGACCTGCGTGCGCAGAATGCGTTGCTCATACCTCGGCAGCTGTGACTCGATCAGGCTCGATCCGAGGCTGGGGTCGTGCACGATACATCTCCTCCTGGGCGCCATCCCCGCGGTACAGCTAGCGGACAATGAGGAGTGGGCAGACGACCGAATGCATCAACGCCCTGCTGGTCGACCCCAGCAGCATGCTGGAAAACCCTCCTCGCCCCCGGCTCCCCACCACGAGAAGCTGCGCATTCTCGGCCTGCTCACGCAGGTGCCGGGTGGGGCGATCCCTGACCACGAGGGTGCGCACCTTCACATCCGGATAGTTCTCCGCACGACCGGCGAGATTCTCGGACAACAGGGCCGTTTCGTTGGCCGCATCCCGCAGCCACTCCGCCTCGCTGCCTCCGTCCGGGGAGAACTGCAGAACGATGTCGGACCATGCATGAACGGCGACGAGTTCCGATTGCCGCAGACCTGCTTCCTCGAAGGCCATCGAGATGGCCGGTTCACTGTGTTCTGATCCGTCGACACCGACGACAACCGGTCCGGGGATGTCGTTGATATTGCGATCAGGTTCACCGCGGATCACCGCGACCGGGCATGAGGCGTGGGTCGCCACCGCCGAACTGACCGATCCCAGGACGGCGCGCTCTACGATTCCCCGTCTGTTCGCACCCACAACGAGCATCGTGGCATCCGCCGAACGTTCAAGAAGTTCACCGGCCGGCGTCCCGGAGCAGACGGTGGTCTCGATCTCGATGTGGTGTTCGGGCAGTGCGGCACGGGCGGTTTGCGCCGCGCGGTCCAACCTGTCCTTACCGTCGCGCTCCTCGTCCTGGAAGAAGCTGGCAGGCACACCGATCGGGACGCCGTACCTTCCGGGAACGAACATCGTCGTGACCAGTGACAGGGGCGAGCTGCGGAGCGCGGCCTCCCTCGCCGCCCATGCAACAGCCTGCAGCGACGATGGGGAGCCGTCGATCCCTACAACGATCGGGCGGTGGCCGGACATGATGCACTCCTACGGGTTCCTGGCGCCGAGTTTCTGCCTCGATCTTCATCGTTGCGGCCCGCGGGTGATACCCGTAGGGGAGAAGGTCACCAGGCTGAGACCTGGACCCGATTCCCTACGGCAAAGCCGCAGCGCCGCGGGTGACCAATGACTCTGTCACCGCAGACCGGCGGTGATGACACTGAGACGAGGCGCCCAATCGTGTTTCTCGCGATCCGGTGTCACGCACTTCGGCCTGGGGAAGGTATGTGACCATGAGCGACGGCAACACCGGCGCCGCGGGCGGCGGAGCGATCTACGCGCTGGGCATCTTCGGAGCCTGGGTGTGGTTCTGGCAGCAGGCGGACGCATTCTGGGAGTATGTTCTCGCGATCATCCAAGGGTTGTTCTGGCCGGCGTGGATGGTCTACGACGTTTTCAAGGTCCTTGCAGGGTAGGCGCTTTCGGTGTCCCGCCTCCTCGCTGCAGGTTCGGGCAGGGGCATCTAACCGACGAGCGCCGTGACGGCCGCGAAATAGATCATGATCGACAGCAGGTCCTGTACGACAGTCGCAAGTGGACCGGAGCCGAATGCCGGGTCCTTGCCGAGTCGCTGCAGGAGCCACGGCAACACCATGGCGACGATAGTGGCGATCGCACTCGCGGCGAGAACCGCTGCGGCCACCGCGACCGCGAGCATCGTGTCACCGGTCATCAGGCTGACGACCGGGAGCATCACGGCTCCGAGGAGCGCACCCACCGACAGACCGGTGAGCGCTTCGCGCCGCACGATACGTCGAATTCCCACTCCGACGGACAAGCCACGGATCGCCAGGGTCTCGGTCTGCGTCCCCACCGCGTCCGCGAGATAGACGATTCCGGGTATGAAATAGGCGACGGCCACGTTCGCTTCGAGAGTGACTTCGAACGCCGCCATGAACACGGCCGAGACCATGGCACCCAGCAATCCGACGAGGAGCCAGGGAACACGGTGCCATAGCCTGCGCCGCACGCTCTCCACACTCGTCTCGCGGGTGGTCTCGACCGAATGGAGGAAGCCACCCAGGCGTGAGAGATCCTCCTCATGCTCCTGGAGCAGCACCGCGAGAAGTTGTTGTGGCGCTATCAGACCACGGAACCGACCGTCGTCATCGACCACCGCCAGCCCCGGCTCCCCGTGCTGAACCGCCTGCCACGCGGCCCGTTCCTGGTGGGTATCGGGTCGGACCGCGGGCGGATTCGGATCCATGACGTCGCGTAGCTCCGCACAGCCGGGGGCACCGAACATACGTTCGATCGGTGCGACACTCACGAGCCGGCCGGCGACCAGTACGGCGACGACCGAAGCGCAGTCGTATCGCTTGGTGGCCATATCGCTCAGTACGGCCGTCACCGAGTCGCCCGGGGCGGCGGTCGGAACCCGCATGCAGGCGTGCCAGAGCGCGGTCCTGGGTTCGGGCTCATCGTCGAAGGCCAGCAATTCGGACACCGGCACACCTTTCCGAACGTGTTGTGAATGCCCTTCGATCCTGGCACGGCATGGGGGCGCGCGTTATCCGACACAGGTCACATTCCATATGAACCAAGCCGCCGTCATTACGTCACAGTGACGAAATAAGGAGGGTGGGCGGGAGGAGGGGACACCCGAAACTGAACATTCATTCGGAAGAGTCGACCACTCGGCGACGACGCCGAATTGGCCTTAGCGGTCCGGCGCCGCACATCCGGCGACGTGAATATTATTCAGCACGCCGACGGACGCATCGCGCCGCGACGGTTCGACGTCGACGCACCGAGCCGAATGGGTGACGAACGAGCGCCGGACGGACCCGGGCACCAGGCAGTCGCAGAACAGGCTCTGGGTATAGAGGCAGGCCGAATCCGGGTCTGACCTGCGGCGACAAAACGCCACTTTTCGCCGATAATCGACATTATGTCAACTAGTGGATCGCTGGGGCCGCCCCCGCAACATGCCGGGCCCATCCGGCCCGCCCATCCTCCGCCGCGCCGCGCCACCGGCGATCTCTGTGTCGAACGACGCGACGACCAGAACCGCTTGGACGGGATAACATCCGGCCGAGCCGGCCGCGACATCCTCGTCGAGAATTCACCGGTTTCGCTCGCGAGGAACCTGACACGAAGTCACGGGCACGTGCTGCCACCGACCTTTACCGGCGGCCGGGACGACATCGCGCTCAACACACCGCGGCTTCGTGCAGGCCGTATCCCGTCGCTTCTCCCCCGCGCCGATTGTCGGAATCGAGCCGATAGCCCTCGGGCAGGCACTGTTCCCTGAGCAGTCGCTTGTCGACCTGCCCCCCGGGTCGACTTGCTAGTTCGGTAGAAGTGCCCATGTGAAGTTGCGTAGCTGCCTTTGGGCTGCTCGTCGTCGCGATCAGGATCTGGGAGGTCTTCGTGGGGCGCCACGTTGCAGTCCGTCGCCATCTCGGGGTCGGCCCGTTCGGGGACGATCTCGAGGGGCTCGAGCAGCGTTTTCCGGCTTACCGTCGATGCTGAGCGACCGCACATACCGATAGCGTGCCACCGAGTCTCTGGGCGGCTATGACACCTCCCCCCAGCGGGCTTCCGACGGAGTTTTGCGATTGGGGACCGGGGAAACGGGGTAGTCACGATATACGCCTCGCGCGCACCGACGCGCCATAGTTCCACATGCTCCCGACGCCCGGCGCAGTGCGTGCCGACGACACACAGCAAGTGGGTTCGATCATGAAAATCATCAGAACCAAAACAAAAGTTGAGGTCGCCGCAGCGGTCGGCGCCGGATACCTACTGGGGCGCACACACCAGTTGAAGATGGCAATGAAGATCGCCGGAGCGGGCGGGCGGTCCCCCCAGGGGCCTGAGGATCTGCTCGCACAGGGATCCGAGTTCCTCGCCGCGTCTCCGGAGATCGCGGAACTCGGCGACTCGGTTCGCGGCGAGCTACTCGACACGGCGGCCGCCACGGCCGAGGCCACCAGCGACCACGTCGATTCGTTCCGCGGCCGCCTCCGGTCGCGCGGCGCGCACGTCGTGTCCGGCGGCGGGCACCTGGTCGCCGGGGCGAAGAGGATCGGCCGTCGCGGGCACACCCACCCGCGGGAGGCCGAGGACTCCACCGTCGACGAGGAACTGGACCACGGAAAAGACGAGGACGGGCAATCCGACGCCCCGACGAGCGTCGAACCCGCCCCACCGGGGCGGCGGGCGACCCGGGGACGCTCGAGCACGGGAACAACTTCGTCTCAGTCGGTCCAAGAGGAACAACAGCCGAAGCCGCGCAGACGGCGCAAACCACGGATCACGACGCCCAGCGACTCGGCGGAAGAGTCCCGGGACGAATCCGCACCGGAAGCACGACCGGACACAGCCGCGCGCAGGAAGGGAACGGTCAAGGCGCACAAGCGTCCGACGGACGTACGAGACGAGGAGAAACCGCACAACGCGACCACGGGCGAGGACGAAGACCAACCACAGCCGTCCAGGGGCTGGGCACATCTGCGGCGGATCACGCCCACCCGCTCGACGATTCGTAAGCAGTCGCCGCCGACCGCAACAACGCCGAAAGGTGATCGGTAGCGGAAACGGGTTTGGCGTAGCTGCGGAAATCAACCTCATAGGGCGGCCCGTCAATGAGGGCAATGCCCTCGTGCATCGAGATTCCCGGGTGACCCGGATCGCATCGGGGTTCAGAACGGAACCGGTCCGCCGGTTGACGGAGGGGTTCAGTTCACCGGTTCCCGGGGGCGCGGGGTCGGGCTGTCGGGCTGGGTCAGTGTGGCCGTCAGACCGGCGAGGAGGATGTCGACGCCGCGTTCGAGTTCGGCGGCCCCGTCGTACGACGCCAGTACGGGCGCGAGGCCCCGCAGGAGGGGGAAGTCGCCGATCGGTAGGCGGTGCAGTCCGAGACGGAGGAGGTCGTCGGATTCGTCGGGTCGTTCGACGAGCTCGTGCAGTTCGTTGAGGACGTGACCGTGGAGGAAGCCGAACAACGCCCGATAGACGTGCAGGGCATCGGCGCCAGTGAAGCCGGCCCGGGTGAGCAACGTGAGAATATCCTCCAGGGGACGCAAGGTGCCCAGCGGCCGAAGCCCGAGCGGTGTCGACAACGGCCGGGTGACCAGGAGCGGCACCATCTGAGGATGGGCGAGCGCCAACCGGCGGAAGCCCCGCGCGACCTCCCGCAGCTGGGTGGCCCAGTCGACGTCGCCGATGTCGACCTCGAGTTGTTCGAGGACACGCTCGGCGAGCGCGTCGAGGAGCGCCGCCTTGCTCGGGTGATCGGATCACCGCCGGGGTCGCGCCCACGGCCGGGTCGGGTCGCGCGAGGAGCGGGCACATCGGCCATCACTACCCCCTTCCCTACGCCATTTCGCTGTAGCGCTAAGCCGTAGTTCTACGCTGTTGATGCGAGGGTGAATGCGGCGTTGGCTAGGTAATACACCGTGGGCCACTGGAGGCCGTCATGATCATCATCTTCGGACTCATCGTCCTTCTCGCCGCCGTGATCGTCGGACTCACCGGCGTGCTGAGCAACAGCGGCGACGGCCACGCCCTCACCGACGGGTTCGCCGTGTTCGGCTATCACGTCACCGGTTCCACCGGCACGCTCTTCCTCTACGGCATCGTCGTCGGCGCGGTCGGGCTCATCGGGCTCGGCCTGTTACTGGCCGGCGCCCGGCGCACCTCCCGGCGCGGCCGAATCGCCCGCCACGACCTGACCGAATCCCGCCGCGAAACAGCCGATGCGTACCAGGATCGGGACCGCCTCGCCGAACAGCGCAACATGGTCGCCGCGGACCCGGACACCGCCCACGCGTCACCGCACGGTGTCGATCGCGGTCACCGGCCCGCCGGGGGACGCGACTGGCGGCACCCGTTCGGCCACCGAACAACTGGGTCCCCCACCACCCATGACGTCGCACGCTGACGACGCCCCGGCACCGGGCCCCACTGACATCGGCCGCCGCAGCCGCGCCGTCCGATCACCCAAGAGAGAAGAAGCACCGCCATGAGCATCGTGAAGAAGCTTCGGCACAAGGCCGAAACCGCCGAGGGCGCAACCAAGAAGACGGTCGGCAAGGCCCTCGGAAATGAACGCATGGAAGCCGAGGGGAGTGCAGAGCAGGCCAAGGGCAACGCCAAGCAAACCGGTGACAAGTTCAAGCAGAAGATCAGGCACCCCTTCAAACACTGACCCGCTCACACACGGTCCGATCCCCCAATCCCCCAGTTTCCATCCCGAAATCAGGTCGCCGCCATGATCATTCTCGGCATCATCCTCGCTATCATCGGCGCGGTGGCCGGCATCCCCGTCCTCTTGTACGTCGGTATCGCGCTCATCGTCATCGGCGTGGTCCTCGAGATCATGGGCATGACCGGCCACGCGGTTGCGGGCCGACGCCACTACTACTGACCCGGTCCGAAGCCGCACCGGACGTGCGCACCCCAGCGTTCCGGGACGGGGCTCGTCCGGAACCTGGAGGACGCCATGGCGATATCCGACATCAAGGAATACGCGCACCTCACCGACGCGGACGTCGAGGCGCTCAGCGACCAACTGACCAGCTACCCCCTGGAAGCCGATGGTGCGGCGGAGTACGCGGCCGTCCCGGATGCCGCGGCCCGGTTGGTGATCCACGGCAGCAGGACCACGGTTCCACCGTTCGCGCCTTCGTCAGCCCAGTCGGTGCTCGGGCGCCGGGACGACCCGGTGACACTCGTCTGCTTCCACGACGTCACCGAATTGCTGTGGAATGGTGTTCCCGCCACGGATTTTGGTTGACGTTCCAACATTTCCCTCGAACAGATCAGTGTTCGGGCAACGATCCGCTCAACCGAGCGCGACCGCCGATCGTCGATATTCGGTCTCGGTCATCCCAACGCCCGTGCTCCCCGGGGGTGCAGTGTTCCGGTGCCCAATCCGGTTCCCGGGGATCGCCTCCCGGGGGTAGTTTGAGTGTATGGCTGCACGAGCAAGAACGGGCGGCCGGACACCCTCGCACCGAGGCGGCACAGTCGGCCACGGCACGATTGCCGGCGGCGACAACCCCACCGCGACCACCGCAACCAAGCCGGCGGCCCGGACATCCACGACGACGAAAAGGTCCACGACGCCCATCACAACCGAGAATGGGCGGCTGCCGCGCAGGCGGCCGGCGGCGACGACATCGACTGCGGCCACCTCCCGGCGTAGTGGCCCACGGCGGGCGGAACCGACGCCACGACGAACGCGAACGGACGCCACCGGCGAATCTTCCTCGGGCGCACCCCGTCGGCGACGCGCCGCACCCTCCGGGCGTGTGCCGGTGCGGGCCACCACCGCGAAGCCTGCGGCCCGCAAGCATCCCCGAGGTGCGGGGTCCCGCACGGCCGCGCACCCGCGGTCCACCGCCCCGAATCGCACACGCCGACCGGACTCGTCAGCGAAGGACACCAACCGCGGCGGGCCCTCCGACACCACCCCGGGCCTGGTGTTGCGGTCGGTCGAGGCCGCCATCGAATGGCTGAAAACCCATATTCGCCAGCTACTGGAGACGGCGCGAGACCGTGGCGCCATGCTGACGGAAAAGATCAAGCAGAAGATCCAGGAGTGGATCGAAACCCTCGTCGACGAGGTCGCGCACGGCGGGGTGGGCATGCAAGCCGGACTCGAAGGCGTTCGCGCCGCCCTGACGGGTAAGAATCCGGTGTGGGCCGCGATCAAAGGTCTGGTCACCGGATTGAGCACCAAGGCCAAGATCGCCCTGATTCTCCTCCTGGGCCTCGGACTCCTCCTCGGGCCGGTGCTGCTCGTGGTCCTGCTGCTGGCCCTGCTTGTCATGGCGATCGTCGCGGCGGTGCGAGCAGCCGCCGCAGACTGACCTGATCGGCGGGTGGGCAGGACCGATTTCGTGAGCGGGCGGCACACGACGCTCCACAGAAAAAATTCATCGCGGCATTGCGCAACCAGTGAACACCAGCGATCTTCCGTTGCTCGACGAACCCTCACGGAATCACCGCACAGTGCTTAATGCCTTGCACAGCAATCTCTTCGAGAGGTCCACCCGCGTGAGGCGTCTCGCTTCATCACGGTCGCTGCGGGAGAGGCCGGAAACATCGAATTTCTGCGCAACCGAGAAACGGGTGTCCGTGAAGTCGGCCCGAACAGTGGTTGTGCTGGTGATTGAGCGTTGCCGGGTTGGGGTAGTCGACAATGCGCACCCCTACCATGCACACGGTCTTGCGGCACATCACCGAAAACGGTCCTGCGACACATCTCCGAGGTTGGCGAGAGGTGCTAGGTGACTACTCGGCAAAAAGGGGTTCAATAATGAACAACAAGACTCAGGTGGCGGCCGCGATCGGTGCGGGCTATCTGCTAGGCCGCACCCGCCGGATGAAGCTGGCACTGATGCTCGCCGGGGCCGGGACGACCGGGCGCTTTCGCGGCGGGCCGCGGGAGCTGCTCACACTCGGCACCAAGATGCTCGCGAATTCCCCGGAAGTCGCCAAACTCGGCGACACGGTCCGGGGAGAATTAGTCAGCGCGGCGAAGGCCGCAGCGGTCACCGCTGCCAGCCAGCGCATCGACTCGCTGAGCAACCGGCTCCAATCGGGCGGCCAGGAGATCACGGGCACCGTCAGCGATCTCCCGGACAACGTCAGTGATGTCACCAAGGTGGGCAGATTCGGCCGCAAGAAGCGCACTCGTTCGCGGGACGACGACGAGCAGCCCAGTACCGACGAACAGCCGGAGGACGACTCCCCCGGCGTGGAAGACGCGGCCGACGACTTCGAGGAGCAGGACGAAGACGAGGCAGCGGCCGACGAACAGCCGGCCCCACGTAAGCGGCCCACGCCGCGCCGCCGCGCGTCGAGCACCAGCAGCACCCGGCCCGCGAGCAGGTCGCGGACCACGAAGTCAGACGAAGACGACGATAACGAAGAGGCTCCGGCCCGCAAACGCAGGACACGGGCCAAGGCAACGACGGACTCCGCGCCCGTCCGACGGGCACGGAGGTGACGGCGATGACGAACGCCGCGAAGAAACTACAAGGGGCCGTACCGGGCGACGGGCACGGCGCGTCGAGCGTGCTGCAGGACTCGATACAGACGCTGCTCGGCACGGTCGCCGAGAAGGCACTGTCGTCGGTCTCGGACAAGGTGTCGAACACCTCCGGTCGGCTCACCGACTACGCCGAGAGCGGCGGTGAAGGAGGGCTGCTCGCCGCACTCACCGGTTCCGAGAAAACGGATGACGATGAGTCGCCGGACAAGTCCGACACCGGCGGCGGCTGGTGGGAGGGCGCCAAGCAGATGGTCAAGGACAAAGCCTCCGACGTCAAGGAGGCCGTCACCGGCGGGGGCGGTGGTGGTAGCGGAAAAGGCAAGAAGCTGAAATTGACCAATATCGTCGAAACGATCGACGTCGGAGTCCCGGTCCAGCTGGCCTACAACCAATGGACCCAATTCGCCGACTTCCCGTCGTTCATGAAAAAGGTCGAACGGGTCGAACAGGAATCGGACGAAAAGCTCGAATGGAAAGCGCAGATCTTCCTGTCGCACCGAACCTGGGAAGCGACGATCCTCGAGCAGGTTCCCGACGAGCGGATCGTGTGGCGCTCGAAGGGCGCCAAAGGTTTCATCGACGGGGCGGTGACGTTCCACGAGGTGACCCCCGATCTCACCCGCATCGTCCTCATCCTCGAGTATCACCCGAAGGGATTGTTCGAGAAGACGGGAAACCTCTGGCGTGCACAGGGACGACGAGCACGGCTCGAATTGAAACACTTTGCACGCCACGCCATGACACAGACAATCCTCCATCCCGACGACCTCGAGGGCTGGCGCGGAGAAATCCGGGACGGCCAGGTAGTCGAGCCCGAACAGGACGAAACGGAACCGGAAGACGAGCAGGACGAAACGCAACCGGACGAGGGCGAAGAGGACGAGACCGAGGAGCCCGAGGCTGAGGAAGACGAGACTGAGGAGGAGCCCGAGGCTGAGGAAGACGAGTACGAGGAGCCGGAGGCTGAAGAGGACGAGGGCGAGGACGAGGAACCCGAGGCTGAAGAGGACGAGGGCGAGGGCGAGGAAGCGGTCGACGAGGAGGCCGAGGCACCCGCGCCGAAACGCCGCGGACGTCCGCGCAAGACCGCGGCCGCGAGTGAACCGCCGGCACCGGCACGCCGTGGCCGTCCGCGCAAGACCGCGGCCGCGAGTGAACCGCCGGCACCGGCACGCCGTGGCCGCCCGCGCAAGACCGCGGCCACAAAGTCGGCCGGCGCGAAGCGCGGAGCCCGCCGGTGACCACCGGCGGGCCCAGCTCGAGCAGCCTCGCCGACGTCATCGACACCATCCTCGACAAGGGCCTGGTCATCGACGCGTACGTGCGCGTCTCGCTGGTCGGTATCGAACTGCTGACCATCGACGCCCGCATCGTCGTCGCCAGCGTCGACACGTATCTGCGGTTCGCGGAGGCGGTGAACCGGCTCGAGATCGGCAGCGAACCCAAGGGCCTGACCGATCTGGTGGGGTCCGTGACGGAAGGTGGTGCCAAGCCGAAGACCAAGGGCGCGCTCGAGGCCGCCGGCGAAAAACTCGGTGACCTCCTCGGCGGCGGACAAGAGGAGCCCGAGCGCGTTTCGCGGAAATCCAGCAGAGGGGACAGATGATGTCCACGTCCAACCAGGCCACCGATGCGCCCGAACAGCCGCGCACCACCGGCATCTACGTCTAGGGCATCGTGCCCGACACCGACGCGGTGAAGGACGAACTGCTCACCGCGCACGCCGACGAGTTCGCCGCCGCGATGGAGCAACTCGCGGGTAAGGCCCAATACGTGGTGAAGGGCCGCTGCGTCGAACACGCCATCCTGTGGGAAGTGATCGGCGAGAACGAGCGGGCCAGCGCACTGCGCGACACGATCCGCGACCAGCCGGAGGCCACCATCCGCGACGCCCGGATGGCCCTCGGCGAGATCGTGGCCAACGCCATCGTCGCGAAGCGAGAGGAAGATACGGCCACGGTGGTCGAGGCACTCGACTCGCTGGCCGACGCGGTCAACGTCCGCGAACCCACCCACGAGGAGGATGCCGCGCAGGTGGCGGTCCTGGTCGAGGTCGCCCGGCAGGACGAGCTCGAGCAAGTGGTGGGCGCGTTGGCGCAGCGGTGGGACGGCCGGGTCGAGATGCGGCTGCTCGGCCCGCTCGCCGCCTACGACTTCGTGGTGTCCCCGACACCGGAGGGCTGAGGCGATGGGACTGTTGTCGTTCATCGTCACGCTGCCGCTCGCGCCGGTGCGCGGGGTGATCTCGCTGGCCGAGTTGATTCAGCGACAGGTCGAGGAGGAACTCCACAATCCCGCCAGCGCCCGCCGCGCGCTCGAGGAGTTGGACGACGCCCGCGA
The DNA here is from genome assembly GCF_012396235.1 of Rhodococcus opacus. Lineage (GTDB taxonomy): Bacteria > Actinomycetota > Actinomycetes > Mycobacteriales > Mycobacteriaceae > Rhodococcus_F > Rhodococcus_F opacus. The sequence goes on along the minus strand of NZ_JAAXPA010000011.1, from coordinate 92,169 downwards.
GCGGGGTGAGATTTCCGCCGAGGAGGAAGAGCAGGCGCAGCAGGCGATCCTGGACCGAATGACCGGAACGGCTCAGCCCACCACTCCGGAGAGGGAGTGAAAAGGTCATGGCGCGGGAGCTGCCACCGCCCCTGCCGGCGCAGGACATCGCCGCGCTCGCGCTGCGGGTCATCACCCAGCTGACGGGCAAGAAACCGTTGGGTGCGACGTCGGTGTTGCCGACCGACGACGGGTGGACCGTGGAAGTGGAAGTTGTCGAGGATCGGCGCATCCCGTCCACGACGGACATGCTCGCCCTGTATGAGGTGGTGCTGGATCTGGACGGAGAGTTGTTGTCCTACCGCAGAACTCGCCGCTACAGCCGCGGCGCCGGCTACAGCGTGGGCGGGCAGTCATGACCCTCTCCGGCGGCAACTCCGGACGCCTCCCGCAGAGTCCCGCTGGGGGGCTGGGCGGCGACGGACACCAGTCGACGAATCTCGGGGAAATCCTCGAGCGGGTACTCGACAAGGGTCTGGTGATCGCTGGGGACATCCAGGTCAACCTCCTCGACATCGAACTGCTGACGATCAAGGTGCGGCTGGTCATCGCCTCGCTCGAGACGGCGAGGGAGGCGGGAACAACTGGTGGGAGAACGATCCATGGCTGACCGGCAAGAGCAGCGACCTCGAGCTCGAGAATCGAAAACTCAAGGAGCGCATTGCCGCACTCGAGTCCGACCGGTCGGTGCGTCCCCAGGTGGAGGCGGGTACGCCGATCGAGGTGGAGGGCAGGCGGCGAGGCGATAACGATGACCGCGAGTGACGGGGTGTGGCTGTATGGCATCACCTCCGAGAGCATCGACGATGCACAACTGGCCGGGGTGACCGGAGTGGCTGGCGAACCGGTCCGAACCGTGAGCTCGGCGGGCCTGGCGGCGGTGGTGGGATCGGTGAGCCTGAGCGAGTTCGGGGAAGGCCCGCTGCGCCTGGCCACCCTGTACCTCGACGACGACCGGATTCGGGCCCTGCTCGACGAACGGCAGCAGGTGACCGATCCGGCGATCACCGGTAAACGCCAGTGGATGATCTTCAACGGCACCTACCTCGTGGCCGACGTGGCGCGAGCCGGCCGAGCTGGACGCCCTGACCGGTGAGGGCCGCCGTGTCCTGCAGCAGATTCTCGGACCGCTGGATCCGCTGCTGTCCAACGAATAACCGAGATGACCGTAGGTGGAGATATCGCCCGCGGACCCACAATGCCGTGGCCGACTGTGTGACCTGGCAGAAGATTTCTGACGTGATCTGCCCGGATCGACTGCGCTCAGGCGCGCAGGTCCACGATCTCGAATGCGCATGCCGGAATGCGTCCCGGCAAGCTGCACCCTCTCGTCAGGTGTGAACAAGCACGCCGCCGACCACACCGCTACCGTTGATGGTGTTGCCGCGCCCATCGCGCGGTGGCCCGGTACCCCGCCGGAACCGAACCCCCCGGCGGGGTCAAGGAAGCCCCGCAACACACCAGCACACCCCGGCGTACCACTCCCCCAGCCGCCCGCGAGCACGCCGCCGTGACCGATCATGACTGGCAGGAAGCAATAGCTGCCCACGAGAATGCCCGGGAAGCACGGCTCAACGACCAGACCTTGCCCCGGCGATCCGAGACACTCCGAAAACCCGAGAGTCTGCAAACCGATCCGCACGCGAACTCGTGACTGAACCAGCCCGTCACTACGAGCCGATAACCCTTGAGCAGCAACGCTACTCGCAGTTTCCGGCCTCGTTGACGGTGCCAGCGACGGAGTCTTCCCTACACCGCCACTGGCACCGAACGGTCACCATAACAGATAGTCGAACTTATGTTCGATCAGTGTGAAGGACTGTCGCTACCTCCGTCGCACCGCGCGAACCCGGGCCGGAGCGCATATGCTTCCGGTCCCCCGCCGTCACACCACACACGGAGCGGAGCGCACCTTGACCATCACGATCTACAGCAGACCAGCCTGCATGCAATGCACCGCCACCTACCGTGCCTTGGACAACGAGGGGCTCGATTACACAATCGTCGACATCACGCGAGACTCCGACGCCCACGACTACGTGAGGGGTCTCGGCTACCGGCAGGCCCCCGTCGTCGTAGCCGGTGACGACCACTGGGCAGGTTTCCGACCCGACCGCATCAAAGCGCTCGCCGCAGCCTGACAGGTGCGGGCCTCGGCGCCCTGGAACGACGCAGCGCCCATGGGGGAGGTCCTCAGCGGCCCGAGGAGTGCTCGGTCCCCGGCGCTCGATGTCGTGGACGCACGTGCTCGAAGATCAGGATGGTCTCGGTCGAGGCGACCGCGGGATGCGCGCTGAGGTGGTCGAGGACGAAGCGCCTCAGCTCCTCGCTGCTCGCGGTGGCGACGTGGATGAGGTAGTCGTCGGCACCGGCGATGAAGTACACGTTCAGCACCTCGTCGAGGGTGGCGAGTTGCTCGGCGAGCTGCCCGAGATGCTGTCGCGCGTTGGCTTGCACTCGAACTGCGATCATTGCCTGCAGGTCCCTGCCGAGGGTGGCGGGATCGATGTCGGCATGGAAGCCGCGGATCACTCCGCGGTCGATCAGGGACCGCACGCGGCCCAGGCAGGTCGAGGGGGCGATGCCCGCGAGGGCGGCGAGGGCGTTGTTCGGGGTACGTGCGTCCCGCGAGAGTTGATCGAGGAGTATCCGGTCGATGTCATCGATCGGCGCCCCCGCCCGAACATCGTTCGATACAGAGCCTTCCGAATACGGCTTGCTCGGAACATTCTTCTTCATCGGCTCAGTCTAAAGAATTTTGTTTCCCAACCTTGGATTCTCTGCGCCGCTTGTTCACTATTGATGCCTATTGGTCGAATTTCTGGTCGCAAGCGAACACACCCCCGTCTCCCCGACACCGAGATCGTCGCCCCTGGGCGTGATCGGAAAGGCTCACCATGAGCAACCACCAGTCACCGCCCGCGCGTCACCGCGTCGTCGTCATCGGATCTGGCTTCGGCGGGTTGTTCGCGACCAAAGCCCTCCGCCGCGCGGACGTGGACATCACGGTGATCGACCGCACCACCCACCACCTGTTCCAACCGCTCCTGTATCAGGTTGCCACCGGCATCCTCTCCGAAGGCGAGATCGCCCCGTCGACGCGGATGATCCTCAAGGACCAGGCCAACGCCGCCGTCCGACTCGGAGACGTCACCACCATCGACCTGACCGAACGTACGGTGACGTCCGAACATCTCGGACAGACCACGGTGACCGGGTACGACAGCCTCATCGTCTCCGCCGGCGCTCAGCAGTCCTATTTCGGCAACGACCACTTCGCCGAACACGCACCCGGCATGAAAACGATCGACGACGCCCTCGAACTCCGCGGCCGGATCCTCGGCGCGTTCGAGCAGGCAGAGGTCACCACCGACCCGCAGGAGCGGGCACGCCTGCTCACCTTCGTCGTGGTCGGCGCCGGTCCCACCGGCGTCGAGATGGCCGGCCAGATCGCCGAGCTCGCATACCGCACGCTCGTCGGGGCGTACTCCAACTTCGATCCGCGGGATGCACGGATCGTCCTGCTCGACGCAGCCTCGGCGGTACTGCCGCCGTTCGGAGACAACCTCGGTTCCGAGGCGGCGGAAACCCTCGAAAAGCTGGGTGTGGAGGTACGGCTGGGTGCGTCGGTGACCGACGTCGACGCCGGCGGACTGACCGTTCGCGATGCCGACGGCACCGAGCACCGCATCGAGTCCGTCTGCAAGGTCTGGTCCGCGGGAGTGGCAGCGAGTCCCCTCGGTCGCCGGCTCGCCGAACAGTCCGGTGCCGACATCGACCGTGCCGGTCGGGTCGCCGTCGACGAAGACCTCACCCTGCCGGGCAATCCGAACGTGTTCGTTGTCGGCGACATGATGTCGCGCGATCGTCTCCCCGGCGTCGCCCAGGTCGCGATCCAAGGGGGCCGCTACGCCGCGAAGCAGATCGCCGCGGAGGTCACCGCGGCAGCGAAGGGGCGCCCGGTACCGGAACGGACCCCTTTTCGGTACCGCGACAAAGGCTCGATGGCAACGATTTGCCGATTCAACGCGGTCGCCGAGATCGGCGGCCTCGAGGTGACCGGTTTCCTCGCGTGGATCATGTGGCTGGCCGTGCACGTCGTCTATGTCGTCGGCTTCCGCAGCCGCCTCGCCACCTTGCTCTCGTGGGCCTGGACCTTCCTCGGCACCTGGCGCGGTCAACTGACCAACACCCACCAGCAGATCACCGCCCGCAACGCGATCGCGCAGCTGCACTACCTCGAACGCCGCCTCGAGGACACGGAAGCCGACGTCGCGCGCGCGAGCTGACGCAACACCGACTTGGGCCTGGTCGTCCCGAGTCCCCAGGCAACGACGCTCAACCACCTCGAGTGTTCCCCTCACCCACCGGCGGATCCAGGCATTGTCAGCCCACCCCTCCTGCCGGCGCGGCCGTGTAGTCCGACAGATGTGTGCATCGTGGCGCGATCACGCCGACCGCGATTGCGGCCGGAGGGGTCGCTTTGGAAACCTCGAAGAATGGGCGTTGACGGATCAGCATCCATGATGTTGGCGAACGCCTGCGAGCTGTATCGAGACGCAGGCTTCATCGGGCAGCCGGCCGCCGCTGTCACCAGCCTGGCCTTCGTAGTTGCGGGCCTCGCGGTCGTCGCACGTCGTCCGCACGGCGCACCGACCGTGACCTACGGTCTGCTCGTCGTCGCAGTCGGCGCCGGGTCGCTCGTTGCGCACGGACCCAACCCGCCGTGGCAGGCTTACGCACACGACATCCCGATCGCGACACTGCTCACCTACATCGCCGTCGACGCCGCCTCCGACCGGATCGGCCGTCGACTGTCGCCGGTGTGGTGGTTCGTCGTCCCGGTCGTGATGATTCCCGCCGTTGCGGCCGGCCCGACGGTATCCACGATCGTGCAGGCAATGCTCGCCGCGATCGCCGTGGGATTCGGTCTGGAACGCGCCCGCATCCGTCCGCAACTGCGGCGCGCGACCATCGTCGCGGTGCTGCTTCTCGCGTCCGGCGCTCTACTCGGCACCATCGGCGACCGGACGTCGATCTGCCGACCGAACAGTGTCCTGCAGGGGCACGCGCTGTGGCATGTTCTCGCCGCCGCAGGATTGTGGCGGCTCGCGCCCACGATCGGGCGGGCCCGAGGTGAGACGCCGCCCAGTCGGATCAGATGACACCCGTTCGTGCGGCAGTCCCGTTCTTGCGCTGGTTGGCATTGAAGCGCGCCTTCTTCTGACGATTCCCGCACGTGTTCATGTCACACCACTTGCGGGTGCGACTTTGACTGGTATCGAAGAAGGCGGCCTGGCAGGTTGGCGATGCGCACAAGGCCATTTTCCCGTCTCGTTCGCCTGCGATGATGCTGATCGCGTCGGCGGCGATCACGCTCAGGGCGTCTTCTACGCAGGTAGTCGAGCTCAGTCGCCATTGACGATTGCCCTCGGGCGTCAGGATCGCCGCGGCCCGACCCCGAATGCTGCAGTCATTGATGGTGTGGATGGCAGACGCAGGGAGGGCGTCCTGGGTCGCGGTCGCTGTGGCGGCGGCGTGAATCGATTCCCTCAGTTCCCGAGCGAGTTCGAGCTGGGCGGTGGTGCAGGACTCCACGGCCAGGCCGTTCACTGCCAGCCAGTCGACGAGTCGCTGCGGCGTCGGAATGCGCTCCACGGCGTCGCCACGACGCTCCGTCAGAGTCGCCGTGAAGCTGGTTGCCAGCACGTTTCCGAGACGAAAGTCAGGGAATCGAGCGCGCATGGAACCACCTTAGCAGGTTGCACGTCGGCTCTCGGGCATGCTAGAACCGTCTTAGCCGGTTCACGATTGGTCGTTGCCGGTTCCGCGATGGCCAGGAGGTCTCATGCCCCGTCCAACCAGCGGCGTGCAAGCATTTGAAGCCCACGCAACTGACGCTGACCTCGATGATCTGCGCGCGCGATTAGCCGCGGCGCGGCTACCGGAGGCCGAGACGGTCCATCGCGCCGCGCCCGACCCTCGCCGATGGGAACAGGGTGTTCCTCTCGCCGACCTCGTCGATGTCGTGAACTACTGGCGCACCGGGTACGACTGGCGGTCGTTCGAAGAGCGCCTCAACCGTATCGGCCAGTTCCGCACGACAATTGATGATCTGGGAATCCACTTCCTGCACCGCCGATCCGCGCGCGCAGATGCCACTCCTCTGATCGTGACGCACGGCTGGCCAGGCAGCATTGCCGAGTTCATCGATGTAGTAGACGAGCTGGCAGACCCGAAAGATGCAGACGCGCCGGCGTTCCACGTCGTGGCGCCGTCGTTACCAGGCTTTGGTTACAGCGACAAGCCGGCCACCACCGGATGGGGAACCGAAAAGATCGCGGCCGCATGGGTGGAACTGATGGGAAGGCTCGGCTACAGCAGGTTCGCAGCCCAAGGCGGCGACTGGGGAGGCAATATCACCACCGTCCTCGGCGGCAGGTTCCCGGCGCACGTTCTCGGCATCCACACAACGTTCGCGGAGGCACCGCCCGGGTTGACAACGGACGGGCTGACGGCGGTCGAGCGCACATGGACCGAGGAAACCCGCGAATTCTGGCGCCACCGCGCGGCGTACGCGAAGCAGCAGGCGACCCGCCCGCAGACCATCGGCTACTCGCTCGTCGACTCACCGGTCGGGCTTCTTGCCTGGATCCTCGACAAATTCGCCGAGTGGACAGATACCGAAGACAGCCCGTTCGAGGCGATTTCGAGAGACCGCGTTCTTGACAACGTCACCCTGTATTGGCTGACGCGGACCGGCGCATCGTCGGCCCGCATCTACTACGAAAGCCACAACTCGCTCGACCCCGAACTTCGGGTCGACGTCCCCTCGGCAATCACCATGTATCCCCGCGACATCGAGAAGTGTCCGCGCCCCTGGGCGCAGGAGCGGTACCGGCACATCGTCCGATGGAGGTCGCCCGAATCCGGGGGACATTTCCCGTCGCTGGAGGTTCCCGAGTATTTCGTCAAGGATCTACAAGAAGGCCTCGCGGCAGTGCTGGCCGCTGATCGGTGAACGCGGCTGGCTGCGGGGACTCGGAATTAGTCCGGGGATTCGAGCTGTGCGCCGAATGCCCTGCGCGGCGTGGAGTCTCGGTGAGAACCTCTGCGGTAGCTTCATGGACTTCTTCCCCGTCGTGGTGTGCCCGGGTTGATCGCTTGGGGCACTTGCCCCCTGTGCTCAGGTGCCGCCCGTGGCGCGGCGGATTCAGCTCGGCCGGCGAACCCCGATTTCGCCGTAGAACTACCCGGATCACGAGCACCTGCGGACTGGTTTGCGGAGGCCCTGCCAGTGGTCATCTCCCCCGCCGCTGGCAGGGCCCTCACCACCGGACTGCGGCATCTCACGGCGTTGCGTGGGCGTCACCCTTGCGATTTCGGCGAGCCGAACATTATGATTCGACAGTGAAAACAACGGGCTTCAAGGTGGGTGTGCGACGACGGTCGGCGACGGCTGCCGCAGCACTGACAGCGCTGGCCGCGGCGCTGATGCTGTCCGGGTGCGGGACGAGCGACGGGCCGGCGGACGACAAACCGGTGGTGTTGACGACGTTCACCGTTCTCGCCGATATCGCCGCGAACGTCGGCGGTGAACACGTGACCGTCGAGTCGATCACCAAGGCGGGCGCCGAAATCCATGGATACGAGCCCACCCCGGGCGATATCAAGAAGGCAGCCCAGGCCGACCTGATTCTCGACAACGGGATGAACCTGGAGGCGTGGTTCGCCCAGTTCGTCGACGGTGTGGACGTCGAGCACGTGGTCGTCAGCGACGGCGTCGAGCCGATCGCCATCGGCGAGGACGCCTACGCGGGCAAACCGAATCCGCACGCCTGGATGTCACCGTTGAACGTGCAGATCTACGTCGACAACATGGTCGCCGCGTTCAGCGAACTCGATTCCGCGCATGCGGCCGACTATCGCATCAACGGCGACGCCTACAAGGCGCAGTTGCAGAAGGTGCAGGACGAGTTGGTCGCCGAGCTGGGAGCATTGCCGGTTAACGAACGGGCGCTGGTCACGTGCGAGGGAGCCTTCTCGTACCTGGCCCGGGACGCGGGGCTGACCGAGAAGTACATCTGGCCGGTCAACGCCGAACAGCAGGCCACGCCCCAGCAGATCGCGTCGACGATCGAGTTCGTCAAGGACAATCGGGTTCCGGCGGTGTTCTGCGAATCCACGGTGTCGGATGCGCCGATGCAACGCGTCGTCGAAGCCACGGGCGCCGCGTTCGGTGGCACCCTCTACGTCGACTCGCTGTCCGAGGCGGACGGGCCCGTGCCGACGTACCTGGATCTGATCCGGCACGACGCCGACACCCTCACCGCCGCACTGAACGGGCAGCAATCATGACCACCCAGCCGGCCGTCGAGGTACAGGACGTCACCGTCCACTACGGCGATGTCCTTGCGCTCGACCAGGTCTCACTTGCCCTGCACCCCGGACGCGTCTGCGGCCTCGTCGGCATGAACGGTTCCGGAAAGTCCACCCTGTTCAAGACGATCATGGGCACCGTCAAACCCGACTCCGGCACGGTCCGCATCAACGGCACCGCGCCCGCCGCGGCACGCAAGACCGGTGTGCTGGGCTACGTCCCGCAGAGCGAGGACGTGGACTGGACGTTCCCGCTCTCGGTGCGTGACGTGGTGATGACCGGCCGCTACGGGCACATGGGGCTGACCCGGCGGCCCGGCAGAGCTGACCGCGAGGCCGTCGACCACGCCCTCGAACGCGTCGAACTCACCGAACTGGCGGACCGGCAGATCGGGCAACTCTCCGGCGGCCAGAAGAAACGCACCTTCGTCGCCCGCGGAATCGCACAGGGCGCCACCATCCTTCTCCTCGACGAACCGTTCGCCGGGGTCGACAAACGCTCCGAAGCCACCATCACCGCACTGCTGCGTGAACTCGCCGCCGCGGGCGCGGCGATCCTGGTCTCCACCCACGACCTGCACGCACTGCCCACCCTGGCCGACGAGGCGATCCTGCTGATGCGCACCGTCCTCATGCACGGCGACCCGACGGTCGTGCTGCAACCGGAGAACCTGGCGGCCGCCTTCGGCCTCGACGTGATGACAAGGACCTGAGAATCAATGGACGTCATCGACTTCTTCGTCGACCCGCTGCGCTACGACTTCATGGTCCGCGCACTGATCACCACCCTGATCGCCGCCGTGGTCTGCGCGGTGCTGTCGTGCTGGCTGGTTCTGATCGGCTGGTCACTGATGGGTGATGCGGTCTCACACGCCGTCCTGCCCGGCGTCGTCCTGGCCTACATCGTCGGCGCCCCGTTCGCGATCGGCGCGGTGATCTTCGGATTCCTGGCCGTGGCACTGATCGGGGTGGTCCGCGACACCAGCCGCGTCAAGGAGGACGCCGCGATCGGCATCGTCTTCTCCACCCTGTTCGCGCTCGGGCTGGTGCTGGTCTCGGTCACCCCGAGCCAAACCGATCTCAACCACATCATCTTCGGCAACCTGCTGGGTGTGAGCCGCTCCGACCTCGTCCAGATCGCCGTACTCGGGGCCTTCGTCTTCATCGCACTGATCGTCAAGCGCCGCGACTTCACCCTGTACGCCTTCGACCCCACCCATGCCCACGCGATCGGCCTGAACCCGCGCCTGCTGGGGGCGGCGCTCCTGGGGCTGCTGGCCCTGACGGCGGTGGTGGCCCTGCAGGCCGTCGGCGTCATCCTGGTCGTCGCGATGCTGATCATTCCCGGGGCCACCGCGTACCTGCTGACCGACAGCTTCCACCGGATGCTGGTCATCGCCCCGGCGATCTCGGCGGCCTGCGCCGTCATCGGCCTGTACCTGAGCTATCACCTCGATACCGCCAGCGGCGGCATGGTGGTGCTGTCCCAGGGCGCGGCATTCGCGCTGGTCTATCTGTTCGCACCCCAGCACGGAATCATCGGTCGCCGGATCACCGCGTCCCGGCGACGCCGGACACCACGTGACGAACACAGGAACACCGAGATTCACGCGGAACGCGATTGGGCGCCGGAACCGAAGTCGTAGTCGATGGCGGCAGCAGCAGGTCTGGATCGGCGGCGGAAGCCTCGGACCGCACACCGCGCAATTCGTCCCCCCGCACCATGACCGGGTTCCCGAACTGATCGACGACTTGATCGTCTTCGCCAACCGCGTCGATGTGCCCGTGATCGCGCAGATAGCGGTCGCGCACGCGCAGTTCGAAACCATCCCCCGGCCTGGACGGCAACGGGCGTGTCGGACGCGCCCTGATCCAGGCGATGCTGCGCGGCGGACAGCTCACCCGCAGCGTTGCCGTTCCGGTGTCCGCGGGCCTCCTACACGACACCGCAGAGTATTGCGACGCGCTCGGCGAGTACCGGTCCGGGAACGTCGAGCCGGTCGTCCGGTCGATCGCAGAGCCATCGTTCGGTGCGGTCGCCAACGGCCGCACCCTCGTTGAAGACCTGGAAGCGGTTCGAGCCGACTGGCGCACCCGTGTGACGGCGCGGCGCGGCGCGACGGCACACCGGTTGGTGGACTTGCTCCTTCGACAACCGGTCGTCGACAACAAGCTCGTCACATCCACTCTCGGGGTGACCGGCGCCAACGCGCAGATCGCGATCGACCGCCTGGTCGACGCCGGGATACTCGCCCAGTTGCTGTCGAATGATCCGCCGGCGGAAACGTGACGTGTCGCCCGCCGCCGTTTATCCGCCCACACGGCGGGTATCAATACCGTGACGTCCGGAGTGAGACCGCCGAGAACGAAGGTTCCGCTGATGACACTCGTGCCCCGGGCCGCGGTCACGCTGATCGCCGCAGGCCCCCTCGCCCTGTTCCTGGCCGCTCCCGTCGCCGCGGACCCGCCCGATGTGACCCTCACCGCCGCCGTGGCCGGGAGCACCGTCACGACGACGATCACGAACGACACCGGTGCCGACGTAGTGTGCGGCTTCGGCGGACTGCATGCGGCGGACGACATCGTGAACCCCGAATCCGTGGCGGTGTTCCACGCATCGAATGTGGTGATCGGGCCGGGACCGCGGGACTTCGTGTTCGACGCGGTGCCCGACGGCGACTACCTGATCCACTGGATCTGCAGTGAGAACGCGGGCCCCGGTGACGAGGTGTGGGGTTCGGCGCCGCTCCCGGAGACCGCGTACGCGAAGCCGGCGACGGCGGACCCACTCCCCGTCACTGTGCGCACGGAGACGTGTTTCGGGTCGGTGTGCCTGCCACCGGGGCTGGGTCTCTGACCGGCAGCCCGTATCACCGGAGCGAATCGCGCTGTACCCGAAGGAATTCCCGCTCGACCACGTTCTCGGTGCGGTCGCGCGCCGCATCGTAGGCGCGCGCCGCCTCACCGGAACGGCCGAGGCGGCGGAGCAGATCGGCCCGCACAGCGTGGTACAGGTGGTAGTTGCCGAGGTCGAGTTGGTCGACGAGCGCCAGCCCCTCCTCCGGTCCCCTGACCTCGGCCACGGCGACCGCCCGGTTCAACGCCACCACCGGACTCGGCGCCAGCGGCATCAACTGGTCGTACAACTGCAGGATCTGCCACCAGTCGGTGTCGGCGGCCGTCGCCGCGTCGCTGTGGACGGCGTTGATCGCGGCCTGAATCTGATACTGCCCGGGCGTGTTCCGTCGCAGGCACCCCCGCACCAGCGACTGCCCCTCGGCGACGAGGTCACGATCCCACCGACTGCGGTCCTGATCGGGCAGGAGCACGAGCCGGCCGTCGCCGTCGGTGCGGGCGTCTCGCCTCGACTCGATCAGCACCATCAACGCGAGCAGCCCGGTCACCTCCGGTTCGTCGGGCATCAGCGCGGCCAGGACCCGGCCGAGGCGGATGGCCTCGGCGCACAGGTCCGCTCGCGTCAGCCGGTCCCCCGAACTGGCCGTGTATCCCTCGTTGAAGATCAGATAGACGACGGCCAGGACGGCGCGGAGGCGGTCCGGCAGATCGGCCTCGTTCGGCACCCGGTACGGGATCCGGGCGTCCCGGATCTTCCCCTTGGCCCTGACCAGGCGCTGCGCGATGGTCGGCTCGGCGACCAGGAATGCGCGCGCGATCTCCGCGGTGCCGAGCCCGCCCAGGAGGCGGAGGGTCAGCGCGACCTGGGCGGCGGGGGCCAGCGCCGGGTGGCAGCACGTGAAGATCAGGCGTAGCCGGTCGTCGTGCACGACGACCTCCTCCACCGGTTCGTCGCGGGCGAGCAGCAGGGCGGCCTGCGCGTGGCGGTCGTGCCGGGAGGCCTCGCGCCGGAGCCGATCGATCGTGCGGCGCCGGGCGGTGGTGATGATCCATCCGGCCGGGCTCGGCGGCAGCCCGGACGACGGCCAGCGCCGCACCGCCTCGGTGAACGCATCCTGGACGGCGTCCTCGGCGATGTCGATGTCGCCGAACACCCCGACCAGGACGGACACCGCGCGACCGTGTTCTTCACGGAACACGTGTTCGATGTCGGCGGACCCGATCACGTCAGTCGCCGGCTCCGTCGTGGTGAGCGAACGGCCGGACCTCGATCGGGAGGGTCGTCGCCCGGGTGAGCTTGCGACCCCATTCGAGGGCGGCGACCAGGTCGGGCGCCTCGACGATGGTGAATCCGCCGAGATGCTCCTTGCCCTCGGTGTACGGGCCGTCGGTGACGAGCACGTCACCGCCCCTGGCCCGCAGCACGGTCGCGGTGGTGGGGGCGCACAGTCCCCCGCTGAACACCCACGCGCCCGCGGACACCATCTCCTGGTTGAGGGCGTCGAGATCGTCGCCGATCGTCGCGAGGACGTCGGGTTCGGGGGCGGGGCCGTCGGGTTGGTACACGCTCAACAGGTACTGGGTCATCTCGGGTTCCTCCTCGGATCGGCCGGCCGGCGCCTTCGGATGTGGCCGGCCCTCACCTCCTATACGAACGTCACCCTTCCGATTCGACACTCTGCACGGAGGAATTTCGCCGAATGACCTCAGTTGTGCTCGGACACCAGGACGGCGCGGGTGCCCGGCTCCAGCGCTTCGAACACATGTGCGACGTCGCCGGGGTAGGCGATGTAGTCACCGGGTCCGAGTTCGACCGGATCGCCCGCCACGCCGACCAGTGCGCGCCCGGCGCTGAGGATGACGTGTTCGACCACACCGGGCATGTGCGGTTCGGATTCCCGGGCCGGGCCGGGTTCGACGGCGAGGCGGTACAGATCCCGGCGCGCCGACGGCGGGCAGGACGCGACGAGAGTCGCACGGTAGTCGGACCGGTCGGACGTCAGTTCCGGCCCCTCGTCGGCCCGGATGACCTGGACGCGGGGCCGCGGCGGGTCCAGGAGTTGCGACATCTGCACGTCCAGGGCGACGCAGAGGGCCCACAGGGTTTCGACGCTCGGGTTGCCGCCCCCCGATTCGAGTTGGGACAGAGTGGATTTCGCGACCCCGGCGCGGCGGGCGACCTCGGTCAGGGACATACCCGACCGTTCCCGTTCACGACGCAGCGAGGGCCCGATATAGCCCAGCGGGGACTGCCCTGCCATGGTTCCCCTTCCCGACTTCCGACTTCGTGTTCATTATTTTGGGCGCTGCGTTCGTCTTGACGAACACCGCACCGTGTGTTCAGTATAGAAGTCATGCGTTCGATGAAGCGAACACTCGATGTGCGGGTCCTCCGGAACATCGCGCTGGTGTGCCTGGCCGATGGACTGGTCGGCATGTCGTACGGCGCCATCGCGGTGGGTTCGGGCCTGGACGCCTGGTTGCCCGTCGCGTTGTCGGTGCTGGTCCTCGCCGGTTCTGCGGAGTTCCTGTTCATCGGCATCGTCGCGGCAGGCGGCAGCCCGATCGCGGCGACGATCGCCGGGCTGCTGGTGAACGCGCGGCACCTGCCGTTCGGTCTGGCGGTCGGGGACGTGCTGGGGCGCGGGCAGCGACGCGTCCTCGGCGCTCACCTGATGAACGACGAGTCGGTGGTGTTCGCCCTCGGTGAGACGGACCCCGGCCGCAGGCGCGCCGCGTACTGGGCGTGCGGTGTGGGGATCGCGGTGTGCTGGCCGCTCGGGGCCGTGCTCGGCGCGGTGGCGGGCACGGCGATCGGCGACCCCGCCGTGCTGGGACTGGACGCCATGTTCCCGGCGGTGCTGCTGGCGCTGGTGCTGCCGGCGGTGCGCGATCGGGACGTGCGGGTGCCGGTACTGGCCGGCGGTGTGATCGCCCTGGCCACTACTCCCTTCCTGCCCGCCGGGCTTCCGGTGCTGGCGGCGCTGGTCGGGTTGCTCGCGGGTGTGCGGCGGAAGGTGCTGCGGTGACCGGGCACCTCGTGCTGATCGGGTCGGTCGGGGTTCTCGCCGCAGGCACCTTCGCGTTCCGATTCACGGGCCCGGCGCTGCGGCCACGGATCGCCACCCGGCCCTGGGTGGAGCGGACCATGGCGACGGCCGCCGTGGTTCTGCTCACCGCACTGGTCGGCACGACGGCGCTCACCGAAGGTCACGACCTCGCCGGGGTGGCGCGTCCCACCGGCGTCGTCGTCGCGGGCCTACTCGCCTGGCGGAAGGCACCTTTCGTCGTCGTCGTCCTGTCCGCGGCCGCCACGACTGCCGGATTGCGGCTCCTCGGGGTGCCGTGAGGATGCATGATCGAGGGGTGTTATTTCATCTCTGCGCCACGTGCGGCGTCGAACAGGACCCGAACACCCCGCTCCCCGACGAGTGCGCGATCTGCGCGGACGAACGCCAGTACATTCCGCTGGGCGGTCAGGAGTGGACCACCGTGGAGAAGCTGGCCGGTGCGGGGTACCGCGCGGTCGAGCACGAGGTCGAGCCGGGGCTGCACGGCCTATACGTGGACCCGAAGACCGCGATCGGCCAGCAGTCCCTCGTGATCCGCACCCCCGCCGGGTCGCTGCTGTGGGATCCGATCGGGTTCGTCGACGACGCCGCCGTCGCCGCCGTCGCCGCGCACGGCCCGGTCCTCGCCGTCGCGGGCAGCCACCCGCACATGTTCGGCGTCCAGACGCAGTGGTCCAAGGCGCTCGGCGAGGTGCCGATCCTGGTGGCCGACGCGGACCGCGGATGGCTGGCACGGTCCGACGGCCCGATCGTGTTCTGGTCCGGCACCCACGAAGTGACGCCGGGTCTGACCCTGCACCAGATCGGTGGGCACTTCCCGGGCAGCGCCGTCGCGCACTGGCGGGACGGCGCCGACGGCCGCGGGGTCCTCCTCACCGGGGACGGCGTGTTCCCCAACCCGGACCGCCGCACGGTGTCGTTCCTCCGGTCGTACCCCAACCGGCTGCCGCTGTCCGCGGCGGTGGTGCGGCGCATCGCGGACCAGTTGTCGCATCTCGAATTCGACCGCATCATCGGCAACTTCGACAACGTGATCGACAACGCCGGCCGGGAGGCGCTCGAATACTCGGCCACCCGTCACTGCGCGTGGGTGACCGGGGAGTTCGATCACCTAACCTGACCGCTGATCATGACGTCCGAGGTAATGGTCACGACGATCCGCCCGACCTACGCTGGCCGAATGACCACCCTCGACGACCGGCGAGCGTCGCCTGTCGGTACCCATCTGCGGGCGTGGCGGGAACGCCGCCGGCTCAGTCAGCTGGAACTGGCGAACCGGGCGGACATCTCGGCGCGGCACGTCAGCTTCCTGGAGACGGGGCGGTCGAATCCCACCCGGGCGATGCTGCTGCGCCTCAGCGAGCATCTCGACATTCCCCTGCGCGAACGCAACGCGTTGCTCCTCGCGGGCGGTTTCGCGCCCGCCTTCCCGGAGCATCGACTGTCGGATGTGCCGATGGCGTCGATCGCCGATGCCATCGGGAAGATCCTCACCGCGCATTCCCCGTACCCGGCGGTGGTCGTCGACCGGCACTGGAACATGGTGGACGCCAACGACGCGGTCGCGGTGCTGACCGAGGGGTGCGCCGCGGAATTGCTCGAGCCGCCCGCGAACGTCCTGCGGTTGAGCCTGCACCCGGACGGCATGGCACCGCGCATCGTGGACCTGGCGCAGTGGCGGGGGCATCTCCTGCACCGGCTGCGGCATCAGATCGCGGTCACCGGCGACGACGGACTGCGTGACCTGCTGCGGGAATTGGAGGGCTACCCCGGTGGCACCGTCGGCAGCGCCGAACTGCCGGGGTCGCTCGTCGTGCCGCTGCGTATCCGGCACCACGACACGGTGCTGGCGTTCCTCAGCACGACCACGATGTTCGGCACTCCCCTCGACGTGACGGTCGCGGAGCTGGCCATCGAATCGTTCTTCCCCGCCGACGCGGTGACAGCGGCTACCCTCCGCAGTAGCGTGAGCAGCGACTGAGGAGGTAGGTCTGATGGACTTGACAGCAATTGGTGTCGGTTTCGGCTACGTGGTCGTAGTCCTCACCATTCTTGTCGTCGTGGTCGGGGTGTCGGCACTGTTCGTGTTCTCGATCAAATCGGATTTCATTCCGCCGGAATCCCCGGGGACTCCCACGGGGCGGAAGCGGATCGGCAGGGCGGAATAGCCGCGTACGCACCGGAAGGCGGGCAGTTCCTCACGGAGGGGCTGCCCGCCTTCACGTATGGCCGGGTCGCCGGTTTCTGGATCGATTCCGCTGTGCGGCGGGGCGAAGCAACGCTTACTGAGACGCTCGGGGACAAGGCGACTACCGTGACAGGAGTCGTCTATTTTTCGAGGAGCACGGAATGAGTATCAAGTCGGTAGAGTCACGCCGCCATCGCGTCGTGGTCATTGGATCCGGCTTCGGTGGGTTGTTCGGCACACAGGCGCTGAAGAATGCCGATGTCGACATCACCATGATCGCGCGCACCACTCACCATCTGTTCCAGCCGTTGCTGTATCAGGTGGCGACCGGCATTCTCTCCGTCGGCGACATCGCTCCCGCCACCCGGTTGGTGCTGCGGAAGCAGAAGAACACCAAGGTTCTGCTCGGCGATGTCGACAAGATCGATCTCGAGGCGAAGACGATCACCTCTCGGTTCCTGGACCGGACCACGGTCACCCCGTACGACAGCCTGATCGTCGCGGCGGGCGCAGGCCAGTCCTACTTCGGCAACGATCATTTCTCCGAGTTCGCGCCGGGCATGAAGACGATCGACGACGCCCTCGAACTGCGCGGCCGCATCCTGGGCGCGTTCGAGCAGGCCGAATTGTCGAGCGATCCCGCCGAACGCGCCCGGCTCCTGACGTTCGTCGTCGTCGGCGCCGGTCCGACCGGTGTCGAGCTCGCCGGCCAGATCGCGGAACTGTCGCGGCGGACCCTGTCGGGGGCGTTCCGCAACATCGATCCCCGTGAGGCCCGGGTGATCCTGCTGGACGGCGCGGACGACGTGCTGCCCGTCTACGGCGGCAAGCTGAGCCGTAAGGCCCGCCAGCAGCTGGAGAAGCTCGGCATCGAGATCCAGCTGGGGGCGATGGTCGTCGACGTCGACGTGGACGGCCTCGTCGTCAAGGACAAGGACGGCACGCAGCGCCGGATCGAGTCGCAGTGCAAGGTGTGGTCGGCCGGTGTGCAGGCGAGCCCGCTGGGCAAGCAGATCGCGGAGCAGTCGGACGCCGAGATCGACCGGGCCGGTCGCGTCCTGGTCAACCCGGACCTGTCGGTGCCCGGCCACCCCGAGGTGTTCGTGATCGGCGACATGATGGCACTCGACAAGTTGCCGGGTCTGGCGCAGGTCGCGATGCAGGGCGGCAAGTACGCGGCCAAGCAGATCAAGGCCGGCCTGAGCGGTCAGAAGCCGGAGGACCGGCCGCCGTTCAAGTACTTCGACAAGGGCAGCATGGCCACCATCTCGCGATTCAGTGCGGTGGCGAAGGTCGGGAAGCTCGAGATCAGCGGTTTCATCGGCTGGGTGGCCTGGCTGGCGATCCACCTGATGTACCTGGTCGGGTTCCGCAGCCGGCTGTCCACTCTGCTGTCGTGGACGGTGACGTTCCTCGGCCGCGGGCGCGCGCAGATGGCATCCACCGAGCAGTGGGTGTTCGCCCGCAATGCGATGGAGCAGCTGGAGCGGCACGAGCGGGAGAAGGAGGCCGCCGAGAAGTCGTCCGGCGGCGCGCAGCGCAAAGCCGCGGGGTGACACCGCTTCACACCTGACGTGAACAGAGCGGAGGGGACGGACCTGTCGGGTCCGTCCCCTCCGCCGTGTGCGGGGTGTCTCAGTTGCCGAGACGTCCGGTGTCGGTGATGTTCGCGAGCCGGACCTGCCCCTTGGAGACGAGTCGATCCTGTTCGTCGGTGATCCGAACCTCCCACAGCTGCTGAGTGCGTCCGCGGTGAACGGGACTGGCTTCGGCGGTCAGCGTGCCCTCCCGCGTCGCGCGGAGGAAGTCGGTGTTGTTGTTGACGCCGACGACGTGTCCGCGGCCGCCGAGCCACACCGTGCCCGCAGCGCTGGCCACCGATTCGATGACGGAGCAGTAGACGCCGCCGTGCTGGATTCCGGCCGGCTGCTGCAGGTCTGGGGTGACGGTCCACTGCGCGCGCACGCGGTCGGGTGAGAGTTCGGTGTATTCGAGTCCGATGAGGGCGTCGAAGCCCTTGCCCAATTGATCGGCCAGTGCGGCGGTGTCGATCCGCCCGTCACCGTTCGATGCCTGCTGTTCCCCGGAATCCACCATCACACTCTCCATCGGATCGCTGTGCGCTCTCGCGGCGCACCCGATCTCTTGCCTACACGACGGGGCGGGCGGTGGGAAAAGCAGGTGGGGCAAACGGATCGGCGGGCCTCACACTGTGTCAGCATGAGGCCCGCCGTGGGATGGACCTGGGAGTCTCTGCAGCCCTCAGGACTCCGGCGCGGTCCGGTAGTTCGGTTCTCGGCGTCGGTGTTTCTGCTCGACGTCTGGAACGAGTATAGGCAAGGCTTCCCTAATTAAGCAAGCGCTTCCTCGCCTGCCCGAGTCGGCCACAGTGCGGGCGCGTGATCCGGCTCTTCGAGCGGACCGGCACCCCGGCCGCCACGAACGCGTCCAGGATCCCCTGCCCGCGGCGCTGCGCGGCAGCCTCGCCGCCACCGGCGAGAATTGGCACGTACGTCGCGGCCCCGAGCACGGCCTCCCCCACGAGCCCCCAGAATCGGGACGCGTCGATCGGCGTCAACCGGGCGATCGCGTCGAACACCGCATGCAGCGACGTGAGACTGCGGTGCACCGTCCACAGCAGCAGCGCCCGCTCGCAGGGCACGGTGACCGTCCGCGGTGCGCCGGCATACGGGTCGTCCGGCAGCACGCGCAGGGTGTCGTCGGCGACACCCGCCCAGTCGATTCCCTCGTCGCTGTCCGTGTGGATCCACAGGTTCTCGAGCCCCGGGTCCCACGCGCGCCCCTCCAGGACGACGAGCGCGGTGACACGCCCGACCACTGCGTGAATGAGCGCGGTGGCCACCTGCATCGCGGCGACGTCCGGGTCGGGAACGTCCTCGAGCGACCGGGCCCACATCCGGGACACCCGGTCGCCGTCGAGGTCGTCCGCCAGCGACCACCACCGGCGTTTACCCTCGTCTGCCATCGTCGCGACCGCGTACATGCGCGGATATTCGGCGTTCAGCGCGCGAAGTCGTGAGCAGGACACGTCCAGTGCGGTCGCGGGGGCGGACAGGGTCGAAGTCACCGTGCACTCCAATCGGTCGGGATGGAACACCACCAAACATAGGTGAGCCTAACCAAATATCAAGGGTTGACATCATGTGATGTGAGGCACCCCCGCCGACCGCAACGCCCGGGACGTGCCGCCGGATGTGGCATCAGGGATAGGGTTCCGTAACCTAAGTAGTTGAATTCGGTGCAGATCCGGTGCACAGGCACACACGTCAGGAGCTTCCCCCGCCAGTGACGACGACGAGACAGTTCGGCAGCGACATCCCGCACCTGCCGACCGACGAGCCCTACGGGAAGCGCGACGTCCCGCGCGGTCCCGCCCCGCTGTACCTCCGGGCACTCGCGGGACTGCTCGACATCGGGACAGTGGCCATCCCCCTCGTCCTCGGGTGGTACATCGTCGACTCCCTCCGCGACGACAACGGCGGCGGGCAGGCGGACCGGGTCGTCTTCGGCGGCGCCGCCGTCGCCATCGCACTCGGGCTCGCCCTGTGGAACCGCGGATTCCGCGAAGGCAACACCGGACAGTGTTCGGGCAAAGGCTGGGTCGGCCTCGTCACCCGCGACACCCACACCCACGACGCGATCGGTCCGAAACGGTCTCTGCAGCGGGCGTTCCGGCGCTCCGGAACCGAGGTCGTCCGGGAGAGCACCGCGTCCGACGAGGGCTTCACCGTCCGCGAGAAGGACGTGTCCGTCGCGGCGATCCGGCGTCGTCGGCTCGTCGGGCTGGGCGTCCTCGTGATCCTGCTCGGGCTGGTCCTGCTCGCCAGCGTCGCGGTCGGGGCGCGGCCACTGTCGTTCGCCGAGATCTTCCACGCACTGTTCGATGCGGACGGTTCGCAGACCGACATCATCGTCCGCACGCTCCGCGGACCGCGGACCGCGCTGGGGCTCGTCGTCGGGATGGCGCTCGGTGTCGCGGGCGCCCTCATCCAGGGGCACACCCGCAACCCGCTCGCCGACGCGGGACTCCTCGGTCTCAACGCGGGCGCCGCGTTCCTCGTCGTGCTGTCGATGTACCTGTTCGGGTTCAGCGCGCCCAGCGAATACCTGTGGTTCGCGTTCGCCGGGTCGTTCGCCGCCAGCGTGGTCGTGTTCGGGCTGTCGTCGATCGGCAACGGGGCGGCGAGCCCGCTGAGCCTGGCCCTCGCCGGCGCCGCCGTCGCGTTCTTCCTGCAGGCGATGACCAACGCGATCATCATCGTCGACCAGTCCAGCCTCGACTCCTACCGATTCTGGGTGGTCGGGTCGGTGGCCGGCCGCGGCTTCGACGTGCTCTGGCAGGTGCTGCCGTTCCTCATCATCGGTTTGATCCTCGCCCTCGTCAGCACACCCGGGCTGAACGTGCTCAGCCTCGGCGAGGACGTGGCACGGTCGCTGGGCACCAACATCGCGGCCAGCCGCGCACTCGGCATCGTCGCCATCACCCTCCTCACCGGTGCGGCCACCGCGGCGTGCGGCCCGATTGCATTCATCGGTCTCGTGGTCCCCCACGTCGCGCGGGCGATCACCGGCCCCGACTACCGGTGGCTGGTCCCCTACGCCGGCCTCCTCGGCGGCGTCATGCTCGTGACCGCCGACGTCATCGGACGCGTCGTGGTCCGGCCGGGTGAGTTGCAGGTGGGAATCGTGCTCGCCGTGTTCGGCGCACCGTTCTTCATCGCGTTGGTTCGGCGCAGAAAGTTGGCAAGCCTGTGAGCACTCGCGACGAAGTGCGCCCCGACCTCGGGGCCGCCCCGGCGTCCCGCGTCCCGGCGCGCCCCGCGTTCCGGCTCGGACCGATCTCCCTGGTCCTGCGGCCCCTCGGTATCGCCGTCAACGTGGCCCTGCTGGTGGCGCTGTTCCTGGTGCTGTGCCTCAACATCGGCCGCGGCGACTACCCGCTGTCGATCCCCGAGGTCACCAGGGTGCTGTTCGGCGGCGGCACGAAGGCCCAGAACTTCATCGTCATGGATCTGCGCCTGCCGCGGTCGCTGACCGGTGTGTTCATCGGCATGGCCCTCGGCCTGGCCGGCGCCATCACCCAGTCGATCGCCCGCAACGCCCTCGCCAGCCCGGACATCCTCGGCATCACGTCCGGTGCCAGCGCCGCCGCGGTCGCGCTGATCGTCCTCGGCGGCGGCGGCAGCTTCGTCGGCCTCCTCGCCACCCTGGGGATCCCGCTGGCCGCCCTGTTCGGCGGGCTTCTCACCGCGCTGGTCATCTACGTGCTCGCGTGGCGCGGCGGAGTGGAGGGCTACCGGCTGATCCTGATCGGCATCGGCATCAACGCCATGCTGATCGCGGTCACCGGCTGGCTGCTGATCTCCGCGGACATCAACGACGCGTCGCGGGCCCAGGTGTGGCTCAACGGCTCCCTCAACGGCGCCGCCTGGAGTCAGGTGTGGCCCGTCACGATCGCCGTCGTCCTCGTCGGTGGCTACGCCGTGATCTCGTCGTTCACGATGGGCGCCCTCCGCCTCGGCGACGACAACGCGGTGTCGCTGGGTGTGCGCCTGCAGTGGTCGCAGGCCCGGCTCCTGCTCATGGCCGTCGCCCTCGCCGGCATCGCGACCGCGGCCGCGGGTCCGGTCGGCTTCGTCGCGCTCGCCGCGCCGCAGGTGGCGCTGCGGCTGGTGCGGTCCGCGGGCCCGCCGCTCATCGCGTCGGCGCTGACCGGCGCCGTGCTCGTGGTGGGCAGCGATGTCGTCGCCCGCACGATCCTGCCGGTCGAGCTGCCGGTGGGTATCGTCACCTCGGCGCTCGGTGGCCCATTCCTGCTGTATCTGCTGGTTCGCAACAATCGGAAGGTCTCGGCATGACCGTGCAGACTGATCCTCGACTGATCGCCGAAAACCTGAGCCTCGGGTACGGCGACCGGGTCATCGTCGACAACCTCGACCTCGAGGTGAGGACCGGGGTGATCACCACCGTGATCGGGCCGAACGGTTGCGGCAAGTCCACCCTGCTGCGTGCGCTGGGGCGGCTGCTGAAGCCGCGCAACGGTTCGGTTCTGCTCGACGGCAAGGCCATCGGATCGATGCGCACCAAGGACGTCGCCCGCACGCTGGGCATGCTCCCCCAGGCGCCGCTGGCCCCCGAGGGGCTGACGGTGGCCGACCTGGTGGCCCGCGGCAGGCACCCCCACCAGTCGTGGCTGCGGCAGTGGTCGTCCGACGACGAGGGCGAGGTCGCGGAGGCGCTCGCGCTGACCGGGGTGTCCGACCTCGCGGACCGCCCCGTCGACCAACTGTCGGGCGGTCAGCGTCAGCGGGCCTGGATCTCGATGGCCCTCGCGCAGGGAACCGACATCCTCCTGCTCGACGAACCCACCACCTACCTGGACCTGGCGCACTCGATCGAGGTGCTCGACCTGGTGGACCGGATGCACGAGGAGTTGGGCCGCACCGTGGTGATGGTGCTCCACGACCTGAACCTCGCGATCCGCTACAGCGATCAGCTGATCGTGATGCGGGACGGCACCATCGTCGCGGCCGGCGCGCCGAAGGACATCATCTCCGCCGAACTCCTGCTCGAGGTGTTCGGTCTCGAGGCCGCGGTCATCGCCGACCCGGTGTCCGATCGCCCGCTGGTGGTGCCGATCGGCACCCGCCACGTGTACGGGGCGGTGGGCGGACCGGAGCCGAAGTAGCGGCCGTCAGCGCCGGCCGCCGATCATCGTCCGCACCAGCCGGTAGCTCTGCCCCAGCGACACCGTCGGCAAATACGCCCTGCCGACGGCGTTGCCGATGCTCGGCAGGGCGGCCGGATCGGCGAACGTCATGTGCATGGCCACGTACCGGGGCTGGAACTTCGACTTGAACGCCAGCAGCGAACGGAACCCGTACACCGGTTCCAGGGTCCGGCCGAGCAGATCCAGCACGCTGTCCATCACCGCCGACAGGCTCGACGACTCCGACCGTTCCCGATCGTCGGCGTCGCTGTCCGGTTGCTCGACCTTGGCGAGCGGGGCGCCGGACAGGCTCAGGAACTGCGCACCCTCCTCCTCCAGTTTCAGCGCCGCGGACGCGATGAGGAACTCCATCGCCGGCCGGAACCCTTCCGAGCGCCGGCGCATGAAGTCGAGGGTCCAGCCGACCACCCGCCCATCCTGGTACACGGGCAACCAGGACGTGACGCCGTGGACGGTGCGATCCTCGTCGACGGCGATCAGGCAGCGCACCTCCGGGTCGTCGACCTCGTCGAGTCCGCCGAGCGTGAACCCCATTTCGGGCATCCCCTTGTCGGCCACCCACTCCTCGGAGATCGCCGTGATCTGGTCGGTGATCGACCGCGGGGCCCTGGGGAAGCTGACCCATTCCGCGGTGATCCCCGACTTCTTGGCCTTGTTCAGGGCGGTCCGGACGTCCTGGAACCGCTTGCCGGTGAACGCGATCTGCCCCAGATCCAGCACCGTCTCCTCCGCGACCTGGATACCGCTCCAGCCGAGGGCGTCCGTGACGGCGCGGACCTCGCCGGTCACCGAGTAGAAGCACGGGATCCACCCGTTGGCGGCGGCGAATTCGGCGAAGTGTTCGACGTTGTCCCGCAGCCGGTCGGGCGGGCCGACCGGGTCACCGGTGGTGAGGGCGACCCCGGCGAGGACCCGGTACGCGACGTAGCTCGTGCCGTCGGCGGAGAACCAGTAGTGGTTGCCGCGCCACGTCGTCATCCAGGACAGCGGGCTTCCGCTCCCCGACTTCAACAGGGCGCGTGCGCGTTCGGCGGCCGCCGAGTCCGATCCGATGGCGGGACTGAGGAACGTCGCGGCGACCAGCGCGCACGCCGCCACCCAGAACACCACCCCGGTCCACTCGTACAGCAGGGTCGCGGGAATGCTCTCCGGCAGCAGCCGGGGGTCGAGCCATTGCAGGTACACGGGCGGGATCAGCCGCTCCGGGAAGTCGGCGAGCAGCGTCGTGAACCCCGGCCGGGGATCGAACCCATGCCGCGCCCACAATCCGCCCAACACGTAGAGAACGGCAAGACCGGCCAGCAGCGACACCAGGACGATCGCCAGCCGGCGGTAGGTTCCGGCCGGGGCGGCGACGTCGAAGAACCGGCGGGTGGCGAGCAGCACGATCAGGATCGCCAGCGGTGTCAGGAACGGCACCAGCGTCCGGTACAGGTTCGGGTCGGCGAGACCGTAGAACAGGGAGTCCTCGTCGAGGGAGTCGACGAACCGGACCGCGAAGTTCAGCAGCGACAGCACCAGCAGGATCACCTGGGCGATCACGGACGCGACCCACGCGAAGCGACGGCCCCGTCGGAGGCCGTCGCAGAGGGTGAGGAGGAACAGGGACGGCATCAGACTCAGCAGGGTCGGTCCGACCCCGGACAGGCGCAGTTCGAGCAGCCCGCGCCGGCATTCGGGGTCCGACGCCGACACCTCGCACAGGTCGCGCACTTCGCCGGCCGTGTAGGGGATGCCGCGGAACAGGTCGCGGAGCACGGCGAGGGGACCGACCGCCTCCGCGGACAGTGCCGCGATCATGGGGCCGATCGCGCTGGCCGCCACGATGATCGCGACGAGTACCCGGCCCTCACGCTGGGTGCCCGCGATCCGTTCGCCGCGGGCGGAGCGGCCGACGATCCAGCGGCCGATCACCAGGCCGACGACGGCCGCGGCGAGCCGGACCACGTCCTGCAGCGAACCACTGAACAGTGCCAGGGTGATGGTGAACACGAGGACGCCGACGCGGATCCGCCGACGCCACAGCGTGCCCATGTTCGAACTGGCCACCATCGCGGCACCGACGATCCACGTGCTCGGACCGACGGCCATGCCCACGTGCAGCCGGAAACCCCAGTTCGCGTCGACGACCTTCGCGACGGCGGCCACCGACAGTGCGAGCAGCCCGCCGAGCACCTGGGTGGCGACCGCGGCCAGCACGAACCGCGCCGACCCCATGCGACGTTCCAGCGGAGCGGCCGCCACGAGGACGAGGACGGTCGTGGACAGGTACGCCAGGACGTCGTCGCCCCACAGCCCGGCGGTGAACAGGGTCCACACCCAGCCGTTCTGGAACGCCCGGATCCCGATCGCAACGTGCTGGGACAGGTCGTGGGAGGGACCGCTGATCACACTGGACGTGGCGATCGCGAGGATCCAGATCACGACCAGCAGCGCGATGCTGACCGGTGCACCCCGCACCCCGCCCCAGACCCGTTCCGCTGCCCGCCCGGTCTGACCCTTGACCTTGGCGGCCGCATCGTGTCCGGTCGCCGCGCTGTCGTCGGTCTTCATCCGCCAGGTCCCCACTCTCCGCGATGTCGAGAACGAACGCTTGCCCGGCGGGTCGGCCGCTGCCAACCCGACCGTAATCCACCCGTTCGGAGTATGGCCAATACCACACGCCGTGACGCAGTTTTACTACTACCAGTAGTACGTATCTGCGTCGTCGTATCCGTAGAATCAATTTATGGCTGGACTCGGCGAACTCGAACGCGCAGTGATGGATCACCTGTGGTCCACTTCGGAACCGCAGACGGTACGGCAGGTACACGAGGCACTGGCGGCACGCCGTGAACTCGCGTACACGACTGTCATGACAGTGCTCCAGCGACTGGCGAAGAAGCACCTCGTCATTCAGCAGCGCGACGACCGCGCCCACCGGTACCTGCCGGTGCACCAGCGCGAGGAACTCGTCGCGAGCCTCATGGTGGACGCCCTGCAGCAGGCCGACAAGTCCGGAAGTCGCGCCGCCGCACTCGTCCACTTCGTGGGGCAGGTCGGCGCCGACGAGGCCGACGCGCTCCGCGAGGCCCTCGCCGCGCTCGAGGCCAAGGAGCGGTCCACCGGAGACAATCAGTCGGGAACCGTTCGCGCCGGCTGATGTTCGTCATGCATGATGAGTAGGACATGGACGCCACCACCGCGCTGGTATTCGGAGTACTCGCACTTCTTCTCGCAGGGCCTGTCCCTGCGCTGCTGAGTCGTGCCCGATGGCCGCATCGCGCCCCCCGAGCAGCCCTCGTGCTGTGGCAGGCAATCGCCCTCGCCGCAGTTCTGTCCGCGTTCAGTTCGGGTCTCGCGATCGCCAGCCAGCTGCTGGTCCCCGGACCGGACGGGCGCCCCACCACGGCACCGGTCGCCGAGATCGACGCACTGGGCCTGCCCCTGTGGCTGCTGTACGTGGTGGTCTTCGCGCTTACCCTCCTCGTCGGCGCCAAACTGATCTTCTCGATCGTGCAGGTCGGGGTCCGCACCCGGCGCAGACGCGCCCGGCACCGGATGCTCGTCGACCTCCTCGACCGCTGCGACTCGTCGTCGCCCCTCGCCCGCACCCCGGACCTGCGGGTCCTCGACGTCACCGAGCCCATCGCCTACTGCCTGCCCGGTCTCCGCCAGCGGGTCGTGCTGAGCCAGGGCACGTTCACCAACCTCGACGACGCCGAGATCACCGCGATCCTCACCCACGAGCGGTCCCATCTGCGGGCCCGGCACGACCTCGTCCTCGAGGCGTTCACCGCCGTCAACGCCGCCTTCCCCACCGTCGTGCGCAGCAAGTCCGCGCTGGGGTCGGTGCAGTTGCTGGTCGAGATGCTGGCCGACGACTCCGCCGTCCGCGCCACCGGGCCAACCGCACTGGCCCGCGCACTCGTCGCCTGCTCGGGGTCGGTCGCCCCGAAGGGTGCCATGGCCGCGGGTGGTCCCAGCACCCTGCTGCGGGTGCAGCGCCTGTCCTCCTCGGAGGCGGGCACCCCAGTGGCACTCGCCGCCTACGCCGCGTCGGTGGCCATCCTCGTGGTGCCGACCATCGCCGTTGCCGTCCCCTGGCTCACCGAACTGAGCCGGTTGTTCAGAGCCGTATAGTCACCCAGCTCACAACCCGCCGCATTCGATAACCGGGTGCCCCGTCGCGTACACTGGTCGACGGTCGCCACTGCGGCCCATCAACACTGAAACGGCACACAGCCCAATTCCCCGCACTTCCGCGAATGGATTGACCAGGTGACATGTGCCCTGGCTCGTCCCTTTGTGCGTGCTGCATGACAGCCCCCGCTCCGCGACGCGCCCTATGCCCGGAGAGGTATTTGCGTGACCAACGCTGTCCAGACGACGTCTGCCCCACTAGAGCAGACCGAGACCGAAACCCCTGATCAGAACGCCACCGTGACGTTCGCCGAGATCGGCCTGCCCGCCCCCCTGGTCCAGGCCCTCGCCCGCAACTCCATCACCGTCCCATCGCCGATCCAGGCGCTGGCCGTGCCCGATGCGCTGGCCGGCACCAACGTCCTCGGCCGCGCACAGACCGGATCGGGCAAGACCCTCGCATTCGGCCTGCCGATGCTCACCCGCCTGTCCCGCCACGAGGACCGGCCCGCACCCAAGCGTCCCCGCGCACTGGTGCTCGTGCCCACCCGGGAACTCGCATTCCAGGTGGTCGACTCCCTCAACTCGTACGCCGGGGCCATGGGCCTGACCGTCCGCCCCGCCGTCGGCGGCACCCCGTTCTCCAAGCAGGTCGACCAGCTGCGGCGCGGCGTCGACATCCTCGTCGCCACCCCCGGCCGGCTGAACGACCACCTGCGTCAGGGCACCTGCATCCTCGACTCGATCGAGATCACCGCGCTCGACGAGGCCGATCAGATGGCCGACATGGGCTTCCTGCCCGAGGTCCGGGCGATCCTCGGTGAGACCCGGGCCGACGGCCAGCGTCTCCTGTTCTCTGCCACCCTGGACCGTGAGGTGCAGTCGCTGGTCCGCCAGTTCCTGCCCGACCACGTGCAGCACTCCACCGAGGACGGTCGCGCCAGCGTCGACACGATGGAGCACTACGTGCTGCTCGTCGACCGCGGCCAGAAGGACAACGTCCTCGCGGAGATCGGTGCCCGCGACGGCCGCACGATCATGTTCGCCCGCACCAAGCTCGGCTGCGAGGGCATCACCGACCGCCTCCGTGCGGTGGGCATCGCCGCCGAGGCGCTGCACGGCGGCAAGGCGCAGAATCAGCGCACCCGTGTCCTCGAACGGTTCAAGAACGGCCGCACCCCGGTGCTCGTCGCGACGGACGTCGCCGCCCGCGGCATCCACGTCGACGGCATCGACCTGGTCGTGCACGTCGATCCGCCCGCCGATCACAAGGACTACCTGCACCGCGCAGGCCGGACCGCCCGTGCCGGCGAGAAGGGCACCGTCGTCGCGATCGTGCTCCCCAACCAGAAGCGCACGTTCCGCCGCCTGACCGGGATGGCCGGCGTCGACGCCACCGCCGTGCCCGTCACCCCCGGCTCGGAGAAGCTGGCCAGCATCACCGGCGCCAAGGCGCCCAGCGGAGAACCGGTGCGCGACACCTACTCCCGCGGCGAGCGTGGCGGCGACCGCAAGTTCGGCGACCGCGGACCCCGCCGTGAGGGCGGTTACGCCGGCCGCGACGGCGGCGGCTACCGCGGCAATCGCAGTGACCGCGGCGAGCGCAGCTTCGGCGACCGTCCGTCGGGTGGTCGCAGCTTCGAGGGTCGTGGCCCGCGCCGCGACCAAACAGACAACCGGTCCGGCGGCTACCGGGGCGACCGCCCGCAGCGTGACGGTGACAACCGTGGCGGCGGTTACCGCGGCGACCGGGACAACCGGACGTTCACCGATCGGGCCCCGCGCCGCGACTTCGGTGACAGTGCACCCCGCCGCGAGTACGGCGGCGGCAGCAGCGCCCCGCGCCGCGACTTCGGTGACCGCGGCGACAGCCACCGCGGTACCGGCGAGCGCAGCTTCGACCGCAGCGCACCGCGCCGCGACTTCGGCGACAACCGCGGTGCGGCGGGCGGGTTCCGTCGCGACGACCGCCGCGACGACCGTCGGCCCGCGGCCGCGTCGGAGCGGCGCCCCGCGTCGACCGGTGGCGGGTTCCGCAGCCGCACGGATCGTCGCTCGTACGACGGCTTCGACGGCCCGCGGCGTGAGCGACGCAGCTGATCGATCGCTGATCGGACAACCGAATAACGAAGTGTGAGTGAAGGCCGGCCGTCGCGTGTGCGACGGCCGGCCTTCGTATGTTTGGCTTAGGCGGTTGAGGTTTTCGTAGCCGCCGATTTCACTACCGCCGAGCGAGAGGGAATGCTGTATCCATGACTATCGACAACACTGAGGGTGCCCGCGCCCAGATCGGCGTCACGGGACTGGCCGTCATGGGCTCGAACATCGCCCGCAACTTCGCCCGGCACGGTCACACGGTCGCGCTGCACAACCGCAGCATCGCCAAGACCGACGCCCTCATCAAGGAGCACGGCAGCGAGGGCGACTTCGTCCGCACCGAGACGATCGAGGAGTTCGTGGGCGCGCTGCAGAAGCCGCGCCGCGTGCTGATCATGGTCAAGGCCGGCGACCCCACCGACGCCGTCATCGAGGAACTCGCCGCGGCGATGGAGCCCGGTGACATCATCATCGACGGCGGCAACGCCCTCTACACGGACACGATCCGCCGTGAGGCCTCCCTCCGGGAGCGAGGCCTGCACTTCGTCGGCGCCGGCATCTCCGGCGGCGAGGAGGGCGCGCTCAACGGCCCGTCGATCATGCCGGGCGGACCGAAGGAGTCCTACGCGGCCCTCGGACCGCTGCTCGAGTCGATCGCCGCGCAGGTCGACGGCACCCCCTGCTGCACGCACATCGGCCCCGACGGGTCCGGTCACTTCGTGAAGATGGTGCACAACGGCATCGAGTACGCCGACATGCAGCTCATCGGTGAGGCGTACAACCTGCTCGGGTCCGCCCTCGGCTACGACGCCGGGAAGATCGCCGACGTGTTCACGGAATGGAACGGCGGCGACCTCGAAAGCTACCTCGTCGAGATCACCGCGGAGGTGCTGCGGCAGAAGGACGCCAAGACCGGCAAGCCGCTCGTCGACGTGATCGTCGACGCCGCCGAGCAGAAGGGCACCGGCCGCTGGACCGTCAAGTCCGCGCTCGACCTCGGTGTCCCCGTCACCGGGATCGCCGAGGCCGTGTTCGCCCGCGCCCTGTCCGGGTCCCGCGAGCAGCGCAAGGCCGCGGTCGGGCTGGCGTCCGGCGTGCTCGCCGACAAGCCCACCGATGCCGCCCAGTTCACCGAGGACATCCGGCAGGCCCTGTACGCGTCGAAGGTCGTGGCCTACGCGCAGGGATTCGACCAGATCGCGGCCGGTAGTGCCGAATACGACTGGGACCTGCACCCCGCCGACCTCGCGACCATCTGGCGTGGCGGCTGCATCATCCGCGCCCGGTTCCTCAACCGCATCAAGGACGCGTACGACGAGAACCCGACGCTGCCGAGCCTCATCCTGGCCCCGTACTTCCGGGACGCCATCGAGACGGCCATCGACAGCTGGCGCCGGGTGGTCTCCACCGCCACGCTGCTCGGGATCCCGGTGCCGGCGTTCGCGTCGTCGCTGTCCTACTACGACGCCCTGCGCGCGGAGCGGCTGCCCGCAGCCCTGACGCAGGGGCAGCGCGACTTCTTCGGCGCCCACACCTACGAGCGGGTCGACGCGGAGGGCAAGTTCCACACCCTGTGGAGCGGTGACCGCAGCGAAGTGCAGGTCTGAGCCTCGCCGACTGCCCGTCCCCCGGCCGTGACGTACCGCGTGTACGTCACGGCCGAGGCGTCGGAGGCCCCTGCTCGGAGGCGGTAGCCTTCTCGATATGCCCGACGACGAGTTCTCCTCCCCCGCACCGGTGGGTGAGACGTTCCTCGCGCTCGGTCTCCCCGCGGTGATGACCCATGCCCTCGCCCGTGGAGGCATCGGGGCGCCGTTCCCGATCCAGGCGGCCACCATTCCCGACGTCCTCGCCGGCCGTGACGTTCTGGGCCGCGCCCCGACCGGCTCCGGGAAGACCCTCGCGTTCGGACTGCCGATGCTCGTGCGGCTCAAGGGCGCCGCCAGCAGGCGAGGCTTCCCGCGCGGCATCGTCCTGGTGCCCACCCGTGAACTGGCGTTGCAGATCGAGCGCGCGCTGGACGAGCCGGCGCTGTCCGTGGGGTTGCGGGTGGCGAACGTCGTCGGCGGGATTCCCATCAAACGTCAAGTCGAGATCCTGTCGCGGGGTGTCGACCTGCTGATCGCGACGCCGGGACGCCTCGCCGACCACGTGGCGCAGGGGTCGGTGTCGCTGGACGACGTGACGGTGCTGACCCTCGACGAGGCCGACCACATGGCCGACCTGGGGTTCATGCCGCAGGTCACGACGATCCTCGACAAGACCCCGGCGGGCGGTCAGCGGCTGCTGTTCTCGGCCACCCTCGACGGGGAGGTCGACACCCTCGTCCGCCGGTACCTGCGAGACCCGGTCACCCACTCGACGGCGCCGGTCACCGCGTCCGTGGGCACCATGCGCCACCACCTGCTGTTCGTCGACCGGGTCGACAAGAAATCCGTTGTGGCACATATCGGTTCACGTGCGGGACGCACCCTCATGTTCGTGCGCACCAAGTACGGGGTGGACCGGCTCGCGCAGCAACTCCACGAAGCCGGCATCTCCGCGGGCGCCCTGCACGGCGGCAAGGCGCAGAACAACCGCACCCGCACCCTCGAATCGTTCGCCGACGGCACCACCCCCGTCCTGGTCGCCACCGACGTGGCGGCGCGAGGCATCCACGTCGACGACATCTCACTCGTCGTCCACGTCGACCCCCCGGCCGACCCCAAGGACTACCTGCACCGCGCGGGCCGCACCGCCCGCGCCGGCGAGTCCGGTGTGGTGGTCACCCTCGTCACCGAGGACGAACGCGCCGAGGTGGAGAAGCTGACCCGCAAGGCCGGGATCGAGGTGGACGGCGTGCGGGTGCGGCCCGGCGACACGGTGCTGGCCGAGATCACCGGCGCCCGCCGCCCCACCGGGAAGGCGGTCCCCGCACCCGACACCCGGGCACCGGCGCAGGACACCCCGAAGAAGGGCAGGCAGGCGCACGACACCGGCGGGCGCCCGGCCCGCCGCGGCCGGCCCGGGGACGGCGGAGCACCGCGGGCGGGTGCCCGACGCGGCCGGAAACCCGGACCTGCGTCAACTCCGCACGGACACCGCAACCGCGGGGCACACTGAGAGGCATGTCCCTGCCGTTCGCGTCGATCGTGTGCGCGCTGATCGCGGCGCTGCTGTTCGCGTGCGCGTCGGTCGCCCAGCAGAGCGCGGCGTCCGCGGTCCCCGAGGACGCCGCGCTGATGACCACCCTGCTGCGCAGTCCCCGCTGGTGGGCCGGCTTCGTCGGCGACGGCGGCGGGTACGCGATGCAGGCGGTGGCATTGGCGCTCGGGTCGGTGCTCGTGGTGCAGCCGCTGCTGGTGACGGCGCTGCTGTTCGCGTTGCCGTTGTCGGCGAAGTTCTCCGGGTACCGGCTCAGCCGCACCACCTGGGCCCTCGCCGTCGCACTGGCCGTCGCGCTCGCGGTCTTCCTGGTGATCGGCGACCCCACCGAGGGCAACATCGACGCCCCGTTCCGCGAATGGGTGGTTCCGCTCGGCATCCTCCTCGCCGTGGTGGCGGTCGCGGCCGCCGCGGGGATGTCGAAGATCGACCCCGGATGGCGAGCGCTGCTGCTCGGTGGGGCGGGCGGCATCCTGTACGGGGTGGCGGTCGCGTTCACCAAGTACGTCGTCGAACTGGTGCCCCGCGGGCTGTGGGCGGTGCTGAGCAGCTGGCAGGCGTGGGCGCTCGTCGCCGCCGGCCTGGTCGGGGTGTATCTGCAGCAGCGCGGGTTCCAGGTGGGTCCGCTGTCCGCGTCGCTGCCCGCACTGACCATCGCCGAACCACTCGCCGCCGTCTTCCTCGGCATGACCGTCCTCGACGAGCGGCTGCGGGTGTCGGGCCTCGGACTGGTGGTGGTCGGCTGCGCGGTCGCGGTGATGCTGGTGGCCACGATCGGACTGTCCAGGTCGCAGGCCCAGCGGACATCCGACACCGCCGCAACTTCCCCGGTATCGTCCTGACATGTGCAGTTCCTCGACGGGCATCGCCCTCCCTATGACCTGACGTACGACGACGTGTTCCTGGTGCCGAACCGCACCGAGGTCACCTCGCGATTCGACGTCGACCTGGCCACCTCGGACGGGTCGGGCACCACCATTCCGATCGTCGTCGCCAACATGACGGCGGTCTCGGGACGGCGCATGGCGGAAACGGTCGCCCGCCGCGGCGGTCTGGTCGTTCTCCCCCAGGACCTTCCGGCACCCGCCGTCGCGGAGACCGTGTCGTTCGTCAAGAGCAGGCACCTGGTCGCCGACACCCCGGTCACGCTCGGCCCCGACGCCGCCGTCTCCGACGCCCTGGCGCTGCTGCCGAAGCGGGCGCACGGCGCCGTGGTCGTCGTCGAGAACGACCGCCCCGTCGGCGTCGTCACCGAGGGCTCCTGCACGGACGTCGACCGGTTCGCGCGACTGCGCTCGGTGGCGCTCACCGACTTCGTCACCGCCCCCGACTCCGCGTCGCCGCGGGAGGTGTTCGAACTCCTCGAGGGCAAACACGACTCCCTCGCCGTGATCGTCCACCCCGACGGCACCCTCGCCGGGGTCCTCACCCGCACCGGCGCCATCCGGGACGGCATCTACCAGCCCGCCGTCGACGGCAACGGGAAGCTGCGGGTCGCCGCGGCCGTCGGCGTCAACGGCGACGTCGCCGCGAAGGCCCGCGCCCTCGTGGACGCGGGGGCCGACCTGCTGGTCGTCGACACCGCGCACGGCCACCAGCAGAAGATGATCGACGTCCTCGGCGCATTGAAGAAGGCCGACCTCGGTGTCCCGCTGGTCGCCGGCAACGTCGTGTCCGCCGCCGGCACCCGGGACCTGATCGACGCGGGCGCCGACATCGTGAAGGTCGGGGTCGGACCGGGCGCGATGTGCACCACCCGGATGATGACCGGGGTGGGCAGGCCGCAGTTCTCCGCCGTAGAGGAATGCGCCACGCAGGCCCGCGCGATGGGCGCGCACGTGTGGGCCGACGGAGGCGTCCGTCACCCCCGCGACGTCGCCCTCGCCCTCGCCGCCGGCGCGTCGAACGTGATGATCGGGTCGTGGTTCGCGGGCACCTACGAGTCCCCCGGCGACCTGCGGGTGGACCAGTCCGGCAACGCGTACAAGGAAAGCTTCGGCATGGCCTCCAAGCGTGCGGTCGCGGCGCGCACCGCCACGGACACCGCGTTCGACCGGGCCAGGAAAGGCCTGTTCGAGGAGGGTATCTCGAGTTCCCGGATGCGCCTGGACCCGGAACGCCCCGGCGTCGAGGACCTGATCGACCACATCTGTTCGGGTGTGCGCAGCACCTGCACGTACGCGGGCGCGCGGACGCTGGCGGAACTGCACGAGCGGGCCGTTCTCGGTGTGCAGTCCGCCGCCGGGTTCGCCGAGGGCCGCCCGCTGCCGGCCGGCTGGTGACGACCGCATCCTGATGTGCCGGTGGGTGTCCTGTTCCACGGAACCGGACATCCACCGGTATCATGGGTCGCTCAACCACACCAGTTCTCGGCGCCGGACCCGTCCGGGCCGTCGAGGCCGAACGAGAGGACTCCGGTGCCCGCGGCACCCACACACGAAGCAAGCGCCCCACCCGCCGTCTCCGGGAGTGCCGTCGCCTCCTGCTCCGTGGAATCGGATTCCGATTCCGCCGGTTCGGAGGGCTCCTCTAGCGAGCCGGGTGACAAACCCGGCGACCCCCGTTCCTCAGCTCGGCGGCGTTGACACATGGACATCGCGCTCAGCATTCTCGCTCTGCTCGGCTTTCTCGCCCTGACCGCGGGCACCGCGTTGTTCGTGGCGGCCGAGTTCTCCCTCACCGCCCTCGAACGCAGCACTGTCGACTCGCACGCCCGCGACGGTGACCGCCGGGCCCGGCAAGTGCAGCACGCCCACCGCACGCTGTCCTTCCAGCTGTCCGGGGCGCAGCTCGGCATCACCATCACCACGCTGATCACCGGCTACCTGTCCGAGCCGGTCCTCGCCCGGTTCATCACCCCGGTGCTGTCCGCGATCGGGTTCAGTGAATCCGCTGCCGCGGCAACGTCGTTGGTGATCGCACTCGTCCTCGCGACCTCCTTCTCGATGGTGTTCGGCGAGCTCGTGCCGAAGAACCTCGCCATCGCCCACCCCCTGCCCACGGCACGTGCGACGGCCGGCATGCAGGCGGCGTTCTCGCTCATCTTCAAGTGGGCCATCAACGGGCTCAACGGATCCGCGAACTGGCTGGTGCGACGCCTCGGCATCGAACCGGCCGAGGAGCTGCGGTCGGCGCGGTCCCCGCAGGAACTCGGGTCGCTCGTGCGGACGTCCGCGCAGCGCGGCGCCATCGACAAGGGCACGGCGCTGCTGGTGAACCGATCGTTGCGGTTCGGGGAACGCACCGCGGAGGAACTGATGACCCCGCGCGTGAAGATCGAGACCCTGTCCACCACGGACACCGTCGCCGACCTGATCGACACCGCCTCCCGCACCGGGTTCTCCCGCTTCCCCGTCGTCGACGGGGACCTGGACGACGCCGTCGGCGTCGTCCACATCAAGCATGCGTTCGCGGTGCCCGCCCACCGTCGGCGCACCGCCCGCCTCAACTCGCTGGCCCAGAAGGTCCCGGTGGTGCCCTCCAGCCTGGACGGTGACGCCCTGATGGAGCGGATCCGGTCCGACGGCATGCAGGTCGCGTTCGTCGTCGACGAATACGGCGGCACCGCCGGGATGGTCACCATGGAGGACCTGATCGAGGAGATCGTCGGCGACGTCCGCGACGAGCACGACGAATCCGAGATCGACGTCCAGCGGGTCGGTGACGGCTGGTCCTGCTCCGGGCTGCTCCGCGTCGACGAGGTCTCCGACACGACCGGCTACACCGCACCCGAGGGTGAGTACGAAACCCTCGGCGGACTCGTCCTCACCGAACTCGGGCGGATACCCGACGAGGGCGACGAGGTGGAACTGCCACTGCCCGAGGGCGCGCACGACCCCGGCGGCCGGTGGGTCGCCACCGTCACCCACATGGACGGCCGGCGCATCGACCGGGTGCTGCTCACCCCCAAGCCCGACGAGACCGGCGACACCGACAGCGAGGAGGACGACGATGAGTGACCTCTTCGGTGTGCTGCTCACCTTCGTGCTGCTGGGAGGCAACGCCTTCTTCGTCGGCGCCGAGTTCGCGCTGATCTCGGCCCGCCGCGACCGGCTCGAGGCCCTGGAGTCGCAGGGCAAGAAACGCGCCCGCACCGTGATCACGGCGGGCGAGAACCTGTCGCTGATGCTCGCGGCCGCGCAGCTCGGCATCACCATCTGCTCGATCCTGCTCGGCAAGGTCGCCGAACCGGCGATCGCGCATCTCCTCGAGGTCCCGCTCCACGCGGTCGGCCTGCCCGCCGGGCTGCTGCACCCGGTGGCGTTCACGATCTCGCTGGCGCTGGTCGTGGTGCTGCACATCCTGCTGGGTGAAATGGTGCCGAAGAACATCGCGCTCGCGGGCCCGGAGCGGACGGCGATGCTGCTGGTCCCGGTGCACCTGCTGTTCATCAAGCTGGCCCGCCCGCTGATCTCCTTCTACAACCTGTGCGCCAACCTGACGCTGCGGTTGCTGCGGGTGGAGCCGAAGGACGAACTCGACGTCACCGTGTCGGCGGTGGAACTGTCCGAGATGATCGGCGAGTCCCGGTCCGAGGGACTGATCGACGCGGAAGAACACCGTCGGCTCACCCAGGCGCTGGAGACCACCGACCGCACGGTCAGCGAGGTGATGATCCCCCTCGACAAGGCCCGGACCATACCCCTGTCGGAGGGCGGAACCCGGCTCGGCGCCATCGAGCAGGCCGTCGTCGAGACCGGGTACTCCCGGTACCCGGTGCGCGCCGACGACGGCTCACTGGTCGGGTACCTGCACCTCAAGGACGTGCTCGACGACATCCTCGACGAGGAGGCCGGACCCGACACCGTGATCCCGCGGTCGGACATCCGTCCGCTGCCGTGCATGTCGACCACCACCCCGCTCGCGGAGGCCCTGGCGAGTCTGCGCCGCGCCAGCTCCCATCTGGGGGCGGCAGCGGACCCGTCCGGGCAGATCGTCGGCATCGTCGCCCTCGAGGACCTCGTCGAGGAATACGTGGGCACCGTCCGCGACGGCACCCACCGCGTCAACGGCGTCAATCCGGGACAGCGATCGAGCTGATCGGATGGACGTTCTGGATGCGTCGGAGTGGATCCCTCGCCGCGACCGGCACCGGGCGAGGGTGTCCGCCCTGATCGGACCGCACCTGGAGCGCCGGGAACGCGGCGAGACCCACCCGGTGATCGACTTCCTCTTCACCTATTACAGCTACCGGCCGAATCAGCTGCTGCGCTGGCACCCTGGGTGGGGAACGGTCCTCGCCGGCGGGGACGAGTACGCCGAACTCCGCGGGTATCACCGCACCGACGCCGGGGTCACCGTCGACCCGGAGTTCCTGAAGCGCCGCTCGGACACGGTCTCCTTCACCACACGACTGATGGAGGCGACCGCCGCGCGTCCCACCCACCTGTCCTGCTTCGGCCTGCACGAGTGGGCGATGGTCTACCGATCGGACGAGGTTCGGCACGACAGCATCCCGCTGCGGCTCGGGCCGGGCGGCACCGACTCCGTCGTGGAGTCGCTGCACCTGCGCTGCACCCACTACGACGCGTTTCGGTTCTTCACCCCCGCCGCCGAACCGCGGAACAGTGAGCCGTTGACCCGCGAAGACCAGCTCGGGCGGGAACAGCCCGGGTGCCTGCACGCGTCCATGGATTTGTACAAGTACTGCTACAAGCTGGCGCCGATGATCGACTCGGACCTGACCGTCGACTGCTTCGAGCTGGCGCTCGCCGCACGGGAACTCGACATGCGGGCCAGCCCGTACGACCTGACCGCCTACGGGTACACCCCGATCCCGATCGAGACCCCGCACGGCCGCGCCGAGTACGTCCGGGAGCAGTCGGCGCTGGCCGCCCGCGCCGCACCGCTTCGTGCCGCACTGCGTGACCGGTGCCGCCGGTTGCTCGCTACCGTGAGCCCATGACTCTCCCGGGCTACGACCGCTACTGTGCCGAGATCGTCACGCAGACCGAACTCCCCGGTGATTACCTGGCGGCCCGCCTCCCCGTCCTCACGTTGGCGGCCGGTTCGGTAGCCGCGCTCACCGGTGCCGTCGACCGGTTCGACAGCGCGGTGGGCCGCGACCCCCGGCCGTGGCGGCTCGATCCCGAGCGGATCGCCGCCTCGTTCGCGAGCGACCGGCTGCTGCGGGTGTCGGGCGCCCCGGTGTCCGGTTTCGCGGAGCTGTCGGGGTTCTTTGCGGCCGCGGACGGCTGGGTGCGGACCCACGCCAACTACCCGCATCACCGCGCGAGACTGCTGGCGGCACTCGACCTCCCCGAGGACGCCGGCCGCGACTCGGTGGCCGCCCGGGTCGGGAACCTGACCGCCGCCGACGTCGAGGACCGTGCCGCCGCGGCGCAGGCCATCGCCGTGCGCGTGCGGACCGCGGCGGAGTGGGCGGCGAGCCCGCAGGGTGCGGCCGCGGCGTCCGGCGACCTCGTGTCCACCGTCGTGCACGCCGCGAGCTCCCGTCCCGGGACACGGCAACGCTCCCGCCGGGAATCCGCCCGGGGGCCGTTGGCGGGGGTGAAGGTCCTCGACCTGACCCGGGTGATCGCCGGTCCGGTCGCCACCCGCACGCTGGCGCTGCTCGGCGCCGACGTGCTGCGGATCGATCCGCCGGCGATCCCCGAGATCGTCGTGCAGCACCTCGACACCGGGCAGGGCAAGCGGTCCGCGCTGCTCGATCTGCGGTCCGCCGACGGCAGGCTGGTGTGGGACAGCCTGCTCGCCGAGGCGGACGTCGTCGTC
Source organism: Rhodococcus opacus (assembly GCF_012396235.1). Classification (GTDB taxonomy): domain Bacteria; phylum Actinomycetota; class Actinomycetes; order Mycobacteriales; family Mycobacteriaceae; genus Rhodococcus_F; species Rhodococcus_F opacus. Next base: position 52,787 of record NZ_JAAXPA010000011.1, on the reverse strand, counting down.
ACCGGGTACCGGCCGGGCGCGCTGGACGGTCTACTCGACGATGCCCCCGACCATCTGGTGCGGGGACGGGTGTGCGCGTGGGGCGGCTCCGGCCCCTGGGCGCACCGCCGCGGCTTCGACAGCATCGTCCAGGCGGCGTCGGGGATCGCGACGATCGAGGGCGGCGACGACACCCCGGGCGCGCTGCCCGCGCAGGCACTCGACCACGCGACCGGCTATCTGCTCGCCGCCGGCATCGTCGACGCCCTCGCCGCGGGGCACGTCGACGGGCGCGGCCGCTCCGTCGACGTGTCACTCGCCCGCACCGGCGCGTGGCTGCTGGCCGCGGACGGCCGATCCGAGGATCCGCCGCCGGCCGCGGTGCCCGGGCCCCGGTGCCTCACCGCGCACGGCGACGTGGTGACAGCCCGTCCCGCCCTGGCCGACTTCGACGACTACCCGTTCCCGGCCCGGCCCTGGGGTGGCGACACCCCCGGCTGGTTCGGTGTCACACCGTCGCCGTGAACCGCGGGCTCGGTTCCCCGGTCAGATGTCCCGGCGGCAACCGGCGTCCGCACAGCACGAGGAGCAGGTCCTGGGCGGAACCGCGCAGCGGCGCGCCCGCACCGTAGGTCCAGGCTCGGTCGTCCGCCGTCAGCTGCACGCCCGCCAGGTCGGTGCCGAAGTACTTGACGTGCTTCGGGCCGACGCCGCCGAGGACCCGGTCGAGGCGGTCGTCCGGGACCCGCCTGCCCAGGCCGAGCGCCACCGACACGTCGAGACCGTGGATCACGTCGTGGGACAGTGCCCCCTCCAAGCCGCCGCCCGGCGGCTTCCACGGGTGCGCGACGTTCTCCTCCAGGGTGTGCAGCAGCGCGTCGGCGGTCAGGGTCCGTGCGTCCTCGCGGGCCTGCGCGTCCGACATCCGGTTGAAGTTGCCGCGCGCCTTCACCATCTTCAGCAGGATCCGCGGCGTCGACAGGCGGTACGGCATGGTGATGTGCGCGATCACCTCCCGGCTGCGCCACCCCGCGCACAGCGACGGCGCGTCCCATTGCTCCGGCGTCAGTCGCGCCAGCATCGACGCCAGGTCGCGCCGCTCCCCTGCGACCCAGTCCGGTGCCGTGTCCCGTGCCATGTCCGTCTCCTCCGGTCGCCGTGTCGTGCTCTACGTAGGCAGACCGTGCCCGCCGGCGAAACTCATCGCGCAGCCGTGAAGAATGGTCGGGTGAGCACACACGACTACACGCTGACGGTCACCTGGACCGGCAACCGCGGCGCGGGAACGTCGGGCCCGGACGCCTACGACCGCGACCACGTGATCGCGGCGGCCGGGAAACCCGATCTGCCGGGCAGCGCGGACCCGTCGTTCCGCGGCGACGCCACCCGCTGGAATCCGGAGGAACTGCTCGTCGCGTCGCTGTCGCAGTGCCACATGCTCTGGTATCTGGGCCTGGCCGCCGCGGCCGGTGTGGTCGTCGTCGACTACCGGGACGACCCGACGGGCACGATGGTCGAACACCCGGACGGGGCGGGCGAGTTCACCGAGGTCGTGCTGCATCCCACGGTGACCGTCGCGGATACGGCGATGGCCGCGCGCGCCGAGTCGCTGCACGCCCGGGCGCACGCGAGGTGCTTCATCGCCCGGTCGGTCGCGTTCCCCGTGCACCACCGGCCGACGGTGGTGACGGCGTGAGCAGGCAGCGGCTGATCGTGGACGTCGACACCGGCATCGACGACTCCCTCGCGCTGCTGTACCTGCTGGCCAGTCCCGAGGCGGAGATCGCCGGCATCGCCAGCACCGCGGGGAACGTGCCCGTCGAACAGGTCGCGGCGAACAACCTGAACTGGCTCGCCCTGTGCGGCGCACCCGACATCGAGGTGGCGCTCGGCGCCCGGGTGCCACTGGACTGCCCGCTGCGCACCACCGAGGACACGCACGGACCCCAGGGCATCGGGTACGCCGTCCTCCCCCCGTCCGGGCGGTCGCTGTCGGAGCGGGACGCCACCACCTTGTGGGTCGACCTGGTCCGCACCCACCCCGGCGAGCTGACCGGGTTGGTGACCGGGCCGCTGACGAACCTGGCCCTCGCGATCCGCGAGGAACCCGCACTGCCCCGGTTGCTGCGGCGACTGGTCGTGATGGGTGGGGCGTTCAACCACCCCGGCAACACCACCCCCACCGGTGAATGGAACGTGTCGGTGGATCCGGAGGCGGCCAAGGAGGTGTTCGACGCGTTCTCCGGGCTGCCGGAGGGCCGGCGTCCGATCCTGTGCGGACTGGACGTCACCGAGACGATCGAGATGACACCGGACCACGTCCGGCGGCTGGCGGAGGCGGCGGGAAGCGCACCCGCCGAGATCATCTCCCCCGACGACGGACCGCAGGTGCGCTCGACCGCCTCCAACCCGGTGATCCGGCACCTGTCCGACGCCATCCGGTTCTACATGGACTTTCACCGCACCCACGACCAGGGTTTCCTGGCGCACATGCACGACCCGTTCGCGGCGGCGGTGGCGTTGAACCCGGCGATCGCCCGCACCCGACCCGCTACGGTCGACGTCGAACTGCACGGCCGGCTCACCCGGGGCGCCACGGTCGCCGACTGGGTGGGTCACTGGAACCGGGAACCCAACGTCGACATCGCGGTGAGCACCGACCCGGCCGCGTTCTTCGACGATCTCGTCGACCGGGTCGGGCGCTTCGCGAAATCAGTCGGCTGACGCGTCCGGGCCGTCGAACGCGTCGAGGATCTCGGCGGCGGCCAGGGCCGCCGTCAGGGAACCGTCCCGCACCCGCTGTTCGATCTCGCCGCGGATCGCCTTGACCCGGGTGTTGGACGCGAGCCGGCGCAGCAGCTGGTCGTTGACCATCGTCCACGTCCAGTCCACCTGCTGGCGGCGCCGGTTCTCCTCGAACTGCCCGGCCGCGGTCAGCACCTCACGGTGCCGGCAGACGGTGTTCCAGAAGTCCTCGAGACCGACACCCTCGAGACCGCTCATCGTGATCACCGGCGGCGTCCAGACGGCGTCGTGCGGGTAGATCAGCCGCAGCGCACCCGCGAGTTCCCGGGCGGCGCCCTTCGCCTCCCGCTCGTGTTTGCCGTCCGCCTTGTTCACGGCGACGAGGTCGGCGAGTTCGAGGACACCCTTCTTGATGCCCTGCAACTGGTCGCCGGTGCGGGCCAGGGTGAGGAAGCAGAAGCAGTCCACCATGTTCGCGACCGTCACCTCGGACTGCCCGACACCCACCGTCTCGACGAGGATCACGTCGAATCCGGCGGCCTCGAGCAGCACGATCGTCTCGCGGGTCGCCTTCGCGACACCGCCGAGGGTGCCCGACGTCGGTGACGGCCGGATGTAGGCGTCCTTCTCGACGGTCAGACGCGCCATCCGCGTCTTGTCGCCGAGGATCGACCCGCCCGTGCGCGTCGACGACGGGTCGACGGCCAGGACCGCCACCCGGTGCCCCTGCCCGATCAGGTGCATCCCGAGCGCGTCGATGAACGTGGACTTCCCGACGCCGGGCACACCGGTGATCCCGACCCGGTGCGCCTTCCCCGATTCCGGCAGCAGCTCGAGCAGCAGCCGCTGCGCCGCCTCCCGGTGGTCGGTGCGGGTGGACTCGACCAGGGTGATGGCCTTCGCCAGGCCGGCGCGCTGATTGGCGCGCACGGCCTGGGCGAGCGCATCGATGTCGACTGGAGGCCGCCCCATGTTATTCCGGGGTGCCCGTCAGGTCGTGGCCGAGCTGCGCGGCCAGCTTCTCGAGCAGGCCGCTGGCGGCGTCCGCGATGACCGTCCCGGGTGGGAAGATCGCGGCGGCACCCGCCTCGTACAGTTCGGCGAAGTCGCCGGGCGGGATGACGCCCCCGACCACGATCATGATGTCGGGACGTCCCACTGCGGCGAGGGCTTCCCGGAGCGCAGGCACCAGCGTGAGGTGACCTGCGGCCAACGACGACACACCGACCACGTGGACGTCGTTGTCGGCCGCCTGGTTGGCGACCTCCTCCGGGGTCTGGAACAGCGGTCCCACGTCCACGTCGAATCCGATGTCCGCGAAGGCCGTGGCGATCACCTTCTGGCCGCGGTCGTGGCCGTCCTGCCCCATCTTGGCGATGAGGACACGGGGACGCCGGCCCTCCTCCTCCGCGAACTTCTCGACGAGTTCCGTTGCCTTGTTGATGTTGTCGACCTTTCCGGCCTCGTCCCGGTACACACCGCTGATGGTCCGGATCTCGGCCTGGTGACGCCCGTACACCTTCTCGAGCGCCTCGGAGATCTCGCCGACCGTCGCGTTCGCGCGGGCCGCATCGATCGCCAGGGCCAGCAGGTTGTTCTCCATGCCGCCCTCCGTGGTGGCCGCGGCGCGGCTCAGTTCGGCGAGCGCCGCCTCGACGGCGTCCGAGTCGCGGTCGGCGCGCAGCCGGTCCAGCTTCTCGAGCTGCTCCTTGCGGACCCGCGAGTTCTCGACCTTGAGGACCTCGATCTCGTCGGCCTCGTCCGGCACGTACTTGTTGACGCCGACCAGCGGCTGCCGGCCGGAGTCGATGCGGGCCTGCGTGCGGGCCGCGGCCTCCTCGATCCGCAGCTTCGGGATGCCCTCGCTGATCGCCTGCGCCATGCCGCCGGCCTCTTCGACCTCGGCGATGTGTGCGCGGGCCCGGTTCGCCAGCTGGTGGGTGAGCCACTCGACGTAATGCGATCCGCCCCAGGGGTCGATGGGACGGACGGTCCCCGACTCCTGCTGCAGCAGCAGCTGGGTGTTGCGGGCGATGCGGGCGGAGAAGTCCGTCGGCAGCGCGAGGGCCTCGTCGAGGGCGTTGGTGTGCAGCGACTGGGTGTGCCCCTGCGTCGCCGCCATCGCCTCGACACATGTGCGGGCCACGTTGTTGTAGACGTCCTGCGCGGTCAGCGACCAGCCCGACGTCTGCGAGTGGGTGCGCAGCGACAACGATTTCGCGGACTTCGGTTCGAACTTCGCGACCAGTTCACTCCACAGCAGGCGACCCGCCCGCAGCTTCGCGACCTCCATGAAGAAGTTCATGCCGATCGCCCAGAAGAACGACAACCGGGGCGCGAACTTGTCGATCTCCATGCCGGCGTCGAGACCCGCACGGATGTACTCGACACCGTCCGCGAGGGTGTACGCCAGCTCCAGGTCGGCGGTGGCCCCGGCCTCCTGGATGTGGTAGCCGGAGATGGAGATCGAGTTGAACTTCGGCATCTTCGCGCTGGTGTACGCGAAGATGTCGGAGATGATCCGCATCGACGGCTTCGGCGGATAGATGTAGGTGTTGCGGACCATGAACTCCTTCAGAATGTCGTTCTGAATGGTTCCGGCCAACTGCTCCGGGGCGACACCCTGCTCCTCGGCGGCCACGACATACAGCGCGAGGATCGGCAGCACCGCACCGTTCATGGTCATCGAGACGCTGACGCTGTCGAGCGGGATGTGGTCGAACAGCTGACGCATGTCCAGAATCGAGTCGATCGCCACCCCGGCCATGCCGACGTCACCCTGCACCCGTGGATGGTCGGAGTCGTAGCCGCGGTGCGTCGCCAGGTCGAACGCCACCGACAGACCCTTCTGCCCGGCCGCGAGGTTGCGGCGGTAGAAGGCGTTGGATTCGGCGGCGGTGGAGAAGCCCGCGTACTGGCGGATCGTCCACGGCTGGTTCACATACATGGTGGGGTACGGTCCGCGCACGAACGGTGCGGCGCCCGGGAAACTGCCCACCGGGTAGCCATCGGCCTCGGCGGCGTCGCGGTCGGCCTTGGTGAAGACGGGTTTGACGTCGATGCCCTCGGGGGTGGACCACACCACCTGTTCGGGGCTGTAGTGGTTGGCGGCCGCGGCGGATGCGATCAGCTCGTCCGTCTGCTCCGGGGTCGGGGCGGGCGGCTGCGGAAACTGCGGATCCTCCAGTGGCACGTCGGCGAAGCTGCCGATCGCGTGCTTGACCTCGCGAGTAGTCACTTCTTGCTCCCTGTGTCGCCCGAGGAGTCACTCGAGCTCTCGATGGTGTCGAGCAGGCCGGACAGGACCGAGACTGCGTCGATACGGGCGGTGACGAATCCGTCGGGCCGGGCGGAGCCGTCCGCGTCGGCGACGACCTTCTCCGGGCCGGCGAGCAGCACGGTGCCGACACCGGCCGCGCGCAGTTCCTCCACCGCGGCGGTGGCTTCGGCGGCGTACCGCTTGTCGGTACCGCAGATCACCGCGATACCGGCGCCGGAGTCCTTCGCGGCGGCGGCGATGCTGCCGTCACCGATGGCGAGGGGACCGGGATTGCGGGCCTCGATGCCGCCCGACGCCAGCAGGTTCGTGCTGAACGTGGTCCGCACGTTGTGCTCGGCGACGGGGCCGAGCGGGGCCAGGAAGACGGCGGGTCGCGCCCCGTGCGCCGCCAGGTAGGCGTCGGAGCGGTCCCGCAGCGCCTCGAACGCCGCGGCGTACCGGGCGACGCTCCCGGTCTCGGCGGCGCCCGCGGGCAGCGGGGCTTCCGCGAGGTTCGGGAACTCGTTGACCCCGGTGACGGTGGTCTTGCGGTGCGCGATGTCCGAATCACGTTGGGCGCGGGTGGACGCGATCCGGTCGCCGATCAGACCGGCATCGAGCGCGGCGACGTAGCCGCCCGCCGCCTCGATCTGCTGGAAGAACTCCCACGCCTTGGCCGCTACCTGCTGGGTGAGGTCCTCGACGTACCACGACCCGGACGCCGGGTCGAGCACCCGGCCGAGATGCGACTCCTCGAGCAGCAGCAGCTGGGTGTTGCGGGCGACGCGGGCGGCGAAGGTCTTCGACACACCCAGCGCCCCGGCGGGCAGTGCAGCGTCGAACGGCAGCACCGTGACGGCGTCCGCGCCGCCGACACCGGCACCGAACGCGGCGAGCGTCGTGCGGAGCATGTTCACCCACGGATCGCGTTGCGCCATCATCGCGGCCGAGGTGACCGCGTGCTGGGGGGCGCCGCCGAAGTCGGAGGCGCCGCACACCTGGGCGATCCGCGCCCACACCAGCCGCGCCGCACGGAACTTGGCGATGGTCTGGAACTGGTCGTCGGTGGCCGAGAACCGGAAACCGAGCTGCCCGAGCGCCTGCCCGATGGTCAGGCCGCTCTCGGTGAGGGCCCGCAGATATTCGAGGCCCGCCGCGATCGCCGCACCGAGTTCCTCGGCGTCGGACGCGCCGGCGTTGTGAAACACGGTGCCGTCCACGGTGATTGCCCGCACGCTCTCCGAACGCGCCGCGGACTCGGCCGCGAGGGCCACCGCATCGCCGAGTTCGACGTCGGCGGCACCGGAGAACGCGCTCGTGAGCGGGGCGGTCCCGAGGTCGACGCGGACTGCGGTGCGGTCGGTGACCCCGTCACCCGCCGCGGCACGCGCGTCGAGCAGCGCGAACAGTGCCCGCCCCGCGAGCGGTGCGTCCGTTCCGGCGTCGAGGGTCAGCGGGGCCAGGTCGAGGAGCACCCCGTCGAGCGCCGTCTCCAGCGACCGGACCGGAAGGTCGGCGCCTCCGACGGCGAGCCACAGCGCGCTGACACCGTTCTCCAGGGCGTCGAGGACGGAGCGGTTGACGTCCGCCGCGTCCGCGCCCTCGCCGAAGCGGGCGCTGACCAGCCAGCCCGCGTTCACGTCCCGGGTGGCGTCCGCGCCACGCACGTAGGGGAAGGTGCCGGGCAGGGGCTGCTCCGGACGCTCGTCGCGCGGGCTGTACAGCGGCGCGACGGTGACACCGTCGTAGGTGACGGTCTCGAGGAGCTTCTGGGGTTCCGGACCGAGTTCCGCGGCGTCGATCCGACGCGACTTCGCGAGGACTCCGGCCACGGAGTGCTGCCAGTCGGCATACGCCCGCGCAGCTTCCTCGGCTTCTGAAGCTAATGACACGGTGTCGGCTTCCTCTCCCTGATGAGCGATCGATCAATACATTGTGTGACTGTGATGCTAGCCGCAGTTCGGCGCCCCCTATCGTGAGGATCACCACACGATGCATAACCTCAGGTCATGAGCATTGCGCAGGAACCGGTGGTCACCGATCGCACCGCCACGCAGCGGTTGTTCGGCCTCGGCGCGCCGACCCGGGACGTCGACGACCGCGGCGAACCCCTCAATCGTATGAGCATGGACATCGGCGCGCTCGCCCCGAATACCGCCCGGACCGCCTACGGCGGCGTCCTCGCCGTGCTGCTCGACGATCTCCTGGGATTCACCGTCTGGGACCGGCGCGGAACACGCGACGGCCTGGTCTCGGCCGAGCTGTCGGTGGACGTCGTGACACCCCGGCGGTGGCAGGGACCGACGCTGCAGGCCGAGAGCCGGCTCCTCGCACTCACCGCGGACGGCGGCACCTCGACCGCCCGCGTCCACGACTCGGCGGGCACCCTGATCGCCACCGGCACCCTGTGGGGCAACTTCGTGGACCTGCCGGCGCCGGGCGCGGACGGGTCGGCCCTCCCCGACTTCCCGGAACCGGGGGTCGCGCCGCTCGACTGGATCGGCGGGCGGATCGAGGACGGACCCGACGTGCGGGTCGTGGTGCCGGCCAACCCGCTGGTCGCGAACAAACTCGGGTTCATGCACGGCGGCGTCCAAGGCTGCGCGATGGACCTCGCGGCGAACGCGGCCCTGAGCCGGGCCGGCGCGGATATGGACACGGCGTCCGTGCGGATCAACTATTTCCGTCCGATTCCCCTCGATCGCGACACGACGTTCACCGCGGACGTGGTCAGGGCGGGCCGCTCGGTGGCGGTGGCCCGGGTGGCCGGGACCTCGGGCGGGCGGATCTGCGTCGAGGCGACCGTGACCGGGCGCCGACGCCTGTCCTGACCGGCGCTCACGGCGCCCCGCCCCGGTCACCCGGGTAGCCTGATGCCCTGTGAAGAGACGCCTCGGGGACCGCAGGGTGATCGGCGTCGCCGTACTGGCAGTCGCGCTGGTCGTCGTGGCGCTGCTGGCCCCGCACCCGTCCGTGCTGCAGGTGCGGGAATGGGCGCGGTCGGTCGGGCCGGCCTTCCCGCTCGCCTTCTTCGCCGTGCACGCGCTGGTGACGGTGTTCCCGTTCCCACGCACGGTGTTCACGTTGAGTGCCGGTCTGCTGTTCGGTGCGTGGCTGGGCATCGCGATCGCAGTGCTGGCATCGACGGTGAGTGCGGTGCTCGCCCTCTACCTGGTGCGCGCCGTCGGCCGGGACGTGGTGTGGCAGCGCATCTCCAATCCGACGATCCGCCGGGTGGACGAGCGGATCGCCCGGCGCGGCTGGCTCGCCGTCGGTTCACTGCGACTGATCGCGTTCGTCCCGTTCTCCGTGGTGAACTACTGCGCAGGGGTGTCCTCGATCCGGCTGGTCCCGTACGTGCTGGCCACGGTGGTCGGTGTGCTGCCGGGGACCGTCGGCATCGTCGTTCTCGGCGACGCCCTCACCGGGGAGACGAAGCCGGGACTTCTCGTGCTGTCCGCGGTGTGCATCGTCATCGGAATCGCCGGGCTGGTGGTGGACTCCCGGCGGCCGCTGGACGGTTCCGGCGACACGATGCCGGACGTGGCCGTCGACCGCCCCGCCGAGGACGAGTCAATAGCCCAGCCTTGAACCCAGCTAGTCAAGCTTTGAGTCTTGACATATTAATATCCAGTTTCTAACCTTGACCCATGTTCGTGTTGACGGTCGACCAGCGCGGAAGCCGCCGCGACGTCGACCGCGTCGCCCAACTCCTCACCGAATTCGCGAACCGTGACCTCGTCCGCCCGTTCCAGCGGACCGCCGGCGACGAGGTCCAGGCCGTCGTCGCGGACCCGGCCACCGTCGTCGACCTCGCACTCGACCTCGTCGGACGCGAACACTGGAGCATCGGCATCGGCGCCGGACCCGTCGAAGAACCCCTCCCCGCCGAGACCCGGGCCGGTCGCGGCCCCGCGTTCGAATCCGCACGGGTCGCCGTCGACCGCGCCAAGAGCGCCCCCGGGCGGGTGGCCGTCGAAGGCTCCGACCCCGAGAGCGCCGCCGACGCCGACACCGCCCTCACCCTCGTCGCGGTCCTCGTCGCGCGCCGCACCGAGGAGGGCCGCGAGGCCGTCGAACAGATGCGGCACGGATCCACCCAGACCGAGGCGGCCCGTGCGCTGGGCATCAGCAAACAAGCGGTCTCCCAACGACTCTCCACCGCCGGCTGGCACGTCGAGACCGCCGGACGACGACTGGCCGAACGACTCCTACGCAAGGCGGACACGTGACGACCCTCGCACTCATCGCGCTCGGCGTCGCCGCCGTCGCACCCCTGGCCCTCGCGGCGCCCCGCAGCCCCCGCTGGATGTCGCAGTGGGCGGCGCCGATCGTGGTCGCGCTCGCCCTGGCCGTCGCCGCGCTCGCCGCCTCCGCCACCACCCCGGTCACGGGCTTCGCGCTCGCCGCGACCCTCGTACTGTGCGTCGCGGCCGCCACCACCGGCGGGGCACCCCTCGTGCTCGCCGCGTTCCGCATCGCGCGCCGCCAACCGGACGCCGGATCCGACCAGCGGCCCGACGCCGGGCCGCTGCGCGGCGGACGGATCATCGGACTCCTCGAGCGTGCCGCCGTCGCGGCCTCGATCCTCGCGGGCTGGCCGGAGGGCATCGCCGTCGTCCTGGCGGTCAAGGGACTGGCCCGCTACCCCGAGCTGCGCGAACCGCACGCGTCGGAACAATTCATCATCGGCACGTTCACCAGCGTGCTCTGGGCGATCGCGGTGTGCGGAACGGGACGTGCCCTCATCACCTAGCCGTCCCCGGGCGACATCCACGAGCCGGGTGCCCGAGTCCGCCGACGGCTCAGCGGATACGAGTTCGCGACTACCGCCCGCTTCTGGATACCTGACGACGCACCCACGGCCGCGCCGACCCCGCACCTGCCCACACGACGCCCGACGCCCGACCTGGAGACACCACCATGGAACAACTGATCGCGCTCTTCCGGGAACAGGCCGCCGTCCTCGCTGCTGCCGCCAACGGCGTTCCCGCAGTAGCCCTCCCCGTGCCGGCGGCGACGCCAACGCCGGGCCGGGTCCCCGCTACACCGGTCGGCGACGTCGCGACGAGGGTGCGCGCGGAAGTCGCCCGGGTCAGAGGATTCCCGGCAGCGGCGCTGAAGGCGATGCAGACGCTCGTCGGCGACCTCGGATTCAACTCGATCATGATCACCGACCTGGTCGGCGGGGTGAGCCGCGCATTCCCCGGTCTCGTCGTCGAACCGCACTGGTTCTCACCTAGCCGCACTCTCGGCGATGTCATCGCGCACGTGACCTCGCACCACGCACCCGTGTCCCCCACGGCCAGAACCGTCGGTCCGCAGGAACCGGAGGCCCTACGCACCGCGGTCGCACCCGAGTTCCGCATCGCGGGGTTCCTGGAGGTTCAGGCGCTCGCCGCACGGCTGAACACGGCCGAGGGGCTCGCAACCCGTACTTCCTCGTCAAACCGCGCCACGCGCGACACGTCGATCATCTGGGGCGCGGAGGTCGACAACTTCTCCAGCTAGAACTACCTCGGCATGTCCGGGCACCCCGCCGTCGTGTCGGCGGTGCAGGACACGGTCGCCCGCGACGGCACTTCCCGCTCGGCCAGTCGGCTGCTGTCCGAGGAGAAGCCGGTACACCGCGAACTCAAAGCCGAATTGGCCAGCCCGCTCGGCACCGAGGACGGATCGCCCTCGTGAGCGGACACGCCACCAACGTCACGGTCATCCTGCTGCCTGGTCATCCACGACATCGTCTACGTAGATCTCATGTCCTTTGCCGCTTGCGTGGCGGGCGGGGAGATAGACGTGTGTCACGGCTACCCGCCTCATCGTGCGGTGGTGTGGGTTTGACCGTGTCCCACACCGACGCTTGTGGTGCAGGAACATGCTGTTTCGGATTCACCCCCATCCGCGGTGTCACGGTGGGCAGGCTGTGGCGGACCCGGCGGTGCCATGGTCTGCTCGGGGTGGGACCTTTCTTGTCCCGGCACTGCCGCACCGGCGCGTGTTCGGCGACCCGGATCGCGGGTAACTGCTCACGCCGCCGGGTGGTTTTGTTCTTGCCGAGCAGCGCGCGTTTGGCCAGGTTCACCCCCGCCAGGTGGTTGCGGTTACCGCCGACCCGGCAGGGTGAACACCATGCGGCGTGGTAGCCGCCGGGGCGTGCAAGTGGTTCGTCGCAGCCCGGGCACTGTGCGGACGATCCCCGGGCCGGCACGGAGACCACGGTGATGCCGATACCGGCGGCGGTGTGGGCGAGGGCGGCGACGGCTTGGCGGCGGGCGGACTGCGCGGCCCGGTTGTTGTTGACGCGTCCGTGTCCGCGAGTCTCGAGGGTGGTGAGATCTTCCACTGCAATCAGCTGCGCCTGGGCGTCGGCGGCGTAGCCGGTGACCTGGCGGGCGAAGTGGAACGCCAGTTCCCGGTTGATCTTTCCCCGTTTGACGCCGACAGCGGTTCGGTGCCCGTCGAGGACGGCGATCTTCGCGTCGAGTTGTGCTCGGACCTCGGGGGGGTGCGGTCGCGGCCAGTTGGGCCAACCGGGCGGCTTGCGGTGCAGCAGTTGACCTTCGGTTTGCAGGCGGGCAAGTTTGATTCCGAGGCCGCGGTCGTCGTAGGTCCAGCCCCGGTAGTCCGACACCAGCCCGTCCGGGTTGGCGGCGGTGATGGCGGCGGCACCCAGAGTCGACGGCGACCAGTCCACCCCGACCGCGACGGCGGCCGAGTCCAGGTCGTCTGCCGGGACGAGTTCGGTCGCCGCGCATCGCCACAACAGACCTCGACGGTCGAGGACGAGGGTCGGCAGGTGCCAGTCGGTGATCGCCCGGCCGTGCAGGTGCTCAGGGATGGCCGCGGTGAGCCGCACCCGCCGCCACTGCGCCCGCCCCGTGGGAGTGGGGCAGGTCGGCAACTTCACCGTCAGCACCAGCTCATCACCGATTACGGCAAGCTGCGCGAGCTGCCGGTCGGCGGCCGACAAACGGGCCATCGCGCTCGTCTGCGGTGGTTCCTGCAGGTCGGTGATCCGCAGCCGGCCGGCCGGTGCCCCCACCACCGCGGGCGCGGGCGGCGAGCTGACGTCGCACACCCCGGGCAAAGCCGGGCGGCACGTAGTCCGGTGACCCGGTCTCCGGTGCCACAGCGCCGGTGGCCGGGTCGAATCGCTGAGAGAGTGCCGTGATCGCGGTGTCCCGATACGTCAGGGTCCGCAAGGTGGCCATCACCTGCGCGGTCACCACCCGCGTGACCCGTGACGGCACATAAACCCGTCCGGATAGGTTGGGTTCCAGCCGAGGCGGGCCGCGGCGACATGACCCTGCGCGGGCAGCCTGCGGTCTTGGCGGTCCAGGCCGGCGGCGAGCACATCGAACGTTGCCAGCTTCCACAGCCGCGACACCAACTCGCCGCCGGCCGCGGCGATCAGGTCGAGCAGCCACCTCACCCGGATGTCGACGTCGTCGAGGCCGATCGGCTCGCCGGTCACGGCGTCGACCGCCACATGGGCGCGGGTGGTGAACGCGAACTGCCGCGGCACGGTCGATCCCGGCCCGGTCATGCCGGGCCCAATTCATGAGCGGCGAGCACCGTTGTAGTCCGAGACGACTCGCGATCGCCCGCCATGCTCACCGTCCCGGCGCCGCCCCACAGCCGGTGGTGATTCCGTGTCGACCGCAGCGCAGAGAACCGACCGGACAACGATGCTGGCACCGCCCTGACGTCATCCATCAACCCTCCCACCAGCACATGTGGCACCCTTTGTCTCGCAGGACATGACTGTAACGCCGACCTCCGACATTTAGCCTCGGAGGGAGTCCGCAGGCGGGCCGAACGTCCGACCGGCATACCTGGTGATCCCTGGCTTTTGAGTGGTCGTCTGCGGGCTCGGTGTCTGGTCGAGCGGTGTCCTTGTTCGGGAACTTGGAGCCGGCCGGTAGGCGTGGACTCCTGCTTAGAGAATGTCTGGGCCGTGGCCGCGATGGTCAGTCACCTGGTGAACAGGGATGTGGACCGACAGGAGCAATGACGATGGCATTGACGTTGGGGATCGACGTGGCTGTCTGGGCGGAGCATCAGGCGACGCGGGCCCGTGATGGTGCCACGGTATGGCGTGGCCGGAAGTTCTGGACACGGCTGGCCTATCTGGAACGGATGTGGGCGGACTTGGACCTGCCCGATCCGGCTGAGCTGACTGCGGTGGTCGAGCCGACCCGGAACGCGTGGATCGTGCTGGCGGAGTGGTTCCGTCGCCACGGTGCACGCGTGGTGATGGTCACGACCGCCCAGTCGGCCGACCTGCGTAAGTACTACTCCAAGCACACCAAGAACGACCGGATCGACTCCGAATTGCTCGCCCGACTGCCCTTGCCGGCCTTCGCCGAGCTCGCTGAGGACATCGCCCACGAAGCCGAACAGGCACTGTTCCTGACCCGTCAGATCAAGCAGATCGACGAGCGAGTCGCGAACCTCTACGCCGACGCCGACCCGGCCGGCATCGTTGCCTCTGCTCCCGGCGTGGGGGCGGTGATCAGCGCGGTCATCGCTGGACGGATCGGCGACCCGCACCGGTTCACGTCCCTGGCCGCGATCCGCGCGTATACCGGTCTGGTTCCCAAGGTCAGCCAGTCCGGGGTGTGCAAGGTCGAGTCCTCGATCACCAAGGCCGGGATCCGCTGTTGCGTGAGATGCTGTGCACCGCTGCCGACCAGGCTCGCAGGGTCGATCCCCAGTTCGCGGCGAAGTGCCAGCGGTTGATGGTCGGCGACCGGCATGACGAGTCTGCGATCTGTCATCTGGTCACCCGGATCGCCGCCTGCATGCGTACCGGCCAACCGTACGCCTTGCGGGACGTCGACGACACGCCGATCACCGAGGCCGAGGGCCGGGCGATCGTCAAGGCGCGCTACAAGATCGACCCGCGGCGGCGCGAAAATGTCCGTTACAAGCGGATGCGTGAGCGCCGCAAGCAGGCGGCGGGCCAGGAGTCCCAGGAGTCGCGATGGTCTCCAACAGCCCAGCCCGCCATGGCCAAGCCTACGAGCCGCCAGGTGGCTTGACCTCCGTCAGGAACTCAATCACCGCCCGAACCACGCCACCGGCGAACCGGCCCTCGGGCGCGCCGTCGAGCATCCGGCTCAACCCCGCCTGCTGCCCCCCGAACTCGAATCGCGATCCATGCATACCTCGATACACCGCACCAGAAGTGCTGTCCCGCAACATCTTTTCGGATCGACCAGCGACGCCCCTTACCCTGTCGAGCCAGACATCCGGCAATACACTGCCACCACCCGCTCCGGCGTCGCTCCCACACACTCCCATCCGGGCCTGCCCAGATCAGAATCGAGCTCCGCGCGGTCAAAGATTCGGTCACCCGGACCTGTGCGCCGAGAAGGCCACCGGCCCACCCATGCCGCCTTGCACAGCCCAACCACCGACATCCCCGACGGCCCGCGATGATCGCGGTGAAGAAGAAGTATCAGGCACTGATGATGATCGACGAGGCGCACAGCATCGGGGTGCTCGGCGCCACCGGCGGGGGCATCGGCGAGCACTTCGCCGTCGACCGCGACGACGTCGAACTGTGGTCCGGCACCATGTCGAAGGCCCTGGCCGGCTGCGGCGGCTACGTCGCGGGCAGCGCCGCGCTCATCCGCTACCTGAAGTACACGACACCCGGTTTCGTCTACAGCGTCGGGATGACGCCGATGAATGCCGCGGCGTCCCTGGCCGCGATCCGACAGATGCGCGCCGAACCCGAGGCGCTCGACCGGTTGCGTCGCAACTCCCGGCTCTTCCTGCAGCTCGCCACGGACTCCGGAATCGATACCAAGGACACCGAGGACACCCCGGTCATCCCGTGCATCGTCGGGGATTCACTCCGCACCCTCGCACTGTCCAAGGCCCTGCTCCGGCGCGGCATCAACGTGAACCCGATCCTCTACCCGGCCGTGCCCGAAGACCTCGCGCGGTTGCGCTTCTTCGTCACCTCGTGCCACACGGAGGACCAGATCCGGTCCACGGTGGCCGCTCTCGCCGAAGAACTCGCCACGCTCGTCGCGGCGGCGTAGCGCCGTGCCCGGCCCCCTCCGGCTGTTCTGCTTCCCTCACGCCGGCGGCGGATCCTCGACGTACCGCCACTGGCACCGCGCCCTGAGCCCGCACGTGTCGGTGTGGCCCGTGCAGCTGCCCGGACGGGAGCGCCGTGCCGGCGAGGCCGGGTTCACCGACGTCGAGTCCCTCGTCACCGCACTCGACTCCGAACTCGCCGAACACCTCACGGAGCCGCACGTCTTCTTCGGGCACAGCATGGGTGCGCTGGTGGCGTACCGGCTCGCGTGCCGCCGGCGCGCGGCCGGGCAGCCGCTCCCACGGGCGCTGCTGCTCTCCGGGTACTCGGCGCCGCACCTACCCTCGCCGCTGCCACCGGTCGACGACCTGGACGACGCGCCACTGATCGAGTTGCTGCGCATCACGGGCGGTCTGCCCGCCGACCTCCAGGCCCGGCCGGCGTGGCGGGACCGCTGCCTCCCCGCGCTGCGGGACGATCTCCGCCTCTGCACCGGCTACCGCGATCCGGGCGACCCGCCGCTTTCCTGTCCGGTGCATGTGCTCGGCGCGGACGCCGATCCGCTGGTCGGCGAGCGGGATCTGCACGCCTGGGAGCGGCACACCACCCGGCTGCGCGAGGTGCACATCATGCCGGGCGATCACTTCTACCTCGAGCACACACCCGAACACCTCTTCGGCGTGCTCCGCCCGTTACTGCGTCGCTACGCCGTGTCGGAGTCGGTCAGTGAGTCGGCGGGGTGACGGGCGGCGGCAGCTGCCCGGGCGCTCCCCCCGGATCCAGCGGCGCATGCTCGTCGGCGCCACCGGACGTCGCGAGCGGTCCCGGACCGTCGACTGGACGACGGGCCTCGACCTCCGCGGCCCGGACGGCCTGCGCGATCGCCGGGTCGGACTTGGTCTCGAACCAGTCGGCGACCTCTTCCGAATCGTCCTCGGGCTTGGGCAGATCCTCCTCCGTGGTGGACGGCTCGTACCGGAACACCCCGTCCTGCCCCTGCGCGCCGAGGGTCTTCGCGAACCCCTTGAGGGCGTCACCGAAGTCGCTGGGCACCAGCCACACCTTGTTCGCGTCGCCCTGCGCCATCTGCGGCAGCGTCTGCAGATACTGGTAGGCGAGGAGTTCGGGGGTGGGCTTGCCGGATTTGATTGCGGCGAACACCTTTTCGATCGCCTTCGCCTGGCCCTGCGCCTGCAGGTACTTCGCGGCACGGTCGCCCTGCGCCCGCAGGATGCGGGACTGCCGCTCACCCTCCGCGGTGAGGATCGACGCCTGCTTCGCGCCCTCCGCGGCGAGGATGCGGGACTGCTTGTCGCCCTCCGCCGTCTTGATCGCCGACTCCCGATGCCCCTCGGCGGTGAGGATGGTGGCCCGCTTCTCGCGGTCCGCCTTCATCTGCTTCTCCATCGACTCCTGAATCGACGGCGGCGGATCGATGCTCTTGAGTTCGACCCGGGCGACGCGCAGACCCCACCGGCCGGTGGCCTCGTCCAGCACACCGCGCAGCTGCCCGTTGATGGAGTCACGCGAGGTGAGCGTCTCCTCCAGCGTCATGCCGCCGACGACGTTGCGCAGCGTGGTGGTGGTCAACTGCTCGACACCGACGATGTAGTTGCTGATTTCGTACACCGCGGCCTGCGGGTTGGTGACCTGGAAGTACACGACGGTGTCGATGTTCAGCGTCAGGTTGTCCTGGGTGATCACCGGCTGCGGCGGGAACGACACCACCCGTTCACGCAGATCCACCTTCGCCCGGATACGGTCCGCGAAGGGGATCAGGAACGTCAGCTGGCCCGACACGGTCCGCGCGTACCGGCCGAGTCGCTCGATCACCGCGGCCTCGGCCTGCGGCACCAGCGCCACCGATTTGGCCACCACCAGGGCGACGAACAACACGAGCACGATCAACACGATGAGCGCTGCCATCTACGGTCCCCTCCATACGACGGCGGTCGCGCCGTCAATTTGCATTACCGTCACGGTCGTGCCCGGTGGATACACTTCCGTGCTGTCGAGCGGGCGGGCCGTCCAGACGTCGCCGCCGAGCTTGATCTGCCCTGCGTGTTCGGCGACCTCCTCGAGCACCAGGGCCTGCTTGCCGGTCAGCGCCTCGATCCCGGTCGGGGTCGGTGGCGGGCTCTCGAACTTACGCAACAACACCGGCCGCACCCCGAGGATCAGGGCGAGGGACAGCACGCCGAAGATCACCGCGTCGACCCAGACCGGGAAGTCGGTGATCGCGGTAACCCCGGCCGTGGCCAGCGCACCGCCCGCCAGCATGAGGAGGAAGAAGTCCCCCGTCAACGCTTCCGCGGCGGCGAGCAGCACCCCCGCTACCAGCCAAATCAATGCAGCCACAACACCATCTAACCAGAATCTCCGGAACCGACGGTGACGAAGTCGACCAGCTGTTCGACCGCCCCGATCAGTGGTGCCTCGAGGTCGCGGAACGAGTTGACGGCCGAGTAGACCCGGCGCCAGCCGTCGCGCGGTGTCCCCCACCCCAATTCGCGGCACACCCCGGTCTTCCAGTCCTCACCGCGCGGGATCTTCGGCCACGCCTCGATGCCCACCGCCGATGGGCGGACCGCCTCCCACACGTCGATGAACGGGTGCCCGGTCACGAGCACGTTCGGCCCGAGCCCCTGGGTCAGCTGCGTCTCCTTCGATCCGGTGACGAGGTGATCGACGAGGACACCGACGCGCCGTCCGGGGCCGGGCCGGAACTCGGCGAGCCGTTCCCCGAGATTGTCGAGACCCTCGAGGTGCTCGACGACGACACCTTCGACGCGCAGGTCGTGCCCCCACACCCGTTCCACGAGGGCGGCGTCGTGCACGCCCTCCACCCAGATCCGGCTCGCCAGCGCCGTCCGGGCCCGCAGCCCCTCCACCTTGGTGGATCCCGACGCCGATCGGGTGGTCACCGGTCCGGCGGGCTTGGCCGCCGGGCGGATCAGGGTGACCGGTTTCCCGTCGATGAGGAACGCCGCCTCCCGCATCGCGAACAACCGGGTGCGCCGCGCCCCGTCCTCGAGGCGGACGAAATCGCCGTCGTAGGTGCGCTCGAACCCCACCACCGCCCCGCAGAAACCGGTGCCCGCGTCCTCGACCACCAGGTCCCGCTCGGCCGGGACCGTGGGCGTCACGGGCTTCCTCGCGCGTGGGTGTCCGGAAAAGATGTCGCCGTATCTGTCGCCTCCGCTCACGGGCGCTGACGCTATGCCAGCGGCGCCGTTACGCACACGCCGCCACGCCGACATATGCTCGTTTATCGTGACTTCACCCAGCGCCACTCTCACCGTGTGGGCCAGTTCCTGGCTCGCCGGGAACAGTGCACCCGACGACGTCATCGACGCCCTCCACGCGTGGGCGCCGATGCATCTGGCCTGCGCCGAGGACGAGGGGACGGCCGGCCGCACCGGGCTGCCGTGGCCCCACCCGCAGGACGCCGGGGTGACGGCGCTGCTCCAGACGATGCGCCGCTCCGTGTCGCAACCCGAGACCGAGATCCGGCTGGTCCTGCCCGGGCCGGGCGACGTGCGTGGGCTTCCCGCGGGCACCGAGTTCGCGTCCGCCGCGATCAGCGCGGGCGAGGGTGTGCTCGTCGGACCGCCCGGCCGGTCCGGAACGGGGCTGGTCCCGCACGTCGAGGGTCCGGACGTGCTGCGCTGGACGGTGTCGACGATCGAGCGGCTTCCCCTCGACGCCCACCACACCGGACTGGGTGAGGCCGAGTTCACGATGCGGCAGGCGGTGCGGGACGCTGCAGCTGCGCTCGAGGCGCTGCACATGCTCGATTCCGGTTTCGGCGCCGACCCGCGCGCGCTGATCGCCGACGCGCTGGCGCAGTCCGCACGGCACCGGTATCCGGCGACGATCGCCCCGCGGGCGCTGCGGATCCTGGACTCGGCCGATCAGGTGGCTGCGATCCTCACGGTCGCCGAGCAGATGGCCCCCGCGCGCACCGTGTCCGCATCGAGTGCGGCCACGCTCGAGGATCTGCTGCGACCCCTGCGTTCGGCGGTGCGCTCGGCGCGCACCGCCGCCGTCAACGCGTGTGCGCGGGACGGCCTGACGGCCTGACCACGGCCTTGCAGCAGTCGACCGCGCAGGACCGACCGTCCAGGGTCGAACCGAGCAGCGGCTCGGAACCGAGCCGCGCGGCGGGTGTGCCGGCCAGTTGCTCGGCCACGAGTGCGACGACGAGTTCGGCGAACCGCCGATCCGTTCCGGGGGTGGCCGCGCGTACGAAGTCGATGCCGAGTTCGGCCGCCTTGTCCCGGGCCTCGGTGTCGAGATCCCACACCACCTCGAGGTGGTCGGACACGAATCCCACCGGGCACACGATCACCGCGCCCACACCGCGGCCGGCGAGGGCGTCCAGGTGGTCACAGATGTCCGGTTCGAGCCACGGCACCTGGGGTGGCCCGGACCGGGACTGCCACACCAGGTCGAAGTCGTCGAAGCCGGCGGCGTGGGCGGTGAGCCGGGCCGCCTCGGCCACCTGCCGGCTGTAGAGACGACCACCCTCCGCGGGCGGTCCCGCGTTGACGTCAGCGGACACCGGCACGGAATGCGCGGTGAACACCAGGCGCGCCCGGCACCCGGCGGGGAGCTGCACCGCGGCCTCGCGGACGGCGTCGGCGAACGCCCCGATCAGCAGCGGGTGGTCGTAGTACTGGCGCAGCTTCAGCAGGTGCGGAGCCCCCTCCCCGGCTGCGGCCCGCGCCCGCGCGACGTCCTCGTGGTACTGCCTGCAGCCCGAGTACCCGCCCCACGCCGACGTCGGGAACACGAGGGCCGACCGCACCCCGTCCTCACCCATCCGGGCGACGGTGTCCTCGACCATCGGGTGCCAGTTCCGGTTACCGAAATAGACGGGCAGATCCATTCCAGCGCTTACCAATTCGGATTCGACGCGGGAGATGATGTCGCGATTCAGAGCGTTGATCGGCGACACGCCCCCGAAATGCAGGTAGTGCTCGGCGACCGCGTCCAGACGTTCGGGCGGCACCCCCCTGCCCCGGGTCACGTTCTCCAGGAACGGGCGCACGTCGGCGGGCTGCTCCGGACCCCCGAACGACAACACGAGAAGGGCATCGAACCGGGAACCGGAACCGTCCGTCGAATTCGCAGCGATCATGATCCCCATCTTCCGTGGTGCCGTTCGGGGCGCACTCCCCGGGTAGTGCCCTAGCCGGCCATCGCGTGGGCGCCACCGTCGACGTAGATGATCGACGCGGTGGTGCCGGGCAGCCAGTCGGACAGCACGGTGCACACGGTCTTCGCGACCGGCTCCGGGTCGTCGACGTTCCAGCCGATGGGCGCCCGCTCGTCCCACGCCGTGTTGAGTTCGTTCATCTGCTTGGCGTCGTCGGTGGCGGTGCCGGCGATGGCCTTGGCGGCGAGGGTCTTGATCGGGCCCGCCGCGACGAGGTTGGAGCGGATACCGCGTTCGCCGACCTCCTTGGCGACATACCGGTTCACCGACTCGAGGGTCGCCTTGGCGACACCCATCCAGTTGTAGAACGGCACCGCGCGGGCGGGATCGAAGTCCATGCCGACGATCGACGCGTTGTCGTTCAGCACCGGCAGCAGCGCCTTCGACAGCGACGCGTACGAGTAGGCGGAGACCTCGAACGCCACTCCCACATCGGACCACGGTGCGTCGAAGAACGGGCTGCCCAGGCAGGACCGCGGCGCGAACGCGATGGAGTGCACGACGCCGTCGACGCCCTCGGGTGCGATCTCCCGGATGCGGTCGGCGAGGCTGGCGAGGTGCTCCGGGTTCTGCACGTCGAGTTCGAGCGCGGGCGGCACCGGCTGCGGCAGGCGCTGCGCGATGCGGTCGATCAGCCGGAGACGGTCGAAGCCGGTGATGATCACCTTGGCGCCCTGTTCCTGGGCGACCTTGGCGACGTGGAACGCGATGGACGCGTCCGTGATGATGCCGGTGACGAGAATGGTCTTACCTTCGAGCAATCCGCCCATGAGGTGTCCTCCTGTGAAGAAAAAGTCCGGGAAGTGGAGTGGGGAGAGCTAGTGGCCCATGCCGAGGCCGCCGTCGACGGGGATCACCGCGCCGGAGACGTAGGCGGAATCGTCGGAGGCCAGGAAGCTCACCACCGCGGCGACCTCCTCGGGCTTGCCCTGCCGCTGCAGCGGGACGGCGCCGGTGATCATGTCCTTGTACTTCTCGTCGAGTACCGCGGTCATGTCGGTGTCGATGAATCCCGGGGCCACCACGTTCGCGGTGATCGAACGGGAACCGAGTTCACGGGTCAGCGACCGCGCGATACCGACCACGCCGGCCTTCGACGCCGCGTAGTTCACCTGGCCGGGACCACCGGCCAGACCGACGACCGACCCGAGGAACACGAACCGGCCGAACCGCGCCCGCAGCATCGACCGTGTCGCCCGCTTCGCGACGCGGAACGCGCCGGTCAGGTTGGCGTCGACGACGGAGGTGAACTGTTCCTCGGTCATCCGCATGATCAGCGTGTCGTCGGTGATGCCGGCGTTCGCGACGAGAACCTCGACGGGACCCTGGTGCGCTTCGACCTCCTTGAAGGCGCGGTCGACCGACTCGGTGTCGGTGACGTCGCACTGGACGCCGAACAGGCCGTCGGGCACACCCGAACCGCGGTGCGTGACCGCGACTTTGTGGCCGTCCGCCGCGAGGCGCTGCGCGACAGCGAGGCCGATCCCGCGGTTGCCGCCGGTGACGAGCACCGACCGAGGAGTGGACACCGTCCCAACTGACGCGTCAGTAGTTTGTGGGGTAGACATGGGGATCAACCTATCTGTTCAGATGTGCAGGAGTGGAAGCGCGGGGCCGCGGTGGAACGCAGATCACGGCAGCCGTTGACGCAGGACCAGCGCGAGGATCAGCCCCGCCGTGGCGGACAGGACCCCCAGCACGAGCCAGGGGCGGCTGGCGTCGCCGCGGGTGGTCTCGAACCCGATCTGCTCCTCGAGGGTGTCGTAGACGTCGCGCAGTTCCTCCAGGCTCGAGGCCGTGAAGAAGCTGCCCCCGGAGAGATCCGCGATCTCCCGCAGTGACGGATCGTCGACGGGCACGGGGATGCGTTCGTCCTCGATCTCGACCTTGCCGTAGCTGGTGCCGAACGAGATCGTCGAGATGGGGACGTCCTTGTCCTTCGCCTGCCGGGCCGCGGTGAACCCGCCGCGCGGATCGTCCGGGTTCTCGGGCACCGTCTGCTTGCCGTCCGAGAGCAGCACGATGCGGGCGGGCGGCGCCTGATCACTGCCGCCGAGCACCGCGGCCAGCGTGTCGATCGACTGCAGCGACGTGAAGATCGCCTCACCGGTGGCGGTCCGCTCGCTCAGCTGCAGATTGTCGATCGCGACCTTCGACGCCTCCCGGTTGGTGGTCGGCGACACCAGCACCGAGGCCGTGCCGGCGAACGCGACGAGACCGAGGTTGATGCCGGGGGTGAGCCCGTCGGCGAACGACTTCGCGGCGTCCTGCGCGGCGGCCAGCCGGGTCGGTTCCACGTCGGTCGCCTTCATCGACAACGACACGTCGATGACGAGGATCACGGTCGCCCGGTTCCGTGGAACCCGCTTGTCCTCCGTCGGTCCGGCCAGCGCCACACTGAAGAACACCAGCGCCAGCACCATCAGCAGCGCCGGAATGTGCCGGGCCCGGCCAGGCCTCGACGGCGCGACCTTCTCGAGGAGCGCGAAGTTGGTGAACCGGAGGGTGTGCTTCTGCCGCTGACGCTGCACCCACACGTATCCCGCGACCAGTGCCACGACGATCAGGAGGAAGAGCAGCCACCACGGCGAGGTGAACTGGGAAAGGCTCACCGGCGGGACCTCTGGTTCGTCGCGGTCCCGTAACTGTGCTTCCGGGCGGACACGAACCGCACGACGTCCGAGATCCAGTCCCGGTCGGTCCGCAGACTGAGCAGCGGTGCGCCGCAACGCCGCAACGACTGCTCCACCTGCAGGCGGTGCTCGTCGGCGGCCCGCGCGAAGTCGGCGCGCAGTTGCGGTGTGGTCGTGAACTCGCGGGTCCGTCCGGACTCCGGATCGTGCAGCACTACATCCCCTATGTCGGGTAATTCCAGATCTCGCGGGTCGAGCACCTCGACACCGAGTACGTCGTGGCGGCCCGAGATCGCCCGCAGCGACCGCTCCCAGTCGATTGGTCCGAGGAAGTCACTGATGACGACGGCCAGACCGCGGCGACGCTGGGGTCGGCGCAACGACTCCACCGCACCCTGCAGGTCTCCCCGCACCCCGTCCGGGGCGTGCGGGGTGGTCGCGATCTGACGCAGCATCGCCTGCGCGTGGATGCGGCCTCCGCGGGCCGGGATCCGGGTGGTCTGGGCGCCGGTCGAGACGATCGCCCCGATCCGGTTCCCGCCGCCACTGGTCAGGTGCGTGACGGCGGCGGCAGCGGCCACCACGAGGTCCCGCTTCTCGCAGTCGGCGGTACCGAAGTCGAGGCTCGACGACAGATCGACGACGAGCCACGTCTCGAGTTCCCGGTCGGCCACCGACTGCCGGACGTGCGGGTGCGTCGTCCGGGCGGTCACCGACCAGTCCATCTGACGCACGTCGTCGCCCGGCTGGTACTCGCGCGCATCACCCGGTTCGGAGCCCGGTCCCGGGATCAGGCCCAGGTGGTCGCCGTGCAGCACGCCGTCGAGCCGGCGGCGGACGGTCAGTTCCAGCGTCCGCAGCGCCGCGGACAGTTTGGGATCACGGAGTTCGCCGGAGCGAAACGACGGCGGCGGGCCGGAGCTCTGCGCACCGGCGGTACGCGCACTCACCGTGGCTGGCTCATCGCCGTCGGTCCGGGCACCGACGTGGACGGGACCGGCGGTCCGTGGTGACCGGCGGGAGCGGCCGGGACCGTCGTCGGCTGTGCGGCGATCTGCGGCAGACCCACGGTCTGCAGCACGCGGGAGATGACGTCGTCCGGGCTGACCTCGTCGGCGAGAGCGTCATAGGACAGCACGAGACGGTGACGCAGCACGTCCGGGATCACCTCGAGCACGTCCTGCGGCACCACGTAGTCACGCCCACGCAGCAACGCCAGCGCCCGGGCCGAGGAGATGATGCCCAGCGTCGCGCGCGGAGACGCGCCGTACGCGATCCAGCCGTCGACCTCGGGGAGACCGAATTCGGCCGGCGTGCGTGTGGCCGCGATGACCCGGACCACGTAGTCGACGAGCGCATGGTGCACGAAGACACCGCTCGCGACCTTCTGCAGGCGGACGAGCTCCTCGGGATCGAGGACCTGGTGAGGTTCCGGCGCATCGACACCCATCCGGTAGACGATCTCGCGCTCCTCCTCCACCGTCGGGTAGTCGACGAGGATCTTGAACAGGAAGCGGTCGCGCTGCGCCTCCGGCAGCGGGTACACACCCTCGTTCTCGATCGGGTTCTGCGTCGCCATCACCAGGAACGGGTCGGGCATGTGGTACCGCTTGCCGCCGATCGAGACGTGCCGCTCGGCCATCACCTCGAGCAGCGCCGACTGCACCTTCGCCGGCGCGCGGTTGATCTCGTCGGCGAGCACGAAGTTCGCGACGACGGGACCGAGTTCGGTGTCGAACTCCTCGCGCCCCTGCCGGTAGATGCGCGTACCGATCAGGTCGGTGGGCACCAGGTCGGGGGTGAACTGGACACGCGAGAAGGATCCGCCGACCACCTTCGCGAACGTCTCGACGGCCAGGGTCTTCGCGACACCCGGCACACCCTCGAGCAGCACGTGCCCTTTCGCGAGCAGACCGACCAGGATCCGCTCCACGAGCCGGTCCTGCCCGACGATCACGCGCTTGACCTCGTAGATCGCGCGTTCCAGCGTCTGGACGTCGGCGGCGAGACTGGGCGCGACAGTCTTCGCCGTCGCGCTCTGCGTGCCCGTGTTCTGTGAGGGTGCATTCGGCGCGGTGACGTTCTGGGGACCCGATCCGTTGGCCGCACCCCCGTTCTTCACACCTTCGGGAGCGGCCTTCGCGGGCGACTCCTTCCGGGCTGCACCCTCCGATACCGCATCATCACGTGAGGTCACCAAGAATCCACCGCTTTCACCTAGATCGTTCCGCCCGTTCACGTACTTGCTCAACTATTCCAGGTGCAAGCAACCCCCGCCGCAACCAAGCACGATCCGCACTGCGGACTACTTCATCGACATCATGGATCACGACACCATACGGACAGCGTAAGGGGTCATGCCGTCCCATCGCACCGGGGAGATCTTGACGACGTCCCCCGACTCGGGGGCCTCGAGCATCTGGTCGTCTCCGAGATACAGGGCGACGTGCTGGCTGGCGTTCGGGCCCCAGAAGATCATGTCGCCGCGCTGCATCTCCTCCGAGGGAACCTGCTCGCCCGCGGTGTATTGATACCCGGTGTAGTGCGGCAGGGAGATGCCGATCCCGGCGAACGCGTAGATCATCAGACCGGAGCAGTCGAAACCGACCTTGTTGAAGTCGCCGTAACTGTCGGCGACACCGCCGTCACGGATGCCGAGGGTGGGGCCGTTCTCGTCGCCGCCGCCCCACGCGTACTCCACACCTATCTGGGACAGTCCCCGATCGATGACGGTCTCGATGGCCTCGCTGCCGGTCAGGTCCTCACCGCTGGTCGACGGCTTCGATTTGGGGGTGGACTTCGGCGTGGTCGTCCCGCCGTCGGCCGAGGAGTCGGAGTCCTCGTCTTCCGAGTCCTCCTCGATCGTGGTGTGCGCGCGCTGCCCCGCGGCGAGTTCCGCGGCGCGCTGTCGAGCCGCCTCGTTGGCGGCCACCCGCGCCGCGGCCTGCGTCGCGGCCTCCCGGGCCGCGGCGGCGATGGCAGCCTTCTGCGCGTCCTCGGCGCGTTTCTGGTCCTCCCACGTCGCGTATGCCTCACGCTGCCCCTGCAACCCCGCGACGTTCCCGCGGGCGGCGTCGAGCTGGGCCTGGGCGGCGGCGCGGTTGCTCTCGATCTGCGCCTTCTTGGCCGCCTGGTCCTGCAGCGCCGACCGAGCGATCGCGATCGCCTGCTCCGCCAGCGACCTCTTCGACGCGGCCTGATCGGCGGCCACGTCCGCCTGCTGCTTCGCCTCGCGGGCCGCGGAATCCTTGTTGGCCTGCGCGGTCCGTGCCCGCTGCAGACCCTCGAGCACTACATTCTGGCTGGTGGCCAGGAGTTTCAGAACCTGCGCCCGATCCAGGACGTCGCCGGGCCCCTGGGCGCCCAGGTAGGTCGAGATCGACGAGACGTTGGTGCCCTGCGTGTAGCTCGACCGGGCGTACTTGTCGAAGTCCTTCTGCGCGAGTTCGATCTGCGCGCCGGCGTCGCGCAGCGCCTGCTGTGAGGCCCCGACCACGCCGGCCGCCAGATCGGCGGCGCTGCGGGCGTTCTGCAGATCGACCAGGGCCCGGTTCACGTCCTCACGCTTGATGGCGACCTCGTTGTCGAGCTGAGCGAGTTGCTGATCCGCGGAGGCGACCTGGTTGATCAGTTCGCTGACCTGCCCGAGGCCCGCCGACACCTGGGTCTGGGCCTGCGCGATGTCGTTGTCGGACGGATTCGGCGGCGGGGGTGGCACCGCCGCGGCCAGGCCGGGCGTGCTGGTGATCAGGGCTCCGACGATGCCCAATCCGATCAGGAGTCGCGCCGTGCGAGTGCGCCCGCGGGAGAAGCTACGGTGCCCCACTCCAGCTCGTGCTTGTCGCTTCACAACTCTCTCCCTCGGTTCTGCACCGATCACGCACACCGCGCCGTGCTCGTCGTGGGGAGAAATTTGCGGCAGCCACACCTTCCCGCGCTTCGGCGACACCGATATACACCGGATCGCCGTCACTTTGGACGTCAATCACCAGCCTGCGACACTTCTTCCCCAAGAGCGCCAAATGCACCGTACGACACTTCCGGACTCTATGGAAACTTTAGTCACAAATAACACATGAGTAATTTGACCAGCGGAAATGTCGAACTGTGAATCGTCGGCGCTATTTACGCGCATCGACGCAGGCAGCGGCCACGCGTGGGCGAATCGTGAAATTGCCGCCGAGTTATCCCGGGAATTCGGGAGGAGTCAGGGCTTCGGCCGCTCGTACGACGTGCCGGCCCCCGAAGCGCTGTCGCGCTTTTCTGCCGTGTCGTCACGGGATACGGACGCCCGGCGCGATTTCGCGAAGAACGTGGCAGCCGACGCGATCACGACGATCGCGACGATGACGGCCGTGAACAAGGCCCACGGCGGTCCCGGCTCGATCACCTCGTCGACGAAGTGATTCGCGGAGACCACCGCATCGCCGGTGTAGGTGCGGTCCTGACCCGATTCGAGCAGGACCCGGCTGATCGAATCGCTGTACGTGCCGACCCAGCTGGGACTCAGCACCAGAACGGTGCCACCCTCTTCCGCCCCGACCTCGGTCGCGAGGTCGCGCAGCTGCGAATCGCGGCCGGGATCCTCGTCCAGCACCACGATGCTCAGCTTGATCCCGTGCTCGGCCGCGCGGTCGACCACGGCGGCGAGTTCACTCGCCTCGTCGGACGGCGCCGACACGCCGTCGTCGGACACGTCCGCGACCACGTCGGAGACGTCGATGTCTTCCGGAAGGTCCGTCGACAACGGGAGGGCCGAATGGACGGGGAGCGTGACACTGGCAGGAAGTGCGGTGGCGATAGGGGCAGGCATCTCTCATCCGGGTTTGCTGTAGGAACGTAAAGCCTCGCGTGAACACTACGTGAGGAGTCCCCGAAGTTCCGTTCCGTCCGCGCGCGTCCCGCGTCGGGATCGAGGAGAATCGCCGAGGGGTACACGCTCGATTCCCCCCGAATTCTCACAGGACAAGCGTACTGTTAGACTATCGGAGGTACCGCGGTATGGGCCGATTCCGTCATCGCTAGCACGACAGCGCACACGGATCAGTCGTGCCCGCAGTGCCTGCAGCCGTCGACACAGCCCCGTCGGCGGCGACCCTCATAGACGAGTGGAGCTGACGTGAGCACGAGTATTGATTCGTTCGGCGCCAAAGGCACCCTCGAGGTCGGTGAGAACTCCTACGAGATCTTCCGCCTCTCGGCCGTGCCCGGCACCGAAAAATTGCCCTATGCACTGAAGGTTCTCGCCGAGAACCTGCTTCGCACCGAGGACGGCGCGAACATCACCGCCGACCACATTCGCGCCATCGCGAGCTGGGATCCCTCGGCCGACCCGAACGTCGAGATCCAGTTCACGCCTGCCCGCGTGATCATGCAGGACTTCACCGGCGTCCCCTGCATCGTGGACCTCGCCACCATGCGTGAAGCGGTCACCGCACTCGGCGGCGACCCGAACAAGGTGAACCCCCTCGCACCCGCCGAAATGGTCATCGACCACTCGGTCATCATCGACGTCGCCGGCCGCGCCGACGCCTTCGAGCGCAACGTCGAGATCGAGTACTCCCGCAACGGTGAGCGCTACCAGTTCCTCCGCTGGGGCCAGGGCGCGTTCGACGACTTCAAGGTCGTCCCCCCGGGCACCGGCATCGTCCACCAGGTCAACATCGAGCACCTGGCCCGGACGATCATGGTCCGTAACGGCCAGGCGTACCCCGACACCTGCGTCGGCACCGACTCGCACACCACCATGGTCAACGGCCTGGGCGTGCTGGGCTGGGGCGTCGGCGGCATCGAGGCCGAGGCCGCCATGCTCGGCCAGCCCGTCTCCATGCTGATCCCGCGCGTCGTCGGTTTCAAGCTGACCGGTGAGATCAAGCCCGGCGTCACCGCCACCGACGTGGTCCTCACCGTCACCGACATGCTGCGCAAGCACGGCGTCGTCGGTAAGTTCGTCGAGTTCTACGGCAAGGGTGTCGCCGAGGTTCCGCTGGCCAACCGCGCGACGCTCGGCAACATGAGCCCCGAGTTCGGTTCCACCGCCGCGATCTTCCCGATCGACGCCGAGACCGTCAGCTACCTTCGCCTGACCGGCCGCTCCGAGGAGCAGCTCGCACTCGTCGAGGCGTACGCGAAGGAACAGGGCCTCTGGCACGACGCCGACCACGAGCCCGAGTACTCCGAGTACCTCGAACTCGACCTCGGTGACGTGGTTCCGTCCATCGCAGGCCCGAAGCGCCCGCAGGACCGAATCCTGTTGTCGGACTCGAAGAACGCGTTCCGCAAGGACATCCACAACTACGTGGAGGAGCACCACCCCGCGGGTCACTCGCAGCTCGACGAGGCCGTCGAGGAGTCGTTCCCCGCGAGCGATCCCGCCGCCCTGTCGTTCGCCGACGACGGCGCAGTCGACGTGCAGTCGGCCGCCAACGGATCCGAGGGCCGCCCGACCAAGCCGGTCAAGGTTCTGTCCGAGGACAAGGGCGAGTTCATCCTCGACCACGGTGCCGTCGTGATCGCGTCGATCACCTCCTGCACCAACACGTCCAACCCGTCGGTCATGCTCGGCGCCGCCCTGCTCGCCCGCAACGCCGTCGAGAAGGGCCTGTCCGCCAAGCCGTGGGTCAAGACCTCCATGGCACCCGGTTCGCAGGTCGTCACCGACTACTACAACAAGTCCGGCCTCTGGCCGTACCTGGAGAAGCTCGGCTTCTACCTCGTCGGCTACGGCTGCGCCACCTGCATCGGCAACTCCGGCCCGCTGGACGAGCAGATCTCGCAGGCCATCCAGGACAACGACCTCACCGCCACCGCGGTGCTGTCGGGTAACCGCAACTTCGAGGGACGCATCTCCCCCGACGTGAAGATGAACTACCTGGCCTCCCCGCCGCTGGTCATCGCGTACGCCCTCGCAGGCACGATGGACTTCGACTTCGAGCACGACGCCCTCGGCACCGACGCCGACGGCAACGACGTGTTCCTGAAGGACATCTGGCCCTCTCCCCAGGAGATCCAGGAGACCATCAACTCCTCGATCAGCCAGGAGATGTACGTCAAGGGCTACGCCGACGTCTTCAAGGGCGACGAGCGCTGGCGCGGACTGCCCACCCCGGAGGGCAAGACCTTCGAGTGGGACGCCAACTCCACCTACGTGCGGAAGCCACCCTACTTCGACGGCATGCCGAAGGAGCCGACCCCGGTCAGCGACATCAAGGGCGCCCGCGTCCTCGCGCTGCTCGGCGACTCGGTCACCACGGACCACATCTCCCCGGCCGGCAACATCAAGGCTGGCACGCCCGCGTCGCAGTACCTGGACGCGAACGGCATCGACCGCAAGGACTACAACTCCTACGGCTCGCGTCGCGGTAACCACGAGGTGATGATCCGCGGCACGTTCGCGAACATCCGTCTGCGCAACCAGCTCCTCGACGACGTCTCCGGCGGCTACACCCGTGACTTCACCCAGGACGGCGGACCGCAGGCGTTCATCTACGACGCGTCGCAGAACTACCAGAAGGCCGGCATCCCGCTGGTCGTGCTGGGCGGCAAGGAGTACGGCTCCGGATCGTCCCGTGACTGGGCCGCCAAGGGCACCAGCCTCCTCGGCGTCAAGGCCGTCATCACCGAGTCGTTCGAGCGCATCCACCGCTCCAACCTCATCGGCATGGGCGTCGTGCCGCTGCAGTTCCCGGCCGGCGAGTCCGCTGCGTCGCTGAAGCTGGACGGCACCGAGGTCTTCGACATCGAAGGCGTCGAGAAGCTCAACGAGGGTGTCACGCCGAAGACCGTCAAGGTCACGGCAACCCGCGAGAACGGTGAGAAGATCGTCTTCGACGCGGTCGTGCGCATCGACACGCCCGGCGAGGCCGACTACTACCGCAACGGCGGCATCCTGCAGTACGTGCTCCGCAACATGATCAAGGGCTAGGCGCTACCGCGCCTGTGCGAGCTTTCGGCCCACAGACGCTACGCACCTGTGAGTGTTTTCGGCCATGACAGGCACGAAGCGCGCACGACCAGTTTCAGGGGAGCTTCGCCGCTGTCCCGATCGAGGTGGTCGTGCGCGCTTCGCGCTTTCGGTGGCCCTCACATGTCGAGGGCCGAAAAACACTCACAGGCCGACGAAGGAGGCACTTTGCCCAAGGTCAGTGAAGACCATCTCGCGGCACGGCGCAGTCAGATCCTCAGCGGCGCCCGCCGTTGCTTTGCCGAATACGGCTACGACGGCGCCACCGTCCGCCGGCTCGAAGAAGTGACCGGACTGTCACGTGGGGCGATCTTCCATCACTTCAAGGACAAGGACGGCTTGTTCCTGGCGCTCGCCCACGAGGACGCGACCAGGATGGCCGACGTGGTCGCACACGAGGGCCTCGTCCAGGTGATGCGGGACATGCTCGCCCAGCCCGAACAGTTCGACTGGCTGGGAACCCGGCTCGAAATCGCCCGACGGCTGCGGAACGATCCCGACTTCCGCAGAAGCTGGTCACAACGGTCGGCGGAACTCACCGAGGCGACCATGGCGCGTCTCGCGCGGCAGAAGTCCGCGGGCCGCCTCCGCGACGACGTCCCGACCGACGTGCTGATCGGCTACCTGGACCTGGTTCTGGACGGCCTCGTCGCACGCATCGCCTCCGGGCACGCCGGCGACAACCTGTCGGCCGTCCTCGACCTCGTCGAGGAATCCGTCCGACGCCGCGACTGACACCGCACTCCCCCACCGACACCGGTCAGGTCTTGCGACGGTGAGCTCCGCCTCGTCCGCGGAGCTCCACCTCGGATTCCGCGAGGATGTTGCGGACGAATCCGTACGATCTCCCCATTTCCCGGGCAAGGGAACGGATACTCGCACCGGCCTGGTAGCGCTCCTTCAGCTCCGCCTGCAGATCGGCGCGCGACGGTCCCGTGATCCGAGCGCTCTTGGCGAAGACCCCGATGTCAGCCATGAACTCCTCCAGTCGGCGAGCGACGGTGGTTTCCACGGTAGAGCCCCGTGACGGCGATATCTACGCGCAGTACTCAGGCGAGCTGGATCAGTTCCAGGTAGTCCTGCGACCAGTGGTCCTCCGTGCCGTCGGGCAGGAGAATGACCCGTTCCGGGTCGAGGGCCTCGGCCGCGCCCGGGTCGTGCGTCACCAGCACCACGGCACCGGTGTAGCTGCGGAGCGCATCGAGCACCTGCTCGCGGGAGACGGGATCGAGGTTGTTCGTCGGCTCGTCGAGCAGCAGGACGTTCGCCGCTGACGACACGAGACCCGCCAGCGCGAGGCGCGTCTTCTCACCACCGGACAACGTGCCTGCGGGCTGCTCGAGCTGCGGGCCGGTGAACATGAACGCACCGAGCAGCGAACGCAGCTCCTGCTCCCCCGTGTCCGGCGCCGCGTGACGAATGTTCTCCCACACCGACGCGTTGTCGTCGAGGGTGTCGTGCTCCTGCGCGAAATAGCCGATCTTCAGCCCGTGACCGGGGACGAGCCCGCCTGCGTCCGGCGTCTCGACACCGCCGAGAATGCGCAGCAGCGTCGTCTTACCGGCACCGTTGAGACCGAGCACCACGACCCGTGACCCACGGTCGATCGCCAGATCCACTCCGGTGAAGATCTCGAGCGAACCGTAAACCTTGGTCAGGTTCTCCGCCATCAGCGGAGTCTTGCCACACGCGGCAGGCTCGGGGAACCGGATCCGGGCCACCTTGTCGGACACTCGTTCCGCGTCCAGGTCCGACATCAGCTTGTCGGCGCGCTTCGCCATGTTCTGTGCCGCCACCGCCTTGGTGGCCTTCGCGCCGAGCTTCGCGGCCTGCGTGCGCAGAGCTCCGGCCTTCTTCTCCGCATTGGCGCGCTCACGGCGGCGACGCTGCTCGTCGGTCGCGCGGGCGTCGAGGTACTTCTTCCAGCTCATGTTGTACACGTCGGCCTCGCCGCGCACGGCGTCGAGGAACCACACCCGGTTCACGACGTCGTTGAGCAGATCGACGTCGTGGCTGATCACGATCAGACCACCCTCGTGGTTCTGCAGGAATCCCCGCAGCCAGGTGATCGAGTCGGCGTCGAGGTGGTTGGTCGGCTCGTCGAGCAGAAGGGTCGTGTCCGACCGTCCGCCGCTACCGTCCGACGCCGCGAAGAGGATGCGCGCCAGTTCGACACGGCGACGCTGACCACCCGACAGGGTGTGCAGCTGCTGACCGAGGATGCGGTCTGCCAGTCCGAGGCTGTTGCAGATGCGCGCCGCTTCGCTCTCGGCCTCGTACCCGCCGAGTGCGGAGAAGCGGTCCTCGAGATTGCCGTACTTGCGCACGGCCTTGTCGCGCTCGGCGTCGTCGACGACTTCCGACATCAGGATCTGCTGCTTCTCCATGTCCCGCAGCAGCGAGTCGAGTCCGCGCGCGGACAACACTCGGTCCTTCGCGAGGACGTCGAGGTCGCCTTCCTTCGGGTCCTGCGGGAGGTACCCGAGATCGCCGGTGCGCACCACGGCACCGGCGTACGCCTCCCCCTCCCCCGCGAGGATGCGGAGGGTCGTCGTCTTGCCGGCACCGTTACGGCCGACCAGCCCGATGCGGTCGCCGGGCTGTACCCGCAAAGCCGGTCCGGGCGCGGACAGCAACGTCCGCACTCCAGCTCGAACTTCCAGGTCGGTAGCGGTGATCAACAAGACTCCTAGGAAAATGACGCTCGCGTTGAATGAGAAAAACTGCGCAAAGAACACACGAACCAGCAATTTTACCCGACCGTCGGCGACTCGGAACACGCCTGCCGGTGATCCCGCTAACGTTCGCCGCCGTATCCGACCCGCAGGAAGCTCTCCGGCCCCTGTGCAGGTGCTTGATGGAAGGTGAGTTGCGTGGTGGTGAGATGCGCAATTGTGGCGAGCCCGTCGGATGGACGACTGATCGCCACGGTGATTATTCGGGAAACTATGGTGTTCCGTCACTGCCCGACTCAGTACCTTGCTGACAACCTGGTGGACTTGGAAGCCCAGCCGACACCCTTCGCGGCATCGCAGGCGCATCGGGTTCCCCCACCCCACGCAACTGCGCCCCGTTCGGCGCGCACGCTCCCCCGCAGCCGGCCGAGCCGGCCGCGGCGCCCCGCTCCCCTTGGTCCGGGACTGCCGTGGTGGGTAATCGAGATCGGGACCAGTGATGGTGGAGTCACCACTACCCCGGGACAGCCAGGACCGTACCTCGACAGATTCGGTAAACCTCACAGTTCCGTCCGGGTCCGAGTCTGGAACTGGGTCTCGTTCCAGATGAGCACTCGGCCGCCGTGACAGGCTGGCGATGTGACAATTCCCCCCCGTCCAGCGATCTGGGACGTCGCGATCGTCGGCCTCGGGCCTGCCGGCCGCGCCCTCGCCCACCGGGCCACGGCTCTCGGTTCGACAGTCGTCTCGGTCGACCCGCTCCCCCGCAGATCGTGGACCGCGACGTACGCGGCCTGGGAAGACGAGCTCCCCGACTGGCTCCCTCGGGACGCCGTCGTGACGAGAACTCGTCGCCCGACAGCCTGGACGACACGTCGCCACACCATCGACCGCACATATTGTGTTTTGAATACATCGTCACTGCAATCAATACTCGGCAGCGAATGCGGAACCGTTCTCGCAGGTAGAGCCGTAGACCTCTCCCCCACTTCCGTCCAACTGGACGACGGCTCGACGCTGAAGGCGCACGTCGTCGTCGATGCCCGCGGCACCGGCGACAGCCCCGACCTCGCCCAGCAGACGGCAT
Organism: Rhodococcus opacus; assembly: GCF_012396235.1. GTDB lineage: Bacteria > Actinomycetota > Actinomycetes > Mycobacteriales > Mycobacteriaceae > Rhodococcus_F > Rhodococcus_F opacus. The sequence continues at coordinate 17,171 of NZ_JAAXPA010000011.1, read as the reverse complement.
ACGGCGTCGTGGTGGACCCCGACACGGCCGCACATGCGCTCGCCGGCGAGGCCGCGGTGTTCATGGACTGGCGCCGCGACAACGGCACATCCCCCTCGGACACTCCGTCGTTCCTCTACGGGGTCCCGCTCGCGCAGGACCGGTTCCTGCTCGAAGAGACCTGCCTGGTCGGTCGCCCCCCACTCCCGATCTCGGAACTCGCCACCCGACTCCACGACCGACTCCGACAGCGGGGCGTCACCGTGCCGTCCCATTCGGACGTCGAGAGGGTCAGATTCGCCGTCGAGCCACCACCCGAGGCCGGTCGTGCCCACAGCTCGGATCAGGTGCGTTTCGGAGCCCGCGCCGGATTGATGCACCCCGGAACGGGCTACAGCGTCGCGGCGTCGCTCCTGTGCGCAGATGTTCTGGCCCGCGATCTTCGTGACGGTTCGAACGCCCGACTGTGGCCGTGGAAGGCCCGCACCGTCGCGTCGCTGCGATCGGTCGGCCTACGCGTCCTCCTGAATCTGGATTCCGAACACGTCCCCGAATTCTTCGAGCATTTCTTCGATCTGCCGCCACAACTCCAGGCGGCATATCTCTCCGAGCGGTCGAATCCGCGCGGAACCCTGTCCGCAATGGGGCGGATGTTTCGGGCATCCTCCGCCGATATCCGCAGTGTGATTCTCCGTTCGACGCTTCGCCGGGAAGTTCGATGAACTGTCGCGCGAACGCGAAAAGGAGACCATCATGGAACGCATGCGGTCGATATGGAAGGGCTCGATAGCGTTCGGACTCGTGAATGTGCCGGTCAAGGTCTATTCGGCAACCGAGGATCACGACATCAGGTTTCACCAGGTCCATGCCAAGGACGGCGGCCGGATCAAATACAACCGCGTCTGCTCCGAATGCGGCAACGTCGTCCAATACGCCGATATCGACAAGGCCTACGACTCCGACGACGGCGTGCGCGTGGTGTTGACGGACGATGACTTCGGGAAACTGCCCGCCGCCGAGAAACACGAGATTCCCGTTCTGCAGTTCGTCCCGACCGAACAGATCGACCCCATTCTGTTCGAGAAGAGTTACTTCCTCGAACCGGATTCCAGCTCTCCGAAGGCCTATGTCCTACTCGCGACAGCCCTCGAGAACAGCGACCGAACAGCCCTCGTCCACTTCACCCTCCGACAGCGCACCCGACTGGCCGCGATGCGTTCACGGGACGGGGTGCTGGTGATCCAGACGCTGCTGTGGCCGGATGAGGTACGGGCCGCGGAATTCTCCTCACTCGATGGCGTCGACAAGCCGAAGGCGAAGGAACTCGCGATGGCCGAGACACTCGTCGACAGTATGGCCGACGACTTCGACCCCACCGAATTCACCGACGACTACCAGGTGCAGTTGCGTGAACTGCTCGACGAGATGATCGAATCCGGCGGCAAGAAGGTCATCCCCGTCGCCGAGGTCGAGAAGAGCGGCGAGGACGCCGAAGTGGTGGATCTCGTGGCCGCACTGCAGCGCAGCGTAGACGCCGCCGGGAAGAAGGCCGCACCCGCCAAGAAGAAGCCGGCGAAGAAGGCTCCGGCCAAGACCGCCGCGAAGAAGGCCACCTCCAAGTCGTCCACCTCGGAACGCAAACGCGCCTGAACCGACACGGAGGGGCTCGGCGAGATGGTTCTCGCCGAGCCCCTCCGTGTCACCAGTGGTGGTGGTCAGACCGTGAAACCGAGCGCGCGCAACTGCTCGCGGCCGTCCTCGGTGATCTTGTCGGGGCCCCACGGCGGGAGCCACACCCAGTTGATCTTCAGTTCGTTGCACAGACCGCTGCGCACGAGCGCACCCCGCGACTGGTCCTCGATGACATCGGTCAGCGGGCAGGCCGCCGACGTGAGCGTCATGTCGAGGGTCACGACGTCCTCTTCCTCGGTGATCCCGTACACGAGACCGAGGTCTACGACGTTGATGCCGAGTTCGGGGTCGACGACGTCACGCATCGCCTCCTCGAGTTCCTCGAGGCGTTTCGGGTCGGTAATCGCACTCGACGATGCAGTAGCGGTCTCGCCGCCCTGGTCGGCCGGCGCCTGCTCCGGTACGGCCGTGGCGTCCGCCTCCGGCGTCTGCGTCTCGCTCATGATGCCTGTCCTCCGATTCGAGCTGGTTCGCCGTCTGCTGTCGGAACGGCCGAATCCCGTACGTCCACGACCCGGTCGTCCACTATCTGAACAACCGCGTCCTTGAATGCCATCCATCCCAGCAACGCGCATTTCACGCGGGCCGGGTATTTCGAGACGCCGACGAAGGCGATGCCGTCCCCGAGGACGTCCTCGTCCCCCTCGACGGTACCGCGGCTGCTCACCATCTCGTTGAATGCGGCAACCGTCTGCAGTGCCTTCTCGACCGGCATCCCCACCACCTGATCGGTGAGCACCGACGTCGACGCCTGGCTGATGGAGCAGCCCTGGCCGTCGTACGACACATCCACCACGGTGCCGTCGTCGGCGAGCTGCACGCGCAGCGTCACTTCGTCACCGCACGTGGGATTGACGTGGTGGACTTCGGCGCCGAACGGTTCGCGCAGGCCGCGGCCGTGAGGATGCTTGTAGTGGTCCAGGATCACTTCCTGGTACATCTGTTCCATTCTCATGCAGGAACCTCCCCGAAGAACTCCTGTGCGCGCCGCACCGCTGCCGCGAGAGCGTCGACCTCGTCGACCGTGTTGTACAGCGCGAACGACGCCCTCGCCGTGGCCGCGACACCGAAACGACGGTGCAGGGGCCAGGCGCAGTGGTGGCCGACGCGGATGGCGACCCCCTCGTCGTCGAGGATCTGACCGAGATCGTGGGCGTGGATTCCGTCGACCACGAACGACACGGCACCGCCGCGGTCCTCGGCGGTCGTCGGTCCGATGATGCGCACGCCGTCGATGGCACCGAGCGCTGTCAGTGCGGCCTCGACCAGGGTGTGCTCGTGCGCCGCCACCGCGTCCATCCCGATCTCCTCGAGATACCGGACCGCGGCACCGAGCCCGACCACCTGCGATGTCATCGGAACGCCCGCCTCGAACCGCTGCGGCGGCGGCGCGTAGGTGGTGCGTTCCATCGTGACGGTCTCGATCATCGATCCACCCGTGATGAACGGAGGCATCGCGTTCAGCAGTTCCCGGCGCCCGTACAGGACACCCACGCCGGACGGGCCGAGCATCTTGTGCCCCGAGAAGGCCGCGTAGTCCACACCGAGTGCGTGGAAGTCCACCGCCATGTGCGGTACGGACTGGCATGCGTCGAGCACCACCAGCGCGCCGACCGCGCGGGCGCGACGCACCAACTCCTCGACGGGTGCCACCGCTCCGGTCACGTTGGACTGGTGGGTGAACGCCACGACCTTGACGGCGTCGGTCAGCTCGAGCGAATCGAGGTCGATCCGGCCCTCGTCGGTGACGCCGTACCAGCGCAACGTGGCACCCGTGCTGCGCGCGAGTTCCTGCCACGGCACGAGATTGGCGTGATGCTCGAGTTCGGTGATGACGATCTCGTCACCGGGGCCGAGGTGCCGCTCGAAGCGATCGTCGCCGAGGACGTGGGTGACGAGGTTCAGGGACTCGGTCGCGTTCTTGGTGAACACGAGTTCGTCGCTGTCGGCACCGACGAACGCGGCGATCGTCGCACGCGCGTTCTCGTACGCGTCCGTGGCCTCTTCGGCAAGCTGGTGAGCGCCTCGATGCACGGCCGCGTTACAGGTGGTGAGGAACTCCCTCTCGGCGTCGAGCACCTGGTTCGGGCGCTGCGACGTCGCGCCCGAATCGAGGTACACCAGCGGTTTTCCGTCGCGGACCGTACGCGCCAGGATCGGGAAGTCCTCCCGGATCCGGGTGACGTCGAATACGCGCACCGAGGTGGTCATCTGCGTTTATGCTCCTTGCGTTGCTGCAGCCTGAGTGAAGCGCTCGTAGCCGTTCGCCTCGAGTTCGTCGGCCAGTTCCGGTCCGCCCGACTCGACCACACGACCGCCGACGAACACGTGGACGTATTCCGGCTTGATGTACCGGAGGATGCGCGTGTAGTGCGTGATCAGCAGGATTCCGCCGTGCTCGCGTTCCTTGTACTTGTTCACGCCCTCGGAGACGACGCGCAGGGCGTCGACGTCGAGACCGGAGTCGGTCTCGTCGAGGATCGCGATCTTCGGCTTCAGGAGACCGAGCTGCAGGATCTCGTGGCGCTTCTTCTCACCGCCGGAGAAACCTTCGTTGACACTGCGCTCGCCGAAGGAGGGGTCGATGTCCAGCTCGGTCAGCGCTTCCTTGACTTCCTTCACCCAGTGGCGAAGCTTCGGGGCCTCGCCACGGACTGCGGTGGCCGCGGTGCGCAGGAAGTTGGACATGGAGACGCCGGGAACCTCGACGGGGTACTGCATCGCCAGGAACAGTCCCGCGCGGGCACGCTCGTCGACGCTCATCTCGAGGACGTCCTCACCGTTGAGGGTGATGGATCCCGAGGTGATCTGGTACTTGGGGTGACCCGCGATGGCGTACGACAGCGTCGACTTGCCGGACCCGTTGGGTCCCATGATCGCGTGGGTCTCGCCGGAACGAACCGTCAGGTTCACACCCTTGAGGATGTTGATCGGTTCGGCGTTCTCGTCGGTGTTCGCGACGTCGACGTGCAGGTCCTTGATTTCCAGGACCGAGGTTTCGGGGGTGGAAGCGTCAGGGGTAGACATTGTGATCCTTCGAAGAAATGGGAAGTAGTGGTCCGGCGGCGCGGGTCACACGCCGACTGCGGCGAGTTCGGCCTCGACAGCCGCCTCGAGGCGCTCGCGAATCTCGGCGACGGCGATCTTGTTGATGATCTCGTGGAAGAACCCGCGCACGACGAGTCGCCGTGCCGCGTCCTCGGGGATTCCGCGGGCGCGCAGGTAGAACAACTGCTCGTCGTCGAATCGACCCGTGGCACTGGCGTGGCCGGCACCCACGATCTCACCGGTCTCGATCTCCAGGTTCGGAACCGAGTCCGCGCGTGCACCGTCCGTGAGGACGAGGTTGCGGTTCAGCTCGAACGTGTCGGTGCCTTCGGCCGCGGCGCGGATCAGCACGTCGCCGATCCACACGGTGTGGGCGTCGGGCTTTCCCGAATTCGGATCACCCTGCAGGGCGCCCTTGTAGACCACGTTGGACTTGCAGTGCGGCTGCGAGTGATCCACCAGCAGTCGCTGCTCGAAGTGCTGTCCGGCGTCGGCGAAGTACAGGCCCAGCAGTTCGGCGTCGCCGCCGGGACCGTCGTACTTGACGGTCGCGGACAGGCGGACGAGGTCGCCGCCGAGGCTGACCGCGTTGTGCCGCAGCACCGCATCGCGGCCCAGCCGCGCGTGATGCGACGCGACGTGCACGGTGTCGTCCGCCCAGTCCTGGACGGCGACCACGGTGAGGCGCGCGCTGTCGCCGAGAACGAATTCGACGTTCTCGGCGAATGTGCCGCTGCCGCGCTGGTCGATGACGACGGTCGCCTTGGCGAAGGCTTCGAGCCGGATCTGCAGGTGCCCGAAGGCGACCTTGTCCTCGCCCGGGCCGGTGACCGTGATGTTGATCGTCTCGGCGACCTCGACCTCACGGCCGACGGTCACGACGGTGGCCGTCTCGAAACCCGAGTAGGCCTGTGCGGCCACCCGGTCGGCGGGCACGCCGGCCTTGCCCAGCCGGTCGTCGTCACGCCCGACGGTCTCGACCTGGACGGAGTCCGGACCGGCGACGTCGACGGTGACCGTGCCGTTCGCGACGGCCGTTCCGTCGTGCAGTCCGCGGAGTCGGCGCAGCGGGGTGAACCGCCAGACCTCGTCGCGACCACCCGGGATCTCGAACGCGTTGACGTCGAACGAGGTGAAGACCTCACCCTTGTTCTTGATCGGCGAACCGGTGGCGGTCCGCGCTATCCGCGGATTCTCGCCGGCGACGGCTCCCGCGACTCCGAGATTCTGGACACCAGTTTCTGGCGTGGTCACTAACCCACCGCCCCTTCCATCTGCAGTTCGATCAGGCGGTTCAGTTCCAGGGCGTACTCCATCGGGAGTTCCTTGGCGATCGGCTCGACGAAGCCGCGCACGACCGTGGCCATGGCCTCGTCTTCGGTGAGCCCGCGGCTCATCAGGTAGAACAGCTGGTCGTCGCTCACCTTCGAGACGGTGGCCTCGTGGCCCATGGTCACGTCGTCCTCGCGGATGTCGACGTACGGGTAGGTGTCCGAGCGGCTGATCTGATCGACCAGCAGCGCGTCGCACTTGACCGTCGACTTGGAACCGTGGGCACCCTTGTTGACCTGGACGAGTCCGCGGTAGGACGCGCGTCCACCGCCACGGGCCACCGACTTGCTGATGATGGTCGACGACGTGTGCGGCGCGAGGTGCAGCATCTTGGCACCGGTGTCCTGGTGCTGTCCCTCACCGGCGAATGCCACGGAGAGAACCTCGCCGCGAGCGTGCTCGCCCATCATCCAGACGGCCGGGTACTTCATGGTGACCTTGGACCCGATGTTGCCGTCGATCCACTCCATGGATCCGCCGGCTTCGACCTTGGTGCGCTTGGTGACCAGGTTGTAGACGTTGTTCGACCAGTTCTGGATCGTCGTGTAGCGGCAGTGGCCGCCCTTCTTCACGATGATCTCGACGACCGCGGAGTGCAGGGAGTCCGACTTGTAGATCGGCGCCGTGCAGCCCTCGACGTAGTGCACCGAGGCGCCCTCGTCGACGATGATCAAAGTCCGCTCGAACTGGCCCATGTTCTCCGTGTTGATGCGGAAGTAGGCCTGCAGCGGGATGTCGACGTGCACGCCCGGCGGGACGTAGATGAAGGAGCCACCCGACCACACCGCGGTGTTCAGCGCGGAGAACTTGTTGTCGCCGGCCGGGATGACCGTGCCGAAGTACTCCCGGAACAGCTCGGGATGCTGCTTCAGGCCGGTATCGGTGTCGAGGAAGATGACGCCCTGCGCCTCGAGGTCCTCACGGATCGAGTGGTACACCACCTCGGACTCGTACTGAGCCGCGACACCGGCGACGAGGCGCTGCTTCTCGGCCTCGGGGATGCCCAGCTTGTCGTACGTGTTCTTGATGTCCTCGGGCAGGTCTTCCCAGCTCTCGGCCTGCTTCTCGCTCGAGCGCACGAAGTACTTGATGTTGTCGAAGTCGATGCCCTCGAGGTTCGAACCCCAGTTCGGCATCGGCTTCTTGTCGAAGGTCTTCAGCGCGCGCAGGCGGATGTCGAGCATCCAGTCCGGCTCGCTCTTCTTCGCCGAGATGTCGCGCACGACGTCTTCGGACAGACCGCGCTGCGCACTGGCACCGGCCTCGTCGGAATCGGACCAGCCGTACCCGTAATGCCCGAGTGACGCGATGGTCTCTTCCTGCGTGAGCGGCTCGGCGTTGGCCGACGCAGTGGATGTCACCTGGTCTGATGTGACGGTCATGCGAGCTCCTTCCGGAGTCTTGTTACGAGACCGGCGAGGGCTGGTCGCCGGTGGAAAACAGGTTGCTGACTAGGGGGTCTATCGGGAAAGCGTTGTTATTTGGGACCGGACGGCGGGACGAGTGGAACGTGAGTGGTGCATGCGCAGTCACCGTTCGCGATGGTCGCGAGCCGCTGGACGTGGGTGCCGAGAAGTTGGGCGAACGCTTCCTGCTCGGCTTCGCACAGTTCCGGGAACTCCTCGGCCACGTGCGAGACCGGGCAGTGGTGCTGGCAGATCTGGACGCCGTTGCCGACCGGGCGCGTCGATGCCGCGAATCCTGCGGTGGTGAACGCGTCGGCGATGGCGTCGGCGGTGGTTTCGAGGCCCTCGGCGCTGTGATCGCCTGCCGGGGTCACGTTTCCGACGATCGCCTGGACTCGGCGACGAGCGAAATCGGTGATCGCGGCGTCTCCCCCGACCTCCCGCAGTTGACGCATCGCCGCGCCGGCGAGGTCGTCGTACGCGTGGCCGAGCCGGCCGCGGCCCTTGGCGGTGATCTGGAAGTATTTGGCGGGTCGTCCCCGCCCGCGGTGACGCACGGCGACGGAGGACGCCTCGCGCGCCTCGCCGGAGTCCAGGAGCGCGTCGAGGTGACGACGGACACCGGCGGCACTCAGACCGAGGCGGGTTCCGATTTCCGACGCGGTGATCGGCCCCTCCTCGAGGAGGAGCTTCACGACGGCAGCTCGGGTGTGGCCTTCGTGGCCGACGGCGACGGGTGACGCGGTTTCGACAGGCGCCGCCGAGGAAGGCGCGTGAACTGCGCTTTCCTTCGTTGCACGTGGTGTCGTTTCCGTTTTCACAACACCAGTGTGACGGAATTCGGATCGCAGGTCTACTAAGGGTGCCCTGCCTTACACCTGTGATTATGTGCGGCTCGGGCCCGGGAATACTGGCTGAACCGACTGTGTTCGGCGCACCGCTACGCTGCCTGTGTGCCGCAGACCCCCGAGAACCCGGAGCCGACCCGCGCGGAGCCGACCTTCACGGCTCGCGCCGCTCTTCGACATCCGGCCGAGCTCGCCCGGCGGGCGCTGGGCATCGACGGCCGCTCCCCGCGACCCTCGGTGGCGGCCGCGCTGCACGGCGACGAGCCGGAAACCGCGGGCCTGAACGAGCAGGAGACCGCGCAGCTCCGCGGGATCCGCCGGTTCGGTGCGACCGGAGCCGTCCTGATGGCGGTGGGTGCGCTGGGCGCAGGCGCCCAGCCGGTACTGCAGAACCCTGTCCAGGGTCTTCGCGTCATCGGTCTGCCCGCCCGGATCCCCAGTGTGGCGTTGACGCTGACCATGACCGGCACCGTGATGATCGTGCTCGCGTGGCTCCTCCTCGGACGGTTCGCGATCGGCAGTCTGCAGTCGGGGGCGGTGCGTCGCCTCAACCGCTCCCAGCTCGACCGCACCCTGCTGCTGTGGATCATCCCGCTGTCGGTCGCGCCGCCGATGTTCAGCAAGGACGTGTACTCATACCTCGCGCAGAGCGAGATCGCGGCCCGTGGGCTCGATCCCTACGCCATCGGTCCCGCGGGTGCGCTCGGCGTCGATCACGTCCTGACCCGGACCGTGCCGACGATCTGGCGCGACACGCCGGCGCCGTACGGTCCGCTGTTCCTCTGGATGGGGCGCGGTATCAGCTGGCTGACCGGCGAGAACATCGTCGCGGGGATCTTCCTGCACCGGCTGCTGGCCCTCGCCGGTGTGGCCATGATCGTGTGGGCGCTCCCCCGGCTGGCGCGACGCTGCGGCGTCGCCGAGGTCAGCGCCCTCTGGCTGGGCGCCGCCAACCCCCTGCTGCTGTTCCACCTGGTCGCGGGGATTCACAACGAGGCGCTCATGCTCGGCCTCATGCTGGCCGGGATCGAGCTGGCGCTGCGGGCCGTCGAACGGTCGGAGCCGATCCGCGGGCAGTCCCTGCTCCTGTTGCTGTCGGGGGCGGCGCTCATCGCCCTGTCGTCGACGATCAAGATCCCCTCCCTCCTCGCACTGGGATTCGTCGGAATGGCGCTGGCCCGGAGGTGGGGCGGAACCCCGAAGGCCGTGCTCACGGCGGCCGCCCTGCTCGGCGGGGTGGCCCTGGCGGTCACCCTCGTCATCAGCACGTCCAGCGGACTCGGCATCGGCTGGGTACACACCCTCGGCACCGCGAACGCGGTCCGCAGCTGGATGTCCATCCCCACGCTCCTCGGACTGGGCACCGGACTGGCCGGGGTCCTCCTGGGCCTCGGCGACCACACGACGGCGGTGCTGAGCCTGACCCGGCCGATCGCGGCCGTCGCTGCGGCGTTCATCACACTGCGGATGCTCGTCGCCACGCTCGTCGGCCGCATCCACGCGGTCGGCGCGCTGGGGCTGTCCCTCGGCGCGGTCGTCCTCCTCTTCCCCGTGGTGCAGCCCTGGTATCTGCTGTGGGCGGTCCTGCCGCTCGCGGCGTGGGCCACAGCACCCGCCTTCCGCGTCCCCGCCATCGTCTTCTCGTCCATCGTCAGCGTCATCCTGATGCCGAACGGCGGCGAGTACCAGCCGTTCGTCATCGTGCAGGCCGCCATCGCCACCATCTTCACAGCCGGAACGCTGATCGTGATCACCCGCAACCGGCTGCCGTGGCGGGTCGGTTCGGAGCAGCAGCCGACCGTGCCGGACACCCAGGATCCGCCCCGGGACGACGCCGACGCGGAAAGCCGGGGCACCGGCCGGGTCACACCAGGCCAGGGCTTACGCTGATTCCCCGTGACCTCGCGAACGCCCGGATCGGCGCAACCTGCTGTACGCCTGGAAGGCGTGGTGAAGACCTTCGACGGTGTGAGGGCCGTCGACGGACTCGATCTCACCGTCGAACCGGCACAGGTGGTCGCGTTGCTCGGCCCCAACGGCGCGGGTAAGACCACCACCGTCGAAATGTGCGAGGGCTTCGTCCGCCCGGACAGCGGCACCGTCCGCGTCCTCGGACTCGACCCCGTCGCGGACGCCGGCGCCGTCCGGGCCCGGATCGGCGTGATGCTGCAGGGCGGTGGCGCCTACCCCGGTTCCCGCGCCGGTGAGATGCTCGACCTCGTCGCGGCCTATTCGGCCGACCCCCTCGACCCCGACTGGTTGCTGCGCAGCCTCGGACTCGAGGATTCCCGTCGCACCCCCTACCGCAGGCTGTCGGGCGGGCAGCAGCAGCGCCTGTCCCTGGCCTGCGCGCTGGTCGGCCGGCCGGAACTGGTCTTCCTCGACGAACCCACCGCCGGACTCGACGCCCAGGCCCGCCTGCTGGTGTGGGAACTGATCGACGCCCTGCGCCGCGACGGCGTCAGTGTGCTGCTGACGACGCACCTGATGGACGAGGCCGAGGAACTCGCGGACCGACTCGTCATCATCGACCACGGGTCGATCGTCGCTGCGGGTACGCCGGCGGAGGTCACCAGCCGCGGCGCCGAAGGCCAGTTGCGGCTCAGCGCGCCCGCCGGTCTGGACACCGAGCCCCTCGCGAGAGCCCTCCCCGACGGTTTCCGGGTCGCCGAGTCCGGACCGGGCACCTATCTCGTCGAAGGGCCGATCGATCCGAAGGTGGTGGCGTCGGTCGCGTCGTGGTGCGCCGATCTGGACGCCCTGATCAGCGACATCCGCGTCGACCAGCGCAGCCTCGAGGACGTGTTCCTCGAACTCACCGGCCGGGAACTGAGGGGATGACGATGAGCACCAATGACCGTCTGACGGAGAATCGTTTCGCCCCGGGCACGTTCGCACCCGACCCTCGCCCGAGCGGCGCGGCGGTCATGTTGCGGGCGCAGACCGCGCTCGAACTCAAACTGCTCCTGCGCAACGGCGAACAGCTGCTACTGACCATGTTCATCCCGATCACGCTGCTGATCGGCCTGTGCCTGCTGCCCATCGGCGACCTCGGAACGTCGCGGGTCGACAAGGTGGTGCCCGCCGTCATGATGGTGGCGGTGATGTCCACCGCGTTCACCGGCCAGGCCATCGCGGTCGGTTTCGACCGCCGGTACGGGGCCCTCAAACGGCTCGGCGCCACTCCCCTGCCGACGTGGGGAATCATCGCCGGGAAGAGCGCCGCGGTGGTCATCGTCGTCGCCCTGCAATCGGTGCTCCTCGGTTCCATAGGACTGGCGCTCGGCTGGCGTCCGAGTGCGTGGGGACTCGTCCTCGGCGCCGTGATCATCGCCCTGGGCACCGTGACGTTCGCGGCGATGGGACTGCTGCTCGGCGGCACCCTCCGCGCCGACATCGTCCTCGCGCTGGCCAACATCCTGTGGTTCGTCATGGTCGGCGTCGGCAGCGTGGTGTTCGCCACCGGCGACCTGCCCTGGCTCCTGCACACCGGGGCCCGGCTGATTCCGTCCGGTGCGCTCGCACACGCGCTCGACGCCGCACTGTCGGGGTCGGTGGACCTGCTCAGCGTCGTGGTCCTCGTCGTCTGGGGTGCGGCCGCGGGAGCCCTGGCGTCCCGGACGTTCCGATTCACGTGAGCCGCCGACACGCAGCCCGCCGCGCCCGCACCGTCGGCACCGTTCTGGCAGTCCTGCTCGCCGTTCTCGGCTGCGGCACCCTGCCCGCGGGCGCCGCACCGCAGTGGGGACCACCGGCCGCGCCGAACCCGTTCCTCGGACCCGCAGGCACGTCCACGATGCACGGCGACGCCGGGTCCACCGACGTCACTCCGCTGCCCGGTCCCGGCACCGGCCCGCTCACCCTGTCCGCGTACCCGTTGGTGTCGGCGTGCCCGACCCTCCTGCAGGGTTCCGACCGGCTCGTCGTCGCCTTGTGCACGTCCGTGGCCGGCCAGGTCCCGACGGTGCACCTGATCGACCCCGCCGCCCCCGCGGCCCCGTTCGGCGCCTCGCTCGCCACGTTCGCACTGGCGAAGGGCAGCCTCCTGGGCGGCGTGTACGCGTTCCTCGACAACGACAACAGACTGGTCGCGGTGGACGGCAACCGTCAGCTACTGCGCCTCGGGCATTCGCGGGACCCCGACGGCCGCTGGCGGATCACCGTCGACTCGCGCGTCGACCTGTCCGGCAGTGTTCCGCCGGGCGACAACGTGACCGGGCTGACGCCGGACTGGCAGGGCAACGTCTGGTTCGCAACGGGCGGCGGCGTCGTCGGGGCGGTGGATCGCGCCGGCGTCGCGCACAGCCTGCCGCTGGCCGCGGGCGAACAGGTCCAGAACAGCATCTCCACCTCGCCCGCCGGCACCGCGGTCGCGACGACGCACGCCCTGTACCAGTTCACGCTCCGCGACGGCGCGGTGCGTGTGGACTGGCGGCGGGAATACGACCGCGGTCCGGACCGTAAACCCGGGCAACTCAGCCGCGGCACCGGCTCCACCCCCACCTACTTCGGGCCGTCGACCGGCAGCGATTTCGTCGCGATCGTCGACAACGCCGACCCGCAGGTGAGTCTTCGGGTCTTCCGCGCCGATTCCGGTGACGAGATCTGCTCCCTCCCCGTGCTCGGCAACCCGGGCGGCAGCGAGAACTCGCCGATCGGCATCGCCAATTCGGTGTACGTCGCCGGGACGTACGGCTACCCGTATCCCGCCGTCCCGGACGGCGCGGGCGATGCGGTTCCGACGAACGCCCCCTTCACCGGCGGCATGACCCGTGTCGACATCGACCCGATCGGCTGCCACCAGGTGTGGAGCAACGACGTCCGCAGCGCGGCGGTGCCCCACCTCTCGACCGGTGACGGGTTGCTGTACACCGTGATCCGTCAGGGATTCGACGTCACGACACCCCTCGACGGCTTCTCGTTCGCGGTGATCGATCCGGCGGACGGCTCGGTCGAGCACACCAGCCCACTCCCCGGCACCGCGGTCAACGACACCCTCCAGATGTCCGGACTCGTCACCGACACCGGCGACTTCTGGCAAGGTACGGTGACCGGCATCCTGCGGATTCGCGGCGAGTAGCACGGAGTCGAGCGCGCCGCCACCAGCCCAACGACACGCTGTAGTTGACGGCCCTCTACCATCGACGTCGTGCTGTATCGCGGGTTTCTGAGCCTGGTAGACCGTCTCCCCCTTCCGTCGCTGACCGTGCAGCGTGTCATCGCATTCGCGGTGATCCTCACGCAGGGCGGAATCGCCGTCACCGGAGCCGTCGTGCGGGTGACCGCGTCCGGCCTCGGCTGCCCCACCTGGCCGCAGTGCTTCCCCGGCAGCTTCGTGCCGGTCGGGCACGGCGAGGTCGCCGTCATCCACCAGGCCGTCGAATTCGGCAACCGGTTGCTCACGTTCGTCGTCGTCGTGGCCGCGGCCCTGATCGTCCTCGCGGTCACCCGCGCCCGCCGCCGTAAAGAGGTCCTCGTCTACGCGTGGATGATGCCCCTCGGCACCGTCGTGCAGGCCGTCATCGGCGGTGTCACGGTGCTCACCGGACTGCTGTGGTGGACGGTCGCGGTACACCTGCTCGCGTCGATGGCGATGGTGTGGCTGGCGACCGTGATGTACGTGAAGATCTGCGAACCCGACGACGCACCGGCAATCGACGTGATCCCCGCCCCTCTGCGGTGGCTCACCGCGCTGTCGGGTGTCGCGCTGGCGGGGGTGCTCGCCGCCGGAACGCTGGTCACGGGCGCCGGACCGCACGCGGGAGACAAGAGTCTCGACCGCGTGGTTCCCCGCCTCGAGGTGGAGATCGTCACGCTCGTGCACCTGCACGCCCAGCTGCTGGTGGGCTACCTGGCGTTGCTGGTCGGCCTGTGCTTCGGCCTGTACGCCGTGGACGCAACCCGCGCGGTGAAGATCCGCGTGCAGGTTCTGCTCGCGCTGGTGGTGGCGCAGGCGCTGATCGGACTCGTCCAGTTCTTCACGGACGTTCCCGCGGCCCTGGTGGCATTCCACGTTGCGGGGGCCGGGCTGTGCACCGCGGCCACCGCGGCGGTGTGGGCTGCGGGACGCACCCGCGAGTACGTCACGCAGCCGGACACCGCGAGCGTCTAGCGCTCGTTGCGGGCCTTCGGGAACCGCGTCTGCCGCGCGACCCAGCCGGCCATCTTCTGGAAGTGCCCCTTGCGGGGCGTGACGATGCTGGTGATCGCGCGGTCCCACTCCGAGACGGTGACGTCGTCGAAGGATGCGACGACGGCGTTGGCGGTGGCGAGATCCTTGACCACCTGGTCACCGAGGATGCCGTCGGCGCCGACGAGCGTGATGCGGACGCCGGCGAGTCCGATCGGCTGGATGACGGCGCTGGCGGAACCGCCGTGCTCGGCCACGAACTTCTTGATCGCGTCGACCGTGTGGGACGGCAGCGAGGGCGCCGGGCTCGCGGGCGCCTGATCCGCGTGGGTGTCGGTACTCATGACCCCGAGAATACTGGGCGGTAGTGGCGTCGTGTCCGCCAGGCTCGGAACGGCGGCACTCGCCGTGTAGAACTGAATCCATGCGCGCGATACAGGTTTCCCGTCTCGGTGGTCCCGACGTCCTCGAACCGGCGGAGGTTCCCGAACCCCGGATCGGAGCGACGGATCTTCTGGTTCGCACCGAGGCGATCGGCATCAACTTCATCGACACCTACTTCCGGACGGGGCTGTATCCGCGGCCGCTGCCCTACATCCCCGGAGACGAGGGCTCCGGAGTCGTGGAGGCCGTCGGCGGCGACGTGACCGGTATCGCTCCCGGCGACCGGGTGGCCTGGTGCTCCGCCCCCGGCAGTTACGCCGAGAAGGTGGTCGTCCCCGCGGCGGCCGCGATCGCCGTCCCCGACTCCGTGCCCGCCCCGCAGGCCGCTTCCGCTCTGCTGCAGGGAATGACGGCCCACTACCTGGCCCACTCGACCTACCCGATCCAGTCCGGCGACACCGTCCTCGTCCACGCCGGAGCGGGCGGAGTCGGCCTGCTGCTGACCCAGATGGCGACCACGCTGGGCGCGCGGGTGATCACCACCGTGTCCTCCGACGCCAAGGAACAATTGTCCCGCGACGCCGGCGCACACGAGGTGCTGCGATACGACGACGACATCGCCGCCCGGGTGCGAGAACTGACCGACGGCGAGGGCGTCGCAGCCGCCTACGACGGTGTCGGCGCGTCCACGTTCGAGGCCAGTCTCGCGTCGGTGCGGATCCGGGGGACGGTCGCGCTGTTCGGCGCGGCGAGCGGCCCGGTGCCGCCGTTCGATCCGCAACGGCTGAACCCGGCCGGTTCGCTGTTCCTCACCCGGCCCACACTCGCGCATCACATCCGCAACCGTGAGGAATTGACGTGGCGGGCGGGCGACGTGTTCTCCGCCCTGGCCGACGGTTCGCTGACGGTCCGGGTGGGCGCGGAGTACCCGCTCGAGCGGGCCGAGGACGCGCACCGCGACCTGGAGGCGCGTGCCACGACGGGATCGATCGTGCTGGTGCCCTGACGCGGAGCGTCAACTCCGGCCCTGACGCGGAGGATCAGCTCAGCAGGCTGCCGACGGTCTGCAGTCCCAGCACGGAGTCGACGGCGAGACCGACGAAGACGATGGCCAGATAGTTGTTGGACTGCAGGAACAGGCGGAGCGGTTTCACGGCCGCTCCGCCGCGGACGCTGCGGTACAGCTGATGGGCCATCAGCAGGAACCAGGCACCGGCGACGAGCGTCACGACGGCGTACACGACACCCGCGGCGGGGACGAGCACGAGGGACGTGATCACCATCGCCCAGCTGTACAGCAGGATCTGCTTGGTGACGTGCTCCTCGGTGGCGATCACCGGCAGCATCGGGACACCGGCCGCCTTGTAGTCCTCCTTGTAGCGCATGGCGAGGGCCCACGTGTGCGGCGGCGTCCAGAAGAAGATGACCAGGAACAGCACGATGGGCTGCCAGCTCAGCGACCCGGTGACCGCCGACCAGCCGACCATGACGGGCATGCAGCCCGCGGCGCCGCCCCAAACCACGTTCTGCCAGGTCCGGCGCTTGAGCACCATCGTGTACACGAGCACGTAGAACGCGATGGTCAGGACGACCAGGCAGCCGGCGAGCAAATTCGCCCGCCACCACAGCCACAGGAACGACGCGACACCGAGAGTCATCCCGAACACGAACGCGTGCGACGTCGGCACCGCGTCGCGGGCCAGCGGCCTGCGAGCGGTGCGTTTCATGACCTTGTCGATGTCGGCGTCGACGACGCAGTTGAGCGAGTTCGCGCTCGCCGCACCCATCCATCCGCCGAACAGCGTGCTGAGGATCAGCGCGATGTCGACGTTGCCGCGATCCGCCAGCAGCATTGCCGGGATGGTGGCGACCAGCAGCAGCTCGATCACCCGCGGCTTGGTCAATGCGATGTAGGCCAGGACCTTGCCCGTGACGCGACCCAGCACCGTACCGGTGTCGGTCGCGCGGGGGGCGGGGCTGGGGCTGCCGAAGCCGTGTCCGCTCGGCTGATGCCCTGTCCGCACGTTCTCTCCTCGCACCACGCGTAATTCCACATCCGAATGCCGGCGCCTGCTCCCGAAGTCCTTCGCGACGGCCGACCCTCTACTACAAACGATGGTAGACCGCCGTAATGCGCGAACCGAATCGACCCGGATACGACCGCACACTAGGCTGGAGTCGCACAAGAGGCCCACGCATCCTCAGGCTCCACGTTCACCCATGTCAGGAGACTTCTGCCCGTGTCGATCACAGACGACATCCACGTCCTCACGCAACCGGTTCACCCCGCCGACTGGACCGAACTGGACACCAAGGCCGTCGACACCATCCGGGTGCTCGCCGCGGACGCGG
>NZ_JAAXPA010000109.1 GCF_012396235.1 Rhodococcus opacus | reverse complement strand
GACGCCCAAGACACCCGCCCGACGCCCCGCAGGCGTCGAGTCGAATGGGTGATCGGCGGCCTGCTCGTCGTCGTGCTCGCGGTGGAAATCGTCCTCATCTGGCCGGACCTCTCCGAGAGCGTCCAGAACCTCGGCGACCTCCGATGGGGATGGGTGGCCGCGGCCGTCACGGCGTCGCTGGCGTCGATGTCGAGTTTCGCCCGGGTCCAGCGCTGCCTGCTGGGGGTCGCGGACGTGCACATCAGACAGCGGCAGTCCCTCGCGGTGACGTTCGCCTCCAATTCGATGAGCGTGACGCTGCCGGGCGGCCCGGTTCTGGCAACGACGTTCAGGTACCGGCAGACACGCCTCTGGGGTGCCTCACCGGTGGTCGCGACGTGGCAACTGGTGATGGCCGGCGCCCTCCAGGCCATCGGCCTGGCGCTCGTCGGACTGGCGGGCGCACTGCTCGTCGGGGCCGAGACCAACCCGTTCTCGCTGATCTTCACGTTCGGCGGCCTGTGCGCCTTCCTGGTGGTGGCTCAGTACGCCGCCTCGCGGCCCGACGCCCTCGAAGGTGTCGGCATCACCGCGCTACGCGGATTCAACGCGCTTCGAAAGAAGTCTCCGCTGACCGGTGTTCGCCGATGGAAGCACATCGTGAACCAGATGAGCGCCGTCCGGATGGATCGCCGCGACACCGCCCGCGCGTTCGGGTGGTCGCTGTTCAACTGGATCGCCGACGCCGCATGCCTCGCCTTCGCGTGCTACGCGGTCGGCGCACATCCCGGGTTCGCCGGACTGGCCGTCGCGTACGCGGCGGGCAACGCCGCCCGTTCGGCCATCCCACTCCTGCCCGCCGGGCTCGGTGTCATGGACGCCGTGCTCGTCCCCGCACTGACCGCCAGCGGAATGACCGGCGCCGAGGCGGTGTCCGCGATCGTCGTCTACCGCCTGGTCAGCTTCCTGCTCATGGCCACCATCGGCTGGATCGTCTTCGCGGCACGCTTCCGGGGTGCGCAGCAGCAGGGCGAGGAGGGCCCGGACCCCGCACCACTGTGGCG
>NZ_JAAXPA010000108.1 GCF_012396235.1 Rhodococcus opacus | reverse complement strand
CGCGTTGACTCATCCAAAATGCCCGCGTAAGCCCCTTCGTTGCCTCACGTGAGAACGCCCGCGTAGCGGCGTGTCGATCACGTCGGTGTGGTGGTCGAGGGTAGGGCCGGAGGATGGGACTGACCATGGCTGAACGCAGAGCCGTCACCACGGCGATCGCGACCCGCTACAAGCGCGCCGACAAGCCGGGCAAAGCGAAGATCCTAGACGACCTGTGCGCCACGACCGGCTGGCATCGCGACCACGCCCGCAAGGCATTGCGGGCAGCGTTGATTCCGAAGGTGGTCCGTCCCCGAACCGGGCGCCCACCGACGTACGGGCCGAACGTTGTTGCAGCGTTGATCTTCTGCTGGGCGGTGCTGGGGATGCCTGCCGGGAAGCGGCTTTCGCCGGCACTGCCCGACCTCGTGCCCATTCTGCGTGCGTTCGGTGAACTCGACATCGACGACGCTACCGCACTGTTGCTGGTCGGCATGTCTGCAGCCACCATCGACCGACGGCTGGCGCCCGAACGCAAGAACCATGAACTCAAGGGCCGATCACATACCAAGCCCGGTTCCCTGCTCGAGTCCCAGATCCACAATCCGCACCTGGGCGCAGTGGGATGATGCGGCGCCGGGGAACGCCCGAGATCGACCTGGTCGGCCACGAGGGCGGCAACGCCGTCGGTGAGCACGCTTACACGCTGACGGTCACCGACATCGCCACCGGTTGGACCGAGAACCGCAGTGTGCGCAACAAGGCCCGCAAATGGGTTCATCGCCGCCACTCGACGAGATCGCTGCCATCATGCCGTTCCCACTCCTCGGCGTCGACTCCGACAACGGCAGCGAGTTCATCAACCACCACCTGCTCGACTGGTGCAACAGACAGCAGATCACCTTCACCCGCTCGCGTCCCGGAAACTCCAACGACGGGGCACACGTCGAGCAGAAGAACTGGGCCGTAGTACGCACCATCGTCGGCTATCTCCGCTATGACACCTCTGCAGAGTTGTTGCTGCTCAATCAGATCTGGGTTCTGCAGTCGCAGCTAACGAACTACTTCTAC
>NZ_JAAXPA010000107.1 GCF_012396235.1 Rhodococcus opacus | reverse complement strand
GCTTCTCCCCGGCCCGCTCGAGCATCCGCAACATCAGATACCGGGCACGGGTCGGTCCGGACCGGTCCAACAGTCCGTCGAACGATTCCAACCACTCCGTGGTCTCGTCCGGGTCGATATCCGGCAGATAAGACGCAACACCCTCACGGATGACGCGAACGCGGCCGTCGGAACCCGGGGTCGCACTGGGGTTGGAAGGTTGGGCCGCTCCGGCGCCGGGTGTGGCGGAATCCGGTTGAGACGCGGGTCCCTGGATCAGGTCTGACAACGTTGCTCCTCATTGTGGTGGGACGCGCGGTGTGGCGTCCTCTCCATGCGATCGCGGCCTTGTTAGGCCCGACCCATCTCCTTTATGAATATGGCGCGACCCTTATCTTTCACCATCGCGGCGCAGTCGGCACACTGTGTTCGGGTTACTCTCCGGTAGCGTTTGCGCAGATCCGGGGCCGAATGTTGAACTTGTCGATGTCGTCGAAAACATGGGGGAGACGAATGCGCACGTCGAGGCGCCGCTGGGGGCCGGCGAGTGCTGCCGTCGCGGCGATCGTCGGTGTGGGCGTCATCGCCGGATGCGGCGGCGCCATCGAGGGGACCGCGCAGCAGAACGATTCTCAGGCCGCCGAGTACGCCGCGGAGGCGACGTCCTCATCGGTGGCCGCGTCGTCCTCACAGAAGGCCGCAGCCGAGCGGGAGGCGCTCGTGGAACAGTGCACGATGTTCGTGAACCGTGCCGGCGACACCATCGACACCTACAACGCCTTCATCGACGCCGCCAACGCCGATGCCGCGGATACCGGCGCGAAGGCGAGCGCCGCGGCGGCGGCCCTTCGGGCGGCGGCCGACGGTGCGAACGCCGCCACACCCACGCTTCCTACCGAACTGACCGGATTGCTCACCGATTACGCGAACAACTATCGGGAACTCGCGGCCGCCGTCGACGGCGGGCAACGCGGCGACATTCTGAACACGCTCGCCAGCCGTGGAGACGAGCTCAGCGACGCGATTCGGGCAGCCTGCCCCACATCGTGACTCCCGCACCGTAGGCTCGGTCGATGACCACGCATCACTACTTTCTGAGAAAAATTCGCGTGGTCGGCTTGCGCGAAAGCGTTCGAGCATGTTCGCTTTCACCTAATTGATCTTCATCCGGCAGGTGTTCGGGTATCCGAGCACCGTCAACAAAAGGAGGACCCCACCGTGGTCGCCGCGGCGGACGCCCAAAACTACGCTCAGAAACTCGGGATCACTGCCGACATGG
>NZ_JAAXPA010000106.1 GCF_012396235.1 Rhodococcus opacus | reverse complement strand
GACCTCGACCTCCTCGACGCCGACGAACGACGGAACCTGCTCGACCGCACCGGCGGCCCCGAACACCCCGCAACGACACTGCCACAACTGCTCACCACCGCCGCAGCACACAACCGCACCGCACCGGCGGTGACATACGAAGACCACCACCTGTCCTACGAACAACTCGACACCGCATCCTCCCAACTGGCACGGATCCTGATCGCCGAAGGCATCGGCACCGAAGACACCGTCGCCATCGCACTCCCCCGCTCCCCCGAAGCGATCCTCGCAGTCTGGGCGACCACCAAAACCGGCGCCGCGTTCCTCCCGATCGACCCGAACTACCCGAAAGACCGCATCACCCACATGCTCTCGGACTCCCGAGCCGCACTCGGAGTGACCACCACCGAGCACGCCACCACCCTGCCCGAACCACTGCCCTGGCTCGTCATCGACACCCCCGACCTCGAAAACCGCTGCAACACCATGGATTCAGGTCCGATCACCGACACCGACCGACTCCGACCCCTGCACACCACCAACACCGCCTACCTGCTCTACACCTCCGGCTCCACCGGCACCCCCAAAGGCGTCGTCGTCACCCACCAAGGGCTGGCCAACCTCGCCGCCGAACAACGCGAACGATTCACCATCACCCCCGACTCCCGCACCCTGGCCGTGGCATCCCCGAGCTTCGACGCCTCGGTCTTCGAACTGCTCCTCGCCACCGGAGCCGGCGCCACCATGGTCATCGCCCCACCCACCGTCTTCGGCGGCGACGAACTCACCCACCTCCTCCACACCACCCACGTCACCCACGCCGTGATAACACCGGCCGCACTGGCCACCATCGACCCCACCCACCTCCACACCCTGCACACCGTCCTCTCCGCCGGCGAGGCCTGCACCCCCGACCTGCTCACCCGCTGGGCCACACCCACCGACACCTCCCCCACCCACGCACCCCGCCGCTTCTTCAACGGCTACGGCCCCACCGAAACAACCGTGATGAGCAACTGCAGCGGACCACTGCCACCCGGCGGCCCGGTCACCATCGGCGGCCCGATCCGCGGCACCCACGCCTACGTCCTCGACGACCGACTCCGGCCCGTCCCCACCGGCGTGACCGCAGAACTGCACCTGGCCGGGATCCAGCTGGCCCGCGGATACCACAGCCGACCCGCACTGACCGCCGAACGGTTCGTCGCCAACCCCTACGGCCCACCCGGCGAACGCATGTACCGCACCGGCGACCTCGTCCGCTGGCACCCCGACGG
>NZ_JAAXPA010000105.1 GCF_012396235.1 Rhodococcus opacus | reverse complement strand
TGGCCGATCTACGGGCCGAGGCCGACGCCCGGCACGCTCAGTGGGAGGCGGAGCGGCAGGCGATCCGGCGGGTGCAGGAGCTGCGGGGAGAGCTGGAACGATTGCGCCACGAGGCCGAGGAGGCGGAGCGCAACTACGACCTCAATCGGGCCGCCGAGTTGCGATACGGCGAGATCACCGAGTTGGAACGCAGGCTCGAGGCGGCGGAGGAGCAACTGGCCACCAGGCAGGGACAGAATCCGTTGCTGCGTGAAGTGGTCACCGAAGACGAGATCGCAGAGATCGTGGCCGCATGGACGGGTATCCCGGTCGCCCGGCTGCAGGAAGGCGAGCGGGAGAAGCTGTTGAAGCTCGACGAGATTCTGCACGAGAGGGTCGTCGGTCAGGACGAGGCCGTGCAACTGGTCGCAGACGCGGTGATCCGGGCGAGGTCCGGTATCCGTGATCCGCGCCGGCCGATCGGTTCGTTCATCTTCCTGGGCCCGACGGGCGTGGGAAAGACCGAGCTCGCAAAGACGCTGGCCAGTGCCCTCTTCGACAGCGAAGACAACATGGTGCGCCTGGACATGAGCGAATACCAGGAGCGGCACACGGTGAGCAGGCTCATCGGTGCGCCCCCCGGGTACGTCGGGTACGACGAGGGCGGCCAGCTCACCGAGGCGGTACGCCGCAAGCCGTACTCCGTGGTGCTCTTCGACGAGATCGAGAAGGCCCACGCCGACGTCTTCAATACCCTGCTGCAGGTGCTCGATGACGGCCGGATCACCGATTCTCAAGGCAGGCAGGTCGATTTCCGGAACACGGTGATCATCATGACCTCCAACATCGGATCCCAGCATCTCCTCGACGGAGTCACAGCCGACGGCGAGATCAAGCCGGACGCCCGGGAGCGGGTGCTGGCGGAGCTGCGCGGGCACTTCCGTCCCGAGTTCCTCAACCGGGTCGACGACATCGTGTTGTTCACTCCGCTCACGCTGCCCCAGATCGAGCACATCGTCGAGCTGCAGCTCACCGATCTTCGGAACAGGTTGTCGGAGCGCCAGATACACCTGGATATCACGCCGGAAGCACGCCGGCTCATCGCCGAACACGGTTTCGACCCGGTCTACGGTGCGCGGCCGCTGCGGCGGTACATCGCCCACGAGGTGGAGACCAAGATCGGTCGTGCGCTGTTGCGAGGCGAAATCGAACCGGGTGGCACCATCGGTGTCACGGTGGACGGCGGCGAGCTCGCCGTCGCGTATGCGGAACCCGCCGTCGCGGCGGCCTGAG
>NZ_JAAXPA010000104.1 GCF_012396235.1 Rhodococcus opacus | reverse complement strand
TGGCGCTCCTCACCTTTGTGTGGGTAGTTTGGGGTCGATTCCTCCGAGGTTCAGGTAGATCATCGAGGTCAGCGATTCGGCGGAGTGGTGCCCGTAGCCGCGAGCGTTGATCAGTCGGATTTTTGAGTTGATACCTTCGATGAGTCCGTTGGAGATGCCGAGTTCTACTGCGGCGATGATTCCGTCGTAGTGCTTGTCGATCTGTTGGGCGAGCATTGTGAATGCGGGGATTCCGCTGTGTGCGGCGTCGTCGATCCATGTGCGTAGATGCCGTTTGGCGCGTGAGGGTTTGACGACGCGGAACAAGTCCCGCATTTGCTCTTTCAGTCGCCATGCGTGCCCGACCTGCTGATCCTGATCTGTGAGGGTGTCGAGAAGGGCGCGGCGCTGGTCGGTGAGTCGTTCGGCGCCGGTTCGCAACGCGATGCGGACCTTGCGCCAACTGCCGCTCGAGAGCTCGATTCTGCGGCGGTTGGCCGAGGAGGCGTCGGCGAACACTCGGTCCAACGCCCGGTTCACCCACTGCATGACATGGAAGGGGTCGAAGCAGATTCGGGCGTTCGGCACGTGTTCCTCGGTGGCGACGCGATATGCCTTCGATCCGTCCATCGATACCGACTCGATCGAGTCGAGGTCGGACTCGTGTTGCTGCTCATAGAAAGCCGCGAGGGATTCGGTGCTTCGGCCGGGTTCGATATGCACCACGGTCTTGGTGTCGTGGTCGCCGATCACGGTCAGGTACTTGTGCGGGTGTCGGTAGCAGATTTCGTCGACGCCGATGCGGTAGAGCCGCTCGAGTCGTCGGGTGTCGAGTAATTCGTCGACGGTGCGGTTGATGATTGCGGTGACCGTTTCCCACGCGCAGCGCATCAGCGTGGAGACGGAGGTGCGGTCGGTGCGGGCGGCGAGCCAGAGGACGGTGTCTTCGAAGTCTCGGGTGTGCCGGGCGGTGGGCCGCGCCCACGGCACGTGTTCGGTGCGCACCCCGCAGTGTGGGCAGTGGATGCGGCGGATCTCGTAGACCAACCACAGGCGGTGTGTGCCGAGGTCAAGGTGCCGCCACCGGCGTGTGGACCGGTCATATGTTGCCGGCGACGTGTGCCCGCAGGGGCACTCGAGTCGGCGGGCACGCAGGCGTAGCTCGACCTCGACATCGGTGTCTGTGATCGACACCGCCGATACCGATGCGCCGGGGATCTTCAGGAGACGGTTAAATGCAGTACTGACGCGCACGTGTAGCGGGCCTCCGGGTTGAGGTAGGTGTGGTAACCCCGAAACCTAGAGGTGCTGCGCGTGCGCGTCCCTCATATCATCGGTGAAACGCCGAACAGTGCGGCCAACAACACAACCCACCCTGAGCAGCAGAAATGGCGCCCACATAAACCCGAGGAGCGCCA
>NZ_JAAXPA010000103.1 GCF_012396235.1 Rhodococcus opacus | reverse complement strand
GGGCACCATGTAGTCGGGGAGGTGGTCGGCGGCGAAGGTGTGGATCGTGGTGGGGTCGAGGGGGGTGTGGTTGCGGGGGACGACGTAGCCGACGAGTCGGTCGCCGGTGTGGTGGTCGTGGTGGACTGTCACTGCGGCGTGGGTGATGTCGGGGTGGGTGGTGAGGGTTGCTTCGATTTCGCCGAGTTCGATGCGGTGGCCGCGGATTTTGACTTGGAGGTCGCGGCGGCCGAGGTATTCGAGGTTGCCGTCGGGGTGCCAGCGGACGAGGTCGCCGGTGCGGTACATGCGTTCGCCGGGTGGGCCGTAGGGGTTGGCGACGAACCGTTCGGCGGTCAGTGCGGGTCGGCTGTGGTATCCGCGGGCCAGCTGGACCCCGGCCACATACAACTCGCCCACCACCGCCACCGGTACCGGATGCAAGCGGTGGTCCAGCACGTAGGCGTGGCAGTTGATCTGGGGTGTGCCGATGGGTACCACCGACTCTTCGTGTTGGGTGCAGCGGTGGCAGATGACGCTGACGGTGGTTTCGGTGGGCCCGTACTGGTTCCATACCGTCGCCGGACCGAACTCCGCCAACCGTGCGACCGTCTGCCCGGACAGCGTTTCACCGCCGAGGTAGACCACCCGCACGCCGCGGAGGACGTCGGGTGATCGGCTGGCCATCAGGGCGGTCAGTACCGTCGGCACCGACGCCACGTGAGTGACCTTCTGTGCCCGGATGAGTTCGGCGAGGTAGTCGGGGTCGCGTTGGCCGTCGGGCCCTGCCAAGACCACGCAGCCCCCGACCTGCAGCGGTGCGAAGAGGTCGGGGGTCGATGCGTCGAAGGTCACCGCGTTGCTCTGCAGAAGACGGTCACCCAAGCCGTAGTCGAACGCAACCCACTGCACCTCGTTGACGATCGCGCTGTGCGCCACGGTCACCCCCTTTGGGCGGCCGGTCGATCCCGAGGTGAACATCACGTAGGCCGTGTTCTGCGGGCGTAGCGGTGCGCGGCGGTCCGCGTCGGTCACCGGCGCCCCGGACAGCGGTGACAGATCGATGGTGTCGAGGTGGAGGACCGGTACCGGGTCGGGCGGATCGTCTTGGTCGTCGTGGGTGGTCAGCATGCAGGTGGGTTGTGCCACTGCGAGTATGAAGTGTGTGCGTTCGGCTGGGTGGTGGGGGTCGATGGGCAGGTAAGCTGCACCGGCGGTGAGGGTCGCGTAGACGCCGACGACGAAGTCGAGGGAGCGGCGCATTCGTAGTGCCACGATGGTTTCCGGGCCCACGCCCTGGGTGATCAGGTGTCGGGCGAGGCGATTGACGCGTGCATCGAACTCGGCGTAGGTCAGTGTTCGGTTTCCGTCCACCACCGCGGGCGCGTCGGGTGTGCGCGTCACCTGCGCACCGAACATCGACACCAGTGTGTCGGTGGTTGTCGCATGATCGGTGTGGTTCCAGTCCTCGAGGATCAGCTGTTTTTCGTCGGCGTCGAGGAGGTCGA
>NZ_JAAXPA010000101.1 GCF_012396235.1 Rhodococcus opacus | reverse complement strand
GCGGAGTTCATGTCGCGTTCCCACTGGCTCGCCGCATAGTGCTCACCATCGTGTGACGACCAGCTTCTGATCGGTGAAGAAATCCAACGGCGCAGCACCACACACATGCAGGTCACCGTAGAACGAGGCACCGTACCCGCCCATCGTCACATTCGCCGGCGGCGCCGGAAACGCATTGACACCCACATTGCCGGCCCGGATACCCCGCTCGAACTCCGCCGCCACCGCACCAGAGCTGGTGAACACCGCGGCAGCGTTACCGAACTCGGTGTCATTCGACAACGCGATCGCCTCCGCGAGCGTGTCCACCCGATGCACATTGATCACCGGACCGAACAACTCCCGACCCTCCACCCCGTGCCGCGGATCCAAATCGGCAACAATCGTCGGCCCGATGAAATAGCCGTTCTCCGACCCCGCCCCACCCACCGGCTTCACGTTCCGACCATCGAGGACGAACGTCGCACCCAGATCCTCCGCCTCCCCCAGCGCCGCCAGGATCCGCTCCTTGCTCTCGGCGCTGACGACCGGACCCATCGTCACACCCTCGGCCATACCGTCACCGACCACCAACTGATCGACCAACGCCACCACACGGTCCATCAGATCGCCGTAGACGTCACCGACCACCACCACCCGACTCCCCGCCAGGCACCGCTGACCCGCCATCCCATAGGACGAGGACACGATCCCGGCCGCCGCCCTATCGAGATCCGCATCCGCGGCCACCACGATCGGATTCTTCGCACCACCATTGGCCTGCACCCGCTTCCCCGCTGCCGCCGCCGCCGCATAGATCGCCCGCGCCGTCGGCGACGACGTGATGCACGACACCGCCACCACCGACGGGTGGGCAATCAAATGCTTCACCACATCCGCCCGGCCGTGCACCAAATTCAGCACCCCATCCGGCAGACCCGCCTGCTGCAGCAACCGAATCACCGCGGTGGACGCGAGCGGATCCTGCTCGGACGCCTTGATGATCAACGCATTACCCGTCACCAGAGCCCACGCCGAGAACTGCACCGTGTTCATCACCGGGAAATTCGACGGCGTCACCGCCACACACACCCCCAACGGCTCCCGCACCCGCCGCGCATCCACACCAGTGGTGACGTTCACGGCGTCACTGTGATACAGCATCGGAGCGGCAATCGCCGTCTCCAAGAAATCGACAGCCCGCCCCACCTCACCGCGCGCCTCATCCAACGTCTTACCCTGATCGATCGTGATCGTGCGAGCCAACGACTCGACATTGTCCTCGAGGATCACCTTCATCCGATACAAAAACCGCACCCGCTCCGACAACGGCCGCGAACCCCAGTCGGCGAAAGCGCGAGACGCAGCCACCACAGCCGCCTCCGCATCCTCAATCGACGCCGGCACCAACTCCGTAATCACCCGCCCCGTCGCAGGATTGAACACCTCGATGGCATCCGCTCCCGACCCCGGCACCCACCGACCACCAATCAAACACGTAGCCGTCAAATCCACATCGGTCATTGTCACTATTCAAACCCTCACTACTCGAAAATCGTTGGTAGGTGCCGCCGAC
>NZ_JAAXPA010000100.1 GCF_012396235.1 Rhodococcus opacus | reverse complement strand
GCGGTCATAGGGGGATGTTCCCATGCTTCTTGGGCGGGAGGGTGACCATTTTGCGTTCGAGTAGGCGCAGGGCGGCCACGATCTGTCCGCGGGTGTGGGACGGGGGGATGACGGCGTCGACGTAGCCGCGTTCGGCGGCGACGTACGGGTTGACGAGGGTGTCTTCGTATTCCTGTTGCAGTTGCAGGCGCAGCGCGTCGACGTCGTCGCCGTTCTTGGCGGCTTCGAGGAGGCGTTTGCGGTAGACGAAGCCGACGGCGCCGGAGGCGCCCATGACGGCGATCTGGGCGGTGGGCCAGGCGAGGTTGACGTCGGCGCCCATGTGCTTGGAGCCCATCACGTCGTAGGCGCCGCCGTAGGCCTTGCGGGTGATGACGGTGATCTTCCCGACGGTGGCCTCCCCGTAGGCGTAGAGGAGTTTCGCGCCGCGGCGGATGATGCCGTTGTATTCCTGGTCGGTGCCGGGCAGGAAGCCGGGGACGTCGACGAGGGTGATGATGGGGACGTTGAACGCGTCGCAGGTGCGCACGAAGCGGGCGGCTTTTTCGGAGGCGTCGATGTCGAGGCAGCCGGCGAACACGGTGGGCTGGTTCGCGACGATCCCGACGGAGCGGCCGTCGACGCGGCCGAAGCCGACGACGATGTTGCCGGCGCGTTCGGCCTGGACCTCGAGGAATTCGTCGTCGTCGAGGATGCGGCGGATGACCTCGTGCATGTCGTAGGGCTGGTTCGCCGAGTCGGGGATGAGGGTGTCGAGTTCGAGGTCCTCGGCGGTGAGGGAGTCGTCGATGGACCCGGTGATCGGGTCGGTGGGCAGCATCCGGGGGGCCGCGGCCTGATTGTTGCTGGGCAGGTAGGACAGCAGGTCCTTGACGTAGTCGAGGGCGTCTTGTTCGCCGGAGGCGACGTAGTGGGCGACGCCGGATTTGACCATGTGGGTGTGGGCGCCGCCGAGGTCTTCCATGGTGACGTCTTCGCCGGTGACGGTTTTGATGACGTCGGGGCCGGTGACGAACATCTGGGAGGTCTGGTCGACCATGACGACGAAGTCGGTCAGGGCGGGGGAGTAGACGTGGCCGCCGGCGGCGGGGCCCATGATCAGGGAGATCTGCGGGATGACGCCGGAGGCCTGGACGTTGCGGTGGAAGATTTCGCCGTAGAGGCCGAGGGAGACGACGCCTTCCTGGATGCGGGCGCCGGCGCCTTCGTTGATGCCGATCAGGGGGCGCCCGGTTTTGAGGGCGAGGTCCATGACCTTGACGATTTTTTCGCCGTAGATTTCGCCGAGGGAGCCGCCGAAGACGGTGGCGTCCTGGGAGAACACGCAGACGTCGCGGCCGTCGACGGTGCCGTAGCCGGTGACGACGCCGTCGCCGACGGGGCGGTTGTCGGCGAGGCCGAAGTTCACCGAGCGGTGCCGGGCGAGGGCGTCGAGTTCGACGAAGCTGCCGTCGTCGAGCAGGGCGGTGATGCGTTCGCGGGCGGTGAGCTTGCCCTTGGCGTGGACCTTCTCGACCGCGGCGTCACCGCTGGGGTGCTGCGCTTCGGCCTGACGATTACGCAGGTCGGCGAGCTTTCCCGCCGTCGTGTGAATATCGGGCGT
>NZ_JAAXPA010000010.1 GCF_012396235.1 Rhodococcus opacus | reverse complement strand
CGATCGAGCACCTCGCCGCGCTGCGCGCGATCCCCGGCCTGTACGTCGTGCGACCCGGCGACGCCAACGAGACCGCCCACGCCTGGCGCGCCGTCCTCGAGAAGGGCGCCGACGAGGCCACCCGCGCTCCCGCCGGCCTCGCCCTGACCCGCCAGGACCTACCCGTCCTCGAGGGCACCAGCTACGAGGGTGTCTCCCGCGGCGGCTACGTCCTCGCCGACGCCTCCACCGGCGCACCGGAGGTCGTGCTCATCGGCACCGGGTCCGAGCTGCAGCTCGCCGTCGCCGCCCGCGAAACCCTCGAGGCCGACGGCATCCCCACCCGGGTCGTGTCCATGCCGTGCGTCGAATGGTTCGACGCCCAGGACCAGGCCTACCGCGACGGCGTCCTCCCCCCGACGGTCAAGGCGCGGGTCTCCGTCGAAGCCGGCATCGCCATGCCCTGGCACCGCTTCGTCGGCGACGCAGGCGAAATCGTCTCCATCGAGCACTTCGGCGCCTCCGCCGACTACAAGACCCTGTTCCGCGAGTTCGGCTTCACCGCCGAAGCCGTCACCGCCGCCGCACAGCGCTCACTCGCACGCGTGAAGGGATAGACAGCCATGACTCAGAACCCCAACCTCCAGAAGCTCTCCGAAGCAGGCGTGTCGGTGTGGCTCGACGACCTCTCCCGTGACCGCATCGAGTCCGGCAACCTCGCCGAACTCATCGCGACCAAGTCCGTCGTCGGTGTCACCACCAACCCGTCGATCTTCCAGGCCGCACTCAGCAAGGGCCACGTCTACGACGCACAGGTCCGGGAGCTCGCCGAGCGCGGTGCCGACGTCGAGGCCACCATCCGCACGGTGACCACCGACGACGTGCGCGCCGCCTGCGACGTCCTCGCCCCGCAGTTCGAGGCGAGCCACGGCGTCGACGGCCGGGTCTCCATCGAGGTCGACCCGCGCCTCGCGCACGACGCCGACAAGACCGTCGCGCAGGCCGTCGAACTGTGGAAGATCGTCGACCGCCCGAACCTGTTCATCAAGATCCCGGCCACCGAGGCCGGTATCCCGGCCATCGCCAAGGTGCTCGGTGAGGGCATCAGCGTCAACGTCACGCTGATTTTCTCCGTGGAACGCTACGAACTCGTCATGGGCGCCTACCTGGACGGCCTCGAGGCCGCGAAGGCGGCCGGTCACGACCTGTCCCGCATCCACTCGGTGGCCTCGTTCTTCGTCTCCCGCGTCGACACGGAGATCGACAAGCGGCTCGACAAGATCGGCACCCCTGAGGCGCTCGCGCTGCGCGGCAAGGCGGCGCTCGCCAACGCCCGTCTCGCGTACGCCGCCTACCAGCAGGTCTTCGAGGTGCAGCCGCGGTTCCAGGGTCTGCTGTCCGACGGTGCGCGCCCGCAGCGCGCGCTCTGGGCGTCGACCGGAGTCAAGAACCCCGACTACCCCGACACCCTGTACGTCGCCGAACTGGTGGCTCCGAACACGGTGAACACGATGCCGGAGAAGACTCTCGACGCGTTCGCCGATCACGGTGAGGTCGCCGGCGACACGGTGTCCGGCACCGCGGTCGAGTCGCAGCAGGTGTTCGACAAGCTCAGCGCCGTCGGCATCGATCTCACCGACGTGTTCAAGGTCCTCGAGGACGAGGGCGTCGACAAGTTCGAGGTGTCCTGGACCGAGCTTCTGGAGGCCACCGCGGAGCAGCTGCGCGCAGCAGGGCAGAAGAGCTGATACGTGAGCGAGCCCGCAGCGTCAGACGATTGGGTCAATCCACTCCGCGACGGTAGGGACAAGCGCCTACCACGCATCGCCGGGCCCTGTGCGCTGGTGATCTTCGGTGTCACCGGCGACCTGGCCCGGCGCAAGTTGATGCCCGCCATCTACGATCTGGCCAATCGTGGTCTTCTGCCGCCCGGGTTCGCTCTCGTCGGGTTCGCCCGCAGGGATTGGTCGGACGAGGACTTCGGCAAGATCGTCCACGATGCCGTCCGCGACCATTCCCGCACCCCGTTCCGGGAGGACGTCTGGGAGCGACTGTCGGAGGGCCTGCGTTTCGTCAAGGGCACCTTCGACGACCCGGCGGCCTTCCAGGAACTGGCCAACACTCTCGGGACGCTGGAACGCGAACGCGGGACCGGCGGCAATCACGGGTTCTATCTCGCGATTCCGCCGGACGCGTTCCCGGTCGTCCTGAAGCAGCTGTCCGAAGCCGGTCTCGCGCAGTCGAACGACGACCAGTGGCGTCGGGTGGTCATCGAGAAGCCGTTCGGTCACGACCTCGAGAGCGCACGTGAGCTCAACGCGGTCGTGAACGAGGTCTTCCCGGAGGACACGGTCTTCCGGATCGACCACTACCTCGGCAAGGAAACCGTCCAGAACATCCTGGCGTTGCGCTTCGCGAACCAGTTGTTCGATCCGATCTGGAACGCCCACTACGTGGATCACGTCCAGATCACCATGGCCGAAGACATCGGTCTCGGTGGACGCGCCGGGTACTACGACGGCATCGGGGCGGCACGCGACGTCATCCAGAATCACCTGCTGCAACTCCTCGCGTTCACCGCGATGGAGGAGCCGATCAGCTTCGAACCGTCCGAGTTGCAGGCGGAGAAGATCAAGGTGCTCTCCGCCACCAGGCTCGCCCAGCCGCTCGACGAGACCACCGCGCGCGGGCAGTACGCGGGCGGCTGGCAGGGCGGTACCCGGGTGGTCGGACTGCTGGAGGAGGAAGGGTTCTCAAAGGACTCCACCACGGAGACGTTCGCGGCCATCACCCTCGAGGTCGACACCCGCCGCTGGGCGGGGGTGCCGTTCTACCTCCGCACCGGGAAGCGGCTCGGACGTCGGGTCACCGAGATCGCCGTGATCTTCAAGCGCGCACCGCATCTGCCGTTCGATCAGACCATGACCGAGGAACTGGGGCAGAACGCCCTCGTCATCCGGGTGCAGCCGGACGAGGGTGTGACCATGAGGTTCGGGTCCAAGGTGCCGGGGTCGAGCATGGAAGTCCGCGACGTCAACATGGACTTCAGCTACGGTCAGGCGTTCACGGAGTCGTCGCCCGAGGCGTATGAGCGCCTCATCCTCGACGTGCTCCTCGGTGAGCCCTCGCTGTTCCCCGTGAACGCCGAGGTGGAACTGTCCTGGGAAATCCTCGACTCCGTGCTCGAGCACTGGGCCGCGGACGGCAGGCCGGAACCGTACGAGGCCGGCACGTGGGGCCCGCCGTCGGCAGACGAAATGATGCACCGCACCGGTCGCGAATGGAGAAGGCCGTAGATGATCACCGACATTCCCGCGACCACCACCGGGCAGGTCAACAAGAAACTGGTGGAGCTGCGCAAGACCGGCGGCGCGGTGACCCTGGGACGAGTACTCACGCTGGTGGTGTGCACCCGCGACAGTGAGTACTCGGAGGACATCATCGACGCCGCCAACGAGGCGAGCCGGGAGCATCCGTGCCGGGTCATCGTCGTCGCCTGGGGGTCCCGTGACGCGGAACCCCGCCTGGACGCGCAGATCCGCGTCGGCGGCGACGCCGGCGCGTCGGAGGTCGTCGTGCTCCGCCTGTTCGGCGAGCTCGCCGACCACGAGAGCAGCGTGGTGGTGCCGTTCCTCCTCCCCGACACTCCCGTCGTCGTGTGGTGGCCGGAGACCGCCCCGGAGGTTCCCGCCGAGGATCCGGTGGGCAAGCTCGCGATCCGGCGGATCACCGACGCGACCGATCGCGCGGATCCGGCTGCGGAGATCAAGAGCCGTCTGGCGTCGTACTCGTCCGGTGACTCGGACCTGGCCTGGAGTCGCATCACCTACTGGCGTGCGCTCCTGACCTCGGCCGTCGACCAGCCGCCGCACTCGCCGATCACGTCGGCGGTGGTGTCCGGACTGGTGGACGAACCCGCCGTCGACATGATCGCGGGGTGGTTGGCGAGCCGCGTCGACGTCCCGGTCACCCGGCGGGTCGGCCCGTTGTTCGTGGAGATCAACTTCGCCGACGGTGGTGCGTTGACCATCAGCCGCCCCCAGACGGGTACCACGGCGACGCTGTCACGCACCGGCAAGCCCGATGCGCGGGTCGCGCTCCGCAGGCGGGAAACGAGCGAGTGCCTGGCCGAAGAACTACGCAGACTCGACCCCGACGAGGTCTACGAGACCGCGCTCGCCGGGCTGACGAAGGTGACGTATGAGTGACATCCACGTAGAGGTCCACCCCGACACCGACACGCTGGTGACGAAGGCCGCGGAGCGGTTCGTCGACACCGTCGTCGCCGCCCAGAAGGACCGCGGCACGGCGTCGGTGGTCCTCACCGGCGGCGGCACCGGGATCGGCCTGCTCGAGAAGGTCCGGGAGAACCCGGGCGACATCGACTGGCGTGCGATCGACATCTTCTGGGGTGACGAACGCTTCCTGCCGGCCGGCGACCCGGAACGCAACGACGTGCAGGCGCGGGCCGCGCTGCTCGACCACGTCGACGTCGATCCCGACCGGGTGCACACCATGCCCGTCGCGGACGGCATCTACGAGAACGATCCGGAGGCGGCCGCCGTCGCGTATGCGCAGGTACTCGGGGCGCATGCCGGCGGCAAGCAGGTCCCGGTGTTCGATGTCCACCTGCTCGGCATGGGGGGTGAGGGACACGTCAATTCGCTGTTCCCCGACACCGACGCGGTCCGCGAGGAGCACCGGTTCGTGGTCGCGGTGACGGACTCCCCCAAGCCGCCGCCGGTGCGGGTCACGCTGACCCTGCCCGCCGTCCGGCACGCCGACGAGGTGTGGCTGGTCGTGTCGGGTGACGCGAAGGCCGAGGCCGTGGCCGCCGCCATCGCGGGCGCTCCCCCCGTCGAGATCCCGGCGTCCGGGGCCCGCGGGCTGTCCGCGACCCGGTGGCTGCTCGACACGTCGGCCGCGTCCCGGCTGCCGAACTGACGCTCTTATCCGACGGGGTCCTCGTCGTCCGCCGGTAACCCGGCGGGCGACCGAGGGTCCTGCTCGACCGGTGACCGGGTGACCCGGCAGTCGGTGACGATCCGACCGGCACGACGCGGAAACGCCGTGCTCGTCCCCCGCCGTCCGATTCCCCCGCGCCAATAGTCCGGGTTGCCCGCGCAGCGTCTCATCCGTCGCCCCAATTCGTCTCGGAAACGTTCGTGCTCTTTCCCGTTTTGACGCAGCGACGGACGGTTCGGTTCCCCCGCCCCGCAAGAAAGTTCACGCAAATCTCACGGGGCGCGGGAACCCGTCCGGCTACCCGCTGTTGCGCAGCGCGGTCGCCAGCCCGTTCATCGTGAGCTGGATGCCGCGGCGCGTCTGATCACTGTCGTCCCCGGCCCGGTAGCGGCGCAGCAGTTCCACCTGCAGGTGGTTGAGGGGCTCGAGGTACGGGAACCGGTTGTGCACCGACCTCTCCAGACCGGGGTTGTCGGCGAACAGGGTGTCGTTCCCGGTGATCGCCTTGTACATCCGGATCGTCCGCTCGTGTTCCTCGGCGATCTTGCCGAACACCCGTCGGCGGAGTTCCTCGTCGGGAACCAGCTCCGCGTAGCGGGCGGCGAGGCCCATGTCGGACTTCGACATCACCATGGCCAGGTTCGACAGCACGGTCCGGAAGAACGGCCACTTCGCGTACAGGCGGGACAGTGTGGCCACCCTCTCGGGGTCGCCCTGCGTCCATTCCTCGAACGCCGCACCCGTGCCGTACCACCCGGGCAGCATGACCCGGGACTGACTCCACGACAACACCCACGGGATGGCCCGGAGGTCGGAGATGGACGTGGTCTGCTTCCGTGAGGCGGGCCGGCTGCCGATGTTGAGGGCCCCGATCTCCGCGACCGGAGTCGACATCTCGAAGTACTCCACGAATCCGGGTGTCTCGTGCACCAATTCGCCATAGGCGCGGCGGGCCAGCGCAGCGAGCTCGTCGAGGATGCGGTACGCAGGTTCGGCGTCGTCGCCAAGTCCCTCGACGTCGAGCAGGGTGGCTTCGAGGGTCGCGGCGAGTAGCGTTTCGAGATTGCGTTGCGCGAGGCGGGGTTCCGCGTACTTGGCGGCGATCACCTCGCCCTGTTCGGTGATCCGCAGCGAGCCGGCCACCGCGCCGGGCGGTTGCGCCAGGATCGCCTCGTAGCTGGGGCCGCCGCCGCGACCCACGGTGCCGCCGCGACCGTGGAAGAGCCGCAACCGGATTCCCGTCTTGCGTGCGGCGTCCACCAGATCCAGCTCGGCGCGGTACAGCGCCCAGTTGGCCGCCAGGTAGCCGCCGTCCTTGTTGGAGTCGGAGTACCCGAGCATCACTTCCTGGGAGTCGCCGCGCGAGGTCACCAGCGCCCGGTAGATCGGCACCTCCAGGGTGGCTTCGAGGGTGGCGGCACCCTGCTGCAAGTCCTCGATCGTCTCGAACAGCGGCACGATGCCCACCGGACAGGACGGGGCCTCCCCTGATCCGGGGTCGAGCAAGCCCACCTCCTTCAGCAGCACCGCGGCCTCGAGCATGTCACTGACGGAGGTGCACATGCTGATGATGTAGTTGGGCACGGCACCCGCACCGAGTGTCCGGACCGCGTCGGCGCCGGCCTGGAGAATGGCGAGCTCCTTCGCGGTCAGCTCGCTGAACTTCGCGTTCGCGGTGGTCAGTGGGCGCCGGGTCGACAGCTCCGCCGACAGCAGCTCCACCCGCTCGTCCTCGGACAGCGACGGGTAGTCGGCGTGCACGCCCGCCCACGCCAGCAGCTCGGCGACGACGGTCTCGTGCACGTCCGAGTTCTGCCGCATGTCGAGACCGGAGAGGTGGAAACCGAACACCGCCACCGAATCCCGCAGGTTCGCCAGCCCGTCGTCGGCGATGGTGCCGTCGCCACCACGCCGCAGGGAGTCGTCGACGATGTCGAGTTCGTCGAGCATCTGCCGCGGGGTGTCGTACGGTGCGAGCCCGAGGTCGAGCCCGTGATCGGGTGCCTCACCGAGAATGCGGTGCGCGGTGGCCGTGAGACGCCCCCGGATGCCCCGCACCGCGCGCCGGTAGGGTTCGTCGGCGCGGAACGGGGAATCGTCCTGCGACGCCGCGGCCAGGAGGTCGAGCCCGGGGGTGACGGTGACGAGGCGAGCCGACATCGACAGTTCGCGCTCGAGCGTCTCGAGTTCGCCGAGGTGATGCTCGAGGGCGGTGGCCGCGGCACGGGTGGTGGCCTGCCGAACCACCTCGTCGGTGACGTAGGGGTTGCCGTCGCGGTCTCCGCCGATCCACGACCCGGGACGCAGAATCGGTTCCCCGCCCAGATCCGCGTCCGGCCACCGCGACCGCAGGGCAGTGCGCAGTTCGGCGTTGATCTTCGGGACGACCTCGAACAGTGCCGCGTCGTAGTACCGCAGCCCGACCTCGATCTCGTCCTGGATCCGCAACCGCGACAACCGGATCAGTGCGGTCTGCCAGAGGGTGAGGATCTGCCGCCGCAGCCGGACGTCGACGTCGGCCGTCTCGGTCTCGGTCAGGGCGGTGCGCTCGCGGTAGCGCATCAGTTCCGTGATCCGGGACTGGGTTTCGAACACCGTCCGGCGGCGGGTCTCGGTGGGATGGGCGGTGATGACCGGCGACACGAGCGCCCCGCGCAACGCGTCCGCGACGACGGCGCTGTCGAGGTGCGCGGCGTCGAGTTTGGCGAACGTGGCGGTCAGGGTGCTGTCGGGGGCGGGTTCACCGGCGGCGACGTGGACGGCACGCCGGCGTTCGCGGTGGATGTCCTCGGCAAGATTGGCCAGGAGAGCGAAGTGGCTGAAGGCCCGGATGACGGGAATGGTGTCGCTCGTGGAGACCTGGGTGAACATGTCCGCCAGATCCGCGCGGTCGATCTCGGAACGACGAACCCGGAACGATTCGACCCTGGCCTTCTCGACGAGGTCGAAGACGCCGTCCCCGGCCTGTTCCCGCACTATCTGACCGAGGATGCCGCCCAGGAGCCGAATGTCTTCGCGAAGTGGTTCAGTGGCCTCACGTGGGGTTTCGATCATGCATCCAGTATCGACCGGTGACGGCCCGTCTGCATGGTGAAGCAGATCAGCCGAACTTGATCTCCAGGCCGATGCCGATGATGGCGATCAACCAGATCAGGCCGGTGAAGACGGTGAGCCGGTCGAGGTTCTTCTCGACCACGGTGGAACCGGACAGGCTCGACTGGACACCGCCGCCGAACAGGCTGGACAGACCGCCGCCCTTACCGCGGTGCAGCAGCACCAGCAGAATCAGCAGCAAGCTGGTGACCACCAGCAAGATATCCAGGAACAGTTCCATGTCTGTCTACGTCCACCCATCCAGTAGGAACAACAACGACCTCGTACACCCTACAGGCGCTCCGCGCCCGTGCGCCTTTCCGGTACCTACAGCTACCGGAAAGGCGCACGGGCGCCGAAGGCGCCTTACGGCAGAGGTCCGCCCGCGGCGATCGCCGACAGCGTGGCGAACTCGTCAGCCTTCAGCGAGGCGCCGCCCACCAGTGCGCCGTCCACATCCGTCTGACCGACGATCTCGCCGACGTTCTTGGCGTTGACGCTGCCGCCGTACAGAACGCGGACACCGGACGCGACGTCCGGCGAGGCGAGCTCACCGAGCGTGGCGCGGATCGCGGCGCACACTTCCTGCGCATCCGCGGCACTGGCCACGCGGCCGGTTCCGATGGCCCACACCGGCTCGTACGCGATGACGACCTTGGCGACGTCCTCGGCGGACAGTCCGGCGAGCGAGCCCCGCAACTGCTCGACGTTGTAGGACACGTGCTCGCCGGCCTCACGGACGTCGAGACCCTCACCGATGCAGACGATCGGGGTGATCCCGTTCTTCAGCGCGGCCTTGGTCTTGGCCAGCACGGTGTCGTTGTCCTCGCAGTGCAGGGTCCGGCGCTCCGAGTGCCCGACGACGACGAACGTGCAGCCCAGCTTGGCCAGCATGGAGCCGCTGATCTCGCCGGTGTACGCACCCGAATCGTGGGCCGACACGTCCTGCGCACCGTAGGTGAGCAGGAGCTTGTCGCCCTCGACGAGGGTCTGCACGCTGCGGATGTCGGTGAACGGCGGGATCACCGTCACGTCGACCTTGTCGAAGTACTTCGCCGGGAGCGAGAAGGCGATCTTCTGAACCAGCGCGATGGCCTCGAGATGGTTCAGATTCATCTTCCAGTTGCCGGCGATCAGCGGCTTCCGTGCCATGTCTCAGGCCTCCAGAACTGCGATGCCGGGGAGTTCCTTGCCCTCGAGGTACTCGAGGGAGGCGCCGCCACCGGTGGAGATGTGCGAGAACCCGTCCTCGGGCAGACCGAGCTGGCGCACCGCCGCGGCGGAGTCACCGCCACCGACGACGCTGTACGCGCCCTTCCCGGTGGCCTCGATGATCGCCTCGGCGACACCCTTGGTGCCCGCGGCGAACTTCGCGAACTCGAACACACCCATCGGGCCGTTCCAGAACACGGTCTTCGCGCTGGTCAGGATCGCCGCGAACCGGCGAACCGACTGCGGTCCGATGTCGAGACCCATCCAGCCGTCCGGGATCTCGAGCACGGAAACGATCTTCGACTCGGCGTCGGCCGAGAACGAATCGGCGATGACCACGTCCTGCGGAATGTGGATCACGTCGGCGTACTGCTCGAGCAGCGCCTTGCACGTGTCGATCATCGACTCCTCGCACAGCGAGTTGCCGACCGACACGCCCTGCGCCGCCAGGAACGTGTAGTACATGCCGCCACCGATGACGAGGGTGTCGACCTTGGGGGCCAGCGCCTCGATCACCGCGAGCTTGTCCGACACCTTGGACCCACCCAGCACGACCGCGTACGGCCGCTCGGGCTCCTCGGTGAGCTTGCCGAGCACCTTGATCTCGGCTTCGACGAGCCTGCCCGCGTAATGCGGGAGCAGCTTGGCCAC
Source organism: Rhodococcus opacus (assembly GCF_012396235.1). Lineage (GTDB taxonomy): Bacteria > Actinomycetota > Actinomycetes > Mycobacteriales > Mycobacteriaceae > Rhodococcus_F > Rhodococcus_F opacus. The sequence goes on along the minus strand of NZ_JAAXPA010000010.1, from coordinate 249,221 downwards.
CTCGTACACCGACGCCTGCGCGCGGTGCACGACACCGAACCCGTCGGACACGAACGCGCCGTCGTCGCCGACGAGCTCGACCAGGGCCTTGGCGAGCTTCGTCCGCTCGGCCTCGTCCTTGCTGGTCTCCCGCGGATCGAAGCGGATGTTCTCCAGCAGGAGAACGTCGCCGTCCGTGAGCCCCTCGGCACGTGCCAGAGCGTCCTGCCCGACGACGTCGCCGGCGAGCTGGACGTTGCGTCCCAGCACCTCGGCGAGCTTCACCGCGACCGGTGCGAGGGAGTACTGCGGGTCGGGCTCACCCTTGGGGCGACCCAGATGGGCGGTGACGATGACCTTGGCGCCCGCCTCCGCCAACGCCTTCAGCGTCGGCGCGGAAGCGATGATGCGCCCGGGATCGGTGATCCGGTCACCGTCGAGCGGAACGTTGAGGTCGGAGCGCACCAGCACGGCGCGCCCCTCGACCCCAGCGTTCAGCAGGTCGTCGAGAGTCTGAACTGCCACTGTTACCGGACCTTCGCTCAGAGAGACTTGGCGACGAGACCGATGAGGTCGGCCAGACGGTTGGAGTAACCCCACTCGTTGTCGTACCAGGACACGATCTTGGCCTGATCGTCGATGACCTTGGTGAGGCCGGAGTCGAAGATCGAGCTGTGCGGGTCGGTGACGATATCGGACGACACGATCGGAGCGTCCGTGTACTTCAGGATGCCCTTGAGCGGTCCCTCGGCGGCAGCCTTCATCGCGGCATTGATGTCCTCGACGCTGGCCGACTTCTTCAGGTTCGCGGTGAGGTCGGTGACCGAGCCCGTGGGGATCGGGACGCGCAGCGCGTAGCCGTCCAGCTTGCCGAGCAGCTGCGGGAGGACCAGGCCGATGGCCTTGGCGGCACCGGTGCCCGTGGGGACCACGTTCAGTGCGGCGGCGCGGGCGCGACGCAGGTCGCTGTGCGGGCCGTCCTGCAGGTTCTGGTCCTGGGTGTAGGCGTGGACCGTGGTCATGAGGCCCTTGACGATACCGAACTCGTCGTCGAGCACCTTGGCGATGGGGCCGAGGCAGTTGGTGGTGCACGAGGCGTTGGAGATGATGTTCTGGCTGCCGTCGTACTTGTCGTCGTTGACGCCCATCACGATGGTGATGTCCTCGCCCTTGGCCGGGGCGGAGATGATGACCTTCTTGGCGCCGGCCTCGAGGTGGCCCTTCGCCTTGGCTGCGTCGGTGAAGATGCCGGTGGACTCGACGACGACGTCGACGCCCAGGTCACCCCACGGAAGCGCCGCGGGCCCTTCCTTGATGGCGAGTGCCTTGATCTTCTGGTTTCCGACGACGATGGTGTCCTCACCCTCGAGCGAGACGTCGTGCGGGAGACGACCCAGGATGGAGTCGTACTTCAGGAGATGCGCCAGCGTAGCGTTGTCCGTGAGGTCGTTGACCGCCACAATCTCGATGTCGGTGGTTCCGAGCGCCTTCTGCGCGTCCACCGCCCTGAAGAAGTTACGTCCGATACGGCCGAAACCGTTTACGCCTACCCGGACAGTCACAATCTGCTCCTTTGCGCATGATTCTGGTTGTGCAGCTCTGCTCCCGCGCCGCTACGACACCACCGACGGGTGGTCGGCGCGAGGGTTCATCGGTCGATGTGGCTCTAACCCTAGTGCGCGGGCCACGCGCGCGCGCAGTCACCTCCGGCACCCGTTTCCGGGCCGCCCCGACCCGAACGAACGGGACGCTCGTTCGATCTGACGCAACGAGCGTCCCGTTCGTCCGGGAGTGGGGGTGGTGCGAGGGGACCGCCGACGACGGTCAGGCGTCGTCGAGAAGGTCTGCGGTGACGGCCGACTCGGTGTCGGGGATGCCGGTTTCCTTTGCCTTGCGGTCCGCCATCGACAGCAACCGCCGGATGCGGCCGGCGACGGCGTCCTTCGTCATCGGCGGATCGGCGAGCTGGCCGAGTTCCTCGAGGGACGCCTGCCGGTGCTCCACCCGGAGGTGACCGGCCGCCGCCAGATGGTCGGGAACCTCGTCACCCAGGATGTCGAGGGCCCGCTCGACGCGGGCAGCGGCCGCGACGGCCGCCCGCGCGGACCGGCGCAGGTTGGCGTCGTCGAAGTTGGCGAGCCGGTTGGCGGTGGCACGGACCTCCCGGCGCATGCGACGTTCCTCCCACACGAGGCGGGTGTCCTGGGCGCCCATCCGGGTGAGCAGTGCGCCGATGGCCTCGCCGTCGCGGATCACCACCCGGTCGGTGCCACGGACCTCGCGGGCCTTCGCCGAGATGCCCAGCCGGCGCGCCGCCCCGACGAGCGCGAGCGCCGCCTCCGGGCCGGGGCAGCTGACCTCGAGCGCCGACGACCGACCCGGCTCGGTCAGCGAACCGTGCGCCAGGAACGCGCCGCGCCACGCGGCTTCCGCGTCGGCAACGCTGCCACCGACGACCTGCGCGGGAAGCCCGCGCACCGGGCGCCCCCGCAGGTCCAGGAGACCGGTCTGGCGGGCGAGTGCCTCGCCCTCCTTCGCGACCCGCACGATGTAGCGGGACGACTTGCGCAGCCCGCCCGCGCTGAGAACGTGGACGTCGGCGCTGTACGTGAACAGGTCGAAGATCTCGCGGCGCAACCGGCGGGCCGTGGACCCCAGATCCACTTCTGCCTCGACCACGACCCGGCCACCGACGATGTGCAATCCCCCGGCGAACCGCAGCAGCGACGAGACCTCGGCCTTCCGGCAACTCACATGAGTGACGACGAGACGACTGAGTTCGTCTTTGACCTCTGCTGTCATTGCCACGAAGCGCTCTCCCTTTCCTCTGGTGTCCCGGCCACTTCGCTCCCCCGAGACCCCGCATCGGGGTCGCTCCAGAGCTGTTCGAGAACGGACGCAAGTTTTCCTGCATGGTGCGTGTGGGTGCCGTGCTCCGACACGTCGGCGTACACGACGCGTGCCTGGAACTGTCCGGCGGCGCGGGCGAGGTGCTCGCGCTCGCGCCCCGGTGGCACCGAACCCGAATCGACAACGACGAAGTCGACGGTGAGTTCGGGTGCGTGTTGGGACAGTACGTGCAGATGACGCTCGGTGGAGAATCCTGCCGTCTCGCCCGGCTCCGGAGCCAGGTTGAGCACCAGCACCTTCCGCGCGGCGGTGGCGATCAGCGTGTCGAGGAGTTCCGGCACGAGGACGTGCGGGATGACGCTGGAGAACCACGACCCCGGGCCGAGGACGACCATGTCGGCGACGTCGATAGCCCGGACCGCGTCCGGGCATGCGGGCGGATTCGCCGGCAGCAGCCGCACGCGGCGCACCTTGCCGGGGGTGGTCGCGACCGCGACCTGACCGCGGATGCAGCGGCTGACCCGCGGGTCCGCCTCGAGACCCTGCACGTCGGCTTCGATGTCCAGGGCGATCGGCGACATCGGCAGCACGCGCCCGTTGATCCGCAGCAGCCGCGCGAGTTCGTCCAGCGCGGCGACGGGGTCGCCGAGCACTTCGGTGAGGCCGGCCAGGATGAGATTGCCCACCGAGTGGCCGGCGAGGGCGCCGATTCCGCCGAATCGGTGCTGGATGGTGTCCGTCCAGTCCTGCACCTCGGGGTCGTCCGCGGCGAGTGCGGCGAGCGCCATCCGCAGATCCCCCGGCGGGATGACGCCGAGTTCGGCGCGCAGCCGTCCCGAGGATCCGCCGTCGTCCGCGACGGTGACGACGGCCGTGACGTCACGGCTGAGCCGGCGCGCGGCACTGAGGGTGGCGAACAGCCCGTGGCCCCCGCCGAGCGCGACGATCGCAGGCGGCTGGTGCACCGGCCTCATTCGCGCCCCAGATCACGATGGACGACACGCACGTTCAGCCCGGAGTCCTGTCCGAGGCGGCTGGCCAAGGCCTCCGACATCGCGACACTCCGGTGTTTCCCTCCGGTGCATCCCACCGCGATGGTCATGTAGCGCTTCCCCTCCCGACGATATCCCGCGATCGTCAGATCCAGCAGGTGGTGATATGTGGCGAGATAGTCCTCGGCACCGTCCTGCGACAACACGTAGTCCCGCACGTCCGCACTCTGCCCGGTGTGCGGACGCAACTCGGGAATCCAGTGCGGGTTGGGCAGGAAGCGGACGTCGCAGACGAGATCGGCGTCCATCGGAAGACCGTACTTGAAACCGAACGACTGGACTGTTACTTGCATGGTCCGGTTCTCGGCGTCGCCGAACGCGTCCTCGATCTTCTGCCGCAACTGGTGGGCGGCGAGGGACGACGTGTCGATCACCAGATCCGCGGCGGCCTTCACCTTCGCGAGCTGATCGCGCTCGGCGGCGATGCCCTCCGACAGGGTGCCCTCGGCGCCTCCCCCCGACAGCGGGTGACTGCGGCGCACCTGCTCGAAACGGCGCACCAGGACCTCGTCCGACGCGTCGAGGTACAGCACCCGCGTGTGCACGGGTTTGCTCTCCAGTTCGGTGAGGACCCAGCCGAGGTCGCCGGTGAACAACCGGCTGCGCACGTCGATGACGACGGCGAGCCGCTCGAGCCGCGAATCGGATTCCAGGCTCAGATCCACCATCCGGGAAATCAGTTCCGGGGGAAGGTTGTCCGCGACGTACCACCCGAGGTCCTCGAGGACCTTCGCCGCCGTCTGCAGACCCGCCCCGGAGAGCCCGGTGACGAGAAGGAAGTCCATCGGCCGGACCGTGGGTGGACGGTCGCTCTGCGCGTGCTGCTCGTTCACTCGACACCTGTCCGTTGCGATGCGCTCTGTGCTGCCGGGCCGTGCTGTGCTACCGGTTCGCGGGGAATGTCCGCGCCGTTCTGTTCTGCCGTGCCCGGCCCGTTCCGATCTGGTTCATCATCCCCCACTCCCGCGACGTCCGCAGACGGTTCCTCCGCCCCGAGAGCGGTGAGTACCGCTTTCGCCGTGGCCGTTCCGATGCCGGGGACCGCGGTGATCTCCTCGACGGAGGCCTGCTTGAGGCGGGCGACGGATCCGAAATGCGTCACCAGGGCCTTGCGCCGGGTCTCGCCGAGCCCGCGGACCGAGTCGAGCGCGGACGCCGTCATCCGGCGGGACCGCTTGCTGCGGTGGAACGTGATCGCGAAACGGTGCGCCTCGTCGCGCACCCGCTGCAGCAGGTACAGCGACTCGCTCGTGCGCGGGAGGATGACCGGGTCCTCCTCCCCCGGCACCCACACCTCCTCGAGCCGCTTGGCCAGCCCGATCACGGCGACGTCGGTGATGCCCAGTTCGTCGAGCACCGCCGAGGCCGCGGCCACCTGCGGGGCTCCGCCGTCCACGACGAACAGGTTCGGTGGGTACGCGAACCGCCGCGGCCTGCCCGTCTGCGGATCGATCGCCGCCTCCGGGGCGAGGTCGCCGCCGTCCCCGCCCGACACCTGGTCGGCGTCCGCCCCGGCCGCTTCGGCGCGCAGCACCCCGACGTCGCGGTTGTGCCGGAGGAACCGCCGCCGGGTGACCTCCGCGATGCTGGCGACGTCGTCGGAGCGACCGTCACCCGCGGCCTCCTTGATCGCGTAGTGCCGGTAGTCGGACTTGCGGGGCAGGCCGTCCTCGAAGACGACCAGGGAGGCCACCACGTCGGTGCCCTGCACGTGGCTGATGTCGACGCATTCGATGCGCAGGGGCGCCGAATCCAGGTCGAGGGCCTCCTGGATGCCCTGCAGGGCCGCCGACCGCGACGTGAAGTCGCCGGCGCGGCGCAGCTTGTGCTGTTGCAGTGCCTCCATCGCGTTGCGCTGCACGGTCTCGGCGAGAGCCTTTTTGTCGCCGCGCTGCGGCACGCGGAGGCGGACCGCGGATCCGCGGAGACCGCTGAGCCACTCCTGCACCTGCTCGGCGTCGGGCGGCAGCACGGGCACCAGGACCTCCCGCGGCACGCCGCTGGTGCCGGCCTCCTGGTCGGTCGCGCCCGACAGCGCCGCCTGCTCACCGTAGAACTGGGTGAGAAACTGCTCGACGAGCAGCGGCAGGTCCGATCCCGCCTCGGAATCGACGCTGGCCCAGTCGATGACGTCACCCGCCTTCTCGACCACCCAACCGCGCTGACCGCGCACGCGGCCACCGCGGACGTGGAACACCTGCACCGCGGCCTCGAGCTCGTCGGTCGCAAACGCGGCGACGTCGGCGTCGGTGCCGTCCCCGAGCACGACGGCCTGCTTCTCGAGCGCCCGCCGCAACGCGCCCACGTCGTCGCGCAACCGCGCCGCCGTTTCGAAGTCGAGTTCTTCCGACGCCTCCTGCATCCGGGCCTCGAGCTGCCGGACCAGCTTGTCGGTGCGTCCCGACAGGAAGTCGCAGAAGTCCTCGACGATCTTGCGGTGTTCAGCCGCGGACACGCGTCCGACGCACGGCGCGGAACACTTGTCGATGTAGCCGAGCAGGCAGGGCCGGCCGATCTGGTTGTGACGCTTGAACACCCCGGCCGAGCAGGTGCGGGCAGGGAACACCCGCAGCAGCAGGTCGAGGGTTTCGCGGATGGCCCACGCGTGCGAGTAGGGCCCGAAGTAGCGGACACCCTTGCGCCGGGGACCGCGGTAGACGAACAGCCGGGGGTATTCCTCGTTCAGGGTGACCGCGAGAACCGGGTACGTCTTGTCGTCGCGGTAGCGGACGTTGAACCGGGGATCGAATTCCTTGATCCAGTTGTACTCGAGCTGGAGGGCCTCGACCTCGGTGCTCACGACGGTCCACTCGACGCTGCCGGCCGTGGTCACCATCTGGCGGGTGCGCGGGTGCAGCGTCGAGACGTCGGCGAAATAGGAATTCAGCCGTGATCGAAGACTCTTCGCCTTCCCGACATAGATGACCCGGCCGTACGGATCGCGGAACTTGTACACCCCCGGGTCGACCGGAATCGTTCCGGTCGCGGGGCGATATGTCGAAGGATCGGGCACCCCTCCACGTTAGTCGGCGCCACCGACCAACCCCGCATCCGCGACGTCGCGGAGGGGCGACCCCGGGTTCAGGACGGTGCGTACTCCGACGCGAGTGCGCGGAAGCGGTCGACAGCGTCCACGGCGTATTCGCGATCGTTGGACTGGATGGCCATCACGGCCAGGTATTCGTCGTCGGGCAGCTCGATCCGGGCCCACGCCGCGCCGTCCGGGAAGGACAGCCCCTCGTACAGGTCCCAGTCGACGATGCGCTCCCCGAGGACGTTGCGGACGGCGATGCCGCGGGGCCCGACCCGCAACCTGGGCCGGGTCAGCAGCAGGACCGCTGCCGCGAGGAGGCAGCCGATGCCCGCGAACGCCAGCTGGTCGGCGAGCCGGAAGTACACGCCCGTCGAATCGCCGCGCAGCAGGATTGCGAACGTCACATGCACGACGACGAGAAGGATCGCCACACCGATCGCGTACCGACGCGACTTGCGTGGCGTCGCGACGAGTGTCCACTCGGATTCGGGAGTGGTCATGAATGGATCCGGATCATACGAAGGACTCCTCGGCGCGGCGCAGTCGCGCCAACGTGACAGCGGTGTCGAGCGCGGCCGCGCAGGCCTGACCGCCCTTGTCCTCGACGGAGCCGGGCAGGCCACTGCGGTCGACGGCCTGCTGCTCGGTGTCCGTGGTGAGCACACCGTTCCCGACCGGGGTGCTCTCGTCCAGCGAGACCCGGGTCAGACCGGCCGTCACGGCGTCGCAGACGTATTCGAAGTGCGGCGTCCCGCCGCGGATCACGACACCGAGCGCGACGACGGCGTCGTGCGTGCGGGCCAGGGCCTGCGCCACCACCGGAAGCTCGATGGCACCGGCGACCCGGACCAGTGTGACGTTCTTCACGTTCGCCCCGGCCGCCACCCGCTGCGCGCCGGCGATCAGCGCCTCGGAGATCTCGGCGTGCCAGCTGCCGGCGACGATGGCGAGCCGGAGGTCGCCCGCCTCACCGAGTTGCAGCTCCGGCAGTCCCTCACCACTCACAGCATTTCTCCCGCTTCGAAGTCGTCGAGCCCGATCAGGTCGTGGCCCATGCGGTCGCGCTTCGTGCGCAGGTACGTCAGGTTCTCGGCGTTCGCCCGCAACGGCATCGACACCCGCTCGGTGATCTGCAGTCCGTAACCGTCGAGCCCGACCCGCTTGGCCGGGTTGTTGGTCAGCAGCCGCATCGAGGAAATACCCAGATCCACCAGGATCTGCGCGCCGATGCCGTAGTCGCGGGCGTCGGCGGGCAGGCCGAGCTCGAGGTTCGCGTCGACGGTGTCCGAACCCGCATCCTGCAGCTGGTAGGCCTGCAGCTTGTGCATGAGGCCGATGCCCCGGCCCTCGTGTCCGCGCATGTACAGGACCACCCCGCGACCCTCCTGCGCGACCATGTCCAGGGCGGCGTCGAGCTGCGGCCCGCAATCGCAGCGCAGCGAACCGAACACGTCGCCGGTGAGGCATTCGGAGTGCACGCGCACGAGCACGTCGCTGCCGTCGCCGTCCGGGCCGGGCAGGTCGCCGCGAACCAGGGCGACGTGCTCGACGTCGTCGTAGATGCTCCGGTAACCGACGGCCGTGAACTCGCCGTGCCGGGTCGGGATCCGCGCGGACGCGACCCGCTCCACGTGCTTCTCGTGCTTGCGGCGCCACGCGATGAGGTCGGCGATCGAGATCAGCGCGAGGTTGTGGTCGTCGGCGAAGACCCGCAGCTCGTCGGTCTGGGCCATGTGGCCCTCGTCCTTCTGACTGACGATCTCGCAGATCACACCCGCCGGCCGCAGGTCCGCCATCCGGGCCAGGTCGACGGCTGCCTCGGTGTGACCGGGACGGCGCAGCACGCCACCCTCCTTGGCGCGCAGCGGCACGACGTGGCCGGGCCGGGTGAAGTCCTGGGCGCCGCTGGACGGGTCGGCCAGCAACCGCATGGTGGCGGCGCGGTCGGACGCGGAGATGCCGGTGCCGATGCCCTCCCGGGCGTCGACGGTCACGGTGTACGCGGTGCCGTGCTTGTCCTGGTTGGTGGCGTACATCGGGGGCAGGCCGAGGCGGTCGCAGTCGGCGCCGTCGAGCGGCACACAGAGATAGCCGGACGTGTATCGAACCATGAAGGCAACCAACTCGGGGGTGGCTTTCTCCGCGGCGAAGATGAGGTCTCCCTCGTTCTCGCGGTCTTCGTCGTCGACGACGACGACTGCCTTGCCTGCGGCGATGTCCGCAACGGCGCGCTCGATACTGTCGAACCTGGTCACGTGCTCGGTCTCCAAAGTCTTGACTTAGGCATCTTCGAATACAAACGGATGCATCCGTGGATGCTCCTCAACAGTACGACTCAGCGGCCGGCCGCTTGCAGCCGCTCCACATACTTCGCGATCACGTCGACCTCGAGGTTGACGGGCGTCCCGACGGACGCCGCCCCGAGGGTGGTCAGTTGCAGCGTGGTCGGGATGAGCGAGATCTCGAAATATTCCTCGCCGCGTTCGCCGCCGAGCGCCGAGACCGTCAGCGACACACCGTCGACCGTGATCGAGCCCTTCTCCACGACGTACCGGGAGATGGCGTCGGGCAACGCGATGCGGACGACCTCCCAGTTCTCGGACGGGCTGCGGCTGATGATGTGCCCGGTGCCGTCCACGTGGCCCTGGACGAGGTGGCCGCCGAGGCGGCTGTTCAGGGCAGCGGCCCGCTCGAGGTTGACGCGGCTGCCCACGTCGATCTTCTGCAAGCTCGACCGGTTCAGCGTCTCCTGCATGACGTCGGCGGTGAAGGAGCCGTCGGCCAGCACCTCGACGACGGTCAGGCACACCCCGTTCACCGCGATCGAATCACCGTGTGACGCGTCGGAAGTCACGACCGGACCACGCACGGTGAACCGTGCGGCGTCGGCCAGTTCCTCCTTGGCGACGACCTCACCCAACTCTTCGACGATCCCGGTGAACACTGTGGCTTCTCCTACGTTTGGGGGCTGTCAGGGTTTTCGGACACTGCTGGAACCAGACTCAACAACAAATCGGGGCCGATTGTTTCGACCGACTCGTGACGGAACCGCAGCGCGCCGTCGATCGTGTGCACACCCGCCTCCGCGACCGCGGGCGTGCCGGCGCCGAGGACCAGCGGGGCGAGGTACGCCTGGATGCGGTCGACCCGGCCAGCGGCGAGAAACGCGCCCGCCAGCCGGGGCCCGCCCTCGAGCAACACATCGGTGTACTCGGCGAGTGCGGCGAGGACCTCGTCCAGGTCGCGCGTGCGCAGCAGCAGGGTGGGCGCGGAGTCGTCGAGGACCCGCGCGTCCGCCGGGATGTCGCCGAGTCCGACGACGACGCGCACCGGCTGGTGAGCGGCGAGCGATCCGTCGGGCATCCGGGCGGTCAGCCGGGGGTTGTCGGCCAGCACCGTCCCGGTGCCGACCACGATCGCGTCGAGTTTCGCCCGGTCGGCGTGGACGCGTTCCCTGGCCTCGGGTCCGGTGATCCACTGGCTGGTGCCGTCGGCGGCGGCGCTGCGCCCGTCCAGGGTGGCCGCGTACTTCCAGGTGACGTGTGGCCGTCCGGTGCGCTGCCGGTGCAGCCAGGCCCGGAGCGGCCCGCGTTCGACGTCCTGGGCCCGCAGCCCGGACGTGACCTCGACCCCCGCCGAGACGAGGGTTTCCGCGCCGCCCGCGGCCTCGGGGTTCGGATCGCCCACCGCATAGTGCACCGCGATCACACCGGCATCGAGGAGCGCTTGCGAACACGGCCCGGTCCGGCCGTGGTGGTTGCACGGTTCCAGCGTGACGACGGCGGTGCCGCCGCGGGCGGCGTCACCCGCCTCCCGCAGTGCGACGACCTCCGCGTGCGGACCGCCGGGAGGCTGCGTCATCCCGACACCGGCGATGCGCCCCGCGGAGTCGAGGACCACCGCGCCGACCGCCGGATTGGGGCTGGTGAATCCGCGCGCCGACTCCGCGGCACCGATGGCGATCTGCATCGCGGCGTCGAGATCCGCAGCCGAATTCTCGTGCCGCACGTGAGAGTTCACGATGTGCCGGAGCGCCGTTACCGCGACAGACTCAGGTGCGGTGACGCCTTGGCCGCGCTGGCGCGCAGGGCACGCACGGCCTCCGCGGGATCGCTCGTGCCGTAGACGGCGGACCCGGCGACGAAGCAGTCGACGCCCGCCTCGGCAGCGGCCTCGACGGTGTCGGCGTTGATGCCGCCGTCGATCTCCACGACCAGCCTCAGCTCACCCGAGTCGACGAGCCTGCGGACGGCCTTCGCCTTCGACAGCACCTCGGGGATGAACGACTGACCGCCGAAGCCGGGCTCGACGCTCATGACGAGAAGCGTGTCGAAGTCCTTCAGGATCTCGAGGTACGGCTCGATCGGCGTGCCGGGCTTGACGCTGAGACCGGCCTTGGCGCCGGCGGCGCGGATGTCCCGGGCCACGGACCGCGGGTCGTCGGTCGCCTCCGCGTGGAACGTGACGTTGTGCGCGCCCGCCTCCGCGTAGGGCGGCGCCCAGCGGCCGGGGTCGTCGATCATGAGATGGCAGTCGAGCGGGATGTCCGTCGCCGCGAGCAGGCTCTGCACGACAGGCAGGCCGAGCGTCAGGTTGGGCACGAAATGTGCGTCCATCACGTCGACGTGCAGCCAGTCGGCACCGGCGACCGCGTCCGCCTCCTCGGCGAGACGCGCGAAATCGGCAGACAGAATGGACGGTGCGATCATCGGGGTTGCCACGCGCCGCAGTTTAGTCGTACGCGTGCCGGGGCCGGATCCCGCGGTCCATACTGAGCTCATGCCGACCTGGACGGACGTCGTGGCGATCGGTGCGTCCCTGCCGGAGGTGCAGGAGAGCACGTCGTACCGCACTCCGGCGCTGAAGGTGGCGGGCACGTTGCTCGCCCGGTTGCGGGCCGAGTCGGACGGGGGCCTGGTGGTGATGTGCGACCTCGACGAGAAGGCGGCGCTACTGGCCCAGGGCGCGCCGTTCTACACCACTCCGCACTACGACGGTCACGGTTCGATCCTCGTCGACCTCGAGAGTGTCGACGTCGCGCAGCTGACCGAGCTGCTGCAGGACGCCTGGCGGATCAAGGCACCGGCGAAGCTGCGCAAGCGGTTCGACCAGACCTGACGAGAAAGGCGAGGGCCCGGGCGGCGCCCGCACACCGGCCCGGACCCTCATCGGATCGGCGTCAGACGCCGAGCTTGAGGCCCGCCCCCGCATCGACGCGGAGCTGCTGACCGGTGACGAACCGGGACTCGTCGGACGAGAGGAACACCACCGCGTGCGAGATGTCCTCGGGCTCGACCCACGGGGTTGGCATCGCCTGCATGAACGGGAACGTGACTTTCGCGTCCTCGGCGGTCGGGTTCTCGAGGTCGGGGCGGAACGTGCGGAACATCGGAGGGCTCTGCAGCATGTCCGTGTTGCAGTTGGTGGGGTGGATCGCGTTGACGCGGATGGACTTCGGGCCCAGGGTGAGCGCGAGCGAGTTGGTGTACGTCCACAGCATCTTCTTCGCGAGCCCGTAGCCGTCACCGCCCGGCCCCTGCAGGGCCTGTTGACCGTTCAGGCCCGTCTGCGGGACCAGCCCGGCCACCGATCCCGTCGCGATGATCGACGCACCGGCGTCCAGGTGCGGAAGGGCCGAGTGAATCGTGTTGATCACTCCGACGAAGTCGACGTCGAACGCATCGACGAATCCCTCGACGGGCACGTCGTTCCCGAGGGGCGCGATCCCCGCATTGGCGACCACGACGTCCAGCCGTCCCAGCGTCGCGACCGCGGCGTCGAGTTCGCGTTGCAGTGCCGCGCGGTCACGCACGTCCACCTTGGCGGTGACGACCCGGCGCCCCGCCTTCTCGACGAGCCGTCCCGTCTCCTCGAGGTCGGCCTCGGTCGCCAGCGGGTACTCGTTCGATGCGATGTCCTCGCAGAGGTCGAAGGCGATGATGTCGGCGCCCTCGTCGGCGAGATGCACTGCATGACTACGACCCTGACCCCGCGCCGCTCCCGTGATCAGAACGACCTTCCCCGCTACCCGATTCATCTGAAGTCCTCCACTCGCTTCGTGACGTACGTCTCTGTCGCGAGAAGAATTAGAACACGTTTCACGCAAAAGTGAAACAGGTTCTACCGAAAGTCGGGCAGATGTCCAGGTAGCGGGGAGCGGCCGCCCTACGGCTTGCGCAACGCGGCCATGAACATCGCGTCCGTGCCGTGCCGGTGCGGCCAGAGCTGGACGCCCGGACCGTCACCCAGCTCCGGCACACCGGGTACGAGTTCACGCGTGTCCAGCGCCGTGAGCCCGTAGCGGCGCACCGCGTCCGCGACCACGGCCACCGTCTCGGACAGATGTGGTGAACACGTCGCGTAGAGGATCACGCCACCCGGACGAACCAGCCGAGCGGCCGACGCCAGGAGTTCCCGCTGCAGCTTCGCCAGACCCGCCACATCCGACGGCTGGCGGCGCCACCGGGCCTCCGGACGTCGGCGCAGCGCACCCAGTCCGGTGCACGGCGCGTCGACCAGGATCCGGTCGTACCCGCCCTCCAACCCGGGATCCCGCCCGTCGGCGACGTGCACGTCGACCGGCAGTTCCTTCGTCGTCTTGCGGATCAGGTCCGCACGGTGCGCCACCGGCTCCACGGCGTCGAGGCGTCCGCCCTCGATTCCGGCGAGGGCGCCGAGCAGGGCAGCCTTGCCGCCCGGGCCCGCGCAGAGGTCGAGCCACCGGCCCGCGTCCGGGCCGTCCAGCGGTGCCAGCGACAGCGCCCGGGCGACGAGCTGACTGCCCTCGTCCTGTACTCCGGCGAGCCCCTCGCGGACGGCGTCGAGCAGCCCCGGGTCGCCGCCGTCCAGATAGACCGCGTACGGCGAGTACCGCCCCACCTCGCCGCCGGTGGCGAGCGCGAGTTCCTCCGCCGAGATCTCCCCGGGGCGGGCGACGAGATGCACCGCCGGCCGGGCGTCGTCGGCCATGAGGACATCCTCGAGTTCCCCGGCGTCGGCACCGAGCGCGTCGGCGAACACCTGGGCGATCCACGCGGGATGCGCGTGCGCGAACGCCAGCCGCCCCACCGGATCGGCCGGGGCGAGGCGCTCCACCCATTCCGTCTCGGACCGCTCCGACACCCGGCGTAGCACGGCGTTGACGAAGCCCGCCTTCCCCGGACCGGCCTCCGCGCGCACGAGATCGACGGAGGTGGCGACGGCGGCGTGCGGGGCGACGCGGGTACGGAGTAGCTGGTAGGCGCCCAGCTGGAGGACGTCGAGGAGCGGTCCGTCGATCTCGGCGATCGGCCTGCCGGCGCAGTCGGCGATCACGGCGTCGAGGAGCCCACGGGCGCGGGCGGCGCCGTACGCCAGTTCCGTGGCGAGGGCGGCGTCACGTCCGTCCAGGCGCCGCTCACGCAGCAGTCCGGGTAGCACCAGGTTGGCGTAGGCGTCGCGCTCCCGGACGGCACGCAGCACGTCCCTCGCGGCCAGCCTCGGCTGATCGAGACCGGACTGCGATGCGTCGGGGCGGCGCGCCTGGCGGGGACGGTTGTTGCGGGCCCCCGAGCCGGACTGGCCGCGACGTGCGGGCCTTCTCGATTCGCTCACTGTGCCCGTACCTCCGCGTCGAGTCGTGCGCCTCGCGCCCAGTCCAGGGCGGCCATCTGTTTCTTGCCCTGCGGCTGGATGCGGTCGAGCCGCACCGCCACCGTGGACGTGCCGATCAGGAATCCGGACCTGGTCACGGAGATCTCCCCCGGCTCCAGTCGCTCCTCCGTCGGAGTGACGGGGCCGACCTTGACGCGCAGATCGCCGATCGTGGTCCAGGCGCCGGGCGCGGGGGTCACCGACCGGACGTGCCGGTCCACCACGGCAGCTGTTCTGTCCCAACGGATCCGGGCCGCCTCGACGGTCACCTTGGGCGCGTGCGACACCCCGTCGGCCGACTGCGGGACCGCGCTGATCGCGCCGTCCTCGATCCCGTCGAGAACCGACTCCAGGAGGACCGCACCGCTGTCGGCGAGGCGCCCCAGGAGATCCCCGGCGGTGTCGGTGTCGCGGATCCCCTCGGTGACCACCCCGTAGACCGGCCCGGTGTCCATCCCCGCCTCGAGCCGGAACGCGCTCGCACCGGTCATGTCGTCACCCGCACCGATCGCGGCCTGCACCGGAGCGGCCCCGCGCCACGCCGGCAACAGCGAGAAGTGCAGGTTCACCCAGCCGTGCGCCGGGATGTCGAGGACCTTCTGCGGCAGCAGCGCCCCGTAGGCGACGACGGGCGCGCAGTCGGGGGCGAGGTCGGCGAGACGTGCGAGGAATTCCGGTTCCGAGGGCCGCTCGGGAGTCAGCACCTCGATGCCGTTCGAGTCGGCGAGTTCACCGATCGGTGAACGGACCACCTTCCGTCCGCGGCCTGCGACTGCGTCCGGGCGGGTGATCACCGCCACGACGTCGTGGCGCGGCGAACGGATCAAGCGTTCGAGCGAGGGAACGGCGGGCTCGGGGGTTCCGGCGAAGACTATGCGCACGTCGGCGACCCACACAACGGACGGTGGACCGCTGCGCGGGCCGAAACGATACTCACGAAGAAAGCTCCCCTTTGATCGACGATGTGCCGACCAGTCTAGGGAGTCGGACCCAGGCCGTAACACTCGGCGAACTGTCGTCGCCGCCCTGCAGGGCGTGAGCGATTCCGACGCCGAACACCTCGCGGCCGCATTCGACATCAAGACCGTGAAGAACCTCGGCACCAACAAGTACTTCCTCTGGGCGCAGGCCGTCGCGACACTGGCGGAGTAACACACACAGAAGCGGGGAGCCGTGCAGCGCACGGCTCCCCGCTTCGTTGTGGGTCTATCTGTTGCTGTCGAGAATTACCTGCGGAATACCCGCGCCGACCGGGACGAACTCGCAGCGAGCCAGCAGAGTCGCGTCCGGGTCGAGTGCCGCACGGACGAGGTCGAGCGCGAACGGATCGTAGGGCGCCTGGAAATGTCCGGTGCCGTCCTGGGGGCATCGATCCTGAATCAGGATGTTGTCGGCCCCGGCGCCGCGGAGCGCCATGTTCGTGTACGGCTGGATCATTTCGTCGTACCGGGACCCGATGGTCGTGTACGCGACGCCGGGCACGGTGTCACCGCCCGCGTTGAGGGCGTTCATGAACGGCGAGCCCTGCATCTGCTGGCTGACGGCCACCGACGTCACCGTGCGGGCGAAGTCAGGTCCGCCGGGAAGTGCCTGCACGATCGGAACGAGGCCGTACATCACTCCCCCGTAGCTGGGCGACGCCAGTCCGACCCAGTCGTCGACGAACGGGGCGCCGCCGAGCTTGTTGACGTAGTACCGCGTGACGTTGGCACCCTGCGAGTATCCGACGGTGTCGACCTTGTCGGCGCCGGTCGCGTCGCGGACCCGGTCGACGAACCGGCCGAACTCCTCCGCGCTCGCGACGATGTCCTCGGTGCCGTAGGAATCGGCACCCGGCGCTCCGCCGTAGTTGAGCGCGAACACGCAGTAGCCGTCCGCGGCGAGCATGGGCGACAGGGCGGCCCAGTCCGCGTAGGCGCTTGCGTCGGTGCCGTGCGCGAGCACCACCGGCTCCGGGTGGTCCGGGGAGGGTGTGCAGGAGAAGTCGTTCGATCCCGCGGGTGCGCTGTCCGGGTGCTCGTGCGCATACGCGGCGGCGGCACTACGGCCGTTCTGAGGAAGCCCGGCCGTGGTGGGCACGACGGGCTGGGGCGGTGAGGCGTCGTCCGCGTGGGCGGTGGACACTGCGCCGGACATCAGCAGGACGACACCCGTGACGACCGCACCGGCACCCCGAAACCTCATGATCTCTCCCGACTTCGCCGTGACATTTCTGTGAACCTTCCCAGAATGTGCACGCGCTGTCGCGTCGAGTCGGCGGGCCCGCGGTGAGCCGTGGCGCCCTAGGAGTCGGTGTCATCCTTACCGGCTTCGCTCTGATCGTCTTCGGCGAGAAGGCGATACATCGCGCGCCGCGCGTCGGTGAGGATCTCGCCGGCACGCCGGACCTGGTCGTCGTCACCGACCGCGGCGACCTGACCCGCGGCACCCATCAGCAACCCGATCAGACCCCGCAGGTCCTCGGCGGGCTGGCCGACACTCTCCCGCACGTCGTCCCACGGGGTGCCGAGTTCGGTCTTGTTCGCTTCGACGAAGGCCTTGCCCTCGTCCGTCAGGCGTGCGGTCTTGCGGCCCGCCACCTTTTCGATGAGCACCAGACCCTCGTCCTCGAGCTGTGACAGCGCGGGGTAGATCGAACCGGGACTGGGCTTCCACACCCCGTCGCTGCGTTCGACGATCTGCTGAATCAGCTCGTAGCCGTGCATCGGCTCCTCGGTGAGCAGCAGCAGGATCGCGGAGCGGACATCGCCGCGCCGTCCCCTGCCACCCCGTCCGCGTCCGCGCCCGAAGTGCATTCCCGGACCGAAGCCGGGATCGCCCTCGGGGCCGAAGCGGCCTCGCCGGTGTCCGTGACGGTGGGGCCCCTCGGGCCGTCCCGTCCGTTCGCGTGTGAATCGGTCCCGTCGGGGACCCCTGTGTTCGAAATGGAAGTCTTCCATCATCAGCCTCCTTCTGTATCGCTGATGCATCAACGATATATCGTCAATTAGAACTCGACAAGGCCCCTTCTGTGACGGTCGTCAAGTCGGCCCCGTACCCGAAGGGCGCTGTGGCCGGAGGTGTTCGCGCTCAGCCGGCGGCCGCTCCGAACCACCTGGGCAGTTGGCCGACCAGATCCTGCTGGTCTCCCCCGACCCATGCCACGTAGCCGTCCGGCCGCAGCAGCACCGCGGGCACGTCCAGTTCCTCGCTGACGTCGACGACGTGGTCGACCCGGTCTGCCCAGCCCGCCACCGAAAGCCGGCCGGTCTGGTCGAGCAGCAATCCGCGGCCACCATGCATCAGCTCGTAGAGGCGTCCCCGCTTCAGCCCGATGTCGCGCAGCCGTCGGCCGAGCAGTTCGTGCCCCTCACCGAAGTCGTAGCGGACACCGATCGCGGTGACTTTCTCGGTCAGGTACCGGTTCACCTCCTCGACGTCCATCAGTTCCGACAGCAGCCGGCGCACCGCCTGGGGACCCGGCTCGGTGGACAGCAGCTCGGACTGCACGCGGGTGTTGTTCAGCACGTCGGCGGCTATCGGGTGCCGTTCGGTGTGGTAGCTGTCCAGCAGCCCCTCCGGTGCCCAGCCGTTGATCTCGGCGGCCAGTTTCCAGCCCAGATTGAACGCGTCCTGGACGCCGAGGTTGAGGCCCTGCCCGCCCAGCGGTGGGTGGACGTGCGCCGCGTCGCCGGCCAGCAACACCCGGCCGACCCGGTAGCGCTCGGCCAGCCGGGTGGCGTCGCCGAAGCGGGACAGCCACCGCGGTGAGTGCACGCCGAAGTCAGTGCCGGCGAACACCCGCAGCTGTTGCTTGAACTCCTCGAGGGTCGGCGGGACCGACCGGTCCTCGGCCACCCCCTCGGCGGGCACGACGACGCGGTACACCCCGTCCCCGGAGGGCCCGGCGCCGAACCCCTTGTGGGTTTTGCGGACCTCGGCCACCACGGCGGCCAGCGTCTCCGGTGGCGCGGCCACCTCCATCTCGCCCAGGAGCGACTCGACCCGGGTCGGCTCGCCGGGGAAGCCGACGCCCAGCAGCTTGCGCACCGTGCTGCGGCCGCCGTCGCAACCGACGAGGTAGCGCGCGCGCAGCTGTGTGCCGTCGGTCGGCAGGGCGGTAACCCCGTCCTCGTTCTGGCTCAGCCCGACCAGTTCGCAGCCACGCCGGATCTCGACGCCGAGTTCGGTGGCGTGCTCGATCAGCAGGCGCTCGGTGACGGGCTGCGGGATGCCGAGGATGTACGGATGTGCGGTGTCCAGCCGGTCGGGCCGCGGCTTGCTGATACCGGCGAAGAAGCCGCCGACGGGGTACTGCTTGCCGAGCGCGAGGAATCGCACCAGCAGACCGCGCTGGTCCATCACCTCGACGCTGCGCACGTGCAGGCCCAGCGACCGGACATGCCTGGTCGGCTCGGCCTCCTTCTCCAGCACGAGCACCTGCACGCCGTGCAGCCGCAACTCGCAGGCCAGCATCAGGCCGGTCGGTCCGCCGCCGGCAACGATCACGTCAATCACGAAGACCCCCACATACGCCGCGAACTGATTTCCGCAGGTTCTGGCTTCGGTGGGAGATTCTGCGGCACGACCGGGGTCTTGCCGCAAGGCCCCCGGTGCGTTATATGGTGAAAGTGGCAGGGAGTGGATTACCTCCTTGCCATTCCTTTTGTGTCCCCCCGGGGGGCGGAACTAGCCGATCCGAATGGGGTCGATCTGGACCCGGGCAGGCTGCGAGTCCTTACGCGCGCTGCGCACCGACTGCGCCTCTCCCAGCGCTTTGGCCAGCGGCTTTCCCTCGCCACGGGGCACCCGGATCAGCATCCGCTCCACGTCCGCCGGCTCCGGCGCATCGCCGGTGAACGGCAGCCGCTCCCCCGCCGGCAACTCGACCGGGCCCAGCAATTCCGCATTCGCCGGCAGATCGGCGAGCTCCAGGAGGTCGGCGATCGCCTTCGCGCTGCCGTCGATCGCCGCGAGGTGGATGGCGGGCGGAAATCCGACCTCCGCCCGCTCCTCGTACTGCGCACGGGCGTGACCGACCGGATCCCAGCGAACCAACGCCTGCACGGTCGGAATCCCCGAATCGGCGACCACGACCACCTGACCGCCCTCGGCGAACGGGCGTACGAGTGACGACGCCGTCATCCACCGCCGCAGCGTCTCCTCGGCGGCGCGCAGGTCGGGACGGCCCAGCAGCGCCCAGCCGTCGAGCAGCAACGCCGCGCCGTAGCCGCCCGGCATCACCGGTTCGGCCCCGACCGTCGACACCACGAGGGTGGGTCCCTCCTTCACCTCGTCGACGACGTCCGTGCCCCCCGACATCCGGACGGCGACCCCGGGAAACGCGCGTCCCAGTTCCTCGGCGGTCCGTCCGGCACCGACCACGACGGCCCGCAGCGCCTTCGCTCCGCACGCGTGGCAGCGGTGTGCAGCGTCGGCGACGCCACACCACCGGCACGCGGGGGTCCCCGCCCCGTCCGGGCCGGCCGCGGACGGCAGCGCGAGAGGTCCGTTGCATCGTCGGCATCGCGCGGGCGCCCGGCACTTGCCGCACGCGAGGCTGGGCACGTAGCCGCGCCGGGGCACCTGGACCAGCACTCCGCGGCCGGCGCCGAGCGCCTCCCGGGCAGCCGCGAACGCGATCGCGGGCAGCCGGGCGGCGCGTGCGCCGGGATCGCGGGCCAGGGCGTGGTCGCTGTCCGCGAGTGCGGTGATCTTCGGGGCGGCCGCCCGCACCGAGTCCCGGGAGGCCACGAGGTCGTGCGCCCACCCCGAGTCGACCAGCGCCTGCGCCTCCGCGGTGCGCGCGTGTCCGGCCAGTACCACCGCGCAGCCACTGGCGTACGCGCGGAGCAGCGCCACCTCGCGGGCGTGCGGATACGGTGCGCGCGGCTCGGAATGGTTGTCGTCCCCGTCGTCCCAGACCACGATCAGCCCGGTGCGCGGCGTCGGCGCGAACACCGAACTCCGGGTCCCGACGACGACCTTTGCCGTTCCGCGCAGCGCCGCCAGCCAGCGCCGGTAGCGCAGGGCCGGACCGAGACCGGCGGCGAGTCCGACGACCGCGTCCTTGCCCAGCAGCTTCTCCACCGCCGCGACCACGCGGTCGAGATCGCGCTGATCGGGCACGACGACGACGGTGCTCGCCCCGGTGGCGGCCACGAGCCCCGACAGTTCCGCGAGACGCGCCGGCCAGTCCTCGCCGGGGAGTGCCTGCCAGACCGCGCGCGGGGCACGCTCCGCCGACAGTGCGGTCAGGAAAGCGCCGCCGTGGACGTACCGGTCCCACGCGCCGGTCTCGATCGCGATGTCCGGCACCTCGGAGGGTTCGGACGCGGCCTCGGACTCCGCGCGGGCGTGTCTCGGCGGGATCGCGAGTCGCAGGACGTCCGCGCGGGTCCCCGCGTATCGGCCGGCGACGAGGTCGACCACCCGGGTGATCTCCTCGGTCAGGACCCGCTCGGGCGAGATCACCCGTTCGAGCCAGCCGAAACGGCCCTGGTGGTCGCTGGTCGCGTTCCGGGAGACGACGAACCCGTCGACGAGACGTCCGGCGAACCGGATGCGCACCCGGACCCCGGGCTGCGCCTGCTCGTCGAGGTCCTTCGGAACGAGATAGTCGAATTCGCGGTCGAGGTGGGCAAGCGGAAGCAGCGGCAGCACCCGGGCAACCGGATCTACTTCTGCCGCAACCTTTTCCGCGCTCACTCCGCGGCCCCTACCGCAGCGGCGCCCGCCGCGCCGTGACTACCGATCAGAGGCCTGCGGCTGCCCGCAGCTTCTCCGCCCGGTCGATGCTCTCCCACGGGAGGTCGATGTCGGTGCGACCGAAGTGACCGTAGGCAGCGGTCTGCGCGTAGATCGGACGCAGCAGGTCGAGATCGCGGATTATGGCGCCGGGTCGCAGGTCGAACGTTTCGGTGATCGCCTGCTGGATCCGCGCCGGATCCGTCTTCTCGGTACCGAACGTCTCGACGAACAGACCCACCGGCGCCGCCTTGCCGATCGCGTACGCCACCTGGACCTCGATCCGGTCCGCGAGGCCTGCCGCCACCGCGTTCTTGGCCACCCAGCGCATGGCGTAGGCCGCCGACCGGTCGACCTTCGAGGGGTCCTTGCCGGAGAACGCGCCGCCGCCGTGGCGGGCCATGCCGCCGTAGGTGTCGACGATGATCTTGCGACCGGTCAGGCCGGCGTCACCCATCGGGCCGCCGAGCACGAACTTGCCCGTCGGGTTGACGAGCAGGCGGATGTCCGAGACGTCGAGTTCGGGCATGTCGATTTCGGCGAGAACCGATCCGAGAACCTTTTCCCGCAGATCCGGGGTCAGCAGGTTGTCGAGGTCGATGTCCGCGGCGTGCTGCGTCGAGATGACCACGGTGTCGAGGCGAACAGCCTTGTCGCCGTCGTATTCGATGGTGACCTGGGTCTTGCCGTCCGGGCGCAGGTACGGCAGGACACCGGACTTGCGGACCTCGGTGAGACGACGCGACAGGCGATGCGCCAGCGCGATCGGCAGCGGCATCAGTTCCGGGGTGTCGGTGGTGGCGAACCCGAACATCAGTCCCTGGTCGCCTGCGCCCTGACGGTCGATTTCGTCGTCGCTCAGTTCGCCGGTGCGGACCTCGTGCGAGTGGTCGACGCCCTGGGCGATCTCCGGGGACTGTGCGCCGATCGCGACGTTGACGCCGCAGGAGTTGCCGTCGAAGCCCTTGGCCGAGGAGTCGTACCCGATCTCGAGCACGGTGTCGCGCACGATCTTGGGGATGTCGGCGTAGGCGGTGGTCGTGACCTCGCCGGCGACGTGGACCTGTCCGGTGGTCACGAGTGTCTCGACGGCGACGCGGGCGCGCGGGTCGTCGGTGAGGAGCGCGTCGAGGATGGAGTCGCTGATCGCATCACAAATCTTGTCCGGGTGCCCCTCGGTCACAGACTCACTGGTGAATAGCCGACTACCGGACTGGCTCACAGAATTCCCTCTCGACAGTTGTCCTGAACAGCACTTGAAAACAGCTTAGCTGCGTAATACCGCGAACGACCCTAGCGCCACCCCGGCGGGAGTGACACCTTTCGAATCACCGAAACTCTGCCGGATTTTCCGTCAGAGCGTCCGGAACAGCTGGTCGACGGCGTCGAGCACCCGGCTCGCCATCAACGCCTTCGATCCGTGCTCGAGCGCGGACTCGGAACCGTCGGCTCCGAGCAGCCACCCGTCGTTGTGGTCGACCTCGAACGCCTTGCCCTCGCCGACCGCGTTGACGACGAGGAGGTCGCAGCCCTTACGCGCGAGCTTGGCCCGCGCGTACGTGAGGACGTCGCCGTCGGCGTCGCCCGTCTCGGCCGCGAATCCGACGATCACGGTCTTCGACGGGATCTCGCCGTCCCGCCGGGACTGCACCAGGCCGGCGAGGATGTCCTCGTTCTTGGTGAGTGCGATCGAGTCGGGCTCGCCCGCACCCTTCTTGATCTTGCTCGCCACCGTCGTCGACGGCCGGAAATCGGCCACTGCCGCGGCCATGATCACGGCGTCGAATCCGGGCGCGTGCTTGGCGACCGCCACCCGCATGTCTTCCGCCGTGCGGACGTGCACCACGTCGACGGCGGCCGGGTCGGCGAGGCCGGCGGTGTAGCCGGAGACGAGGGTGACCTCGGCCCCGCGCTGCACGGCGAGCCGGGCGATCGCGTAGCCCTGCTTGCCCGAACTGCGGTTACCGAGGAACCGCACCGGGTCGAGCGGTTCACGGGTGCCGCCCGCGGACACGAGGACCCGCCGGCCCTCGAGATCACGGGGCAGCGCGTCGGAACGCTCGACCAGCAACGACGCCAACCCGACGATCTCATCGGGTTCCGGCAGCCGGCCTGCGCCGGTGTCCTTGCCCGTGAGGCGGCCGGATGCGGGTTCGATGACGGTCACGCCGCGTGCGCGGAGCGTGGCGACGTTCGCGACGGTGGCCGGGTGCTCCCACATCTCCGTGTGCATCGCGGGAGCGAACACCACGGGACATCGCGCGGTGAGCAGCGTCGCGGTGAGGAGGTCGTCGGCGCGTCCCGCCACAGCGCGCGCCATGAGGTCGGCGGTGGCGGGCGCGATGACGACGAGATCCGCTTCCTGCCCGAGACGAACATGCGGAACCTGCGGAACGTCGGTGAACACACCCGTGTGCACGGGGTTGCCCGACAGCGCCTCGAACGTCGCCTTGCCGACGAACTCGAGCGCGGACTCCGTCGGGATGACCCGCACATGATGCCCGGCCTCCGTGAAGGCCCGAATGACGGCACAGCTCTTGTACGCGGCGATGCCGCCGCCGACACCGACCACGATCCGCTTGCGCGCTGCCCCCGCGGGAACCGGTTCCGGTGAATCCGTCACGTGCCCGGAGACCGGGCCCGCTGCCTGTTCAGGCACGGCAGATCCTCCGCTCACTCGCCTTCGGTGTGCTCGAGAAGATCGGCGTGGATCTCACGCAGCGCGATGGACAGCGGCTTCTCCTGAAGGCCCGGCTCCACGAGGGGGCCGACGTACTCGAGGATGCCGTCACCGAGCTGGTTGTAGTAATCGTTGATCTGACGCGCCCGCTTGGCCGCGTAGATCACCAGCGCGTACTTCGACGACGTGCGAGCGAGAAGCTCGTCGATCGGAGGATTGGTGATGCCGAGCGGGGTGTCGTAAGCCGGCAGGGCGCCGTGGCTGGGTGTTGCGGACGCTACTGCGGGGGTGCTGCTCACTCGGTATCTCCTGAAATAGTTCTGGCTAGTTGATGTGAGATCTAGTGGGTCGACTCGGACTGTTCCGGTCGTCCAACCAACAAGGATACCAACTCGTCGCACGATCGGCTGACATCCTCGTTCACGATGACCGCGTCGAACTCGTCCTGCGCCTCCAGCTCGACTCTCGCGGTCGCGAGACGCCGCTCCACGACGTCGGCGGATTCGGTGCCCCGGCCGGTCAATCTCTCGACCAGCACGTCCCAGCTCGGGGGCGCCATGAAGACGAGCAGCGCCTCCGGCATCGCGGCGCGGACGGCCCGCGCACCGGCGAGGTCGACCTCGACGAGCACCGGTTTGCCCTGTTCGATCGCCCGGCGGACCGGTGCGGCCGGGGTTCCCGACAGCTGGAGTCCGCCGTGGATCTCGGCCCATTCGAGCAGCTCACCGGATTCGATCATCCGCTGGAACTCGTCGCGAGAGGTGAACCGGTAGTCCTTGCCGTCCACCTCGCCCGGGCGTGGGTCGCGCGTCGTCGCGGACACGCTGAAGACGAGCTCCGGCATCCGTTCACGCAGGAGTCGCACCACGCTGGACTTACCGACGGCCGAGGGGCCGGCCAGTACTACCAGCCGACCCCTCCGCACTGCGGTCTTACTCTCTGACACTTGTGCGTCAGCTACCACTGTCGTGCTCAGGCCTCGAAGTCGAACCTGGCGAGCAGGGCCTTCCGCTGCCGATCGCCGAGGCCACGGAGGCGACGGGTCGGAGCGATCTCCAGCTCGGTCATGATCTCCTGCGCCTTGACCTTGCCCACCTTGGGCAGCGCCTCGAGCAGTGCCGACACCTTCATCTTGCCCAGGATCTCGTCGTCCTCGGCGTCCTTGAGAACCTGCTTGAGGTCGGTGCCACCACGCTTCAGGCGCTCCTTGAGCTCAGCCCTGGCCTTGCGGGCAGCAGCTGCCTTCTCCAAAGCAGCAGCGCGCTGCTCATCAGTCAACTGGGGAAGGGCCACGGTTCCTCCGTCTCGTCGTTGGCAAATAGTCCAAACCACTGGATAACCAGCAGCGATAGCGACCGTACTCACGCCCGGCGCCGATTGCGAACCCACCCCCCGAGGTCAGAGCCGGATTCGGGTGGGCTATGAGAGTGCGGACTCGATCTCGTCGCGGACCGTGACGGCCGCTTCACGCAGTGCCGTCACCGACGGTCCGGCACCGAGAACACCACGAGAACTGTTCGGCAACAACAGTTTTCGAGAATCGGGAAAAATGTCGGCGAGATCACCGGGAGTCGCGCCCTGGGCGCCGAGACCGGGCGCGAGAATCGGTCCGGAAAAATTCGACAAATCCAGGCCGTGTCCGCGTGTCGCACCCACCACCAGACCCACCAGACCGGGTTGCGCGTCGTTGTGCCGGGCCGCCGCGTCCACCACGGACTGGGCCACGGACACTCCCCCGGCGGTCTGCGCCGCCTGCAGGTCGCCGCCCTCGGCATTGGACGTCCGGGCCAGCACGAAGAGCCCGCGGCCCTGCTCCGCCGCCAGCGACAGCGCCGGGTCGAGCGCCCCGAATCCCAGATACGGCGACACCGTCACCGCATCCGAGGACAGGGCCGACTCCGCACCCAGCCAGGACTGCGCGTACGCCGCCATCGTCGACCCGATGTCCCCGCGCTTGGCATCGGCGACGACGAGCGTCCCTGCCTCTCTGAGGACCGAAATGGTGCGTTCGAGCACCGCGTACCCGGCGGAGCCGTACGCTTCGAAGAACGCCACCTGAGGCTTCACGACGGCCACCTCACCGACGAAGGCCTCCACGCAGATCTCCGCGAACGTCTCCAGCCCCTCGGCGGAGACGGGCAGCCCCCACGCCTCGAGCAGGCCCGGATGCGGATCGATCCCGACGCACAACCGCCCCCGGTGCTCGACCGCCGACGTCAGCCGATGCACCCAGGAGTGGTGGTGATGGTGTCCGCTCACGACGACGCGGACCCGGTCGCGGGAGCCACGACCACGGCGGGCGACCGCAGCCGCGCGTGCAGCGCCTGGAGCGACTGGACCCCGATGTCGCCGCGGATCGCGGCCTCGATGCCCTGCACCGCGGCGGACGCACCCTGCACGGTGGTGACGCACGGGATGTTCATGGCGACGGCCGCGCTGCGGATCTCGTAGCCGTCGACGCGCGGCCCGGAGTTGCCGTACGGCGTGTTGATCACCATGTCGACCTCGCCGTCGCGGATCATCTCGACGATGGTGCGCTCACCCGCCTCCAGCTTCTCGCCGGAGTGCTTGTGCACCTCCTGGCAGGTGATCCCGTTCCGGCGGAGAACCGCCGCGGTGCCCTCGGTGGCCAGGATCCGGAACCCCAGGTCGGCGAGCCGCTTGACCGGGAAGATCAGCGACCGCTTGTCCTTGTTGGCGACGGAGACGAACACCGACCCCGACGTGGGCAGCGAGCCGTACGCGGCCGTCTGGCTCTTCGCGAACGCGGTGCCGAAGTCGGCGTCGATGCCCATGACCTCGCCGGTCGACTTCATCTCCGGGCTCAGCAGGGTGTCCACACCGGTGCCGTCGGCGCGCCGGAACCGGTTGAACGGCAGCACGGCCTCCTTCACGGCGACGGGTGCGTCCGCCGGGGTCGAACCGCCGTCGCCGGTGGCCGGGAGCACACCGCTCGCACGCAGATCGGCGATGGACTCGCCGAGCATGACGCGGGCGCACGCCTTGGCGAGCTGCACCGCCGTCGCCTTCGACACGAACGGCACGGTGCGGCTGGCGCGGGGGTTCGCCTCCAGGACGTACAGGATGTCGTCCTTCAGGGCGTACTGGACGTTGAGCAGGCCCTTGACGCCGATGCCCTTGGCGAGCGCCTCCGTGGAGCGGCGGACGTTCTCGAGGTCGGCGCGGCCGAGGGTGATCGGCGGCAGCGCACAGGCCGAGTCGCCCGAGTGGATGCCGGCCTCCTCGATGTGCTCCATCACACCGCCGAGGTACACCTCGGAGCCGTCGCAGAGCGCGTCGACGTCGATCTCGATGGCGTCTTCCAGGAACCGGTCGACCAGGACGGGACGGTCGTCGGAGATCTCGGTGGCGCGGGAGATGTAGCTCTCCAGCGACGCCTCGTCGTAGACGATCTCCATGCCGCGGCCACCGAGGACGTACGACGGGCGCACCAGCACCGGGTACCCGATACCGGCCGCGATCTCGCGGGCCCCGGCGAACGTGGTGGCGGTGCCGAACTTGGGAGCGGGCAGACCGGCCTCGACCAGCACCTTGCCGAACTCGCCGCGATCCTCCGCGAGGTCGATCGCCTCCGGGCTGGTGCCGACGATCGGCACACCCGCGGCCTTCAGCCGCTTCGCCAGACCCAGTGGGGTCTGACCGCCGAGCTGCACGATCACCCCGGCGACGGTGCCCGACAGCGACTCCGCCCGGTACACCTCGAGCACGTCCTCGAACGTGAGCGGCTCGAAGTACAGGCGGTCGGCGGTGTCGTAGTCGGTGGAGACGGTCTCCGGGTTGCAGTTGATCATCACCGTCTCGTAGCCGGCCTCCGACAGCGTCAGTGCGGCGTGGACGCAGGAGTAGTCGAACTCGATGCCCTGACCGATGCGGTTCGGTCCGGAACCGAGAATCAGGACCTTCGGACGCTCGGTCTGCGGGGCCACCTCGGACTCGGCCGCCGGGTCGAGTTCGTACGTGGAGTAGTGGTACGGCGTCTTCGCCTCGAATTCGGCGGCGCAGGTGTCGACCGTCTTGTACACGGGGTGGACGTTCCACTGCTCACGCAGCGCCCGGACGGCGTCCTCGCCGCCGATCTCGGGGCGCAGGGCCGCGATCTGCCGATCCGACAGGCCGTGGTGCTTGGCGCGGCGCAATACCCGCTCGGTCACCTCGGGCGCCTCACGCAACGCGTCGCCGAGCTCGTGGATCTGCAGGATCTGGTCGAGGAACCACGGGTCGATCTTCGTGGCGTCGAACAGCTGCTCGACGGTGGCACCGAGAGCGAACGCCTTCTCGAGGCCGTAGACGCGGCCGTCGCGGGGGATGCTCAGTTCCGCCAGGAGGCTGTCGAGGTCGGTGGCCTCCACGTCGGGTCCGGTCCAGTACCCGGCCCGCTTGGTCTCCAGCGAGCGCAGCACCTTGCCGAACGCCTCGGTGAAGTTGCGGCCGATGGACATGGCCTCACCGACCGACTTCATCGTGGTGGTGAGGGTGTCGTCGGCGCCGGGGAACTTCTCGAACGCGAACCGCGGAGCCTTGACGACGACGTAGTCGAGGGTCGGCTCGAAGGAGGCCGGCGTTTCCTTGGTGATGTCGTTGACGATCTCGTCCAGGGTGTAGCCGATAGCGAGCTTCGCGGCGATCTTCGCGATCGGGAAGCCGGTCGCCTTGGACGCGAGCGCACTGGACCGCGACACGCGCGGGTTCATCTCGATGACGACGAGGCGCCCGTCGGTGGGGTCCATGGCGAACTGGATGTTGCAGCCACCGGTGTCCACTCCGACCTCGCGGAGGATGTCGATCGAGAGGTCGCGCATCGCCTGGTACTCACGGTCCGTGAGCGTCATGGCGGGGGCGACGGTGATCGAGTCACCGGTGTGCACGCCGACCGGGTCGACGTTCTCGATCGAGCACACGATCACGACGTTGTCGCGGCCGTCGCGCATCAGCTCGAGCTCGTATTCCTTCCACCCGAGGATCGACTCCTCGATCAGCACGTTGGCGGTGGGCGACGCGGCGAGACCGCCGCCGGCGATCCGCGTCAGGTCCTCGTCGTCGTAGGCCATGCCGGAGCCGAGGCCGCCCATCGTGAACGACGGCCGCACCACGACGGGGAAGCCCAGTTCGGCGACCGTGTCGCGGACCTCGTCCATCGTGTAGCAGACCCGGGAGCGCGCGGACTCGCCGCCGACCTTCGCGACGATGTCCTTGAACTTCTGCCGGTCCTCGCCGCGCTGGATGGCGTCGAAGTCGGCGCCGATCAGCTCCACGTCGTACTTCTCGAGGATGCCCTGCTCGTGCAGCGCCACCGCGGTGTTCAGGGCCGTCTGGCCGCCGAGGGTCGCGAGGACGGCGTCGATCGGGTGGCCCTTCTCGGCCTCGAGGGCGATGACCTTCTCGACGAACTCGGCGGTGATCGGCTCGACGTACGTGGCGTCCGCGAACTCGGGGTCGGTCATGATCGTGGCCGGGTTGGAGTTGACGAGGCTGACCCGCAGGCCCTCCTCGCGCAGCACCCGGCAGGCCTGGGTTCCGGAGTAGTCGAACTCACAGGCCTGGCCGATGACGATCGGCCCGGAGCCGATCACCAGGATGTGGGAGAGATCTGTACGGCGTGGCATTAGTTCTTGACTCCCTCGAGCAGGCTGGTGAAGCGGTCGAACAGGTACGCGGCGTCGTGCGGGCCCGCCGCGGCCTCGGGGTGGTACTGCACCGAGAAGGCGGATCCGTCGAGCAGGCGGACCCCCTCGACGGCACCGTCGTTGGCGCAGGTGTGGCTGATCACGGCCTTGCCGAACGGGGTGTCGAACTCCTGCCCGGCCTCGCCCTCGAGCGCGAACCCGTGGTTCTGCGCGGTGATCGCGATGCGTCCCGTCTCGTGTTCGACAACCGGGATGTTGATGCCCCGGTGACCGAACTTCATCTTGTAGGTGCCGAGACCCAGAGCCCGCCCGAGGATCTGGTTGCCGAAGCAGATACCGAACAGGGGCAGGCCCTGCCCGATGACTTCCTTCGTGAGGTGCACGGCACCGTCGGCGGTCGCCGGGTCGCCGGGACCGTTGGAGAGGAAGACGCCGTCGGCCTTCAGGTCGAGGATCTGCTCGAGCGTCGCGTTGGACGGGAGCACGTGCACCCGGATGCCGCGCTCGGCGAACATGCGGGGGGTGTTGGTCTTGATGCCGAGGTCGATCGCCGCGACGGTGAAGCGCGCTTCTCCCCCGGTCGGCTCGACGACGTAACCGCTGGTGGTGCTGACCTCACCGGCGAGATCCGCGCCGAGCATCGACGGCTGGCTCTTCACGCGGTCGAGCAGCACGTCGGTGTCGGCCAGTGCGTCGCCGGAGAACACCCCGGCGCGCATGGAGCCGCGGGTGCGCAGGTGGCGGACCAGTGCGCGGGTGTCGATGCCGGCGATCCCGACGACTCCCTGCTTCACCAGCTCGTCCTGCAGGGAGCCGGTGGCGCGCCAGCTGGAGGTGCGGCGGGCGGGGTCGCGGACGACGTACCCGGCGACCCAGATCTTCGCCTCGGCGCTGCTGCCGGTGGGACCGACGGACTCGTCGTCCTCGTCGTTCCATCCGGTGTTGCCGATCTGCGGCGCGGTGGCCACGACGATCTGGCGGTGGTAGCTGGGGTCGGTGAGGGTCTCCTGATAGCCGGTCATGCCGGTGCTGAAGACAGCCTCACCGAGGGTCTGGCCGACGGCACCGAACGTGGTGCCCCGGAATATCCGACCGTCCTCGAGGACCAGTACTGCAGAGTCGGTGTCGTAGCCGCTCATGCGTTCTCTCCGTTCTGCTCGACCTCACCAGAGCTCGCCGCATTCGCTGAATCTTCACTGTCTGTCTTGCCGTCCGGCTCCCCTGCGCTGACCCAGGCGGGGTACACGGACTTGTCGTCGCTCCGGAAACCGGTGTCGATCTCGGTGCCCGTCGGCAGTTCCCACCGGATCACCAGGACGCCGTCCTTGCTCATGACCTTGCCCGCGAGACCGCGCTCGGTGCGCACGGCGCGGACCGCGTCCTGCGGAATCCAGATCGCCGACGCCCCGTCACGTTCGAGCAGGATCCCGGCCGCGTATCGGGAGATTTCCCCCGTCGCCCGGAAACCGAGGTCGCCGACCGCGATCCGGTCCTGCCAGCTCGGGGCCAGGGTGCTGCCCACATACAGTCCGGTGGCCGGGGCGATCGTCTGCTCGCCGAGATGCGCGGGCACGGGGGGAAGTTGCCCGACCCGGTCGGCCTGACGGCGGGCACGACCGCGCCACCCGATGTACATGAGGAAGATGGCCAGCGCCCAGAACGCGACGAGGCCGACTATCCACAGAATTCTCTCCACCGTCATCCCCTGCCGTTCCGCACCGGGACGCGGGCCTGGCCGTCGCTCGCGGTGATCCGGCCACGGAGGATCGTCGTGGTCACCCGCGCCGGCAGTGTCATCGACTCGTACGGCGTGTTGTGGGCGACGCTGGCGAGATCGGGGCCGTGGACCGTCCATTCGGCGTCCGGGTCGATCAGCACGAGGTTGGCGGGCTCGCCGACCTCGATCGGGCGACCCTGGTCGTCGAGCCCGACGATCTCGGCGGGCCGCTCGCTCATCACCCGGGCCACGCCGCGCCAGTCGAGCAGGCCCGTGCGGACCATCGTCTGCGCGACGATCGACAACGCGGTCTCCAGACCCAGCATTCCGGGTCGGGCGGCCGCGAACTCGCAGCACTTGTCCTGCTCGGCGTGCGGTGCGTGATCGGTCGCGACGCAGTCGATGATCCCCTCGGCCAGTCCGGCCC
The DNA here is from genome assembly GCF_012396235.1 of Rhodococcus opacus. GTDB lineage: Bacteria > Actinomycetota > Actinomycetes > Mycobacteriales > Mycobacteriaceae > Rhodococcus_F > Rhodococcus_F opacus. The sequence continues at coordinate 217,479 of NZ_JAAXPA010000010.1, read as the reverse complement.
GGAGCGCGGCGACGTCGCTCGCCTCCCGCAGGGGCGGATTCACCTTGTTCACGGCGTCATACGTCTCGAGCCTGGAGTCGTCGAGCAGCAGATGGTGCGGGGTGACCTCGGCGGTGATCGAAATGCCTTGGCCGCGTGCCCACTTCATCAGTTCGACGGTGCCCGCGGTGGAGGCGTGGCAGATGTGCACCCGCGCCCCGGCGTCGCGGGCGAGCAGCGCGTCGCGGGCGACGATCGACTCCTCGGCGGCGCGCGGCCAGCCCGCGAGCCCGAGCCGGGCGGCGGTGGGGCCCTCGTGCGCGACGGCGCCGACGGTCAGCCGCGGTTCCTCCGCGTGCTGCGCGATGAGCACCCCGAGCGAACTCGAGTACTCGAGCGCCCGGCGCATGATCAGCGGGTCGTAGACGCAATGGCCGTCGTCCGAGAACATCCGCACCCGGCCGGTCCCCGACGCCATCGTGGCCATCTCGGCGAGCTGCTTGCCCTCGAGTCCGACGGTGACGGCGCCGACGGGGTGCACGTCGACGAGCCCGACTTCCTGACCGCGGCGCCACACGTGATCGGTGACGACCACCGAATCGGCGACCGGGCTGGTGTTGGCCATCGCGAACACCGCGGTGTACCCGCCGAGCGCGGCGGCGGCCGAACCGGAATCGATGGTCTCGGTGTCCTCGCGGCCGGGTTCACGCAGGTGCGTGTGCAGGTCGACGAAACCGGGGAGCAGGATCTGCCCCGCCGCGTCGATCACCTCGACGTCCGGCGCGCTGTCCTTGCCCGCGTCCGCGCCGATCGCGACGATGACGCCGTCACCGAGCAGAACGTCGGTGGGCTCGCCCTCGCCGTACAGCAACACGTTCTTGATGAGCACTGTCTCTCCTGTCACTGCACTGTCACTCATCCCGCAACTTCCTCCGCTCGGACCAGCAGTCGGAACAGCACCGCCATCCGCATGTGCACACCGTTGGTCACCTGCTGCAGCACGGCGGTCCTCGTCGAATCGGCCACCGCCGACGCGATCTCCATGCCGCGCAGCATCGGACCTGGGTGCAGCACCACCGCGTGCTCGGGAAGCAGCGCGAGCCGCTTCTCCGACAGGCCGTAATTGATCGAGTACTCCCGCTGGGACGGGAAGAACCCACCGTTCATCCGTTCCGCCTGCACACGCAGCACGAGGACGGCGTCGAGGCCGGGAAGCTCCGCGTCCAGCGAATGCGCCACCGACACCGGCCAGGTGGACACCCCCACGGGGAGCAACGTGGGCGGCGCGACGAGGACCACCTCGGCGCCGAGCATCGACAGCAGCAGTGCGTTCGACCGCGCGACCCGGCTGTGCAGGATGTCGCCGACGATGGCGATGCGCTTGCCCTCGATGTCGCCGAGACGCTGACGCAGTGTGAGCGCGTCGAGCAGCGCCTGGGTGGGATGTTCATGGGTACCGTCGCCGGCGTTGACGACCGCCGGGCCGCCGTCGTCCTGATGCCCGGTCCACTTCGCGATCTGGTGGGCCGCACCCGACGCGGGGTGGCGCACGATCAGAGCGTCGGCGCCGGCGGCGCGCAGCGTCATCGCCGTGTCCCGGAGGGATTCGCCCTTGGACACCGACGAACTCGAGGCGCTGACGTTGATGACGTCCGCGCTCATCCACTTCCCGGCGACCTCGAACGACACGCGGGTCCGGGTCGAATTCTCGAAGAACACGGTCATGACCGTCCGGCCGCGCAGCGTCGGGAGCTTCCGCACCTCACGTCCGAGGAGGGCTTGTTCGAAGCGTTCGGCCTCGTCGAGGAGTTCGACAGCCAATTCCCGTGTCAGGTCCGCGATCGACAACAGGTGCTTCACTTAGCTCTTCCCCCCGGAGATCATGACCGCGTCGCGGCCGTCGTGTTCGCTCAGGAGCACCTTGACGTCCTCGGTGCGGGCGGTGGGCACGTTCTTGCCCACGTAGTCGGCGCGCAGCGGCAGTTCGCGGTGACCGCGGTCGACGAGGACGGCCAGCTGAACGGCGCGCGGCCGCCCGAGGTCACGGAGGGCGTCGAGTGCCGAGCGGACGGTGCGGCCGGAGAACAGCACGTCGTCGACCAGCACGACCAGAGTGTTGTCGACACCGCCCTCGGGCACCGACGTGCGCTCGAGGGGGCGGTGCGGTTTGGTGCGCAGGTCGTCGCGGTACAGGGTGATGTCGAGGGAGCCGACCGCTGGGCGCACCCCGGAGAACTCTTCGACCTTCCCGGCGAGGCGCGCTGCGAGCGTCGTGCCCCGGGTGGGGATGCCGATCAAGACGACACGCGGCGCGTCACCGTCGGCGGCGTCCAGCGCGGTCTTCTCGATGATCTGGTGCGCGATTCGCGCAATGGTCCGTCCCACATCGGCTGCGGACAGCAGCTCGCGTGCGGGTTCGACGGACGGGGACGACTCTGGTGTTGAATCCGCCGGTTCCCCGGCGGGGCGAGACCCTTCGGGCACGCGCATACAACGACCTCCTTCTCCGCCTCACTGGACGGATCGTTAAAGGATGCCTGACGCGGACAGCTTATCAGCGCGTCGACTGCGCCAGGCCCGGACCCCTGACCTGCGGGCCCGTGGTCGCGGGCCCGCAGCGGGACACGAACTTACGAGCCTGCGTCGGTCGACTCGCCGCCGGCGGTCTCGGCGCGCCGCGACGTCGCGGCCGCAGCCGACCGCACCTGCGGGGCCACCAGCACGACCTGACCGAGGATGCCGTTCACGAACCCCGGCGACTCGTCGGTGGACAGCTGTTTGGCCAGCTCCACCGCCTCGTCCACGGCCACGACCGGAGGCACGTCGGTGGCGTGGAACAGCTCCCACACGGCGATGCGCAGGATGGCGCGGTCGACGGCGGGCAGCCGCTCGAGCGTCCAGTCCTGCAGGTGGGACGAGATCACCTCGTCGATGCGGTCCAGGTTCTCCGCGACCCCGGTCACCACGGTGACGGTGTACGGAGCGACCGGTGCCACGGAATCGTCCTTACCGGACAGGTCCGCGCGTTCGGTCGCGAGATCGACCGGATCGAGATCTCGCGCCTCGGCCTCGAAGAGGAAATCGACGGCGCGCTTGCGGGCCTTGTGCCGTGCGCCGAGTTTCTTATGCGTACCGGACACTCAGGAATTCACACGCCCGAGGTAGTTGCCGTCGCGGGAATCGACCTTCAGCTTGTCGCCGGTGTTGATGAACAGCGGAACGTTGATCTCGGCTCCGGTCTCGAGGGTGGCCGGCTTGGTGCCACCGGTGGAGCGGTCGCCCTGCAGACCGGGATCGGTGTGCTGGACCACCAGTTCGACGGTGACGGGCAGTTCCACGAACAGCGGAACGTCTTCGTGCGTCGCAACCTGCACGGCCATGTTCTCGAGCATGAAGCGGGCACCGTCGCCCACCGTGGCCTCGCTGATCGAGATCTGGTCGTACGTGTCGCCGTCCATGAAGATGTAGTCGGTGCCGTCGTGGTACAGGTACGTCATGTCGCGGCGGTCGACCGTGGCCGTGTCCACCTTGACGCCGGCGTTGAACGTCTTGTCGACGACCTTGCCCGAGAGCACGTTCTTCAACTTGGTGCGCACGAACGCGGGACCCTTGCCGGGCTTCACGTGCTGGAACTCGGTAATCGTCCACAGCTGGCCCTCGATCTGCAGGACCAGGCCGTTCTTGAAATCACTAGTGGAAGCCACTTGCTTCGCGTCTCCTCGATAAGGTCGAAACCGTCTACACGACAGTCAGGTCTTTGGTGGTGAGTGTGAGCAGCTCCGGTCCCTGCTCACGAACCACGAGCGTGTCCTCGATCCGCACGCCTCCGCGCCCGGAGAAGTACACGCCCGGCTCGACGGTCACCGCCGCACCGTCCAGAAGTGTACCGGTGCCCAGCTTGCCGATTCCCGGAGCTTCGTGGATCTCCAGGCCGACGCCGTGTCCGAGCCCGTGCAGGAACAGTTCCCCGTAGCCCGCGTCCTCGATGACCCGGCGGGCAGCACCGTCCACGGCGGACACCTCTGCCCCCGGGCGCAGCGCGTGCCGTCCAGCCTCCTGCGACCGCGCGACCAGCGCATACACGTCCCGTTGCCAGTCGGCGGCCTGCCCCAGGACATACGTTCTGGTCATGTCCGAGTGGTACCCGCCGACCTCGGCACCGAAGTCCAGCTTCACGAAATCACCGCCGGCGAGCACCGCCTCGGTCGGGCGATGGTGCGGGATCGCCGAGTTGGCGCCCGCCGCGACGATGGTCTCGAACGAGATGCCGTCGGCACCGTGCGCGAGCATCAGCGCCTCGAGTTCCCGGCCCACCTCCTTCTCGGTACGCCCGGGGCGCAGGCCCCCACGCTCGATCAGCTCGGCGAGCGCGGAGTCGGCAGCCAGGCACGCCGCCCGCAGCAAACCGACCTCGAAATCGTCCTTCACCATCCGCAGTTCCTCGACGAGACCCGGAACGGGATCGAGCCGCGCGTCCGGCGCGAGCACCGACCAGGCCGCGAACTCGTCCACCGTGACCACGTGACTCTCGAACGCCAGCGAGGACGGACTCCGCCGCCCCACCGATTCGATGAGGTGCGCGGCGCTGGCGCGGGCGATCTCGGCCCGCAGATCGGGAACCTGTTCCCCGACCTGCGTGAGATAGCGGCCGTCGGTGCAGATGACGGTGCGCTCCTCGGCGCCCTCGGCGTCGGCGGCATGCACGAGCAGGGCGGCGTTGGACCCGGTGAACCCGGTGAGATAGCGGATGTTCACCAGATTCGTCACCAGAAGCGCGTCGAGATCCCGGGCGGCGAGGGCCGCGCGCAGCGCTGCGCGCCGCGAACCATGATCAGCAGGCATGTCGTCAAACGTACCGGCAAATCGCCACCCGGAGGGCGCGGATCGACGGCACCCGTCCAGTGGCGAGAACAGGTTCCAGAGCGCGCCCGTGTGGGTTAGACCACACGGGTGAAAACCCGCTCGTTACGCTGTGCCCATGAATGCGTGGGTGGTACGCGGCCTCGGCATGGCCCTGATACATGTTTTCGTTCGTGTGATCCTCGGTGTGTCGATCACACAGTGGCCCCTCCAGGGTTCCGCTCTGAGATGGCTCGCACTGCTGATCGTCGTGTTCGTGGCACTGATCTGGGCCGGCATCGACGGCATCCGGGACCGTCGCCGGAACCCCGAGCCGGAGGACGGCGCCGACCTGACGATGCTGTGGTTGAAAGCGGCCCTGCTCGGCGGCATCGTCGCGGGTGTAGGGAGCTGGCTGGCCAACCTGATTCCGTCCCTCAACGTCACCCAGAACTCGTTCTTCTTCGAGATCACGTCCGGGGCCGCGTTCACGGTCCTGCTGATCTTCGTGCCGGCCATGCTCGCCGTGTTCCTCGGCCGGTTCTTCGTCAGCCGCGAGTCCAGGAAGACGGAGAAGGACCGCAGCGAACGTCGGCCGGCGGTGCACGGTGCCGGAACGGCCGCAGGGGCCGCAGCGGGGGGAACCGCAGCAGCAGCCGTCGCCGACGACGAGGGCTACGGACAGAACTACCCCGGCCAGGCCTACGAGCAGACCGCGGACACCGGTTACGCCGGGTCCGACGCCGACACGGCCGTGTTCGAACCGGTGCACAACTACCGCGAGGACACGTCCGACCTCGATCAGCCGCAGGGCGGGGACACCGGGTGGCAGGATCCTGTCGACCTCGGGAAGCGCACCACCGACGACCCTCGCCGCGGCGAGTAACAGCCCTCGGCTTCACCACACCGACAGACGACGCGGCGGTGTGAGCGCACTCGCTCACACCGCCGCCTCTCGCTTTCGTGCCGCTACGTCACAGCAGGACGCCACCGCCGGTGCCCGGCTTCTCCTCCCGCGCCACCGCGGAGTACGCGGCCACGAGCAGAGACGGATCCGGACCCTCGAGCCGTCCGGGCTTCGCGAGCCCGTCGAGCACGACGAACCGCAGGACGCCCGCCCGGTTCTTCTTGTCGGTCTGCATTCCCTCGACCAACTGGCCGAACGCGTCCGCGTCGTACGTGGTGGGCAGACCCACCAGTTCCAGGATGGTGCGGTGCCGATCCGCCGTCGCGTCGTCCAGTCGTCCCGCCAGACGCCCCAGCTCGGCCGCGAAGACGAGCCCGACGGCGACCGCCGCACCGTGGCGCCAGCGGTAGCGCTCACGCCGCTCGATCGCATGCCCGAGGGTGTGCCCGTAGTTGAGGATCTCGCGCAGATCGGACTCGCGCAGATCGGCGGCAACGACCTTGGCCTTGACCTCCACGGACCGCCGGATCAGTTCGGGCAGAACGGTTCCCGTGGGGTCGAGAGCGGCTTCGGGGTCCTTCTCGATGAGATCCAGGATCACCGGGTCGGCGATGAAGCCGGTCTTCACGACCTCCGCCATCCCGGCGACGATCTCGTTGCGTGGCACCGTCTCGAGCGTCGCCAGGTCGATCAGCACCGCCGACGGCTCGTGGAAGGAACCCACCAGGTTCTTGCCGGCCTCGGTGTTGATGCCGGTCTTGCCGCCGACCGCCGCATCCACCATCGCGAGCAACGTCGTGGGCACGTGGATCACGCGCACACCGCGCATCCACGTCGCCGCGACGAACCCGGCGAGGTCGGTGGCCGCGCCGCCGCCCAGGCTGACCACGGCGTCGCTGCGGGTCAGCCCGATCCGGCCGAGGACCTCCCAGCAGAAGCCGGCCACAGCCAGATCCTTGCCGTCCTCCGCGTCCGGAATCTCGATGCGGTGCGCATCGATTCCCTTTTCGGCGAGCGCCGCGCGCACCGCCTCCGCCGTCTCCGCCAGCGGCGGCTGATGGAAGATCGCCACCGTCCTCGTGCCGGTGAGTTCGTCCACCAGCTCGCCGAGCAATCCGCGCCCGATGATGACCGGGTAGGGGTTCGCCGTCTGCACCTGTACGCGTACCGGTTCGGTCACTGTCTGCTGCTCCGCTCCGTCTTGTCCGAGATTCTCGGATGTCTCTGTTCCGCCGGGGTCGCCCATCACTCGGCGACTCCGCCGGGGTCGCCGATCACTCGGCGAGTTTCGCCACCAGCTGCTGCACCACACGGGCGGGGCTCCGACCGTCCGTGCGTATCCGGATGGACGCCACCTGCCGGTACAGCGGTCGGCGCTTGCGCATCAACTCGGTGTACTTCTGGCGGGGGTCGCCACCGGCGAGAAGGGGGCGCGCGGTGTTGGTCCCCGTGCGCTTGAGCCCCTCGGCCACGCTGATCTCGAGATAGATCACGGTGTGGCCCTTCAGCAATTCCCGGGTGCGCTCGGAGAGGATGGATCCACCGCCGAGCGACACGATCCCCTCGTGGCTCTCGATGGCCTTCCGGACGATCTCTTCCTCGAGCGCACGGAAGGCGGGTTCGCCCTCCTGGACGAAGATCTCGGCGATCGTGCGTCCCGCCTCTTCCTCGACCGCCACGTCGGTGTCGAACAACGGAAGGTCCAGGGCCTGCGCGAGGCGCCGCCCGATCGTGGACTTACCCGCCCCCGGGGGGCCGACGAGCACGGCTTTCGGTGCCATCATCCGTCACCGCCCCGACGCGACGGCAGACCGGCTGGTCATCGCGCGAGCCGAGCTGCGACGCCCGACGCGTAACGCTCGTAGTTGGCGGTCGTCTCGGCAACCGAGTCGCCCCCGAACTTCTCGAGTGCCGCCTGGGCGACGACCAACGCGACCATCGCCTCGGCCACGACACCGGCGGCGGGCACCGCGCACACGTCGGACCGCTGGTGAATGGCCACGGCTTCCTCACCGGTCGACATGTCGACGGTGGCCAGTGCGCGCGGGACGGTCGAGATCGGCTTCATCGCCGCGCGAACGCGGAGCGCCTCCCCGTTGGTCATGCCGCCCTCGAGACCGCCCGCGCGGTTGGTCGAACGCAGGATTCCGTCCGGGCCCGGACGCATCTCGTCGTGCGCCTGGCTGCCGCGACGGCGCGCGGTCTCGAAGCCGTCGCCGACCTCGACACCCTTGATGGCCTGGATTCCCATCAGAGCGGACGCGAGACGGGCGTCGAGGCGGTCCGCGCCGCTGATGAACGATCCGAGACCCACGGGGAGGCCGTGGATGACGACCTCGACGACCCCGCCGAGGGTGTCGCCGTCACGCTTGGCGGCTTCGATCTCGGCGATCATCGATTCCTCGGCGGCCTTGTCGAAGGCGCGTACCGGGCTGGCATCGATCGCCGCCAGATCCGACCCGGTGGGTTCGGGGCCGACGTACGGGTCGGACGCGCCGATGGAGATCACGTGGGACAGCACCTCGACGCCGAACACCTGGCGGAGGAAGCTACGGGCGAACGTCGCGGCCGCGACCCGGGCCGCGGTCTCGCGTGCACTCGCGCGTTCGAGAACCGGGCGGGCGTCGTCGAATCCGTACTTGAGCATGCCCGAGTAGTCGGCGTGACCGGGGCGCGGACGGGTGAGCGGCGCATTCCGCGCCTGATCGGCGAGCAGTTCGGCGTCCACCGGGTCCGCGGACATGATGGTTTCCCACTTGGGCCACTCCGTATTGCCCACCTCGACGGCGATCGGACCGCCGAGCGTCCGCCCGTGGCGCACACCACCGACGATGGTGACCTTGTCGGCCTCGAACTTCATCCGCGCACCGCGGCCGTAGCCGAGGCGGCGTCGCGCGAGTTGGGTCGAGATGTCCTCGGACGTCACTTCGACGCCCGCGACCATCCCCTCGAGCATCGCGACGAGGGCGGGACCATGGGATTCTCCGGCAGTTATCCAGCGCAGCACGCCCAATATCCTTCCATGTCGCCGCGCCCGGCAGTGACGGTGGTCCTCCCAACCGCGTGCCGTGCGCGGACCCGCTCAGGCGACGTGCGCGGCGAACAGCGCAACCAGTGTCGCGGCACACATGGCGGGGCCGTGCGGGAGCGGCGACGGCGAACGCCGGACGGCGAGGACGATGCCGCCCGCCAGCGCTGTGAGCGCCGGCGCGAGCCCGGCCGCGAGCACCCAGGCCTCTCCCCCGGCCAGCCCGGCGGCCGCGCCGACTCCGAGTGCGAGTTTCACGTCACCCGCACCGACCGCACCAGGTGCGCCCAGGTACAGGGCGAGATACGCGGCCGCCAGCAGGAACCCGCCGATCACGGCGGCGGCCGCGGATCCGGTCGCGGCACCGCCGACGACGATCGCGAGGAATCCGGGCAGGGTCAGTAGGTTCGGCAGCCTCCGCGCACACAGGTCGGTGGCGGCGAGACTCACACACCACCACCAGAACGCCAGCGCACACGGCAGCACCCACGGGGCGGATGCGGCGGAGCAGGCCCACACCGTGACGGCGACGCCGACGGCGCACACCGCCTCGCACCAGCCCGGCCGCACCCTTCCCACGAACAGGCCGGACGTCAACCGGGCTGCCCATCCCACACCCGCACCTGCCACCACACTCGCCGCGATCAGCCACCACATACCGAGCAGCATGCGTGACCGGGTCACGGTGTCGATCACCGTGACCTGGCACGACAACCGACCTGTGGACGGCGGTCCGGCCTGTGGACAACTAGCCCAGAGCGGCTGCCATCGCCTCGCGCGGCGCCGGGCGACCGGTAAACTGCTCCACCTGCCCGAACGCCTGGTGCAGGAGCATCGAGAGCCCGCCGACGACGGTTCCCCCGGCCGCCTCGACCGCCGCGGCCAGCGGGGTCGGCCACGGGTCGTAGATCGCGTCGAGCACGAACGGCGCCCGCCCGAGAATGTCCGCGTACTCGGTGATCGCGGCGGACGGAACGGTGCTGACGAGCGCGGACGCCGCCGCGCACCGGGCACCGAGTTCCGGGCTGTCGAAGCCGAGCAACCGGACGTCGAGCCCCACCGATTCCGCGCACCCCAGTGCACCTGCCGCGCGACCCGCGTCCCGTGCCACCACGGTCACCGATTTCACGCCCATGTCGGCGAGCGCCACGAGCGCGGGCCTCGCCGTTCCCCCGGCGCCGACGACGACCGCCTCGCCGCCCGCGATGGTTCCGACACCACCCGCGGTGAGCGCACCGCTGACCCCGTCGACATCGGTGCAGTCGGCACGCCAGCCACCCTCGAAACGGACGAGGGTGTTCGCCGAGCCGATCGCCACCGCCCGTTCGGTGCGCTCGGACGCGAATTCGAGTGCGGCGATCTTGCCCGGCATCGTGACGGACAGACCGACCCATTCCGGGCCGAGCCCGGACACCAGGCCGGGCAGCCGCTCCCCGTCGCACTCGATCCGGTCGTACGTCCACCCGGTGAGACCGAGCGCCCGGTACGCCGCGAGGTGCAGTTGCGGCGAGCGCGAATGCGCGATCGGGCTGCCCAGCACCGCAGCTTTGCGTGCGGTCACCACTTCATCGTCCACTGTTGAGAATCCCGTTGTTCAGGGCCTGGTCGATGTTGGCCAGGTGTTCGTCGTAACTCTTCGTGAACAGGGTCGTGCCCTTCGAATCGACCGTCACGAAGTAGATCCAGTCGCCCGGCGCCGGTTGTTCGACGGCCTGCAACGCTCCGATGCTCGGCGAGGAGATCGGCGTCGCGGGCAGCCCGGGGCTGGCGTACGTGTTCCAGGGTGTCACCTGTGCGCGGTCGGCGTCGGTGGTGGCCAGTTCGGTGGTGTCGAGCGCGTAGTTGACCGTCGAGTCGAACTGCAGCGCCTGGTTGACGGCGAGCCGGTTGAGGATGACGCGAGCGACCTTCGAGAAGTCGTCCGGCATCGCCTCCCGCTCCACCAGTGACGCCGCGATCAGCATCTTGTACGGCGTGAGGCCGACCTGGTTGCCCGCGGTGAGGATGCCGGTCTTCTCGTAGCTCGCGGAACTCTCGGTGACCAGCCTCTGGAGTATGGCGGCGGGGCCGGCGGTCGGATCGAAATCCCAGCTGCCCGCGGCGATCAGTCCCTCGAGCTGACGATCGCGGTCCGGAACACCGGCGACCGCGTCCTTCGCCCAGTCGGGAACCCCGAGCGCGGACAGGTCGCCCGCACCGGCGGCGTTGAGGTCGTCGTAACCGATGCACTGCTCCTGGCCGGCCTCACCGATGCAACTAGCCTCGGAGATCAGGGTGTAGATCCCCTTCTTCTTGGCCCCCGTCTGCACATCGGTGGTGTCGTGGAGTTGCCTGCCCTCGGAGATGATCATCTGCCCGACGCGGGAGGCAGGGTCGACCAGTTCTTGCACGGCATCATCTGCCGGGATCTGGGTCGAGAGGCTGTAGAAGCCGGGTTGCACCGAGTTCATCGCGTTGCTCTGGACTGCGGCGTTGAAGAAGGCTGATCCGCTGGCGACGACGTCCCGCTCGGCCAGAGTGGAGGCGATCTCCTCGGCGGTGTCGCCCGGATGGACCTGCACGACCACTTCGGGACCACCCGGACCCGCGTAGTCCGCGGGGGCGTCGGGACCGCCGAAGAACATCTTGCCGCCGACGAACACGATGCCGACCAGCACTATCAGGACCGTCGCGGCCGCGAGGGCGCCGAACAGTTTTCCTCGGCGTGCGCGGCCCTTGGCCTGTTTGCGGCGGCGGGCCTGCGTGCGGGCGTGGGCGCGCGTCGGTGGGATCTCCTCGGGGATCGCCGAGATTATCTGCGTCTCGGCCTCCGCGAACGCGACATCGGGCTCGTCGGGCGGTGTGTCGTAGCGGTCGTCGGGATAGGTGTGGGCCTCGTACTGCTCGTCGACATGCACCGGCTCGTCGGCGTAGGCGGGCTCGTCGTACGCGCGGTCGTCGACTGCCGGTGCCCGGTAGGCGTGGGCGTCGCCGTACGAACGGGGACCGTATCCGTCCTCGTAGACGGGCTCGGGATCGAACGGCTGCTCGTATACCGGGTTCTCGTACGCGGACTGCTCGTACACCGGTTCCGTGTAGTCGGCGTGGGGTTCGTCGACGTGACGGTCGTCGTACACCACCGCGTGGCGCCCCGTGGTGACGACGTCGTCGTCCTCGGCGGGCGGCGCGTAGTCGACCTGGTCGTCGTCCTCGTCGAGGTAGCGGTGCCGTCGGGGTTCGCGGGGGACGTACTGGAATTCGGGTCGCTCACCTACGGGTCGCCGATGATTGCTCACTGGCCTCCCTCCGGTAGCTGCACGTCCCCACCTGAATCCCCTGCATTCACCGACCTGCTCCGCTCGTCCAACCATCCCTGCAAGATCGCCACCGCCGCAGCCTGGTCGATCACAGGACGCTGGCCCCTCGCACTGACACCGCTCTCGCGAAGCGCCCGCGCGGCAGTGACGGTCGTCAGACGTTCGTCCGCCATCCGCACCGGTACCGGGTCGACCTTCCTTCGCAATCGCTTCGCGAACACAGTAGCGATCGAGGCGGCCTTCCCCCGTTCACCCCGCAAGGTCTGCGGCAGACCGACGATAACCTCCACGGCCTCGTATTCCTCGACAATGTCGGCAATGCGCCGGATATCCGGCGCGTCGGGTCCCCGCTCCTTGGACCGGGGCACCGTCTCCACGGGGGTGGCGAGGATCCCGTCGGGGTCGCTCGACGCGACGCCGATCCGGACGCTGCCCACATCGATGCCGATGCGCCGACCACGCCCAGGGTCGTCGACTCCCGGTCGATCCGGACCCTGTTCCGCGTGATCCACCGCTACTGGCTCCCCACCTTGTCCGCCACTTGTCCCCGGACAGCGTCGAGGGCGGCCGCAATTCCGCTGGTGTCGGAACCGGAACCCTGTGCCATGTCGGCCTTTCCGCCTCCGCGGCCGCCGATCTTCGGACCGAATCCCTTCACGAGGTCGCCGGCCGCCACGCCGAGTTCCTGAGCCGCCTTGTTCACGGCCACCACGAACGGAACCTTGCCGTCGACGTCGCCGAGCAGCACGACCACGGCGGGCTGGGTGCCGAACCGGCCGCGGATGTCTGTGACGAGCCCACGCAGGTCGTTGCCGCCGACACCGGCCGGGGCGGAGTCCGCGACCAGCAGCACCGGCCCGACCCGCTGCGCCTTGTCGACGAACGTGCCCGCCGCGGCGAGAACCGCCTGCGCACGGGTCTGCTCGAGTTCCTTCTCCGCCACCCGAAGTCGCTCCACCAGCGCCTCGACGCGGGCAGGCACTTCTTCCGAGGGCACCTTCAGCGACGACGACAGACCGGCGAGGAGCGCGCGCTCCTTGGCCAGGTAACGGTACGAATCGAGCCCGACGTAGGCCTCGACGCGGCGCACACCGGAACCGACGGACTGCTCACCGAGCAGTGTGACGTTGCCGATCTGCGAGGAGCTGCCCACGTGAGTTCCACCACACAGCTCCATCGAGAACGGTCCGCCGATCTCGACTACCCGCACCTCGTCGCCGTAGTTCTCGCCGAACAGCGCCATCGCGCCCATCGACTTCGCCTTGTCGAGGTCGGTGACGAATGTGTTCACCGAGTAGTCGGCGGCCACCGCCTCGTTCGCGACGACCTCGATGTCCTGCTTCTGCGCTTCCGTCAGCGCGCCCTGCCAGGAGAAGTCGAAACGCAGGTAGCCCGGCTTGTTCAGCGAGCCGGCCTGAACCGCGTTGGGGCCGAGGACCTGTCGCAGCGCGGCGTGCACCATGTGCGTGCCGGAGTGCCCCTGGGTGGCACCCTTGCGCCACGCGGCGTCGACCTGCGCGAGCACGACGTCGCCCTCGGTGAGCTGACCCTCCTGCACGGTCACCTTGTGGACCCACAGCTTCTTGGCGATCTTCTGGACATCGTTGACCTTCACCCGCAGTCCCGGGCCGGTGAGGGTACCGAGGTCGGCGATCTGTCCACCCGCCTCCGCGTACAGGGGGCTGCGGTCGAGGATGACCTCGACGTCCTGGCCGGCCGTCGCGACGGGGACCCGCTGCCCCTGCGAGATCAGCGCGAGAACGTGTGCCTCGGAGACCAATTCGTGGAATCCGGTGAACTCGGTGGGTCCGCGGTCGAGGAGTTCCTTGTAGACGGTCAGGTCGGCGTGCGCGTGCTTACGGGCCTGGGCGTCGTCCTTCGCGCGCTGCCGCTGTTCCGCCATCAGCGTGCGGAAGCCCTCCTCGTCGACGGTCAGGCCGGCTTCGGCGGCCATCTCCAGGGTCAGGTCGATCGGGAAACCGTACGTGTCGTGGAGCGCGAACGCCTGGTCGCCGCCGATCGTCGACTTGCCGGACGCCTTCACCGACTCGGCGGCGCCTTCGAACAGCTTCGAGCCGGACGTGAGGGTCTTGAGGAACGCGGTCTCCTCCCCCACCGCGACCGTCTCGATGCGGCCGAAGTCGGTGTCGAGGACGGGGTACGACGGTGCCATCGTGTCGCGGACGACGGTGATGAACTCACGCATGCTGGGCTTGTCGGCGCCGAGCAGCTTCGCGGACCGGACGATGCGCCGCAGCAGGCGGCGCAGGACGTAGCCGCGCCCGTCGTTGCCGGGGTTCACGCCGTCGGCGATGAGCATCGCGGCGGTGCGCGCGTGGTCGGCGATGACCCGGAAGCGCACGTCGTCGTCGTGGACGGCGCCGTACTTGCGGCCCGACAGTTCCTCGGCCTTCGCGATGACCGGGCGCACGAGGTCGGTCTCGTACACGTTGTCGACGCCCTGGAGCAGGAACGCGACGCGTTCGACGCCCATGCCGGTGTCGATGTTCTGCTTCGGCAGCGGGCCGAGGATCTCGAAGTTGTCCTTGCTGATGCCGAGGCCACGCTCGTTCTGCATGAACACGAGATTCCAGATCTCGATGTAGCGGTCCTCGTCGGCCTCCGGGCCGCCTTCCTTGCCGTACTCGGGGCCGCGGTCGTAGTAGATCTCCGAGCACGGGCCGCAGGGGCCGGGAATGCCCATGGACCAGTAGTTGTCGGCCATGCCGCGGCGCTGGATTCGCGATTCGGGAACGCCGACCTCGTCGCGCCAGATGTCGCGGGCCTCGTCGTCGTCGAGGTAGACCGTCACCCAGATGCGCTCGGGATCGAAGCCGTAACCCCCGTCGGCGACGCTCGAGGTCAGCAGCGACCACGCGTGCTTGATCGCGTCGCGCTTGAAGTAGTCGCCGAACGAGAAGTTGCCTGCCATCTGGAAGAACGTGTTGTGCCGTGTGGTGATGCCCACATTCTCGATGTCGAGGGTGCGCACACACTTCTGGACACTGGTCGCCCTCGGGTACGGCGGCGTCTGCTGGCCGAGGAAGAACGGCACGAACTGCACCATCCCGGCGTTGACGAACAGCAGGTTCGGATCGTCGAGAATCAGCGAGGCGCTGGGTACCTCGGTGTGGCCTGCCTTGACGAAATGGTCGAGGAAGCGCCGGCGAATCTCGTGGGTCTGCACGTCAGTGATCCTTATTGTCTGTCTCGAGGGCAACGATGGGTCGAACTACAGGGTCGAACCGGGGTCCAGCCGCTGGGGTGCGGTCGCCGGGCAGCCGGGCACACCCGGCGGTTCGGCCACATTCAGCTTAACCGGCCACCCTGACGGTTCGTGCCGCGGACGATGGCGCGCAACTTGTCCACGCGCCCCGCGATGTCCCGCTCACCGCCGTGAGTGGTGGGCTGGTAGTAGTCGACACCGACCAGCTCGTCCGGCGGATACTGCTGCGCCAGTACCCCGTCGGGGTGGTCGTGGGGATAGCGGTACCCGACGGCGTTGCCGAGTTTCGCCGCCCCCGCGTAGTGGCCGTCGCGCAGATGCGGCGGGACGAGTCCGGCGTTTCCGGCGGCGACGTCCGCCATCGCGGCGCCGAGCGCGGCGATGACGGCCCCCGATTTGGGAGCGGTCGCGAGGTGGATCGTGGCCTGCGCGAGGGCCAGGCGGGCCTCGGGCATACCGATCAGCTGCACCGCCTGCGCCGCGGCGGTCGCCGTCTGCAACGCGGTGGGGTCGGCCATCCCGATGTCCTCGCTGGCATGGACCACCAAGCGCCTCGCGATGAAGCGGGGGTCCTCGCCCGCGGTCAGCATCCGCGCCAGGTAGTGCAGGGCGGCGTCGACGTCCGAGCCGCGGATCGACTTGATGAACGCGCTGATCACGTCGTAGTGCTGATCGCCGTCGCGGTCGTAGCGGACGGCCGCCTTGTCGACGCTCGCCTCTACGGTCGCGAGGTCCAGCAGCACCGGACGGTCCGCGTCACCGGCCTGGTCGAGCGCAGCACCCGCCGCCGCCTCGAGCGCGGTGAGCGCCCGGCGGGCGTCGCCGGCCGCGAGGCGCACCAGATGATCCATCGCGTCACCCGCGATCTCGATCTCCCCGCCGAGACCCCGCTCGTCGGTGCGGGCCCGCTCCAGGAGGTTCTCGATGTCGTCCGCCGTCAGCGACTGCAGTTGCAGGACGAGCGAGCGGGACAGCAGCGGGGACACCACGGAGAACGAGGGGTTTTCGGTGGTGGCGGCCACGAGCAGCACTATCCGGTTCTCCACCGCCGCCAGCAGGGCGTCCTGCTGGGTCTTGGAGAAGCGGTGCACCTCGTCGATGAACAGCACCGTCTGCTCGCCCGCGAGGAGGCGGCGGCGGGCCAGTTCGATGACGCCGCGCACTTCCTTCACCCCGGCGGACAGCGCGGACAGCGCCTCGAAGCGGCGGCCGGTGGCCCCCGAGATCAGCGACGCCAGCGTGGTCTTGCCCGTGCCGGGCGGACCGTACAGGAGGACGGACGCGGCCCCCGACCCCTCCACGAGGCGTCGCAGCGGCGCACCGGGGCCCAGGAGATGCTGCTGCCCGACCACCTCGCCGAGCGTGCGGGGACGCATGCGCACGGCCAGCGGTGCGTGGTGGTCGACCGACACCGGACCGGGAACCGATCGCGGGGCCGCCGCCTCGTCGGGCTGCGCCGTCTCGAACAGGCCTGCCGACTCGTCCTCGCCGACATCCGAACCGAAAAGATCGCTCACAAGTTCGACGCTACTGGAACCGCACCGTCCGACCCAGTCCGGCCGGACCGCGGGTCAGCCGACGGACAGTCCCCGGATCTTGTCGGCGATGACGCGGGCATGGTGGGCGACCACCGTGTTCCCGGCGTGATCCGCCGAACGCGCCAGCTTGTCCCAGCGCTGGGTCAGCGCCTCGGACCGCGGCACGGACAGGTGGTGCTCGCGGACGGCGGCGATCCGCGTGTGGTTCTCCGGCAGGAACAGGTAGGTGCTGAGCCACACCCAGATCAGTTGCGCCTCGACCATGCGGGCGGCGAGCACGTTGTCGTCGGCGAGCGCGGGCCACATCCCCACGACCTCCGCGCGCCAGGCCTCGATCATCGCCTGTGTCCGGTCCTCGGACAGGTCGATGCTGCACAGGCAGCCGGGGAACGAGACCAACGCGTACGCGATGTCGAGCATGGCGTCGCGGAAACCGCCCCACTCGTAGTCGAGGAACCGCACGCCCTCGTCGTTGACGATGATGTTGTCCGGGCACAGGTCGGACGGGCTGAACGCCCGGAACCGGCCGCTCTCGAACAGCTTCGCGGCACGCGCCACCTGATCGGTCAGATCCGGCGAGACGTCGACGCGGAGGATCTCGGACAGCAGGCCGGGCACGGCGGGCACCGCACGCTCCACCTGCTCGGCCACGGTGTCGTCGCAGTGCGCCACCTCGGCGCGGCGCAGCAGCGCGGTGAAGTCCTCCTCGCGGCCCACGGTGGCTGCGTGCATGCGCCCAAGTGCCTGGGCCATGGCCATCAAGGTGTTCGTGACGGTGTCGGAGTCGGAGTGCTCGAGGAGGGCGCTGATCGGGGTGGCGTCCCCGAGGTCGCTGAGCACGAGGAGCCGGGCGTCGAGGTCGGAGGCGAGCAGTTCGGCTCCGGGGCGGCTGTCCGTCGCCAGCGCCGTGGCGAACTGGTACGAGACGGCCTCCCGGAGGAAGGCGCTGCGGCTGTCGCCGGTGAGATCGTCGGGATCGACGGCCCGCGCGCCGGACACCCCGGACTCCTCACGGACCTGCTTGATCACCAACGTCCGCGGCAGGGAGAACGGATTCTCCGCCACGCGCACACGAAGCACGATGGTGCGGCCACTACCGCCGAGATCCACGGGATCCACCAGTGTCACGGGTGCCCCTGTGCGACGGGTGAGCAGCTTCTCGGCTGCGGCAACTACCTCTGAAACGGGGTCTGCCAGTATTGCAGTCATCGCGGACCAACTTACCTGCTAGTGACACGGATCATCGAGTCCTCCACCGGAAGCCCGGATGAATTTCAGCATTTCGGCTGATCCGGCGCGAGCACTTCGATCGGCGCCACGTCAACCGACACCGCAATGGTGCTGTTTCGTGCCTCTGTGTATATGACACCCCGCAGCGGCGGCACGTCAGCGTAGTCCCGACCCCACGCGACCACGGTGTACCGCTCGTCGACCAGCTGGTCGTTGGTGGGGTCGAAGGCGAGCCACCGGTCCCCCGGCATCCACACGGCCGCCCAGGCGTGGGTCGCGTCGACGCCGATCATCCGTTCCTTGCCGGGCGGCGGCTGCGTCGCCAGATAACCGGACACGTACCGGGCCGCGAGTCCGCGCGACCGCAGGCAGGCGATGGCGAGCCGGGCGAAGTCCTGGCACACCCCCGACCGCTTCTCCAGCACCTCCGCGACACGCGTGGAGATCGACGTCGAGCCCGACTTGTACTGGAAGTCGCGGTGGATGCGAGTGGTGAGATCGACCACCGCGTCGACGAGGGGCCGTTCCGGCGGGAAACTCGGCGCCGCGTACTCGCGGACCGCATCGCTGATCTCGGGGGGTTCGAGGTCCAGCACGAACTGCTGCGCCATCGCCCCCTCGGTTCCCACGGGGCGGGACAACTCCCACGGCGCGTTCGCCGGTGCGGCGGCGAGCCTGGTCTTGTCCGGACCGTACACCTCGATCTCGGACTCGGCCGCCACGACCAGTTCCTCGTGCGGCGCGCTCACCTGGAAGTACAGGTCCCGGTTGCCGTAGACGTCGGACCCGGTGGAGCGGTCCGCGGGCACCGGCGAGATGTCGACGATCGAACTCACGCACCGCTGTTCCTCGGTGTCACGGGGCAGGAGGTAACCCCGGCCGTACGACGAGGACACCGGCCCCGAGTACGTGTACGTGGTGCGGTGGGTGATCTTGTATCGGCGCAGCACCGGCCGTTCCGCTACCTCGTCCGTACGGGGCGACGCGTCGGTCATGCGGGAACCCCTCCCTGCGAGGCGCTCCACGTCGTCCCGCTGCCCCACAGCGGCTGGGTGCCACCCGGCAGCGACAGCTGACCTTTCAGCATCACGTCGGACAGTTCGCTCAGCAGTGCGCGCATCGTGGTCGTCAGCCCACCCAGCTCCTTCCGGGACCCGTTCGCGTCCACCGATTCGAGTCGAGCGGGGTCGACGCGTCGCACGGTATTGACCATGTCCTCGACGAGCCGCTCCGCACGCGACGCACCCGAGGCGTCCGGCAGTGCGGCCAGATTCGCACGGAGCGCCTCGAGCTGGAACGCCAGCGACCGCGGGTTCTTCACGTCGAACAGCAGCAACTCGGCCACGGCGGCCGGGCGGATGCTCCGATTGCGGCGGCGGTAGACGACGGAACTCTCGGTGGCGACGAGAAGCGATTCGATCACCGCCCGCTCGGTCGCCGGATCCGTCTTCCGTCGCAGCGTGGACTCCACCAGCGCGATCAGGGTGGATGCCCGTTCGATCCGTTTGCCGATGTCCATGACGTGCCAGCCGGTGTCCCGGACCAGTGATTCCGCAGCGACTCCCGACAGGGCGAGCATCCCGCCGAGCACCGCGGACTGCGCCTCGAACAGCACGGACCCGTCGTCGACCGTGTCGGCGGCGACCTGTCCGAGCGCGCGTTCGACGGAACTGAGGACGGCCCAGATGTCGTTCGACAATTGCCCGCGCACGGCCCGCGCGGCCTGCTCGACGCCGCGGACCGCGTGCGCGAGCGACCCGTCCCGGTCGGGGTCGATCGTCAGCGAACGGAATTCCGAGCGCACCCGTCGCTGGTCGGCGGCCGGATCCGAGCCGGAGTCGGCGCCGTGACCGGGCCCCTCCGGGCGTTTCCCGGCGTCGGCGACCCGCAGGACCGTGTCCAGCAGGATCGGGAGGCTTCCCCCGCCCGCGAGCCACGGTCGCAGGCGGTAGTCGCGGTACTTCTCGCCGACGGCGATCATGAGGCGTGCCGCACCCTCGGCGCGCTCGGCGAACCGGCCCATCCAGAACAGTTCGGTCAGTGCGCGCGGCGACGTCATCAGATCGGACGTCGTCGCCGCATACGTGGGCAGGGCTTCCCCGTCCCGGTCGGCGCCGTCCCCCGGATCGGTGGACGCGGTGCGCTGGGCCAGCCGGATCCAGACGTCTTTCGCGCCGGCGTGGCGCCGGTCCCCGCGCTCGGCCCCGGGAACGAGGGACGTGCCGAGACCTCCGGCCATCGGGGTGAATCCCACCTGCTGCGCGACACCGAACAGCCGCATTCCGACCGGTGCGAGGAAGACGTCCCCGGATCCGTCGGCTGCGGGCGCATACGAGGGGTCCGGCACGATCTGCCCGACCCACCGCTCGGGTTCGGCCCGCACCCGGTCCAGCAGGGTGTCCCGGTCGGCGTCACCGAGCTCGGCGGGCACGATCGGCGAACCCCCGTGCACCGCACGCAGCACCATCGACGAGGCATTCGCGAGGATGTGCGACAGCTCCGACCGGTCGCCACCCCAGAAACTCGGCACGGACGGCAGCAGCAGGTCCTCGTCGAAGAGACGACGGCACAGGTCCGGGAGCAGCCGGGTGAGGGCCGGGTTCTCGAGGATTCCGCTGCCGAGGGGGTTGACGACGGTCACCGCTCCCCGGCGCAGCACCTCGACGAGCCCGACCACGCCGGACCGGGAGTCGGGGCGCAGGTCGAGCGGGTCGGCGAGGTCGGCGTCCACCCGCCGGACGATGACGTCGACACGTTCCAGATTGCCGAGGGAGCGCATCCACACGTGGCCGTCGCGGACGACCAGGTCTGCGCTCTCCACGAGCGGGAAGCCGAGGACTGTCGCGAGATACGCCTGATCGAATGCCGCCTCGGACCGGGTACGAGGGCTGAGGACCACGACCAGGGGGTCCTCGGTGCCCGCGGGGGCGGCATCGATCGCCGCGAGCCGCATCGACTGGGCGAACGAGGACAGCGGGCGCGGGCCCACCGTCTCGTAGATGCCGGGCATCGCCCTGGCGACGACGCGGCGGTCCGCCATCGCGTAGCCGGCGCCTGCCGGGGACTGCGTGTGGTCGCGCAGCGCGTGGAAGGTGCCGTCCGCCCCGCGGCCGACGTCGAGTCCGTGCAGGAACAGTTGATGGCGGCCCGGCACCGTGATGCCGTGCGCCGCACGGACGTAACCCGGGTGCCCGAACACCGTGCGGGCCGGCACGGCGCCGCTCCGGACGAGCGCCATCGGTCCGTACAGATCGGCGAGGACCGCGTCGAGGAGGCGGGAGCGCTGCACGAAGCCCGCCGCGAGCTGCTCCCACTCCTCGGCCGCGACTATCAGCGGGACCGCGTCGATCTCCCACCGCGGCGGCGCGGTCGGGGCGTCCGACCCGTCGAGGGGGTTGTAGGTGATCCCGTGATTGTCGACGAGAAGCCGGATGCGGGACTGCAGGCGGCGGACGGAGTCCGGCCCGCCGCCGGTGAAGTCCTGCGCCAACTCCGCCCACGGTTCCCGGACGTCGCCGCCGTCGTCGAAGAGTTCGTCGTAGCCCGCGCCGTCGTGCGGTGAGACGATCATCAGGCCCTCCGCCTCTGTGCCGGCGAGCGCTCTTTCCGTGCCTGTTCGAGGAGCCGGCGCGGATCGCCGCCGCTGCGCAATCGCAGTGCCAGAACCAGAACGCCTGCAATCACGATGCCCACCATGTTGACGCCGAGTTGGAGCGCCGCCAGCGCCGCGACGCGCCATTCGCCCACGGTGACCGCGACGACGGCGAATCCCGCCGCGGGAACGGTGGTGACCGAGATGAAGACCCCGACGAGTGCCGCCGACTTCGCGGACACGAGCGCGAGCATGCCGGCCGCGCCGGCGAGGAGCGCGACGATCAGTGAGAGCGGTCCGACCCGGTAGATGAAATCGACCTGGTCGAGGGACTCGATGCTCTCGAACTCCATCCAGCCGACCCGCTCCATCAGCAGCGTCGCGACCAGCGTCGCCACCATCGCGAACGGGAAACCGAAGAGCAGGGCGATCAGCGACCGCCGGGCCAGACCGAGCTTGCGCCTCATCAGCGCGACGGCGAGTGCGGCGAGCGGACCGAACTCCGGCCCCACCACCATGGCCCCGACGACAGTGATCGGCGAGTCGGTCACCACCCCCACCGCGGCCAGCAGGCAGGCGATGGTGAGGAACGCGAGGAACGTGCCGTTGAGGGTCGACTCCTCGCGCGTCCGGCTGACCAGTTCCTCCCACACGACGCTGTCCGCGGGATCACCCGGAGCCGCCTTCTCCGCGTCGTGTGCGGATTTCGACAGCACCGTGTCGACGGGCTCCACCGTGATCGCACCGGTGCGGTCGATTCCCAGGGCCTCGAGCGCGTCGATCACGTCGTTCGCGGCCTCGCGGGCCACGTCGGTCTGGATCGCGTCACCGGCGGGGTCGATCGCGGCGGCGCGCAGCACCACCACGTGGGTGGCGCCAGGCTCCGCGGCGAGCACACCGAGGACGTCCTCGGTGCGCTCGGCCGGACAGATCACTCGCAGGTGCAACATGGTGTCCCCCGGCTGTTCCGCATCGTCCGGTCAATCGAGTCCCGCCGGCAGATCGCGCCGGCGGGCCCGCCTACTTGGCTGCGGGTGCGTCGAGCTTGGCCGCCGCGGCCTCGCCCTTCGGCTCCGGCTTGGCGTCCACCCCGGACTCCTTGCGCTGCTGCGCGGTGATCGGAGCCGGAGCACTGGTCAGGGGATCGACGCCGCCGCCCGACTTCGGGAACGCGATGACCTCACGGATCGAGTCGACACCGGCCAGCAGGGCGGTGATGCGGTCCCAGCCGAACGCGATGCCGCCGTGCGGCGGGGCGCCGAACGCGAACGCGTCGAGCAGAAAGCCGAACTTCTCCTCGGCCTCCTCGTGGGAGATGCCCATCACCTTGAACACTCGCTCCTGAATGTCCTTGCGGTGGATACGGATACTGCCGCCACCGATCTCGTTGCCGTTGCAGACGATGTCGTAGGCGTACGCCAGCGCGGAACCCGGGTCGGTGTCGAACGTGTCGAAAGACTCCGGCTTGGGCGAGGTGAACGCGTGGTGCACCGCCGTCCAGGCGCTGTAGCCGAGCGCGACGTCGCCGCTCGCGGTGGCGTCCGCGGTCGGCTCGAACAGCGGTGCGTCGACGATCCACACGAACGCCCACGCGTCCGGGTCGATGAGGTTCTGCTTGCGGGCGATCTCGCCACGCGCGGCGCCGAGCAGCGCACGGGACGACTTGGTGGCGCCGGCGGCGAAGAAGATGCAGTCGCCCGGCTTCGCGCCGACGTGCGCGGCGAGCCCCTCGCGTTCGGCGTCGGTGAGGTTCTTGGCCACCGGTCCGCCGAGCGTGCCGTCCTCGCCGACGAGCACGTACGCCAGGCCCTTGGCCCCGCGCTGCTTCGCCCATTCCTGCCAGGCGTCGAGCTGCTTACGCGGCTGGCTCGCACCGCCGGGCATGACCACAGCGCCGACGTATTCCTGCTGGAAGACCCGGAACGTGGTGTCCTTGAAGAACTCGGCGCACTCCACCAGTTCGACACCGAAACGCAGGTCCGGCTTGTCGGAGCCGTAGCGTCGCATCGCCTCCGCGTAGGTCATCCGCGCGATCGGCGTCTTGATCTCGTGCCCGACCAGCTTCCACAGCGACGACAGCACCTCCTCGGCGAGGAGGATGACGTCGTCCTGGTTGACGAAGCTCATCTCGATGTCGAGCTGAGTGAACTCGGGCTGGCGGTCCGCGCGGAAGTCCTCGTCGCGGTAGCAGCGCGCGATCTGGTAGTAGCGCTCGATGCCACCGACCATGAGCAGCTGCTTGAACAGCTGCGGGCTCTGCGGCAACGCGTAGAAGCTGCCCGGCTGCAGTCGCGCGGGAACCAGGAAGTCGCGGGCGCCCTCCGGCGTCGACCGCGTCAACGTGGGTGTCTCGACCTCGACGAACTCGTGATGCGCGAGCACGGCGCGCGCCGCGGCGTTGACCTTGGACCGCAACCGGATGGCGTGACCGGGTCCCTCACGGCGCAGGTCCAGGTAGCGGTACTTCAGGCGCGCTTCCTCACCGGCCTGATCGTCCAGCTGGAACGGCAGCGGCGCGCTCTCGTTGAGGACCTCGAGATCGGTGACGTTGACCTCGATGGCCCCGGTGGGGATCTCGAAGTTCTGGTTGCCCTCGGGACGCACCTCGACCACACCGGTCACCTTGACGCAGTACTCCGCGCGCAGACGGTGAGCCTGCTCGGCGGCGGCGCCCTCCCGGAACACCACCTGGGAGACACCCGACGCGTCACGTAGATCGATGAAGATCACCCCGCCGTGATCACGACGCCTGGCAACCCAACCGGTGAGGGTTACGGTCTGCTGGGCCTGCTCGGCTCGCAATGAACCGGCGAGATGTGTGCGCAGCACGGGATTCCTTTCGAAACATGGGGCAAGCTACTTCGTTGGCTGAGATCCTACGGAGACACCGTGCGTGAGCGGAAACGCATACCCGCTTCACGTGCGAGGCTCGATCGGCACGCACCGGAAAACTCACGAGAAAGCGACGACACATGACCTTCAACGAGGGCGCCCGAATGGACTCCGGCCGGGTGTCGGTCGGGGGCGGGGGCGGCGGTGGTCTCGGCGGCAAGTTCGCGATGGGCGGCGGCGCCGGCGGTCTGATCGTGCTGGTCCTCGCACTGCTCCTCGGCGGCGATCCCGGCTCGCTGCTCGGCGGCCTCAGCGGCACCACCGATTCCGCCGGCCAGAATTCCGGCGCCGGCCTCGCCGGATGCGAGACCGGCGCGGACGCCAACCGCGACGTGAACTGCCGGGTGGTGTTCACCGCAGGCAGTCTCGACTCCGTGTGGCAGCAGGAACTCGCGCCACAGACCGGCACGGCGTACGTGCCGCCGGAGGTCGTGCTGTTCTCCGGTTCGGTCAACACCGGCTGCGGCAACGCCACCAGCGAGGTCGGACCGTTCTACTGCCCGGCGGACTCGACGGCGTACTTCGACACCAGCTTCTTCCAGCTCCTCGTCGACCGCTTCGGGTCCAGCGGCGGACCGCTGGCACAGGAGTACGTCGTGGCGCACGAGTTCGGCCATCACATCCAGAACCAGCTCGGCGACATCGGGCGGGCGCAGGCCGACCCGCGGGGCGCCGACTCGGCCGCGGTGCGAACCGAGTTGCAGGCCGACTGCTACGCGGGCGTGTGGGCCCACTACGCCGATACCCTCCCCGGCCCCGACGGTGGGCCGCCGTTCCTGAACCCCCTCACCGACACCGATATCGACGACGCCCTCTCCGCCGCCTCGTCGGTCGGTGACGACCGGATCCAGCAGTCCGCGGGCGCTCGGGTGAATCCGGAGGGCTGGACGCACGGCTCCTCGGAGCAGCGCCAGAAGTGGTTCGCCACCGGGTACCGGACGGGTCAGGTCCAGGCCTGCGACACCTATTCGGCACGCGATCTGAACACTCCGCCGGCGCTGCGCTGACCACTTGCATCACCGACAATTATATTTGTCTTGACAGAATTTACTGTCGGTGCGAGAGTTGACGCATGTTGGACGTAGCAGTGATCGATCAAGCGGGCGCCGCCGAGATCTCCCTGGACCCGGTCCGGGCACGGCTGCTGGCGGCGCTGGCCGAACCCGGTTCGGCGAGTTCCATCGCCGCGACGGTCGGATTGACGCGACAGAAGGCCAACTACCACCTGCGGGCGCTCGAGGAGCACGGCCTCGTCGAACTCGTCGAGGAACGCAAGAAGGGCAACGTCACCGAACGGGTCTTCCAGGCCACCGCGGCGTCGTACGTCATCTCCCCCGCTGCGTTCGCCGCCCTCGCCCCCGATCCCGACCGGTCGCCGGACCAACTGTCGGCCCGCTGGCTGGTGGCACTGGCCGCGCGCCTGGTGCGTGAGGTCGGCGAGCTGATCGCCGGTGCCACGGCGGCGCGTCAGCCGCTGGCCACCTACGCGATCGACAGCGACATCCGGTTCGCGTCCGCGGCCGACCGGTCCGCCTTCGCCGACGAACTCGGCGAGTCCGTGAAGCACCTGGTGGCCCGATACCACGACGAGAACGCCCCGAACGGCCGCAGACACCGACTCGTCGTCGCACTGCACCCCAGCCTGAAAACACCGTCCGAGCAAGCGAAGTCACCCGACAACCGCCACGAGGAGAGCTAGCCATGTCCGAGAACTTCGAGATTCGCCGCGAGGTCGTCCTGAACGCCACCCCGGAAGAGGTGTTCGCCGCCGTCACCAGCGGCACCGGCGGGTGGATGTTCCCCTCCGAACTCGATCCCGGCGTCGGCAGCGAGGGACCGGACGACCCGACCGTCGTCGCGTGGGAGCCGCCGCAGAAGTTCGCCGTGCGCCAGGAAGGTCCCGACGGCTGGTTCAACGCCCTCGAATACCTCATCGAGGCCCGCGACGGCGGAACCGCGGCGCTGCGCTACGTCCACAGCGGCATCTTCACCGACGACTGGGACGCGCAGTACGACGGCGCCGACAAGCACACCACGTTCTACCTTCACAGCCTCTGCCAGTACGTCCAGTACTTCGCAGGCCGGGCGGCCACCTACATCACGACCGGCGGCCCGGATACGTCCACCGGTCCCGGCGCAATGGCCACCCTCCGCGGCGCGCTCGGCCTGACCGACACCTCGACCACCGGCGACACCGTGTCCGTCGACGTCCCCGGTTTCGGCACCGTCGACGGCGTCGTCGACTACCTGACGCCGCATTTCATCGGCATCCGGACCGCCGATGCGCTGTACCGGTTCTACGGCCGGAACGCGTTCGGCGGGACGGTCGACGCGGCGCACCACCTGTTCGCCGCGGGTGCCGACCAGGAGAAGTCGCAGGACGCGTGGCAGTCCTGGCTGGACAACGTGTTCGCCTGAACCCGCGGCAACGACGCTCAGGACGCGGTGAACTCGCCCCGACCCGGAATGTTCGGGGTGCTGGTGGTGATCTCGATGCCGACCCGGCCCGGCCCCGGATCGAAGTACACGGCTGTCGGTGCGCCCGGACCGTCCCATCCGCTCAACGCCCACTGCTTCGTTCCGGAGGCGCCGGTGTCGAGGTTGCGCCAGTGCAGGGTTCCGTCGACCAGGCAGACCCGGGAGGTGCCCACGAAGTACGTCTTCAACAGAACGTAGTTCGGCCCGTGCGGCTCCGGGTAGTCGGACGACGCCTGGGCGTCGATCCGCCCTCCGCACACGCTGATGTCGCCAGGGCTCAGACCGTGGCCGATCGTGTAGGTGGGGGTCAGGGTCGCCGTATCCGCCGCGGCGGCGGCCGGTGCACCGAGCAGTGCGGCCGCGGCGAGCGAACCCACCACCGCCGATCGGACAACCAGATTTCCCACAGGCATGGCGCTCCTCGGTCGTTGTGCGTCGGGCGAACCCCTCTCCCCTTGTCTCCGGGAATGCGGGGAGCGTTACTCGTCCGCTTGGCTAGTGTCGACGCAGGAACATCGGTTGACTTCGAGGAGTTTCCATGTCGTTCACGGACGAAGAGATCGCCTACCTGCGGTCGCAGCCGATCGCCCGCGTCGCCACCGTGGGCGCAGACGGGCAACCCGACGTGGTTCCCCTCGCGTTCGAGTTCGACGGAACGGACTTCTGGGTGGGAGGTTCCGGACCGTCCGTCACCGGTACCCGCAAGTTCCGGAACATCCGGGCCGGGAACGACAAGGTGTCGCTGGTCGTCGACGACCTGGTGTCGTTCGAGCCGTTCGTCGCGCGATCCATCCGGGTCTACGGCACGGCCGATCAGCCGGTGGAGCGGGACGGAATGGTCGGTCCCGGTCTCTACGTGCGCATCGCACCGACCATCTCGTGGAGCTGGAACATGGCGGGAGAACCTGCCGGCGCCGAATGGTACGAGCCGAGGCGGACCGTTCACGTCAGAACAGAGTGAGCGCCGGTCCGGGACGACCGACACCGACCGGTTCACCGCGATCGGACTCGACGGCCTCGGTGCGCCCGGCCTCCCGATGGTTCGCCCCGCCGCCCAGACCGTACCGGTCGACGAGTGGGTCGACTCGCTGCTTCAGCCACGACTTGTATTCGGGCGGAACGTAGGCCGCCCGCCCGTACAACTGCCGGTATTGACGGACGAGCGCGGGATGCTCCGTCGACAGCCAGTTCATGAACCAGCCTTTGGTGCTGCCCCGCAGGTGCATCGGGAAGACGGTCACACCCGAGGCGCCGGCGTCGGCGATCGATTCGAGTAGACCGTCCAGATGCCGTACCGAATCGGTCAGGAAGGGAATGACGGGGGCCACCATCACATTGCAGGGCAGTCCGGCGTCGGTGATCGCCCGGATCAGATCGAGGCGCGCCTTCGGCGAGGGTGTGCCCGGCTCGATCGACTTCTGGAGGTCGGGATCGTGGATCGCCAGCGACACGCCGATGCTCACCGGCACTTGCTGGGCTGCGAGCGTCAGCAGCGGGAGGTCGCGCCGCAGCAACGTCCCCTTGGTGAGTATCGAGAACGGAGTGGCGGATTCGGCCAGCGCCCGAATGATGCCGGGCATCAGACGGTACCGGCCCTCCGCTCGCTGATAGGGATCGGTGTTGGTGCCGAGAGCGACGTGTTCCCGCTTCCAAGACCTACGCCCCAGTTCCTTGCGCAGCACCGCCGCGACGTTGGTCTTCACGACGATCTGACTGTCGAAATCGCGGCCCGCGTCGAGGTCGAGGTATTCGTGGGTGGGCCGTGCGAAGCAGTAGCGACACGAGTGTGAGCATCCGCGAAAAGCGTTGACAGTGAAGCGGAAAGGCAGTTGCGACTCCTCGGGCATCTTGTTCAGCGCGCTCTTGCAGAGCACCTCGTGGAAGGTGATGCCGTCGAACTCGGGCGTCTGCACGCTGCGCACGAGCCCGGCGCGCTCCAGCCCCGGCAATGCACCGTCGTCGGCGTCGACCGCTTGCCCATCCCACCTCATGGGTACATGCGAACATTTGTTCTAACCGGTGTCAAGACTTCGACCCGCGAGGAGACCGGACCGTCGAGTACGACCGCGCTGGTGAGCGCCGGATCGGCGCTTGCGACAATGTCGCTCATGTCGAACAGAAACAACGTCTCGTCCGGTTCCGAGTGGGAAGCCAAGATCGGCTATTCCCGAGCCGTGCGGATCGGTCAGCTCGTGTCCGTGTCAGGCACCACAGCCTCAGGCCCCGACGGTCCCGTCGGTGGAGACGATCTCGGAGAACAGACCCGGGAGGCACTGCGCCGAATCGAGGCAGCACTCACCGAGGCCGGCGCGAGCACGACCGATGTCATCCGCACCCGCATGTACCTCACCGACATGAGCCGGTGGGAAGAGGCCGGCATCGCTCACGGCGAGGTCTTCGGCGAAATCCGTCCCGCCACCACGATCCTGGAGGTCAGCGCGTTGATCGCCCCCGGCCTGCTCATCGAGATCGAGGCCGACGCCGTCATCCGCGACTGACCCACTCGGAGGCGGCCCCTCACCCAGCGCTCACGCCGCACGCAACAGCGTGATCAGCACCGTCTCGACTTCCGACCGGGCGGCACCATAGCGGGTCCGAGGACGAGGAGGTGGGGCCGCCCGGGGCTTCGCACCAGGCGGCCCCCGATGCTTTCGAGGAACACCGGCTTCCCGAAGGAAGTAACACCGAGGGCCGAGCACGGGCCACCATCAGCGAGCTCGGGTTTCGGGCAGTGCAGATCCCGTATCTCCCGAACGCGACGACTGGTGTGTGAGGTAGTCGCAAGGTGCGGTCTTCCGTCGCCGTGGCACGTGGGTCAGCTCAGGCCCATCCACTGCCGTTGCATTCGATCAGCGCGTACCGCGCCATTCGTCCAGAAATGGGCACGTACCAACCCGGCCGCATCACCGCTCGCGAAATGAGCGCGCATCTGTGGTGGCCCGAGGATCACGCATGGTGCGTGGCGATCGCCATCGACCTCATGACGACCTGCCTCTGTGCGTCAGCGGACTGCGTCGAGGCCGTCTCTCCGCCCCTGAACTTGAAGCACTCCCCGCCAACTCCCGATCAGAAGACAACGTGGGACAGCGACACCGTCAGCCCGGTGCCCGGAAGCCCATCATCGGGAGTCTGACCTCTGTCGTGGTCACACCGGTCCACCCGCATGTGGATCGACGACTGTCTGGGCGCGTCGTCGACAGACACCGGTGAGGAATGTGCAGTCGGTGTGCGGACTTTCGGTCGCCACGCAATGAGGTGTCAGCACGATGGATCCCGGCCCCGGCGCACCGGGTGACCGTTGTCGGTTCTGCGTCAACCCACCCGGTTGCGGCCCAGCATCGAGGTGTTGACAGTTTCGCCATCGCCGCCTCGGGTTCGGGGGAATCGCTCGGCGCCGTCCCGTTGGTCACCTCGTCGACACCGCCAATCATCGGCGGTGTCGGCCCCCGACCACCCCCGGACGAGTCGTTTCCGCCGAGTCGACCAGCACGGCGATCGCCGAGACTCGCCGTATCGAACGGCGTCGGTGAACTGCAACGCGTGGCGCATCGTGGCCGGATGCTGAATCTCGTCGTACCACGCGCCTAGGTATGACTAGGTGAATGTCGGTGTTCTCCGATCGTCTCGCCGACGACTCTGGAGAGAGAACCCGCCGCGCCGGCGGTGATGCGTGGCCGCCCATGCCGCCTGGACCGCGTACGCAGCGAAAGGACTCTCCATGCCCACTGACACCGCTGCCGCAGACGGACGGGACCCTTCGGACAACGCGCGGGCACCGCAACTGTCCGCCGCGGCAACACTCCTGGCCGAGCACTATGGCTGCAGCCGGGATGCCGCCTTTGATGCTCTCCTCGACATTGCCCGCCGCAACCACGCCAGCGTGGCCAACGCGGCCGAGCACGTCCTGTCCAGGCCATCGGCCGTTGACGGCCGGAGAGAGCAGCAGGAACCTCGCATTGCGGTCCCTCCGCAACGTGCGGCGCCCACGACGCCGGCGGTGTTCGAATGAACACGATGCCGCATCCTCCGCCCCTCGACGATTCCCCCACGCGCAGGGACAACGTCACACGCGATTCCGGTGACTGGCAGGCACGTGC
Source organism: Rhodococcus opacus (assembly GCF_012396235.1). Classification (GTDB taxonomy): domain Bacteria; phylum Actinomycetota; class Actinomycetes; order Mycobacteriales; family Mycobacteriaceae; genus Rhodococcus_F; species Rhodococcus_F opacus. Next base: position 186,377 of record NZ_JAAXPA010000010.1, on the reverse strand, counting down.
CGCGTGCCGTGGTAACGATCTGGCAGTGTTCTTCTCACCCGACGCTGAACGCGGCCACGCCCGCAACCGGCGCGAAGCACAGGCCCGGCAGATTTGCCTGCCCTGCCCCGTGCTCGAACAGTGCCGCGATCACGCACTCGCGGTGGGTGAACCCTATGGTGTGTGGGGTGGCATGACGGAAACGGACCGACGAAGGCACACCAAGCGACTCCACCGCGGTGAGCGCCGACCACTCGGCTCCCAGCACCCCACCCGTGACCGACCGTCCCGCGAATACGACGCTCGGCATTGACTCTTCGGCCGTAGACCGTTCGGAGACCTGTGGGACGTCGCGGACGGCGATCTGCTATCCGTCTCCGGCGCGGACTACTCGACCTCCGGGTCGTTCGGACCCCACCGATTCCTGCTCGTCGATCCGGACACCGCCGGCACGCTGTACGTGACCGCCTACGCCGACGGCGCCGTGTATGCCGTCACCGGCGCACCGGGCGGTGCACCCGCCGCTGTGCTCACCTGACCGGCTACTGCCGAGGGGCCAGTGCGTCCATCCTCGATCTCCTCCGTCTGTTCTGGTACCCATCCCCACGGATCGAGGAGTCACCATGACCAACCCCAATGAGTTCGAAAACCCGTCGACGGATCGGACGGACGCAACCCCTCAGGCTGCGGCGCCCACGTGTTGCAGCACCGAACGACAAGCCACCTGCTGCGATCACAGTGAGAAGTCGACGTGCTGCGGTCCGGCGGCGACGGCGGGCGGCGGATGCGGCTGCCAGTAGCCGTTAGTTCGGCAACAACGGCGGTGCGATCGCTGTCAGCAGAGCCGATGCTCCGGTCTACCGGCCATCCGTGGGTGTGGCTCCGCAGGCGCAGGATCCGCTGCGAGGCTGGTAGTCGTGCACGTGACCGGTCCGGTCCTGGCTGATCTGACAGCAGGCGTGCAATTGGGACTGGAGGGCAGCGCGGCCGCGTTGGACCCGGGATTTCATCCCGGACACCGAGATCCCGGCCTCCCCGGCGGCCGCGGCGTGGGTTCGGGCGTCGAGGTCGACCATCTTCACCGCCGCGGCCTGCTCGGCGGGCAGCCTCGAGAGCATCGGTACCAGGCAGGAGGCGAGTTCCTTCTCCGCCGTCTCGTCGGCGTCCGGTTCGCCGTCGAGGGGGTTGTCGGGGACGGTATCGACCGCCAGCTCGCGGCGATGGGGCGCGGACCGGTAGTAGTCGGTGATCGCGTTGCGGGTGATCGCATACATCCAGCCGAGGAGGCGGTCCTGCTCGCGCAGGTTGTCCAGGCTCTTGGCCATCCGCAGGAACACGATCGACAGAATGTCGTCGGCGTCCTCGGGACGCGAGACCCGGCGGGCGATGAAGGCCCGCAAGTCGCTCGAGAAGCGGCGCCAGAGCTGGTCGAGATCCGCTGGTGTCGTCGCGGTGGTGGCCGTGTCCTCGTTCATGATCTGTGGTTCCTCTCCGTCTTACAGGATCCTCGCCCCGAGGCGCGGTGGCGACCCCTCGGGTCAGGGTCCTTCCAGAGGTTCGGACGACAGTGACCGCGATCGGACGCAGTGCGTCCGAATCCGAAGTTCCTCGTCTGTATGGGTGTCGATGTCGATTCCGGGTTCTCCGGTTCGACGTACCAGTAGAAGCGCGGTGAGGAGGTGAGAGCGATGCTGACCACACATCTGTTGTCGGGTCTGACCAGCGAAGAGGTCGATCTGATCGTGGCGGAGGAACTGCATCTGCTCGACGCCGCCGCATGAGCGCCGTCGACGCCCGCACCGGGCGCATCCGCTGACCACAGCGCTCTCCCAGCCTCTACCCCACTCCACCGGGGTAGGGGCCAGAAGAGTGCCCGGCTCCGGACCAGGAGGGCACACACCAAACCCGCCCTGCCCCTCCCGTTGCGGGATGGGCAGGGCGGGTTCGTCGTTCAGCGGGTGCGTGCCGACCGAACCAGGCGGGTCAGCACGGGCACGGCGGTCACCACCGCCCACAACCCGATCGCCGCGACCAGGGCTGCGGCGGTGTCGCCGGCGGTGGCGGTGCCGAGGACGTGGCCGCGTAGGGCGTCGGTGGCGTGCGCGACCGGATTCACCGTGGCCATGGCTTGCATCCAGCCGGGCATGGTCTCGATCGGCGCGAACGCACTCGAGACGAACATCAGCGGCATCATCACCATCATCCCGGCGAACTGGACGACGTCCGGGCGGCGGAGCCGGTCCCCGATCAGCCCGAACAGGGCGCTCATCGCCCCAGCCAGCACCACCAGCACGATGACCGCGGCGACGGCATCACCTGCAGTGCCGTGGAACTCGAAACCCAAAGCCACGGCGGCGATCCCGAGCAACGCAGCCCGGGCGAGGGTGAAGACGGCCTCGTTGATCGTGCGGGCCACCCCCGGCAACGCCGCCCGCATCGGCAGGGCAGCGAAGCGGTCGTGCACACCGTTGGTGTGATCGATCGCGGCGGAGACTCCGGCGTTGGTGCCGGCCATCACGGTGGAGACGGCGAGCATCGCCGGAGTGAGGAAGACGATGTAACTGACCCCGGCCGGAAAGCCGGGTCCGGCCGCGACGCTGCGGAACACCTGGCTGAACAGCACCAGCATCGCCATCGGCATGGTCAGCGAGAACATCAACAGCTGCGGAACACGCGAGCTGGTGCGCAGGTTCCGGACGGTGAGCGCGGCGAGCTGGTCCCCGATCGGGGACCGCTCGGCCGTGGTGCGAATGGTGGTCATTTGTGGGCTCCGGCGCTGTGGGCGAGGTGGGTGAAGACGTCGTCGAGGCTCGGGGAAGCTACGTCCAGGTCGGTGACCTCGATGCCGCGGTCGTGCAGGTCGGCGACCAGCGCGATCGCGGCGGGGGCGTCGTCGACGGTGACCGACGCCCGAACCCGGTTGTCGTCGACCCGGTCGGTGTCCGGGATGAACGGCAGCGCGGCGAGCTGATGGGCGGGAACGGTCGCGCTGACGACCTTGCCGCCGACGATCCGTTTCAGATCGGTCGGGGTGCCGCGGGCGGCGACCCGGCCCCGGCTGAGGACCACGATGTGGTCGGCGAGCCGGTCCGCTTCCTCGAGGTACTGGGTGGTGAGCACGACCGTGGTGCCCGCCTCGGTGAGCTCGTCCACGACGTCCCACAGCCCGGCGCGGGCGAGGGGGTCCAGGCCCGTGGTCGGCTCGTCCAGGAAAAGCACCGACGGGGATCCGACGAGACTGGCGGCCAGATCGATCCGGCGGCGCGAGCCCCCGGAGAGTTCCCCGACCCGCCGAGCCGCGTACTCGTCCAGACCGAGCCGGTCGATCAACGCGTCGGCCCGCGCTCGGGCGGTGCGCCGCAGCCCGGTCAGGCGGCCGATCAGCTCCAGATTCTCCCGGGCGGTGAGGAATTCGTCGAGCCCGGCGTATTGGCCGGTCACCCCGATCCGGCGACGGACCTCGGTAGCGTCGGCGACAACGTCCAGGCCCTCGATCTGCACGCGGCCGATGGTGGGACGCACCAGGGTGGTGAGGGTGCGGATCAGGGTGGTCTTGCCGGCACCGTTATGGCCGAGCACCCCGAGCGTGGTCCCGGCGGCGGCCACCAGGTCGACGCCGTCGAGAGCCCACGTTGTGCCGTAGGCGACGTGCACATCTTCGATCACGACGGCCGGGGCGCTCATCGCACACCCCCGAACCGGTAAGGGGCGGGGCGGGTAATCGGGTGGGTGGTCATCGGAAGTTCCTCTCGGAAGGTGTGCTCCCACCCGGTGGTGAGTGAGAGTCCGCTTCTTCAGACGAACCAACTTCGAGTTGGACGCACCTGCCACAGAACTAGGCGCCGGTATTGCGGGATGCCCGGTGAGCGGCCGGAGACGGGACGGAGCCCCGTTCGATCAGCCGCGGCACCGGGCGCGGTCAGGCAGGCACCCCGGCGCCACCGCAGACGCCGGTCTCGGGCAACGTGAGTTCGACGCGGGCGGCGGCGTCGTGGTCGCCGGCCAGGGCGGCGGCGATGCTGCGGACCTGCTCGTACCCGGTCATCGCCAGGAACGTCGGGGCGCGGCCGTAGCTTTTCATCCCGACCAGGAACACATTCGGCTCCGGATGGGACAGTTCGGCGACCCCGTGCGGGTAGACGGTGCCGCAGGAGTGCACGTTCGGGTCGATCAGCGGCGCCAACTCGACCGGGGCCTGCAGCACCGGATCCAGGCCGAGGCGGATTTCCGAGAGCCAGGACAGGTCGGGCCGGAATCCGGTGAGCACCACCACCTGATCGACGTCCTCGATGCGGGCGCCGGTGTCGGAGATCAACGCCACCCGGCCGCTGTCGCCGTCGGGTTCGATGGTGGCGGTGCGGAACCCGGGAACCACCGTCAGCAGTCCTTCGTCGACCGCTCGCTTGGCGCGTAGGCCGAGGGCGCCGCGGGCGGGCAGCTCGTCGTCGTCGCCGCCGCCGAAGGTGGAGCCGACGTCGCCGCGGCGCAGCACCCAGCTGATCCGGGTGCCCGGGGCCTGCTGCTCCAGATCGGCCAGCGCCACGATCGCGGTGAGCGCGGAGTGGCCGCTGCCGGCGATCACGATGTGCTTGCTCGCGTACCGGTCCCGCACGTCGGGGTCGTCGACGTCCGGGACCCGGTACTCGATGACCTCGGTGGCGGCGCGCTCGCCGAGCGCGGGCAGGCCTTCACCACCGAGCGGATTGGGGGTGCCCCATGTGCCGGAAGCGTCGATGACAGCCTGCGCGAGGACGCGGTCCTCGGTGCCGTCGGCGCGACGGATGTGCACGGACAGGGGTTCGGTGTCGCGGCCGGCGTCGACGACCCGGTCCCGGCCGCGGCGGGCCACGCCGATCACCTCGGTGCCCAGCTGCACGATGTCGCCGAGGGCGGCGGCGAGGGGTTGCACATAGTTGTCGGTCCAGTCCTGGCCGGTCGGGTACGCGTCGTCGTCAGGGGCGGTCCAGTCGGTGGTGTCGAGCAGGCGGCGGGCGGCCGGGTCGATCAGCTCAGCCCAACTGGAGAACAGCCGCACGTGGTTCCACTCGGAGATCGCCGCACCGGCCGCGAGACCGCGTTCGAAGACCAGCGGGGTCAGGCCGCGCTCACACAGCTGCGCCGCGGCAGCGAGGCCGATCGGTCCGCCGCCGACGACGACTACGGGCAAGGTGCTCATCTCGATCATCCTTCCATCGATGTTCATCGATCCTCTGACCCCAGAGAGTATCGATGCGTGTCGATGAAGGCAACCATCGATCAATATCGATATAGTGAGGTATGACTTCCCTGGACATGCCGGCCGTCCACACCTCCGGCGCCGATCAGGTGGATGCGTTGGCGCCGGAGGACGCGCTGGCCTACGCCGGGTGGTTCGCCTGTCTGGCCGATCCCACCCGGGTGCGGCTGCTGCATCAGGTCGCCTCCCGCCCGGCCGGGATCACCGTTGGCGCGCTGGCCGAGGCACTGGGCATCGGCCAGCCCACCGTCTCGCACCACGTGCGCAGGCTCGCCGATGTCGGGTTCGTGTCTGTCCACAAGAACGGCACCAGCACTGTGGTCAGGGTCAACCCGTCCTGCTGCACCGGTCTGCCGCACGCCGCCGACGCAGTGATGGGGGTGCTGACCGCGCGCCCCTGCTGCCCGGACGACCTGCCCCAAGACGTCACGGTTCGCCCGATGCGCAACGAGGATTGGCAGCCGGTGCGCCGGATCTACGGCGAGGGCATCGCCACCCGCAACGCCACCTTCACCACCGAAGTCCCCGCCCGGGAAACCCTGGACGCGCAATGGCTTCCCGGGCATCGGTGGGTCGCCGAGATCGACGACGTCGTGGTCGGCTGGGCCGCCCTGTCCCCGACGTCCGGGCGGGCCTGCTACGCCGGGGTGGCCGAGAACTCGATCTACGTCGCCGACGGGATGCGCGGGCGCGGTGTCGGCAAAGTCCTGCTGCGCACCCAGGTGATCGCCGCCGACGAGGCCGGGCTGTGGACCTTGCAGACCTCGATCTTCCCGGAGAACCGTGCCAGCATCGCCCTGCACCACTCCGCCGGATTCCGGACCCTCGGTGTCCGCGAACGCATCGCCCAACTCGACGGCATCTGGCGCGACACCGTCGTCCTCGAACGCCGCTCCCCCGTCGCCGGCTAAGCTTCCGAATCAGTTGGGGAGCATCATGTCCGAGCAGCCACCTGTCGATCGTGCCGCGATCGCCGCGGACCTCGAGCGCGCCCGCAGCGTGCTGCACGAGTTGCTCGACGCCGCGAGTTCCGTCGAGCTCTCGCGGCGTTCGTCCGGTACCCGGTGGACCAACGAGCAGCTGCTGTTCCACATGGTCTTCGGCTACATGGTGGTTCGCCGGCTGCTCCTGCTGATCCGGATGTTCTCCTGGTTGCCTGAGGGGGCGAGCCGACGGTTCGCGCATGCGCTCGATGCCGCCACCCCAGTCTTCGACGAGGTCAACTATCGAGGCTCCGCCCTGGCGGCGCGCGTCTACAACCGACGCCGGATGGGCCGCCACTTCGACCGCCTCATTGCGTCGCTGCAACGTTCCTTGGCCCGGGAGACGGACGCGAACCTGCACCGTGGCATGTACTTTCCAGTCCGCTGGGATCCGTTCTTCGACGACTACATGACCGCCGAACAGCTCTACCGCTACCCTGGCCTGCACTTCGACTTCCACCGCCACCAGCTCACCCTCGACTGAATGAGTGTCGAGGTGACACCGCTGAGGACCGGGGCATGTTCGGGATCGTTCCCGACATCACTTACCGTCGGCCCAGCCGGCGCGGGGGTCGAATCCTCCTGTTTCCTCTGCCCGGGCGTACGCCCGCAGCGCCTCAGCGGCTTCGTGGCCGAGATCGGGCGGGACCGCGACCTCCACGGTGACCAGCAGATCGCCCGCCGCGTCGCCGCGGTGGGGCACCCCGCGTCCGCGCAGTCGGAACGTTCTCCCGGACTGGGTGCCTGGCGGGATCTTCACACTGACCTGACCTTCGAGGGTGGGCACGGACAGCATTGTCCCCAAGGCTAGTTCGGCGAACGACACGGGAACGGTGACGGTGAGGTCATTGCCGCTGCGGGCGAACACCGGGTCCGGGTCCACGCGCACGGTGACGTACAGGTCCCCCGACGGCGCCCCGCCGAGACCAGGTTCGCCCTGCGCCGGTAGCCGGATGCGTTGCCCGTCGCTCACCCCGGGCGGAACATGGACGGAGACGGTGCGGGTGCGGTCCCCGATCCCGGCGCCCTGGCAGTCCGGGCACGGGGCGTCGACGATCGATCCCGTGCCCCGGGTTCCCGGTCGTGTGCCGGAGCCGTGACAGCTGGTGCACACCATCGGCCCACTCACCCGCAGCGGCAACACCATCCCGGCGACCGCCTCCCGGAACGACAGCCGGGTCTCGGTCTCGACGTCACTGCCCCGCCTCGGCCGGGCCGACGCAGTTCGGGTTCCGGCGCGCCGGAACAGATCCCCGAGCACGTCACCGACCCCGCCCAGAGGATCGCCCACGATGAAGGGTGAACCGCTCCCGAACAGGTCCCCGAAGTCGAAGCCGCCCGACCCGGCGCGCGGAGGAAAACCCGTCCCGGTGAACGCCCCGGACCGGTACAGCCTGCGCATGCGGTCGTATTCCTTGCGTTTGGCGGGGTACGAGAGCACCGCATGCGCCTCGCTGACCTTCTTGAATCGTTCCTCCACCTCGGTGTTGTCCGGGTTGGCGTCCGGATGCAGCTCCCGCGCCAGCTTGCGGTACGCCTTCTTGATCTCTTCGGCCGACGCCGTCGAAGGGACACCCAGGGCGGCGTAGAAGTCACGGTCGAACCATTCCTGCTGCGACACTTGGCATCCTCCTTCCTTCGCGGGGCCGCTGCGCGAGAGCGCCGTGCGCTCCGAGACCGGCGCCGTCAGGCTGTCGGTCGGCGTCTCAGGAATCGCCGGCCGGTGCCGTGCCCGTGACATTTCCCGGCGGGGCCACCCCCTCGACGACGGAGACCGTCGCGGTCCGCAGCACCTTGTGGTCACCGAATGTGTAGCCGCGGCGCAGCACCCGGTCTACAACGGGATCACCCCCGGTGCCTTCGTGCTGGACCGCTTCGTGCAGGGTGGGATCGAAGCGCTCGCCCTCTTCGCCGAATGCGGCCACTCCCAGGCCGCTCAGGATTGCACCGAGCTTGGCCGCGATCGCACGCAGTGGTTCGTTTTCGAGGTCGCCGTGCTCGCGGGCGCGGTCGAGGTCGTCGAGGATCCCGAGAAATTTCGCCGCCACCGACGCCGTCGCGGCCTCGACGGCCGCGTGCCGGTCGCGTTCGATCCGGCGTCGGTAGTTGGTGTACTCGGCTTGCACCCGCTGCAGATCGGCGGTCAACTCCGTCACTCGATCAGGGTCTTCGCCCGCGGTTCGATCGGTCCGGTCACCAGGGTGCATCTCGGCGTCCGGCGTGGTCGGGTCGGGTTCCCGTTGTGGGGTCGGGGTGACAGGCTCGCTCGGGGTGTGCCCACGTACCCGGCCGGTCTCCGGATCGACGCGGCGTTTGTCGGTGATCGAGATCGGTTCCCGCGGCGGCTTGTCGCCGTTGCGGCGCTCGCTCCCACTCATCGGGTGTCCTCCCGTCCAGGTTCGTCCACCACCTCAGCGTCGAAGACTTCATCGGTGCCTTCAGAGGACCCGTTCCCCCCGCCGGGAGCGGCCGAGTCCTTCGCCTGCGCGTCGTAGATCGCCTGACCCAGGGCTTGCGAGTCGGTGGCCAGTTTTTCGATGGCCGTTTTGATCGCCGCGACATCGCTGCCTTTCAACTTCTCCTGGGCATTCGCAATCGACGACTCGACCTTCTCCTTGACGTCGGCGGGTACCTTGTCCTCGTTGTCCTTGATGAACTTCTCGGTCTGGTACACCAGCGACTCGGCCTGGTTGCGGACCTCCGCTTCCTCCCTGCGCTGGGCGTCCTCCGCGGCGTGCGCCTCGGCGTCCTTGATCATCCGGTCGATCTCCTCCTTGGACAGGCCCGAGCCCTCCTGGATCTTGATCGTGTTCTCCTTACCGGTGCCCTTGTCCTTCGCGGTCACGTGCACGATGCCGTTGGCGTCGATGTCGAAGGTGACCTCGATCTGCGGCACCCCACGGGGGGCCGGCGGAATCCCCGCGAGCTCGAACGAGCCGAGCAGCTTGTTGTGCGAGGCGATTTCGCGCTCACCCTGGAACACCTGGATCTGCACCGAGGGCTGGTTGTCGTCAGCGGTGGTGAAGGTCTCCGAACGCTTGGTCGGGATGGTGGTGTTGCGCTCGATGAGCTTGGTCATCACGCCACCCTTGGTCTCGATGCCGAGGGACAGCGGGGTGACGTCGAGGAGCAGCACGTCCTTGACCTCGCCCTTGAGAACACCGGCCTGCAGGGCAGCGCCGACGGCGACGACCTCGTCCGGGTTGACACCCTTGTTCGGTTCCTTTCCGCCGGTAAGCTCGCGCACCAGATTCGTCACGGCGGGCATACGGGTGGAACCACCGACGAGCACGACCTGGTCGATGTCCTTGACGGCGATCTTCGCGTCCTTGATCACCGATTGGAACGGGGCCCGGGTGCGGTCGAGGAGATCGGACGTGATCTTCTCGAACTCGCTGCGCGACAGCTGCTCGTCTAGGAACAGCGGGTTCTTGTCCGCGTCGACGGTGATGTAGGGCAGGTTGATCGACGTGCTCTGCGAGGAGGACAGTTCGATCTTGGCCTTCTCCGCGGCCTCACGGAGACGCTGCAGGGCCATCTTGTCCTTGGTCAGATCGATGCCGTTCTGAGCCTTGAACTTGTCGACGAGCCACTTCACGATCCGGTCGTCCCAGTCGTCACCACCGAGGTGGTTGTCACCGGAGGTGGCCCGGACTTCGACGACGCCCTCACCGATTTCGAGCAGCGAGACGTCGAAGGTGCCGCCACCGAGGTCGAAGACCAGGATGGTCTGTTCCTTGTCGCCCTTGTCCAGGCCGTAGGCCAGTGCGGCCGCGGTGGGCTCGTTGACGATCCGCAGGACGTTGAGACCGGCGATCTGGCCGGCTTCCTTCGTGGCCTGACGCTGGGCGTCCTCGAAGTACGCGGGGACGGTGATCACCGCGTCGGTGATGTCCTCACCCAGATACGATTCCGCGTCCCTCTTCAGTTTCATCAGCACCCGGGCACTGATCTCCTGCGCGCTGTATTTCTTGTCGTCGATCGCCACATGCCAGTCGGTGCCGATCTCCCGTTTCACCGAGCGCACCGTCCGGTCCACGTTCGTGACTGCCTGGTTCTTCGCGGGCTGGCCGACCAGCACCTCACCGTTCTTCGCGAATGCCACCACCGACGGGGTCGTGCGCGCACCCTCCGAGTTGGCGACCACCTTCGGGTCGCCGCCCTCGAGCACGCACACCACCGAGTTCGTGGTCCCCAAATCGATACCCACCGCGCGAGCCATGACCGCCTCCAGCACCACACCGGGTGGGTGTGGTGCTTCCGCCGATCGTTCGGCATCACACCCACCGAACTTGAGTGTTATCGACTCAATTTTCTCCCCGGGAGAGATCGAGGTCAAGGCGAAGAATTGAGCGTAGAACGCTCAACATTGTGCGTGTTGCTCGGCGTCACAGCACCACCATCTCGATCTCCTCGACGAACTAGCCACCGGAGACCGCGCCGCCGCTCGCGCCCGGCAACGCCGACGTCTATCGGCCGCGCAGCCCGAACGGGTTTCCGTCGGCATCGGCGAGCACGCAAATCCGTGTCTCGGGTGCGACGTGACGCGGAGCGGTGCGCTCGGTTGCGCCGGCGGCAAGCAGAGTTTCGCGTGTCGCGTCGAGATCCTCGACGTCGGCGAAGGCAACCGGGCCGGCGGTCTCGTCACCTGGATTCAGGGCGACCTCGAAGCCGTCCACGTTGTACCCGACGTAGTAGGACTCGTCGGTGTGAGGTGCGCCGAGCAGCGCGGTGTAGACCGCCTTGGCGGCGTTCAGGTCGGACACGGGGATCACCAGGCTGCGGATCGTGGGGCTCATGTTCGTCTCCTCGGGCTACGGCGGTCATCGGCGACCGCCTCGTCGGCGATGGCAGCAACCACGCTTTGTGCGCGCGAGGGCGGGCTCTTCTCGATTCCTGACCGTTCTGTCGGTGTGTGTCCGCCATAGCGTATCGACGCACGCAGGTTCCGGTGACGTTTCGGCCGGCCGTTTCGGCGTGGTCGCTGATCCGCCCTCCCCTAGCGGTGGCGGATCGCCCACCGCTTCACCGCCTTTGATGCTCTGACCCCGGAACCCGTTGGGGAACGCGCTATCGGTGTTACCTTGAGCCCTGTGTGTGGCGGTCGGCAATCCTCGCGGCGGCGCACGGCGCTGCTCACCGTGCTGGCGGTGATCGCCGCCGAGCGGATGGTCGTGCGGATTGGTCACAACAATGCGGCGGGCGATGTGCTCGAGACCCTCCCAGATCTCGTCGGGACGCTCGCGCGGCGCCGCACCCCGGGGCGCGGTGCCGTCGGCACACGGCTGTCCCTGCCGGGCCGCGCCCGGGCACCGTCATCGACCTCGGCCGAGTCGCCCATGTCCGTGCGGAACAGCACCTGTGTGCTGCGGGTGTGACCGACCGGCACCGGCTACCGTCCCATCATCGGATCTGACGCCACAGCCACCCTCTCGTGACCGCCACGGGTACGCGCGCCACACCTCTCCCCGACCGTGCCGCGCGGCTCGATTATCGTTCCAGCACCGGTAGATTCGTTCCGGTGCACCCCGTCGGAATGAGGTGCCGTAATTGCATTCCAGGACCGTTCTCAAACTCGCCGGCGCCACCGTGGCCGCGGGGGTAATGCTGGCCGGGGTGATGTTCCCGGTAGCCGCCGGGCTGGGGTACGCATCCAACCGTGCCGCCGACAGCGTCGGTAATTCCTCGGCCGAACTGGCCGACGGAGTGGTGCCGGCGGTGACGACGATGACCGACATCACCGGGAACCCGATCGCCTGGCTGTACGACCAGCGCCGATTCGAGGTTCCCAGCGACCAGATCTCCAACGAGATGAAACTGGCGATTCTCTCCATCGAGGACAGACGGTTCGGCGAACATCAGGGGGTGGACTGGCAGGGCACGATGCGGGCGTTCTTCACCAACACCACCAGCGGTCAGATCGAACAGGGTGCCTCTACCATCAATCAGCAGTACGTGAAGAACTACCTGCTGCACGTGGTTGCCAAGACCGACGCCGAACGCCGTGCCGCGATCGAGACCACGCCGGTCCGCAAGATCCGGGAGATCCGGATGGCGATGACCCTCGATCAGGAACTCTCCAAAGAGGAAATTCTCACCCGGTATCTGAACCTGGTGCCGTTCGGCAACGGTTCCTTCGGGGTGCAGGACGCCGCCCGCACGTACTTCGGCATCGACGCCAAGGACCTGAACCTGGCGCAGTCGGCGATGCTCGCGGGTATGGTGCAGTCCAGCTCCGCGCTCAACCCCTACACCAACCCCGAGGGGGTGTTCGAGCGCCGCAATGTCGTTCTCGACACCCTGGTCGTGAATGTTCCGGATCGGGCCGCCGAGATCCGCGCCCTGAAGGAAACGCCGCTCGGGGTGCTCCCGAAACCGAACAACCTGCCCCGCGGATGCATCGCCGCCGGCGACCGCGGGTTCTTCTGCGACTATGCGTTGCAGTACCTCCAGACCGCCGGGCTGTCCCGGGAGCAACTCGAAAAGGGCGGCTACCTGATCCGCACCACCCTCGATCCGGCCGTGCAGGGTTCGGTGAAGGCGGCGGTGTCCACCTACGCCGACCCGAAACTCCCGGACATCGCGAGCGTGATGAACGTCGTGCAGCCCGGGCAGGACCAACACCGGGTCCTGGCCATGGCGGGGAGCCGCAACTACGGCCTGGACGCAGCCGCCGCGGAGACGGTCCAGGAGTTGCCCTATTCACTGTCTGGGCACGGTGCCGGATCGGTGTTCAAGGTCTTCACCACCGCAGCAGCCATGGAGAAGGGTTTGCGGCTCAACGCGATCCTCGACGTGCCCGGGCGGTTCGACGCCCGCGGGATGGGCGACGGCGGTGCCCCCGGGTGCCCTGCGGCGACCTATTGCGTGCAGAACGCCGCCCCGTATCCGCGGGCGCTGTCGGTCACCGACGCCCTCGCCCAGTCCCCGAACACCGCGTTCGTGAAACTTCTCCAGGCCACCGGCGTGGATGCGACGGTGGACATGGCGGTGCGCCTCGGCATGCGGTCGTACACCGAACCGGGAACCTCCGGGTTCGGGGACCAGAGCCTGGCCGACATGCAGAAGGACCAGAATCTGGGGTCGTTCACCCTGGGCCCGGTGTGGATCAATCCGCTCGAATTGTCGAATGTCGCCGCGACCCTGGCCTCACACGGCAAGTGGTGCCCACCGACCCCGATCGACTCCATCGTCGACCGCGAGGGCAGGCCGGTCCCCCTCACCCAGCAAGCCTGCGAGCAGGTCATCGATCCCGGCCTGGCCGACACCCTGTCCAACGGGCTCAGCAAGGACGACCTGCCCGGTGGCACGGCGTCGGCCGCGGCCGCGGCCGCCGGGTGGAAGCTGCCGATGTCCGGCAAGACCGGGACCACCGAATCGCACATGTCGTCGGCATTCATCGGATACACCAACAACCTGGCCGGCAGCGTCTACGTATTCGGGGACTCACCGACCCCTGGACAGATTTGCACCAGCCCGCTGCGCTCGTGTGGGGACGGCAACCTGTTCGGCGGCACCGAGCCGGCCCGCACCTGGTTCACGGCGATGATGCCGATCGCGAACAACTTCGGCCCCACCACCCTGCCTCCGATCGACCCGCGCTTCGCTCGCTGACTGGAGGGCCGGTGGGTGGTCCTCCAGCGTGCAGACAGGAGAACATCTGACGGCGAGCTGGATCTCACCTGTCTCCTTGTAACGCGGGCGGGAGCCCGCGCGGTAACACAAGTGCCTCACCGGCCGCGTCAGTCGTGTTTCGCGCCGGTGGGGCCTCTCTCCCGGGGGGTGGAGACGCGGATCTCGACGTCGGCCGGCAAACCCAACGCGCACATCGACTTCCAGCAGTGCGGGTGCGCTCGGTCAGGCGTTTTCCTTGCGGAAGGTACGGGTTCCCCACCACACCGCGACGACGAACAACACCACCGCCCACGCGGTTCCCCACACAATCGCGGAGTTCGCGAAGTCACCGAAGAACGAATCCCGCACGGCGTCGACGACATGGCGGATCGGCATGAAATCGCTGGCCGTCTGCAACCAGGCAGGACCGATCGTCATCGGCAACAAAATTCCGGACAAAAGCAACACCGGCATCATCACCATGTTGATCACCGGAGCCATCACGTCTTCGCTCTTGGTGGTCAAGGCGAATGCATTCGACGCCGCCGCACAGGCCCCGCCGAGCAGCAACGTCAGCAGCACCCCGAACACGATGCCCAGCAACGACGCCTCCATACCCATCACGAAGCCGAGCAACACCAAGATGATCGCCTGCACGAACAACTGGAGCAGGTCCCGACCCAGTCGCCCGACCAGTAACGCGGTGCGACTGGCCGGAGTCACCCGCTCCGCCTCGATAACGCCCTCCCGCCACTCCCCGATCAGGCTGAATCCGGCGAAGAACGCACCGAAGATCCCCAACTGCACCAACATGCCCGGCACGAAGAACGTGTACGCGTTGTCCACCCCGAACTGACCCACCAGCGGAGTCAGCAACGGCCCGAACAACAATAGGTACATGACCGGCTGCAACAGGCCGATGATCACCCAGGCGGGGTTGCGCAGATTCATCCGCAGCTGGCGGCGGAAGACGATGAAACTCTCACGGGCGAACGTCATTGGCCTGCTCCTGGAGTGGTCAGCGCGGGGGCGGGGGTGGACTCGGATTCAGGGTCCCCGGTGGCGGTACCGGAGGCGGCGGTGTCGGCGTCGCGCAGGGACCGTCCGGTCAACGTCAAGAACACGTCGTCGAGGGTCGGCCGGTGCACCTCGATCGAGGCCAGGGTCACGTCGGTGCGGTCGAGGTCGCGCAGCAGTCCCGGGATCGCGCGCCCGGCACGCTGGACCCGACCACGGACATGATGGCCGTCCACCTCCACACCGGCCAGACCGTGCCGCGGTGCCTCGGCGATCGTGCCCAGCTTGTCTCTCACCAGCGGCACCATGTCGAGGTCGGCGATTTCGAGGTCGACGAGATCGCCGGCGACCTGCGCCTTGAGGTTCTCCGCCGTGTCCGAGGCGACGATTCGACCACGGTCGATGATGATGATGCGGTCGCTGAGGGTGTCGGCCTCGTCCAGGTAATGGGTGGTGAGGAAGACCGTCGCACCACGGCGGGTCCGCAGCTCGGAAATGTGCTCCCACAGGTTCGCCCGCGCCTGAGGATCGAGGCCCGTCGTCGGCTCGTCGAGGAACATCAGGCTCGGCTCGTGAATCAGGCCCATGACGATGTCGAGTCGGCGTTTCTGCCCACCCGACATCGTCTTCGGCATCCGTTCCCACAGCCCGTCCAGCTGCAATTGCGAAAACAATTCTCTGCCGCGGGTTTCGACGTCCCGTCGGGAGCGGCCGTAGAGCATGCCGTGATCCATCACCTCCTCCCCCGCCCGGGCGCCGCTGAAGACCCCACCGCTCTGCGAGACGTAGCCGATGCTCCGCCGCACCTGCGTGGATTCGCGGACCACGTCGTATCCGGCGACTGTGGCCTCGCCTGCGGTCGGCCGCAGCAGGGTGGTCAGCATCCGCAACGTCGTGGTCTTCCCCGCCCCGTTGGGGCCGAGGAACCCGACGACCTCGCCCTCGGCGACATCGAGATCCACCCCGTCGACGGCGCGAACCTCCGATTTCTCCCGTCCATGGCGGGTGTGGAAGGTTTGGACGCGCCCACGTGCACGAATCACGACAAGCACTCTCCTCGAGGTCGGTCAGGCCAGTATTCAAAGATGATGGGTCGGGGCACAACCCGTTTTCGTTCTCTGCGTGATACAGACTCCTTCCGCACACAGAACTAAGTGGTGCGGTCCCCGACGGAGTCGCCGGTGTGTGAGGGTCCGAGGGCAGCAGGCAAGAGAAGCGCTCCGACAGACGTTCCGTCATCGAAGCACCGGGCGGGTTACGACAAGGACGACCCACCATCGACGGGCGGTGACCCCGTCGGCACCACGATCGAGATCGGCGGCGGCGGCGCGTTGCAGTGGGGCAACGGCGAGTACGGCGTGGTGCTGGCCCACGGTGCCGTCTTCGACGCCGCCAGCTGGGAGGATCAGGCCACAGCGATCACCGACCAGGGTGCCACTGTCGTCGCCATCGAGGACATCGCGCCGGGAGTCGATCGCGGCCGCCGTCGCAAAGCTCCACGACGACGGGCATGCCGACGTCGCACTGGTGGGTGGAAGTGCGGGCGCCGATGCGATCCTGCAACTTGCCTCCCAGCAGCCCGACCTCCCTGATCAGCTGGTACTGCTCTCACCCAACCGGGTCGTCGACGGCCTCGGCGGGGAGCCCAAGCTGTTCATCGCCAGCGAGGACGAGCCCGTCGCCCACGTGTCGCAGCAGCTCGCCGACAGCTCACCAGGCGTCGACAACGAGATGATCCTTCTGCCGGGCTCCGCCCACGCGCAGAACATCTTCGACGGCGAGAGCGGTGACGCGGCACTACAAGCGATCCTCGAGCGGCTGGCCAACTGAGGACCTCGGCCAGGCAACCGCCCCCGCTCGACCTCGATCAGCGTTCGACCGCGCCGGAGAAAGCCGAGTAGACGTGAAACCCAAGACAGTCGTCGTCTCACTTCCCATCGTCGATCTGGACCGATCGCTCCGCTTCTACCGGGACGGGCTCGGGTTGTCCCCGACCGGCCTCGACGAAGCCATCCTTGCGTTCGAGCTGCGCGACTCGGCTGCGTTCGGGCGTGCTCGCCGAGCGGAAACCGGGGCCCGATCACGGCAAACGGCGTGCGGTGACTGCGCCGTGAGGCCTGTGACCGCTCCCCGTTCGTGTATGTGTCTCGATCACCTCGAAGCCGGCCGTGGCCAACTTCTGGCTGAGTTCCGCTACCGGCCAACGATAGGCAGCGGTGACGGCATGGTCGAAAGTCCCTACGGTTGCTCCTTCGAAGAAGCCCACCAACAACCCTCCGCCCGGCCGTATCACGCGTGCGAACTCGGCGAGCGGAGTCTGGATGTCCTGCGGACTGTGGTGAATGAGCGAGTACCAGGAAAGCACACCACCCAGTGATTCCGTCTCGGCGTCCATTGCCTCGAAGCCGCCGACTTCGAACGGGAGGTCTGGATACTGCGTACGAGCTCGTTCGACGAACTCAGGAACCAGATCGATCCCGCTCGCAGCAAGTCCGCACGCCGCCAAGAAGTCTGTCCACTGCCCCGGCCCACAGCCGGCGTCGAGCACGGGACCAGTCAGGGTGGCGGCCCAGCTGCTCACCAGGGCCCGATCCGATGGGTGTGTCGAAGTCACGGAGCCAAAGAGGTCCACGTACTCCTGAGATCTGGCCGAGTATGACTCTCGGACGGTGTCGCCTGTTCGGGCGCTCGTGTTCGCCATGCCGTCAATGATCGTCGATGGCGTGCCCCAGATGCCGAACGCTGCCGGCACGTCCCGACAGCCGGCCCTCGAGCGGAACTCTCTGAGCTGGTGGCACGGGAAACTCTGCTACCCCACGGCCGATGAATTCCGCGTCGCCGCGCAGTCTGTATGTAATGAATGCTCCTTCCGCTCCAGCGGGAGGCTCGAGTCGAGGTGACAAGGAGCGTGCACACCGTGGACCCAGAGAACGTGAGCGCCACGCTGACTGTGGCCGTGCCCGCCGCCACGGTGTTCGCGGTGCTCGCCGACCCGACGACCCATTCTGCGATCGACGGCACCGGCTGGGTGCAGGAAGCCGCCGACCAGGCGCCGCTGACCGAGGTGGGGCAGATCTTCCGGATGGACATGTATCACCCCAACCACCCGAACGGCGACTACCAGGTGGCCAACCAGGTCCAGGTGCTCGATCCGCCGCGCGCCATTGCCTGGCTGACGGGCCAGGAGAAGGACGACGGTCACCTGGAGTTCGGCGGCTGGTTCTGGCGTTACGACCTGGTGCCACGTGGTCCCTCCGAGACTGCGGTCACGCTCACCTACGACTGGTCGGCGGTGCCGCAGTCCATCCGGGAGTACCTTCAGTTCCCGCCGTTCGGTCCTGACCATCTCACCAACTCGCTGCACCACCTGGCCGAGCTTGCCGCACCGACGTCCCGGGCTCGGACCCCGACCGCTAGATATCTGCCGGTCGGCCCGCCGTCGCGGTCCGCCCGAGCACAGAAGGCCGTCGAGTAGTCCTACGGTTGGGCGAGCCGCTCGAGGAGCCATGAATCGATGCCGGTGAGGGCCGTCCTGGCCATTGCCGTGGGGTGGCCGGTGAACCCGTGGGGCGACTCGGGATAGATCCGGAGCTCGACGTCATTGCCGGTGGCGGAGAGCCGACCTGCCATCGCGAGGTTGTCTTCCAACAACACGTCATTGCACCCGACGACCAGCAGAGCCGGGGGAAGGCCGTGGAGGTCGCCGTATACGGGAGAGATGTCCGGAGTGGTGCGATCTTCCACGTGGCCGACGTAGGCCTGGATGAAATACTCGTCTGCGATCCGACGTCCGGCCGGAGTCTGCGCGCTCAAGTCATAGGTGCCGAATTGGAGTGCGGCGCCGGTGAACCCGCCGACAGTCCCTCTGTCCCTCAGTCGGAGCAGGGTTGCCAGAGCGAGTGTTGCTCCCGCCGACCGCCCCCCGATCGCCAGTCGTGATGATCCGAAGCGGGCATCAGCGTGGCCGACGAGCCAGAGCGCCGCCGCTTCACAGTCATCGGGTGCGGCCGGCCACGGGTGCTCCGGTGCCAGCCGGTAGTCGACGCTGACGACGGCGATGTGGAGATCGTCTGCGAGCTCACGGTTGCGCGCGTCATCTCGCGCTGCGGAGTCCATGTAGAAGCCGCCACCGTGTATGTCCAGATAGACGCCCCGCGCTCGGCCGTCGGTGGGAGTGAAGATCCTCACCGGGACGCGTGCTCCCGCGGCTTCGACCATCTCTTCGATCGCCGGTGGATCGGCGGGAGAAGGACCGGACCGCCTCGCCCGCATGTCCCTCAACTCCTCGAGAGTGCCGGGGCCACGGCCAGCTGGCCGCGAGTTGTAGAAGCTCCGAGCTTCATCGACCTGCTCCGCCGGCACGTCAGCCGACAAATCGTCCAGCGCGAACCGCACGCGTCCTCCTCACACTCGGGGGTCTCATCACGATGCTGTTGCCGCACCGAGCGACGCGGACACATCATGCCCTACGTGCTCGCAACAGGTCGCCGGTCAGCGATCGCCAATCGGGTACGCCGATAGGCGTTCGGCTTGCGGAAAGGCTGCACTGCCACGGCCGGAGTCTGGTGTCCGTATCCGTCTGTCGTTGTTGATCGTCGACGTCGGCTGCGAATCGATCACTCGATACCTTGGCAGTCCGGTGGATCGAGAAGTCGAAGGATCCGGTGAGGCGCGCTCATACCGAACAATCTGAGTGTCGGCCGTCGTCGGTTGAATTGTCTACTTCCCGACGGTTTTCACTGTTCGCGACCCGGCCAAGATGCTATCGGTGCGGATGACTGCAAGAGTTCGGCGCGGGTGCCGGGCATGCCGCTGTCACCCCGTTCGGAGGATTTGACTGCCAGAACCTGGTTGATCCCGAACCGATTCGCCGCAAAAGCCAACGCCGCGCCGGCCATGTACAGCCGCCATACCCGTGCCCGCCCGGCGCTGCTGTGGGACACCGCTTCGTCCCAGTTCGCCTCCAGGTTCCCCACCCAGGCCCGCAGGGTCAGCGCGTAGTGCTCGCGCAGGGACTCGACGTCGCGCACCTCGAACCCGGCCCCTTCGAGCGCCTCGATCATCGGTGCGATCGGTTCGATTTCTCCGTCGGGGAACACATAGCGATCGATGAAGGACGTTTTGGAGAACTTGGCAGCGGGTTTGCCTGGTCGTCGCGAGATCGCGTGGTTGAGCAACCGCCCCCGCGGGCGCAGCAGCGCGAACAGGTCCGCGGCGTAGGTCGCCAGCATCGCGGCACCGACGTGCTCGGCCATGCCGATGCTCGAGATCGCGTCGTAGGGACCGTCTGTGACGTCGCGGTAGTCCTGGACTCGGATCTGCACCAAGTCCCCCACACCCGCGTCGACCATCCGTTTGCCGGCGTACTCCGCCTGCTCGTGGGACAGGGTGACACCGACGACGTGCACGCCGTAGTTGCGTGCCGCGTGCAGCGCGAAGGTCCCCCACCCGCAGCCGACGTCGAGGACCCGCATCCCCGCGGTCAGGCCGAGTTTGCGGGCCACCAGATCACATTTGGCGTACTGGGCCGCGTCCAGATCAGCGCTCGGCTCCGCCCAATATGCGCACGAGTAGGTCATCGACTCACCGAGCACCAGTCGATAGAAGCCGTTACCGACGTCGTAGTGGTGGCTGATCGCGGCGGCGTCACGATCCTTGTCGTGCCGGTGCCCGCGCGCCGGTTTCATCTCCTCCGCCGGCGGCTTCGGTGGCAGGCCGATGATCCCCAGACGCAGCGCCGCTGTCGCCAGTGCCTTCTTCGTTTGCTTGTCGATCCGCACACCGGGACCCCTGCTCGGGTCCGACACCTGCTCCAATACGTCCAGCCCGGCCAGCAGGTCTCCCTCGATGTCGATGTCGCCGGACACGTAGGCCCGAGCGAAACCGAGATCGTTGGGCGCCCACAGCAACCGCCGCAGACCACGCCGATTGACGATGTGCACCTGCCACGGCGCGTCCGAAGGCCCACTGCGACTACCGTCCCAACACATGATCCCCACCGGGACCTGCGCACCCACCACCGCACGAACCAGCGGCGCCACCGTGTCAGCGACCGTCATACACACCTCCGTCGAAGTTCGGGGTCCGACCAGCGCACAGGACTGTCGACCCGCACCAACGTCCCGCAAACCCACCTCGTCGACCATATCGATGAAACCCCCGTTGCCGCACACCTTCACACCGATTCCCGCTCGGCATAACCCTGCCTCTGAACGCCGCTCGGCTTCACGCGCCGACCGCGATGACGCACAGCCAACTCGGAGCGAACGGATCAGGCGCCCTCGGCTCCGGCGGTACGATGGCGTCGACGAGTCCGTCCGAGAGCCAGGGGTGCCCATGTCGGATCTGGATCAGGCGTTTACCGATGCACAGGAGAACGTCAAGAAGCTCACCTCGCGGCCTGCCAACGATGAGCTACTGCGGCTGTACGCGCTGTTCAAGCAGGGGTCGAAGGGTGATGTCGAGGGCAAGCGGCCCGGTCGGTTGGACATGGTCAACCGCGCCAAGTACGATGCCTGGGCCAAGTTGGCGGGTACGAGCAGCGCCGACGCCAAGCAGGGCTACGTCGACCTGGTAGCCAGGCTCACGCAGGGCTGAGTTCGGAAGTTCCGGTCCCGTGCTGCCCGATCGACCCATACGAGAGCCGAATTCTTGTCGCCGCAAGCCGACGTGCGCCCGCACGCGCAGGGCGTGCCCGGTGCGCAGGACGTCGTCGACAGGCTGTGCAGCGCGCGCATCGAGACGGGCGTGTCAAGGCGGGACCTCGAGGCACAGAGGGCGAAGACGGGTCGGCGGTCCAGGACAGACCGACCGTCATCGGCGGAGGGTTTCCGAGGGCGACTCGCCGAACTTTTCGCGGTACTGCACCGAGAATCGTCCGAGATGGAGGAATCCACACCTGGTAGCCGCATCGGACACCGTCGTCGTCGACGGATCGGCGTCGAGGAGCCACGTGCGGACCGCCTTCATTCGGACCTCGCGCAGGTATCCCATCGGGGTGGTGCCGAAATACTTCTTGAAACCGTCTTGAAGTGCCCGCACGCTGATTCCCGTGGCAGATGCGACATCCTCGACGGTGAGCAGTTCGTCAGCGTGGTGCTCGAGGATTTCGACTGCGCGGCGAATAGTTCGAGGCGCCACCGGCACTGGCCGCTGCAACACTTCGGTGTAGTTATGGGGTTGGGCCACGATGAGCTGACTCAGCAGCAGTCGTTCGAACTCTTTCATGACGATCGGCTCGGTAGGGAGAGATCCACCGTTCTCCATCTCGGCACGCAAGAGCGTGAGCATGCCGCGCCACGATCGGATACCCGGTCGGTCCAGTTCCATGTGGGGGTCGAACCGCAGGGGCTCGCGGAGCGGCGCCCCGAGTGCCTCTTGCAACTGCCTCTCCATGCTCTGGCGATCGAGGCGAACGATCAGCTGCCGGTTCCCTCGGTGCCATTGCATGGTCACCGACCCGCCCGGTTGCAGGATCGATGCGACGGCGGGCGTCGACTCGAACGTTTCTGAACCCCAAGTTATTTCCGCCACTCCGGAGAGGGGAATCTGAATGAGATAGAAATCGTCGAGATCACTCGGGCGAATGCACATCCCGGTGCCGTAATCCAGGTAGTGCAGACCGACAGTTCCGGCGGTGGCCGAGTGAAACCTGACGGGCGAGGCGCCACCGGTGCCGATGGGTTCGAGCGTGTGCGGGCAGAAGGCGGAACCCACCGCCGACCTAACCTCGTCCAGATCGATTGTGTGAACCTGTTCGAACCGGGCAATGGGCAACGCAGTCGCCCCGTCCGCAGTTGATCTCGGGTCCATCGCCATCCTAGCCTTCCAGCGCGTTCGAAATAGCGACATCAGAACGATCGTCACAATCTCTACGTACGCCATCGTACCTGCCTGGGTTTTCTCAGGAAGCGCGATTTCCCCAGCTGCACTACCCCGACGACAGCCGATTCGGCTCACGGCAAGGCAGGGAGGGAAGCATGTGGTATCGGGGCACCTACCCAGTGCGGCACCCGTCGCCATCACGTGATTTCTTGGGTTAACCCTGGGAACCACTGCCTCCGCAGATCCGAGCTGTGCGGGCGGGTGCCGCCGGGTGTCTATCTCGCCGGGATCTCGTCCTCACGCCAGGGGCCGATCAGTGCGCCTTCCGGCTCCGGCGGTGGTCCTCCCGCCCCGTTGAAGGTGATGGGCTGCAATGGGGCGGTGTTGACGTTGAGAGAGAAGATGTCGAAGCGATTGTAGTGACCGATGATGTCGTGCATCTGCTTCGGCGCGATGCATCGTGCCAAGTCGATCTCGCCGTAGACGATCCCTTCCTTGTCCACTAGAGGTTCGGACACCGGGCGCCCGTCGGGTCCGAAAATCCCTGACAGGGCGCTGCGCTCGCGCCGTAGCATGTGCGCCGCTTCCTCGTCGTCCCCGGCGACGATGTCGATAATTTCCTCGGACACAGTCGAGCACGAGACGACGGAGAACAATTTGCCTTCGAAAGCGTGCGCCGCTGTCCGAATGGCGATGGCGTCGGCCATGTCGTAGTCCTTCGGCGCCACCGGGAGGGAGATGTAGTTGGCGACGTGCACGAGCTCTCCCTGCGCCAGCAGCGCGAAGCGGGCGAGGGTGTTCGTGTTCTCCCCACACGCGAGGACGCCGAGCGGACCGACTTCGGTTTGATGCACCCGGAGCGTCGACCCGTCGCCGTTGGTCCAGGTCAGCTTCTCAGCCCAGGTCGGTACCAGTTTCCGGTGAACAGCGATCAGGGAGCCGTCCGGCCCGATCGTGAGGACACTGTTGTACAGCACTCCCAGGCTGTGTCGGCCGCGTTCGTTGACACCGATCACAACCGTGGTCTTGGTGGCTGCCGCAGCGGCACGAAGGGTGTCCAGATGTGGACCGGGAATGTCGATGGCGGCCCGATACAGCCGTTCGAACCACTCCCCTCCCTTGACCGGGTTCATCGTCCAGTTCCAGTACGGGTACCCGGGGACGAACACCTCGGGAAAGGCGATCAGCGTGGCGCCGGCCGCGGCGGCCTCGTGGATGAGCCCGACCGCTTTCTCTACGGTGGCGTCGGGGTCGAGATACACCGGGGAGGCCTGCACGGCGGCCGCGGTGAAACGCGGGAAGGTGTCCATCAGCGTGCCGCCTCGGTGACGGCGCTTGCGCCTGGGCGCCAGCGTTGGTGGATGTCGTGTTCCGTCTCCCCGAACAAGGCCAACTGGGGCCGCGCCCGTCCGGCTGTGGGCGGCTTCGCCGATCCGGCAGCGTAGAGAGTCGGCCATTGTCCACCAGCTCCGCGGTATCCGATCTCAGCGGCGGCGTGCAGGGTCCAGGCGGGGTTGTGCAGGTGCGCGCGGCCGATCGCGATGAGGTCGGCACGCCCTGCAAGCAGGATCGAGTTGGCGTCGTCGTCGGAGGAAATGGCGCCGACGGCGATGGTGGTGATGCCCACGTCAGCGCGGATGCGCTCGGCGAAGGGGGTCTGGTAACCGCGCCCGTACTCGGGGCGCTCGTCGGCCACGACCTCACCGCTGGAGACGTCGATGGCGTCGACTCCGTGTTCGGCGAAGGCCCGCGCGATGGCGACGGCGTCGTCGATGGTGGTGCCGCCCGGGTGCCAGTCGACCGCCGAAATCCGCACGAGGAGCGCCTTGCCTTTCGGCCAGGCCACCCGGACCGCGTCTATGACCTGCAGCGGGA
This sequence comes from Rhodococcus opacus, assembly GCF_012396235.1. Taxonomy (GTDB): domain Bacteria; phylum Actinomycetota; class Actinomycetes; order Mycobacteriales; family Mycobacteriaceae; genus Rhodococcus_F; species Rhodococcus_F opacus. Next base: position 161,849 of record NZ_JAAXPA010000010.1, on the reverse strand, counting down.
ATCGGAGACGGTTACGCAAGCTTCCACCGAAGTCGTCGGTGCGCTGGTTCGTCAGCGGCGAGAGGAAGGTCGAGAGCAAGAATCCGTGCCCGGCCTGGATTTCGAGGACATCGAATCCGGCGGTGTCGGCGGCCCGGGCGGCCCGGGCGAAGTCCTCGGCGATGCCCTCCAGCTCGGAAGCGTCGAGTTCGCGGGGCGCGGGGAGGTCACCGAAAGCGATCGGGGACGGGCCGACGGTCTCCCAGCCCTTGTCACCGAGGGAGGTACCGACGGTTCCGGCGGTGGGAACGGTGGTCGCACCCTTGCGTCCGGAATGGTTGAGCTGGACACCGATGGCCGCGGTGGTGTTGTTGTGGACCAGATTGGCGATCCGGCGGTAGGCGAAGATTTGTTCGGGGGCGTACAGGCCGGCGCACGCGGGTGTGACCCGTCCGGCAGCGCTGACGGCGGTCATGCCGGTCATCACCAGGCCGGCGCCGCCGAGTGCCGCGCCGGCCAGGCGTGCGAGTTCCGCGTCGCCGACTATCCCGTCCGTGGCGGAGTAGGTGGCCACGGGTGCGGCGACGATGCGGTTCTTCAGCCGCGTGTTCGCGATCCGATAGGGCTCGAACATCGGACGGGGCGGCTGTTCGGTGGAGTCCGCCGGCTGGGCACGGTGGTACCAGTCGTTGAGGGTGTCGATGTATTCCGGATCGCGGTCGCGCAGGTTGTTGTAGGTGACGCGGCGGCTGCGGGTGAGCAGGTTGAAGCCGAACTGTGGCGGTTCCTGCCCGACGGAGTGCTCGATCGACTCGAACCACTCCAGGCTCGCCTGCGCCGCACGTTGCGTGGATTCGACGACGGGTCGCCGTTCCTGCTCGTAGCGGAGCAGGGCCTGCGCGACGTCCCGGTCGTCGACTGTCAGGCTCGCTGCGAGAGCGAGGGAGTCCTCCATGGCGAGCTTGGTTCCCGAGCCGATGGAGAAGTGCGCGGTGTGCGCGGCATCGCCGAGGAGGACGATGTTGCCGTCGCGCCACGACGTGTTGCGGACCGTCGAGAACTGGATCCAACGGGAATTGTTCGTCAGTAGCTGGTGCCCCTCGAGATGCTCGCCGAGCAGACCGGCGCACAACTCGACGCTTTTCGTATCGCTCTGCCCGACGGTCAGCTCCTCGGCGGCGAAGGTGTCGAATCCCGCGTTACACCAAGTCTTCTCGCTCATCTCGACGATGAAGGTGCTGCGTTCACTGCTGAACGGATAGGCATGCACCTGGATCGGCCCGAATGCTGTCTCCGCGACGATAAAGGTGAACGCGTCGAAGATCTTGTCGGTCGCCAGCCACATGTAGCGGCAGTTCCGCACGTCGAGGTCGGGCCCGTACGCTTCGGGACGCGCCTTGCGGGTGACCGAATTGACTCCGTCGGCGGCCACCACCAGGTCGTGCGTGCGGGCGAGCTCTTCTGCCGCGGGGGCGATGGTTTCGTATCGCACGTCGACACCGAGTTGTGCGCACCGCGTCTGCAGGATGTTGAGCAGGGTCCGTCGCTCGATAGCCGCGAACCCGTGTCCTCCCGAGGTCAGCACCTGACCCCGGTAGTGGATGTCGATATCGGACCACCGGGCGAACTGCGCTTCCATCTCCGCGAAGATCGCCGGATCCGCCGCAGTGATTCCGTCGAGGGTCTCATCCGAGAACACGACTCCGAAGCCGAAGGTCATGTCGGCGGCGTTTCGCTCGAATGCCGTGACCTCCCGTCGCGGGTCCAGTTGCTTGGCCAACGCGGCGAAATACAGGCCGCCCGGTCCGCCACCGATCACCGCGATCTTCAACGACGGCAGGCCGGCGTCGACTCGTGCAGAACGCGCTGTTGCTTCTTGACTGGTCACTTGGTCACCACTGCTTCCTGGGCACGAATCGTGCCGAATGCGTCGATTACGGGTTGCGGCCAGGGCGTCGACGTCGGCGACTGCGGGATGGCGTGGGCGACGATGAGGGTTCCGTCCGCCGCCACGCCCTCCTTGCCGCGCACCTCGAAGGCGTACTGGAGTGAGGTGTTACCCAGGCGAACAACCTCAAGGGTCACGGTCACCGTTTCGCCGAACCACAGCCGCGATCGGTAGTTAATCTCGTGGCGGACACGGGGAGTCTCCCCGAACAGCCACGCCAGATCGTGCTCGCGAAGCAGCGCCGCCTCGGCGGCTTCCACGAATCGCACGATGCACGAATGATGTTGGTGGCCAGCAGCATCGGTGTCGTACCACTCCACCGTCCGCTCGATCGTCACTTTCGCCATCTGTCACTGACCACCTTTCATCAAAGCCGATGACCGAACTTTATAGCGCTCTTGTGACGATCGTCAAGGCAGGTGTATATTCGATTTTGCGGCAGGCGGTGACGGCTTACGCAGTTCGATCGAAATCCACGCAGGTGAGGTCGGCCGCACGCGCCCAATGCCATACACATGCGTCGCCGACGAAAGGGAGGAACACACATGTCACTCAGTGACGACGTTCTCGGTCGGGCTCGGGTCAAGGACACCGAAGCCTTGGAAGCGTTCTATGACGAACTCGGCAAGCGCGACACTGTGGCGCTATGGACCGTGGCCAACAAGATCGAACCGTGGTTCCCTCAGCCGGCGTCCGTGCCCATTCTCTGGCGCTATGAGGACATCCGCCCATTCGTCATCGACTCGCTCGACCTGGTCAAACCGGAAGACGCCGGTCGACGGGTGGTGGCCCTGGTCAATCCCGAGCGCAAGGACGTCACCGCGGCCGTCGGCCTGCTGTACACCGGCCTGCAGGGAATGGGCCCCGGAGAGTCGATGACCGCACATCGCCACATGGCGGCCGCACTGCGCTTCGTCGTCGAAGGACAGGGCGCCTGGACGGTGGTGGACGGACAGAAACTGAAGGTCGGCCCCCGCGACTTCGCCATCACACCCAGTTTCACCTGGCACGAGCACGGCAACGAGGACTCGGACGAGCCGGTCATCTGGCAGGACGGACTCGACATCCCCCTGGTCAATGCCCTCGACGCCGGGTTCTACGAGGTCCACCCGAACCATTACCAAGAGCGGGGCGCGGTGGTCAACTCCTCGCTGCTCACCTATGGCGCGGGCCAACTTCGTCCCGTGGGCGTCGAGGACGGTTGGACCAAGCCCTACTCGCCGCTATTCGCCTACCCCTGGGAACCCACCTACGCCGCCTTGCGGAACGCCGCGAAAGCGTCGGAGGGATCGCCCTACGACGGAATCCTGCTCGAATACTCGAACCCGCGGACCGGCGGGTCGGTGATGCCGACGCTGAGCGCTCACATCCAGTTGCTCCGGGCCGACCAGCACACCCGCGCCCACCGGCACACCGGATCGGTCGTCTACAACGTGGCCAAGGGCGAAGGCTACTCGGTCATCGCGGGCCGACGATTCGACTGGAAGCAGGGCGACATCTTCGTCGTGCCCTCCTGGGCGTGGCACGAGCATGCCAACCTCAGCACCAGCGATGACGCGGTCCTGTTCTCCTTCAACGACTTCCCTGTCATGCGCTCGTTGTCCTTCTGGCGCGAGGAGGCATACCTGGAGAACGACGGTCACCAGCCGATTCAGTAACTCGCCTCGCACACCACTATCACCAACCCTCAGAACAAGGACCGTTCATGATTCTTCTGACCTTCTCCACTCGTGACAACACCCCCCGGCTCGGCGTCCAGCGCGACGACACGGTCATCGACGTCACCGCACTGGCACGGAGCACCGGCGCCGAAGTGCCGGCCGATCTGTCGACTCTGATCAACCAGGGCAGTGCGGGTCTCGCCGCGCTGACCGCGCTGGTGGCCAGTGACCAGGCCCCGCAGTTCAGCCTCCCGATCGCCGATGTCACCGTGCACGCCCCGCTGCGCCCGGGCAAGATCATCGGTGTCGGCCTCAATTACACCGAACACGTCGCCGAGTCGGCTCGGACCCTCGACACCGACAAGGATCTGCCCCAGCGCCCGGTGTTGTTCAGCAAGCCCGGCACCGCCGTCGTCGGCCCCGGCGAGCCGATCCGCCACAACGCGAACCTGACCAACCAGCTCGACTGGGAATGCGAGGTGGCCGTGGTCATTGGTCGCACCGCGAAGAACGTGTCGGCAGCCGACGCCCTCGACTACGTCTTCGGTTACAGCATCATCAACGACATCAGCGCCCGGGACCAGCGCCGCGGCGGCCAGTGGTTCTTCTCCAAGGGCCAGGACTCCTACGCGCCCTTCGGGCCGGTCATCCGCACCGCGGACGATCTCACCGACCCGCACGGCCTGGACCTGTCTCTGCGCGTGAACGGCGAAGTCAAGCAGAAGTCGAACAGCCGCTACATGCTGTTCAAGATCCCCGAGCTGATCGAGGACATCACCTCCGGAATGACCCTCGAGCCCGGAGACGTGATCGCTACCGGCTCCCCCGCCGGCGTCGGCGCCAGCTTCGTGCCCCAGCAGTTCCTCACCCCGGGTGACGTGGTCGAGTGCACCGTCGAATCGATCGGGACGTTGAGCAACCCGGTTATCGATGCTCGCTGACACCTGTCCGATCAGAAAGGAAGCCCGATGAGCACCCTCTCCTACCGCATCGGCCAGATCGTGCCGAGTTCCAATGTGACGATGGAAACGGAAATCCCCGCCCTCTTCCGCGCACGGGAAACGGTCGCCCCCGAGCGATTCACCTTCCACTCCAGCCGCATGCGGATGAAGGAGGTGACCAAGGAAGAGCTCGAGGCGATGGACGCCGACTCGACCCGATGCGCCGCCGAACTCTCCGATGCGAGAGTCGATGTCCTCGGCTACGCCTGCTTGGTGGCCATCATGAGCATGGGCAAGGGGTACCACTGCGTCTCCGAACAGAAGCTGGCTCAGATCACCCTCGATAACGGCGCCCCGGCACCCGTGGTTACCAGCGCCGGCGCACTGGTGACGGCCCTCGAGGTCCTGGAAGCGAAGAAGATCGCCCTGGTGGCGCCCTACATGAAGCCGCTCACCAAGCTCGTGGTCGAGTACATCAAGGACCAGGGCATCGACGTGGGCGACTATCGGGCACTGGAAATTCCGAACAATCTCGACGTGGCCGCCCACGATCCGCGCAATCTCGTGGGTATCGCCAAGCAACTCGACTACCAGGACGCCGACGTCATCGTGCTCTCGGCCTGTGTCCAGATGCCGTCACTGCAATCGATCGAGATCGTCGAGAACGAACTCGGCAAGCCGGTGATCTCTGCCGCAGTCTCCACCGCGCATCAACTGATGCGGGCGCTGGATCTGCCCGCGATCGCTCCCGGCGCCGGGTCGCTGCTGTCCGGAAAATACGCCCACGCTCCCTACACCCCGAGCCTGCCGATCGCCGCGACGTGATCCTTCCGGCCTTGGGCGCTATGTGACCGTGTGGGCCTCGACGCAATCCGCCGGGGCCCACACGGAGCCGTGGACCGCTCATTCAGTCGCATGCCGGCCCACACCGATCAAAACGGGGTGCCACCGCCGCCACGCTGGTGTGATACTGGGGCAGAGGTGAAGATATGTGCGAGCCCACGAGATCGCCGTCCGCTACGTATCGGCAATTGGACGGCCCGCCGATGGTCGGCGCAGCTGGAGCCAGAGCGCCCGGATCGACGTCACTGAAGGTGCGAACTGGTGGATGACCTCGACCCCTTCGCAACGCAAGCCGACGTCCACCCCGCGATCGCCGGCGAGTTGATTCTCGACGGCTTCGACGACCCCGTCGAGATCGGGCGCGGCGGATTCGGAGTCGTCTACCGGTGCATGGAAACTGCGCTCGATCGGACGGTCGCCATCAAGGTGCTCTCCTCCGGTGTGGATGAAGAAGACCGGAATCGCTTCCTCCGCGAGCAACAGGCCATGGGCCGGCTCTCCGGACATCCGAACATCGTGACCATCTACCACGCCAGTACCACGCCCCAAGGGCGGCCGTACATCGTGATGGAGTACCACCGCCACGGCTCTCTGGAAGCGATCATCCGCCGCGACGGACCGCTCGGCTGGGAGAAGGCGCTCGGTTTCGGCATCAAAATCGCCCTGGCCTTGGGCAGAGCGCACCAGGCCGGGATCCTTCATCGAGATGTCAAACCCTCCAACATCTTGCTCACCGACTACGGCGAACCCCAGCTCACAGACTTCGGCATCGCCCGCATCCACGGTGGTTTCCAGACCGGGACCGGCGTGGTGTTGGGTTCGCCTGCCTTCACCGCACCGGAAGTACTCACCGGACGAGCACCGACCGTGCAGTCCGATCTCTACAGCTTGGCCGCGACTCTCTTCTGCCTCATCACCGGCCACGCCGCCTTCCAGCGCCGCGACGGCGAACAACTGGTCGCGCAATTTCTTCGAATAACGTCCGAACCGGTGCCCGATCTCCGCCGGACCGGCATCCCCGCGCAGGTGTGCAGCGTCATCGAGCGCGCGATGTCGGAGGAGGTCGCGCGCCGCCAGGAGTCCGCAGAGGCATTCGAACAGGACCTCCGCACAGCCCTACGACGCACCAGCGCCGGATCCCCGGATCTGGTCCCGCCAGACGCGGAGATCACGCAACGCGGGCACCCAGACCTGACGCGTAGTTCGGAAGAACACGCCGGGCCGCCCTCGGTGACGCCGCCACGCTTCTCGACGAAGTACCGGCCACGTACCCAGCCCCGTGCCCCAGTGCAGCGGCGCCGCCTGATCGAGGCCCTGCACGCCGGCGGGGATCGGCGGCTCGCGCTGATTCATGCACCGGCAGGATTCGGCAAGAGCACCCTCGCCGCCCAGTGGCGCGACTTGTTGACCAACTCGGGAACGCCCGTCGCCTGGCTCAGTGTCGACAACGACGACAACAATGTCGCCTGGTTCCTGGCGCACCTCCTCGAAGCGATTACGCGGGTACGACCGTCACTTGCACGCGACCTGCCACAGGTGCTGCAAGAGCAGGGTGAGCAAGCCGCACGGTACGTCCTTTCCACACTGGTCGATGAGATTCATGACACGGGCGAGGTGATCACGGTCGTCATCGACGACTGGCACCGAGTTTCCGATACGGCGACGATCTCCGCGATGGCGGCGCTGCTCGACAGCGACTGTCACCACCTGCGATTTACCGTGACCAGCAGAACCCAGGCCGGGCTTCCGCTCAGCCGGTTGCGGGTACGCGACGAGTTGGTCGAAATCGATTCCACTGCGCTACGTTTCGACCTGCCGGAGGCGGAATCGTTCCTGGCCGACCAAGGGGGGCTCGCCCTCACCGCCGCCGACATAGCCGATCTTCGCGAATCCACGGACGGATGGGTGGCGGCCCTGCAACTGGTCTCGCTCTCGCTACGGGGACACACCGATCCGACCACGCTGATCGGTCAACTCTCCGGCCGCCACCACGCGATCGGCGAGTATCTCGCCGAGAATGTCCTGACATCGCTCGAACCCGATCTTCTCAACTTTCTGCTCGCGACGTCGGCGACTGAACGCATCAGTGGTGGACTCGCGTCGGCGCTGACCGGTAGCAGTCACGGTCAGGCTCGGCTCGAGGAGATCGAGAACCGGGACCTGTTCCTGCGACGACTCGACGAGGACGGTGAGTGGTTCCGTTATCACCACTTGTTCGCAGAGTTCTTGCGGCGCCGGCTCGAACGGGACCAACCGGACATGGTCGGCGAACTTCATCACCGTGCGTCCCACTGGTTCGGTGAGCACCACCTGCTCAGTGAGGCCGTCGATCACGCCTTGGCATCGGGTGATCCCGACCTGGCGGTGACGTGGGTCGAACGCGAGGGAATGCGATTGGTCGAACAGTCCCAGATGGCGACGCTGATCGGACTGATCGACAAGCTCCCATCCCGACAGGTGATCGCACACCCGGTGTTACAGATCGCATTGGCCTGGTCGCATGTACTGCTGCATCACCCGGCGCCCTCGGCGCTTCGGGCACTGGACCGCGCGGAATCATCGCTGACCCAGCGCACTCGCGCAGACGAGGACACGACGGCCCTGTTGATCGAGGCTTCGTTGGTCAGGGGCGTTGTCGAACTCTTCGGCGATCGTTCCGACACGCTCAGCGAGCGGATCTCGGACTGCCTCGAACGGCCCGAGGCTGTGCGGCCGTTCGTCGTGTCGGGGGCGGCGAATGTCGCGTCCTTCGAGGCGATCTACCGGTTCGACTTCGCCGCGGCCCGCCGATGGCAGGAATGGGCGACCCCCTACAACCAGCAGACATCGGGACCGTTCAGCGTTCTATACGGATACTGCTTCGCCGGGATCGCCGCACACGAACAGCTTGACATCACCGCGGCCGAGAGATACTTCCGGATGGCGCTACGGCTGGCGAAACAATCCGGCGGCGGGCAATCGTATGCATCCCGCGTGGCCGGCGCGATCTTGGGAGACTTGCTGTACGAGCAGGGTCATGTGCCCGACGCCGAAGAACTTCTCGACGCCAGTCATAGCCTTCGGTCCGAGGGCGGCATCGTCGATTTCATGCTCGCGACCTACGGCACCGGATCTCGTATCAAGACTCTGCGCGGAGATCTCGGTGCCGCGTGCCGACTCCTCGACGAAGGGGCTGAGATCGCCGACATGCTGACGCTGCCGCGGCTGGCCGCCCGAATTCGGAACGAGAGGATACGGTTGGCGCTCGCCATTCCTGCGGTTCTCGATGAGCATCCGCGGTGGGCACAGACAGTCCCCAGGGACAGCGCCGGCCCGGCGTCCCGCACGAGCGGGATCGACCTGATCACGTGGGAGCTGCACGAAGACTCCGACATTCGGCTCCTGCTCCACGCCGCCTCGCCGACGGATCGGGAATCGTCGGCGGCCGCGTGTCGTCGATCGCAGGCGCTGGTGGAGCGAATCTCCCGGCAGGCGCGATCGAAAGCGCTGCTCCGGGCGAGGCTTCTGCACACCACGTGTCTGTTCGCAGCTGGCCGTACGTCGGAGGCGAAAGAGTGTGTGGTACCGGCTTTGGCGCTCTGCGCCGACCGCGGACTCCCGCGCGTCGTGCTCGACGCAGGGTCGGCGGTGGCCGAGGTGGTCGCCTCGCTCGAGACCGATCTGCGGCTCGGCAGATGGCAACGAGGATGGGAACGCGTCCCGAGTTCATTTCTCACGCAAGTGGTGGACGACTCCGGGGCCAGCGACGCTGGTGATCGGCCGGTGTCCACGACGTAGGCCGCGGCACGGGGCCGCATCGGTTCGCCGTGGTTGGGGGTGACCGCACCACAGGACGTCAGATGCAAGCAGGCTGCAACCGGCCTACGGTCGCGCCCACGCTCGGCGGGCGCCGTACGCCGGCTGCATCGACCTACTGCGCGAACCTACCGTCGGCAGGTCGCTAATCGATCGGCCTGCCCTCGCTGCTCGCCCAGCTGGGCATGAGTTCGTTCGAGGGAAGCGCCTTGTCGAGAAGTTTTCTGCCCTGCGCGATGCCGGCAACGGGGAGCCCGTCCGGATCGAGCAAGCCGATCTGCACCAGCACTCCGGCCTGATCCCAGTAGATGTGCTCGTTGTACAGCTTGTCGCCGCGCAGGGTGACGACAGCGACCAGCGGGATTTCGACGTATCGTCCGGTCGGCGCGACACCGGGAAGCATCCAGTCGATCTCGCGGTCGTGTGTGAAGCAGAACAGCTGCTCTTCGACGATCCGATCGGCTCCGACGGTACGAGAAATCGGGATCGTCTTGGTGTCGGCCGGATTGTTGTGCACGAAATGGTGGGCGTAGAACCGTGAGAGGTCCTTCTGACCGACGCCACCTGTCAGCGTCGGGATGTGGTTGACGTAGGGTTCGTCGACCATGGTCGCCATGGTGGCGGGGACGTCACGGGCCTCGAACTCGTAATAGATGTGCCGGTCCCAGAGTGCGGACAGATCGTATCGGGGTCCGATGGTGGCGTGCAGAACCTCGAGGGTGCGCGAGTAGGCGAGCCCCGCGGAGAGGGGTTCGAAGACATCGCGGCCGTGGGTGGCGAATGCATGATCGACGCCGGGGTAGTCGTAGATGCGCACCTGGTCGTTGTCGTCGAACGCCTTGCGGATGGAGTTTCGGGCATCCTCGGGGCAGTACGAGTCGAGTTCAGCGAGGTGGAAGACCACGGGAACTGTCAGCTCAGTCGCCGCATCGAGGTGATCGTGGACACCGACACCGTAGTAGCTGATGGCGCAGTCGACGTCGAACCGGACCGCGGACAGGTAGGCGAGCAGTCCGCCGAGGCAGTATCCGATGAGTCCGACGCCGCCGACGTGATTGGTCAGGCCACGAAGGGCTGTGACGGTGTCGCCGATGTCCGTGACGGCCAGGTCCTCGTCGAGTTCGTCCCGCAGCTCGAGCCCGCGCGTGAATCCGGCCTGGTCGTAACCGAGTTCCTGCCGAGCACCCGAGCGCCAGAACAGGTCGGGGACCAGTACCACGTAGCCTTCCTCGGCATAACGGTCGGCCATGTCCCGCATGTAGTCGTTGATTCCGAAAATTTCTTGCAGGAGAACCAGTCCCGGGCCAGAGCCCTGGGCCGGTTCGGCAAGATACGCGGCGAACGACTCACCGGAGCTCTTGCTGATATCGATGTACTTACCCATTGATTCGTGTCGCTTTCGGTGGAGAAACTGCGGAACGGCTGCGTTCAGAAGTCGGGATGCTTGGTCACCAGGCGGTAGGACCCCGAGTGGAAGACCAGTGGCTCGCCGGGGTCGGCATCGTATTGTTCGATCTCGCCGAGGAAGATGATGTGGTCGCCGGCCTTTACTCGTTGGACTGTGCGGCACTGGAAATGCGCGATGGCGTCATCGATCAGCGGAACGCCGGCGATTCCTTCGGTGGTCGCCACACCCGCGAACTTGTCCTCGGCCGGCGTCGAGAATTGCCGGGACAGGTCGTGTTGGTTGGCCGCCAGGACGTTGACGGCGAAATGGGTCGCCGCCGTGAGGTCGGGGAGGCTCGGCGCCTTACTCGCCGGGCACCACGACACGAGCGGCGGATCCATGGACACCGAGGTGAACGAGTTCGCTGTGACACCGATCTTCCGACCATCTGGGGCCCGCGCGGTGATCACGGTGACCCCCGTAGCGTATTGGCCGAGGGCACGCCGTAGATCACGGGGATCGAACTGGGCCTGCTCGGCGGCCCGGGCGGTCTCGATCACACGCTGCGATTCGGCGTCGTCGAACCACCAATTGTGCACGGTGCGTGGATCATCGAACCCGGTTGCGATAGCCGACGCCAGGGTCGGCGAGTCCTGCGCCGCCGCGAACAAGCCGAGGACCGGATCGGATGGTCCACGGAGCAGGTCGTTGGTCCACGACACGGCCCACTGAGCCCATCCGCGCCAGAACTTGTCGAAGGTGCGTTGCATCCATTGCGCGTCGAATGGCCGGTCATCCCGATCCACGATCGCATCGAGGTACACGGCGACGGCTTGGGCAGCATTGTTGCTGCCCTGACCGGTAAGCGGATCGTTGAGGACCACCGCGTCCGCCATGCCCAACACGACGCTGCCCGATGCGAGTTCGGCCACCGGGCGGCGGACCGTCGGCGTCAGGCGGCCGCGCAGTACCCCGGCTTCGTCGGTCAGAGAGATGTCACCAGTCCTGGCGAACTCTGCCGGGAAGTGCTCGGCCAGCACTTCCTTGGCGCGCTCGAGATGTTCTCGCGGGGTGTGGACATCGTCCCAACAATCCATCGGTCCACCGGGGACGCCTTCGAACACCATCACATGACAGGGCCCGGTGGTGGTCAGCGCCGGCAGGACGAAGTACTCGCCGACCGCGGGGACGATGTTCAGTGAGAGGTCCGCGCCGTCGGGGTGCGGCGCGAGACCGTTCACGTAGGCCAAGGCCAGGGCCCGCTGCGGTCGGTTGTAGGGCGATTTCACCGGATCCGGAGGGAAGAGTCGACCGAGGTCGCCCTTGCCGCTGGAGATGATGACGAGGTCGTGGCTCTGGGCGAGGTTTTCGATGTCCATGGGGCTCGCCGCCTTGATGATCAGATTGCCACCGAGTTCTGTGAACTCGTCGACCCAGTCCGCGCATTTGACTCGCTGATCGACCGATTGCGCGAAGCCGATCAAGGGGGTTGTCACGGCGATCTCGTTGCTGCTGTGCGTTTTCGCCACAGTCAACGCCATCGTGTCGATGCGCGGGCACCGCTCCTCCCAGCGGTCGAGCCCGAGATCCCGCTCGATCTGCAGTGCCGAGTCGAACATGCACTGGCTGGACATGACGGGACCGACCCGGACCTCGTCGGGCGTTCGGTCGGTCACCAGGGTGACCTCGAAGTCACGTTTGAGTAGGGCGAGGGCTAGCAGTGCCCCCGATTGTCCGGCTCCGACGATAGCGATGCTGCGCATGACTGACGGCTCCAATCGATGATTCGGGCGACGGTTAGTTCGCGACGTCGGTGAGGTACTGTTCGGCGGCTTCTGGTGTCATGAACCAGTGGAAGAAGTCACGCGGATCGTCGAAGCCGTTGGCAAACCGACGAGCAATGCGCGGCTCGGCGGCGGCGGCGCCGAGCAGGTTCAGCACATGCTCCGGCGGCGGGGTGAGCAGTGCGTTCGTCCAGGTCGCGACGTATTGTGCGTAGTCCCAGTACCGTTCGAAGGTGGCGGTCATGAATGCGGCGTCGAAGGGCCGGTCCCCGTGCTCGAGGATGCTGGCGAGGTAGGAGGCCGCGCACTTGCTGGCGTTGTTCGAGCCCTGGCCGGTGATCGGATCGTTGAGGACCACCACGTCGGCCAGTCCGAGGATATTCGCCCCCGAGGGCAGGACTCCGATCGGCTTGCGAACGGTGGGTGGGAACCGTCCGGCGAGGATCCCGTTGTCATCGGTGAGGGTGATGTCGGCGCAGCGCCCGGCCTCCCAGGGGACAAACGTCTCGACGACCCACTTGGTCTTTGCCAGATGCTCTTCGGGAGTCGTCACGTCCGCCCAGCAGTCCATCGGCCCGCCCGGAATGCCCTCCATCACCATGATCTCGCAGGGCCCGCTGGTGGTGAGCGCGGGAAACGCAAAATATTCACCGACACCGGGAATCATGTTGAATGCCACCGCGGAATGTTCCTCACGTGGCAGCATCCCGTTGACGTAGGTCAGCGCGAGGGCGCGCTGGGGGCGATCGAAGACGGACCGCGTGGTGTCGCGCTCGAACATCTTCGCGATCTCGCCCTTGCCTGCGGCGAGGATGACCAGATCGGAGTCGACAGCGAACTCTTCGAGGTCGCCGATCCCGGCATCCTGGAGTACCAGCGTGCCGCCGCGTGATTCGAATTCCTTGAGCCACGCGGGCATTTTCACGCGCTGATCGACCGACTGGGCGGGGAGGTCGAGGCGCGATGCCCAGGAGAACGCCTGGTTTCCGTTGTCGGCGACGGTGAACGAGATGCCCTCGACTGATGGGCATTCATCGCTCCAGAGGTCCAGTCCGACGGCGCGCTCACGTGCGAGGGCCCCGCCGAACATGCACTGGCTGGACATGACCTTGCCCTCACGGATCTGCTCCGGAGTTCGGTTGGACACGACGGTCACGTCGTATCCGGCGTCGACGAGTCCTATGGCGAGCTGAAGTCCGGCTTGTCCGGCTCCAACGATGGTGATCTTGCGCATGGGGAGAGGATCCTTCGGTCGAAGTTATTGGGCGAGCAGCGGGATTGCCGGGGAGGATTGTTCAGGCCCCATCGCGGAATAGCCTCCGTCGATGGCCCAGTCGGCTCCGGTGACGAATGCGGCGCGCGGCGAACACAGGTAAGCGATGATGTCGCCGACCTCGGTGGGGTCTCCGACTCGGCCGGCGAGGTGGAATTTTCCGGCTACCCGGTCGGTTTTGGCTCGGTCCGATCCCGAGAGCTCGTCCATCACCTTCGACCAGATCCAGCCCGGGCTCACCGAGTTGACGCGGATGTTGTCCCCGGCGAGGTCCATCGCCATGTTTCGTGTCAGTTGCACGACCGCGGCCTTGGAGACGGGATACAGCCACCGTCCGGTTTGTGCGACCTTCGAGGAGATGGAACCGAAGTTCACGATGGCACCGCCGCCCTGTGCTGCCATGTGCGGGCGCACCGCTTTGGCGAACATAGCGGCGCTCACCAGGTTCACGTCCAGTGCCGTTGACCACTGCGCCCGGCTGGACTCGGCGCCGTCGTCGATGTAGGTGCAGGCCAGATTCACCAGAATGTCGATGGCCCCGAACGACTCGAGTGCAGCGGCCACGCACGTATTGATCGCGTCGTCGTCAGTGATGTCGGTTTCGCTGAACAGAGCGTGGTCCTTGCCGTCGACCGCCTGCTTGCCACCGTCCCGATCGATGTCGGCGACAACGACGTTGACACCGTTTTCGTGGAGGCGGTCGACGACGCCGCGCCCGATCTTGGTGGCACCGCCGGTGATGATGGCGGTCTTGCCGCCGATGCCGAGATAGTCGCTCATGTGCAAATCTCCTGACTTCGTCACGATGTGATCTGCAACACTAGGAACATTCCGGTCAGTGATCTATCCGCTGGACGCGTCGACTGTGCAGATTGCGCTCACTTTCGATCCTGCCGAGCATTTGCCGACTGGAAAGTTCCTGAAAGCTGCGGGAGCACTGGGCGAGAGGTATCCGACCGCCGGGGTCGGTTGCCCCTCGATGTCGGATCGACCCGCCCAAGCAACCAGCACCACCAGGCGGCTGTGGGCGGGCGCGCGGCTAGCGCAGTGCCTGTCGGGATTCCCGTAGCCGATAACGCTGAATCTTGCCGTTCGGGGTGCGCGGCAACTCGGCGAGGAATTCGATACTGCGAGGGTACTTGTACGGTGCCAACTCGTTTTTGACGAAGTCCTGGAGTTCGCGGACCTTGGTGTCGCTGCCGACAGCGTCCGAGATCAGAACGACTGCCGCGTGGACGATCATTCCCCGATCGGGGTCGGGCAGGCCCACGACCGCGCATTCCTTGACATCGGGGTGCCGGCCCAGCGCTTCCTCGACCTCCGGGCCGGCGATGTTGTAGCCGGACGAGACGATCATGTCGTCACTGCGTGACTGGTACCAGAAGTAGCCGTCGGAATCGCGAATATACGTGTCGCCGGTGATGTTCCATCCGTTCTGGACGTACTGGCGCTGGCGGTCGTCGGCAAGATACCGGCAGCCTGTCGGACCGGTCACCGCCAACCGTCCCGGTGTGCCGTCGGGAACGGGGTGACCATCGTCGTCGAGTACCGCTGCCGTATAACCAGGTACGGCCTTCCCGGTTGCCCCCGATCGGATGTCATCGTCGCTGGCCGCGATGAAGACATGCAGCATTTCGGTGGCACCGATGCCGTTGATGATGCGCGTTCCGGTCTCCTCGTAGAACTCTTCCCACACCGCTTCGGGCAAATGCTCTCCTGCAGACACGCAGCGGCGAACCGAGGCGAGGCTCTGCGCCTTGTTCTCGCGGAGAATTGCCCGGTACGCGGTCGGGGCGGTGAACAGTACCGATACTGCGTGTTCTCGTACCGCATCGGCCAGCTCCCTCGGAGTTGCCTTCTCGAGCAGCAACGTCGCGGCCCCCACCCGCAGGGGGAAGACCACCAGACCGCACAGCCCGAAGGTGAATGCCAATGGCGGCGTACCCGTGAAGACATCCGATTGATTCGGCCGGAGAACCCGTGCCGAGAAGGTGTCCGCAACGGCAAGGATGTCGCGGTGAAAGTGCATCGTCGCTTTCGGAGTACCGGTGGTTCCGGACGTGGTGGCCAGTAGAACGACATCGTCCGCCGCGGTGGCGACGTTGGTGAATTCCCCGGACTTGGCGGATGTGCGGGCGATGAGGTCGGTGGGTTCGGTGCCACCGTAGAGCAGCGCCGCGATCTGGTCGGTCTCGATCAGATCGGCAGCGAACCGGTGATCGCACAGCGCGAGTGATGGTGTGGTGAGATCGATGATCTTGCTCAGTTCACCGCTGCGGAGCTGCGGCATGGTCGTCACGGCGACACCGCCGGCCTTGACCACCCCGAACCAGCAGGCCACCATCCAGGGGTTGTTCGGCCCGCGGAGCAGAACGCGGTTGCCCGGCACCAGTCCGAAGTCTTCGGTGAGTATCTGGGCGATCTGGTTGGCGCGGTGCAAAAGCTCCCCGTACGTCCAGCTTTCGGACGACGAGAGCAGCGCCGGGCGACCGCCGCCCAGCGCCGCGACCTGGTCGTCGAGAAGCGGGGATGCGCAGTTCAGGCGGTCCGGATACCGCAACTCCGGGAGGGTGAAATCGAAGTTCGGCCACAGGTTCTCCGGCGGGAGGTTGTCGCGGCAGAACGAGTCCAAGTGCGCCGACGGAGACAGCGTCATAGTTGACCTTCCACTATAGATATGAAGGGCCCAATCGTATGCACTTCTTGTTACGCCCGTCAATGATACGAAATACAGTTCCCTGCCCGCGGGCTATCTGACGCACCGTGGCCGTGGCAACGGTTATGGTGTATCCATGACGACGGGGACTTTTGCCGATGACTTCGCGATCGAACGATCAAGCGAGCTGCAACCGCGCGAGTTGATCGTGACGATCTTCGGCCTCTACGCGCGGGCCGAGTCGAACTGGTTGTCGGTCGCTTCCGTCGTCCGACTCATGTCTCATCTCGGTGTGGACGGATCCGCGGTTCGCTCGTCGATTTCCCGGCTCAAACGGCGCGAAACGCTGGAAGCCCATCGTCACGACGGCTCCGCAGGCTATTCGCTGTCCAAGCCGACTCTGGATGCTCTCGCCGAGGGCGATGTCAGGATCTTTGATCGCAAGCGCGCCGAGATCGAAGACGGCTGGCTGATGGTGGTCTTCTCCATCCCCGAATCCGAACGGGACAAACGGCACGTTCTCCGAACATTCCTGACCCGTCTCGGCTTCGGCACCACCGCGCCAGGGGTGTGGATCGCGCCGGGAAGCCTCGTACGCGAGACCAGGGAAACGCTGGAACGCCGGGGACTCAGCGAATACGTCGACATGTACAGCGCGGAACACCTCGGCTTCGGCGACCTCCGCACGAAGGTCCGCACCTGGTGGGATCTCGACGCACTCACCACCCTCTACGCCGCGTTCCTCGACAAGTATCGTCCGGTACTCGAACGGTCGACGGCAGGAACACTCACCCCCCAAGACGCTTTCGCCGAATACGTGCCCATGCTCACCGAGTGGCGGCGGCTACCGTACCTCGACCCCGGCCTCCCCCTTCCCCTACTTCCACCTGGATGGAACGGTGTCACCGCCGGCCGGCTCTTCGACGAACTGAACGCCGCCCTCAGCGGACCCGCCCGAGAACACGCAATGCGGATCATTCACCAGCCCTGACCACTACCCGCGGCCGAGAGGGTCGCGAGCCTCCACGCAAATCCATGGGATACGCCCTCGTGCGCCCCACCTCGGCATCGCTCTTCTGGGCACCGCGCCTTCACACGGGAACGCCACACCATCTGTCGTAAGAGACTTTTCACATGGGTGGCCGGTACACCACAGAGTGAGCGAACGTTATTGCACAGGAATCAGTCTGGGTCGAGCACATCACTTCGAAGTTGTCTCCAGGGCCTTGACAAGGCTGTCCCCCAGCTCCATTGCGGCCAGTTTGGCGTCCAGTCGGGCTCCGTCTTCGTCGGCGAGCGCGGCATCACGAAGCCCTGCCAGCGAAGTGACCGCGCCGGGTGAGCCGACCAGTGCGTGGGCCGCGGACATCAACTTGCCGAAACTGTCGCCGCCGTGCTCGTAGGTGGCACCGTAACCCTTGAGGACACGCTGGCACTCGACGATCTCACGTCCGAGGTCGGCATCGGTTGCTGCAGCCCGGAGAGCCTGTTCGATCCACTCCTCGATCGCCGCCTGCTCCCGGACGAACCGCAGTGAGCGCGGGCGGAGGGGACGCATTCGCGCCATCGTGCTCAGCATCGTGTAACCGGTCACCGAACTCGTGTTCAGGATCATCCCCTTGTGGGTGATCGCGCCGACCAGACGCTGGAACCACTTCGAACGGTGCATGCGGGCCCCCAGCCTGGAGGGCATCGTGTCGGTGATCTCGTCGATCTGTGGGTGGAGATACTCACGAACCTGCATCAGTTGGTGCCGTTCCGCCCGCGCTTCCTTGCGGATTCGGTCCATCCGCCCCTGTCGGGTCTTCTGCATTGCCACCTGGATCGTGTCCTGGTAGCACATCCACAGCCCGATGTGGCGGGCCGCCTCGACGGTCAACCGGGCCGCTCCCGCGGCGTCCGGGTCGACCTCGGCAAAGCGCGTCACCCGGGACAGGTACCGCTCGGCGTAGTCCAGATTCTGGTACACCGCGGTGCGGACCAGACCGTGCAGAATCATCGACCGCGCCGCGCTAGGGAGATCCAGGACACGCGCGGCGAGCGGCTTGAGCGCGGAGCCGACCAGAGCGGAGGGATCTGTCGCCGCGACCGTTGTGCGCCGCGCTTCCTCCTCGGCCTTGCGGTCCTCCGGTGTCACCGGGCGCGGTCCGATCGAAATAGGAATCGGATTCGACTTTCGCGGACGTGGTTTCAGCTGCTGCGCGGCAGCGTCAAAGCCCGCGGAGAAGGCCTTCAGCGAGGATTCCACGCCCTTCCCGAAGGCGTGAATCGGGGCCTCGAACTGGTCCCTGCTGAACGGAAGGGCCCCGGAGCCGGCGAGCGCACCGAACAACGCGGCGCTGATGACGCTGCGGCTCTGTTCTGCCATTTCCATGAAGTCGGCGGCGATCAGTCGCTTCGAGGCCCGCTGGGCCGCCGCGACGAGTTCGGAGCTGTCGGCGCGACCGTCGCCGAGGGCCATCTTTTCGTCGATGGAGTACACCCGATTGGTGGAGGTGATCAGTGTCGTTCGATCGGGGGTGACGAATCCGCGCTGGACAGCTCGGCCACATTCCATCAGTTCGGAGGCGATGAGGACGTCGACCTCGCCGGGGCTCGGGAACACGCTGAGGACCGGCTCGATCCGGGCGTCGGTCGCCGAGGACGGAGGTTCATCGCCAGGTGGGAAGATCTCGACGTAGTAGACCGTCGCCCCGGTGCGCTGGGCGACGCCGGCGACGGAGGTGTTCTGCGCGTAGTGGCCGGCGTTCTCGGCGACGGCGACGATCCAGTCGGCGAGCACGCCGCCGCCTTCGCCGCCGAGGGCGACGATCGCCAGAGTGATCGGACGTTGACCGTTGTACCAGTTGGACATCATGCAGCCTCGAATTGTGCGGCGCGGCGCTCGAGGCCGCGGGATGCGATCTTGATCCACCACGAGCGGACGCCGGCGAGGAGCTGTTCGCGTCGGGTGGGGTTGTCGACGACGTCGGTGCGATAGAACGACGGGCACAGAACCGCGGCGTGTGCATTCGCCCCGCACACTCCGCAGCCGACGCAGCTGTCGAGGACCTCGGCGATCGGGTCGGTTCGCATCGGATCCGGGTTGGGTGCGATCGTCAACGACGGGCAGCCGGAGATCCGGATGCAGGCGTGGTCGCCGGTACAGGTCTCGGGATCCACCCCGAACCGCTCGCGCACCACCCGCTTGCCGGCCGCGAGCGCTGTGGTCCGGTCGCGTTTGACGCGGCGCTGGGCGTTGAGCTGGCACTCGCTTTGCATGACGAGCACCTTGGGCCCGGCCTCGGCGGTGGTGAGTGCCTCGACAAACGTGTCGCGCACCTTGCCGACGTCGTAGGTGTTCTTGATCGTGCGCGCCCATTTGACGCCGATACCGCGGACGGCCTTCTCGATCGGGTGCTGGGTCGACCGGGTGGGGAGGTCTGCCTGGGAGGACAGCACGTCCTGGCCGCCGGTCGCGGCGGCGTAGGCGTTGTCGACGATGAGGTGGACCTGATCGCTCTTGTTGAAGACAGCGTTGCCGACGCCGCTGGTGAGGCCGTTGTGCCAGAATCCGCCGTCGCCCATGATCGCGATGCTGCGCCGGTCGGTGTCCTTGGAGTTCAGTGCGGAGGCGCCTGCCGATCCGAGGCCGTATCCCATCGTCGTGGCGCCGAGGTCGAACGGTGCGTTGACGGCGAAGAGGTGGCAGCCGATGTCGGCGCTGACGTGGTGTTTGCCGGTCTCCCGCTCGGCGAGTTTGAGGCCGCTGAAGATCGGGCGTTCGGGGCATCCGGTGCACAGTCCCGGCGGGCGCGGCGAGATGACCTCGGACGAGACGCGGGGGGCTGTGGGGCTCGTCGGGTCGTCGGGGTCCCGCAGCAGGGCGGGCTGGTGTGCGACGACGTCCGGGAGGTACCGCTGGAGGAACTCGTTGACACCGCGGGTGACGACCGTCGAGGTGTATTCGCCGGCGAGTGTCAGCATGTCCTTGCCGTGCAGTGCGGTGGCAATGTCCGCCCGCCGCAGGATCGCGTTCAGGTTCTGCTCGATGTAGTCCGGCTGGCCCTCCTCCAGGAGGAGGACGGCGCGTTTGCCCTGGCAGAACTCGATGATCTCGTCGTCGACGACCGGGTAGGTCACGTTCATGACGTACGTCGGTACCTGGGTGCGTCCGAATGCGTCGGAACAGCCGAGCAGCTCCATCGATCGGTTCAGCGTGTTGTACAGACCGCCCTGCACGATGATGCCGATGTCGGCTTTGTCGTTCCCGAAGACCTCGTTGAGGCCGCGGTCCTTGATGAACTTGACCGCCGCCGGCCACCGGTCGTGGATCTTCTCCTTCTCGTGCAGGAAGCTGGCCGGCGGGAGCACGATCCGGTCGATGTCGCGCAGCGGATTTTCGAGGGCATCGGTGACCGTCATCGGCGGGCGTTTGTTGTCCTTGGCCTCGAAGGCCCCGTGCAGGTGACACGAGCGGAGCCGCAGATCCAGCATCACCGGGGTGTTGCTCGCCTCGGACAGCTCGAAGCCGACCTCGACCGCGTCGACGATCGCCGAGACATTGGGCCGGGGATCGAGCAGCCACATCTGCGACTTCATCGCGAACGCGTGGGAGCGCTCCTGCATGATGCTCGAGCCCTCGCCGTAGTCCTCGCCGAGGATGACGAGCGCGCCGCCGGTGACGCCGCCACTGGCCAGGTTCGCAAGCGCGTCCGAGGCAACATTCAAGCCGACGGTGGACTTGAAGGTCACCGCGCCGCGCAGCGGATAGTGCACCGAAGCTGCCAGCATCGCCGCCGCCGTCGCTTCCGACGCGCTGTTTTCGAAATAGACGCCGAGTTCGTCGAGGATCTCGTGCGCGTCACCGAGGACATCCATCAGATGCGAGATCGGTGCGCCCTGGTAGCCGCCGACATAGGCGACACCGGATTGCAGCAACGCCTTGGTGACGGCGAGGATGCCCTCGACGTGCAACGTGGTGCCGGCGCCGTTGCGGAGTTGTTTGACCTCGGCGGCGAACGAACGTTCAGCCATTTTCTCTTTCCTTACTTCTCGACCAGGGCGACCACGCGGGCCGGACTACCCGATCCCCCGACAATGGGCAGCGGCAGGACCGTGATCGCGAACCCGGTCGCCGGCAACTGATCCAAATTCTGCAGCTGCGTCAGTCCCAACTTGCCCGCGCCGAGCAGGTGGTGATGGCAGGGGAACGCCGGGTCCAGTGCCGTGGCCTGGCCGGCGTCGGTGCCGACCGTTTCCACGCCCACCCCGACCACCTCGGTCTCTTCGGCGAGCCAGCGTGCGCACTCGGCGGTGAATCCTGGCGTGTGCGGTCCGGTCTCGTCGGCGTTGTGGAAGTCGTCGCTGTTCTCCGACCGGCTCGACCACCCGGTGCGGTAGAGGAGCCACCCACCGGCAGGGAGTGCACCGTGCGTGCGTTGCCATTCTTCGATGTCGGCGACATCGAGGAGGAAGTCCGGGTTGTCGGCCACCCGGTCGGTGACATCGAGGACGACCGCGGGGGCGAGCAGTGAACGCAACGGCACCTGTGACACGTCGAGTCCGTCCTTGCCGGTGATCCAGTGGTTCGGTGCATCGAGGTGGGTGCCGGTGTGTTCGCCGGTGTGGATGTTGTTCCAGTACCAACCCGGCCCGTCCTCGTCGAATCGGCTGATCAACTCGAGCTGGAAGGGCAGGGTGTTCTTGAACGGTTCCGGCAACGCCAGCACCGGGGTCTTGTCGGTCAGTGGCGCGGTGAGGTCGATCAATTCGATGCGTTCGTCGGCGATGGACGCGAGCAGGTCGGTGATTACTGACATGTCAACTCCTAATTGGATTTACGGTGCCGCTGCGCGGCAAGTTTGGTGGCAACGAGGTGGCCGGAACCCGCGCCGAGTCCGGCCCCGGGATGAGTGGATGCACCGATGTGCCAGAGACCGTCCACGCAGGTGCGATGCCGCCCCGCTTCGGGCAGTGGGCGCCACAGAAAGCTCTGATCCAGCTCCGAACTGCCGCCGTAGGGGTCCCCGCCGACGGCATTCTCGTTGTATGCCGCGAGATCGGCCGGCGAGATCACATCCGTTCCGAGAATTTTCAGACCATGGGTGTGCGCGTCCAAGCGATCGATGACCCGCTGGGCGTAGGCCCTGGCCAGTTCCGGGGTCCAACCGTCCGTGGTGTTCAGCTCGCCGGCGGCGTCGCCGAGCGGTTCGTACGGAACCTCCTGCAGTTGCAACCAGAGCGAAGCGGCACCGGCCGGAACACGCGAGGGATCCAAGAGGGATTGTTGCCCGACCACGACTGTCGGTTTCCTGGGAAGAAGACCGGCTTCCGCTTCCGCACGGGCAATGCCGGTGCTCGCCGATCCATCCGAGATATGCACCAGCGGAACCTCGTTGAGGCGGGCATCGCGCCACTGGGGTCGTTCGGACAAGGCGATGTGGATCTGC
This sequence comes from Rhodococcus opacus, assembly GCF_012396235.1. Classification (GTDB taxonomy): domain Bacteria; phylum Actinomycetota; class Actinomycetes; order Mycobacteriales; family Mycobacteriaceae; genus Rhodococcus_F; species Rhodococcus_F opacus. The sequence goes on along the minus strand of NZ_JAAXPA010000010.1, from coordinate 139,151 downwards.
ATCTCACCGCGCCCGTACCGGTACCGCCGTGCCTGGGCACGCAGCGGAGCAGGACTGGCGTCCGGAGGCAGCAGCGACCCGTACAAGGCAGTCGGTGTTACCGACGCCAGCACCGCACGCCGGGCCCGGTAACGCCGCCCTGCCGCCTCCACACCGGTCGCACGGCCCCCCTCGACAATGATGCGGTCGACGCGGGATCCGGTATGCACCTGCACGCCCAATTCGTCGAGTAGTCCTCGAAAGGCCTCCAGCAGTCGTGCCGAGCCTCCCTCGACCACAGGCAGACCGAAACCGTGGACGGTTGCCGCCAGCACCGGAATCATGAAGCCGCCGGAGGCATTGTCCGGCGACAGACCTGCGTGCAGTAGCCACGGCACCCACAGGTGATCCACTTCGGGACCGACGTACTCCCGAGAACAGTAGGCGCGGCCCGACGCAGCGAGGTCTCGGAGCCACTGCTCGGAGCCGCGCCGTCCGTTGGTTCTGAAGAAACGCGCCAGCAGTGGAACGACTCCGGCGCTGCGGATTTCGCTGCCCATCATCCCGCCGATCACCGGTGCGTTGCGGCCGAACCGTTGCAACGCCTCCAGATACGTATTCCCGTCTTCTTCGTCGCCGAAGCCCGCTGCCGTCAGCTCCGGATCGCGGTACGCCAGGGTGACACGGCCGCTGTCGGCAATGCTCGCGGTCACGGCCTCGTCGGTGTTGCAGAACCGCAGCCCGTGACGGGCCAGGTCGTCGCCGAGCGCCGTGTGCGCCGGGCCCGACACGAACAGCGGATACCACGATGAGAACGTGTCGTGCACGTAGCCGGGCACCGTACGCTCACCGCTCCCAACAAAGCCGCCGATCTCCGGATTGCTCTCCAGCAGCACCACTTTCCAGCCTGATCGAGCCAGCGTGGCTGCGGCGACGAGTCCGTTGATTCCGGACCCGACGATGACGGCATCGACTTCGTTGTGCATCACATCTCCTTTCGAGTGTGAGCGACGACATTAGTGACCCAAGGAGGCGGCGGCTATCCTGATTGCGCGCGTCTTATCCGTATGCCGCTCAGTTGCGAGGGACCGGCCGCTGACCGGCGTGACGCCGCCCCCGACAGGGCGTTCCTCGAACCCTGCCCGCGCGATCGCACCGTCCCCGCGCGAATGAGCGATACATACGGCATCGGGTCACCAGCGCCGCGTTCGCACCCCTTGTTCCGAAGGGGTGGTCGATCAGCGGTAGGCCGGTTCTACGCCTGTGTGGCGATGGCGTCGGCGGCGTCGTGCAGCGCGCGGGAGACGGCGTGCATGCCGGGGGTGTACTGCCGGCGGGCGAGCGAGGCGATGTAGATCGAGCGTGTCGGGACCCGGTCGGTGGGACGAAATCGGACTGCGTAGACGTCGGGGCGATGATGTGCGACGGCCAGCCGCGGGACCATGGCGATGCCGACTCCCGCTGCGACCATCGCTTCGATCTCTTGGTAGTCATGGGCCTCGTAGACGACGTTCGGGGTGAATCCGGCCGTGTCGCAGCTGCGGTAAAGCACTTCGGCCGCCGGGTGGTCGGCGTTGCGGATGATCCACTTCGCCGATCGCAGCGATGCCACCGTGACATCGTCGGCGTACGGCGCGTCGAACGGGACGAGCAGGACTGTTTCGTCCTCCATCAGCGGCACGAGGGCGAGGGATTTCTCGGTCTCCTCGGTCCAGTCGTAACTCCAGAGCAACGCCATCTCGACCTCGCTCGAATGGAGCATCTCCAGTAGTCGCGGGCGGACCGCGGATTGGACGCGCACGTCGATGCCCGGCCAGTGGGCGTGATAGTTCTTCAGCGCGTCCGAGAGCAGTGAGGCGCTGACGGTGGGGAAGGAGCCGAGTCGGACGGTGCCGCGCTCGAGTCCCAGCAGAGCTTCCAGGTCGCCGTGGGCGGCACGCATTTCCTGACGGAACAGCCGCGCGCGCGTGACGAGAATTTCGCCGGCTTCCGTCAACCGGACGCCACGAGGCAGGCGGGTCAGTACCGGCTGCCGGATCTCCTGTTCCAGTTTGGCGATGCGCTGCGACGCGGCGGAGGGCGTGACGTTGGCGCGTTCGGCGCCGCCGGTGAGCGATCCGGCCTCGTCGATGTCGAGGAGCAGGAACAGGGTCACCACGTCGAACGAGTTGCGCATCGATACCTCCAACAAGCCTTTAATCCTGCTAAACCCCGGCGTAGAAATACGACATTGTCATAAACATAACCCGCTCATAGTGTGATCTGCGTAATGATCAAGTGAAGGATGTGACATGCAGACGATGAGTACTCCCCCGCACGGGATCACGGCACGGAATCGCCCCGACGACGCCGCCGATCACGCAGTGCGCTCACTGCTCGTCGCGCCGGCCGGCATCGGCGAGGTGGCGGAAGAGACAACCCCCGCCCCACGCCTATTGTCTCCCAATTCTATTCACGTCCGTCCGTCGCGACCGGCTGCCACCCAGGAGCCGTTCGATCCGCCCCGCAGCGAACCGAAAGTACGCCCATGACTTCCATCGAGATACTGCCACTGATCGCGTTGGTGGCAATGTTCGTGATAGCCACCTTCTTCCCCATCAACATCGGCATCTTGGGGTTCATCGGCGCATTCGTCGTGGGCGCCTTCATCCTCGGCTACGACGACAAGGAAATCCTCGCCGAGTTCCCCAGTTCGATCGTGCTGACGATCATCGGCGTCACTTACTTCTTCGGTATGGCGAAGAAGAACGGGACGATCGACCTCCTCGTCAATGCCTGTATACGTGGTGTTCGTGGACGGGTGACGATCGTCCCGTGGGTGTTCTTCTTCTGCGCCTCGGTGCTCACAGCCCTGGGCACGTTCAGCCCGGCTGCCGTTGCCTTGATCTCGCCGGCGGCGATGTCCTTCGCCGCGCGGACTCGGATGAGTCCGCTGGTGATGGGCATCATGACGATCAACGGTGCGCACGCCGGAGCGTTCTCGCCGATCTCGGTCTCGGGTGTGCTGGTCCGTGACATCGTCGAGTCGAGCGGCCTGACGATCGCGCCCTGGACCCTGTTCTTCGCCAGCTACGGCATCAATCTGCTGCTCTCGGTCCTCACAGTGGTCGGCTACGCCGTCCTCGCCCGGGTACGGAACCTCGAGTTCACCGCTACCGGCTCCAGCGCCGGCATCGACTCCGACGGCGTCGGGAGCGCACTACGCACCCCCACTGCGGGACCCGGTGGAATCCCGGCCGGCGGATCGTCCGGCCGGGGCGGCACCCAGGTACTCATCCGGACGCCGCGCACCGAGGTCGGCACCGACCACGATGTGCAGCCGGTCACCGGGGTCCAGAAACTCACGCTCGTCCTGATCGCCGGGGTGTTGGTGCTGGTCCTGGTCCTGCATATGCCGATCAGCTTCGTCGCCATCGCGGCCGGTGCGATCCTCGCCTTCACCGACCTGTCCAAGCAGAGTGAGGCCATCGCCGGTATCAGCTGGTCCACGGTCCTGCTCGTCGCCGGCATGGTCACCTACATCTCGCTCATGGAAGAGATCGGCACGATCGACCATCTCGCCGAGATGGCGATCACCATCGGCGCACCGCTGCTGGTCGCCGTCGTCCTCTGCTACGTCATCGGCGTCACCTCGGCGTTCGCATCGTCGACGGCGCTTCTCACCGCCGTCATCCCGCTCGCGCTTCCTCTGCTGCAGACCGGGGCGCTGCCGGTCGTCGGAGTCGTGGCAGCACTCGCCATCTCCGCCACCGTCGTCGACGTCTCCCCGTTCTCGACCAACGGCGCACTCGTCCTCGCCAACGCCCAGAACATCGAGCGTCCCCGGTTCTACCGGCAACTGCTCCTCAACGCGGGCATCGTGGTCGCGATCGCGCCGGCCCTGTGCTGGCTGGTGCTGGTGGCCGTCCCGACTCTGGTCTGACGCGCAGACAACACCCGCGAGGGTTTAACTGAAGTTAACCCTCATCGATTTATTCGCCATTGTTCTCCACCCTGATGTAGGTCAGGGTGGGCAGTGGGACACCGCTGGGAAGCACGCTCCCCATCCGATCAGAGCCTCCAGCGGTGCCTCACAAACTCTTCGAACCCGAAAGGTGGGCCGGACCGTGTTCACACTTCATGGAACCTGGATGCGGGGGGGAACCAGCAAGTGCTGGCTGTTCAACGCATTCGACGTCGATCCGCTCATTGCTCAGGCCGGCGGCCTGGATGCCATCTTGACGTCGGCATTCGGCTCGGGTGATCCGCGTCAGCTCGACGGTGTCGGCGGCGGCAGCTCGACCACATCGAAGGCGGCGATCGTGCGCCGCTCCAGCGAGCCCGGAATCGACGTCGACTACCTGTTCGCTCAGGTCGCGATTGGTGACCGCCAGGTCGAATGGGGCAGCAACTGCGGAAACTGCGCCACGGCGATCGGGCTGTACGCGCTGCAGTCCGGGTTCGTTCCGGTGGACTCCGCGACGACGACCGTGCGGATGCGGAACCAGAACACCGGCGCGATCCTGGACGCCCAGATCGCCACTCCGGGCGGGATGATCCCCACCGAAGGCGACGCGGCCGTGCCCGGTACCAGCGCGTTGGGTGTCCCGGTGGGGCTCACCTTCACCGGTCTCGCCGCCGGTGCGGCCACACTGCTGCCCACCGGCGCCGCCGCCGATCAGATCTCGATTGCCGACCACACGTACCGCGCCACGATGGTCGTCGCCGGCGCCCCGGCTGCGTTGTTCAACGCTGCCGACCTCGGGCTGACCGGTGCGGAGGACAACCAGACGATCGCCGAACACCTGCCGTTGCTTCTCCGGCTGCGACAGGAAGCGTCGTTGCGGATGGGACTGAGCAAGCCGGGAGATCCCGTCTCCCATGCGATTCCGAAAGTCGGTGTCGTGGGTCCGCCGGCGGACTACCGCACCAGCGCCGGCGTCGACATCCGCGGTGACGACTACGACATCTCGGTCCGGATGCTGTCGATGCTCGCCCCGCACCCGGCGATCGGGCTCACCTCCGCGGTCGCCGTCGCCGCGGCCTCCACCGTGACCGGAGGTGTCGTCACCGACAACACACAGGTCCGGTGGCCGGGATCGCTTCGGGTGGGAACACCCGCCGGGGTACTCGATGTCGACCTCTCCGTTTCCCTCGACGGGGTACTCGAATCGGTCACCCTGCACCGGGCGGCCCGCCGTATCGCATCGGCGGAACTGTTCGTCACCGCCCCGGCGCCGGCTCCGGCACTGGTCGGCTCCGCGCGGTGAGGACTCCGCACAGCCCCGCCCCCGCGATGCGACAGGAATCCTGATGCCCGAGAAGATCGCGATCGCGCCCAGACCGATCGACACGCGGATCGCCCGATCCTGGCTTCTGGTCAACGGCACCCGAACCGACCTGTTCGACCAGGCCGACCGCTCCTGCACAGACCAGATCGTCCTCGACATCGAGGACGCCGTCGACCCCCAACTCAAATCCACCGCGCGGGAGGAGGTCGCCGCCTGGCTCGAGAACACCTCGGCCTGGGTGCGGATCAACGACCGGTCCTCGTCGTACTGGAGCGATGACGTCGATCGCCTCGCCGGGCTTCCCGGACTGGCGGGCGTGATGCTTGCGAAAACCGAAGCCGCAGAACATATCACCGAAACCTTCGACCGACTCGGCGCAGCCACCCCGGTACTCGCGTTGGTCGAATCCGCCCTCGGAATCGACCAGGCCGGTGATATCGCCCGCGCCCGCGGCGTCTTCCGACTCGCCTTCGGCAGCGGCGACTATCGCCGCGACACCGGCACCAGCGCAGACGACCTCGCCATGGCCTATCCCCGCTCCAGACTGGTGGTCGCCAGCCGAATCGGCAACCTGCCCGGACCGATCGACGGTCCCACCGTCAGCAACAGTCACACCGTTCTGCGTGAGCAGTCGGCGGTGTCCGTGTCCCTCGGGTTGACCGGGAAGCTGTGCCTGGACACCGAACAACTGCCGGTAATCAACGAGTCGATCAGCCCCACGCCCTCGGACGTGACCTGGGCGCGGGAGTTTCTCGCCGATTTCGAAGCCCGCGGCCGCGTTGTTCGCGACGGCAGCGACCCGCCCCGGCTCGGTCGGGCCGAGAAGATCACCCGCCTCGCCGACGCGTTCGGAATCTGCCGGAGCTGACCGGTCCTATCCGGTTTCGAATCCCTCCTGCAACTGGTGGGCGGCGGCAGTGCACACCGCGATCCCTTCCTGCGCGGCCGGGCTCAGCCGCCGCTCGGTCAGATGCGCGACCAGGATCCGGCGCTGCGGCGGACGGGTGGCGAGGGGAATCGACCGGACGTCGGGCCGAAGGTTGAGTACGGCCAGTCGCGGAGCAATAGCCACGCCGAGCTCGACAGCCACCATCGCCTGCACCTCACCGTAGTCGTGCGCGAAGACACTCGTGCGCGGCGTGAAACCACCTTGCTGACAGAGTTTTTCGAGGGTCTGCGCGACCGGATGATCGTCGGCGCGAACCACCCACGATTCGTCGCGCAATTCGGCGATCCGGATCGAGTCGCGATCGGCCAGACGGTGCCGTTCCGACACCAGCAGCACGGTCGGATCGTTCATCACGTGGTGGTACGTCAGCGTGGGGTCATCGACCCGGTTCCACTCGTAGTCCCACAGCAACGACAGTTCGGTCTCCCGGCGGCGAAGCGCATCGACCAAGTACGCGAACCGGCCACTGAGCACCTTCAGCTCGACCCCCGGGTGCCGGGTCTTGAACTCCTTGACCACGAGTGGCAGCAGTGACGACCCAGCCGTGGGGAAGGTGCCGAGCGCCAGCACACCTGCACGCAGCCCTTTGATCTCCGCGAGTTCGGCATCGGCGGCCTCGAGTTCGATCAGGATGCGTTCGGTGTGCTTGACCACCGACCGCCCCGCCTCGGTCAACACGATGCCGCGCGCGTGCCGCTCGAGGAGCGGTTGCCCGGCCTCCTTCTCCAGCTTGGCGATTTGTTGGGAGACAGCCGAAGTGGTGTACCCGAGCGCCGACGCTGCCGCGGTGATCGATCCGTGCTCGGCGACCGCGCGCAGCGTGAACATCCTGGTCGTGTCCAGCACCCACCCACCTCCTGTGGCTTTAGAGAAAGTTAACACCTGTCGATACATCCGTGATTGTAGTTGAACCGTGCGAGTGTCAGTCTGAGATGGCGGCAGTGGCAGCTCAACACTCTCCGGCCGCCCCGTGACACCGGCTCGCACAGGCACCGTCGGACGTTGCTCGCCCACGGCGACGGATGTCGAGTGCCGCCCACCGTATCCACTCCCCACGCGTGAGGACAGCCTATGACTGCACACCCGAGTGACGTCCATTCGCCTGACGACCAGGCCGACGCCAGCACAGGCACCCGCCATTCTCCGACGCGTGGCCCCCTGCACGGCATTCGCGTCCTCGACATCAGTACCGTCTACGCCGCACCGATCACTGCCATGATGCTCGGCGACTACGGCGCCGACGTCATCAAGATCGAGCACCCCACAGGCGATCCCGCCCGCTCACACGGAGCACGCAAGGACGGCCACGGTCTGTGGTGGAAGGTGATCTCGCGCAACAAGAGATGCATCACCCTCAATCTCGGCACCGCCGAGGGTCAGCAGATGCTCCGCGACCTCGTCGTCGATGCCGACGTTCTGGTGGAAAACTTCCGCCCCGGTGTCCTCGAGAAGTGGGGATTGGGACCGGACCGGCTCCACGACCTCAACCCCGGGTTGATCATGCTGCGGGTCACCGGCTTCGGCCAATCCGGTCCCTACGCCGAGCGCCGAGCATTCGGGACCCTCGCCGAGGCCATGAGTGGATTCGCACACCAAACGGGTTGCGAGGACGGTCCGCCGACGTTGCCGCCCTTCGGTCTCGCCGACGGTGTCGCCGGACTCGCCGGCGCATTCGGTGTGGTGACCGCGCTGCTGCACCGCAACGGCCCGGACAGCGACGGAAAGGGGCAGGTCATCGACCTGTCTCTGCTCGAACCGCTGCTGGGGATCCTTGGCCCCGGCCCCACCGCGTACCACCAGCTCGGCACCATCGCCGGTCGCAACGGCAACCGCTCCCCCAACAACGCCCCACGCAACACCTATCTCACCAAGGATGGGCGGTGGGTCGCCATCTCCGCGAGCGCCACCTCCGTCGCCGCGCGCGTCATGCGCCTCGTCGGCCGCCCTGACGTCGTCGAACAACCCTGGTTCGACTCCGCCGGCGAACGCAGCCGAAACGGCGACCTTCTCGACGAGGCCGTCGCGAAATGGATCGCAGACAGGCCGCTGGACGAAGTCACGGCCGAATTCGAACGCGTGGGCGCCGCGCTGGCACCGATCTACGACGTCGCGCAACTGATGAACGATCCGCACGTCCTCGACCGCGACTGCATCACCACCGTCGACGACGACGACCTCGGCCCGATCAAGATGCAGAACCTCATGATCCGCATGCTCGGAACACCCGGTGCGATCAACTTCGCCGGCCGCCGACTCGGCCAGGACAACCAACAGTTCTACAGGGAAGCCCTCGACATCGACCCGTACCGACTGTCCGAACTCGCCGAGAAGGGGGTCCTCTGATGGACCGCAGCTACCTGTTCGCCCCGGGCCACAACCGAAAACTCCTCGGCAAGGTGTTCGACGCCGGCGCAGACGCCGTCATCCTCGACCTCGAAGACGCGGTGCCGCCCGCCGAGAAGTCGACGGCGCGGGACAATGTCGCATTCGTCCTCACCACCCACACCGCATGGGTGCGGATCAACGCGCCCGGCACCGAACTCGCCGGAGCCGACCTCGATGCTGTCGCTTCATCGGCTCACGGCATCCGCATCCCCAAGGTCGAAACACTCGACGACATCCACTGGGTCGCGGACCGCGCCCCCGGAAGACCCCTGATCTGTGCTATCGAAACCGCGAAAGGCGTCGCCAACGCCTTTGCGATCGCCGAGCACCCCGCGGTCACCCATATCGCCCTCGGCGGTATCGACCTGCAGAAGGACCTCGGCACCGGGAAGGGGGACGCACCTATGCAGTACGTGCGCTCCCACCTCGTCGTCGCCGCCCGCGCCGCCGGCATCGCCCCACCGATCGACAGCGTCTACCCGCACATCGACGACACCGACGGACTCGTCCGCCAGGCCACCCACAGCCGTGACCTCGGCCTGTTCGGCAAGTCCGCCATCCACCCCGCTCAGCTTCCGGCCATCCACACCACCTTCAGTCCGCGACAGAACGACATCGACTGGGCTCGACAAGTCATCGAGGCATTCGAGAACGCCGGCGGAGCCGCGGTGCGACTGGCCACGGGCGAATTCGTCGATCTCCCCGTCGCGGAACGGGCAAGGAAGATCCTGGACTTTGCGCACGCCTGACAAACCCCCACCCCCGCCATAGCCCCAACTGTGGACCATGCTGATCTTCCTGGTGTGGTGCGCATAGATTTCAGCCACGGACAGATTCGAGCCGGCCCGCCACCCGCCCTAGACCTGGCACGATGGCAGGGTGACTGAACCCAACCGCGTCCTCGTCCTCGGCTCGGGATTCGCCGGCTTATGGGCCGCGCTGGGGGCGGCGCGGCGGCTCGACGAACTCCACGCGACGGGCACCGTCGATGTCACGGTGATCAGTGCGCAGCCGTTCCACGACATCCGGGTCCGCAACTACGAGGCAGACCTGAGCGCGTGCCGTATCCCGCTGAGCGATGTGCTGGACCCGGTCGACGTCGGGCACATCGCCGCCGAGGTGACTGCGATCGACACCGCGGCGCGCACCGTCACCGTCTCGGGCCGCGGGGCACAGCGCACGCAGAGGTACGACCGTCTGGTCATGGCTCTGGGCAGTCGGGTGGCGACGCCCGATATCCCCGGTTTGCGGGAATTCGGCTTCGACGTGGACACGTACGACGGCGCGATGAAGCTACAGCGCCACCTGGCCGCGCTGTCCGACGGCCGAGCGGACGTGAACGCGGCGACCGCGGTGGTGGTCGGCGCCGGCCTCACGGGCATCGAAACTGCGTCCGAGCTGCCCGGAAGGCTGGCAAAGGTGTGCGCGGGACGCAACGTCGAACCGCGGGTGGTGCTGATCGACCACAACCCCTACGTCGGTTCCGACATGGGCTCATCGGCGCGACCGGTGATCGAAGCGGCGCTGTCCGACAACGGCGTCGAGACGATGACCGGTGTCGGCGTCGCATCTGTCGACGAGCACGGCGTGACGCTCTCCTCCGGAGAGGTGCTGGCCGCGGGCACCGTCGTCTGGTGTGCGGGCATGCGGGCGAATCCGCTGACCGCACAGCTCGGTGGCGAGCGCGACCGGCTCGGTCGCCTGCCGGTCGACGACTACCTGCGGGTGATCGGTTCGCCCGGAGTATTCGCCGCCGGTGACGTCGCCGCGGCGCGGGTGGACGACGACCACCTGTCGGTGATGTCGTGCCAGCACGGGCGCCCGATGGGCCGCTACGCGGGTTACAACGTCATCGGCGACCTGCTCGGGGAGCCTATGCTCCCGCTCCGGATCCCCTGGTACGCCACCGTTCTCGACCTGGGACCGGCGGGCGCGGTGTACACCGAGGGGTGGGACCGTCAGGTGGTGTCGCGCGGCGCGCAGGCCAAAGCCACCAAGGTCACCATCAACACCGAACGCATCTATCCCCCGTTGAACCGAGACCGCGACGCGCTGCTGGCCGCCGCCGCGCCGGCGCTGCAGGCACGACCCGATCCTGGACAATGACTTTCAGGAAATCGAGGACTCGTCGCCGCCTACTGGACCACCGCCGCAGGAAGCCGATCCGTCACACGCGGCGAGCCCACCGGGAGGGATGGTCCGGGAAGCCAACGGGACCGCACCGCCCACCGTTCACGGGATAGTGAGCGCCGGCACTGCCGGAGGATCGGCGGGAGCCGGCGCACTGCGGTTGGCCGCGACGAGGTCCCACGCGGTCTGCCGTGGCGCCACGCCGTCCAGGATCCATTTGCCGAGCAGCAACGCGACCTTGGCCAGCATCTCGGTACGCAACCGCAGGAACGAGTCCTCCGGATCGGTGCCGACCTGACTGAGTAGCACCCACCAGGCCCAGGCGACTGCTCCGGCGTTGGCGACGAAGTCGGGGACCACCGGAATGCCCCGGCCGGTGAGCACCGCCTCGGCGCGCGGGGTCGTCGCCGCATTCGCAGCTTCGATCACGACTTTCGCGGCGACCTCGTCGACGTTGTCCGTCGTGATCGCATATGAGATCGCGGCCGGGACGAGGATGTCTGCCTCAGTGGCGATCACAGCCGCGCTCGGCAACCGCTGAACATGCGAGGGGACGCGGGAGCGGTCGATCTCGCCGTAGCCGTCCCGCAGGTCGAGCAGCGCGGGAACGTCCAGGCCGTCAGGGCAGTACAGCGTGCCGAGGGCGTCGGCGACAGCAATCACGCGCATACCGGCCTCGTACAGATACCAGGCCGCGCCGCCCCCCATGGTCCCGATGCCCTGGATGGCCACCGTCGTTTCGGCCTGAGGCCACCCACATGCTTGCACCGTGCCGATGCAGGCCTGCGCGACTCCGTAACCGCCGATCACATCGCCCAGCAGAAAACCGCTGGGCACCGGGGCGTTCAACGCGGCCCGTACCCGGCGCAGAGTCCCCTGCGGATCCTCCGCACGGCTGATCGCCGCATGGTAGGACTGTTGAAGGCCGAGTCGCGCGAAGACGTCGTCGAGCAGATGCTGCGGCACCCCCAGATCCTCCGCGGTCACCCAGTGCGCGGCCAGCCACGGGCGCATCGCCTGACAAAACCGCTCCAGAACACCGACGGCGCGGGGGTCCTTCCGGTCGAAGTCGATGCCACCCTTAGCGCCGCCGACAGGCAAGTCGAAAACCGCGGTCTTGGCAGCCATGCCTCTGGCCAGATCCTCGACCTCCGACATCGTGCAGCCTGCCCGCATCCGGGTGCCCCCGGTCGCCAGGTCGGACACCAACGTGTGCACGACGAGGTAACCATGAGCTCCGGTGACCGGATCAGACCACGTCACACGTAACAGGGGCTCACCGCGGTGCACGGTCGCCACATCGATGTGGCGCTGCGTCGCAGTGTTCGCACGGTGGTCATACTCCAGGTGCTCGGTGGTGCGCCCGAACCCGCATTCCGTCGTCGTAGTCACCTCGATTTACCCCAATCGTCCTCAGAAAATCTTCGTCGCCACGACCACTCAGCCGATGACGCCAGAGTGCGCGCGCTGGTGACCAGGCGTCCAGTTACGAATCTTGGATGATTGCGTTCACGCTTTCTACACAGCGCAACGCGTGGTCCGGTTGGACGGTTGGGAATGGATGCCTAGGCTGGCGGCATGGAGCTGTCATTGCGCCGGTTGCGGATGCTTCGGGAGTTGCACCGCCGAGGCACCGTGACAGCCGCGGCGCTGGCCTTGCACTACACCACATCCGCGGTATCGCAACAGCTCACCCAGCTCGAACGCGACGTCGGCGCAAAGCTATTCGAGCGGCGCGGTCGGCGGGTACAGCTCACCGAGATCGGCCTGCTCCTCGCCGAGCACGCTGAGGAGATCATGCGATCGGTGGACCGCGCGACGACCGCTCTCGAGCAAACGCAGGAAGGGGTCACCGCCCGATTGACCGTTGGAGTGTGGGCGTCCGTCGCGTCGAGCCTGGTGCCGAGTGCGCTGACGTTGCTGGCCGCCGAGCATCCCGGCATCGAGGTGCGAACGAGGGAGCTCGCGCCGGAAGATACCGCAGTGGCAGTGCAGGACGGCTCGCTGGACTTCTCGTTCGTGATCGACTATTCCGACTACCCGATGCAGTGGGACCCGGAGTTGACCAGAGTGGTGATCGCGGTGGAACGACTGCACGCAGCACTGCCTCCGGGAACGGTGTCCGCCAGAACCATAGCGCTGGCGGATCTCGCTGAGCATCCCTGGATCCTTGCGGGACCCAAGTCGCATTTCGGCCGCGCGGTGCGCTTGGCCTGTCAGCGTTGCGGATTCGAACCCAGGATCAACCATGAGGTCGGCGAGCAGGCGACGGCACTCGCGATGGTTGCCGCAGGCCTGGGAGTCACCCTTGTCTCCGATCTCGGACTGACGCTGCGCCCGCCAGGAATGGACGTCGTCGCGCTGACCGAACCGCTCACTCGAACGATCTCCATCGCCCATCGGGGGACGGCCGCGCACCGACCGCCGCTGCAACTGGTGATCGACGCCGTGCGCGCCGCGGCGGCCGCACAGGGGCTCGCCGCACGGTCGCCGTACCCGTAGCCGTAGGCGACACACGTTTACCGGACAGTGCCCAACCGTCGGATGAATGATCTCTATCCGCACCGCCGCCGGATTGCGATGCAGTGCAAGTCAACCCCTGCATGAGGTCTCTCGCGGATCAGTGTCCCGGAATCGACTGAACGAGAGATGAGCCGGATCAATGCATAACTATGCGGTGGCTAACCTTTTTGGGAAATGCGTGGGTGAGGATGTGCCCGGATCGCTCGGAGCGGCCACTGGCGAAACCGATTTGCGGTTGCTCCGGTCGCACGTCGCACTCACACCTCGCACGACTATCCACGGAAAGGGTCTACCGTCGAGGTGAGAGTCCAGAGATGAGGCCACGGTGAGTACAACGGATGACAAGCGACGAGACGTCCTCGACGAGCACACGCTCCACATGGGCGCGGGCTTCAAAGAGAAGGACCGCGCGCACGTGCGAGAGGTGTTGTCGGCGCTCGCACCGCACCTCGGGCGTTGGGACCCGAGCGATGTGGACGTGGAAATCTCGGTGAAAGACCGAGGCGGCAAAGAACAGCGAGTCACGTTACGCACGACGCTCCCCGGCCTTCCGCCATTGGTGGCGGCCGCCACCGATCCCCACCTGGTTCAGGCTCTCGGCGCAGCGAAGCATGAGCTGATCCGGCAGATCGAAGACCAGAAGTCGGCACGGGAACCAAAGAACAACCGACAGCTCAGGAACAAGACAATCCGACATCTCGGCGCCCTTCGGACGCCACACACGGACACTCCGTGACCGCCGGCGTCGGCAAACTGGGCGGCCTCACGAAGAGGTCCAACGTGACCGTCCTTCTGCTTCGGCAACATGGCGCCGTTCTTCGTCACCGGGAGCGTGACCATGACGTGAGCCGACCCGCACAGTCCGGCTCGTCGCCGTAGACGAGCCGTGCACTCCAAGTCGAACACCCACCGCAGGACGGTCACCGCCCCAGTTTGTACGGGGTTGCTGATCGCGTAGATGCGGGTGATCCGGCCGTCCTCGACCAGCAGACTCATTGCGGCGGCTGCGCCATCGAAGTCGAATCGGGCGCCCGGTCACACCCGCGAGTGCAGGTCTGCGGCGAGTTGCGTCACGGTTCCCGCGGCGCAGCTACGGTTGTCGCCGACGCCGCCGACGGCGCCTCGTTTCGCCCATCCGACGACGTACAGTCCGTCGAGCGGCTCGCCCGTCTCGAGAGAGATCACACGACCTCGGCGGTTGGGCACGACCCCCCGCTCGTTCACGGGGATGCCGTCGAGCGGCTTCGTCGTGAATCCGGTGGCGCATATCGCGGAGTCCGCGAGGAAGGTCCGACCGGTCGTCGTGGTGACGGCGACGCCGCCGGCCACTGTCTTCCCGAGATCGGTCACCTCCTGTCCGAAGGACAACACAACGCGCAGTCTGCCCACGTCCGTGGTGGTCCGGCCATCTGCCGCGGAAATGTCGGCAGCGGGCAGGGCGGAAATGTCACGTAGCAGCGGGGCATCGGCACCGGCGCCCGGCCGACGGCCGGCGCGGTCGATCAGCACCTCGGCGTTCTCGAGGTCCAGAAGCTCATAGAACGCCGACGGCGTGAAGGAGGCGCGATCGGGGGCCGATCGCGACAACACCACCACCTCCGTCACCGCTTGGGCCGCGGCACCTCGGTCGCGTGCCCTGGCCATCCATCGGATGACATCGAAGGCGACGTTGCCCGCCCCGATCACGAGGGATCTCGGCCCCAGTGGCCCGCGCGGGCGAAAACCGGACGCCTCACAGTTCTCGGCCACCAGAATGTCGATGGCCTCATAGACACCCTCGCCGCGATCCGCGGTCGTGGGTCCGAGTCGCCGCGGCTGCGAAGCGCCACACGCGAGCACTATGGCGTCGAATCTGGTCCGGAGATCTTCGACCGAGACATCCACACCGACTTCTGTGTTGTGGAGGATCGTGACGCGATCGTCGTTGAAGGGCACGTCGAAGAGCCGCATCATGTCGCGAACGCCGACGTGGTCCCGGGAGACGCCCCGGCGCAGGAGGCCCCCGATCTCGCCGTGCTGTTCGAAGATGGTGATGCGTACCGAGGTCGATCGCCGAAGGAGTTCGCGAATCGTGTACATCGCCGCCGGCCCGGATCCGACGACGGCGATCTTCCGCATCTCGCTGGGCTTGCCCAGCGGTTGCTCGAAGCGGATCCGTCGCGACCGGGGCCGGGACTTGGCGGGAGCCTGCTCGAAGAACTCTGCGTTGCGGGCCGCGTAGGGCCGTTCGGTGACGGTCAACGTCCACTCGGGTTTGATGGCAGACGCCGGGCAGGCCTCGACGCAGGCGGTGCAATCGATACACGAGCGCGGGTCGATGAACAACGTCTCGGCCGACTCGAAACCCGCTTCGCCGGGAGCAGGGTGAATGCAATTCTGCGGGCACACCCGCACGCACGAGGCATCCTTACAACAATGCCCCAGGACAACGTGGGTCACAACGACTCCTGCTTGCTCAGAGAAGATTCGATTTTCGGTAGATCCATCGCGCGCCGAAATTCAGCAGCCCTTCTCTGCTCAGGAATTCGATAAACGGTTCTGCGGCCCTGCGGAACATTATCCGGTGGTGTTCGTTTGCGTCGATTTCCGGCCCCACTACCTTCCAATCCAGGCCGAGGTCCTCGTACATTCGACGATTGATCAGGCTCTTCGCGACGAGATGCGTTCCCATCGCGATGATCAGGGTGCTGATAAACCGTCGAACGCGCGAAATCTTTATCAACCGAGTCCGGATTTTCTGACGCGCGTACGCCATGTGCCGGGATTCCTCGACAACATGGATATAGCAAGCCCTGCGGATGGGCGCGGCGACGTCTTCGCTCGCCATCCAGTCGCGTTGCATGACGTCGAAGATCTCTTCGCCAGCCAGAACGATTCCGTATGCCACCTCGTCCCATGCGATGGTCCTGAACAGCCATCCGAAAAAGTCCAGTGAGCGGTCGCGTCGATAGAAGTGCGATCCGATGCTGTCGATGACGTTGACGAACATCAACGAGTGCAGGTTCTCGTCGGCGCATTCGTTGAACAGAAACTTGACGTCCGAGCGGGCGGGGTCCGCACTGTGGCTGGCCCGCAGCAATGCCACCTGCAATCCCACCTCCAGCCAGATTCCGACGCCCAGGAACTGCGCGACCTCGCTTCTGGTGAGCCGGACGCGTTCCGACTCGGTCATGGAGTCCCACGTAGCGGTGCCGAAGAGAGGCGACCACTCGGGTGTCATCCCGTGAAATTCGGTGCCATCTGCATCGGGTTGGCAAACCACGGGGTCCCGGGGATCGAATGAGAGGCGCTTAGCCGATTCCAAGAGAGTATCGAATATCGCATCGCTTCCGGATGTCGTCATCCTTTCTTTACTCCTATATCCTGTTCCAATCGAATCTCGAATCGATTAGAGAGCAATTGTGTTTATCCCGGGTGCCAGAACTCACCCTTGCGCTCTGCCTCAACTGTGTTCCGCCCGGCACATTAGTCGGTTACGGAAGCAATCGCAGAACCAGCAGCGTACCTCGCCACCGACTCGACGCTCAGGTCGCCGCATCCACTGAATTGATGTTGAATGTCTCGGCATTTTCATGAGAATTCAAGTAACACGCAGTTGTGCTGGGGAATCGTGGCCGATCACCAGGCGAAATCCTGCGCGAGGATTTCCTCGCGAGCCGCTTGGCGTCACGCAGAACCCGGGCCTGAGGATCGCCTCCGCGCGCAACGCGCTGCGCGGGCTACCAGCAGTCCCGCACTCCGATGGTGGGCGGGAGCCGCAGTGGATCCTGACAACGAGCCCGTCGAGCCGGTGGAGGCAGGCAATGCCGGTGATGGTGGACAAGTCGTCGGAGGAGGCTCCGGTTGCCCCCGTGCCCGCCTCGGTTGGCATTGCGCTGGCGGCCGATCAGGGCGGGTGAGACGACGACGCGTGATGACTGCGGTCAGCCGGTGAACTCCTGCCCGACCATTCTTGTGTGGCCGGGCAGCAGCTGTCGAGGAAGTGGACACGATTGCAGAACCAGCCCCGAGGCGCGTGGCACCGTTGAGGTTGCCCGATCCTCAGATCCGGCGCATCACCGAAACCACCTTGCCCAGCACGACTGCGTCGTCACCGTCAATCACGGCATAAGCAGGATTACGGGGCTCGAGAAAGACGTGGCCATCGCGGCGCCGGAGCACCTTCACGGTGGCCTCGCCATCAATCATCGCGGCAACGATCTCGCCGGAATGGGCTTCGTCCTGGCGACGAACCACGACGACATCGCCATCGCAGATCGCGGCGTCGATCATCGACTCACCGCGGACCCGCAGCCCGAACACGGTGCCGGAACCGACGAGCTCGCGAGGGAGGGTCAGGATCTCATCGGCGTGCTCCTCCGCCAGGATCGGTGCGCCTGCCGCGATGTCGCCGACGACCGGGACCGTCACATTGTTTTCGGACGAGCGACCTCGCGTCGCCTCGGCGAGGAACGGGCGCACGTCCAATTGCCGAGCCATAGCCGTGCCCCTTCGCAGAAAGCCCTTTTCCTCGAGGCTCTTCAGATGCTTCGACACCGACGATGTCGACCGCAGGCCCACCGCGTCCCCGATCTGTCGGGTGCTCGGTGTGCATCCGTGTGCAGCCACCCAGTCCCGGATCGTTGCCAGAATCCGCTGCTGGCGCGATGGCAGGGTGGAGGCGTCGAGGCCACCGAACATGTCGAGATCGTCGTAATCGGTCACCGAAGAATGGTAGGGGGTGACGACAGCCCCCTCGTGCACGGTGTAGGCGTGCGGACCAGGAGCGGGGTCTCCGCGTCCCACCTCGCTGAAACGTCGACCTCGGTCGAGGCACTCCAGGCCGGTAGTGGCTCGACACAGGCCAACGGTGCCGGCACCGCTCCCCCGGAACCCGGACCGCGGGCATCAACTCAGCGGAGCCCCGAAGACACCCGCACGCCCCAGGCGCTCCCTTGCTCGCGATCGAGCACCGTGACCGCCTTGTTCTTCAGCCCGAAGATGTAGACCAGCAAGCTGACCCCGATCACGACCGTCACGTAGGAGATGAACCAGCCGACGTGCCCGGCCGATGTGGACGCCTGGAAAAGTACCGGCGCCGTACCGCCGAAGACGGAGTTCGCCAGCGCATAGCCCAGTCCCACACCCAGGGCACGGATGTCGGCGGGGAACAGTTCCGCCTTCACGATCGCGTTGATCGAGGTGTACCCGGTGAGGATGACGTAGCCGACCGCAACCAGCGCGAACGCCAAGAGCGGCGAGGTGGTCTGCGGCAGGAAGGTGAGCAGGACATAGGTGTAGAGGACACCACCCACACCGAAGAAGATCAGCAGCGGCTTGCGCCCGACGCGGTCGCTGAGGAGGCCGCCGACCGGCTGCAGCAGCAACAGAAAGATCAGCCCCAGCAGGTTGATCCACGTCGCCGTCAGCGCCTGGTCGGCCCCGAAGGTGGACTTCACAATCGCCGGCGCGTTGACACTGTAGGTGTAGAACGCGACCGTGCCACCCGCGGTAATGAGGAACACCAGCAGCAGCGGACGCCAGTGTTCGGTGAACAACGCCGTCAAGGACCCCGCCGTCCGGTCCTCACCCGCACGGATGGCCTTCAGATGCGACTCGCTGAGCGACTCGTCCATCGAACGCCGAATCCACAGCACAACCAGGGCGGCGATGCCGCCGATGAAGAAGCCGATCCGCCATCCCCAATCGTTCAACGCCTCGACATCGAGAACGCTGAGCGCGATCAGGAGCGTGAACTGCGCGAGGACGTGACCACCCACGAGGGTCACGTACTGGAAGGACGACAAGAAGCCGCGCCGATTCGCGGTCGCCGCTTCGGACATGTACGTCGCCGAGGTGCCGTACTCCCCACCCGTCGCGAATCCCTGAACAAGCCGAGCGAGGACCAAAATCACCGCCGCCCAATACCCGATGACTTCGCGTGTCGGCATGACCGCCACCACGAAGGAGCACGACGACATGATGGTGATACTGAGCATCAGGGCAGCCTTGCGGCCACGACGGTCGGCGAACCGGCCGAAGAACCAGGACCCCACCGGTCGCATGACGAAAGTGACCGCGAAGATTCCATAGATGTACAGCGTGGAGTTTTCGTCGTTCTCGTCGAAGAATTGCGCCTCGAAATACGTGGCAAAGACCGTGTAAATGTACACGTCGTACCACTCGACGAGGTTTCCTGCCGAGCCCTTCATCGTGTTGAGCACCGCCCGCCGGGTGCTCGTCGGAGCGCGGGTTGGACCGGACGGAGTCGCGTCATCGCTCATCCGTCGACGATAGCGGATCGACCTCCCACGCCTGGGCGAGTCGCCCAGCGGCGGTGTCAATCGCTCCACTGTTCCTCACCACACGCCGATAGTCGCACGGTGAGCACAATGATCACCGATCTTGACAGGTGCGAATCCTCCGCACATCCGATGGTGCAGCCGGCACGTGAAATGCATTCACTACCAACCTAATTGCGCGCGTGCACGCACTGGAGTGCGACAACACGTGCTCTCGGTTGCGTCAATACCCTTGGCGGACAGTGCCTCAGCAGCCGGGTATGCCTCCACCATGAAACGCACGCATGGCTCCTGGAGAAGCGAGCAGGACATGAGCGCCGGGCCGCCAACGTTTGCACGATCAACGGCAGCAGCCGCTCTGCGAGTCCACTGATGAACTCACCCGCTCGCGGATCGGCGATCGATTCAGAGAGTCAGCGAAGGTGTTGATGCATCACAGAGTGGGCAGCTCGTCGACCAATACTTCCAACAGCTCCGTGTCGTGGCGGTCTGGGCGCGGTGGTGCCAGCATCGCTACGCCGAGCTCAGACGGGAAGCCGTCGACTACGCGCCCCGGGTCGAGTCGGTCCAGGACTGCGTACCATTCGGCCAGTGGTTCGGAGAGTCGGGCATGCAAGTCGAAATGACCGCGCCGGCGGGTGTGGTCGCCATTGCGTTGCGTCGCCAGTTGCTGCGGATCGGGGATCGACAACAACACCACGTCAGCGAATCCGAGACGACGCTCCGTGAACATCTGCCGGACTGCGGCGAGTTCGTGCTCGAACCGCGTGACCGGTGCCGCACCCACTGCGGCCAGGCACCAGCTGTAATGCAGTTTCAGCGGGTCACTGTCACACACCGCCACACCGCCGGCGTCCTCCAAGGTCAGCGCCCGTCTCCACCGCTGGCGTTGACCTGCGGCCAGCAGGCCGCCTGCTCCTCCGGATCGGATCCGTCCGGTTCCTGCCCTGCCGGGATGTATTCGACGACGAACTGTCCCGGGACCGCGCGGCACCACGTGGTTTTCCCGGCGGCACTGGGCCCTTCGACAGCGACAATCACCGGCACACCCTACCCATCCAGGGACACGACGATCCACCACGAGCTCGCCAGTCGAGAGGTCCACGCAGGGTGGTCGACACCACCGTTGCCGGCAGGCTCCTCATCCAGGTGGCCCACGGATCACGCACTTCGGACTCCTCGGTGCTCGAGGCCAGCATCTGCGCGAACTCCCGATAGGTGTTGGCGCCGAGAACCATCCGCAGCTCCGTCTCGTACAAGGCAAGGCGGTGGTCGAGCAACTCGGGGGCCTTGCTTGCCCCAGCAACCGCCCCAGTCGCCGCCGCTGATGCCGCCGTAACCGTCGAGGCTGGAAAGGACATCGAAGGTGTAGGTCGCGGTCATGTCGTGCTCCTCGAGGCACGGCCTGCTGTGGAATCTGCAGGTTTCCGAGCCTCTAATGGAGCTCCCGTCAAAGGCGTCCACGGCAGAGATAGGCGGTTGCTCGCGAACCATCTGGTCGCAACTCGTAGTCACCGGTTGCGGTGTAGTCCCCATGGCTTCGGTCCCCACAGTGACTTCGAACCGTTCGGATTCACATGATCCGATAATCTTGCCGTCGTCCCGGACCGCCCGGGCGACGGCCTGGGGTGCACTAGGTCCACCAACGGTCATGTACCCGACGAAACAGCATGGCGAACGCGGCCCTGGTCAGAACAACAGAAGCGCAGGCAGCGATCCCTCACCGATAGCGGATCCCTGACGGTGACAGTGCCTCAGTTCCACGTCAGGCCGACGGGGCCGTGGGTTGCTCGGCCAGCCGCTTGAGATTGAGCAGTTGACGGCGGGCCATGACGAGGTCGCCGACGGAGATCAGTGGCGCGAGCCAGCGGCCCTTCACCATGACGATCTTCAGCAGCAGGCGCGTCGAGTCGCCGTTCGGAACGAGCACGTACGACATCACCGCACCCATGATCCCGCCGGTGAGCTGTTCCGCCGTGGAGACGGAGAGGATGCGCCCGAGGGGACGATTCCCCGAGGCCGTGAAGTGCTGACCAGCCGTGGGTTCCGGCAATGCGCGCAGCTGCCGTGGCGATCGGCGTCCGAGATTGTCGATCCAGTCGTAGGAGTACGGCGCCAGTCGGATCTGCGCGACCCACGGCCACAGTCCGTCGGGCGTGCTGTGCACGGTGACGCCTCGCCAAGCCTGCAGCACGGGAACTGGGACCAGCTCGTCGCACGGGTAACGACGGGCAACCTCGTCATCGGTCACGCCCCATCGGTCACCGATCATCACAAGTCCTTCCGTCGAAAGCGGATCCTGACGGGGAGGTCCGGAGGGGGTTCATCCCGCACATGTTAGATCGGCAACAAGGTGGTGAGGTGCCATCACTCCGCAAGAATGCGCCACCACCGTCCCAGCGTGGGCGTCCAGGACAGATGGACCCCGATCTGGCCTCCCAGATGGAACGGCGCGGTGTAGGGCAGCGCATCGGACTTGAACACAATCGGCACCGTCAGTAGACGCTGTGTCATGACTCCATCAGACGATTGAGCACGGACCGATCATATCGCCGAGTTCCTGGAGGTTGGATTCGATTGAGGAACCACCAGCGGGGAAAATTCGGCCGTCAGTAGCCGGCGGATGGTTGGTTCCGCAAGTGAATCGTCATCCGGTGCTCCGCTCGGCGTTCCAGACGACGATCCTGCTTGCGGCACGACGGCCTCGATCGTCCTCGGCGTTGGGTCGGGACGGCGTCGGGCCCAATGCAATCGGTGACGGGCAGCATTTGTCACACTGGTTTCATGAATGATGTCTGGCCGATCGTGCACGCGGAGCGTGCGGCGCTGATCGATGACCTCACCGACCTCACCGACGCCCAGTGGGCCCACCCCTCACTCTGTGGTGACTGGACCGTGCACGACGTCGCCGCACACTTGATCAACAACGCGAAGACCACCCGCCTCGGCATCGTGCGCAACATGGCCCGGGCGCGCTTCAACTTCGATCGCCAGAACGCCCAGGGCGTCGAACGCGAACGCGGCGCCACGCCCCGCCAAACGCTCGCCCGGCTCGAGCAGGTAGCAACACGAACGTCGACGCCGCCGGCCCCGCTCGACAGCAGGCTGGTCGAAGAGGTCGTCCACGGCGAAGACATCCGACGGCCGCTGGGCATCACCCGTACATATCCATCGGAGGCGGTCATCAGGTCGTTGCAGTATCAGGCGCGCACCCCGGTATCCCTGGGCGGTGCGAAGCAACTCATTGCCTCGGTCCAGTTGCGTGCCACCGACGCAGACGTGTCGATCGGAGATGGCCCAGAAGTCCGCGGCCCGGCACTGTCACTGCTCATGGCAATATCAGGGCGCAAGTCGGCGCTCGATGACCTCGAAGGACCCGGAATATCTGCGCTGGAGTGATCACGCCCGTGGCGTCCCGCAGAATTGACCACCAGCGAGACAGTCTGGCCGACAGCCCGCCCCGGACCGGTGGTTCCGCAAGCGGATCGCTCAGCGGCCTGCCGGAGAGACAACGTGTGGCGACGTCGGATCTGTGAACGACCGCGGAGGTACCGCCGCGGAGGTACTGCCGCGGTTCGAGTGCGCGGTCGGGCCGCTCGTACCGCCGATCATCCATCACCGGTGTCGGTCGCCCCTTCGCTGACCGACCGGACGGGTTTCGTTCACAGCCCGGACTATGCACCCGAGCCGTGAACCGGTAACAGCCATTGGCGCTGAGCAGATCACGGCGTAGGCCCAGCTGATTGGCCGCTGGTGGTCCCGCGCCGCCCCGACCGGCCGATGGCCGGCACCGACGCGATCGGGGGGCTGTACATCTGCTGGCCCGACAGCTCCTATCCTCTGCTGCCGACCTGACGGGCCGGCCTCACTGCAGGCGCCGGGCGAAGAACCGGTTCCCGTCGTCCCCCTCGAACTGCGGGACGCCGGTGTGCCCGCCCATATTGGCGTGCAGCGTCTTCTCCTTGGAGCCGAAGGCGTCGAACAGGTCCAGGGCCAGTTGCCGGTCGTTACCTTCGTCGTCCCACTGCAGCAGGACCTGCAGTGGAATGGTGACCTGCCGGGCCTCCTCGAACATGGTGCGGGGCACGAAACTCCCGGCGAACAGAAGGGCGGCCGAGATGCGCGATTCGACCACCGCCAGGCGGATGCCGATGGCGATCACCCCTCCCGAGTACCCGACCGGGCCGTCGATCTCGGGCAGCGAAAGGAGGGCGTTCAGGGCGGCCCGCCATTCCGGGACCGCCTTTTCGACCAGCGGGAGGACGAGCCGGTCGACGATCTCGTCGTCGACCGGCTCGCCGGCATCCAGCGCCCGGCGCAGGTCGGCGCGGGCCTGCTCGGCGGCGGCGGAACGGGGGCGGTCACCGCTCCCAGGGAGCTCGATGGTGGCCGCGGCGAAGCCCTCCGCCGCGGCGTGCCGGGCTCGGGCCGCCAACCGGGGGTACATCATGTGGAGTCCGCCGGGGTGGCCGACCAGGATCAGCGGTGCCGGTGCGGATGCAGATTTGGGCGTCCACAGGATGCCGGGGATCTCGCCGAGAGTGAATTCGCGTTCGAGGACGCCGTCGTCGAGGCGCTGTTCGGAGGTGAATTGCATTGTCGTGCCTTTCGAGAGTGCACTTGAACGGCGCTCCCGGACGACCTATCGCCCGACCGTGACCCCAGAGGGGAGCACCCATGTCGATACTGCGTTCACGGGTACCACCTCCTCGTTCTCTGGCACGGCCTCCGGAAAAGTAGCAGTGGTCGCCGTGATCCGCCAACAGGTTTTTCGTCACCGCAACCATTCCCGTTGGGCTGACGCAGGCGGTATTGACGTAATCGCACCCGACGAACACACCGCTTACGTCGCCCACAGCACCCCCACCAACGCGGTCAGCGTCATCGACACCGCCACCCACGCGATCATCGCGACGGTCCGGATTACCGAGCACCGGGCAACTCATCGCCGCCACGCCCACCAGCGTCGACGCGTACATCACGGCAATACGACACCGTCTCGGTCGCTTCCAACACAACTACGCCCACCGACCCGCCAACCACCACACCCACCACACCCGGCAACCGGGTGGGGTGGGACCGTCTTCGGAAGCTGAGCCATCGGAGACAATTCGATCGGTGCACGCGGACCCGTGCCTAGCCACACAGGCAACGCAGGTGCCATAGTCGCGGTCTGCTCGGCCGAGCGCGGTGCCCACACCAACCGCGACGAACAGGCGCCGATGAATCCCTAATAGTGGACACCACCCGTTTCAGCCGACCGCGACCGGCATCTGCGCCTGAGCGTCGCGGAAGGCCTGCTCGATTTCGGCCGAAATCCGGCCACGAGGGGACACTTCGCGCCCCTCCCCGATCGCCCACTCACGAATCTCCCTGGACGACTTCTTCGCCGAAGCCATCTTCACCACTGTCTTCTCCGCAGCCGTCGTCTTCGCGGCCACCCTCCTCGCGGGTGTCTTCCCGGGTGTCGTCGTCTTCGCAGGGACCTTCGTCACGGCTGCCTTCTTCACGGCCGTCTTCCGCGCCGGAGCGTTCTTCGCGACGATCTTCTTCACAGCGGCCTTTTTCGCCGGCGCCGTTTTCGCTTGAACCTTCTTCGCCTGAGCGTCATGGAAGGCTTGCTCGAGCTCGGCCGGAATCCGGCCGCGAGAAGACACCTCGTGACCCGCGCCGATCGCCCACTCACGAATCTCCCTGGACGACTTCTTCGCCGGAGCCTTGTTCACGGCCGTCCTCGTGACCGGCGCCTTCGTCACGGCTGCCTTCTTCACGACCGTCTTCCGCGCCGGAGCGTTCTTCGCGACGATCTTCTTCACAGCGGCCTTTTTCGCCGGCGCCGTTTTCGCTTGAACCTTCTTCGCCTGCGCGTCATGGAAGGCTTGCTCGAGCTCGGCCGGAATCCGGCCGCGAGAAGACACCTCGCGACCCGCCCCGATCGCCCACTCACGAATCTCCCTGGACGACTTCTTCGCCGGAGCCTTGTTCACGGCCGTCCTCGTGACCGGCGCCTTCGCCGCGGCTGGCTTCTTCACGACCGTTTTCTCCGCAGCCGCCTTCGTCGCAACTGTCTTCTTCGCAACTGTCTTCTTTACCGGCGCCGATTTCGTCTGAACCTTCTTCGCCTGCGCGTCATGGAAGGCTTGCTCGAGCTCGGCCGGAATCCGGCCGCGAGAAGACACCTCGCGCCCCGCCCCGATAGCCCACTCACGAATCTCCCTGGACGACTTCTTCGCCGGAGCCTTGTTCACGGCCGTCCTCGTGACCGGCGCCTTCGGCGCGACCCGCTTCTTCACGGCCGTCTTCTTTACCGGCGGCGTTCTTGTCTGAACCTTCTTCGCCTGAGCGTCATGGAAGGCTTGCTCGAGCTCGGCCGAGATCCGGCCCCGGGATGACACCTCGCGCCCCGCCCCGATCGCCCACTCACGAATCTCCCTTGTTGTCTTCCTCGCCGAACCTTCTGAACCCCTCGGTGATACCGCCATGTGTCTCCTTCTTCGCCGGGCAACCGTCGAACGCACACAGTAACGGCAGGCGGCTTCTCCCGGTAATCAGGAAGCTCACCCGAACTGACAATTCACCGTCCCCAGCTCATCGCCGATCTGGGCAGGAAGTCACGGTCCTCTTGAAGCTCCACACTCACGACGCCCCAAGCTTCAGGCAGAACGAGCGCGGCTTACCTTGGCAATTAACAACATTGGTTGGCCGCAGCGACGACAGACTTTAGAATTGCACTTCAGGTCCGGCGGTATCCATCAGGCCGAGTCACTCCGATCCGGATCAGCGATATCGAGCCGCATCTCTCGGGGCGGAACGCGTATCTGCGTGTTTCCGGAACGAGGCCTGAACCAGACAGCCATCCAATTGTGGGCCAGGAAATCCGGCTTTCGTTTCAGCCGTTCGGGAAATCGGCCAACTCCTGATATTTCTCTGATATTTCTCGAGAGGCCGCTTCCTGGTGGCCGTTGCTGAATACGATCTACGCCATCTGCTCGAAGCGCAAACCCGCCCGCTCAACGGCGTGACAACCTCCTCACCGAGCACCATGACATCCCCACGCCCCGGACACCAACGAATTCTTCCCAGAGTTGCTTTGTAGGCTGGTGCAGTGGGCTTGGAGGTTCTTGACGGAAGCGGACTGCCTTCTCCGATGCGAGTCCGGGATCGAGAATCTGCCACCGACCGATCTCGCCGAACGGGAGCAATCACGTGGTCGAGTGTGGACGCGTAGACCGCTGTCTCGCCCTTCGTGGCTAGCTCTTGAATCCGACTTCGACGACGTCGGACGCCGCGCTCTCCGACACAGACCTGATGTGGTGGATACTGCTACTGGCCGGGGCAGCGATCGGGGTTGACACGTGTTTGTCCTCACCGACCTGATTCAGACTCAGGCGGGCTGAGTCAGTAACCATCCACCGCCCGGGAGCCTTTCGCGCAGACAGATATCGCCCGGGGCACGGGTGGAAGAACCGTCCAAGGCCCAGTTCACCCGATCCAGATGACGACCCGATGGATGGCCGATCACAGAATGCCGGTCGACCTGAAGCCCAGACACGCCCCTCGCGCCGCGATGAAGTCGAGGGCCGTCAGTGCTTGGATCGCAACGGCACGGGTGGGGCTGTTTTCTGCTGGCGATGATTTTCCGGCCGAAGCGGGGTCAGTACTTGATATGAGGACACTCGCGATCACCCAGAACATCACCCTCGACGGCTCCATCGAGATGCTCGGCGACTGGTTCGATCCCGCGGACCAGGATCCGCAACTGCGCGAGGCGACCCGCCGGCAGTCCGAGCACGCGGATGCGATGCTGTTGGGTCGGCAGACGTTCGAGGACTTCCGCGGCTACTGGCCCCAACAGACCGACGACCAGACGGGGATCACCGACGAGCTGAACCAGATCCACAAGTACGTCGTCTCCTCGACCATGGCCGACCCCCAATGGCGGAACTCGACCGTGCTCACGGGCGACTGGATCACCCAGGTGCGGGATCTGAAGGGGAAGGAGGGCCGCGATATCGTGGTCACCGGCAGCATCACGCTGACCCACGCCCTGATCGTCTCTGGCCTGGTCGACGAGTACCGGCTGTTCGTGTACCCCGCCGTCCAGGGTCGGGGACGACGTCTGTTCCCCGACGGGTACGAGTTGCCGACGCTGCAGCTGGTGGAGGCCCGCGGCTTCCCGAACGGCGTATCTCTGCTGCGCTACACCATCTGAGGACATCACCCCAGAGCAACCACCGGACGAACGATCCGCACACTCGATCCCGACGGCGGAACGGGACGAAACTAGCCTTCCCTCCATCCATTCGTGTCGAACCTGTCAACGGCTCGCCCCACAATTGTCGTCGAACCCAGAACAGACCCTGCCCGGCAAGCCCGAAATCGACCGTCCATTCGACGCGCGCAACGGGTGGGCAGCTTCCGGTTCTTCCTGACCGGGCAGCGATAAGAATGGACCGACGCCGTCGCCCGGATGCACGGCTACCAACCCGGCAAGGTGACCCTGACCACCGAACTGCTGCTGGCCCACAAGCATCCCGACGATCACCCGCGCGTCGCCCGAGTCCTGGACCGCCTGCACGACGACACCGGTCAGCTGACGCGCAATCACGGGCGGTGATCGAGCAGGCCGAGGGTGCTCCGATGCTGGTCTCCGGTATCCCCGCCGGGCTGGGTGGCCAACCCGCAGAACCCCGACCGAGTCACGACCGCGGTCGGGCACCGGTCCAGCCGGTCGGGCACTCGACCGGAACCGCTCCCTGAGCCGACGGTTTCCTCGAAAAGCCCGCGGCGAGTCGTATCCCGGACTGCCTAATCTCGACCCGACGGGATACGGCCCGCATCTCCAGGTTAAACCGCCCTCGGACGGACATCAATGGTCGGTTCGGGGCGGTCTTCGCCGTTCAGTCCGGGACCTTCGCGCCGCAGAACGACATCGACCATATCCATTCACAGCATCGGCAAGTCCGATCGTCCGCCGGACCGCACCGACCGGGCGGACGGCAAGGTGCGGGTACCTCGTTCCCACGGCGGGCCGCCACGCTGACGACAAGACCCTCCTTCAGCACCCCGATGTCAGCGCAGAATCGACTCAGAGGCAATGGGATTCAGGTCAGGGGGCCACGGCGTACCCGCTCCCGGCGGCCTTGGCCTGATACATCGCCGCGTCCGCGCGCCGGATCAGCGACTCTCGGGTTCCGTCCGGACCGGCGAGTGCGATGCCGACGCTGGCGGTGAACCGAAGACCGCGCCCGCCCGAACCGGGGCCGACCTGCAATTCGGTGACCCGGGTCGCGACCGTGATGGCGTCCTCGGCCGAGGCGATCTCCGGGCACACGATGAGAAATTCGTCGCCCCCGATCCGGGCCACGGTGTCAGCGGGACGCACCACCGACTCCAGCCGTTCGGCCCACTGGATCAGGGCGTCATCGCCCACCGCATGGCCGAGCCGGTCGTTGAGAATCTTGAACCCGTCGAGGTCGACCAGCAACACCGCAACCCTGAACTCGCTGCCGCGCGCCGCCTCCAATGCCGCATCGATCCGCCGATGTGCCAGGGCCCGGTTCGGTAGCCCGGTCAACACATCGTGCACGCTCTGATACCGCAGCGCCTCCTCCGCCTCGATGCGCCGGACCGCCGCCGCCAGCACCGCGGCCACCGAGCGCAGGAACATCACCTCCCGATCGGAATACTCCCGGGGGCGAGCACTCAACGCGGTCAACACACCCCACACCGACCCGGCGCGGCCGATGGGAACGCACACCCCGGACCGCAATCCGCCGGTCTTCATGGCGGCGGTGGAGAATCGGTTCTCTCCGTACCGGTCGGAGCAGACGATGGTCTCGTTGACCGCGGCCGCATATCCCAGTTGGGAATCGGCGGCGAAGGTCTGCGGGGCGGGTGGTTGCCCCCGGTAGGCGAGCACCCGCAATACGCCGCCCGGGTCGCCTGCCCGGGCCACCGCGGCGCAGTTGACACCCATCAACGCAGCCGCCGCGTCCGCCGCGCCCGCGAGTACGTCGTCGAGGTCACCGTCCACGGCGAGCCGACTCAGCTCGGCAAGAGCTTGTTGTTCGCGGGCCCGGTACGCCGCCGCCTCCATCGCCGTGTGCAGGCGTTGTTCGTGCTCCTGCGCCGTCCTCAGGTCCTGGGCGATGCAGGCGATCACCGCCGGGCGATGGTCGTCGGTGTGCTCGACCACGAAGATCGACACGGTCACCGGGATCGGTTCCCCGGTCAGAAAATGCCGGAACTCCGACCTGCCGTCCCACAGGCCCCGCTCGAGCAGGGCCGCTTCCATCTCCGGGGCCTGCACCACCCCGACATCGGTGAAGAACTCCGGCGCCCTGCGCGCCCCGACCGCGGCCTCGTCGGCCAACCCCATCAGGTGCCTCCCAGCGGGGTTGAGATAGCGCAGGCGACCGCTGTCGTAGTCGGAGACGGCGACCAGGTTCTGGGCACGTTCGATCACCATGAGCAAAAGGCGAGCGTCCGTCGCTGCCGATTCCATCCTGGCTGTCCCATCGAGGTGTCGAGGTGTCGAGGTGTAGAGGTGGTGTTTCAGTTCCGTGGCCCACCAGCGGTGTGTCAGCGAGCAGTGCGAGTGCCAGGTCGGCGATCCTGGGCATACATGGCTTCGATTCTCGCCTTGATTTCGGCGGTGCTCATCGTGCTGGGCCGCCGCAGCGTGCGGGGCGTGGACACGGAGATCGTCGGGTTCGTGGGTGTTGCCATGAGAAGTCTGCCTTCGTCGCTGTTTCTTGGGGGGCGCCGCCGTGAGCGGCCGCGTAGGTGTTGTCAGCAACCACGCACACATGTGATCTGATTCACACGCAATAGTGTTACGTTCTCCGCCACCCGCGTCGACCGACCGCACTCGCACGCCGGACCTCCCCTGGGCGACGGGGCCGCCACTCCCCTGTCCAGGAACCCTGTGGGTTGGGGACGTCGGCGCTCACCCTCCCCCCATCGCCCAGGTCGAGACCGGGTCGGTGTGTCCATCAGCGATGGTGGCACCCTCGTCGCGATCCCCCGCTACGGGAAGGCCGCAGGGACGTACCGTCAGGCTCTGCCGTCCCGCGACCCGGGCACCGCCCGCGTCGTGGCCGTCTCGGACAACGTCGGAGAAGCGCCGAACTGCCGACCGAGCCGGTCACCTCGATGCTCGCGACGAGACTGCAGATGTGATGCCAGTTACTTTCGAGCGATTCCCTTCAGCATCGAGCGCCGGGTCGCTACCATCGTTAGCACACCCTTTACCACCTCTCGAGAGGCTGCAAGGGTGGATCCTCCGGGTTCGTCCCGGTCCCACCGATGTCGAGACCAGGCATCAACGCACCGACACGCCCTGTGGACGTGGTGCCGCACCGTTTACAGTCCCGGAACCCGGCCTGTCGCTGCCGCTACCCGACTGCTGACTCTCGGGCATCAGGAGTGAAACCGCGATGTGTCGAGGGGTCATGTCGCACAACACTTTCAGACTGCACGGCAGTACGCGCCCGGTCCGACCCGGTTGCTTCCAAGGAGGTCCATCCCACCCACGCCGCCACATCGGCCTGCCCTGCACACACCCTCGGCAACAAGCCCAGGCCCGCCGGCCACACCCACGCGCCGCGCCGCCCTTGCCGACGGATCGGCTCACTGCTCCACTCCGAAAGCGACCATTCCGCTGTGCCTCATCATTTCCACCACCCCCGCGACCGGGACTGGCAACACCGCGCCTCCTGCCGCGGCACCGACACCGAAATGTTCTTCTCCCCCGACGGTGAACGCGGCAACGTCCGCGCCCAGCGTGAGCACGCCGCCAAACAGGTCTGTCACAACTGCCCCGTGCTCGCCGACTGCCGCGCCCATGCCCTCACCGCCACCGAGGCTTATGGCATCTGGGGTGGGTTGTCCGAGAACGAACGTGCCCGCCTCACCCGACGCACCCGCCTCCCGGCCCGACCCCGCGAGTGTGGCGCGCCGCCGGACCCTTTAACCTGGCGGATCCGAACACCCAGAGCGTGAAGGTAGAACAGTCATGGCCACCGACTACGACGCACCACGAGTCACCGAATCCGACGAGTCAACGGACACGTCCCTCGAACAGCTGACCGCCAGCCGGAAGGACACCCAGTCCCCCGCGGTGGACGTCGAGGACACCGACACCGCAGAGTCCTTCGAACTGCCCGGCGCCGACCTGTCCGGCGAAGAACTAGCCGTCCGCGTCATCCCCAGGCAGACGGACGAATTCACCTGCACCACTTGCTTCCTGGTCCACCACCGCAGCCGCCTCGTCGACAGCGAGCAGCGGATCTGCCGAGACTGCACCTGAGAACCGAGATACTTCGCGTGTCTCGGACACTTTCTGAGTGCTCAAAGCTGGGTGCACGCGCACCTCGCATCCCGAAATTCTGAGCTTGATGGCGCTCGCTGAAAATTCTCAGTTCTGCTTACCGAGAGTGCTCACCCGTGTGGCTCCGCCGATGAGGGCGGGTCTCCTTCGATGCTGGTGGTCTCGGACCACGCACCAGCGCCCGCGAAGGAGACCCGCATCTCATGTTGACAGGGGCGGAAGACGTGGAAGTACACGCACTGCACAAGCAGGGTTGGACGATCTCGGCGATCGCCCGACACACCGGACGCAACCGTCGCACCATCCGCAACTACATCGACGGCGTCACCACGCCCGGCGTCCGCAAACCCCCACGTGAGGACCCGTTCGGGCCGTTCGTCGAGTACGTCACCTGCCGGCTGGCCGAGGATCCGCACCTGTGGGCTCGCACCCTGTGCGACGAGCTCGAAGAGCTCGGGTACCGGTTGTCGTATCCCACGCTGACCCGTCAGATCCGCGACCGCAAACTCCGCCCGGTATGCGAGGCCTGCGCGACGGCCACCGATCGGGCGAACGCGATCATCGACCATCCGCCGGGCTTGCAGGCGATTTTGCACCGCAATCTGATGCCGCGCCCACCGGTCAGCGATCTGTTCGGCGCCGCCGGGCGCCGGTGGCTGTTCCGTCAGGAGCTGCCCGAGGACGAGCATCACGCAATCGGAGCGCTGTTGCGGCAGCTGGACTTTCTCGGCAGCGAACTCGCCACCGCAGACCGCGAGTTGGCGATCGAGGCGCTCGCCGATCCGGTGGTGCGCCACTTGATGACCATCCCCGGAGTCGATGCGGTGGTCGGTTTGTCGAGCGCAAGCTTGCCCTCACCGCCGGCGCTCCGCGCGCACGCCCGCCGGGGTCCCGGCTACGACTACAACGACAAACAGTTGCGCCGGCACGAGCGAGAAGTGATCGAGGTTGCCGAACGCGCCTACGAAACACTTATCGCAGGATGGCAGCCGCGGCGGCCGAATCACAACGCGACCGCAGCCTTCCGGGGTCGATCCAACGGATCATAGGGTGGCTGACTCCGAGGTCAAGGCACACCGCTGCGCGGTGGCCTGCGGCCAGCCCTGACCACGGACCTGGGGCCGCCCACACAGCTGCTCTGAACCGACCGCGGAAAGGAGGTAATGAACGGTCCTGCTGAACGAGTGGAGACTTGACGATTACATCCGTCGAACAGATGACCCGGCGGATCTCGGGGTCGCAGTCGAGGAACAGCCGCGTTCTCGCTCCACGCGTTGTCCCACAGTCGGACGATCGCCGGATACCTCGGTCCCCACTTGCTGGCGAACTCGGTGAACTGTTCCTTGGCCGCTGGTTCGTTGACTGCGGTGGGGGCACCTCCCTGCACGCAGTGCTCGGGGGAGAGATCGGCCGCAGGTCGCGTGACTTCTCGTCCCAGTACTGACGGGACGCGTACCGGAAGGCGTTGCGCAGCAGATGAATAAGGCAGGTCTGCACCACCGTCAGTGGCCACTCGGTCGTGATCGCTTCGGGCAGCCCCTTGAGCCCGTCCCAGACGGCGATGCACACGTCGGCGACGCCGCGGCCCAAGGATTTCCGTCAGGACGGCGATCCAGAACTTGGCACCGGATACGCCGGGCCCAGGGGGCGGACGGACCATTCGGTCATCTCCGTGAGGACCTCGTCGGTGGGGGCACCTCCCTGCACGCAGTGCTCGGGGGGAACCTTGCTGATCGTCTCCTTCGCGACCGATGCGCCGTAGACGTCGTCGAAGTGTGCTGCGATTCGCCTGTGGTCAGGCCTCTCGCAGGGGGGGACGAAATGATTTCGTCGACGCCGGTCAGGCCTCGCTGCCGCTTCTTGACGATCTGGGGATCGAAGGAGGCGTCGGTGTCTCGCGGGACCTCGATCTCGACCGGGCCGATCTCCGTGAGCACCGTTTTCGCTCGTCGCCCGTTGCGGGAGTTCCCTGCATTTCTCCCCTTGACATGGTGTTTCTCGTATCCGAGGTGTTCATCCATCTCGGCGTCGAGCGCGGGTTCCAGAACGTTCGCTGTGAGCTGGTTGAGCAGTCCGTTCGGGCCAACCAGCTCCCCACCTTCGGCTTTTGCCTGCGCGAGCAGTTGCTGAGCCAATTGCTGATGGTCAATCTTCAGCTGATCCATGGGATCGAGTGTTTCGGTCATCGCCTTCCCTTCTCGCCAAGCTAGCTCGGCGTGTCGGCCAGATCCAGTTCAACCGATTTCCTGACAGTCCCCCGTCTGGTCGACTCCCACCGCGACTACGCGAGGGCTCCGCGCGCCAGGGGCGAAAACGACCGGCGAAGCCGCCATGATTCGAGGAGTGCAGCACTTGTGGCTGGTGAACAAGTCTTCCGGAGTTGGGATGATCGGCGGGCCCCACGACGCCAGTGACTGGTGTAGTTCGCCGGGGCCCGGCTCGGTGATCCCGTGCTACCGCTGGTGCCCTTCGGCCCTGTCGCCGCCGAAGCCGTGAAAGCCACGATCGAAGAGTCACCCATGTTCAAGACTCAGACGAAGTATTGAGGAGTGAGGACCCGATGAGCAGTTCCACGGAAACTCCTGAAGGCAGGCCCGAACACGTGTTCCAGGACCGCCGCGAAGCAGGGCGGGTACTGGGTGAGCTGCTCGAGGCGTACCGGTCGAACCCTCGCGTCGTCGTGCTCGGCCTCGCCCGCGGAGGGGTCCCCGTCGCCTGGGAGGTCGCGGCCGCGCTCGATGCGCCGCTCGACACCTTCGTCGTCCGCAAGCTCGGGGTGCCCGGCCACGACGAGTTCGCCATGGGTGCGCTCGCGAGCGGTGGGGCGATCGCGAGCGGTGGGGCGGTCGTTCTCAACGACGATCTGCTGCGCGATCTCGCCATCACCCCGCAGCAGCTGCGCGAGGTCGTGGACCGGGAGGGTCGTGAGCTGGTGCGGCGAGAAGCGGCATATCGCGGCAATCGGCCGCCGCTCGATGTCACGGGCAAGATCGTGATACTCGTCGACGACGGTCTGGCCACCGGGGCCAGCATGTTTGCCGCAATCGAATCGCTGCGGCAGCAAGAGCCGGCTCAGATCGTCGTCGCGGTGCCCGCCGCGCCGGAATCGACGTGCCGCACATTGGGAGCGATGGTCGACGACGTCGTATGCGCAACCATGCCTTTCCCCTTCCGGGCGGTCGGTGTCTCGTTCTGGAACTTCAGTCAGGTGACGGACGAGGAAGTCCGCAGACTCCTGGCCACCTCGACTCGCCGACAAGGAACCCGAGATGCCCGGATACTCGAATTCACCTCCGCAGCAGGCATCGTTCGGCTCGCATGCAGGGATGCACCGAATGGTATCCCCTCTCGCGTCGACCTGCTCGACCTCGTCGGTGATGCACGTGTAGTCCTGATCGGGGAGAGTTCCCACGGTACTCGGGAGTTCTACGCCGCCCGTGCCGAGATGACCCGAATCCTGATCGAAGACAAGGGATTCACCGCCGTCGCCGCAGAAGCCGACTGGCCCGATGCCTACCGGGTCAACCGGTACGTGCGCGGGCAGGGCCCGGACACATCGGCGGAGGAATCACTACGCGGATTCGAACGGTTCCCCGCCTGGATGTGGCGCAACACCGAGGTCCGCGATTTCGTGGCCTGGCTACGCGAACACAACGACGGCTGCGCGCCGGGTCGGGACCGTCAGGCGGGGTTTTACGGACTCGACCTCTACAGCCTGCACCGGTCCATGCATGAGGTCGTCGACTACCTCGATCGTGTCGATCCGGAGGCGGCACGCCGCGCTCGGGCGCGGTATTCCTGCTTCGACCACGTCTCCGGGGAGGACGGTCAGGCCTACGGTTACGCCGCGGCATTCGGTGCCGGCGAATCCTGCGAGACCGAGGTGGTCGAGCAGTTGATGGACCTTCAACGCCACGCGGTCGACTATCTACGTGGCGACGGCGCGACAGCGGAGGACGACCAGTTCTACGCCGAACGCAACGCCTGGAGCGTGCGCGATGCCGAGGAGTACTACCGCACCATGTTCCGGGGCCGGGTCGCGTCGTGGAACCTCCGTGACCGTCACATGGCCGACACCCTCGACGCGCTGATCGCGCACCTCGACCGAGGATCGAAGAGCCCCGCCCGCGTCGTGGTGTGGGCCCACAACTCGCACGTCGGCGATGCCCGTGCCACCGAGGTCGGCACCCAGGGCGAGCTCACGGTCGGACAGCTGGTCCGCGAACGCTACCGCGACGCCTGCCGACTGATCGGCTTCAGCACCTACTCGGGGACTGTCACCGCCGCCGGCGAGTGGGGTGGGCCGGCCGCACGCAAGGTGGTCCGCGCCGCCTTGCCCAGCAGCGTCGAGGAACTGTTCCATGAGGTCGGCAAGTCGTCATTCCTCATCCGGACTCAGGACGGGTCGGTCGCCGACACCCTGCGGGCCGCACGCCTGGAACGGGCGATCGGCGTGATCTACCTGCCCGAGACCGAGAGACAGAGTCACTACTTCCACACCAGGCTGTCCGACCAGTTCGATGCGGTGATCCACATCGACACCACCCACGCTCTCGAACCCCTCGAGTACACGAGTCTGTGGGTCGAGGGCGAGCGGCCCGAGACCTACCCCTTCGCCCTCTGACCCCGCCTCGGAGGTGCGCGAGTGGCAGATTCGCCGCTCGGCCTCAATCCGGTGGGATCGTCCGTCTCATAGTGTCCGGTTTCTGGAGGCACTGTGTTTCTGGAGGCACTGTGTTTCTGGAGGCACTGTGTTTCTGGAGGCACTGTGTTTCTGGAGGGCACTGTTCAGAACTCGCAGGCACAGCCGGCGCAACCTCCGGTGGAGCCGATGTCCGTCCGCGAGAGCCCTGGTTCGTGCGTGGCGAATGACAGGGCCTGGTCCTCTTTGCTGCCGTAGCGGTAGACGGTGATGCCTTTCAGCGAATATCGCCATGCGGTCAAGTAGAGGTCGCGGATGTCAGTGGCCGTGGCAGACTCGGGCAGGTTCACCGTTTTCGACACGGCGGCGTCCACGTGGCGCTGAACCGCCGCCTGCACCCGCAAGTGCCATTCAGGTGCGATCTCGAGCGCCGTGGGGAAGGCGGCCCGCAGGTCCTCGGGAACGTGGCGATTGCCGCGCACGCCTCCCCTGTGTGCGATGTCGGCAATCAGTTCATCGCTGTAGCAGCCGCGTTCACGGGCGAGGCGCTCGAAACCCCGGTTGATCTCCAGAACGCGACGACCGAGAACTCTGCGCTCGTAGGCGAGGGCGAACAACGGCTCGATTCCGGAGGACGTTCCGGCGATCAGTGAAAGGGTGCCGGTCGGAGCGACCGAGGTGACCTGCGCGTTGCGTAGGTGGCGGGTACTGGCAAACCTGCTGTCGGCGGCCCGCGGATACCGTCCGCGCGTGACGGCAAGGGCGGCCGACTCAGCATGCGCGATGTGCTGGATGTGTTGCGCGATCCGCCCCGCGAGGCGTACACCCGGTTCGCTGTCGTAGGGAATGCCGAGGTCGGCGAGCAGATCCGCGAGGCCCATCACGCCGAGCCCGATCTTGCGGGTTGCCTGCGCTGCGTCGGCGAGTTCGGGGAACGGATAGCGGCTGACGTCGATGACATCGTCGAGGAACCGCACCGCCAACCGCACGACTTCAGCCAACCGGTCCCAGTCGACCTCACCGTCCCGGGTAAGCAGGGCGAGATTCACCGAACCGAGGTTGCACGATTCATACGGCAGCAATGGGACCTCCCCGCACGGGTTGGTCGCTTCGATGCGCTCTCGCAGCGGATTGGCACGGTTGACCGTGTCGAGGAACAGCAAGCCGGGATCGCCGCTGCGGTGGGCCGCTGTGCAGATCGTGTCGAAGAGGTCGGCGGCCGGCACCTCCGCGACAGTTCGCTCCGTGCGCGGATTGACCAACCGGTGCGTCCGGTTGTGCGTGACTGCTCGCAGGAAGGCGTCGGTGACGGCGACCGAGAGATTGAAGTGACGCAGATCGCCGGTGGTCGCCTCCTTGGCGGCGGCGAAGTCGAAGACATCGGGATGGGAGACGTCCAGTACCGCGATGGATGCGCCCCGTCTACGGCCACCCTGCTGAATGACGTCCGCCGCGGTGTCGAACAGGCGGAGGAACGACAACGGGCCGCTGGCTGTGCCGCCGGTGCTCGCGACAAGGTCGCCCGCGGGACGTAAATGGCCGAAGGTGTAGCCCGTACCGGCGCCAGCCTGATGCAAGAGGGCGGTCTGTCCGAGCGTTCGGAAAATCGAGGGCAGCGAATCCTCGAGGGGGAGCACGAAACAACCCGAGAGAACGCCGAGCCTGGTGCCGGCGTTCATCAGTGTGGGTGAATTCGGCAGGAATTCGAGGCTACGCAGCAGAGAGGAGAACTGCGGCGCCCACTGCGTGGAGGACCCGGGTTGGAAACCATCTTCGACGCCCGCAACGAAGGTCGCGACTCGATCGAACATCTCTTCGGGTGACTCCACGATCCTGCCGTGCTCGTCGCGGCGAAGGTACCGCTCGCTCAGCACTGCTGCTGCGGCCGGGCTGAACTGCCGCTGTCCGAGATCGGTCACCCGGTCGCGGCGGCCCCCGGGACGGGGCTCGCTCATTGCCTCAGTCTCGCGCGGACGCGTGTGCGATACAGGGGCCGTACGGCGTCCGGATCGAGGCCATAAGTCACTTGAAGCCAGCATCCACCTGGCCGATGGTGGGCATGGAGGGCAAGGGAGGTGCGCAGATGCCGCGATCCAACGACGCAGTCGCGGGAATGCTGCAGGAGTACTCCGAGCTACTCGCGATCTCCGGCAGAGCACCGTTCAAGGTTCGGGCCTACGAGAAGGCCGCGCGCACAGTCGCTGGGCATCCGGCCGAGATCGCGGCGATGGATGCGAAGGCGCTCGAGAAGATTCCGAACGTGGGCAGTCACATCGCCCGCAAGGTCCGCGAATTTCTCGACACCGGCTCGGTCACGGAATTGGTGGACCTGCGATCCCGGGTGCCGGAAGGGCTGCGCACACTGCTCACAGTTCCTGGGCTGGGTCCGAAGCGGGCGCATCAAGTCTACGAAGAACTTGGCATCACCTCTATCGAGGGGCTGCTGCAGGCCCTGCACGGCCACGTTTTGCGTGAGCTTCGCGGCTGGGGTGCCAAGAGTGAGGAGAACCTCGCCGAATCTCTGCGCGCCGCACATTCGGCGGGCGGCCGGGTACAGCTGGCCTTCGCGCTGGGACTCGCAACGCAGCTGCTGGACAGCATTTCGCGGATACCACAGGTGCGCCGCGCCGCGTACGCCGGATCGCTGCGGCGGATGCGAGACACCGTCGGGGATATCGATCTACTGGTAGCCGCGCAGGACTCGGAGCCGATCATGACAGCTGTCGTCGGACTGCCGCTGGTCGCCCGGGTGCTCGTTCACGGCCCGACCAGAACATCGGTGATCACCACGACCGGGATGCAGGTCGACGTCCGCGTCGTCGATCCCTCGGTATGGGGTGCCGCACTGATGTACTTCACCGGTTCCAAGGCGCACAACATCCAGGTCCGTGAGCTGGCCGGACGGCGTGGGATGAAGCTGTCCGAGTACGGGTTGTTCGACATCGAAACCGGAAGGCTCGTCGCGGCCGAGACCGAAGAAGTGGTCTATGCCGAGCTGGGGATGCCGTGGATTCCGCCGACTCTACGGGAAGGCGCCGGCGAGGTGGAGGCCGCCTGCAACGAAAGACTGCCGGAAGTGTTGGAGCTGAACGACATTCGTGGCGACCTGCACACCCACACCGATCTGACCGATGGGGTGGCCACGCTCGAGGATATGGTGGCGGCGGCAAAGGCCCGCGGGTACGAATACTACGCAATCACCGACCACGCACCGCTGCTCTACATGCAGCGCATGACCACCGCGAAGGCCTTGGCGCAGCGGCAACGGATCCGGGAACTGGAACGCCGCACGGGGATCCAGCTGCTGCACGGCACCGAACTGAACATTCAGCCCGACGGGTCCCTCGACTGGGACGACGAGTTTCTGTCCACATTCGACATCGTCGTGGCCTCGGTGCATTCCCAGTTCCGCCAGTCGCGCGACGAGATGACCGCCCGAGTACTGCGCGCCATCGAACATCCGTGCGTCAATGTGATCGGCCATCCCACCGCCCGCCTCATCGGGACCCGGGCACCCATCGATATCGACCTGGATGCGATATTCTGCGCGGCAGCCCGCACCGGCACGGCGTTGGAGATCAATGCGTCTCCCGACCGCCTCGATCTCAGCGGTGATCTGGTTCGGCGAGCGCGCCACTTCCGCGTGCGATTCGCGGTCTCCACCGACGCCCATGCGGTCCCGCACCTGGACAACATGCGGTTCGGCGTGGCGACAGCACAACGAGGCTGGGCCTCCCCCACCGAAATCATCAATGCCTACCCACTCGATGAGCTGAACCCGTTTCTTGCGAAACAACGTCACGGCGCACCACCGTGAGATGTGCGGCCCAGATTCCGCGACGTCTTCTGTCGGGAATCAGCTAGACGGGCCGATATCCCTTCTACACACACGACACGCTGAAGTAACGTTCGGGCGACCTACTGCTGACCGAACTCGGTGCGGAGACCGAATCGACCGCGCGCCGGTTGCAGTCCCGGCGAACGTGACCAATGGCCCTGCCGTGCGGATCCGGTCCGGGGTGGAATGGAACGGTTCGGGTCGCGTCCGGCGACCACGGCTTCCAGCAGGAGGTCCCCCGATGTTGCGCGGAGCGATTCCCGTCGGCCGGATAGCCGGCATCCGGATCTCGGTGCACTGGTCGCTCATCGCGACACTGGCGCTGCTGGCTTCGCTGCTGTCGCTGTCGGTATTGCCCATGCAGCTCGCCGGGCGGCCCACGTCGCATTACTGGATCATCGGCACGGTGACCGCGGCACTGTTCATCCTGACTCTCGTCGCACACGAATTCGCTCACTCCGTGGTCGCACGCCGCCACGGCGTCTCCGTCGACCGGGTGACCCTGTGGTTGCTCGGCGGGATGTCCGAGTTGCGCGACGAACCACCCGATCCGCAGGCAGATCTCCACATAGCCCTCGCCGGACCGATCACCAGCCTGCTCATCGGTGTGACGTCCCTCGTCGTGGCCTTCTCGGTCGAACAGTTCACCGGTCCGCTCGTGACCGCTGGCCTCATCTGGCTCGGGACGGCGAACCTGATCCTCGCGATATTCAATCTGCTGCCCGGCGCACCCTTGGACGGCGGCCGGGTGCTCCGTGCCGTCCTGTGGCGTCGCAGCGGCGACCGACTGGCTGCCACCACGTCCGCGGCCCGGAGCGGACGGACCCTCGGACTGGCGCTGATCCTGCTCGGCGGAGCACAGGCAATACTGCTCGGAAGCGTGGGCGGGCTGTGGTTGATGCTGCTCGGGTGGTTTCTCCGCACGGCGGCGAATGTGGAACTGATGACCGCATCGGCACGGCACCGACTCGGGGACCTTCACGTAGCCGACGCGATGACACCCACTCCCCTCGCCGCGGCCGCGGGCGAC
Organism: Rhodococcus opacus; assembly: GCF_012396235.1. Lineage (GTDB taxonomy): Bacteria > Actinomycetota > Actinomycetes > Mycobacteriales > Mycobacteriaceae > Rhodococcus_F > Rhodococcus_F opacus. The sequence goes on along the minus strand of NZ_JAAXPA010000010.1, from coordinate 97,790 downwards.
ACCGTCGAAGGATTCCTCGCCACCGCGGCATCGTCGTCCCACCACCGGCTCTTCCCGGTCGTCGACCCGAACATACACCCCATCGGAGTGATCACCCTGAGTGACCTGGCCCGGACAGCCCCGGCGGCGCGAAGCCGGACAACCATCGGATCACTCGCCCGGCCCCTGCCCGACGCCGACATCGTGACGAGTGATGCCCTGCTGGCGGACGTGGCCACGGCGGTACTGCTCCGACCGGGTCTGGATCTGATCGCAGTCGTCGACGGTGGGCAGCGCCTGACGGGTATCGTCACGGCCACCGACCTCGTGCGGGTGTGCGACCGGACCGCGCTCGGACTTCCCCTCCGCCACCACCCGACGACCCCCGGCAACGGCGGCGGACTCGACTGAACGTGGCGGGCAGCAGATCATCACCTCGCCCCGGAACAGACCAACGGACGGTTCACCACCGACACATGACGGCACTACGCTCCGCCGGTCCGCGTCCCCGCCCTCACTCCTCGAGCAGCCCGCCAAGGTGAGGACCTTCTCCCCTACGGCGCCATCACAGCAGCGGCGACGATGGTGGGGACTCGATGATCCGCGTAATCCGGGACCTCCTGCCGTGGGGGCGATCGGCAAGCAGTTTGCCTGGGCAGGCGCTTGACCCTTCGCACCACGGAGCAGTTTCGGGAGAACACGACCAACCGAGCCGAGGAGGCGGCGTGGACGGCGACCGCACAGCACAGACGGCCACCCGCAGTGGCCTGAGTAGTTCCGAAGCGGCCGCGCGCCTGCGCCGGGACGGCCCGAATCAGCTCCCCGCACCGAGCCGAGTGCCCTGGTGGCGAAGGCTGTTCGCGCAGTTGACACATTTCTTCGCGCTGTTGTTGTGGTTCGCGGCCGTTCTCGCCCTCGTAGCGGGAATGCCCGAACTCGGCATCGCCATCGTCGTGGTGATCGTCGTCAACGGACTGTTCGCCTTCGCTCAGCAGGAGCGGGCCGAAAAAGCCGCCGACAAGCTCGGGGAGCTGCTCCCGACCTCGATCGTCGTGCGCCGCGACGGTGAACTGAGCCCCGTGCACACCCGCGATCTCGTGGTCGGTGACGTGGTCGCGCTCGGTGGCGGGGACCGGGTCCCGGCGGATCTCACCCTGGTCGTGTCGGAGCGGTGCTCGTTCGACGAGTCGACACTCACGGGTGAGAGCGAGCCGGTGTTCCGGGCGACGGGCACCCCAGTCCTCGCGGGCACGTTCGTGGTCGAGGGCGAGGCCGAGGGCGTCGTGACGGCGACCGGGGCCCGTACCCGTCTCGCCGGGATCGCCGCGCTGACCACCTCCGTCCGTCGTCCGCCCGGCCAGCTCGACAAGGAGATCCAGCGAATCGTACGCACGCTCGCGTTCGTCTCCGTCGGTGTCGGTGCCGTCTTCTTCGCGGTGTCGTTGCTCGTGGGCATCTCCTGGACGAATGCCTTCCTCTTCGCCGTGGGCATCACGGTCGCGCTGGTGCCGGAGGGCCTGCTCCCGACCGTGACGCTGTCCCTCGCGATGGGGGCCCAGCGCATGGCACGCAGTGACGCACTCGTCCGGAACCTCGAGGCCGTCGAGACACTCGGCGCCACCACCTTCATCTGCACCGACAAGACAGGGACTCTCACCCAGAACCAGATGAACGTCGTCGAAGTGTGGACTGCGGACGGGTCCGTGTCGGTCCACGGCGAGGGATACGAACCGACAGGTTCGGTGGCGGGCGCGCCGTCGGCCATCGCTCGGGCCGCGGAAGCCGGGAGGGCCGGAGTCGCGGCCTCGAAAGGACGGGTCGTCCACAAGGACGGCGAGTGGCAACCGGTCGGTGATCCGATGGAGGCGGCGATCGCGGCCTTCGCGGCGCGTCTCTTATCGCCGGATTCACCGGTGCCGGCAGAGGAGGTGGTCAGACGTTTCGGTTTCGACCCGCGACGACGGCGTGAATCGGTGATCGTGCGCGGGCAGCTGTTCCTCAAAGGAGCGCCCGACGCTGTGCTTCCCCGCTGCGCCGCCGGAAGGGCGTTGCTCGTCCAGGCCCACTCCGCGGTCGAGGACATGGCCTCCCGAGGCCTACGGGTGCTTGCGGTGGCCCGCCGTGAACTCGACGACCCCGGCCCCGACGCCTCGCCCGACCTCATCGAGCGCGATCTGGAGTTGCTGGGGTTGCTCGGTTTGGAAGATCCGCCGCGCACGACCGTGCCCCGGGCACTTGCGGCGGCGCGCAGCGCCGGCATCCGAGTCGCGATGCTGACCGGCGATCATCCGTCGACGGCGCACGCCATCGCCCGCGAGATCGGCCTGCTCGGCCCCGACGACATGGTTGTCCAGGGCGCGGACCTGCCCGCGGACGATCAGATCCTCGGCGCCCTCCTCGATCGCGACGGGATAGTCGTCAGCCGGGTGTCCCCGGAACAGAAACTTCGCGTCGCCAAGGCTCTGCAGGCCCGTGGACACATCGTGGCGATGACCGGGGACGGAGTCAACGACGGTCCGGCATTACGTCAGGCCGACATCGGGGTGGCGATGGGCCGGGGCGGAACCGACGTCGCCCGCGAAGCCGCGGATCTCGTGCTACTCGACGATGATTTCGCCACCATCATGACCGCAGTCGAACAGGGACGTGCCACATACGCCAACATCCGCCGGTTCCTCACCTACCATCTGACCGACAACGTGGCGGAGTTGACGCCATTCGCCTTGTGGGGGTTGTCCGGTGGCCTGTTCCCGCTGGCATTGAGCGTGCTGCAGATCCTGTGCATCGACATCGGAACCGACCTTCTACCCGCCCTTGCATTAGGCGGCGAGGCGCCCAGTAAGGGGGTCCTCGAACGGCCACCGGAACGCCGGCATCTGGTGGACACGTCGTTGTTCACCAGGGTCTTCGGTGTTCTCGGTCCCACCGAGGCGTTGGTGGAGATGACGGCGTTTCTCGTTGCCCTCATGGTGGCAGGGTGGCGGCCGGGCGGCGAGTTCCCCACCGGCCCTGCATTACTGGCCGCGTCGGGGGCCGCGTTCACAGCAGTGGTGCTGGGTCAGATCGGGACCGCGTTCGCGTGCCGGAGCACCAGCCGACCGCCGTGGGCGATGGGGTGGACGACCAATCGACTGCTGCTGTGGGCGGTCCTCGCCGAGCTCGGCGCACTGGCGTTCTTCCTGCTCGTCACTCCCGTCGCGGACCTTCTGGGGCACACGGTGCCGCCCACAGAAGGGTTCGTCGTCGCGGTCCTGGCCATTCCGGCAGTGCTCCTCGCCGACTACACCCACAAGCGAGTGCGGCAGCGTCGTAAGGCCGTCGGTGCTCGGCCGGTGGCCTAGCCGGTCACGCCGGTGAGAGAGCCGCGGCTACCCGACGGCCTCTTCGCCCTTGGAATTGACCTCCGTCGCCCACTGCGATTCGGGTTCCGCGTTCAGAGGCTTCGTTTCCGGATGACTCGACCTGCGTTTCCGTCCTGCGGCATTTCGGGGATCTGCGGGTGCAACTCCCGGTGTGAGATCAGTTCGAGGTCGAAGTGCACCGTTGCTCCGTCGTGGTGCAGTGCGTCGGTCCAGCCCTGTTCGGTGATGATCGCGAGCATGAGGGTGTTCTCCGCGAGGATTTCCGCGGTCAGGTGTGCCACACCGTGGAGGTAGGCGGCTGTTCCCAATTGCCGCACCAGCTGTGTGCCGATGCCGTGCCGTTGTTCGTGGCCGGTGACGGCGAGTGCGATCTCGGCGCCGATGTGTCCGGGGGTGGTGTCGGTGACGACGTAGTTGGCGACGCCGACAAGGTGATCGTCTTCGAAGGCGCCGAGGGACAGGTGCGCGTAGTCCTGCCGGCAGATCTGGGAAGCGAACTCGCCGAGGTGTTTCGGGCGCGGCGCGAAGAAACGCAGATAGGCATCCTCGTCGGACAGCTGCTCGTGCAGGTGCACGACCGCGTCACAATCGTCTGGGCCGAGCGCGCGGGTGGTGACACCGGGGATCGCGGTGTCGGTCGCGGACGCGGGCACCGCCCTGGCTTGCGCGGTCGGCCGGCGCGCCCGGCCGGGTTCATCCGGTGGCGGCCGGGGTGGGCAGACCATCGTCGGGCACCGGCTGTGGTGGAACAGGTACGGGCTCACCGAGTCACCTGTCCCAGCCGCTGCGGTGGGTCGTCGCCCGTGGGTTCCGATGACCACCAGTTGTGCACCCGCTGCGCGTTCGCTCAACGCCTCCCGGGGCGGGCCGGGCACGACGGATGCGGTGACGGCGACGCCCGGGAACGCCGCCCGTGCCGCGGACAGGATGCCCTCGAGGGTGTCCAGACCTGTGGCCTGCTCGGGTGCCGGCGCGGTGGGCTGGGAGTGTACGGCGATCAGTGGGGCGCCGAACACGTCCGCGTATTCGAACGCCATCAGGGCGGCTTCGGCGCTGTCGGTGTCGGTGTCGACTCCGAGGACCACGGGCCGCTGGTCGGGAAGCTGTCCCGGTTGCCCCCGCCAGATGGTGATCGGGCACGGGGTGTGTTCGGTGACGTTGGCGGCCCGCGAGGTTGCTGCCAGGACGTCGGTGTTTCCGGCGTCGGGGTGCCCGAGTACCACCATCCGCGCACCCTGTCCTGCGGTGGCCAGTGCTCGCGTGGTGGACGGGTCGATCGGTGTGCTGGTGACTTCCTCGATCAGCGCACCGCTGACGTCGAGATCGGGGAATCGGCGGTGCACGACCGCGATCGCATCGTCGACGACCCCGACAGCGCTCGTATACGGTGGGCCCGCATCCGGGTGGTGGGCGATGTCCGCCCACCTGTGGTCGGTGGCCTGAACGATGTGGACGATCCGCAGCGGGCAGTGCAGGCGTTCGGCCAGGGCGGCGGACCACAGCGCGGCGTCGCGCCCGATGGGTGGTTGGTCCACGGTGACCACGATCGGGGCCTGTTCGTGTGCAAGCATGAGTCTTCCTCACGATTCGGCCGGCTGCGACGTCCCCCGTCATCGTCTCCGCCGCCACGCATGTGCGCGATGGGCGGTGCCGTGCTCGACTTCAACCTCGTTGATCAAGCAGTGTGGCGGGACTGCACCCCGAGGGCGTGCACGTTGCGGGCTTGCGGTTGGTTCGTCGTGATTCCGTCGATCTCGTAGGCCACCACCTCACCGTCGTGGAGGGTGCCGAAGCCGTTTCCGGCGATCGCCGAGAAGTGCACGAAGACGGCCGCGCCGCCGTCATCGGGGGTGATGAGACCGAACCCCTGCTCAGGGTTGAACCAGTGGACGACTCCGTGTTCGCGCGTCGGGGGAACGACCGCGCAGGGCCGCTGGTCATGATGATCGCCGCAAAAGGTCGGTTCCCACCGCGATGGCGGCCAGGCCCAGTACACACACCACCGCCCCGACGACAACGTTGGACCAGATCATCGCGGTGCCGGTGGTCACACCGGTGACGAGCCAGGGGGATACGACCAACCAGATCCCGAGCACCGGCGCGACAAAGGTCATGCCGTGGGTGCGGCCGTAGGCCGACCCGAACGCGGCCGCCAACAGCGCGACCGCGAGACCGGCGATCAGGTTCGACATGGTGATCGAACTCTGGTCGGCGAAGCCGATGATCCAGGCGGACGCCGCGCCGTACAGTCCGGACAGCAACATCAGCCCGTCGGCGACCTGGGCGGTGGGCTGTTCGGCCGCCTGGTCGTAGCGTTGGCGCAACGCGACGATGTCCGGATGGGTGTGGATCGGGATGTGTGTCGAGGACGACATTGTTCTCAACTCCTACTGGGCGGCGGGGAGGGCCCGCACGGGCCTCCCCGCCACGGGTTCATTGACTCGGGAGGGCTTTCGGGGCGCAGATGGCTTCGACGAATGCGCCGACGGCGTGTTCGGGCAGGTGCCGGGCGATGTCGGCTTCACTGATCATGCCGACGAGCCGGTGCTCGTCGAGGACGGGCAGGCGGCGGATCTGGTGTTCTTCCATCACGGTGACGACCTGTTCGACGCTCGCGCTGGAATCGACGTGGTAGGTGCTGCCCTGTGCGAGATCACCCGCGGTCATCGTGTTGGGATCTGTGCCGGCGGCAACGCATTTGAGGACGATGTCCCGGTCGGTGATGATGCCGTGGAGGCGGTCGTCGTCACCGCAGATCGGCAGCGCCCCGACGTCCAACTCCCGCATGCGTTGCGCGGCGGTGGTGAGGGTGTCGTGTTCGCCGATGCAGGTTGCACCGGTGTGCATGATGTCACGTGCTGTGGTCATGAGTGGTGATCTCCAAAAGTCGTTGTCAAAGAATGGAATTCATCCGAGGAAGCCTGATTCTGTCAGCGGTGTCGGGGCCCGGTGACCGCGCTCGACAGCAGGTAGCAGCCCAGCACGACGGTGGCCAGCGAGGCGACCGCGAACGCGAACGCGATGGTGCTCCAGGCCGCGAGCGCGGCAAGCACGAGCCACAGGGCCGCGACGATCGGGATGATCGTCTTGGGCATGCTGTCCTCGATATGCGGGGTCACCCACCGGGACCGGGGCGATGGTGGTGGTGATCAGCCTGGTCCCGAGTTGCCGACCGCGCGTCAGTTGCGGCCGTTACCGGCGGCGGCCGTCTTCGTGATTTCGATGTGCTTTTCCGGGGTCGGGGATTCGGTGACCGGCATCGTCACGGTGAGGATGCCGTCGGTGTAGGACGCGTCGATGTCGTCTTCCTTCGCCCCGGCCGGCAACGGCATCGACCGGTAGAAGCTGCCGTAGTGGAATTCCGACCGGGTGCCTTCCTTGTGTTGTTCGGTGCGTTCGGCCTTGATCGTCAACTGCCCGTCCCGGACGCTGATGTCGACGTCCTTGGCGGGGTCGATCCCGGGCAGTTCGGCGCGCAACGTGTACCGGCCTTCGTCGAGGTGTTCCTCGACGCGGATCATGTGACCCTCGAGGGACGTCCACGGGGGCATCGACTCGAATCGGGCCATCAGATCCGACCAATCCGGCAATGCCGGCCACGACGACTGGCTGGGACGGCGGGGGGACAAAATACTCATGGCTGACTCCAGAAACTGGGAGGTGGTTGTTTGACCTTTCCGAGTCCACTCCCCCTCGGGATCTGGCAGTAGGGCCAACGGTCCTTACCTCGAGAACTTCCCCGGGACGGCGACCATCCTGGCCCGGGGCATGCTCGACGGCGGGCCGGGGTTGTCGAGGTCTACCGATCCGCAGCGCGAGCGCGCAGGATCAACTCATGGGCTTGTTCGAAGTGTGCGCCAACATCGACCCCACACACACCGTCCTCATCGTCCGTGACTCCTCCGGGGAGGTGGTGCACCGCATCGAGAAGCCGCCGCGATGGGGTCTGCTGCCGGAAGGATCCATCGATTTCGCCGCATTGGAGTCGGCATTGCTCACGTTGGGATACCACCGGGCCCCGGACGCGGATTGGGTCACCGGCCATTGGTCAGCCCACACCCTCGCCGAACCCGCGCCGGGCAGCCGTTCTCCCGATAGCCCCCGCTGATCCGAGGTGCGCGAGGAGCCACGGGTGACCGTCGACACCGGTCGCCGGAAGTTGGCGAGCGATCGCGACGGTACACGCAGCGAGGACTGGGAACACCGCCTGCTTCCAGACTGCGATGGCCCACAAGTGAACTCCTCCACTCACCATGCACAGGACACCCTCAAACCGAACAGGACGGATACCCCGTTCATTCGCTCGTGCCGAGCAGGCGCCAAGACCCGAACCGCGGTCCACACAGGCGTTATCGCCGAAGGGATTGGCCGCCTTGCGGCAGGAATGCCGGGTACTCCCCCTCTACGGCGAGGTGTCTGTCGGCATTCGCAGCGACCACACGCGATGTTCGCAATGTCTCTTCTAGTTGACGGTGGGTGCGGCTGTGGCCGGGTAGGGCGAAGTCGTCGACGGGTTGCCGTCCCTCGTGTCGATGTTCGACTGCCCCATGACCGGTTGGGTGAGGGGTGCGGCGGCGGCCGTTTCGCGGGACAGGAACGCCGCTACTTCGCCGATCGCACTCATCAGCGGGGCAGGGAACACCACCGTGGTGTTCTTCTCGACCCCGAGCTCGAGAAGGGTCTGCAGATTGCGCAACTGCAGGGCGAGGGGGTGGGCCATCATCGTGTCCGATGCTTCGCCGAGCGCCGCTGCCGCCCGCGCTTCCCCTTCGGCGGCAATGATCTTCGCTCTCTTCTCCCGTTCGGCCTCGGCCTCGCGGGCCATCGCCCGTTTCATGGTGTCGGGCAACTGAATGTCCTTGAGCTCGACAAGAGTGACTTCGACGCCCCACTCGAGGGTGGTGGTATCGAGGATCTGCCGGATGCTCCCGTTGATGACCGCGGTGTCGGACAGTGCCTCGTCGAGAGAATGCTGCCCGACGACGTTCCGCAGCGTGGTCTGGGCGATCTGGTTGATGGCGCTGTCGACGTTCTCGATCACGACCACCGATTTCCTCGCGTCGACGACCCGGAAGTACGCGACCGCAGCGATGTCGACACTGACATTGTCCCGGGTAATGATGCCCTGGGACTGAATCGGCATGGTCACGATCCGCATCGAGACCTTCGTGAGGTTGTCGACGACCGGGATGATCAGCCTCAAGCCGGGATCGTGGACGGCAATGATCTTCCCGAGCCGGAAGTGCACCCCTTTCTCATACTGCTTCACCACACGTATCGAAGCCGACAGCAGTAAGGCCACAACGACGACGATGGCGACAATGACGATGGTGGCTGTCACGACGACTCCAACCTCTCCTGGAACGATGCTGTCTTCCAGTGAACCCGTCAGTGGCCGGGGACATCAGGGTCCATCGTCACCAACAGCGGACGATCTTCGGCACGGCACTGCCTGGCCGCCATCACCCGCGGTGCGCAGAGGGCACCTCGCGCTCCGAACTTGATTCGATATCCGGCCACGCCTGGCGGTCCGGGCGTCCGGCACATTCAGCCCGTCGTGCGACCGGACCCTGCGATGCTGACTTCACGCTCCCGGAATCGGGACTTTGGGTTGCGTTCCGGACTTCACGGCCGGACGTGGATGCCCGTCGAGTCCTGCCTACCGGTGAGGTGATGCGTTCTCGTGAAGGACCAAGGTCCCACCGGTTGGTAACGGCTGGCCCTGTCGAGGGAGAGGGATCGGGCGCAGGGTGGTGAACAACCTGGGTAGGAGGTGGCTCCCGATGCCGTTTCTCGATCGCCGCGACGCAGGACGTCGGTTGGCCGGACGACTACAGGCCTTTCGCGACGAGAACACCGTGGTTCTCGGTTTGCCGCGAGGTGGTGTTCCCGTTGCCTACGAAGTGGCCCGCGCGCTGGAAGCCCCGCTCGACGTGATCGTCGTACGCAAGCTCGGCGTTCCCTACCAGCCGGAGTTCGCCTTCGGCGCGATCGGCGAGGACGGGGTGCGCGTGCTCAACGACGACGTTGTTCGCATGGCGCACGTCACCGCCGAGGAGCTCACGATGGTGGAGCGAACCCAGCGGGCCGAGCTGCAACGCAGAAGCGCACGATTTAGGCGCGCGCGCCCACGGGTTCCGCTGACCGGGCGGACCGCGGTCATCATCGACGACGGGATGGCGACCGGCGCCACCGCCCGCGCGGGATGCCAGGTGGCCCGGGCACACGGCGCGGCGCGGGTGGTGCTGGCCGTTCCGGTGGGATCTCGCGAGGCGATCCACGACCTGGCCGGAGAAGCCGACGAGGTGATCTCGCTGGAGGCTCCGACGTGGTTCGACGCCGTCGGGCAGTGGTACGTCCATTTCGGGCAAACCTCCGACGACGAGGTCTGCGACCTGTTACGCCGCGCCGCCGAACGCATCCCGGAACCGGTTCCGCCACCGGCAGCCGACCCCCTGCTGCGAGACGAGGAGGTAACGGTTCGGGCCGGGCAAGTGTCGCTGACCGGGCACCTCACCGTCCCCGAGAATCCGGTCGGCATCGTCGTGTTCGCACACGGCAGCGGTAGTAGCCGACACAGCCCGCGCAACCGCTACGTCGCCTCGGTGCTCAACCGGGCCGGGCTGGGTACCCTGCTGTTCGACCTGCTCACCGCGGAAGAGGAAACCCACCGGGCCAGGGTCTTCGACATCGAGCTGCTCGCGCAGCGGCTGGTCGCGGTGACCCGGTGGTTGGGCACCCAAGCGGAAGTGAACGATCTCCGGATCGGCTACTTCGGGGCGAGCACCGGCGCCGGCGCGGCACTCCGGGCCGCGACCGACCCACAGGTCGACGTCGCCGCCGTCGTCTCCCGCGGCGGCAGGCCCGACCTCGCCGGCGACGAGCTGGCCGCCGTGCGCGCACCGACACTGCTCATCGTGGGCGGAAGTGACGACGTCGTGCTGGAACTCAACCGGCGGGCGCAGGCGGCCCTGACATGCGAGAGCGCGCTTGCGGTGGTGCCCGGCGCCACCCACCTGTTCGAGGAGCCGGGCACCCTCGAACAGGTCGCCGTCCTCGCCCGCGACTGGTTCGCCGAGCACCTGGCGCCGACCCGATCGGACGAGCAAACCGGGTCCGGGACCCGATGACTCTTCACATTGACTCCGGTACGGCCAACCGCCCGCTCGCGGACGTCGCGCTCGAGGGCTGGACATGCGCCACGTTCCGGCCACCGACATCGTGGCGCAACGGGACACTGCGTCGCCGCGGCAAATGTGTTCACTCGCGCCTCTGCCGGCCGAGGCAATCGCCCGCCTGCACAGTGACGGGCAGCGGGACAACCTCCTCCACCGCACGTGACGAGGTGGTCCCATGATGGATGACCGGTGACGACCTCCGGGCAGGACGAGGACCTGCTGCTCGCGGTTGTCCGGGATCTCGTGGCCGAACGGCGCACCGTCGATCGTGCGGCGCCCGCGACGCTCGACAGCGAGTTCGGCCATGACCTCGGGCTGGACAGCCTCGGTGTCACCGAATTGCTCGCCCGTACCGAAGATGCGTTCGGGGTGAGCCTGGACCGCGGCGTCCTCGCCACCGTAGAGACGCCCCGTGATCTTATGACCGCCGTGCGCCGCGCCCCGTCGCGGAGCCGTCTGCCGTCGATACCCGTGCGGCACCCCGCGCCACCGCCGATCGCGCGGACTCCGGACGCGACCGCCACCCTCACCGAGGCGCTGTCGTGGCATGCCCGCACCCACCCCGATCGCGTACACCTGCGCATCCTTTCCGGCGGGACGGAAGACGAGGGAACACAGGACGAGGTCTGCTACGGCGAGCTGCAGTCCGCCGCCGCCACCGTGTCCGCCGCCCTACTCGCGCGCGACCTCCGGCCCGGCGACCGGGCAGCCATCATGCTGCCCACAGGCCGGGACTACTTCACCACCTTCCTCGGCGTGCTTCTGGCCGGCGGCGTCCCGGTACCGGTCTACCCGCCTGCCCGTCCGTCGCAACTCGCCGAGCACCTGCGCCGCCAGGTCCACATCCTCGGCAACGCGCAGGCCCGCATGCTGGTCACCGATCCGGAAGCCGCGCGCCTGGCCCGGCTGGTACGCGGCCAGGTGGAGTCAGTGCGCCACGTCCTCACCCCGAACGAACTGACCGGCTACGGGGAAGCGGCCGGCGCGGTCCGGGGCGCCGATGACATCGCTCTGCTGCAGTACACCTCGGGCAGCACCGGCGACCCCAAGGGGGTGACCCTGACCCACGCGAACCTCCTGTCCAACATCCGGGCGATGGGCACGGCGACGGGAGTCTCCACTTCGGACGTCTTCGTCAGCTGGCTGCCGCTGTACCACGATATGGGCCTGATCGGTGCGTGGCTGTCCAGCCTGTACTTCGGTGTGCCGCTGGCGGTGATGTCGCCGCTGGAGTTCCTGGCCCGGCCCGCGCGGTGGCTATGGGCCATCGATGCCCACCTCGGCACGCTGTCCGCGGCCCCGAACTTCGCCTTCGAGCTGTGCATGCGCAAAATCACCGACGCGGAGCTCGGCGGGCTCGACCTCAGCTCGTTGCGGATGGTGTTCAACGGCGCCGAACCGGTGAGCGCGGATACCGTGACCAGGTTCGCCGAGCGATTCGCCGCCTACGGCTTACGCCGCCAGGCCCAGGCCCCGGTCTACGGACTGGCGGAGGCGTGCGTCGGCCTCACTCTCCCCCCGGTGGGGCGCGGTCCGGTCGTGGACCGTGTCGACCGCGAGCGTTTCCTGCGCACCGGACGGGCGATACGGGCCGCCGATGCCGACCTGGATCCGCTCCGATTCGTCGGCTGCGGCCAGGCGATTCCCAATCATCAGATCCGCGTCGTCGACTCGGCGGGAAATGTGCTCGGCGACCGGCGCGAGGGCAGGATCGAGTTCCGCGGACCCTCGGCCACCACGGGATACTTCCGCAACCCGCGGGCCACCAAGGCGCTGCTGCGGCACGGATGGCTCGACACCGGCGATCTCGGCTATCTCGACGGTGGAGAACTCTACGTGACCGGCCGGATCAAAGACCTCATCATCCGGGCAGGCCGGAACCTGCACCCGGAAGAGCTCGAGCGGGCGGTGGGCGATATCCCTGGTATCAGGAAGGGGTGCGTCGTCGTCTTCGCGACATCCGGGCACCCCGGCGGCACCGAACGCCTGGTGGTGCTCGCCGAAACGCGGCAGACCGCGGATGCCACGCTCACCGGACTGCGAGAACGCATCATCGGGATCAGCATCGACCTGCTCGGCACACCACCGGACGACATCGTGCTCGCACCACCCGGTACCGTGCCGAAGACCTCCAGCGGCAAACTCCGGCGCGCCGCCACCCGTCACCACTACGAGCAGGGAGACGTGCGGGCTCGTCCCCGCCCGGTGTGGTGGCAGCTGGCCAGATTCGGGGCACGGGGTGTGCTCCCTCGCCTACGGCGCGCCGGTGCGATCACCTTGACCGGGGCGTACGCCCTGTGGTGCTGGTCGGTGGTCGTCGCGGTGGGCCTGCCGACCCTGATCGCCGTGGCTCTCGTTCCCGGCCTCGGCGCCCGCAGGGTTGTCGTGCACGCGGCCGCCCGCAGCCTCGCCCGGCTCACCGGCACCCCGGTGACCGCGAACGGAGTCGACCGGCTCGCGCAGGTGACGTCTTGTGTCGTGGTCGCCAACCACGCCAGCTTCCTCGACGGCATTGCGATGTCCACTATCCTTCCCCACCACTTCACCTTCGTGGCAGGTGAAGTCTTCGAGCACAAACCGCTGGTCGGCTTCCTGCTGAGGCGGATCGGCACTCGATTCGTCGAGCGGACCGAGCGCGAACAGAGCGTGGCCGACACCGGTCACCTCGAGGAAGCGGCCGCTGGTGGCGAACCTCTGGTGGTATTCCCCGAAGGCAGCCTCTCTCCGGTGCCGGGCCTGCGCCCCTTCCACATGGGGGCCTTCGTGATCGCCGCTCGAGCCGGTCTTCCCGTCGTGCCGGTCGCGATCTCGGGCACCCGCGCGATGATGTGGCCCGACCGAGGCACGATCATCCACCGTGGAGCCATCCACCTCGCTGTTGCCGAGCCGATCCTCCCTGTCGGGAACGATTGGACCGCCGCCACAGTGCTCGAACGAAAGGCACACGCCGCGATAGCCGCACACTGTGGGGAACCCGACATCCGCCGGTGACCCGCCACCGCGACGGCAAGCCCTCCGACCTTCCCGGGCGAGGACTTCGGACTCTAGAGCGAGCCCCGATGATCGCCATACGTTGACTGCAAGCACGGCCCGGCCCCGGTGTGCGCAACTGAGCACAACTTGCGCCAGCACCTCCTCATGTCGGCGCACCGGACTGAACGGTGAAAGGCGACGATCATGCCCAGTACCGAAGCGGTGCAGATGGTCGACTTCGAACGGCGATGGTATCGCCACGGCGGTGGGCCCGCCGACGGCATCCGAACCGAGTTCGGGCTGCCCGCGACCACGTTCTTCCGGCGCCTCGAGGACCTTCTCGAAACCGACCCACCCGACACCATCACCCAGTCCGAGGCTTCGGAGATGCTGCGAGTATGCCGACGCCGACTCTGGCTCGACGAGTGATCCCTGTACGGCCCAGGCACAACCTCTGGCATCGCCGTCTCCGCGTCGGTCTTCTCGGCAGGTGCTGCGTCTCGGCGACGAGGGTCGACAGCGAGCCCAGGAAGATCTTGCGGCGACGCCGCCGGAACGGACCCGATACAGCGTCTCGGGCGCGGAGTCGGCGGCGCTCGCGTTTCGTGGTGCGCCGGCGGGGATCAGGTGGGTGAGGACGAGGTCCGAGGCGGTGACGGTGTGGGTGGGCCAAGGGCTCTGACCACTACTCTTCGTCACGATAGGCAGGCTGGCGGTAACGAAACTTCACGTTCGCGTGGTTTGCGTTCTCTGTGTGCGGTCGACAACGCGGAGCTTCGTATACGGACTACACCGTTCTTCCGCCAGGGTCTGTGCCATGCTTGCGACCCAACTCGGCGATCTGACCAGTGAACTCCGGATCGAACAGTAAGAAGCTCAGTAAGTCGCCGCGGTCCTCGTGATCCCCACCGACCAGCCGCGCGATCACGGATGGTGCCGGGTTGCGCAGGAACCTGCGCAACGCGGAACGGCCACCCGTCACCTCCTCCGCGATCTCGCCGATGCGTCCTGCCTGTTCGAGCGGTGGGCCGGCGAAATCGATGCCGATGGGACGGTCGGCGGGCGAGACCGCCAGGCCCTGCGCGACCAACGCGTTACGAAACTCGAGTTCATGCAGATCCTCGATCATGCGATATCCGAGCATCGCCCGCAGTGCCAGCGCGGCTACACCCGCCACGTCAGGAGATACGGGCCGGCGCCGCCGACTACCTTCCGCGACGGCCGGTGGCCACACCCTCGGCTGCGTTGCGACGATACCCACGTGGTTCGCACCCAGCACCAGCGACGGTTTGATCGGGGTATTGAGCAGCAAACCGCCGTCGATGTGCCAGCCCGAGCGTTCAGGCGCACACCCGTCGCTGATGTAGATGGGCCGGAACAGGATTGGGACGGCCGCGGACGCGAGGAGATGGTCAACGGTCAGTGTCGTCGCAACATAACTGATATTTCGCCGTGCGTCGTACTCGGGCAGGGCGACCGAGTCATTCTTCTCCACGAACACCACTGTTCCGCCCGTTTCGACGGACGTCGTGGTGACGGCGACCGCGTCCACCAGTCCATGGCGGATGTTCGCATGCATCCGGCCCCACGGGACGAGCCGCTGCAGCGTCTGGCGGATCGGGGACGTGTCGAGCAGGCTGACCAGCCGTACCCGGGGCACACCGATTGCCTGCCCGAAGAATGCCGCACCCGTCCCGAGGACACTGGAGACCAACGAGTACACATCGGACGACTCGACGTCGGTCCACAATTCGACGATCCGCTCCGCGGCAACGGATAGTCCGTCGTCGGCGAATGCGGCGAGCCCCACCACGTTGAGCGCACCGGCGCTCGTGCCGACAAAGATCGTCGGAGTCGCGCTGTGCGGGGCCATCCGAGGAAGCAGGGTCGTGATTGCACCCGCCTGGTAGGCGCCGCGCGCCCCTGCCCCCGCGACGACCAGCGCCGTCCGACCTGCTCCGTGGGGACCGCCCGCCGCCTGTCTGGGCATGCGCCAACGCTACCCGCCCGCTTCACCCGCTGAATACCAACTCAACGCCCTGGAGCGGGTCGGTTTCTGCGGGAGTCGATCTGTGGGGAAAGGCTCCGGCTCCCTCGACCGGGTCCGGAACGCGTCCGACTGCTCCCACCGGAGGCATATGGGACAACACACTGGCGCAACATCCGCGGAGAACTCGATGTGCGGACCAAGCAACGTTCGTCCTCGACCACCGGCGAGATCCCTCCCCATTTCGAGGCACCCCTACTGTCGGATCATCAAGCTGATCAGCGCTATTGCACACGGCATGCCGCGGGCTCCGAACTCGAAGCAGCTGCGAGAATCCAAGCCCCTGCTCGGTCTCGTGTACCGCCGTCGCGAGGCGTCGCACCCATCCGACCTGTCGGTCGAGGCGGTAGCGGTGGTCGGCATCGGTGCGATCGTCGAATCCCATCGGAACCTGCGCGGTTCGGTACCCTTCCAATCTCACGGTCTCCGTGAACACCTGATGGCAGCCACTGTCAAGGACCACCCACGGGCGCCGAGTGTTGCGCAGTTGTATGCGTCGACCGTCAGCTGATCGACCATCCCGGTGTGTGTCCGAGGCTCTGCCATTCCCGCTACCACTGCGCGCGGTGGCGTTTGTCGAGCAGCCAATGAAATCCGATCAGGAGCAGGCCGCAGCCGACCGTTCCGAGTACCAGGAACCCGAGTGCCGCACCACCAAGGGCCCCGATCGCGTTGTCGGTGCCGGTGTTCGGGGCTTGCATGTAGTTGCCGTCCTCGTCGACCCAGACGGTGACCGTCTGGCCGGCCCGGGCCCCGACGCCGCTGTCCACGATGCCGGTGTGCTCGGCTCCGTCGACCACCCACCGGGCGCGGACCTGGTCCTGTCCGGTCGGGCCCCCATCGGTGGGCGGGGATCGTCGAGCAACACAGCGGGCACCTGTTGCCCGCTGGTAGCAGCCTGGTGCGCCTGGTCGGTCAGGCGGGTGTACGTTGCCGTACCGATGGCACCGGCGGACTTCTGTCACCTCCAAGGACCGACACGGAGGGGACCACCGTCCGGGCGGTGCGCAGTCACGGTTCCGGCAGCGGAGCAGTCCAGGTCAGACGGGTGCCAGTGGGTTCGTGGGGTGCCACGGTGCAGGTACCTCCGGCCTGCTCGGCCCGAACAGTCAGATTGTGCAGCCCGCTCCGCGCCACCGCCCGAGGAAGACCGACACCGTCATCGGCGACGTCGATCGTCAGGTCGTCGTCGACCGAGACGGTGACCGCCACCGAATGGGCTCGGGCATGATGTCGGCACCTGCCGGTCATCGAATGACGCGGGCACCACCTCACCCTGCCCCGCCCCGGCGGTGACCGCCGCTGACCCCGAAGGCGCACCGGCTGATCGATCCGACAAGCCGGCTCAGGTTGCGCAGTCCCGGCAGAACTTCATTCCATCCTTCGTCGCCGCCAGCCGCGAACGATGATGTACCAGAAAACAACCCGAACACACGAACTCGTCCGCCTGCCGAGGCCGAACTCGCACCGTCAACTCCCCCTCCCCCGACAGGTCCGCCCCCGGCAACTCGAACGCCTCCTCGACCGCGACGTCGTCGGCATCCTCATCGATCACCGGCATCGGGGACTGCCGGCGACCAGGCGGCTCCTCCACCGCATCGTCGGTATCGACATCCTCGACGCGAGTACGCCGCGGTGCGTCGTAATCAGTGACCATGACGACCTCCACAACTTCCACCGCGCCAACACCCGACACGGTGACATCGACGCTAGATCCCGCAACAGCACACCGACAGAGGCCATAGGTCACTACCGTCGCCCACAGGGTCACCGGTCGGCGGCACCGCATTCGCGGACGGGAATTTTCGCCCCGGCCGACCTCGCGAGCGCAGGCCGCTACCCTGAGCAGCCACCTGGCTCCGCGGCGAGGCTGCATCCGGCGCATCCGGAGCGCTACCGATCGACCCTGGACTCGTGACCGCTCGCAGAACGACTTGATCGCCGGCCATCACCTGCCGGCTCGTCGCAGGCCCTACCCGCTGTCACCGGCATCGCGCACTCCCCGGATTCGGTGGGCGCGGTGCGCATCAGAGGTGAGGGAGGGAGGGCGGGACAGATCATGACCTGGCAGGCGCTGTGCTCGACAGTCGCAGGGCGGTCGAGCACAGTAGCGCGCGGGCACCACGTGATCGACCCGCACCGCGACCACCGGGGCACCGACGAGACGGGGTACTCGAACGCGCACCACACCGCTTCGGCACCGCGCTCGGTTCCGTCCAAAGCGCCGAGCGTATGCGGCCACCGCCGATCGCGGTGGCCGTGTACACCTGCTCCGGCAACGCGTGCCCCGCAAAGGCCCGCCCACCCGGGCGCGAACGAAGCGCCCCCGCCGCCCGGCAGGCGAGGACCTTCGACTCCTGACATCCCCAAATCGTCTGCGGGATGCTTGGTGAAGTCGGGCTGCACCGGGAGATCACACGATCAGGCGACCAGCGCACGCTCACGGAGGAGGACACCATGGCCGATCCGATCGTTGTCGGAGTCGACGAACATTCCGCCCTCTCTGCAGTCACATGGGCCGCGCGGGAAGCGGTTCTGCGAGGCGCGTCCCTGACGCTGGTGTCCGTCACGGCCCGCCCCGGTTCCGCCGGTGTCCCGATCGAGGCGCCCGCCGGGGTCTTCGAGGGCGCCGACGAGGACGCGGAAACGCTTCTGGCGCGAGCCAAGGCGATCGCGATGACAGTCGTACAAGGGCGCTCACTCGAGATCACTTCGGTGCATAGCATCGGATCACCCGTACCCGAACTGCTCTCGCGCGGTCGGAATCAGCTCAGATGCTGGTTGTGGGAACTCACCGGCATGGGCCCGTCGAGCGGCTGATTCTCGGGTCGGTCAGCGCCGCCGCTGTCGCGCACGCCCACTGTCCCGTGGCGGTCGTACGCGAACTCCCGCATGTACAGCCACACCAGATACCCGGTCCAGTCGTGGTCGGGGTCGACGGGACGGCAAGCAGCATACCCGCGATCGACCTCGCGTTCGAAGAAGCAGCACTCCGAAATGTCGACCTTGTAGCCGTACACGCATGGTCAGACATTGACCTGCACAAAGTCCGCGGCAGTCGCGATTTCGCATGGGACACCGTTCGCACGCGTGAAACCGCCGCACTCTCCGAGAGCTTGGCAGGGCATGTACAGGATTACCCGGACGTGAAGGTTCGACCGGTGGTCGTCGCGGACCGCCCGGCACACAATCTGCGCAAGCACGCAGAAACCGCGCAACTGCTCGTCGTGGGTCGCCGTGGTCGCGGTGGATTCCCGGGCATGTTGCTGGGATCGACCAGCAGAACGCTTACCCACTGGGTCAGTTGTCCGCTCATCGTCGTCCACTAATCGGCAACACTTCACCGTCATGCCCGCTCTCGAACAACAACACAGTTAGGCCGAATGACATTGTCACTGCGGTCGCCGAACGGAAGCCATGGCGGGCCGGCACTGAACATCGCAGACGCGAACGCCGACGGCGCTCCTGCGAAGTCGATCGTCCTCGCCGAACGCTGTTGCGGGCCGGGGCAAGCCGAGGCCCTCGCGGAGTTGAGCAAAGACACATGCGCTCGCATGCGCTGATAGCAGATTATCGGATGTGCGGTCCACCGGTTCCCCGTCCGTGGGCTGGGTTCAAACCAGAACCAGAGAAAACATCTGATGCGATGAAAGGGGCGGGGCAGTACGATCCGGCATGGAGATGACCTAGGACTCTTCCGGCGGGAGGACGAACAACCGCACAGTTGTACTACTAACGCCAATTGCGGAGCTCGATGGAAGCGGAAGCGGACCGACAGTCATGCCCGAAAGACAGTACCCACACCCTGTCGCCGACACTGCATACCGACGGCGACGGTGCACCGATCCCTCGTATACGTGGATTCGCCACCTACCCGGTGGTGTTCTCGTCGGCGCAATCGTCGCAGCAATTGCCATCAGCCTTTTCATCTGGCTCGCAACGGAGCCGGGGGCATCGGCACGATGCGTCCTGCAGTCACGGCAACGCTGATACCGCACTTGTCAGACGTTCATATCGATACGCCGACCAGGGACCGCACAATCTCGCTCGGCCGCGCCGCCGGCGGAAACACGAAGAGCAATTCGCCGTCATTCAGTCCCGTCGCGGTGTAAGGGGAGTATGGGGAAGCGTCTCGGATCGTTCGCCTACGCTGCCGGACCAGAGCCACTGCTCTCCATCGCACGTTCCTGACCTCGACCCGTCGGCCCACGTCATGGCTCAGCTCTTGCCCGACCGACACGAGTACGGAACCGACACGAAAGCTTGGGAGCCGGGACGCTCCCCGCTACCCGCCTGTGTCATTCATGAATTGTGCGCACTCGCCGACTGTCGGTTTCGGAGGCCGATTGCACACGCTCCGGGAGAAAAATTCGACAGCGCACACAACTTCGTCGGCGACACGTATCGGAAGTCAGGTGCATTCATCGCGGCCGCAGAGGAACTGACGACCAGCAAGGTCGTGGTGGACGAGTGGGTGGTGCTGGTGACCCCAGCGTGGTCTCGGCGCTTTCGGTCTCGCTGCCGCGCACCTGCGCGATGCGGGATCGTCTCCAATCCGGTCCGCACGTCCTATCGTGGATACGTGCAGGTGCACGGCCGCACACGGCGGGACAAGGGTGGTGATCGATGAACTTCCGCTCCAGCTATCGGCACGGTTTCCTCCGCGCGGCAGCCTGCACCATTCCCACGGCAATTGTCCAACCCGGGGTGAACGCGGTGTCCGTTCTGCGTGCCGCACGCGCCTGCCATGACGAGGGCGTCGGGTTGGCGGTATTCCCGGAACTGACACTCTCGGGTTACTCGGTGGACGACCTTCTGATGCAGGACACCGTGCTCGACGCCGCCGAGCAGGCGTTGGGTGAGGTAGTAACCGGCTCGGCGGAGTTGTTGCCCGTCCTCCTGGTCGGCCTGCCCGCACGCCACGGGCATCGGGTGTACAACGTTGTCGCCGTGATTCATCGCGGACGCCTACTGGGTGCGGTCCCGAAGTCGTATCTGCCCACCTACCGTGAATTTTACGAGCGACGGCAGCTCGCGCCCGGGGACGACCTGCGCGGTCGCACGACCCGGCTCGGCGGAACGGAGGTGCCGTTCGGCCCCGACCTGCTGTTCGAAGCCGGCGACGTTCCCGGATTCACGTTTCATGTCGAGGTGTGCGAGGACATGTGGGTTCCCATTCCACCGAGCGCCGAGGCGTCGTTGGCCGGTGCCACCGTGCTGGCCAACCTCTCCGGAAGTCCCGTCACAATCGGACGGGCCGAAGAACGCCGACTGCTGGTTCGGTCAGCGTCCGCCCGCTGCCTGGCCGCGTACATCTATTGCGCCGCAGGTCCGGGCGAGTCGACCACGGACCTGTCCTGGGACGGACAGACCCTGATCTACGAGAACGGGGTGCCGCTCGCAGAGGCAGAACGGTTCTCGCGGGGGCGCCAACGCGCCGTCGCCGACATCGACCTGCAGCTTCTGCGCAGTGAGCGGACCCGCATGGGGACGTTCGACGACAACCGGCGGCAACACAGCGCACGAGGCGAGTCGTTGCGCCGCATCACCTTCGAGTTGCATCCCCCCTCCGAGGACATCGGCCTGCACCGCCGAATCAGCCGATATCCCTTCGTCCCCGCCGACCCCGCCCGGCTCGAACAAGACTGCTACGAGGCGTACAACATTCAGGTCGCAGGGCTCGAACAACGACTGCGGGCGCGACCGGGATCGAAGGTCGTGATCGGGGTCTCCGGCGGCCTGGACTCCACCCAAGCGCTGATCGTGGCCGCCAAGGTGATGGACCGCCTCGGCCGGCCACGACGAGACATCCTCGCCTACGCCCTGCCCGGCTTCGCCACCAGCGACCGAACACGCACCAACGCGAGCCGGCTCAGCGCGGCACTCGGCGTCGACCTCACCGAGATCGACATCACGCCGACGGCACGGCTCATGCTCAGCGAACTGGGCCATCCCTTTGCCCGTGGAATTCCGCTGTACGACATCACCTTCGAGAACGTTCAGGCGGGTCTGCGCACCGACTACCTGTTCCGCGCCGCCAATCAACGCGGCGGACTCGTCCTCGGCACGGGCGACCTCTCCGAGATCGCACTCGGCTGGTCGACCTACGGGGTGGGCGATCACATGTCTCATTACAACGTCAACTCGGGAATCCCGAAGACCCTGATACAACACCTCATCCGATGGGTCATGACGACCAACCAATTCTCCGATGACGTGTCACACACCCTCGCGCGAGTACTGAACACCGTGATCAGCCCCGAGCTGATTCCCGCCGCACCCGGTGAGCCGCCCCAAAGCACCCAAACCACGATCGGACCCTACGACCTCCACGACTTCTTCCTCTTCCACGCACTCCGTTACGGATTCACCCCCTCGAAGACTGCCTTCATCGCCTGGCACGCCTGGCACGACCCAGCCGGCGGCGACTGGCCACCCGGATACCCGCCCTCTACCCGAGTCGCCTACCAACTTCCCGACATCCGGCAGTGGCTGACGGTGTTCGTCGAACGTTTCTTCGGGTTCAGCCAATTCAAGCGATCGGCGATGCCGAACGGTCCCAAGGTCAGCCTGGGAGGATCACTGTCCCCCCGGGGAGACTGGCGCGCGCCCTCGGACGCCTCCGCCCGCATCTGGCTCGACGAACTCGAGCGCAATGTCCCCACACACTGGGAATGATCGCCCAGCTGCGCTCTGGGAGCGCGGGCCTCGTGCGGCACGAGGACCAGCCCGACGACCAAGCCTCCAACCCGAAGATCCCGCTCTGTCCCGCACATCGAGTTATCGACAGATGCTCAGATGGAAGGACTCGCGCAGAGTATTTCGGTAAACCCCCACAGCAGAGCATATTTCTGGTTCGGACAGCCGCGATCTCGGAGGGAAGGTTCCATCGACGATGGTCTCACGCACCAGGGTCGGCAACCCGTTCCGCCGTACCGGTCGCTCAATGTGCGGGCGTTTCGGTTCGTGGGAGTTCCGTGAGGCCTCCGAGGACTACTACCGCGAGATGGATGCGATGAAACAGGACCTCATTCAGTGGTATCGGTCCGGGAACTACGACAAGCCGTGCCTGGTGGTGTGGGTCGGCGACCCGGCGAGCGATTGCACTCGACGACGGTACGGACTCGTATGAGGTGCTCCGACAAGGCCGTGTACCAGCGCGTATGCGCGTTCGAGCACGGGATCCGACCGAACACAGTCGGCAAGAGAGGTTTCGCACTCGGCCACGTCGCGGGTGCACTACACCACGCGCAAGGCCATGCCTGAACCCCCAACGGACGCAAGGTTCCGCAGAATCGGCTATCAGCCCTCCGACAGAGCGAGATCCCCAACCACCCACGCCGACAATCGACCGCCAAGGACGTCACCGATCCAACGGTGAAGCGAATCCAGTTGGCACAGACATTCGGGTGTGATCAGGATCGATGTACGCCTGCATAGCCCGCACACGCAACGTGATGATCGCCAGTGGGTCGAGCGAGATTCTGAATCAACGCAATATCGAGATCTTCGGCCACCGCTTCAAGAAGCGCCGCCAACAATCGGCTGATGAACACCGACCAGACCCCGGCTTCACCGCGATAGCCCCGAAAAGAGGGCCACTTCGATGACGATTCTGTACTGATCGGACTGCAGATCCGGTCTCCGAGGAGAATCGGACAGATCATTTTCAGAGGACCGGTGCGATTGGGAGGCCTCGAATTCGATAGTCGACGAGGGCCTGTCAACGACGGTTTGGAATTGACATCTCACTGCCGAAATCCCTGTTGGGTGACTGTGGCGACGAGATCCCCTGAGGCGGAGTAGATCAGACCGCGTGCGGTACCTAGCCCGTGTGCGGTGCTGTGTGGACTGTCCTGAACGTACAACAACCATTCACCTATGTGCACGTCTTGGTGAAACCACAAGGCGTGGTCCACACTTGCCACCTTCTGTTCGCCGGAACGGCGAAGGTCGCCACGTGTATTTGCGATTACAGGAAGTAACGACCGATCGGAAGCAAACGCCACAATCGCCCGGTGCAGATTTTGTGATGCCGTAGACCTGAGCGCTTCGGCACGGAACCAGAAGCGCCGAAGCGCCGGATCGTCACCGTCGTCTATGTACCTCACATCCAACGGCCTGGATGCGGTGCGCCACCGGGTGCGGGTCGGCCAATTTATCCCGTCCGGAGGTACCGAGGGGTCCCGGTGACGCTGATGAAGTGGCAACAACGATTCGGGATCGGGCGACGGCGGTGGGGACTTGGAGACCACATCTTGCAGCGGGCGAGCCTCGGTAAAGGATGCTTGGAAGGTCATCAGTTCCCGAGCTCCCTGGTGTGCGGTGACCGATCGGGTCGAGAAAGATCTTCCGTCCCTGATACGGGTGACGGAATAGTTGATGGACTCCCCCGGCCGTCCGGGACGCAGGAAGTATGCATGCAGCGAGTTCGTTATTCGGCTGTCGTCCACCGTGCCGGTAGCCGCGAGAAGCGCCTGGGCCAGGAGATGCCCGCCGAATACTCGTTGATCGAAGCCGTCTGGTGGATGTCCGACGAAGCGATCCGCAGCGACCGCAGTCAGCGCCAGTCGGGCGGCGAGTGAGGTCGTATTCACCATGCCGCGGATAGATGAGTCGTCGCCATCTACGCAATCGGTGGGTCCCGTCAGCTTCTCATCGGCTCGTCGAACGCTGCTTTTTGTCTCCATAGACAGTACTCTATAGAGTATGTAACTATGGTCACAAGGCATGGAGGCCGGTGATTCGGCGCACTTCGAATCCGAATCCGGTCGCTGAGCCGCTTCGGGCCTGGGGTGCATGACCCCTTTCGCACTATTCGCTGCACAGGAGTTGACAGATATGCAGAAGCAGTCAGATACGGCTATCGCGCGACCGCTGCTCGCGCCCAAGAGTGTGGCCATTGTGGGCGCCTCGGATGATCCGACGAAGACGACGGCCCGACCGCAACAGTTCCTGGCGCAGGCCGGATATGAGGGGCAGGCCTATTTCGTCAATCCGCGGCGGGAGACGGTGCAGGGAGTGAAGGCGTGGCCGAGTTTGTCTTCGCTGCCGGAGGTTCCCGAGCACGTGTACATCATGACCGGTGCGGAGGCCGCGATCGAGGCGGTCCGCGAGTGCGCCCGCCTCGGCGTCGCTGTGGCGACGGTGCTCTCGTCCGGTTTCGCCGAGGAAGGCTCGGAGGGGCAGGAACGGGAAGATCGCCTGCGTGCCGCGGCGGCGGAAGGCATCGTGCGGGTGGTGGGTCCGAGCAGCCTGGGCGTGGTCAATCCCCGCAACGGTGTGATGCTCACGGGTAACGCCGCGTTCGGCGAACCGGACATCCCCCAGGGCGGCATCTTCGTGGCATCGCAGTCCGGCAGCGTGATCGGGTCTCTGGTCAGCCGGGCTCGCGGTCGGGGAATCGGGTTCGCCGGCCTGGTGTCGACCGGTGGCGAGGCCGATCTGTCGTTGGGTTCGATCTGCGAGGCCACCCTCGACGATCCTGGGGTGACCTCGTATGCGTTGTTCCTCGAATCGCTGCGCCATTCCGAGGACCTGGCGTCGTTCGCACATGCCGCCCAGAAGGCCGGTAAGCCGGTTGCGGTGTATAAGCTGGGACGCTCGGAAGAGGCTGCCGCACTCTCGGTGTCACACACCGGCGCGCTTGCGGGTGAGGACAGCGAGTCGGAGGCCTTCTTCCGGGCCTGCGGTTTCGCCCGCGTGAACAACTTCGAGTCGCTGGTCGAGGCGCCGGCTCTGCTGAAGCGGGTCGGGACGGCCGACCAGCCGCGGACACCCCGGATCGGTGTAGTCACCACCACAGGCGGCGGTGCGGCGATCATGGTGGACCAGTTGGCTATTCGGGGAATGACGATCGCCGGTCCGAGCGAGCAGCTGGTCGCCGACATGAACGCGGCAGGGGCTCCCATCCCCCACAGCTTGATTGCGGACCTGGGCCTGGCCGGGGCCCGGCACGACGTGGTGACCACGGCGCTGCGGTTGCTCCAGGACAGCGGTGAGTTCGACCTGATCGTCTTCGTCATCGGTTCGTCCGCCCGTTTGAACCCGGAACTGGCCGTGCAGGCGATTTCCGAGAGCGGGGGGCACGAGGTCCCGGTGGTGGCGTTCGCGTTGCCCGAGGCGCCCGAGGCCGCCGAACTCCTCAATCGTTCAGGAGTCCCGGCGTTCCGGACTCCTGAGTCGTGCGCCGATGTGGTGGCGGCGGCGTTCACGCGCGTGTCGGCGACCATCGGTGAGGGTGCTCGCTTCGCCGTCGATGCGGCCGCGAACACCGAAGTCCTCGACGAAAAGGTGTCGGCGGATCTGCTGACGCGCCAGGGTGTGGCCTTCGCGCCGTCGGTGGCGGTGTCGGTCGACGAACTCGACTGCGACCTCGGGCTTCCGTTCGCCTATCCGGTGGTCGTGAAGGTGCTCTCGGACAAGGTGCCGCACAAGAGCGATGCCGGCGGCGTGGTCCTCGGGGTCACCGATGACGAGGGAGTGCGGCGCGCGGCCCGGGAGATCGTGGCCAACGTCGCCGGCTACGACCCGGGCGTGGTGGTCGACCGAGTGCTCGTCCAGAAGATGGCGCCGAAGGGTCTGGCCGACGCTCTCGTGGGATACCGGGTCTCGCCCGATGTCGGGCCGATGGTGGTGCTGTCGACCGGTGGCGTGCTCGCCGAGATCTTCGCCGATTCGGCGGTGCGGCTCGCGCCGGTGGATGCCGCGACGGCGCGGGAGATGATCGACGAGGTCAAGGGACTCTCGGTCGTCACCGGATACCGGGGTCTGCCCGAGGGTGACGTCGCGGCCCTGACGGAGACCATCGTCGGCCTGTCCCGGCTGGCGATCGACGATCCCGACGTCCTCGAGGCGGAGGTGAACCCGCTGTCGATCGGTGCCGCAGGCACGGGCGTGGTTGCGCTCGACGCTCTCGTTCGGCGGATCCCGGTGGCCGCGGGCGCGTCCGCGGCCACCGAGTCCGTGGCGGTGCCTGCACGGAGCTGACGAACTTCCCCTGCCAGCTGCCACCTGCCCGATCCCCAGGGGATCGGGCAGGTGGCAGCGTTGCGTCGGGGGTACTGGCCGAGAGGACGTTAGGATGGGTTTCGGCCGTGCCCAGCGTGCTCAGAGACTGCAGCGGCGTACGACCGGGTGCGTACGCGAGGAGGAGCACAGGCAGATGCCGAGAGACGATCCGGACTACATCGAGTCGGTCAGCAAGGCGTTTCAAGTGATCGAGGCGTTCAGCGCCGAGCATCCCGCCCTGACCATTTCGGAGGCGTCCGCGCTGACCGGGCTGACCCGCCCCACGGTGCGGCGGATCCTACTCACGTTGGTGCGACTGGGCTTCGCATCACCCGCGGAGAACAAGACCTTCGTGCTGACGCCGCAAATGATGCGACTCGGGTACGCCTACCTGTCGTCGACGCCGGTGTGGGATCACGCGATGCCCTACATGCGCGATCTTGCCGATTCGGTGCGGGAGTCGGTGTCTTTGGCGGTCCTGGACGCTCCCGATATCGTGTACGTGGCCCGCGTTCCGGCGGCCCGGTCGATGACGATCACGTTGACCGTGGGAGCCCGGCTGCCGGCGTATCCCACGTCGTTGGGCCGGGTGCTGTTGGCCTCGTTGTCGCCGCAGGCGCTGGACGAGTATCTCGCGAGCACCGAACTCCGACGATTGACGCCCACAACGATTTGCGATCCGGACGAGCTGCGTGAGGAATTGGCCCGGGTCCGCAAGCAAGGTTTCGCGATCATCGACGGCGAGCGGGAGGAAGGGGTGCGGTCGGCGGCCGTGCCCGTGCACGATCATCAGGGCCGCCCGATCATGGCGCTGAACGTCTCTGCCAATGCGGCACGGGTGACGGTGCAGTCTCTGGAAGAGGAGGTGGTTCCGCAGTTGCTCCGTACTGCGGAGACCATCTCGAGTCACAGCCGCTTTTCGCGGCATCACACCGCCTCGGGCTGACACATCAATACGGGCGCAGACCCGGCAAAGGATCTGCGCCCGTATCTATTTCAGACGGTGCTGGCGGTCAGGAGAAGTCGAACAATTCCGTCGGGTTGGCGACCAGGAGTTTGTGTCGGTTTCTCTCGTCGGGAACGATGTCCGGGATGCCGTCGAGGAGGATCCCGTCGTCGGGCATCGGGCCGTAGAGGTTGGGGTGGGGGAAGTCGGTCCCCCACACGACGCGCTCGGGGGCGTGCGCCGCCAGGGATGCGGCGAGCGCGTTGGCGTCGTCATAGGGCGCGCCGGTGAGGGTGACTCGGTAGGTGCCGCTCAGTTTCAGCCAGACGGTGCCGGTGTCGAGCAGTCGTCGCAGTGCCTGCACGGGCGGGCTGTCGAGGCCGTCGTTCAAGTCCACCCGGCCGAGGTGGTCGATCACCACGCGGGTGGGGATCTTGGTGATGACACCGAAGCGGTCGACGGCTCCGGTGCCCGCGACGTGAATCTCGACGTGCCAGCCGAGCGGCTCGACCAGGTCGGCGTACCGCAGAATCTCCTCGTCCGTCGGTGCCGCCCCGAGGTGCGGCATGAACTGCAGCCGGATCCCGCGCACACCCTCGGCGTGTAGTCGGTCGAGTTCGCTGCGCGGGGTGTCGAGTCCGATCAGGGCGACACCGCGGTAGCGGCCGCCGCCGGTACGCAGCGCATCGATCAGAACCGCCTGATCTCGTCCGTGCGAGGCGGATTGGACGATGACCGCACGGTCTATCCCGAGCGTCCGGTGCAACCGTGCCAGTGCGGCTTCGGGGACGTCGGGTGGGGTGAAGGTGCGGTCCGGGGCGAAGGGGAACGTCGCGGCCGGGCCGAAGACGTGGCAGTGGCTGTCACACGATCCCGGCGGGGGCCGGAAGGACGGCGGTGTGGGGTGTACGAGTGGTCCAGGGATGGTGGGTTCGGGTCCGAGGGTCATGGGATCTCCTGTCGGGCGACGGGCGGGTCGTCAGTCGCAGCGGGCGGACATGCCGCCGTCGACGACGATCTCGGTGGCGGTGATGAACCGTGCCTCGTCGGAGGCGAGGAACAGCGCGACGTTCGCGGTGTCGCGGCCGTCACCCATGAAACCGAGCGGGATCCGGGCCACGCGCTGCTCGAGCAATTTGTCGACGTCTCCCCCGGTCCGCTGGCCCGCGAGCCGGACCTCGACCATCGGGGTGTGCAGCTGGCCGGGAACGACGGTGTTCGCGCGGATGCCGAGCGGGGCGTGCTGCACGGCGATCGAACGGGTGAAGGCGATGATGCCGGCCTTCGAGGCCGCGTAGGCGGACTGGGCGGCGCCGGTCCAGCGGATACCGGAGGTGGAGGCGGTGTTGACGATGGCGCCCGACCCGGCCTCCTTCATGTGCGGGAGCACATGCTTACAGGTCAGAAAGGTGGTGGTGAGGTTGAATTCGAGCTGACGGTTCCAGTCCTCCTCGCTCATCTCCACCGGTCCCCCGGCGCGGGATCCGCCGACGTTGTTGACCAGGACGTCGATGGCTCCGAGCGTGCCACGGCATTCGTCGACCATTGTGCGCACCGCGTCGGTGTCGGTGACGTCGCACTGGAACGGGACGATGGCACCGTCGGGCCCGTCGAAGCGGGCGACGGTTTCGTCGAGGGCGTCGCGGTTGAGGTCGACGGCGAAGACGCGTGCGCCCTCTTCGGCGAAGCGGACGGCCGCTGCCCGGCCGTTGCCCCAGCCCGGGCCGACGCTTCCGGCTCCGGTGACGATCGCGACCTTGCCCTGCAGGCGTGCACTCATGCTGTTACTTCACTTTCTTCGGTCTGTCGTTGCTGTCCGACGTGGAGGGCGACGAGGAACCTCGACACCATGTTGTAAGCGGCGATGGTTCCGGTGAGTTCGACGAACTGCTGGGTGCCCAGTTCCGAGTGCAGTCGGTTGCTCAGTTCGTCGTCAACCGACACCGTCCGAGTCATCGCATCGGTGTAGTCGCGGACCAGCAGCTGCCGCGGGGTGAGCGGCGTGGAGTCGGCGCCGTCCCGTAGGGCTGCGACCTGTTCTGCGGACATGCCCTCACGCAGTGCCAGCGGGGCGTGGGCGCGCCACTCGTACTCGGCGCTGTTGAGGTCGGCAACCCGGCAGATCGCCAGCTCCCGCAACTCGCCCGGCAGGTCCATGTTGCTGCGGACCGCGCCGAGCAGGGTGTTCCAGCCGTCGGCGAAGGGCTCGCTGTGCAGCAGCGCCTCGTCGAGCGGGGTGAGGTGGCCGCCGCGGCGAGCGCGCACTCGGTCGGCGACTTCTCCGGTACCCGTCGCGGGTACGACTCTTGCCACGATTATTCGTCCTTTGGTCGATCGGTGTTCTGGCGGGTCGGCGCGTTATTTCGCGGCGAATTCTTTGGGGGCGACAGTCGGTTCGGCGTCGATCACGGTCGGGGTGGTGTGCCCTTTCATGACCTCGGTGGCGTAGGTGGGATCGAACTGCTTTTCCCAGCGGCTGACGACGATGCTGCCGAGCATCTGCCCGGACAGGCTGACCAGGCCGCGCATGGTGGACATGAACCGGTCGACGCCGAGGATGAGCATGATGCCGGCGACCGGAATGACCCCGGTGGTGGGCAAGGTCGCGGCGAGGATGACGAATCCTGCGCCGGCCACCCCGGCCGCGCCCTTGGAGGTGATGAGGAAAACGGCGAGCAGGGCGAGTTGCTGGGTCAAGCTCATGTCGATGCCGAAGGCCTGGGCCAGGAACAGGGAGGAGAACCCGAGGTAGAGGCAGACGCCGTCGGAGTTGAAGGCGTATCCGGCGGGAACTACCAGGTTGACGATGCGGGGCGGGCAGCCGATCTTGATGAGTTTTTCCATCAGCTGCGGCATGACGGCCTCGTAGTTCGACGTTCCCAGGGTCACCAGGATCTCGGGCTTGAAGTAGCCGTACAGGCGCAGCACCCGGATGCCGGCCATCCGGCAGATGATGCCGAAGACGGTCAGGCAGAACAGGATTCCGGTGACCCAGAACGTCACGACCAGCGAGGCCAGGCTCTGCAGGGTGGACCAGCCGTAGGCACCGGTGGCGTAGGCCATTGCACCGAAGGCGCCGATCGGTGCCAAGTACAGCACCAGCCGGACCATGTCGAAGAAGATGTCGCCGACGATATTGATTCCCTTGACCACCGGTGCCGCGGGGGTGCCGACCGCACGCAGGGAGATCGCGAACAGCAGTGCGACGAGCAGCACCTGCAGGATGCTGTGTCCGGTGAAGGCGCTGACCACGGTGTCGGGAATGATGTTGATCAGGAACGAGTACCAGTGCGTGTTCTCGGCGGTGGAGATGTATTTCTCCGCCGATCCGGTGATCGCCAGGTCGTCCGGGTCGGCGTTGACGCCGGCGCCGGGTTTGATCACGTCCACCACGACGAGGCCGACGATCAGCGCGATCGTCGTGACGACCTCGAAGTAGACGAGTGCCTTGAGGCCGATGCGACCGACTCCGGCGAGCTGGCCGGCCGAGGCGATGCCGGTCACGATCGCGCAGAAGACCACCGGGCCGATGAGCATGCGGATCAACGAGATCCAGCCGTCACCGAGCGGTTGCAGGGCGGTACCCACGTTCGGCCAGATCAGCCCGACCACCGCGCCCAGGACGATCGAGACCAGGACGGTGACGTACAGGTGGGTGATGAAGGCCTTGCGCAAGAGCGACGGGCGTTTCGCGGGTGCCGCGGGGGTCGAGTCAGACATATCGAAGTCCATTTGTTCGCAGGACGTACATTTGTACGTAAGACGTTCACGACGATACGGAGTGGCGTGAATCTCTGTCAACACCCGCTCGGGCGTCGACCACAGCACTCAAGGTCGAATGGAGCAGGTCAACGTACAGTGATGGCAGTCACGGTGAGGTGTTGACAGTGTCGTGGAGCACGTTTAGCGTATTCGACAGCCGTACGGATGTACGTCTGTCGAACATTTCAGCGGGCGGTGAGCCCGCTTCGCCCTCGTCTGGCGTGTGGGTTCCGGACATCTCTCCCCTCCCCACCTCAGAACTCGATACCTGCCGATTCGGCATGAAGGGAACCCTGTGAACCCGAGTGACCTACCCCCCGGCCCGCTGCGTGGCGCAGCGACCGCGCCCTCGACGGCATCACCTGCCCCGGCCCCCGGCACCTCGGCGGAGGTGGAACGAACGATCTTCGCCTACAACGATGTTCAGATCGAAACCCTGAGCCAGGGCCGCGGTCCCGTGATCGTCATCCTGCCGTCCCTCGGTCGCGCAGCCGAGGACTACGACGACGTCGCTCCCCGCCTCACCGCTGCCGGTTTCCGGGTTCTGCGCCCCCAGCCACGCGGGATCGGTGCGAGCAAGGGGCCGATGGACCACCTCGATATGCACGCCTTCGCGGCGGATGTGGCGGCTGTTCTCGACCACGAGCAGGCCGGGCCCGCGGTCGTGGTCGGGCACGCCTGGGGCAGCCAGCCGGCGCGAATGTTGGCTCAGGACCGGCCGGAGCTGGTGCGCGGGCTGGTCATGGCCGCGGCGTCGGCCGGCAAGCTGCCTCCCGAGTCCACCGAGAAGCCCTACGGCAGGTTGCGTGAGGCCATCGACGGGGCCGGCGATCTGTCGCTGCCGGAAGCACAGCGCCTCCGCTACCTTCAGCAAGCGTTCTTCGCCCCCGGCCACGACCCCCGTCCGTGGCTGACCGGGTGGTTCCCCGAGACCCACCGCGCACAGGCACACGCGCGCAACGTGACCCCGGTCGACGCCTACTTCGCCGGTGGCACGGCCCCTATGCTCGACCTGCAAGCCCAGTTCGACGCGGTCGTCGTGCCCGACATCTTCAAGCCGATGCTCGGCGAGCGCGTCACCGTGTCCGTCATCCCTGACGCCGGGCATGCACTGGCGCCCGAGCAGCCCGCCGCGATGAGCGAAGCGGTCGCCGACTTCGCCCGCCGCCTGTACTTCACCGGTCGCTAGCCATGCCGCGCGCTGCACGCACGTCGCCGACCGATGAGCACCGCCGACCTCGAACGCGTCCGGGGAGAGGACCCGCCATGAAGCCGCTCCCTACCGTTCTGTTCGGCCTCCTGGTCGCCGCAGTCACCGTGCTGGCTTTCGTCAACGCCGCCTCCTCGGGAGGAACGGCCACCGCACGCAGCAAACTCACCCTGGTTGCCCCCGCGGCTCCCGGCGGCGGGTGGGACGGCTTCGCACGGGAGGCTCAGCAAGCACTGCGCAGTCAGGGAACGGTGAACAATCCCCAGGTCGTCAATGTTCCCGGTGCGGGCGGCACCATCGGATTGAGCCAATTCGTCCAGAACCCGGGACGCGAGGATGCCCTGATGGTCACCGGCGGGGTGATGGTCGGCGCGGTGGAACTGTCGGACAATCCCGAGTCCCTCGCCGACGTCGTGCCGATCGCCCGCATGGCCGACTATTACGCGGCATTGGTCGTCCCCGCGGACTCTCCGATTCAGACCCTCGACGACTTCATCGCCGCGTGGCGGCGCGACCCCGGCGGAACCTCGGTCAGTGGTGGCTCCCTCGGCTCAATCGACCATCTCCTGAGCGGTCTGCTCGCCAAACAGACCGGCATCGATCCGCGAGAGGTCAACTACATCCCCTATTCCGGAGGAGGAGAAGCATTGTCCGCCCTGCTCTCCCACGTCACCACGGCCGGAGTGTCCGGCTACAACGAAGTCAGTGACCAGATCGAAGCCGGCACCCTGCGGGCCCTGGCCATCTCCGCACCCGAGCGCATCGACGGAATCGATCTGCCGACGTTCCGCGAACAGGGCGTGGATGTGGCCATGTCGAACTGGTTGGGCGTCGTTGCAGCCCCCGGCGTCACCGATGAGGCCAAACGAGAACTCGTCGACATCGTCACCGAGATGCGGGACTCACCGCAGTGGCAAGAGGCCATCGACCGCAACAACTGGACCGACACCTTCTCGACCGACACCGAGTTCGCGCAGTTCATCGAACTCGAGGTCGCACGAGCCCAAGACATCATCGAGGAACTCGGACGATGAGTATCATCCACAGCCACGCCGTCCCGTCGACCAGCGCTTCGCAGCGACGACGATTCTGGACCGGTCGCAGCGAATTCGTGGTCGCCGCACTGCTCTACGTGCTGGCCGTCTGCTTCACCATCGGCACCGTCTCCATGCACGTCCTCGGCACCGCCGTCCCGGGCCCGCAGTTCTTCCCGATCATCGTCTGCGCCGTGCTGTACGGGACAGCGACCGCGCTGGCCATCGATATCCTGCGGCACCCCCGCGTGCCCGATACCGAACCGCATCCCGGACACGGCGACTTCTCCGCCGAGATGCTCCGCGACCTCGGTGACGTCGGCGACGAGCGCACCGACGCCCGCCCCGCACCGAAGTCGCCGCGTTGGAAGACGTACTCGGACTGGCGCACCCTCGCGCAGGTGCTCGCTGCCGCCATCGTGTTCATCGTCCTGCTCAACCCGGTGGGCTGGATCCTCTGCGCCGCCTTGCTGTTCTGGGTGGTTGCCCGGGCCCTGGGCAGTACGCGCCCGGTGTTCGACGTCGGTGTCGCGCTGTTGTTCTCGTCCGTCATCCAGCTCGCATTCAGCGCCGGCCTGGGATTACCGCTGCCGTCCGGGTTCGTGGGAGGGATGTTCTGATGGATCAGCTTCCGTTGCTGTTCGAGGGCTTCGCGCAGGCCCTGACTCCGATGAATCTGCTGTGGGTGTTGATCGGAGCGCTTCTGGGCACGGCCGTGGGCGTCCTGCCCGGCCTCGGCTCGTCGATGGCCGTCGCCTTGCTGTTGCCGGTGACCTTTTCCCTGGAACCGACCGCTGCGTTCATCATGTTCGCCGGCATCTACTTCGGCGGCCTCTTCGGGGACTCCACGTCCGGGATCCTTCTCAACACCCCCGGCAATTCCTCGGCGATCGCCTCCACCTTCGAAGGACATCGCATGGCTCGCAGTGGCCGGGCCGCCAAGGCGCTGGCGACCGCCGCCATCGGGGCTTTCATCGGCGGCATGATCGCCACCACGATGGTGGTGTTCTTCGCCCCGACCTTGGTCCGCCTCGCCACGGTCTTCGGACCGGCCGAGTACTTCGCGCTGGCGATCTTCGCGTTCCTCGCCATCTCAGCCGTGGTGTCCGAATCGGTCATCCGCGGTCTGGCCGCCCTCGGAATCGGTCTCGCCCTCGCCCTGGTCGGCATCGACGGACCGAGTGGTACCGCCCGCTTCACACTCGGTATGCCGCAACTGTTCGACGGAATCTCGGTTGTCGTCATCACCGTCGGCCTGCTCGCTCTCGGCGAGGTCTTCTACGTCTGCACCCGAATTCACCGGGACCCCGTGGCAACCAGGACACCGTCTGGCGGCAGGGCTCGGCTCACCCTCGCCGACTTCCGCCGGGCACTGCCCGCCTGGCTGCGCGGCACGGCGTTCGGGGCGCCCTTCGGTCTCATTCCTGCCGGCGGCTCCGAGGTGCCTACCTTCATGGCCTACGGGACCGAAAAGCACCTGGCCAAGCGGAGCAACGACACCGAGTTCGGCACCACCGGTTCCATCCGGGGCCTGGCGGCTCCGGAGGCCGCCGCGAACGCGACCGCGGGTACTGCAATGGGCGCCCTGCTGGCACTGGGATTGCCGACCTCGGCGACGGCGGCCATCATGCTCGCCGCCTTCCAGCAATACGGCATGCAGCCCGGCCCGCTGCTGTTCGAGCGCAGCGGCGACCTCGTCTGGACCCTGCTGGCGTCCCTCTTCATCGGTCTGGTCATTCTGGTCATGATCAATATGCCGTTCGCCGGGGTCTGGGCGAAACTGTTGACGATCCCCCGGCACTACCTCTATGCCGGCATCACCGTGTTCTCCATGCTCGGGATCTATGCCATCAGCTCGTCCGTCATCGACCTGTGGTTGCTGGTGGGCATCGGACTGATCGGTGTCATCATGCGCCGCTACAACATTCCCCTGGCGCCGGTCCTGATCGCGGTGATCCTCGGGCCGATGGCAGAAACGGAGTTGCGGCGCGCGCTGGCGGTGTCCGAAGGCAGCCTCGGCATCCTCGTCGACAGTCCCATCACCATCACTCTGTATCTGGTGTTGGCTACCGCCCTCGCGGTCAGTGGTGTTCAGCATCTCCGGCACCGTGCGCAGAAAGTTCGTTGACCCCGCACCCCCGACACCGCTCTCCAGCATGTGACGCCCGTTCGCCCCGTTCATGATCGGGGCGCACGGGCGCGCTGGCGTCTTCCCCACAAGGGGTGTGGGGCCGCCCATAGTGCGGGTTGACAGCGGTGCACGGCATCCCTAGTGTCACGACCGTCTTGCGTACAGTAGTCCGTCTGACGTACGCACGTCACTCTGCTGCGACTTCACGCAGCACATTCGCAGCACCATTTCCGTACGCATCGAGCCGACGGGTCGGCTCATAGGAGAACCCCATGAAGTATGGTCAATTAGCTCGTGTTGCAGTGGTTTCGGCAGCTGCCCGGCTTCACCTCGAGGGGCTCGATGCCACGCCTGAGGGCCATCGCACGCAGTGCGCACCCGATGCCACCCGCGAATCCAGGGCGGTTGAGGAAGATGCACCCGCCCCGGTAGCGGCGGGTACGCAGCGCCGGCTCGTCGTCGAGCTCGCCTCCTCGATGTACCCCTTCATCCCGAGACCCTGCTTCATGAACTGCCAGCCCTCGGGCCTGAGCAGCTTCACCGACTCGCGCAACCTCGCGACATCCTCCTCGCCGGTGAAGAACGCGCCGTGCGAGCAGCAGCCGTCGTCGGGTC
Source organism: Rhodococcus opacus (assembly GCF_012396235.1). Classification (GTDB taxonomy): domain Bacteria; phylum Actinomycetota; class Actinomycetes; order Mycobacteriales; family Mycobacteriaceae; genus Rhodococcus_F; species Rhodococcus_F opacus. The sequence continues at coordinate 61,543 of NZ_JAAXPA010000010.1, read as the reverse complement.
GGCCCGCGACGATGCCCTGGCAGCCCGGGGTGCCGAACACGCAGGTCCAGCGCGAGAGAAGCCACGTCATGTCCGCGGCGATGAGGTGCTCGGCGTTGTCGGGATCGAGGAACTCGACCCATTCCCGAGCGAAGTCGAGCCCAAACTCAGGGCTCGGCGTCATCTTGCGAGCACGCCCCGCACTGCCTGCTGTCACAAACGCCCACGGTAGCCGACCCACATAACAGACAAGGACTGATCGGATCCCCGTCCGAAAGCGAACGACGCCCGACCCGACTCTCGCCGGCACCCCCATGACACCCCGCGGTGATATGCGGTCGATCAACCAGGCCCGGTGCCGCACATCGGAAGCAACGGCGAGCGGCACGGCCCCAAGACGTCCGGCACCCGGTCAGCCCGCGAGGACCGTTTCACGAGCCCGGCGGGGCGCGACTACCCCAGGTGGAAGCGCAGCTCCCGGTGTGGCCCGGTGCGATTCTTCGCCGGACCTGTGGACGCCGGTCCGTGCCATCCCACGTACCCCGCACTGCGCGGCCCCACGCCTGCATGCGCACCGAGTCACCCGGAGCCGCAACCGAGCACCGAACCATCCTCACCGAGGCGACTCATCGTTGCAGGCTCAGCGCCCCCACACGGAGACTGGAAGGGCGACAGCTCTCCACCCACGCGCAGGGCACTCGCCGAGGGAGTGATCAACGGTGTTCGACAAATTCAGCGACCAAGCACGCCACGTCGTCGTGCTTGCCTCCGACGCGGCCCGAACCCACCACCACAACCACCTCGGCACCGAACACCTCCTCACCGGCATCGTCGCCGCCGGCGGCCCCACCGGTGCCACCCTCACCTCCTGGGGGATCACCGGCCCCCACATCGACAGCGCCCTCGACGAGATCCCCGCCTACCCGAACACCGACAGCGAATGTGCCGGGCCCCCCTTCACCCCGACACTGAAGAAGGCCCTCGCCCAAAGCCTGCGCGAAGCCTCCCTAATCGGACACGACACCATCGACACCGAACACCTCCTACTCGCCCTCCTCGCCGACACCACCTGCACCGGCACCCGAATCCTCACCCACCTCGCCGACATCAACCCGAACGAGATGCGCGACCGCCTCCGAGAACTCGCCGAACACCCGCAACCCCACGAGTAGACCCGCACACCCCAGCGAACTCGTCCATCCTCCCGACCTCCACGCGCGACCGCTACGCCCGGAGGACACCAGAGCTCAGGTCAAGATTTCGGTGTGAGTCGGTTGCAGCGTTGTCCCTGATCGACCGATACCGTTCTGCGCCGCCCGCGGTGGGTGCGACAACTGCTGAGCCCCGCCGAGCCGGACGCTGGTGGATAATCCGACTAGAAGGATCCACCCCGAAGACGATGCCCTCGAAAGAACGCCGACCCCGGCCAGGGCCTCAGGACCGCCCGAGTTCGCCGGGGCCGACCCGGAGCGCTCGCCGATCCGACCAGCAGATCCCGAGGCGACGGCTTGGGGTGGATGGCGCATTTTGTTGCGTATTGCACCGCGAGCACAAACCCCAGGATTGGGGGCGCAGCCGTTACCGGTGTTCCAGGTCGGTGGTAACTGTGAGGTTGTGCCGTCGATACATCAATATGGAGAGATGACGTGCGGGTCCTGACACCGCATCCTCTTGGGGGACACCGAAGGTGGCCAACAACAGCTCGTGGACTGGATCGAGGTGAATAAGTAATGGACTGGAACTACTTCATCCATCCGGACATCTACCAGTGGATCTACTGGCTGGACGGCATGGGCCTGTTGTGGTGGTGGCCGAGGTAGACACGTCAGGTACAACCTGTAGGGTCTTGAGACTCGTGGCCAAATCTCAGATCGGAGGGCCACTCAGTGGCCACTTGGCCAATGGCTGAGATTGCATTCGATGTGGCTGCGCGGCGGGTCTCGAATCCCGAGGCGGAATCTCACGGCGGGTGGCGAGCCGTGGCGGATCCGCCATCGTGCTGCGGCGCGCCATTTCAGGCTCTGATCCGAAAATGGGGTGAGGTGCGTGCGGTCGGGACACGCGTTGTGATGCCCGCAGTGAGGTGGTCTCACGAGGTTCGGATCGGTGCTGGTTCGAATCAGGCTGCCGGGGCGAGGGTGACGGTGTAGCCGAGCGCTTCGAGTTGCCGAATGTGACTGTGTTTCTTGGTGTCCGGGTGGATGTGGCGGGTGTAGTGATCGGAACCGAGGTCGTGGAAGGTGACCTGTTCGTCGGAGAGCAGGTGCCAGACGACGACCAGGATGGAGCGACCGACGGCGACGATGGCGCGTTTCTTTCCCCGTTTCGCCAGCCGGCGGTAGCGGGCACCGAGGAAGGTGTCGGTCCTGCGGGTCATCACGGCGGCCTCACCGAGGGCTGCGGCCAGGTACCGGTTGCCATGCCCGGAGGAACCGTTGCCCTTGGTCTTTCCGGCCGAGGAGTTGATGCCGGGGGAGAATTTCGCCCAGGAACACAGGTGTCCGGCGGTGGGGAACCTCGACATGTCGACCCCGACCTCGGCGATGATGGTCGCGGCAACCACCGGGCCGATCCCGGGGATCTCATCGAGCCGGGCCGCCGCCGCCGCGAAAGGGGCCAGGTGCGCCTCGATCTGTTCGTCGACCGCCGTGATGTCGGTCGGGGATCTCATCGAGCCGGGCCGCCGCCGCGAAAGGGGCCAGGTGCGCCTCGATCTGTTCGTCGACCGCCGTGATGTCGGCATCGAGGGTATCGATCCGGCCCAGCATCCGGGTGAGCAGGAACGCGTGGTGGTGATCGAAGTGCCCGTCGAGGGCCTCCTCGAGGCAGGCGATCTTTGTCCGCATCCGGGCCCGCGCCATCTGCGCCAACACCTTCGGGTCGTTTTGCCCGTCTATCAGGGCATCCATCATCTCCCGTCCGGAGACTCCGAAGATGTCGGAGGCGACGACGGAGAGTTTTATGCAGGCGTCCTCGAGGAGTTTCTCGATCCGGTTGTTCTCCGCTGTGCGGGCGGCGACGAGAGTGCTGCGGTAGCGGGTCAGATCCCGCAGCTGCCGGATCGGGCGCGGGGGCACGAAGCTCGGGCGCAGCATCTGCCGTTCGGCGACCTTGCACAGCCACACCGCATCGAGCACATCGGTCTTCGGTCGACCCGGTAGGTGTTTAACGTCGCGGGCGTTGACCAGCCACGGGTCGAGTCCGTGTGCCTCCAAGAGGTAGAAGACTGGTTTCCAATAATCAGACGTTGCTTCCATCACCACGCGTTCGATCCCGAGGTCGACCAGGTGGTTGGCCAGCTCGGTCAGCGCCCGGGTCATCGTGGAATGGGTGGTCACCTCCTGTAGTCGCGGAGTGGATGCGCCCTTCCCCGGGACCCGGACGCAGCACACCAGTTCCGCCTTGCCGATGTCGAGTGCCGCGACCCTGGCGATGATTTGTTCCTCGTCGCGGGATTCTGTCAGCATCTTCTGCTCCTATCCTCGGCGTATCGACGTGTCACAGGTGGTCGCCCGTGGGGGTCACAGGAGGGAAAGGAGTAAGAATCTGATCCTCGTGCTCGGTGATCGAATGGCAACACTGAAGGGCCCACGGCGTGATCCCCGCGCCCCGCTACTGAACAGTCTCGAAGAACTAGAGAGCCACGGCGTCGACAGGCGACCACGAGATCATTTTCAGTCCTGAATGGGCGTCCCGCCAGGGACAACGTCGCTACTGACTCATTCGTGGGTGGGTTCGGCCGGGTAGTTGTGGTCGAGCGCCTCCGAGGCTGAGCATCGCGAGTGCGATGACGGCCTCGGGGGTGTGGAACCCGAATCCGCGTCGGGTGATGAGGCGGATTTTGGTGTTGACCGATTCGATGCGCCCGTTCGACAGGCCGTGTTCGATGGCGGCGAGGATGGCGGGTTTGTGGGCGCGGATGCTTTTCTGCAACGCGACAAAGGCCGGGATCCGGGACCGTCTCGCCCAGCCGATCCATCGATCGAGTTCGGTGGCGGCGTTCTCGGCCGGGAGTTGGAAGATCAACCGCAAGGTTTCCTTGAGTAGGTAGGCGCGGTGCAGCACGGGATCGTGCAGTTCGATCCACCGCAGCGTCGCCTGCTGCCCGACGGTGAGGCTGTCCGGGTTCTTCAGCAACGCCCACCGGCTGCGTTTCACCGTTCGAGCTGGTCCGGCCTTCGGGCGGCGGCGTGGTTTCCCACCGCCGCCGCGGGAGGCGTTCTCGGTGGCCCGGGCCCGATTCCACGCGGCCCGGCGGACCGCGTCGAGGGCTTCGGTGGCCCAGGCGACCACGTGGAACGGGTCCGCGCAGCGGATCGCATCCGGGCAGTACCGGGCCACCACCGATCCGATCCACCCGGCCGCGTCCGAGGTGACGTGGGTGATTTTCGCGCAGCGTTCGGGCCCGAGCCGGTCGAAGAACCCGGACAGGGTGGCCGCGTCCCGGCCGGGGGCGGCCCACACCAGCCGACCGGAGTCGTGGTCGACGACGACCGTCAGATACTTGTGGCCCTTCTTATAGGAGATCTCGTCGATCCCGATCCGACGCAGCCCGGCCAGCGGGTCCCGGGCGGGTGCGGTGTCGGCCCACACCCGGTCCACGATCGCCCCGACCGTGCGCCACGCGGTGCGCATCACCTCGCACGTCGCGGCCTTCGAGGTGTGCGTGGCCAGCCACGCCACCGTCTGGTCGAACGAGTAGGTGTGCCGGGCCCAGGGCACCGCGGCCACCGTGACCCCGTGTTCGCGGCAGGACACCCGTGGGGCGTCGGCCTCGATAAAGGTGCGGACCAGGCCGCAGTCCGGGCCGCGCCATCGCCGCCGCCCGGCACCGCCGTCGTAGCCGGGGCTGCGCCGACCGCACACCCCGCCCCGGGACCGGGCCCGGGCCTGCGGCCGGACCGCGACAATCACCGCCGCGGCCGATTCGTCAAAATCGACGTGCTCGATCACCGTCTTTTCGACACCCAACACCTGACGCCATATCCTGGCTTCGCGCACGCCGTTCTCCACACATGTAGCCGACTGACCCTAGACAAGCCAGAACGCTACTGGGACAACGGCGTGCGCCCTCACCAGGACCGGAATTCACCCACGATCACAGCAATAGAGCCCCATTTCAATCGGTTCACCGAATCGCCACTAACCGGAGCGGGCGGCGTGATCCTGATCGTTCGGGGTGTCCCGATTGACGCCCCGAAAGCACAATCATCACCGGACGGGTCAAACGGGAACGCGCAGATCAGGAGTCTCGGTCAACGACCCGCTTCCGATGACGTGCCGGTCACCGTTCGGCCTAAGGGAAGACAGCTCGCCAGCCTATTCTGCTCTCAAGCTCAATGTTTCGAGTCGCCGATCGGAGAGAACGGCGTCGACTATCGCCCCGTCGTTCGTCGCAAGCAGGGTGCTGTCCGAGTCGATTCCGGTCGCGACGCACCATGTTCGGTCTTCTGGCCACCAGAAGTTGGGGCATAGGTACGGATTGGGGAAGTCAGGGAGGTCGTGATCTGCCCGCGCGGTGCGATAGGTGAAGTCGGGTCCTTTCACGTTCGCGGCACGCTTCCACTCGACGCTGACTTCGGCGATTCCTTCCCAGATCAGTCCAAACTGAGCGGCGTCCGCGAGTAGTTCTTCGAGTGGTCGGAGGACCTCGTGCGGAGGGCCGCCCAGGCTCGGATACCGGTCGTAGACATTGTCGAACACATTGGCAGGCTGGTCGCCGACGAGCTGGTCAAATCTGGACGTGCGTGTGAGCACGGTGCCGTAGAAGGTCGCCACTTCATGCCATCGAACTAGGTTCTGTCCGTAGTGAGCGGGATGCAGTATTCGAACAGTGGTATCGAATACGGACGACATCCATGCGTGTCCCTCCTGGTCATAGACGTGGGGATACGCGAAAGGCGCGAGCCACTGAGCTGGCTCGGTGGATGAATACTCGGACCATGCGATCAGTCTCTCCGTGCTCATCGTGACGCAATCGTCGGACACTTCTCCATTGTGTGCTCGTGACGTCCGGAAGTTGGCGGATCGGATCTTGCGCCGTCCGTTCGATGGGTTCCACCATGTGACGATCGTTAACCGGTCAGCGATCCCCTTGCGGGGCACCCACCGGCACCGGCTTAGCGTCCGCAGGATGCGCAGGCGGAGGTTCGTCCTATGGCCGTCGCGCGGTACCGGCGACAGCGTACGGAGTACCCGCCACCCTTACCTACACCGCGAGTTCGATTACAAGTGGGATACCGGTGTCGAACCAGTAGCCGTGGAGGTCCTTGATCTTGGCCGGGAGGGACGCCCGCGCAGATGAAGGCTGCACTCACCGTAGTCAACGAGGTGAACCGTCTCGCAGATTGCCTCTCGGGCCTGTCGCAACTCGATCGGGTCGCTGATCTCGCGCGCGACGCCGGCAAAAGTTCGACGCCGCAGCCGAAGGCGAATGTTTGGGTTTCCCCGGATGTTCCACATCCAGGATGAGACGGCTAGGGGCCTCTCGATTGCCAATGCGGGAGGGCGGAGCATCACGACGTACACCTTGTCGTGGCACCGGATCGCGCGAACGTAGTTCCGTCGCTCCTTGCCACTCTTGCGACCGGTCGTCGTGAGCACCCCGTGCCCATGGGGTGTGGAGATAGCGAAGATCCGGAGCATAAGCGCGCTGAGGATGCGACCATCCCTGGCCGATTTCAGCAGCCGTCCGTGCTTAGGTACTTCGCGGATAGCCGCGGCCCGGATCGCGGCGGCACGAACGGTCATCGCTTCATCACCTGATGTGGAGCCGTTGCTCGGGGCCTCCGTCATCTCCAGCCTCTTCATGTCCTCCGCAGTGTTCTGATCAGCATCGCAGATCATCCTTGCCTGTCGCACCCGATGCCCGCACGGGCATCGGCACGGCCGGCCCGCTCTGTGATTGCTGAAGAAATGCCAGGGAATTGAGACTGACTGCGGTGCCGTGCCGTGAGAGAAGTAATAAATACGCAGGTCACAGCGTCTGAAAATGCCACTGGGAGCGAGACCCTACAACCGCACTGGGTTTCCTCGAAGGACTCCCGCGTTGGTGCTGCTGGCCCGGCTCCCGGTCCCGGTGCTTCCCCTCCACCGGGACGGTCACGTCGTGCACGTCAATTGGGCATTCGAGGACATGCTGGGCTATCCGCATGATGCGCTTTCGGGGCGTTCGATACACGATCCGGTCCCGACAGTGTCCCCCCCCCCCGTGGCCGGCTGCGGAGGATCTGCGGCACTCGGCGGGCAAGGTCGTGACCCTCACGCACCGTGGCGGTTCTACCGTGCGGGCGGCGATCAGCAAGTCCGTGCTGGAATGGGAGGAAGACCCGGTTCTGATCGTCCAGCTCTGTAATCAATCAACCGGCGGCTACCGCGTAGGCCGTCGCCAGTGCCGCGCCAGGAACTCCTGCGGACCGCACCGCGAATGCTCCGAGCCCGGATCGCCGGGCCAACCACGAACGTTTACGCTGCTGAGTTCCTTCATCGGTCGAGGTGGCGTGTGCAGCGACCTGATATGTACGCCGGTTTGTCAAGGACGCAGGGCGAGGCGGCGTCCAGGACCGTCGTCGTGGGCGCCGCCTCTGTGGGCCCGGTCGATCTGGGTTGGTGGCGAGCGTGTCGGTTTCGACGCGTGGTCAACTCGCGTACGGCCCAGCATGTAACCGGCACCCACGGCCATGGCCACCTGACCCTTGCTTGTCATCGCCCAACCCCTTGTTGTCGAGAAGATGTGGTGCACCTCGGCGCCGGCGTCGGCGAAAAGGATGGGGGCCGTGGTCGGTGGGTGGTGCCTTCGTTCCCGCCGACTACCCCGGGACCGCGACGCTCAATCTGCGCGAAGCCTCGAGTTCCGGGAGGGCGGAGGCGAACTCGCCGTCGTATTCGGCGAGCAGTTCGTTTCGTCACCGCGTCACGATCGGACAGGACCGCACCGAATGACCGTGGGGTCTGCCGGCCCTCGGGATACCCGCGTACCGCGGTTGTCTGTGGGTACCCGCTGAGTACGCTGCCCGCGCCGCGAAGGCGGACCGGGCATCCAGCCCCGCTCCGGCCGCCGAACCCCTTCGGCCGGCGGGGCGCCCCGTCGCGAGCGACCGAGGTCGAGTGCTCGCCCACCCCGACCTCGGCCGCGCGCGGCCCCGACCGTCGTAACGTCGTGGATCACGCAAATATACGAGAAGCACATGCACCGAATTTGACGTCACCCCCATTTCCTAAATCGATTGCCCAGCAACATTATGGGCGGTTGTTAATTTTCATAATGTGAGAAATTCGCTTTTCGCGAAACGCTCCTCGGCCCCGAGCGCGATAGGCATCGCAAGCGGGGATCGACGATCCCGTGGATTCATCACGAGGAAAGGCGTGAATTCTTATGGGTTCTGCAGGAATCGACTTCACCCTCGCGTTAGAGGTAGGTGGCTGAGCGCCGCCTTCGGCGGCGGCATCGGACCGAGCTGACCGACCGAGTAATCAGGCCGCAGTGGCCCGGCTCACCAGGGGCAGCCGGGCCACCGCCCTGATCAGCACGATCACCGGCCCGGTCCCCCAGTCCCGACCGCCATCCTCGGCCGTGAGGTGAGGCTCGGTCTGCGGGGATGCTCGGTCGGCGGGCGCGCAGTCGAGTCGAAATTGCCACGCCGAATCGGGCCGGCCGAACACGGAATAGCCTTGCGCGAAGCGTGGTTCGAGAGTGTGGGCCTCGTAATGTGTACTCGTGATTTTGCCAACATCGGATATCCGAGGGTCCCGTGTCTGCATATTCATCTGACCGTGCACGAGAGTGATCGGTCTCGGAAATTCCCGGCCGCAGCATGGACAAAGGAGGTGAACACAGACTCTTCGGATCCTGCACGCCGGAGATCTTTCGTCAGTCCTCCGGCTTTGGTCTCACCACAAAGTCGTAGGGGGCCATGGGGCCGAGGATGCGCATGGTGACCCGGTTGTCCCAACGCGCGGCCAGGTCTCCGACCGTCTGCTCGAGTTCGTCTTGCCGGTCGACCTCGAGGAGAATCGCGATCTGGACTGCATCCTCGTCGTGGGTGGGTTCGCAGACGGTGACGGTGTCGGTCAGCGGTGACAACGCCTCGAGAGTGATACGGGTGTCCATCTCCCGCTTGGCCTCGAGGCTGTGGCCGATGAGCTCGCCCAGAGCAATCCGGGCATCGCGGGTGCGCTCCTCGGGCTGGCCCCGGATCGACTCGAGCAGTGCGGACGCCTTCGGACTCTCGTCGACGATCTCCCGCACGATGCTCTCCTCGACGTAGCGGCCCTTGATCATGCACTGGGCGAAGCCCTCGAGTTCGCCGAGTGGCGGAGGCGAACTCGTCGTGATGTTCGGCGAGCAGTTCGTTGACAACGGCGTCGCGGTCGGACACGACGGCACCGAACCGCAGCGGCAGCACCGGGGCGACGTGTGAGGTGCCATCGAGGATGCGGGCGTGGGCCTGCAGGTCCGCGGGGGTGCCGAGCCGGTCGTCCGGGTCGATCTCGCTGACCAACGCCGCGATGTCACCATGGGTGACGATCCCGATCGGGGCGTCGTGAATGCCGGTGGCGTCCTCTTCCGGTTGCACGTCCGCGGGCACGATGGCGTACACGTAGATCACGGCTGCCGCAGCGCCCTCGTCGATGTCGGTGACCTCGGTGTCGTGGGTATCGTCGGTCGAGGTCATTTCCGCCTCCGACGCGGTGCCGGTTCGCGTTCGCTCGCGGATCCGCCGAGCAGCTCACCGAGCGTCTCCCCCACGCCCTCGAGGACGCCCTTGGTCTTGGACTTCGTGCTGCCGCTGCCCTTGACATCGGACACGAGGTCGGACAGGCCCTTCGGTTCGCTGCCGATCGCCAGCCGATTCGCCGCCTCGGCGAACCGCAGGTAGGTATCGACGCTGGCGACCACGATGCGGGCGTCGATGGTGAGCAGTTCGATACCGACCAGCGAGTGGTCGCAGGCGACCCGGACCGGAACATCGACGTCCACTTCTTCGGTGATTGTGCTCATGCCCCTCGCGTGCCCGCCTCTCACCGATCCCACACGGAAGACGAACCGGTCGCGAGCACTCGGTGGCCCTGGGTGCCCACAGCGTGTGGCGTGGCCAACGGGCAAATGCCGGTAGGTGGCGGCGCGGTTACCGGGCGGTGGCCGCGCCCATTAGCGTGAACGTATGCCCGGGTCGGTGGTTCTCGCAGGTCGGTATGAGCTGCGTGAGGTGCTGGGCCGCGGCGGAATGGCCGACGTGTACGACGGGTGGGATCATCGCCTGGCCCGGGCTGTCGCGGTGAAGGTGCTGCGCCCGGAGATGGCCTCAGAACCGCAGACCCGGCGGCGTTTCGAGTCCGAGGCGCGCCTCGCCGCGACGCTGAACCACCCGAACGTCGTCGCCGTACACGACAGCGGCGACGACCACGGCGCCCCGTACATCGTGATGGAACGCCTGCCCGGGCGGACCCTGCTCGACGACCTCCTCGCCGGCCCGCTCCCCGCCCCGCGAGCCCGGACGATCCTCACCCAGACCCTCGACGCCCTGGGGGCCGCACACGCGGCGGGAATCCTGCACCGGGACATCAAACCGTGCAACATCCTGTTCGACGCCGACGGAACCGTAAAGGTCACCGACTTCGGCATCGCCAAGAGCGCCGACACCGACCACACCACCGCTGGAGAGGTCCTCGGCACCGTCGCCTACCTGAGCCCCGACCGCATCACAGGGAAACCTGCCTCGGTAACCGATGACCTCTACGCCGTCGGTGTCGTCGGCTACGAAGCCCTCGCCGGCCACCGCCCCTACACCGGGGACACAATCCTGTCGCTGGCCCACGCGATCGTCCACGGACACCACGAGCCGCTCACCGCGGTACGCCCCGACCTCGCCCCGACACTGACCACCGTGATCGAGCGCGCCCTCAGCCCCGACCCCCAGCAACGGTTCGCCACCGCCACCCAGATGCGCGCGAGCCTCGCGAACCCACGCACGATGCCGCCGCCCCCGACCCAGGTGGTCACCTCCATCCCAGCCGCCGCTGTTCCCCTCGGTCCACCCGCACAGCCGCGCCGGTCACCCGGTGCCGGGGTGATCATCGGCGCGGTCGCGGCGGTGCTGGTGACCATCGCGCTGCTGGCACTGGCCTTCGCGTCGCGGGACGAGGGCAGCACCACAGGTTCGACCTCGGTTCCCCCGCCGACCGCTCCCGCCCCGAGCAGCTACCTCACCCCGGCACCGGCGCCGCCGGCTACCATGATCAGCTCCGAACCGATCGCCCCGGCACCCGAGATTGTCGCGCCAGACGACACCGCACCGGGCGCAGGCGTGGACACCGGCGGTGGGAACGGCAACCAGGGCGGCGGCAACCAAGGCAACGGCCAGGGCGGTCCAGGCAACGGAGGCAACGGAAACGGCAACGGGGGCAACGGCGGTGGCGGCGGCGGGAACTGAGCCGACCGCCCGCAGTGCTCGCCGACCTCATGAGGAAGGGAAACGCCGCTCCCCCGGCGGGACGTCAGAACGGTCGAACACGGGATCCGAACGGCACCGGCGCTCGGGATCCACACGCTCACAGGCGATCCCCTCACGGTCGTCGCGCTGACCTATCCTCACCGTCCGTCGACATCAACCATCCACCCAAAGGTTCGGGCACACCGCGCTTCCACCATCGAGGAGCACAAAAGGGGGTCCTCGATGGTCATCGATTTCCTACATCGAGCGGCACGCCCCACCCGGGCCTGGACGCACTCGGCGGATGTCACCAGTGGCCGAGATTGCCTTGCCAGAGTGCCACGAGGATGTACAGCGCAACAGCCAGTGGATAGTACAGATTGGTCATCGACGATCACCTTCACGCGGGGCCTCTCGACATCGGCTTGCCCCACCCGGATCGGGTACCCGCGTCGATGCCGCGGTACGCCTGCCACGCCGCTCACCTCACGGGTGAATTCCGCCGCCGCGGGGCACGAGTTCGAACCACGCGCTCGCTCCGCCGCGCAGATGCGGATCCGGGTAGCACAGGGCGAGGCCTTGCGCATCGAACGCGGTGAACCACTCCTCCCAGGAGATGTGCTCGAGCTCGCCGGGGCGAACCGCGGCAAAGTCGATGTGCAGGGCGGCTGCGGTGTCGGTGGTCGTCGCCGTTCGTGCCGGTACGCCGTGATGCGCCTGAATCCAACCGCGGATCTCGTCGTGATCGGTGGTGATGTGCCGGTGTGAGGTCATGTCGGATCGGTCCTGGTTGGGGGCAGCCGTACGCGGGTGTTGTTTCGGATTGGCTCGGGTTACCCGCGCCAGCGCGACTTGAACCCCACCTGCGAGCCGCAAGCCGACCCCCCCGATTTCCGCATCAACAGGCCCCAGGCACATCGATCCGGATACGATCCGCGGTGTGACGCTCGGCGGTCTCACGCTGTCCCTTCTCCGGTTTCCCTACCGGCTGCTACGCGTGCGTTCGAGATGCAGCCGATAGCGCCCACTCTCCGGCGCCCGACCTTCGGATCAAAGCAAGTCTTTCGCCGCGACTACCGGGTACGCACACGCTTGACCGAGCACCCTCCAAGCGTGCACCGAGCTAGCCCCTCCCTCCCGGCGACGGCGAGACTGTTCGGATGAGCTGGCCGCTCCGGTCTCGCGCTGATCTGCGGTGGCAGAGTGGGCAAACCGCTGCACAGTGGCGGCGACGGTCAATCCGTCAGCCGCTGTCTGGCGAACAGCGTGGCGGGCATGCGCCTCGAAACCGCCGTCGATGTCTACCCGCCCGGGCGACCAATACCATCGCCCGCGACGACCGAGGGCCCCTCCGCCACAAGGAATATCGCCACGAAGATATCGGCAGCAGAAACTTCGCTGAAACAGCAAAGTCAGCAAGAATCCGGTCATGGGTTGGACACATAGTGCGACCGATTCGGGGTACTCCACCCACACGCTGCCCACGGCTCGACGGCTGTCCGCGGGCGGCGAGACCCTCTGTCGACTCCCCCTTTCGACCGAGGGCCGTCACCCGCCGCGCGTGGACCGAGGACGAACGATCGCGCTCACCCCCTCGGGCCCCGCGCGGCCCCGCGCGAGAAGTCACTCACACACCCCCGGCTCTTCCTCTCATGCCCGCTGCGGTGTGACCCGATGCGTCAACCGCGCGCAGGGACAGAACGTCCGCGACAGTCAGCGAGCTTTGCTGGTGAGGATCTGGACGAGGTCGTCGAGGGCGATCAGGGCGGCGGCGCTGTCCCGGTCGACGAGCCAACGCAGCACCAATCCGTTCATGCACGCGAGCGCGAACCGGGCGACCTGCTCGACCGGGGTGATCCAGGTGACGTCGGCGCGGGTCGCGCACAGGGTGAGGAACGCGACGGTTTCGGCGTCCATTGCGGAGTACTGCCGCTCGGCGATCGCCCCCGCCGCCAGGTTGCCGGCGCTGCGGCGGCGCAGCGCCTGGGCGGTCAGCTCGTAGGCCAGCAGCTGGTGGTGGGGGGTGGCTTCGACGATCGGCCACAGACCGCGGATTCCGGCGCGCAGCAGATCCTCGAGGGCCGGGATCCCGGTCAGCCCGGAGGGTTCGGTGTACTGCCCGAATGCCAGCCGCATCCCCTCGTTGACCTGCAAGATCTGAGTCTCGCCCAGTTCGGTGAGGAGGGTGTCCTTGTCGTGGAAGTGGTAGTGCACGATTCCGGGGGACACCCCGGCATCGGCCGCGAGTGGGCGCATGGTCAGCGCGTCGACGCCCTGCTCGGCCGCGATCATCAACGCCGCCTCCAGAAGTTGGGCGCGGCGCTCATCGGCGGGCAGCTTCTTCGCCATCAATCGAGCGTAAGCGTCCGGCGGTCGTGGGCCGGGGGCTTTATCCCACGACGATCAGCACCCCGACGGCCGCGACCGCGACCACGGAGGCGAGGATGCAGATCGTCCACGCCCGTGTCGCGACCCGGTGCCAGTCCCGGTCGCGGCGCACCTCCCGGGTAGTGAGGACCGGCGACGCCGTGGGTGAGACCGCAGCGTCGACCCGGTCCGGTCCCCGTTCGCGGGAGCGTCCGGACACCGCATCGGCGGTCACCGCCGCGGCGAGCGACACCGCGATCACGCACAACGTGACCATCAGGACTTCGACCATCCAGAACACATTCATACCGGCAACTCGAACTTCCTTGTTCCGCGGGTCTCCCCGCTCGGCGATGGGCCACCTTTCGGTCCCGCCCGGTCGTGTATCGCCGGTAGGGCTCATCGTGTTGCACCGATCGGCCCATAAACTTTCTTCTTTATTTTGATCAGTCGTCCAATTCCATTTTGACCACTCGTCCAATTCGACGCGGTCGCGGCGCCATTCCGAACGGCGACGCAGGAAATTGCGTGAGGAACCTGGTGGTGACGTCCGCAGCGCTGTTCGTAGATGACACCATGCGCCGCGACATGAAATAGTTCAGGCGGGCCGCGCCGATTTCCTTATGATTCTTCCCGCGAGGGCAGAAGACACTATGCGAAAGCGAGGTCCGTCATGCAACGACGGGTCCAACTGACCCGCACCACCATCTTGGCGCGGGCGGCGGAGCAATTCGATCGGCACGGGTACACCCACGCCGCCCTGCACGAGATCACCGGAGTTTCGCACGCCACCAAGGGCGGCCTCTACTTCCACTTCCGGTCCAAACGGACCTCGCCCGGCAGGCGACTGACGTCGGTCTGACCCGGTTCGACGACGGCTGCACCGAGCGGGCGGCACACCAGAGCAGCGCGCTCGAAGCGCTCATCGAACTGTCCTACGCGCTCGTCGACCCACGGCCACGACGACCCGTTGATCTGCGCCGCGTTCCGACTGGTCCTCGACCTCGGCGACCACCCCACCCCCGCACGGCCCGCCCTGTTCGCTACCTGGACCGCCCGCTACCGGGACCTGGCGGCCCGCGCCGCCACCGAAGGCCACCTGCGGCCCGGCACCGACACCCGCACCCTCACCGCGGCCGTCGTCACCACCGCATTCGGCTCCCGCGTGCTCGCCAGGAACCCCGACGCGGTCGCCGACCTCCCACACCGGATGACCCAGGCCTGGCAGTTGCTGCTCCCGGCCGTCACCGACCCCGCCGCCCTGGAGTACTTTTACCAGTTCGCGCTCCGGCGAGAACCACACCGGACCGCACCCCCGCCGTAGACTTCGCGGGCGGGGGGGACGCGTGGGTCAGCGCCGCTCGGGAACCGAATGTTGCTGAGCTGTTGACATTTTCGATTGTCGTTGGCGAACGAGTCTGCTCGCTCGCCAACGAAGACCGGGCCGCTGGGGCACGCTCACGACACGCTCACGCTCCCGGTGAAGAAGAACGGTGCCGTACCGCCGAAGCAGAAGACGGTGGCGTTACCCTTCGCGAAACCGCTGAGCCTGCCGGCCATCCCGGGACCGAACGCACCGGTCTTGAAATTGAACGCCGAATCGAATCCGAAGCAGGTCCAACTCTCCCCCGCCGGGACCGTGACCGTGACCTCACCGGCCGCACCGGCAGTCAACGCCGGCACCGCCGTTGCGGTACCACCGGCCACGAAGAGCATCGCCGGGGCGATCACCGCCGACGCCACAGCCGCACGCACTGCCATCTTCCTCGTCATGGCTCATTCACCTCATTCGAGAATCCCCGACTACGGACCCACGTGTTTCATGGGGCCTCTGCGAATTTCCCTGAAATGCACCGACTCAAACAGATAACCCTGTCACCGATCCGAACATTCAATCATTTGGTCGACTGTTCAAATAATTCCTCGAGGAATCCCAGAAAATGTGAAACATTCGGGGTTCCCCGACGGATAAACCCAATAGGCGGGGGATGGAAAAGAAACACAAATTCGACGGAAAGGTGACCCGCTATGGGCTCGGCAGGAATCGACTTCAGTCTGGCTTTCGACGCGTTCCTCAAGTTCCTGAGCGTCGCGCTCGGGATCGATCTGGGTGTCGGCTGACCAGGACGTATCCACCACGAGTATCGGCGCTCCGGGGTGATCCCCCGGAGCGCCGAACCATGTCCCACAGCCCCCAACCACTTCCGCGGCTGTGCGCCGCACCCGGGTTGTTCGTATGGAAGGCGATACACCTTCCTGCCCGGCCGGCGGTTCGCTACAGTCACCCGAGGGATCAGCCAGTCCCCCACCACCGACGGGACCCGCCGCACCAGCTGCACCACGACAACGCCCGCGGCGCCCTCCCGACGCCGGGCGAGTGGGGCGAGGAACTCCTCGCCCGAGCGGCGGCGGCCGCCCTGATACGGGGTGCGTCCTGGACGCAGATCGCCGACCGGTTCGGGATACCCGATCCCTGCACCACACCGCCGCTGCGACTGCTCCGAGCTGCACTGGCAGGACGCGATCGTCGATCACAAAACGCCCGATCGCAGCGCGATCACACCACCGGCCCGGCCCCCAACTCACATTGAGAAGCCTGCTTCGCTGCAGGCAACAGCACCTGAGCTGCGGAGGCACCGGGGCATGCGTACCGCGAACCTTCGTCGATTCGCGACCGAACGCGAAACCGGTGCGGCACCGTCGCTCATCCGGGTCAACCGGTGCAGGACACCCTGGGGCATCCGTACCGGGATGTCAGGGTTGCGGCACCTCGACAGTGCTGGGGAGTTTGTCGCGCATCTTGTCCACCTGCTGCTCGATCCTCTCGACCGCCGAGTCGTTGTTCAGGACGGTGACCACGCCGGCGGCGAATGCGATCGAGATGACGATCGCCAACCCGCTCAGCACCAGCCCGGCGATCGCCACGCCCTTGCCGGTGATCCCCCACCCGCGGGCCGCCCGCAGACCGAGGACACCGAGGATCAACCCGATGATGCCCAGCACCAATCCGACCGGGGACAGGATCGCGATCAGCACACACGAACGCGGCAGTCCCGACGGCCGGTTGCCGGCGCGAGGTGTGCCGCCGCGGGCGGCGGCGTCCTCTGTCTGGTCGGGATAAGTGGTGACGCGATCGGGGCCTCCATCGCCAGCGCCGGGTGACAGCAGGTGAAGATCAGCCGGAGCCAGTCGTCGTCGATGGCGCCGGGAGACTCGGGTCATCGTCGTACACCATCTGAGCCTCCTTGTGCTTGTCGTCGCGCTTGTTCTCGCGCCGGATCCGGTCGATGGCCTTGTGGTTGGCGGTGGTGGTCAGCCAGGCGCCGGGGTTGGGCGGTACGCCGTCGGGCGGCCACCGCTCGACGGCGGTCGTGAACGCCTCGGCTGCTGCCTCCTCGGCGATGTCGAGGTTACCGAATCGCCTGGTCAGGGCGGCGGCCACCCGGGCCCACTCCTCGTGGTGGACGTGGGTGATCGCCTCGCGGGCGTTGATCGCGGTTCCTCACCTTGGCGCCGCCCCCTTGTGGGCGGCCTCACCCCTACTACGAACACCACCGCCCCGATCCGACACCACCTCCCGTTTTTCTTCCGAGAACTTTTCGCTACGCCGGTTGTCAGCGATCCGACACGGCATCCGCTACTCCCGCAGCGAGATCGCCATGCTGCGGCCACCGGACGGCGGCGCCAGTGTGGAGCTGACGAACTTCGTCCACGACGAGCACCAGCCCGGATCGCCTGAAGGCTATGTCCACCGAACTAGGAATGCGCAACGTGGCGCTCGAGGTGGACGACCTCCAGGCGGCCTCCACCGAGTCGCCGCGGACGGCAACGGCCTGGTCGGCGGGATCGGTCAGTACGAGGACATCTGGTGGATGGCCTACGTGCGCGGACCCGAAGGGATCATCGTGTCGACAGCCGAGCGAATAGGCCGACGCCACCGTCAACCGCAAGACCCGTCTGCTCATGCGGGTGCTTACCGAGGCGGCCTCCGGACTGCCGGTTCTCCCTTGGCAGGCGTCCCGAATGCCGAACATTGACCGGCATCGTCCCGGAAAGGGGCATTCACCCGGCATCGGTCTGAGCTGGCGGATCGCCATTTGACCCGTCCGGTGAAGATCGCCGGCTGGTGCGTTGAACGGTGCGCTGAGGTCGGTTGCCTCTCGGCCGACGAGTCTCGGAATCCGCTGGCAACTCGCGGATTGCGTGCGCAGCTCATCGAATCCATCAGTTACCAGTGAATTCTGCGCGAGCCCCAAAGTCCACTGCCCAACGCGATGACCACCTGAGATTGGTCAATATGTTGATCTGTAATCCGTGCACGGTCTCGGCGGATTAGGTGTCGATCCCGACGTTGTCAGTGTCAGTGCTGGCAGACGATTACCGTCGCGGCTGACCGCTTACCGAGCTACGGCACGGTGGTGTCGGCGGCGGGGTCCGCCGGTCGGTGGCGCAAGTCGACGTCAGGCACTGCTTTCAGCATTTCTTCAGCGGCCAGCGCGAACCATGGCGGTCATGTCGGTCGGGTATCGGGGAGCATTTCCCTCGCGAGACGGTCGCGGCCCGTGGCGTGCTCTGCCAGCTTGTTCTCAGCCGACAGCCAGGGCGCTGCCGAGACACCGAAAGTAGGTTGACCACTATGGCGAAAAAGATCGTCCAGTTCGGCATTCCGCTTCTGCTTTCTGCCGGCCTGCTTGCAGGATGCAGCTCCAACGACAGTGGCACCGGGTCGTCGCCGAGTCCGACGACGTCGGTGGTTGCGTCTTCCACCATGACCCCAGGCGGCGGTGCCGCGGGAGTGGCTCAGGTCGACCCGAACACGGCGAGCCAGAGTCAGATTCAGGCGGCGTTCGAGGCAGCTGGCGTCAGCAACGCGGGTAAGTGGGCGAAGGAGGTCACGGAGTACGGCCCCTATAGTCCCGACACGATGTCCGACACCCTGGCGACGGAATTGGGCAAATACGGAATCGATCAACAGACGCTGGACACGATTTTGAGTGTTCTGGCCCCACAGTAGGAGATGAGCGGGCATGGACGATGAGGTGGTTGCCCCGGACCGCGGCGACGCACGTCCAGCACGGCTTGTCGCGCGGTTTCAGGCGGCACTGCTCGCGCTGTCTGTGCTTTCATGCGCATTCGTCGCGGTTGAGCTGGCATCGTTGCGGCACTGGAAGAGTTCCGAGCAGATCGTGCCGTGGATTGTGCTGGGTGTGCTTGTCTGCTCGGCGTTGATCGTCGTGTTCAACCGTTCACGGATCGCCATCGTGCAGGCCCGGATCATCGCTCTGTGCGCCGCTCCGGCGGCTCTGTTCGGGGTGTATGAGCACGTGAGCGCGAACCTCGACACCGGGGTCCTCAACCACAAGTACGCATGGGCGGAGCTGCCTGGCTGGGAACATCTGTGGCTGGCATCGACCGGCGCTGTCGGTGGTACCCCGGCAACCGCGCCGCTGGTGCTTGCGCTGGCGGGGGTACTGCTGGGTTTGGCGACTGTCGGGATGGCACCGGACACAGCCCGGGACGACTTCGCCCAGGACACGGGGGTCGATGTAGCCCGGGTGCGGACATGAGCAGACCGGTGCGACGGCGCTGGAAGACCAGGTGATGGTGGTGCCCCAGGGTCGATTGAAGTGCGCACGGTACGGGGGTCCTCCGCATTTACGCCGTCGATGAACTGTCGATCACCAAGGCGCACCAGGCTCCCTTGCGACTCCGAGGCGCCCACCGCAACACCGGCAATCTTGGAGGCCTCCGACACTCCGACCTTCGCACGAGAGCGTCCATCCTTCCGGTGCTGGTCCGGAAATTTGCAGGTGCAGCACCTTCGACCGGTCCGGGTCCGGTAGGGCGGTAACCGCGCTGCCGGTCGTACCGTTGGGGTCCACTGATTACGGAATGTTGTTGGAGGAGGCGACGGTGCGGGTGTTGTTGGTCGAGGACGAAACGCGCCTGGCTGAGACGGTGCGGCGCGGCTTGACGGCTGACGGATGCACCGTGCAGGTCGAGCACGATGGTGTGGCCGGGTTGGCGGCCGCGGTTAGTGGCGGCTTCGATGTGGTGGTTCTCGACATCATGTTGCCCGGCAAACACGGGTACGACGTGGTCCGGGAGATGCGGCAGCAGCAGGTGTGGACGCCGGTGCTGATGCTCTCGGCCAAGGACGGCGAATACGACCTCGCCGATGCGTTCGACCTCGGTGCCGACGACTATCTGGTCAAACCGTTCTCGTTCGTGGTGCTGGTGGCCCGCTTGCGGGCGCTGGTGCGACGTGGGGCTCCGCCGCGGCCCCCGGTTCTCAGTGCTGCGGGGCTCGAGTTGGACCCGGCCATGCGGCGGGTCACCCGCGGAGGCACCCGCCTCCAGCTCACGCCCCGCGAGTACAGCGTGCTCGAATACCTGATGCGCCACGCCGGTGCGGTCGTCACCAAACACGATATTCTGCAATCTGTTTGGGATGTCAATTACGAGGGCGACGACAACATCGTGGAGGTCTACATCGGCTACCTTCGACGCAAAATCGACGCCCCGTTCGGCACGACGAGCATCGACACCGTCCGCGGCGTGGGCTATTCGATGCCGTCGGAGACATAGGGGTCGTCGCCGATCGGGAGCGTGACCACGAAGTGCGCACCCTCATCTTCATGATCGCGGATATCGATCGACCCGTGATGTGCGGCAACGATCTCGGCGGCGATGGCGAGACCGAGTCCGGAACCACCGAATTCGCGGGTTCGGGGAGTGTCGAGGCGGACGAATCGCTCGAAGATCCGGGCCCGGTCCGCCGGAGCGATGCCCGGCCCGTCGTCGGTCACGTCGATGACGGCGTTCCCCTCGCACCTGCGGCAGGCAAGGGTGATTCGGGTGTGTGCGTGGCGGACGGCGTTGTCGACGAGATTGCGGACCAGCCGGGCCAACTGCTGCGGATCCCCGGCCACCCGGACAGGGTCGACGGTGGCTGAGACCGCTATGCCGGGAAGGCCCCGGAGGCGGGCGCGTTCGGCGAGGATCAGATCGTCGATATCGACGTCGACGCGCAGGTGGGTCAGTGAGTCTTCGTCGGCACGCGCGAGCAGGAGAAGATCTTCGACCAACGCATGCATTCGTCGGGCTTCGGGAAGCAACGACTCGTCGACCAGGGCCATGTCGATCAATTCGGGACGGGATTGTGCGAGTTCGAGTGCGGCGGTGATGGTCGCCAGCGGGCTGCGCAGTTCGTGCGAGGCGTCGCTGACGAAACGCCGCTGGGCCAGATGCCCGGCCTCGAGCCGGGCGAGCATGCTGTTCATGGTGACCGCGAGATCGGCAATTTCGTCCCGGGCCGCCGGCACGGGAACCCGCTCGTCGAGTTGATCGGTCGATATCGCCGCCACACGGGCGCGGATCCTCTCCACCGGGCGCAGGGCCGCGCCGATGAGCCGGTACGTGGCGACGGCGACGAAGCCGAGGACGACCGGCGCACCGATCGCGAGCAGCGCCGCGACAGTGGCCAGGACACCTTCAACCGGTTCGCGGTCGGCACCGGTGACCACGGTGACCGGCCCGTTGAGGGACATGGTGCCGTGGGCGGCCACCCAGTAGTCGCGTTCGTGCCCGAAGTGGAGGTTTCCGAGGTAGGCGGACTCGCCGGGTGGCAGCGGGGCGGCGAGGACCGGTGACGACGGAATCCCGGCCGAGGTGGCGAGCACGTTTCCGGCGCTGTCGAGGATTTGGACGGCCCCGATCTGGCCGTCGGTGGCGAGTAGCGATGCGTCGAGTTCCTGCGGCGGCTGAGTGCGCAATTGCTCGGTGATCTGGTGGGACCGTGAGTCTGCGGCGGCTCGGGCGGAGTGTTCGAGATTGCGGTACAGCACGAACAGGAGTGCCCCGCCGGCGAGGAGCAGGCACACCGTGACGGCGAGGACCGCGGCCGCGGTGGATCGCACCCGCACATTCCAGTTTCCGGGGTTCAGGCTGCGGCGGTCCATGGTGTTCAGTCTGACCGACACCGCATCCGCCGCCCCGGTGTCGGTGCGGTGCCCAACCTCATGCGACGGCCTCGGCGAGGATGGCGCGCAGCACGGGGAGGAATCCGGCGACGGTGTCGCGGTCGAACAGATCGGCCGAATACACCAGTTCACAGTCGATGCCGGCCGGGTCACCATCGGCATTGTGGTGGTCGGTGAAGTGGAAGTGCAGATCGCATTTGGCGATATCCAGCGGTTGCGGTGCGATCTCGAACTCCAGTCCGTCGGAGTCGAGGGTGACGGCGGTGAAGTTGTTCAGGGACAACGCGACCTGGAAGAACGGGTGCAGCGACGGTGATCGGGGCGGGTCGAGCACGTCGACGAGATGCTCGAATTGGACGTCGGCGTGCGCGAACGCATTCAGCTCGGTGTCGCGGGACTGGTCGAGAAGGTCGGCAAGGGATGTGTCTGGGTCGACCGTCGAGCCGAGAACGAGAGTGTTGACGAACATGCCGACGACGTCATCGAGGTCGGGATGGGTCCGGCCGGCTGTCGGTGTGCCGATCGCGATCGTGCGCTGGGAGGACAGGCGTGCGAGGAGCAGTACCAGCGCTGAATGCAGCACGGTGAACATGGTCGCCCGCCGCGCGTGGGCGACATGCAACAGTGCTCGGTGCGTTTGTTCGTCGATCGCAAAGCTCAGCCGGCCGGCCGCATACGTCCACCGTTGTGGACGGGGTCGGTCCGCCGGCAGCGTCAGTTCCCCGGGCAACCCTGCCAGTTCGGCTCTCCAGAACTCGATCTGACGAGCCGTGAGGCTGCCGGGATCAGCGTCGTCGCCGAGAAGGTCGTGCCGCCAGAGACTGTAGTGCGGGTACTGCGCCGGCAGCGGCGCCCACCTCGGCGCGGTGCCCGCAGCACGGGACGCATACGCGGTCAACAGGTCGCGGGCGAGGACTGCCAGCGACCACCCGTCCGCGGAGATGTGGTGGATCACGCACGCGAGCAGGTGCTCCTCGGGCCCGCTGGCGAACAGTGTGGCCCGCAACGGCGGTTCGGTACGAACGTCGAAGCCACGGTGCAGCAGCCAACGGATGTGTTGCGCAAGTTCGGATGCGGTGACGTGTACCGGGGTGAGGTCGGGGACGGCGTCGGTGACCTCGAGGAACCGCTGGCAGGGGCCGTCCGCCGAATCGGGATACACCGTGCGCAGGGGGTGATGCCGGTCGAGCACGTCGGTGGTGGCATCGCGCAGCGCCTCGATGTCGAGGACACCGCGGATCGTGACGGTGAACGGGAGGTTGTACAGGGCTGGGCGGGTGGCGGTGCGGTCGAGGAATTGCTGCGCTGGGGCCAGTGGGACCCTTTGGGGCAGCGGTTGTGTTGCGAACGCGCGCAGCGAGGAGAGTTCACCGGACTCCGGGTGTTCCTCGGCGAGAAGCTGGGCGAGGGCGGCGACGGTGGGGAACTCGAACAGATCGCGCACCCCCAACTGGGCGCCGAAATCGGCGTTGAGTGCCGCGATCACCCGGGTGGCGGAGAGCGAATCCCCACCGAGGTCGAAGAAGGACGATTCCGCGTCCACGACGTCGGTGCACAGTACCCGGGTGAGCACGCCAGCCACCGCGTGTTCATCGGGTGTGCGCGGCGGCCGCGCCGCGGGAACGACGGAGCCGAACTCGGGGGCCGGCAGGGCAGCCCGGTCGAGCTTCTTCGTCGGCGTCAGCGGAACGTCGTCCAAGACGGTGATCACCACGGGCACCATGTAGTCCGGCAGCAGCTGGGCTACCGCTGCCCGCAGCATCGCCGGAGTCACCTCCGACGACGTCCGCAACAGCACATACGACACCAGCAGCGCATCCCCCGCCCTGTTATGGACCACGGTCGTCGCGAACTCCACATCCGGGTGGCCACGCAGGGCGGTGTCGATCTCGCTGAGTTCGATCCGGAACCCGCGGACTTTGACCTGGTCGTCGCTGCGGCCAACGTACTCGAGTGTCGCCTCGGGTGTCCATCGGACCAGGTCGCCCGTGCGGAACAGGCGCGAGCCGGGTTTGCCGAACGGATTGGCGACGAACCGGCCGGCGGTCATCCCCCCTCGGTGCGCGTAACCGCGGGCCAACCCGGGGGTGCCGAGATACAGTTCGCCGACCGCGCCGGAGGGAAGCGGCCGCAGGCGCCGGTCCAGCACCACCGCGTCGACGCCGCGCATCAGTGCACCGATCGTCACCGGCCGATCCGGGGCCATCGGGGAGCTGAGTGTGACACTGCACGTGGTTTCGGTCGGGCCGTAAGCATTGCGCATCGTCCGGTGGTGCGCCCAGCGCGTCACCAGTTCCGGTGGGCACGCCTCACCGCCGACCAGGACGAGTTCCACGTCGTCGAGGCCGTCAGGATTCACCGTCGCCAGCGCCGACGGAGTCGACAGCACATGGGTGACGTGTTCGTCGCGCAGGAGATCGGCCAGTTCCTGGCCGCCAACCACATCCGGTGGGGTCACCACCAAGGTGGCGCCGGCCAGGGCGGCGGCGAGGACTTCGACCAGAGCCGTGTCGAAGCTCGGGGAAGCGAAATGCAGGACCCGTGAGGTGGCGGAGAGCGCGTAGTTGTCGCGGATCTCCTGCGCGAGATTGGCCAGGCCGTCGTGGGTGACGACAACACCCTTGGGTGCGCCGGTCGACCCGGACGTGTAGATCACATACGCGGCATTTTCCCGACGCACCGGGCGCACCGGGCGCGGTGGCGGCACGTCGAGCGTATCGAGGTCGACGGTGAGCCATCGCACTATTGCCGGCAGCTGGCCCCGAGTGTCGGAGGAGGTCAGGCCGACAACAGGTGTGCAGTCGTCGAGCATGTACTGGATGCGTGCACGCGGATACGTCGGGTCGACGGGGACATAGGCTCCGCCAGCGGCGGCGACCGCCCACACGGCGACCACCGATTCGTAAGAACGGGGTACGGCAACCGCCACGAGATCTTCCGGACCGATGCCGGCGCCCAGCAGCCTGCCGGCCAACGCGGTCGAATGACGGTCGAGATCCCGGTAGGAGAAGGATCGTCCGCGGTCGCGGACCGCGATTCGCTCACCGGATGCACCGGTAGCGGCGGCGAGTAACTGTGTGAGGGTTGCCGGTTCGACATCGGCCGGGCCGCGCGCCGGTGTCAGGACCTCGCGTTCCCCGGGCAGAAACAACTCCAGGTCGGCGACGGCGCAGTCCTCTCCGATGACGGTCACGAATGTCTGCAGGAAATGGGTAAACCGGCGGTGGTGGCTGCTCAGTTCCCTCTCGCCGTAGAGGGCGGGGTTGGCTTCGAAGTCGATCCGCGGCATCAGATCCGTGGAGCCCGGGTAGATGTTCACCGCCAGATCCGCGGTCGGACCGGTCGTGAGAACGTGCACGCGACCGGTGACCGCACCGAGGCTGATGTCCGGTTCGAACAGCATCAAATTCAGCACGGGGCCGAACGAGGCGAGCTCACCAGTGGCCGTGCCGCGCTCACGACCGATGTCTTCACGCCGATACCGCTGGTGGCGCAACGCCGCGATCAGTGCCGCCCGGGCGATTCCGATCGCTTCCTCGACGGTCGTGGCCCCGATCCCCGGCAGTGCCAAGGGCACCACATTCGAGACCGAGCCCGCCGCCGCCCGCAACGATCCGGTGGTGCGGGCCGTCACCGGAAGAGACACCATGACGTCGTCGACGTCAGTCATCCGTGCCAAATAGACGGCGAACGCCGCCACGAGGACAGCGGTGCGATCGAGGACGGACCGGCCGCCCGGCATCGGCATGGAAGACACCGCCATGGGGTCGCCGGTGACCCGGACAGCCGGCCGAGGCGCAGCGCTCCGCCCGGCAAGACTGACCACCGGTGGCAGATCAGGGGCGAGCCCGGCCCAGTACTCACGATCGGCATCGAACCGCCCCGACGATCGATAGTCCCGATCCGCTCGGCTCAACTGCTCGGGCCCCACCACCCGGTGCGGACCCGGCTCGCCGCCGCCGAGAGCCGCGACGTACCACTGCGCGGTCCGTTGCATCAGCAGCATCGCCGCATATCCATCCAATGCGAGGTGGTGGGCACGCGCATACCAGAACACACGATCGTCACCGACCCGCAGAACACGCGAGAAGACCAGCGAGTCATCGCCCATCGCGAGTGGGACCGTGCAGTCACGTCGCATCCACTCCCGCGCGAACTCGGCCGGGTCGCGTTCGGCGCGGAAGTCCAAAACCAGGACTTGACCTGCCGATCGAATCCTCTCACGTTGATACGGGTGTCCGTCGACGTCGACCAGCACGACCTCCGCGCCCAGTTCGTCCATCGCCCGCGTGTGCGCCTCGCACAGCTTCTCCACCTCAATGGGCCCGCTCAGATCCACGTACTGGGCGATGACGTAGGGCACCTCGGGGGTCAGCTGCTGCGCAAGCCAGATCGCCTGCTGCGCCGCGGTCAGTGGCACCAACCGGCCGGACGACTTGGAATGCGTCAGCTGGGTGCTCATTTGACCGCCCGGAACACGACAAGCTCCTCGGTGCACTGCTGTGGCCCGATCAAACCGCGATCAACGAGAAGATCCCGCCGTGCTTGCAGCACCGGACCGAACGGGACGCGGACACGGCGTGCTTCCTCAACGTGTAAGCCGCTTTCCCCCAGCATCACTCGCGTCTTCTCCGTGCCGCTCAGCGTCGATTGCACGAGAATCAACCGGCCCCCCTCGTCAAGGAGATCCGGGGCATCGCCGCAAATACGGTCCAACAACGCCCGCCCCTCGTGCCCGGCGTCCCAACACCGCGCACGACCCCTCGCCGGCAGCCCATCGTGCTCGGCAGGAACATAAGGTGGGTTCGCTACGATCAAGTCGAACCGCCGGTGACGTACTCGCGACACCAGATCACCGCGAACAACCCGCACACTGTGCCCGCGAACCGCCGCATTGAGCCAGGTACTGACCAACGCCCGACGCGAAACGTCGACCGCGGTCACGCTGCGCGCACCGGACCGAGTCGCCCACACGCTGACCACCCCAGCACCCGCACACAAATCCAGAATCCGCGTACCCGCGTCCACCTGCTCGTCGCCGAGCGAATCCACAAGAAGCCGCGAATCATGCTGAGGCCGATACACACCCGGAAAACGAAAGATCACCAACGCCCCCCCTTCCTCCCAGCCTCCCGTCAGCGCAGCGATCCAACTCTGATCGCAGTGCGCGTTCAGCGCTCACAGCTCGGATCACCATGCCGAAGCAATGTCGTGCATGGCGCGCGGGACGAAACCGCTGTCGCTGTTCGGTTGTTGATGTCACTTTGCCAGATCGTCACACATGCAAGCTGAAAGAACGCTGAAAGTGCGTCCACCGCACATGGGCGCAGACCGCCGGGTATGAGCTCGCCAGGTTCTGGCCACGTCCGGCAACGCGAACCCCAGTGCCACATTCATCCTGCGCGTCCCGCCGTCGTCTTGTTGGTGTGGTCAGGGTGCGCGGCGTTCTCATTCGGGGTCGTCGACTGCCAGCCGTGGGTGCGGGTGCGGTCCATCCAGGCCGTGTAGAGCGCACCGCCGATCACCGCGGCGAGGCCGCCGAGGAGCACGCCGCCGATCACGTCGGTGAGCCAGTGCTCGCCGAGGTACAGGCGGGTTGCAGAGACCACGACCGTCACCGCCGCGGCCACAATCAGCAGCAGGGCTCGACGGATCCGCGGCAGTGTGTACCCGACCATGACGGCGACCGTGGTGAACAACGCCATCGCCCCGGTCGCATGACCGGACGGGAAGGAGTAGTCCGTCTCGAGCAGCACCTGCGTCACGATCGGTGGGCGAGTCCGCCCGACAACGTATTTCGTCATGGTGGAGGCCAGGGCCGCGCCGCCGACGGTCCCGATGAGGACCAGCGCGGGGATCGGTGAGCGGGTCCGGCGGGCCAGCACCGCCCCGAACACGACCGCGAGGACAATGGTGCCCGCCGGTCCGCCGGCATCGGTGACCGCGATAGCCGGGCCGGTCACCGAGTTCGACCTGTGCTCGGCGAACCAGCCCAGGACCGCCGGGTCTGCAATAATCAACCAGGCCCCTACTCTGACCTGGTAGGCCAGCGCGATCAGCGCCGCCGCCAATCCGGCACATTGCAGACCGACCAGCGCAGATCCGGTCGCACGCCGCTCACCTGACCAACTCCGCCACATCGACGCTCCGAGGAACATCGCCAGACCCCCGACCAGGACGGCCAGGACGAGCGTCGCGGCACCGTTCTGTTGTAGTTCGGCAACCGCGTCGTGGGCCCGCCCGACCAGGTTCGTATGGACCGGGACTTGTCCTGCATCTCTCACGGCCGCAGTATCGGCGCCGGTAGCTGAGGAGCCGCTGAGAACGCGACCGCGATCACACCCGATGCCGCTGAACAGGAATTTCCACCCCCGACCTGTCTCGATGCGGCGACTCGCGCGGTAGCCTGAATTACCGACGGGTCTTCCAGTCTCCATCGCCAATCCCCAACAGAGTCTCGACGAGCCGAGACGCCGCGGCGTCCAGCGGACTGCGGAGGCCTTGGTGCCGGGCCCGCCAACGCAGACATCGATGATCAACCGCTGATGTCCATCGCAGGACTCCTGTAGCTCAACGCAGCCGGAACAAGAACGGCCATGATTGAACCCAGTTCTTTGCCAGTCGGGGAAATCCACCTCCGACGGGATAGAGGTGGTGCGGCACGGGTTCGAACACAAAGAGTAGATCGACCGCACTCCCGTCGTCACATGGCGTGGCGAATCGCCCGTTCGGAAGTCCGCGGCCGAGGTTGCGGCGCGCTTGCCGACCCGGTCCTGGCCACGGAATGACTAGTGCGGCAGGAGCCGCCCGATTCCGTCTCATGTCCGTGTCTCACCTGGCGGGTGGGGGCCATCGGAATAAGACGGGGCTGACCGAGGTGCCTCCCTGTTCGTTCGCGCCGGGCTGGTTGCAGACACCCTGATGTGTTCGCCGCGGGCGTATCTCCACCGAATGCGGGTACTCGCCGGACGTCAGACGTTGCACGGGAGGAGTCGACTCATGGCCAGGTCGTCGATCAAAGACGAGAAGCAATACGAGGAATTACGGGACGACGGTGCATCGAAACAGAAAGCGGCCCGGATCGCCAACGCGTCCGCGAAGAAGGGACGCTCTACCGTCGGCCGTAAGGGAGGCAAGTCCGGATCATACGAGGACTGGACGGTTGACGAGCTGAAGAAGAGGGCCAAAGAGCTGGGGATGTCGGGGTACTCGTCCAAGCGCAAGGGTGAGCTGATCGACGAGCTGCGTCATCACTGATTTCCAGGCTCTATCGCGGAGCCTGTGCGCCCTGTGCAACTGCGGAAAACCCGATCAGCGGCTCCGATTGCGGTGCCAGATGCTGGCGGACAGAACCGTCGCGAAGACGCACCACAGCGGATAGGGGGCCAGAGCGGTTGCCGCGGTGCGGTCGACCTCGGCGGTGCGGCGGACCAGATCGGTGTGCAACCGCCGTCACCTCGGGAAGCGGAACCTGGGACAAGGGCTCCGGCCACCGCCGGCGCGTGGGTATGCCCAGGTAGGGCGACTCGGACCAGTACGCTCACGCGGGTCGAAGAGCGATCCTTGACCGGCACCTCGTTGCCGACGATCGGTGCGTTTGGCTCATCTCGACGCTCCATCCTCGGAAAGTCGGTGAGGACAGCAGTACCTCGTGCAAGCTGACAGAGTGACCGATCAGCACGAGAAGTGGCGTCCACCAACGCACCTGCCGGTGCTGGTGACGGATTCGTCGATCGAGGACGGCGAGACACCACCACCGGAAGTCGGGGTGATCGGCGAGTTTCCGCTGCTGTTCCAAGAGTTCCCCACCGATCCGGCCGATCCGTCGATCGTCACGCTCCGCGCCTCGGGCGAACCTCTGCACTCGGGCAAACCCACACGCCAGCAACCCGGAACCGGTGAGCAGTGGTGGGATTGGGCTGTGCTGTTGCGTGGTGCCGGCTGGACGGCCACCTGGTACACCCGCCGTCCGGTACTCGGTCAGGTCGAAGTCACGGGGCGACTGATCGGTGACCTCGCGTACGCCACCACCGGACGGATCCGCGGTCGGATCATCCGCGTCCAGGTGGCCGCCGACCGATACCACCGAGACCCCGATATCCCGCACTCCCCGTGGAAGCAGATGCCCGGGACCCGCCACTACCGCGAGGTCACCACCGCACCGCGTTTCTTCGCCGGTGTCACCCGAACCACCGAGACGGCAATTGCGAGGTGGGCGTGCTGGACCTGACCGACGTCCCACCGCCACCGCTGCGCCCCAGTGTGGTCCCCGGCGCCGTGTCGCACACGGCACCGACCTGTGGCTGGTCGACCGCGAGCTGCCCCCTGGTCGTCCGTCTCGACTCCCACCGCCACGTCACCGAGTACACACTTTCCGGGCAGATTTTCGACAACCCTCCGGCAGTCCGGACCCGGCGCGTGTGGGCGCATGCGGGAGGGTGCTGGGTCGGTGGCTGGGACGGGATCTACCACTGCAACCTGGACGGCACCGCGGCCAAGGTCAGCGATTCGCCGATCCGCGACGGCGCCACCCACGGCGAGGTCCTGCTCGCCCGTGGCGGTGCCGAGCCGTAATGCGGCCGAGCTGTTGCTGATCCGACCGGATCAGGATGCGGTATCGAGCAGTGCCAGCGGGTGGGGCGACATCGAGTCGATGAACACCATCGACGACGGGTTTCTGCTGCTGTTCCGCCAGCGTGACCCCAGCACCGGCACCCTGGGCGTGACCCGTCTGGTTCGGGTCGACCTGCACGGCATCGCGACCGTGGGGCCGCCGCTGAGCACAGCGGTGGACTCGTATCGGCCGTTTCTGGCCGGCACACCACCGGCCATCTTCGACGGCACCAATGCCTACCGTGTGCTCGACGAGCTCACCGTCGTCGACGCAGCTGCGCTGCCCAACCGGGTGCTGGACGGCGGGCAGGTCGGGGACATGGTGTGGATCGTCGGGCATCCCCCCGGACGGCACCGGTCTCGGACGGTGGTGGCCGCTCACCGGGCGACTCGTCGTTCTCAGGAACGCAGCAGGTCGAGCTCTCCCTTGGTGAAGCCGTGCCCGGTGCGGGCTGCCAGGGCGTCGAGTTCGTGTTCGAGGAAGCGGCGATCCTGCCGCCCGACCCAGTGGGTGATCCCGCCCTCGTGGGTGGGGAATCCGTATCCGAGGGTGAGCATCAGGTCGATGTCCGAGGGCCGGTCGGCGATCTTGTCCACGAGCAGCAGTGCCGCCTCGTTCGCCATCGTGACCAACGCGCGAGTGACGATGCCCTGAGAGGTGAACGCCGCTCGTGTGATGGCCTTGCGTTGCGAGGACTGCTCGATGAGGGCCTCGACCGTGCTGTCCGGGTGTGGGGTGCGCGATCCTGGCTCGTAGTGATACCAGCCGTCCCCGGTTTTCTGCCCGAATCGGCCCAGTTCACACAGCGCGTCGGCGACGTCCGGGTACCGTTCCCGAGGGTCGCGGGCACCCGCTTTGCTCTTGCGCATCCGCCAGGCGATGTCGAGACCCGACATGTCCGAGACCGCGAGGGGTCCCATGGCGAAACCGAATTCGGTGAGAGCCGCGTCGACCTGCTGTGGGAGTGCGCCCTCTTCCAGCATGAGTTCGCACTGTCGGCGGTAGGCGTTGTAGATCCGGTTGCCGATGAACCCGTCGCAGACACCGGCGAGGATCGGCATCTTCTCCAGTACCTTCGCGGCGGTCAGTGCCACATCCAGTGCTTCTGTCGAGGTCTTCTCGCCGCGAACGATTTCGAGCACGGCGGCCCGGTGGGCGGGGCTGAAGAAGTGCATCCCCAGCACCCGGGTGGGTCGGGCAACCGCAGCGGCGATCTCGTTGACGTCGAGGTACGAGGTGTTGGTCGCCAGCGGCACGTGCGGGCGCAGGACGGTCTCGAGCTGGCGCAGGACCGTTTGCTTGACCTCCAGGTCCTCGTAGACGGCCTCGACCACCAGGTCGGTTTCCTCGAGGTCGCGGATCGTTGTCCCGGCAGTCAGCAGGGAAAGATGGTGCTGAGCATCGGATTCGGTGAGTCGACCGCGAGTGACCATGCCCTGATAGGTGCGCTGCAGCCGTTCGGCCGCCGCAGCGGCCGCCTGGCGCTGCTGATCGACGAGGACCACCGGGACACCGGCCTCGACGAAGGCGCGGGCGATGCCCGCACCCATCGTCCCGGCGCCGACGACGCCGACCGACTTCAGTTCTCGCGGCAGAGCGGGCCGGTTGGCTTTCAGGGCGGCCCGGCGGGCGAAGAACAGGTGCCGCAGCGCAGACGATTCGGTGCCGTTCCGCAGCCTGTTGAACTCCGCGCGCTCATGTTGAAAGGCCCGGTCCGCCGGCGCGGAGCCACCCATGAGGATCGCGCCGACGGCGGCGACGGTTTGCGGCCGGGCCGCTCTGCGGAGCGCCGTGGTTGCCACCTGCTCGACCTCACCGGGATCGGCACCGCGAACGGGCAGATTCCGCAGGATGCGTTTGCCTCGCAGCGCACGGGCGAAGCGAATCGCCTGTGCGCGAAGGGAGCCCGTGACCACCTCGTCGATCAGTCCTTCGCGGTGAGCCTGCTCCACGGGCAGCCGCTCCCCCGAGGTGACCAGTTCGAGTGTGCGGGCCGGCCCGACCAGGCGCAGTGGCCGCTGGGTGCCGCCGGCGCCTGGGATCATGCCCAGCGTGATCTCGGGGAGCCCGACCACCCCACCGGCAAGTGCGATCCGGCCGTCGCATCCGAGCGCGAGTTCGAAGCCGCCCCCGAGTGTGGCGCCTGACAGCGCCGCGACGACCGGTTTGGCACTGGCCTCGATGGCGGCGATGACGGACGGCAGTTGCGGTTCGGGGACCGGGCCGCTGAACTCGCGCAGGTCGGATCCGGAGACGAAGTTGGCGCTCGCCCCGATCAGGACGATCGCGTCGACCTCGTCGTCGGCTTCGGCCACCTCGAGTCCGGACATCAGGCCCGCGCGTACCGCGGCGCTGCTGGCGTTGACCGGGGGGTTGTCGATGGTCAGAACCCCCACCCGGTCTTCGACGGTGTAGGTGACCGGGATGGTGCCGAGGGAAAGTGGGGACACCTGCTGTGTCATGGAGCGTGTCCTTCCGGTCATCGACGCTGGCTGAAGCGGCGGCCGAAGATCTCCTCGGCGATCCGGTTCTTCAGGATCTCTATGGAGCCGCCGGCGATCATCCAGCCGCGGGTCCGGCGCATGCAGTATTCGACCAGGGATTCGGTGCTGTAACCGAGTGCGCCCATGGCCTGCATGGCCTCGTTGGCGGCCTTGAAACCGGCTTCATTGGCGGCCAGCTTCGCCACCGAGGTCTCATAGGCGGACGGCAGCCCGGCGGCGGCGTTCCGCACGGCCCGATCGAGGAGCAACTCGGCCGAGTCGAGAGCGACCGCGACCTCGGCGAACTTCCACTGCAAACCCTGGAATTCGTTGAGGGTGCGGCCGAACTGGGTGCGTTCGCTGACATGGTCGCGGGCGAGGTTGAACGCGAGACGGCCGAGAGCGAGAGCGCGGGAGGCGTTGCCGATGCGCTCGACGTTGAATCCGCTCATCTGCTTCTTGAATCCGCCCGGCCCGAGCAGGACGTTCCCCTTCGGCACCCAGCAGTCGTCGAAGTACAGCTGTGCCCACTGCTCACCGCTCATGTACGTCGACGGGGTTCCGAGGGTCAGCCCCTTCGCGCCGCGTTCGACGAGGATGGAGCCGATGTTGCCGGTCCCGGGTCCGAATCGGACGTAGACCAGGAACAAGGTGGCATCGACGCTGTGAGTCCCCCAGATCTTGGTGCCGTTGATCCGGTACCCGTCGCCGTCCTCGGTGGCGCTGGTGGTCAACTCCGTCGCCGCCGACCCGGCCTCGGGCTCACTCATCCCGAGACCGATGAGGGTCCGGCCCGCGATCAGATCGGACAGGTACTTGGCCTTCTGCTCCGGTGTTCCGAACTCGGCGAAGGTGCGGATGGCACCGAAGTTGCCGGCCTGCAGAATGTCTGCGCTCTTCGGGCAGACCATCGCCACTTCCTGGATGACGGCGACCGCATCGGCCAGTCCGGCACCCTGGCCGCCGTCCTCGGCAGAAATGGTCAGCCCGAGCAGGCCCTGGGCGCCGAGGAGCTGGGCGATGTCCCAGGAGTAGTTCGGGTCGTGGGCGCGTGCGAGCGCCCCGTCGGCGAGATGTCGCTGGGCGAACGAACGCACCGAGTCGAGCAGGGCCTCACGTTCGGTCAGTACGGCGGTCATGATCACTCCTAAGTCAATACTCTATAGAGATAGTGGGTAGGGATAACGGCGGAAAAATCGTGCGGACTGTCTTGTCAGCCCATGTAGTTGAAGGCTTTCTTCCACATCTCTTCGTCACGGACCGCATACTGCGCGAACTGCTCCTCGGTGAAGAGGTGAAACTGCGGCGAGTTCGCCTGCGGCAGCTGGTATTCACCGGCCTTGACCGGCCCGATGTCGGTGCGGGCCGGGACGAATCCCTGTGCGGCGGCGAAGCTCTGGCCCGATTTCGACATGGTCCAGTTCATGAAGACCTTCGCGGCCGGGCTTTGCACACCTTTGGCGGTCATTCCCATCAGGTTCTCCGATCCGGAGACACCCTTGTCCGGGATGACCAGCTTGATCGGGGCGCCCGCGAGCTGGGCGGCGAAGGCGTTGTTGAAACTCAGTGAACCGATTGCGATCTCGCCGCGGGCGAGGG
The DNA here is from genome assembly GCF_012396235.1 of Rhodococcus opacus. GTDB lineage: Bacteria > Actinomycetota > Actinomycetes > Mycobacteriales > Mycobacteriaceae > Rhodococcus_F > Rhodococcus_F opacus. Next base: position 27,087 of record NZ_JAAXPA010000010.1, on the reverse strand, counting down.
CGTCGACTTCGGTGGAGGTGGAGTCGAAGATGCGGGGGTTCTGCGCGCCCTGCGCCTTCAGGAAGTCTTCGCCGAGGGTCTCGATCTGGAAGTGCGCGAGGGCGTTCAAGGTGCCGCCGGTGGTCACCGACACAACGCCGAGCTTGCCGGAATAGCGCGGATCGGTCAGGTCCTCCCACTTGGTGGGCTGGTCGTCCTCGATCATCGCGGAGTTGTAGCCCATCGCGTTGACGAAGTAGTAGCAGTTCACGAAGGTGTCGCGGACACCGGTGTTCTGCTGGACCAGCAGGTCGTGGAACGGGGTCTGGTAGGGCACGAACACGTTCTGCTTCTCGAACTCGCGGGCGACCCGGGGGTCGGTGATGCGGATGATCTCGGCGGGCAGCTGGCCGGCTCCGTGTTCGGAGAGCGCGCGCTCGGCCAGCTTATTGGTGGGCAGGCGGGTCAGTTCGATCTTGATGCCGGTTTCCTGCATGAAGCGGGCCGCGGTGAGGTCCTCGGCTTCCTTGCCGGTACCCGAGTACAAGATGACAGTGTCGTTCTTGGCGGCGTCGTAGAGCTGCTTGTCGGCGACGAGTTCGCCGTCGATGCGCAGGCCGTCGGAGGTGTCGACGGCGGACGGCGGGAGGAGTTCGCGCGCCTGGTCGTCTTTTCCGCCGTCGGGTGAGCCGCAGCTGGTGACGGTCAGGACGGTCGCGGCGGCCAGGGCGGCCGCGGTGAGCCACCGGCGCACACCGGGGCGTGTGGTGCTGCGCATGGTGTTCCTTTCGGTGTTCGAGGGGGTTCGCTCAGGCACCGCCGGCTCCGTTCTTGGCGCCGAATCGGCGGGGCAGGTAGCTGAGGAGGAACATGATGGCGCAGTAGATCAGGGCCATCGCCGACGCTTCCTGCAGTGCGCCGCCGTTCTCGAACTGGTCGTAGATGGCGATCGAGAGGATGCGGGTGTCGGTGGTGTAGAGGAACAGCGGCACGGTCAGCTCGCGCATGCTCAGCATGAGCAGGATCAGGAAGGTCGAGGACACCGCGACGCGCAGCAGGGGGATGGTGACATAGCCGATGGCGCGGGTGCGGCGGGCGCCGAGGAGCACGGCGCTGTCCTCGAGGTCGCGGTCGGTGGCCTGGATGGCGGCGGCGATGCCGCGGAAGCCTTGGGGCATCTGCACCGCGACGAAGCCGATGATCAGCACCCACAGGGTGCCGTAGACCGGGATGGGCATGACGAGCCAGGTCCACAGCAACCCGATACCGAGCACGATCGCGGGGATTGCCAGGGGCACCATCGACAGCGCCTCGAGGAGGCCGCGTGCGTAGGAGCTGGTGCGGTAGACGGTGTAGCCGACCAGGAACGCGAGGATGGTGCCGCCGAGCGCGGCGAGCAGGGAGACGATCACGCTGTTGGTCGCCGCGGTGGTGAACACCTCGGAGGTGAACACGTGCGCGAAGGAGGTGATGTCGAGGGCGCCGGGCTCGGTCAGGCTGGCGAAGGACTGCATGTACGGGGAGCTGCGGATCGCCGAGAGGAACAGGGCAAGCAGCGGCAACACGATCGCGAGCAGGAAGTACACCAGGGCCACAGCGACGACGGGTGCCTTGAATCGTCCCAGCGGCAGGGTGCGGGCCTTGACGCCCTTGCCCGAGATGGTCGTGTAGGAGCGCTTGGCCAGGATGCGCCGCTGCACCATCGTGATGGTGACGACCGCGGCCACCAGCACGATGGCAATCACGGAGGCTTCGTTGCCGCGTGAGGGTGAGGTGTTCATCAGTCGGTAGATGAACGTCGGCAGGGTGTCGATCTGTCCGGGGGTGGCCAGGACCTGCGCGACCGGAAAGTTCTCCAGGATGAGGATGAACATCAGCAGGCCCGATCCCAGAATGGCAGGCAGGGCAAGGGGTGTGGTGACCGATCTGATGGTGTGCCAGGTGGATCCGCCGTGGACGCTGGAGGCGTCTTCGAGGTCGGGATTCATCAGGGACATCGAGCTGTGCATCAGCAGGAACGCGTAGGGCGCGTAGTACATCGCCATCACCATGACGACGCCGCCGATGGTGTACACGTTGACCGGGCTGCCCATACCGAGATCGCGGAAGGCGACGTTGATCAGGCCGGCGCCGGGGCTGCCGAGCAGCGACCAGGCCAGCGCGCCGACGTAGGACGGCAGAAACAGCGGCATGAGACCGATCAGAAAGATGAATCCCTTGCAGGGGACATTGGTCCGCGCGGTCACGAAGGCCAGGAATCCACCGATCGTCAAGGCCAGCAGAGTTGCCGAGAACGCAATGATGAGTGAGTTCAGCGTGGCGCCGAGAACGCCCGCTTCGGTGAGAACCCGGATGTTCTGCAGGGTCAGATCGAGGCCGATGCTGCCTGGTCTCGGTACCTCTTTGCTGAATGCCGCGAGGAGGACGAACCCGGCGGGGACCAGCACCAGGAAGGCGACCACCGCGAGGAGCGGCAGGCTTGCCACCTTTCCTCGCCGGCCGATGCGACGGGCGCGTCGCCGCGTGGGTGCCGGCGGCCGGGGTGTCATCGGTGGTGCAGGCTCGAGCACGCTGGTCGAACTCATGCCGCCACCGCCTGCGGGATGTCGCTGACCGGTGCCTCGTTCGGGAGGACCTTCACCCGGTCCGAGTCGATGGAGATGGACACACGGGCGCCGGGTGCGAAGGTCCCGACGGCGGGCGGTGCGCAGATGGCGTCGAGTGGCAGGCCGCTGTCGGTGCGCACCTTGCAGCGGATGGATGCGCCCTGGAACACCGCAACTTCGACGGTGCCGCTGAGGTAGTTGGTGTCGGCGTCGTGACCCACCCGGTCGGTCGGTTGTTCGAGCGTCACCGTGATGTCCTCGGGCCGGATGCACACGCTGGCAGCAGTGCGGGGAACCGGGTAGGTGCTTCGCAGGGTGATGTCGTGGTCGGTCAGCTCCAGTGAGCGAGGTGTTGACGAGGGGGCAATGGGGAAGATGTTGGTCACGCCGAGGAAGCCGGCGATCGATGCGCTCACGGGAGATCCGTAGATCTGCTCGGGGGTGCCGAGTTGGGTGATGCGGCCTTCCTGCATGATCGCGATCCGATCGGCCAGCGCGAGCGCCTCCTGCTGATCGTGTGTGACATACAGGCTGGTCAGGCCGCGTTCGGTTTGGATGCGGCGCAGTTCGACGCGGAGGTCGTCGCGAAGACGTGCATCGAGGTTGGACAGGGGTTCGTCGAGCAGGAGCACGCTGGGCGACATTGCCATCGAGCGCGCCAGCGCGACTCGTTGCATCTGTCCGCCCGAAAGCATGCTGGCTCCGCGTTCGGCGAGGTGCGCCAGGCCGACGATCTCGAGGACCTCGAGGGCTTGGCGGCGGCGGTCTGCCCGGGCGATGCCCTTCATCTTCAGCGGGAACGAGACGTTTTCGAGGACCGTCTTGTGGGGCCAGACCGCGTACGACTGGAAGACCATCCCGACGTTGCGTTTGAACACCGGGACGACTTTTCCGCTGGCGCCGTCGAATACGGTGCGGTCTCCGATGGAAATCCTTCCACCGGTAGGTGATTCGAGTCCGGCGATGCACCGCATGGTGCTCGTCTTTCCGCACCCGGACTGGCCGAGCAGGACCACTGATTCGCCGTCCGGAATGGTCAGATCGAGTCTCTTGATCGCGACGAAGTCGCCGTAGGCGAGTTCGAGATCTTGTACTACAACCTCCATGAGAGGTCCCTTCCTAGTGGAGCTGGTGGGTGGGCCGTGGCGTTTATCGGGGGTCGGCGTTGCGGACCGCGGAGTCGAGGAAATCGAGGAACTCGAGGGAGTCGAAGTTCCACGACGACTCGATCAGGTTCTTGGTGCCGTCGGCGCCGATGACGGGTTCGACCAGAGCACGGGCCTTGCCTTCGAGGTCGCTGTCGGACAGCGGGTTCGACGGTTCGCCGTAGGGCTGTTCGACGCGGTGCTGGTATCGGGTGCCGTCGTTCATGACGACGGTGACATCGGCCGGGCGGCCGGACTTCGGGTATGCCGCGTCGGCGGCGTCGTCGAGGACGACCTGCACCTTGTTCATCAGTGCCTGTACCGCGATGTTCGACCGAGTGTCTTCGCTGAAGTCGGTCAGGGTCACCCCGCCGCGGAGCAACGCGACGGCGACGGTGAACGGAAGGCTCAACTGTGCTTGGAGGATGGTGTCGAGCTGTCGTCCTGCGTGCCGGGTGGCGATGGCGAACGTGCCGACGGTGACCGATGCGATGTCGGCCGGGTCGATGGTGTGGGTTTTGACCAGGTGAAGGGCGGCGTCGATTGCCCCGTGCAGGTGACGGCAGCACGGGTACGGCTTGACGTAGGTCCCGAGCAGCACCCACTCCTCCCCCAGGCCGCCCAGGAGGATCCCAGGGTCCCAATCGGTGCCCTCGACTCCCGCGTAGGCGGCGAAGTATCCGTCTTTGCCTTCGAGGATCGTGGTCGGGCCCGTCAACCCTGCCTGCGCGAGATCCGCGCTGGTGATGCCGTCACGGGCAGCCTTGCCGGGATGGAATCGTTTGATCTCCGCCGACTGGCCGAGGAATTCGAACAATCCGCTCGCATGTGAGCCGGCGATACCGAGGGTGTTCGCCACTCCGGTGACGTCGAGCTCCAGAAGTACCGCAACTGCGGCCGCGGCCCCGAAGACACCCGCAATGGCGGTGTTGTGGAAATGCCGGTTCCGGGTAGCCGGGTGACCGGCGGCAGCGATCCGGCAGGACAGTTCCATCCCGATGGCTGCCGCGGTCAGCACACGATCCCCGCTGATCCCCTTCTCCTGGGCGACCGCGAACACCGCCGGGAAGATCGCCGAGGTGGGATGCATACTGCCTGGTGTGTACCCCTCATCGGTTTCGATGCCATGCCCGTTGGTGCCGTTGATCAGGGCCGCGCCCAACGCGGAGCTCCGGCCGTGACCGATGGCGGTCGCCGTGGTGCCGGGGTACATGCGGTGCACATGTTCGCCGACTGCCCCGGACACCGCACCCGGCGAACTGGCAACGACACCGGCAAGGTGATCGAGCAGCAGCCGCCTGACGTGGTGATCCATCCTTTCGGGCAGCGGGCGTTGCTGCTGGTCGACGATCCACTCGGCAATGTTCCAGGTCAGGCGATCAGAGGAGGTCATGGGGTCTCCATCAGTAGTTCCGGGCCGCGATCCGAGAAGCCCCGTGGAGGCTCCGATCACATCGGCGTGTCTGCGTGACTCAAGTTACATACTCTATAGAGTGTTGTCTACTATCGATAGAAAGCCACCTGAATGGGCGCCTTCCGGTTCGGGCTGATAGACACTATGGAGTACAGAAAATAGAGTGGTGGTTTCGCTGCTCGGTTTGCTCCCGAAAGGAGCCGTCATGACGTCGAGTGACATGGGAGCCGCTCCTCCGGTGAGCCGGACGGAATACGTCGCCGAGCGACTGAAGCAGGACGTCGCCTCCGGCGCGATCAAACCGGGCGAACTGATCAAGCAGACCGTACTGGCCAAGCGGTACGGCGTCAGCGCCACACCCGTGCGGGAGGCGATGCGACTACTCGCGGCCGACGGGGTTCTGAGCTATTCCCCACACAAGGGCGCCTCCGTACGGGAGATGACCCCGGACACCGCCCGCGACCTGTACCGGCTGCGGGCCGCCGCCGAACGTGAGGCCACCGTGATGGCGGTCGAACGGATGACACCGGCAGGGCTCGAGACCATCAGGGAAAAGCACGCCGCCCTCGACCGGGCGCAACGCGACGGCGCAGCAACCGCGGCCGACCTGTCCCTGATGAACCGGGCCTTCCACTTCGCCATCTACAGCCAGACCTCTCCCCTGGTCGTCCAGCACATCGAACTGCTGTGGTCGAGACTGACACCCAGCACCACTGTGTGGCGACACCCACCCGACGCCCACGAACTGGAAAAGGATCACGACCAGATCCTCGAGGCCATCGTGCGGAAAGACGCCCAGGCCGCTGGTGACTTCATGGCACAGCACATCCAGCGCGCCTACAAGATTCGGGAGAGCCAACCCGAACTGCGCGCGGCCGGATCGGACGAGCGCGAAGACTTCGGGAATGTCTGAGTTCGTCAGGCGCCGAATCTCTTCTACTCACTCGTGAAGTCCTGGTTCGTCTCCCTCTGCCTCGTCACCGCACTCCTACAGGCCGTATACGCGGCAGTGCGCGTGATGATCTCGTACCGAGCCCTCGAGCTCGGCGGTAACGGCGCGACCGTGGGGATCCTGACCGCGTTGTATTCGCTCGTCCCGCTGGTCGCAGCGATCCCCATCGGCCGGGCCGTGGACGGCAGGCACGCGGCCGCGGTACTGCGTATCGGCGCAGCGCTTTCCGGCGTCGCGGTCGTCGTGATCATCACCAGCACTGACCTGGTCGTGCTCGCCGCCGGCAGCATCCTGCTCGGATTCGGCCACATCCTGACCCTGGTATCCGGCCAGGGATACGTACCGCTCATGTCCTCCCCCGATCAATACGACCGCAGATTCGGCGGCCTGACCGTCTGGATCTCCGTGGGACAGTCCATCGGCATTCCGGTGGCCGGAATCATCGCATCCCGCAGCCACGAAGGACACGTCGAAACCAGCGGCGCGCTACTCGCGATGCTGGTGCTCGCGGCACTCGCAGCCACCGCGAGCCTGTCACCGCACCTTCGGACACCCAAGACCGCGACACCGCGAAAATCCGCAGCTCCCGTACGCCAGTCGACGATGGCGATGCTGTCCACCTCCGGCATGCGCCCCGCCGTCTTCAGCAGCCTGATCGTGCTGACCTCGATGGACCTGACCACCGCCTACCTGCCGGTCCTCGGGGAGCAGTACGGATTTTCCGTACTGACGGTCACCGCGATCCTGACAGCCCGCTCGATCGCCGCGATCGTTTCTCGTGTGTTCTTGACCAGACTTCTGCAATTGGCACCGCGCCGGTGGCTCCTGATCTCCGGCACACTGTGCTCGGCACTGCCAGTCGCCCTGATACCGGCTGTGCCTCAACCGATCATCGTCGGCATCCTCATGGCAGTTGCCGGCTTCTTCTGGGGCCTCGCACAGCCCCTCACCATGACCTGGGTTGCGGGACTGGTACCTCCCTCGAACCGTGCGTCGGCGCTCTCACTTCGCCTGACCGGCAATCGGCTCGGGCAAGTCTTCATCCCGCTCACCGCAGGCGCAATCGCAGGCTCCACCGGGACCGACGCCGTCTTCGTGCTGACCGGTGGGCTCCTCGCCGGCGCAGCATTCTCGACGTGGAGGGCTCTCACCCGCGAATAGCCACCGCCGGCAGCGGTAACGGTCCCGCTGATCCGGTATCGCACACCGTTCGATCCACATCTCCGCTGCGCACGGCACCTTCGACGAAGGGGGGTTCCCATGGACCCAGATGTTCGCGGCACACTGTGCCGCCACCGACCGGTCACGTCGGGCGGGCGGCCGACGTCACGGAAGTCCTCACACTCCTCGGCGATCCCACAGTCACGATCGTGCCCGTCGTCGCCCGCCGGGGTGGGAAAGACCGCCGTCGCCGCCGTGACCCAGGAACTGGTGTCATCGGCCACTACGCGAAGATGCTGGGCGGACTGCTTGCTACAGCGCTCTCGAGATCAATTCCTTCATGACCTCGTTGGATCCGGCGTAGATGCGCTGGATGCGGGCGTCGGCGTACATCTGGGCGATGGGGTATTCGAGGATGTAGCCGTATCCTCCGAACAGTTGTAGACAGCGGTCGATCACGGCGCACTGTTGATCGGTCAACCAGTACTTCGCCATCGCGGCGGTGGTGACGTCGAGTTCGCCGCGAAGGTGTTTGCCGATACAGTCGTCGATAAAGGTGCGCGATACCCTTGCGAGGGAAGCGCATTCGGCAAGTTCGAAGCGCGTGTTCTGGAGATCGAACAGTGTCTTCCCAAACATTGTCCGCGATTTGGTGTACTCGATGGTGAGGGCTACCGCGCGTTCGATCGCGGCGACGGCAGCGACGCCGCAGATCAATCTTTCCTGTGGTAGTTGCTGCATCAGCTGGACGAATCCGGCACCCTCGCGTTCTCCGAGGAGGTTGTCCACGGGGACGCGAAGACCGTCGAAGAACAGTTCAGTGGTGTCCTGCCCCTTCTGGCCCAGCTTGTCGAAGATCTGTCCGCGCGAGAATCCGGGAGTGTCGTCGTTCACCTCGGCGACGATGAGAGACACCCCCTTCGACCCGAGCGTGGCATCGGTCTTGGCCGCGATGATGACGAGGTCACAGTTGCGACCGTTCGAGATGAAGGTCTTGGCGCCGGTGATGACATAGTCGCCCCCGTCGCGTACGGCCTTGGTAGTGATGTTTTGCAGATCTGAGCCGGTTCCCGGTTCGGTCATGGCGATGGCACCGACCCATTCACCGCTTGTGAGCTTGGGAAGCCATCGCGATTTCTGCTCGTGGCTTCCGTACGCGTTCAGGTAGTGCGGAACGATTCCCGAGTGCACACCGAGTTGCAACGAGTGGTCACCTGCCATCACCTGTTCGTGAAACAGCACGGCATCGTGGGCGAAAGTTCCTCCCCCTCCACCGAACTCCGTAGGAATCGACATACCCGACAAGCCCAGCTTACCCAGGGTGCCGTAGACCTCCTTGTCCGGAAAGCCCTGTTCGGTGAACCGGCGTTGGTGGGGGGTGACCTCTTTGGCGAAGAAGTTGCGTGCGAGTTCGGCAACTGCGTCGAGCTCGTCGTCCATCCACGGGGATGCGCCGCTTTCCGTGGTGACAGTGGAAGAAGTCAAGGGTTCGTCTCCAAAGTTGTTGCGATTAAGTCACGATGGGTTAGTGATGTCAGGTCCCGACCGGGACCTCCGACGTCCGGTCGGCGGCGGGCTCATACACACCTTGGGCGAGGAGTTCGCGGTAGAGCAGCTCGATCTCCGATGCATACTTCTCGGCGATCGGTTTACGGCGCAGCTTCATCGTCAGGGTGAGTTCGTCACCGCCCGGCTCCCAGAAGGTGGGGAGGATCAGGAAGCGTTTGACCTGCTCCACGCGAGAGAGGCCGGTGTTGGCCATCGCGACCGCGGCGGCGATCATCGTGATCATGTCGCGGTCCGCTGCCAGGGAAGCGGCATCGACCCGGATGTTCTTCGCCGCGGCGAAATTAGCCGCGGCCTCGGGGTCGAGCGAGATCAGGGCCGTGTTGTACGGCCGCGCATCTCCGATAGTGGCCACGCCGCCGATGAGCGAGGAGGTGGCCTTGATTGCGTTCTCGATGGTGGCTGGGGACATATTCTTCCCCGAGGAGTTGATGATCAGTTCCTTCTTCCGATCGACGACGGTGAGGTATCCGTCCCGGTCGATGGACACCACGTCACCGGTGGCCAGCCATCCGTCGGCGTCGACGGCGTCGGCAGTTTTGGCAGGCTCTCCCCGGTAACCCTTCATGACGAGGGGACCACGAACGAAAAGCTCACCGTCGTTCGCGACCCGCATGTCCATGCCGGGCACGATCTTGCCGACCGTTCCCAGTTTGGCGGGATCGGCCGGGGCCGCACTGGCGATGCAGGTCAGTTCCGACATCCCCCAGATCTCGGAGATCTGCAGCCCGAGCCCCGCGAAGAATGCCAGCGTGTCGGCGGGTATCGGTGCCGCTCCTGACACGGCCCATCGGAGCTTGTCGAATCCGAGTTCGGCGCGCATCGGCGCCAACACCACCGATTCTGCCTTGACGAACTCGTGTTCCAATTCTTCCGGTACGGGGAGACCTACCCGGAGCAACTCGATCCGGCGCGCGCCGACCTCGAGGCCCCACTGCAACGCGCGCCGTCGTGCGTCGTCCGGCTCGTTCGCCACCGCCCGTTCGACCGCGATTTTCAGCTTCTCCCAGACCCGCGGTACCGCGCCCCAGATGGTCGGCCGGCAGTCGGGAAGTGCGGCAGCGATCTGCCGTACGTCCGCGACCACGGTGACTTGCGTTCCGAACACCATCTGGAAGTACAGAGCCGTCATCCGATCGGCGATGTGTGCCGACGGCATGAAGGAGGTGATGCGGTCCCCGAACTCGATCGGGAGGATCCAGCACACCGCGCCGGCCTCGAACAGCAATGCGGCATGAGTCGACTCCACCCCTTTCGGGTTGCCGGTAGTGCCGGAGGTGTAGATCAGGGTTGCAACATCGTCGGGCCGCACCGAGCGCCACGCGGCGTCGAAGTCGAACTCCGGTGAGCCGAGAGCCTTCATCTGGTCCAAGGTGAGCGTCCCGGCCGGGGCAATTCCTGCCTCCGCATCGATGACGACGATCTGCTCCAGCAGTGCGCCGGATTCCCTGATTCGCTCCACGTACTGGGCCTCGCACACCACGACCTTGGCTTCGGCGTTGCCGAGAACGTATGCGATGGCAGAGGGAGGAAGCGTGTTGTAGATCGAGAACGACGTCGCCCCGACATGTAGCGCTCCGACGTCGATGGGGTAGAAGTCCACGCGATTGGCCATCATCAAGGCGACGGTGTCGCCGCGGCGGACTCCGAGTGCGGCGAATCCAGCCGCCACTTCGCGGACCTGGCTCGAGTATTGCCGCCAGGTCAACGTCTGTGAATCGCCGACCGTTCGCAGTGCGATGGCGTCCGGGTCGATGGCGGCGGTGCGTTGAAATGCTGCGCACAGGGTGTGGGGCGCTTCATCGATGGTCATGGCGTTCTCCTCGGTTCAGGACCGGCTGCTGTGGATCCACTCGGATATGTGGTGACGGGGCGTTCTTCGAGCTCGCGGATCAGTTGGTGGCATTCGGCATCGGCCGCCAGGTAGCCGTCGGCGAGCACGTTCACCAGTCCTCGTCCCAGTGCCCACGGTTGCCATGCCGCCGGAGCGAGGGTGCGTCCGGCGCGGCGAGCGATGGCATCCGCGATCACAGTCGCGGCATCCTCCGGACTGATGCGGCGGCGCAGCGGACGAGGAAGACGCGCATCGAGCCTTCTGCCGATCTCGTCGTCGTCCAGCGTTGCCCGAGCCAGTTGTGTGTCGACCATCCCGAAGTACGCGACACCCGCGGAGGCGCCGTAGCCGGCGAGTTCGAGACGGAGTGCCCGGCCGAGTTGTTCGACGGCGGCCTTGCTGATCATGTAGGACGCACCACCGAGACCGGGTGCGAAGGCCGCCGCAGACGACACCACCACGATGTGGCCGCGTCGCGTAATCACTTCGTCGATCGCCGGATGGACGGTGTTGAAGACGCCTGTGAGGTTGATGTCGATCACGCGGTCGAAGCCCGCCGGATCTATCTGGCGGAGGGTGGACGGGGGCGGGGTCACTCCGGCGTTCGCGATCACCACATCGAGCCGCCCATACCGCTCGATCACCCGGTGTACGGCTGCATCCATGCCGCGACGGTCGCGGACGTCGGCGACCAGGGTGAGGACCCGCCGTCGTCCGAGCGCGAATTCGGCCGCCGTCAGCGCGGATTGGTTGACATCGATCAGCGCGACGGTCGCGCCGCGGGCATGCAGTGCTCGCGCCGATGCCAGTCCGATACCGCCGCCGCCGCCGGTAATCAGGACCACCTTTCCGGCAACGTTGTACTCGGCGCCTCGACCGGGAAGTGGGAGTCCCAGGTCTCTCAGGGTGCGAGCGATCGTCGATCGGGTTCTGAACGTGGCCATCATCAATGCCTTCCGTGGAGCAGTCTGACGAGAACGCGCACCAGAGTGTCGATCCGCGGTGTGCGCCGAAACGTGGTGAGCGGAAGAATCGACGGGAATCGCTGCCTCGTCATCGCACGGGCAAACGTGAACTCCCTCAACCCGTCAGCGCCGTGGACCCGGCCGAATCCGGAATCACCGACACCACCCAGCGGCAGGCTGGGGACGGCGGCGTACATGACGTACGAATTGACCGACACTGCGCCGGTGCGGATTCTCGTCGCGATCTCCTCGCCGCGTCGGCGGGAGAAGATGCTCAGCCCCAATCCGTATCGGCTCGCATTGGTTCGGTCGACCGCGTCGTCCATATCCCGCACCCTGGTCACGGTCATGGTGGGCCCGAATGTCTCCTCGGTGACCGCGACACTGTCCTCCGGCACGTCCACCAGAATGGTCGGCTGCACGAGGTTGCCCTCGATGGCGTCCGGCCCTCCGAGTACGGCGCGGCCGCCCCTCCCGATCGCGTCGTCGATGTGGCGACGGATGACGTCGATGTGTGTGGGCATGGTGATGGGACCGATCTGGGCGTTCCCGCCGGAACCGGCCCGGATCGTGCGTGCACGAGTGACCACCCGATCGGCGAACGCGTCGAATACCTTTTCGTGCACGTACACCCGCTCCACCCCGAGACAGGTCTGACCGGCGTTGGAGAACCCACCCCACACGGCCGCGTCGGCCGCCGCGTCGAGGTCGCCGTCAGCATCGACGATCAAGGCGTCCTTTCCGCCGCACTCCATCAGAACCGGAGTGAGTGTCTCCGCGCACGCGGTCATCACCTGTTTTCCAGTGGCGGTGGAACCGGTGAACCCGATCTTGTCCACGCCCGATCGGCAGAGCGCGGCTCCCGTGGAGCCGTCACCCGTGACCACCTGTAGAACCGGGTGTTCCGGCACGACCTCGGACAATGCCTGGGCCAACCACACACCGACGCCCGGGGTGTACTCGCTGGGCTTGTAGACAACGGTGTTCCCGGCTGCGAGCGCGAAGGACAAAGAACCGAGCGGGGTGAAAATCGGGTAGTTCCACGGTCCGATCACCCCCACGACTCCGACGGGGAGATATTCGACGCTCGCCGATTGGTTGGCGGTGAGCAGGCTGGAGCGGACCGGGCGCCGACCCAGTACACGGGCGGCGTTCTTGGCCGCCCACGCCAGGTGTTCCGAGGCCATCGCAATTTCGAGCATCGCGTCTGCGCGCGGCTTACCCATCTCGAGGTGGGTGAGCTCCGCGAGTTCCGGTGCCCGACGGGCGATGATGCCCCGCCACGCGTCGAGTCGCCGGGCCCGTTCGTCGAATCCCAGCGACCCCCACCAGCCGGCGACCTCGCGCGCTCGGCGCACCGCGTCGTCGATGTCGTCGGCCGACCCGCGTGGGTGGGTTCCTACCACCCGCCCGGTCGCCGGACTGATCACATCGAACATGTCGGCCGCAGCCGTGGTCGTGATCATCGGCGGGTTCCCTTCGGTTCGTCGAGCGTCTTGTCGGCGAGCGCGTGCGCCCATCCCCGTGTCACCCGACGGAGGATTGGCAGGGACAGTACGAGGAATGGGGCGAACCCGGGCGTGGTGTCCATCGCAAAGGTCCAGGTGAGCCGGGTTCCGTCGGACGTCGGTTCCAGGGTGATGTCCTCGGCGAACCGGCGGAATCCGGGTCTGCTGGCGGACTCGGCGGTAAAGGTCATCCGTCTGCCCTCGTCCCAGCGGTAGAAGCGTTCCCTCAGCGCCGCGGCGCCGTGACCGAGCGTCACGGTTCTGGTGGTACCGACACCGAAGGGCCGGGACGACGTCCACTCGCTTGCCGTGATCAGCCGCGCCCACGACACCAGTGCGTCGTGTGCGGTCAACACACTCCACACGTGGTCGGTGTCCGTCGACACGTTCACGATGTGCACGAGCCGGAATCGGGCGGTCTGCAGGAACTCGTCGTCGGTGGCGGCGAGTGGGTACCAGCGCATCACAGGTCGATCACCAGCGATCCACCGGCCGAGCGGGACAGACAGACCAGCATCGAATTCTCCCGTTCGTTGTGCGTCAGGATCTTGTCGCGGTGATCGACCTCGCCGGCCAGGACGCGCACGCGACAGGTGCCGCAAAAGCCCTGCCGGCACGAGTAGGCGACACCCGGGACCTCCCGGCGGATCGCCGCGAGCGCGGTCTCGTCCGGCCCGACCGACACAGTCGTCCCTCGGCGGGCGAGTCGTATCTCGAACTCACGGCCATCGACCACCGGAAGTGGTGAGAAGCGTTCGGTGTGAAGCGATCCGGTCGGGTCGATCTCGGACATCAGCCGACGCGCGGTGGTCATCAACGGTGTCGGGCCACACATGTAGACGGCGGCACCAGGGGAAGCCGTGGCGACGATGCCGGCGACATCAGGAGGACCGAATTCGTCGTCCGGCCGGATCTCGACCTGGCCACGGGGATACCAGGCGAGTTCGTCGAGGAACGGCATGGTTTCTCGGGAGCGTCCGAGATAGACCAACCTCCATGGCAGCTCACGGTCGTGGCATCTCTTCACCATCGGCAGGATCGGAGTGATTCCGATTCCGCCCGCGACGAACAGATACGATTCCGCGGCAACCAGTGGGAAGGCATTGCGAGGCCCCCGCACGGTGATCGGGGTCCCGGTCCGCACGGAGTCGTGGACCTCCCGCGAACCACCCAGGCCGGTGTCGATCCGACGCACCGCGATGCGGTAGGACGACAGATCGTCGGGGTCGCCGCACAGTGAGTACTGCCGTTGCTTTCCCGAGGGGAGGATCAGGTCGAGGTGCGCGCCTGGGATCCAGGACGGGAGGTCGCGTCCGTCCGGCGACACCACTGTCATGCTGACGACATCAGCTGCCTCGGTCCGCACCTCCGCAACAATCAGATTCATATCGAAGCCCCAGTGACGCACGGGCTTCGGCCTCGACAGCCACGGAGCAGCGCGACTGGCGGCGAACACGTTTCGGTACGCGACCGTCGCCCGCGCAGCCAGCCGGAGAACCCTGGAGGGTTCGAAGTCGGGCGTATCGGAGTCCGAGCCTGCGGAACTGTCCGACGTCGTCATTGTCATGAGTCGCTTTCTCGGTAGGAACGGTTGGCGGCAGGCGACTGTGCGAGGTAGCGCATCGCCACATCCATGTCACCGATCTGCGAGGGATGGAAGCTGGGACGGAGGTACGGCGGGATTTCCGTGATCAGGAATTTGATGTTGGGCACGAGCCCCCGCCTGGTTGCACGGATCAATTGCAGTGGCCAGAAGTGCCCCTTGTCCGCCGACGGATCGGTGCGGAAGAGGTAGTTCATCGATGTCAGGAACAGCAGGATGAGGGTGAGGCTGGCGATCAGTGCCGTTCGTACGCGGCGGGCATAGCTGCCGTCGACGTACATGTAGGCGTCGAAGGCGACGTTGCGGTGCTCGACCTCCTCGGCGCCGTGCCACCGGACCATGTCGAGCATCATCGGGTGCATGCCCGCCTTCTCCAGTGCGGGGTCCGTCAGCAGCCACTCCCCCACCACGGCGGTGTAGTGCTCCATGGCGGCGAACAAACCCAGCCGCTCACACAGCCACGCCCGTTTCGCACGGGCGGACAGCCCTCGATCTCCCAGAATCCGGTCTACGAGCCAGTCCATCTTCTTCGACATCGGTTCGATGTCCATGCCCAGTTCCGCGAGGTGTTCACGGGCCCCCTTGTGCGACGCGGCGTGAGTCGCCTCCTGGCCGACGAACCCGACGACCTCCTCGTGGAGCCGCTCGTCCTCGATCAGTGGCAGCGCCTCGGCCAACGTCGCGGACATCGCGCGCTCGCCTTCGGGAAGTACCAAGTGCATGAAGTTGATGACATGCGTGGCCATCGGCTCGCCGGGAACATAGTGCAACGGCACTCCGTCCCAGGAGAACTCGACGTCACGAGCGGTGATCGCGTGCGCTTCGTCCGTGTATCGCCGCGCACCGACCGGATCGACCACAGGGTTTCGGCCTATTCGGGGAAACGACATCATCCTGCTGTCCTCACTGTCGATTTTGCCGAGGCTCCGACCCCGCTGAGGATGTATTGGTCGAGGTCCGCCCGCCGGGTCCGCGCGCGGAAGCGGCGGTTGAACCCCGGGTAGAAGGTGAAGTTGCGGCCCTCGCCGCTGAGGTAATAGCTGGTGCACCCACCGGTGTTCCACACCGAGGTCTGTAGCCTCTTGTCGACCTCGTCGACGAATGCCTGCTGAACCTCGGGGCGGACGTCGATACTCGCCGCCCCCTGCGCGTTCATTTCCTGCAGGCAACTGAGGATGTACGCAATCTGAGCTTCGATGGTCACAACCTGCGAGGTGTAGACGACGGAATTGGGGCCGAGCAACATGAAGAAGTTGGGGAATCCACTGATTGTGGTGCCGAGATAGGCTCGGGCATTGCCGTTCCACGCCTCGGCCAGGGTACGACCGTCGCGCCCTCGCACCACATCGAACGCGGGATTGTCGGTCAGCCGGAAGCCCGTTCCCATCACGATCGTGTCGACCTCGTGGAGAGCGCCGTCCTCGGTGACGATCCCGTTCGATCGCACTTCACGAATTCCGTCGGTGACCACGTCCACATTCGGCTGCGCGAGCGCCGGATAGAAGGAGTTGGAAAACGTCGGTCGTTTACAACCGAACGCATAGGTGGGCGTGAGTTTTGTCCGCAGCTCCGCGTTGCGGACCTGGCGGCGCAGGTGGGCGCGGCCGAGCGCCGCCAGCCCTTTCAGCAGCGCCGGCTTGTACACGAAACCCGGAACCATCGCCTCTTGGACCAGATCGAGACCGGCCCGCGCCAGCCGCTGGGCAACAGGTACCCGCGCGAACAATCTCTGTGGCCATCCGGTCATCGGTTGGTCGGGGTGCGGAAGTATCCACGTCGGGGTCCGCTGGAACACCGTCATCGAACCGACGCTCGGCTGAATTCGGGGGATGATCTGCACCGCAGAGGCACCGGTTCCGATCACCGCGACCCTTTCCCCGGCGAGATCGTGCTCGTGGTCCCAGGCGGCGGAGTGAAAAACAGCGCCCTGGAAGCTCGCCAGTCCGGGAAGGTTCGGTACCGCCGGTTCACTGAACGGGCCCATCGCCCCGACCAGAATCCGCGCCTCCCAGTTTCCATGACTGGTGGTCACGTGCCACGCCTGCGAGTCGTCGTCCCAGGTCGCGTCTTGCACGTCATGACCCATCCGCAGGTGCGGGACGATGCCGAAGTTCTCAGCGCAGGCGCGCAGATAGTCGTGGATCTCCTGCTGCAGCGGGTAGAGCCTGGTCCAGTTCGGGTTGGGAGCAAAAGAGAATGAATAGAGGATCGAGGGGATGTCGCATTGCGCTCCCGGGTAGGTATTGACCCGCCACGTTCCGCCGATGTCCTCCGCACGGTCGAGCACGACGAAGTCGTCGATGCCGGCCTGTTTCAGTCTGATCGCAGTTCCCAGCCCACCGAATCCCGCGCCGACGATGAGTACGTCGACCCTTTCGGGTGCCTGATCGACGTTGTCGACCGGAAGTTCCACCGGTATTGCAGACCTGACCATTCGGGCGCCCTCCTCGTTGATGCCGCGCATGCCGAAGACACTAGAACTGACATCACACGCTGTCAACAGCGGTCGATGTCAACATTTACAAGACGCCGCACGCAGCCACACGATCTAATTCGGCACGTCGTCCGCGCCGGGTCGAGGAGATCACCGCTGTCCATCCGCGGGGTGACTTCAAGAACGAATTTCTGCGTGCCTTCGTCGACGGGCTCAGCCACCGGCCGGACACCACCTACGGCACCGTCAATGCCGACGTACTGGACCACTTCGTTCCCGGCTTCCGCAGCATGAGCATGGTTGATCGCATCACGGGGTCGCCGTGGTCTGCATGACCGGGACGCACCGGAAGACAGCGCGCGATCTTCAGGCAACCTCGTTCAGCACCATCGGTGCGGGCGCCCGGACCCACAACCATTCGACAACCTACTCAGAAGGAACGTCATGACCAGCGTGAATCTCGGCAAGCAGCACCCGTCCGTCTATCGGAGCCTGACGACGCTGGACGCGGAAGTGAAAGCTGCTCTGGAAACGGCGGGAGTGGACCGCTCCTGGTGGAGTTGGTGAAGATCCGCGTCTCCCAACTCAACGGCTGCGCCTTCTGTTCGCTTGCACACCCGCGACGCCCTCGCCAAGGGAGAGACGACGGATCGACTGGCCGTCGTCGCAGCGTGGTGGGAGTCGCAGTATTTCAGCGACCAGGAGCGCGCGGCTCTCGCTCTCGCCGAACAGGTCACCGCTCTCGCCGTTCCGGAACGGCGAACCTGGGATGACGGCTCCCTCACAGATGAGCAGATGTCCGCGATCAGCTGGCTGGCAACCGTGATGAACGCCTGGAATCGGGTCGCGATCACCAGTCACTACCCGGTTGCGCCGTAAAGTTCTCGGCCCTCGGCCCTCGGCGCTGTCGCCGAGGGCCGGCTCTCGGAAGGGCCTGCGACGACCAGCTCGCCCTCTGAACGAAATCCACCGAAAGCGCTGCCGCACCCTCATCCAAGCGGATGGGAAACCATGTGTGGTTGGATCCGACGCGCTGTTGAGGTCGACCTGGGATCGATCACCAACGAAACATGCTCTACGACGAAGCTTTTGGAGATTCGAGAGTTTCCGATGAGCCAGTGCTGGCGAAGGAAGGAGAGAGCGTCGAAGATCGCTGTCGAGTGGAGTTGAGTGGTGACCTTGTCGCGTGCTTCGTCGCCGCTCGGCCTGCCGAGCGATGCCGCGATCGGCCGTGCATTCCTTGACGAGTTGCTCGCCCCGCTGCGCGAGCTCCGGGACGGTCTGCGACTCGACGAACATGATCCTTCCACGGCGCCGATCGTGCGATGTAGTCGGTGAAGGTCCGGCCAGACCCAGCCCGACCACATCAGTGAGGACGCCGAAGTGGGTGGCGGCGACTTCGTCCCCCATCCGGCCGGGAATCCCGGGTGTGGTGTGCAGCGCGATCGCCGTCCAGACCACCTCGGCGGCAGCAGCGGAGAAACCGCGATCGAGCAGAAACTTGCGAGCATGATCGGCCCCATCGAGCTCGAACCGCTGCTCGACATTCGAGAAGGGCGTGAGCAGGCCAGTGTCGTGGAAGAGGGCAGAGAGGTAGAGCAGCTCAGGGTCTGGCTGCAGGCCGAGCTCGCGAGCCTGGAGCGTGCTGAAGAGGAACTCGCGCCGTGAGTGATGGAAGATCAGGGGGCTCGTCGTATCCATGGACGAGGCGAGTGGCTTCGGCTGCCGCCTGTGTCTCGGGAATCTCTACTCCTGCGATGATCTCGGTCATGAGCCCTGCACTTTCAGGTTTCGATGTTGTAGAACAGACGATGTGTCCGTCCCTCTACGGTGCCGAACATCGAGGGTCCGGCGCCGCCTCGGTCCGGCCATGAATCACCCGAATTCGGACAGGCGGTGAGCGTGCGTACGAGCCCCCACCCGCATCGGGTCGCGGTCCTGGTCTACGACGGGGTGAAGCTGCTCGATGTCGCCGGCCCCGCCGAGGTGTTCGCGGAGGCGAATCGATGCGGCGCCGACTACCAGATCGTGTTGTTGTCGCCGACCGGTGCCGGTGTTGCGTCGTCTATCGGGATAAAGATCTCCGTCGACGGCGACGCAGGATCGGAACCGGCACCCGACACCTTCCTCGTGGCCGGCGGCGACATCTACCCTCGAACCGCCATCTCCCGCGACCTCGTCGAGGCAACGGGCACGCTCGCAACGCGATCTGCTCGGGTCGGTTCGATCTGCACAGGCGCGTTCATCCTCGCGGCGGCCGGCCTCCTGGAGGGCAAACGCGCGACCACGCACTGGAAAGTCGCACACGAACTTGCCGCCCGGCACCCGACAACCCTCGTCGAACCCGACTCGATCTATGTTCGCGACGGCACCACGTACACGTCCGCGGGCGTGAGCGCCGGCATCGACCTGGCGCTGGCGCTGGTCGAGGAAGACCATGGCCCCGATCTGACGCGCGACGTCGCCCGACGCCTGGTGGTCTACTTGCAGCGCGCGGGCGGACAATCGCAGTTCTCTGCCCCACTCCAAGGCCCACCGCCGCGCACACCAGCCCTCCGCCGAATTGTGGATCTGGTGACGGCGGACCCCGCCGGGAAGCATTCGCTCGCCGAACTCGCCGGACACCTCAACGTGAGCCCTCGACACCTCACGCGACTCTTTCGAACCGAGCTGTCCACCACACCTGCCCGGTATGTCGAGCTGGTCCGATTCGACATGGCAAAGGCGCTGCTCGGCCAGGGGCACAACGCAACACAGGCAGCATCACTCGCCGGCTTCCCGAGCTACGAGAGCCTACGAAGAGTCTTCGTGCGGGAGCTGTCGATGTCACCGGCTGCCTACCAACGCCGCTTCGGCACCGCGCACCGCGCCGACGCGGGGTAGTCCGCCCGGGGGTGTGCGATTGCCGTACCCGGTGATTCCTGTCGTTGTGCAACGCGCGAAGAGCCGGCGCCGATACACCGACCAGAGGTGAGGACCGTGGTCGAGCACATCGCCGCCCGGCAGGACGTACGCGAGTTCCGGCGGGCCCTGGACGAGCTGTTCGCGTTCCTGCTCGACAACGACGACCCCTACACGCCGGAATGGGACCGCGCCCGGCTTCACCGGCTGACTACCCAGGTACAGGAAGCGACCGCCACGCTGAGGCTGGGCGGGCTGCGAGTGGATTACCTCGGATTCGGGAGCATGGAAATCTCCGTCGACCTCGGCCCACCGCCCAACGGTCCCAGGTGATCGCCCCTTCCGACGAAGATGGCGGTTTCGGGTCTGCTGTCGGCGCGCGGTGATGCAATATTGCACATCCCCATTGCAGGTTAGGTGATTCCCCCGGCCTCCATACCCGGGCACACTTGTATTCGTCCCCGCCGGAAACTGCGCGAAGCGAAGAGATTCCCGGGGTCTATCCCATGGGCTCGTCCGAGTCGACGTCACCTGCCGGCATCGACTCGGACTGCGCGTTGAACGTCGGTTACCACACCGCTAGGAGTACAGATGAGCAAGATCGCTTTCCTCGGCCTCGGAAACATGGGCTTGGGTATGGCCACGAATCTGGTGCGCAACGGCCACACAGTCATCGGATTCGACCCCTCCCCAGCGGCATCCGAGATGGCGTCATCACACGGAATCGACTCTGCTGCATCTCCTGTCGATGCAGCGGAGCGTGCCGACGTGATCATCACCATGCTGCCCAGCGGCAAGCACGTGCTCGACGTCTACGCCGACCTGGTCCCGGCCACATCGCAGGGAACCCTCTTCCTCGACTGCTCGACGATCGATGTCGGCGACGCGCGAGCCGCCGCTGAACTGGCTGTCGGCGCCGGGCATCAGGCGGTGGACGCCCCGGTGTCCGGAGGCACGGTCGCCGCGGACGGCGGAACGCTCACCTTCATGGTCGGCGGCCCGGCCGACGCGGTGGACCGAGCAAGCTCACTGCTCGACGCCATGGGGTCCCGTATCGTCCGATGCGGCGACTCCGGAGCAGGTCAGGCTGCGAAGATCTGCAATAACATGGTCCTGGGGATCTCCATGATCGCCGTCAGCGAAGCCTTCGCGCTTGGCGCAAAGCTGGGCCTGACCGACCAGGCACTGTTCGACGTCTCGTCGACCGCGTCCGGTCAGTGCTGGGCGTTGACCACGAACTGCCCGGTTCCCGGACCGGTTCCGACCAGCCCCGCCAACCGCGACTATGCCGGCGGGTTCGCGAGTGCATTGATGCTCAAGGACCTCCGACTCGCGCAGTCCGCAGCGACGGACAACGGTGTCGAAACGACGCTCGGACGACGCGCCACCGAACTCTACGAACAGTTCGTCGCCCAGGACGGCCCAGGCCGTGACTTCTCTGCGATCGTGACGGCAATCCGTGCCGGTGCATATGACGTGCAGGCACAACAGTCGTAGCCCCTCCCACGTAGACCTCGCCCCGTGCCGCGGGAGTGAGACGCTGCTCGATGTGAAAGGAATTCGTTGTGCGCATCATTCTGACAGGGCCGCCGGGAGCGGGCAAAGGCACACAGGCGCAGTCGCTTTCGACGGCGCTGCAGCTCCCCCACATCTCGACCGGCGATCTGTTCCGCAGCCACATCGCACAGAGCACGGAACTGGGGCGGACGGCGAAATCGTTCCTCGATGCCGGCGAACTGGTCCCGGACGAGGTCACCATCGGGATGGTCGCGGAGCGCCTCGCGGCCGACGACACGGCCACAGGATTCATTCTGGACGGCTTCCCCCGCACCGTGGTTCAGGCGATCGCCCTCGATGAGCTCCTTGGCCGACAGCTGAGCCAGATCGACGCCGTCCTGGACTTTTCGATAGCGGACGATGCAGTCGTCGAACGGATGCTGGCCCGTGGCCGCGCCGACGACACCGAGGACGTCATTCGTCGACGTCTGCGGGTCTATCACGACGAGACCCGACCGCTGCTCGACTACTACTCGCCGCTTCTGCTGGCCGTCGATGCGGAAGGTGAGGTCGACGAGGTCTACGCCCTCGCGATCGGCGCGCTGTCCGAGCGCGGAAGCGTCGCTCCGTCCACCTGAACGCTGTTCCCTGCACCCCAGCAGAGCCATCCGAATATCAAGGAGATTCCGACATGACCTCCACACAAACCTCACTCGCTGAGCTCCATATTCCCGAGGCCCGCGACTACCCCATGTTCGTCGACGGGGCCTGGGTGGACGCCAGTTCCGGTCAGTGGAGTGAGGTGACCACCCCGATTCTTCGTGAGCACGTGATCGGCCGTGTCCCGTCCTCGAGCACCGAGGACGTCGATCGCGCGGTGCGTGCTGCGCAGAAAGCCTTCCCTCGGTGGCGGTCTCAGCACTTCACGGCGCGAGGCCGGATCCTGAGCCAGATCGCCGACGCCATCGACGCGCGCGCCGAGGAACTGGCCCGCCTCACCGCCCTCGATACCGGCAATGCGCTGCGCACCCAGGCACGCCCCGAGGTCGCCACCCTGGCGAACCTGTTCCGGTACTTCGCCGGTGTCGCCGGCGAGATCAAGGGCACGGTTCTCCCCGCCGGCGACGATCAGCTCCAGTACTCCCGCCAGGAGCCCCTCGGCGTCATCGGATGCATCCTGCCCTGGAACTCCCCGCTGATGATCGCCGGATTCAAGATCCCCGCCGCCCTCGTCGCGGGAAATACCGTCGTGGTCAAGGCGGCCGAGGCGGCTCCGCTGAGCGTGTTGCTGCTCGCCGAGATCTGCGCCGAACACCTGCCGGGCGGTGTGCTCAACGTCCTCACCGGATCCGGCAGGGTGGCCGGTGAAGCACTGGTCCAGCACCCGGACGTCGACAAGATCTCCTTCACCGGCTCGACCGAAGTGGGACGTCATGTTGCCCGTGAGGCCGGTGGCCGGTTGGCACACGTCTCCCTCGAACTCGGCGGCAAGAACCCCTCGATCGTATTCCCCGACGTGGACATCGACGACGACTTCATCAATCAACTGCTGCTGTCGACCCGGGTACACCGGCAGGGACAGAGCTGCACCGCCGGTTCCCGGTTGTTCCTGCACCAGGACGTCTACGACGAGGTCCTCGACCGGCTGGTGAACACCCTGGCCGGGCTGAAGGTCGGGAATCCGCTCGCCGAGTCCACGGACATGGGCGCCATCGTCAACGACAAGCAGTTCGCCTCGGTCTGCGGGTTCCTCGACGACGGCCTGAGCTCGACCAAGGTTGCCACCGTCCTCGACGGCTCACCGGACAAGCTCGGCAACTCCGACGGCTACTACATGGGCCCGACCGTGTTCTCCGGCGCCGACAACTCCTGGCGCCTGTCCCGTGAGGAGATCTTCGGGCCGGCGCTCGTCGCGATCCCGTGGAACGACCACTCCGACGTCATCGACATGGCCAACGACTCGCACTACGGTCTGGCCGCATACGTGTGGACCCACAATCTCGATCTGGCGCTGTCCACCGCCCATGCCCTCGAAACCGGGTGGGTGCAGGTCAACCAGGGCGGCGGCCAGATGGTCGGCCAGTCGTACGGCGGATACAAGCAGAGTGGCCTCGGCCGCGAAGTGTCGCTCGAGGGCATGATCGCCGGATTCACCCAGACCAAGCAGGTCAACGTGCGCCTGCGCACACTCTGAGAAGGGAGCGCACCATGACTGTCGGACCACTCAATGACATCCTCGTGCTCGACCTCTCCCGGGCGCTGGCCGGGCCGATCGCCGCGATGATGCTCGGTGACCTCGGTGCCCGGGTGATCAAGGTCGAAGCCCCGGGCACCGGCGACGACTCCCGCACCTGGGGGCCGCCGTTCGTCGGGCCGGCCGACGACCCGCAGTCGTCGTACTTCATGTCGGCGAACCGGAACAAGGAATCGATCGTGCTCGACCTCAAATCCGAGCACGGTAAGGATGCGCTCCGTCGCCTGGTTCGGCGGGCGGACGTGCTGATCGAGAATCTGCGGCCGGGCGCGTTCGACCGGCTGGGCTTTCCGGCCGACGTACTCGAGGAGCTCAACCCGCGGCTGATCACGTTGTCGATCACCGGCTTCGGGCACGACGGCCCGGAGGGATCCCGCGCCGGCTACGACCAGATCGCCCAGGGCGAGGCCGGGCTGATGTCGGTGACCGGTGACCCCGACGGGGAGCCGACGCGGATCGGAGTCCCGGTCGCCGACGTCCTCGCCGGTGTCCACGGCGCCACGGGAGTCTCGGCCGCACTGGCCTCGAGGGAAAAGACCGGCAAGGGCATGGTCGTCCGGACGTCCCTGTTGGCCGCCGCGATCAGCGCCCACACCTTCCAGGGCACCAAGTGGACGGTCGGTGGGCAGGTCGCGCAGCGGTCCGGTAACCACCACCCGCAGATCGCGCCGTACGGAAGCTTCCGCTGCGCCGACGGATACGTTCAGATCGCGGTCGGCAGCGAGGCGATCTGGGCGAAATTCGCTCCGGTGGCCGGGCTGTCGGCGGACGATCCACGATTCACGGTCAACCGGGACCGGGTCGCGAACCGCGACAAGCTGATCACCGCAATCGAGGCCGACTTCGCCCGACGTCCTCGGGCTGACGTCCTCGCCGCGCTCGAGGCCGCGGGTGTTCCCGCCGGGTCGATCCGCACCATCGACGAGGTCTACGAATGGGAGCAGACCCGCAGCCAGGGCCTGCTCCTCGAGGTCGAGCATCCCGTGGTGGGGCCGGTGCAGTTGCCGGGTCCGTCCCTGCGGATGGAAACGGCCGGCGGTGAGTCGCTGGTGCGGTCCGCGCATGTTGCGCCGCCGGTGCTCGGACAGCACACCGAACAGATTCTCGACTGGCTCGACTCGGTCGACGCCACCGATCCGCTCGATGCGATGGTGCCCGCGCAGGCGTGAACTCGGTGAGAGTCCGACTGGCACACCGGGGCGGTGTTGCAGGAGTCTGCCTCCTGCAACACCGCCCCGGGTGCGCCGGGAACCTACACAGTGGGGACCAGTTCGTCTCGCCGACTGCGCGCCTCTTCCTGAATCGCTTGCCGGACGGCCTGGACCGCCGGATTGGTGAGGCTTTCGCGGCGCGCGGCCAGGGAGAAGGCAAGGCGAACATCGACGGCCTCCGGCAAGATCCTGCGCAGATCGGTGTGCTGGTCCGCCATGAACGCCGGCAACAGCCCGATGCCACCGCCGGAACGCGTGGCAGCGACATGAGCGAAGATGTTGGTGGACATGAACTTTGCAGCGACACCGGGCAGATGCCGGCTCAGGTCGAGATCCCCGACCTGCAGCAAGGAGTCGACGAAGAAGACCAGCGGGTGCGCTGTCAGCTCGTCCAGGCTGCCGGGTTCGCCGTGCTCGCGGAAGTATCCTTCGCTGCCGTACAACCCCAGCGAGTACTGGCAAACACGTTCGGAGACCAGCCGACTGGTGATCGGTGTGCCCACCGCGACAGCGAGGTCGAACCCTGATTGGTACAGATTCAGTTGCCTTGTATCCGTGATCAACTCGACGACAAGGTGCGGGTGACTCATCCGCAGCTTGGCCAATGCGGGAGCGACGAACAACGACCCGAATCCGTCCGGAGCGGTGATCCGGATGGTTCCCCGGAGTGGATTCTCACTGATACCGAGGACCACGTCGGCGGTTTCCTGAACGGCTTCCTCGATCAGTCGCGCCTTCTCCGCGATCGATCGGCCGACATCGGTCAGCTCCCATCCGTCGGCACTGCGCTGCAGCAGACGGACACCCAGGACCTTCTCGAGCGCACGCACACGCCTCGAGACGGTGGTGTGGTCGACGCCCAGGTCCAGCGCCGCGGATTGGCGGCGTCCGGTTCGCGCGACGGCGAGCAGGTACCGAAGGTCATCCGAGCGGATGTTCCGGACGTCGATCACGGCCGGCCTCCCGGTAGGTCGGCCGCCGTGGTGTGGTGTCCGCCCCGTGCGGCGGTCGATGCACGCCGGGTTGCGGAGAGTAGCTGCTGCAGGTCCTCGTGGAGACGGCGCATGACCTTCGGGTCCGCGAGGGCGACGGCATCGAGGGCGCGGGTCGCCGAGGTTGCCACCTCGCGACCCTTGTCGGTGATCGTGACGAGGGTCGAACGGCGATCGGACCGATTGATCGTCCGTAAGGCCAACCCGGAACCTTCGAGCCCTTCGATCAGCGTTCCGATGGTGGTGGGATGCCTGTCGAGAGCACGGACGATCCGCACCATGGGTAGTGGGGCGTTCGCGGCGATCATCATGGCCAAGACCTCGTACCGGGCGAACGACAGTCCGAGTGGTCGCAACGTGGAGTTGAGTTGATGGGTGATCAGCTTCTGCGTCTGCAGTACGGCGGCGATCAGCGATGTATACGGCGGCACAGATTCGGCAGCCGGCGCCGAGTGGGGTGGTTGCGCAGTGGCCACCGGAAGCCTCCTAGTTGTCCGGAATGAGCATCGAATGAACGCCCTGAGTGTGTATTTCGCGAAACTCGCGTTTGGCGACGGGACTGTGTCGGCACTTCCCGTGTCGAAGTGTTTCGGTTTGGAGTGGGTCACACCCATTGGCAATTTACATGGATATCCAACTATAGTACTTCCAACTTCTCCGATCTGAAAGGGTCGATTCATATGTTCACCTTGACCGATGACGAGCGGGCGATCAGCGACACTGCCCGTGACTTCGCGGCCGAGCATCTCGCGCCGCACGCTGTGGAGTGGGATCAGGCCAAGCATTTCCCGGTGGATGTCCTGCGTAAGGCGGCGTCGCTGGGGATGGGTGGGATCTACATCCGCGAGGATGTGGGTGGGTCCGAGCTGACTCGTGTCGACGCGGCCCGCATCTTCGAGCAGCTCGCGAAGGGGTGCCCGTCGATCGCCGCGTACATTTCGATCCACAACATGGTCACCTGGATGATCGACCGGTTCGGCACCGAGGAGCAGCGGCGCGCGTGGGTGCCGGGGCTGTGTTCGATGGATCAGCTGGGCAGTTATTGCCTGACCGAGCCGGGTGCCG
>NZ_JAAXPA010000001.1 GCF_012396235.1 Rhodococcus opacus | reverse complement strand
TGCGGGCGATGTAGCCGGGCAGGTAGGGGCCGGTGTAGTTGCTGCGGTCGACGAGGGTGTGGCGGGTGTCGCCGTAGGTGGCGATCGCGGCGAGGCGGACGGTGCCGTGCTCGTCGGTCACCTCGTGGGGTTCGTCGAGGACGGTGGCGCCCTGGGCGCGGGCGTGGGCGATGCATTTGTCGACGTCGGGGACGGCGAGGGCGATGTCGACGACGCCGTCGCCGTGGGTGCGGTGGTGCTCGACCAGCGGACTCTGGGGGTCGACGGCGCCCTGGATGACGAAGCGGACGGCCCCGGATTCGAGGACGAAACTGTGGTGGTCGCGGTTGCCGGTGGTGGGTCCGGAGTAGGCGACCAGGGTCATCCCGAACGCGGACTGGAAGTAGTGGGCGGTCTGGGTGGCGTTGCCGACCACCCAGACGACGGCGTCCCAGCCGCTGACCGGGAACGGGTCGCGGGTGCCGTCGTATTCGACGAGCCCGACCAGCTGCTCGAGCTGGCCGAGGTCGAGACCTGCCAGACGTTCCTTGTCGGTGAGAGTCTGCTCGATCGTCATGATGGTGCCTTTCCTTGCAACGGTTTTCGGATGCCCGGGAGGTGAGCGCGACTACGCACCGGGGAAATGGCGAATGCCTGTCACAGAGGTAACCGGCCCCGGTTCCCGTCGTCAACCGGCACCCGGGCAACTAGCCGTATCGACGGGATGCGGACGGTCGCGCGCCGCTTTCCTATACAATCTGAATACTTCAATGGGGCAATAGAAATGGACTGCGATGGTTGCGCGGAGTGAGATCGGCGTCGGAGTGCTCGCCCGCGCGGTGGCGATCCTCGACGTCGTCGAGTCGAGCCCGATGGGCGCGAGCGACCTCGCCCGTGAACTCGACCTGTCCCTGTCGACCACGTACCGGCTGGCGACCGACATGGTCAAGCACGGCCTTCTGCGCAAGGATGAGGAAGGCCGCTTCTACCTGGGTCAGCGATTCGTCACCACGGCGTTGAGCGACCTCGCGATTCCGGCGCTGCGGGAATTGAGCGAGGCGACAGGGGAATCCGCGCAGTTGTGGGTTCGCCGGGGCGAATCCCGTCTCTGCGCCGCAAGCGTCGATTCCCAGCACGAACTGCGGGTGGCGTTGCCCGTCGGAACGTTGGTACCGCTACCGCAGGGGTCGAGCGGCCACGTGCTGTCCGGAGACTGGGAGGCAGACCCCGAAGCCGTGAAATCGGGTTGGTGGGTGTCGGTTTCGGAACGCACACCGGGATCCGCGTCCATCAGTGCGCCGGTCCGCAGGCACGGCGAGATCGTGGCTGCCGTGTGCGTGTCGGGTCCCGAGGGGCGGATGGGGAAGAACCTGGGTGCGTCGATGGGCCGCGCAGTCGTCGCTGCCGCGCGGCAGATCGAGAAATCCGTTCCGGGCGACTGACTCGCTCAGGCGATGTCGAACGTGGTGACGTCCGCCGACCGATGTTGCTGCGCCAGTTGACGGTAGACCGCTGCGTTGGCGGCGTTGTGGGCCACCTCGTCGTCGGTCAGTTCGCGACGCACCTTGGCGGGCACGCCGGCGACGAGTGAGCGCGGCGGAATTCGCGTGCCCTCGAGTACCAGCGCGCCGGCGGCGACCAGCGACTGCTCGCCGATCACCGCTCCGTTGAGGACGGTGGCTCCCATGCCCACGAGGGCGCCGTCCCCCACGGTGCAGCCGTGCAGGACGGCGTTGTGCCCCACACTGACGTTCCGGCCGACGACGACGGGGAAACCCGGATCGACGTGAACGGCCACTCCGTCCTGAATGTTGCTGCCCTCGCCGAGGGTGATGGAATCGCAATCGGCACGCAGCACCGCGCCGTACCAGACGCTGGTCTCCGCGCCGAGTGTTGCGGCGCCGATCACCGCGGCGGTCGGCGCGACCCACGTGGTCTTCTCCGCGCGCGGCGAACGTCCATCGATCGCAACGACGTGTGGTTCTCTCACCGTGTTCTCCTCCTGTCGAGCAGCGGATTCCTGCTGCATTCCGCAGCGTCCCGTCGTCCATTGTCGTGTGGCGCGGACTCCGGGCATTGCCAATTGTGACTGCTACCACTACCGTCATTCTTATCAGACGGGAATCTAACTGCCAAATAATGAGAATCAGCAGGTAGGAACCCAGTCGTCATCCAGTACAGATCGACGAGGGAGAACTCTCACATGCAGGTCCCAGAGAACGGCCCACTGCACGGCATCCGTGTGCTGGAACTCGGCAACTTCATCGCAGCCCCCATGGCGAGCCGCATCTTCGCCGACTTCGGCGCCGAGGTCGTCAAGATCGAGCGACCGGGCGTCGGCGACGAACTGCGGGGCTGGCGTCGCCGCCGCGGCGCGACGTCGATGATGTTTCGCACGATCGCGCGCAACAAGCGGTCCGTCACCCTCGACCTCCGGACCGACGAGGGCCGCGCGATCATTCTCGACCTCGCCGCGAAGTCGGATGTCGTCATCGAGAACTTCCGTCCAGGAACGCTCGAGCGGTGGGGGATCGGGCCCGACCAGCTGACGGCCGCCAACCCCGACATCGTGCTGGTCCGGATCTCCGGCTACGGGCAGACGGGCCCGTACCGGGAGCGCACCGGCTTCGGCGGCGTCGCCGAGGCCTTCGGCGGACTCCGGCACGTCACCGGCTATCCGGACCGTCAATCGGTCCGGGCCGCCGCCCCCATCGCCGACACGCTCGCCGGACTGCACGGCGCGATCGGCGCTCTGATGATGTTGCTGGCCAAGGCGAGGCAGGGCGATCACTCGACCCCGCGCGTCGCGGACGTGGCCCTGTACGAGTCGGTGTTCATGGCGATGGAATCCCTCGTCCCCGACTACGACGCGTACGGCATGGTCCGAGAACGGACCGCGGGCAACCTGCCCGGCGTGGTGCCCAGCGGCGTCTATCCGTGCGACGGCGGCTCCGTCATCATCGCCGGCAACTCGAGTGGCGTGTTCGGCCGGTTGATGCAGGCCGTGGGGCGCGGCGATCTGGCCGACGATCCCGAGCTCGCCGACGGTGATCAGCGATTCCGTCGGGAAGCCGAACTCGACGAGGCCATCTCGTCGTGGACGTCGGTGCGTCGCCCCCGCGACGTCGTCGCCGAACTCGGCGCCGCCGGTGTGCCCGTGGGCGAGGTGTACGACGCCGTGCAGATCGCCGACGACGAGCACTACAACGCCCGCGGCATGCTGCAGAGCCTGAAGGTGTCCGTCGACGGGGAACCCGAAGAGGTGCGCTTCCCCGGAGTGGTCCCGCAGCTCGACGGCGAACCCACACAGATCCGCTGGGCCGGACCCGAACTGGGTGAGCACACCGACGAGATCCTCGGCGGATTGCTGAATCTGTCGGGTGATCAGCTCGACGACTACCGCGCCCGCAACGTCATCTGAATCGGAGGAAAGTGAAATGTCAGTCACCATAACGGATGTCGTGCTGCGAGACGGACTGCAGGACGAGGATGTCGTCGTCTCCACCGACCACAAGATCGCCGTCGCGGACGCCCTCGTCGCCGCCGGTGTGAAGCACATCGAAGCGGCATCGTTCGTCTCACCCACGCGTGTCCCGCAGATGGCGGACGCCGACGACGTCATCGCCCGGCTGCCCCGCACCGACCCGTCGGTCACGTACAGCGCTCTGGCACTCAACCCGCGCGGGGTGCACCGTGCGATCGCGACCGGCATCGACGAGATCCAGGTCGTGACGTCCGCCAGCGCCGGGCACAGCACGGCGAACACGGGCCGGAACCCGGACGAGGCGCTGCACGGACTTGCCGAGGCATTGCAGAAGTACCCGGACCGGAGTTTCCTCGGAGGTGTGTCGACCGCGTTCGTCTGTCCGTTCGAGGGCATCATCGCCCCCGCCACACTGGTACGGGTGGCCAGCGCGATGGCCGCAATGGGTGTGCGCCGGCTCGGGCTGGCCGACACACTGGGGACGGCCACCACCGAGCAGGTGCTCGCATCGGCCGGGGCGGTACGCGACGCCCTCCCCGACATCGAACTGAGCCTGCACCTCCACAACGCGCACGGTCAGGCCCTGGGCACCGTGATCGCCGCGCACCGGCAGCTCGGCATCACGCACTTCGACAGTGCCATCGGCGGGTACGGCGGCTGCCCGTTCGCGCCCGGCGCCCACGGCAACCTCGCCACCGAGGAACTGGTCGCGCACCTGCACGCGCACGACATCGACACCGGTATCGATCAGCAGGCCCTCGGCCTCGCCGTCGACACCGTGAAACACGCTCTGGCCCAAGCTCGGCCCCTCACCGCAGTGTGATCTGCGAACTCACCTCGAAAGGCCGACCATGGTCTACACAATCTCCATCGTCGCTCTGATCGCGATCTTCACAGTGGCGACCCTCACCCCGATCAACATGGGCATCCTCGCGTTCGCCGGAGCGTTCGTCATCGGCGGCTGGGTGTCCGGGATCCCGGTCGAGGACATCATCGACGCCTTCCCCGGCAGCACGTTCATCATCGTCGGCGGCATCACGCTGCTGTTCGCCATAGCAAAGACGAACGGGACCATCGACCTCGTCATCGAGGCCTCGCTCCGACTCGTGCGCGGCAGGCGGTGGGCGATCCTGTGGATGATGTTCCTGCTGTCCGGACTGCTGATGGCCCTCGGGTCCGTCCTCGCGGTCGGGATGCTCGCCCCCATCGCAATGCCTCTCGCGGCCAAGAACAAGATCAACCCGTTCCTGATGGGTATGGTCATCAGCCATGGTGCCCTGGCCTGCGCGTTCTCACCCATCAATCTCTACGGCGCATTCATCAACGGACTGATGGACTCGACCGGCGTCGGATCGAATCCCCTGGTCCTGTTCGCTCTGCCGTTCGTCCTCAACCTGGCCATCGCGATCGTGCTGTTCCTGATCTACGGCCTCGACCTGATCGGTCGCCGCACTCCCCGCCCCGTCGAGGAGACGCCCGACGACGGAGGATTCGGCGGTTCCTCGCGCCGGCCGTCCGGGGGCGTGGCGTCGGGCAACGGCCCGGGCGGGAACACCGCGACCCTCACCGATCGCGAGGTCATCGAGGAGGCGCTGATCCACGAAGGCATGAAGCCGGTGAAGATGAATCGGTACCGGTTCGCGACGCTCGCCGGCATCGGCTTTCTCGTCGTCGGGTCGGTCGCGTTCGGAATCGACGTCGGCGTCAGCTCGATCTGCATCAGTGCGGTGCTGCTGCTGATGGCGCCCAAGTCGCACCCCAAGGTCATCGACAACGTGGCATGGCCGGCCGTGGTGCTCGTGTGCGGGATGCTCACCTACATGGCGGTCATGACGCAGAACGGCACGCTCGACTTCCTCGGCGATGCGGCGTCGGCTCTCGGATCGCCGTTGCTGACCGCGTTGATCCTCTGCTACGCGGTTGCGATCATCTCCGCGTTCGGATCGTCGATCGGTACCCTCGGCATCGCGTTGCCCCTCGCCGCGCCGATGCTCGCGATGGGAGAGGTCGGCGCCGTGGGATTCGTCGCGGCCCTGGCATTCTCCGCGACGGTGGTCGACGTCAGCCCGTTCTCGACGAACGGCGTGATGGTGCTCGCCAACGCGCAGGTCGAGGACAAGGGCCGTTTCCAGCGCAAGATGCTCGCCTACTGCGGTCTGATCGTGCTGTCGGCCCCGATGTTCGTCTGGGCACTGGTTGTCGTGCCCACGTCCGTCTAGGTCCGACCGGCCGTGCCGGTCACCGTTTTCCCTCGGTGACCGGCACGTCTCACAGTGTGAGAGCGGGCGACGTGAACTTTGTGAACTTTAAGCTTCATGTAATGGACTGTTGTCCAATAGTTTTCGATTCAACTGGGTGAAAAGTGCTGTCACAGTGACACATGCCACAAGACCCCGTCCGTTTCGGGCGTTTCGTCGTTCTCCGCCCGTAAGGTGACGACATGTCGATCCTCGAGAACGAGAAAGCACCCCCATCCGGTGCACCCGCCCCCGGACCGACCCTCGGCGAAAGGTTGCGAGATAACGCGCGATACGACCTGCCCGCGTCGCTCGTCGTCTTCCTCGTTGCACTGCCGCTGTCGCTCGGTATCGCGATCGCGTCCGACGCCCCGATCATGGCGGGGCTCATCGCGGCGATCGTCGGCGGTGTGGTGGCGGGTTCCATCGGTGGCTCACCACTCCAGGTCAGCGGTCCTGCCGCCGGATTGACCGTGGTGGTAGCAGAATTGGTCGCCACATTCGGCTGGAAGGCCACGTGCGCGATCACCGTCGCAGCCGGATTCCTTCAAATCATCTTCGGGCTCAGTAGAATTGCCCGTGCAGCCCTGGCCATCGCGCCGGTCGTGGTCCACGCCATGCTGGCCGGTATCGGAATCACGATCGCCCTCCAGCAGATTCACGTCCTACTCGGTGGCAGCTCGCACAGCTCGACCATCGAGAACCTCACTCAGCTCCCCGGCCAGCTGACGTCCGCCCGCTACGGCGACGTCCTCGTGGGAACGGTGGTCATCGCCGTCCTGCTGTTCTGGAAGAAGATCCCCGGCAAGCTGCAGGTGCTCCCCGGCCCGCTGGTCGCCGTCGTCGCCGCCACCGTTCTGTCCCTTGTCCTCCCACTCGACATCGATCGAATCACGTTGGACGGCTCCCTGTTCGACGCCGTGGCACTGCCTTCGATGCCGGACGGCCCGTGGCTCGCAGTGGCCACCGGCGTACTCACGGTCGCGTTGATCGCGAGCGTCGAGAGCCTGTTGTCCGCGGTCTCCGTCGACAAGATGCACGGCGGCACGCGTTCGGAGTTCAACCGTGAACTCGTCGGTCAGGGCTCGGCCAACATGCTCTCGGGTCTCATCGGCGGCCTGCCGGTCACCGGTGTGATCGTGCGCAGTTCCACCAACGTGGCCGCCGGGGCGCGCACCCGGGCGTCCGCCGTGCTGCACGGCGTGTGGATCCTCGTCTTCGCCGCGCTGCTCACCGGGCTCGTCGAGCAGATCCCGATGGCAGCGCTGGCCGGCCTCCTCATCGTGATCGGCATCCAGCTCGTCAAAATGGCTCATCTGCGGACGGCCCGGCGCACCGGCGACCTGTGGGTGTACGGCGTGACCGTGGCCGGCGTGGTCTTCCTGAACCTGCTCGAGGGTGTGATCATCGGCCTCGCACTCGCGGTGGTCCTGCTGTTGTGGCGGGTCATCCACCCCAAGATGCGGGCCGAACCTGTCGGCTCCGAGGATTCCGGGCGGTGGCGCGTGACCGTCGAGGGGTCGTGCAGCTTCCTGTCCATGCCGGCGTTGACGGGGATCCTCGCGAAGGTGCCCGAGGGCGCGCACGTCACCGTGGAACTGGCGGTCGACTTCCTCGACCACGCCATGTTCGAGGCGATCGACGACTGGAAGCGTCACCACGAGCGGAACGGCGGAACGGTCGTGATCGACGCGCTCGGTCCCGTCGACATGGACGCCGTCGGCGCGTCGCCGCCCCGGCGCGGCATCGGCGTGGTGAGCTCCCGCGGGTTCGCCCCGTGGAAGAGCTGGCAGCCGCGGCACACCGACACCGAGGACTCCACCACCACACCGGCGGCACTCCGGCCGGTCCTCGCGGGAGTGTCGGAGTATCACCGGCGGAACGCGGCTCAGCTGCTCCCGCACCTCGACGAACTCCGGGACGGGCAGCGCCCCGACTCGTTGTTCCTCACCTGCTCCGATTCACGCATCGTGCCGAACGTGATCACCAGCAGCGGTCCGGGCGACCTGTTCACGGTGCGCAACGTGGGCAACCTCGTCCCGACCGGGAAACAGGACGTGTCGGTCGAGGCGGGACTGGCCTTCGCCCTCGACGAACTCGAGGTCAGCTCGGTGATCGTGTGCGGCCACTCCGGCTGCGGCGCGATGAAGGCCGTGCTCGCGAGTGCACCGACCGAGACCGACGGGTCCGATCGCGACGCCGTCGAAC
Source organism: Rhodococcus opacus (assembly GCF_012396235.1). Lineage (GTDB taxonomy): Bacteria > Actinomycetota > Actinomycetes > Mycobacteriales > Mycobacteriaceae > Rhodococcus_F > Rhodococcus_F opacus. The sequence goes on along the minus strand of NZ_JAAXPA010000001.1, from coordinate 470,709 downwards.
AGTGGCTGACGTTCGCGCAGCCGAGCCGGAACGCGTTCCTCAGCGGTCATCCGGTGGCACGTGCAGCGGCCGAACTCGGATTCGACGAGGTCGACCAGCTGGGCATGGTGAACGTGGCGGTCCAGGTGCAAACCCTCGGGCGCCATCCCCTCGTCGGCGCGGCAGCGGCCGAGGGTCGAGTACGCGTCGCGGGAATGTTCTTCGACATTCCGTCCGCCCGCGTACTCGAGATCACCTCGACCGGTGTGTCCTACCTGGACCACGTCCCCACATGATTCAGAGGAGATGGACCCTCTTGTAGAGGCGCTTGGACGGGCCGCCGACGAGGCCGACGCCATCGAGGAACTGCATCAACTTGGAACCGGACGTGCGAACGGTGTCCTTGTAGTGCTGGTTGTTCTTGGCCTCGGCGGCGGCCCGCTCCGGGTCGAGTCCGGCATTCGCATACACGTCCTTGCGGATCATGCTCTTCATCACGAAGTACACGACCACCGCGGTGTTGAGCCGCTCGAACTGCAGCCGAGCCCAGCTGGCGCCCTCGATGCGGCGGCCGACCTCTTCGCGGGCGAAGCGGATGTGGCGGGCCTCTTCGAGGACGTGGATCTTGCTGACCGTGCGGGTGACGGGCTGCACGCGCTCGTCCTTCATGAAGTCGCGCTGCATCATGTCGAGGATCTCCTCGGCGGCCATCACGCTGGCGTACGCGTTCGCGCCCCGGAAGAAGCCACCCCAGATGCGTCCGAGCTTGTGGATCGCGGGGTGCGGTCCGTAGCTCGGCATGTTGAGGCGTTCACCGGCGCGGGCGAACATCACCGAGTGGCGGCATTCGTCGGCCACCTCGGTGAGCGCGAACTGGACGTGGCGCGAGTGCTTGTCGCGGCCGTACACGTCGCGCAGGAGCATCTGCATGAGCAGGATCTCGAACCACAGTCCGACGCTGGACACGCTGGCGGCCTCGTGCTTGGTGAGCTCGATCTTCTGTTCTTCGGTCATTTCGTCCCAGAGGGCGGTGCCGTAGAGCGTGCTCCACTCAGGGGTGAGACCGAACTTGTCGTCGGGGATCGGTGCTTCCCAGTCGACCTCGACCATCGGGTCGTAGGACTTGCGTGCCGACGACGCCAGCAAGCGCTGGGCGGTCTCTTCGCGGTCGGAGACGACGATCGATGCGGTCATCACTACCCCTTGTTCTGTGACTAGGCGGTCAACTAACTGTGACATTCAGTAACTGATACTGAACGATACAATGACGGCGGTCACAAGGGCAACGTCCGCTCAGTCGACGTCGGCCAGTTCCTCGTCCTTCCGCGGCGCCGGAGACGACCCTTTCCGGCCCGGCGCCCACACCGCGAGCACCACCGCGGACGCAAAGCACACGCAGGCCAGGGCGATGGACGCCTCGTCCATTCCCTCGAGGAACGCTTTCCGGGCGAAGCTCGCGAGCTGCTCGCCCTGCGGGCCCGCCGACTGGGCGACGTGCAGCGCGGCCGCCAGGGAACTCGACACGGGCTCCTTCGCGACGTCGGGGACGGCGTCGACGGCCGGCTGGACGTGCCTGCCGTACCCCGCGGCCAGGATGCTGCCTGCCAGTGCGACGCCGATCGCCGCCCCGATCTCGCGTGCCGTGTCGTTGACCGCGGACGCCACTCCCTGTTTCTCATCGGGAGTGTTCTGCACGATTGCGGTGGTGGCGGGTGCCGTGCACAGGCCGATGCCGAACGCGGCCACGACCAGCGGCAGAGCCACCTGGGGGTAACTCGAGTACTCGTCGAGCCGGACCATCAGCAGGATTCCGACACCGAGGATCGCGGCGCCGACGGACAGCAACGGGCGGAGGCCGACATAGGGGAGGACGAACGGCATCCCCGCGGACAGCATCATCACGGGTACCGCGATGGGGGCGAGCGCGAGCGCCGACTCCAGCGGCGAGTAGCTCAGCACCAGTTGCAGGTACTGCACCGCGAAGAAGAAGAGCCCGAGGATGGCGAGGAACTGCATCAGCAACGACATCGACCCCGACCCGAAGGCGCGGTTGGCGAAGAGCCTGACGTCGAGGAGCGGATGCTCGCGGCGCAACTCGACGAGCGCGAACGCCACCGCGGCGGCGACGCCACCCGCCATGAGTCCGACGACGGCAGGGTCCAGCCAGCCGCGGTGCGGCGCCTCGATCGTGCCGAGCACGAACAGGCCCACCGCCGCCGCGATCGTCACGGTGCCGGGAAGGTCGAGCGGCGCCTGGTCGGTCTGGCGTGAGGAGGCGATGGTGAATCCGGTGAGGAAGAGGACGCCGGACACCACGGCGAGGCTCACGAAGATCGCCTTCCACGACCACTGTTCGAGCAGCAGTCCCGAGACCAGCAGTCCGGCGATCGCGCCCGACCCGGCGACACCCGACCAGATGCCGACGGCCCGGCCGCGCTGGGACAGTGGAAAACCGGCGGTGAGCAGCGACAGCGTCGCCGGCATCACGAAGGCCGCGCCGATGCCGGCGACCGCGCGGGACCCGATGATCCACTCCGGGCTGTCGTTCAGGATCGGAATGGCGGCACCCAGGCCGAAGATCAGCAGTCCGAACATGAGGAGGCCGCGGCGGCCGTAGCGGTCGCCGAGTGCGCCGGCGGGAAGCAGGAGTGCGGCGAGGGTGAGGGTGTAGCCGTCGACGATCCAGGTGAGCTGGCTCTGGCTGGCGCCGGTGTCGCGGGCGAGGTCGGGCAGGGCGGTGTTCAGTGCGGCCATCGCCGCAACGACGAGTGCGACCGCGCAGCACGCGACGGTCAGCATCCAGATCTGCCGAAGGGTCCAGCCGGTGGTGTTGCTCTGTTCGGTGTCCTGCGGTGGTGCGGAGTCCCGAGAGCGCACGATGTAATCCCTCCGTGGAAGTAACGAGACTGTCAGTATCGTTGGTAGACTGGTAGTTCACAAGAGGTGCGGCAGTGGCAGGAACGGGCGGTGCAGATGACCGAGCAGGATCCCCGCAGGCAGCGCTCTCGCGCGAGACTTCTCGACGCCGCGACAACTCTTCTCGCGAAGGGTGGCACCGACGCCGTGACGATCGACGCCGTCACCAAGCTGGCGAACGTGGCTCGGGCCACGCTCTACCGGCATTTCGGCAACGGCACCGAACTGGTCGCCGCGGCGTTCGGGCGGTTGCTCCCACCCGCGCCGACCGTGCCCGCCGACGGCGACCTCCGCGACCGGCTGGTCGAGCTGATGGTCAGTCAGGCGAAACTCATCGAGAGTGCCCCCATGAACGTGACGGCCATGTGCTGGCTCGGCATGGGCCCCGCGCTGGACGACTACTCGAGCGCGGCCGCTGTCGAGTCGGACAAACCGGAACTGCGGACGCTGAGGCAGACCATCGTCGAGCAGTACCGGGCGGCGTTCGACCAGGTCTTCGGCACACCCGAGGCGGCCGAACGCCTCGGCGAATTCGACTACGACCTCGCTCTCGCCCAACTCATCGGACCACTCGTCTTCACCCGGCTCGCGACCCTGACCCCGCTGGGACGGACCGCGTGTGAGCAGATCGTCGACGACTTCCTCGCCGCACGCGCCGCCCAGGTCGCCGCCGGTCCCGCGAAGCCGACGCTCCTCGAGATACCGCCTGCTCAGGCATTGTGACGTCGACAGCTCCGCGCGTCGTCATTACCGTGGCACGTGCGCGCGGCACCGGATGCCGCGCGTATCGAATGAATGGTGTGGGAAGGTTTCTCGATGATCACTGATGCACTCAACTGGCTCCTCGGTGCTTGGGGCGGCGTCGCCGCCGGCAGCAGCGGATACTCCATCCCGCCCGGAACCCTTCCCTTCGGAAGCTGACAGTCGCTAGGCGTCCCGGTCTCGACGCAGCACGAACTGTTCGAGTCGTCGAATCCCTCGAACACGTCGTGGACGTAGCTGCTTGAGGTAGTAACCGGGAGCGTCGGCGAGTTCGTGGGCGAGCGCCTCGTCGATCAGCACCGTGCCGGGACGCGCCGAACCGGTGAGTCGCGCCGCGGTGTTGACGACGGAGCCGTAGAGGTCGCCGAACCGGACGAGCACCGGACCCATCGCGAGTCCTACCCGCAGTTCGGGGTCCGCCTCGTCCGGCAGAACCTGCTCCTGCAGCTGCAGGGCGATCTCCGCCGCATCGGACGGCGACTCGACGGCGAACATCACCTCGTCGCCGACCGTCTTCACCACCCACCCCTGATGGCGGCCGATGACCGACGTCGACGCCGACTCGAAACGTTCCAGAAGGTCGCTCAGTTCCCGCGCGCCGAGCTGACGGGTCAACGACGTGTACCCGACGATGTCCGCGAAGCCGACCACCAGTTTCCGGCTCGCGACCTCCTCGCCGGGATTCCCGACGTTGCGACCGGTGGTCGAGGCGATGTGCCTGCGCCACACGTACGCCTGCAACGACTCGACCGCCGGAAGGATCTCGGCGGTGAGTTCGCGCACCTGCTCCCGGATGGCCTGCTCGTCGCTGCCCGCGGACCCGGCGAGTTGATCGACGATGTGGGTGCTGATCAACGAGACCTGCCATTCGGCGAGCCGCGACATCGACTGGCCGAGAGCACGAGCCGCCGCCACTTCGCGTTCCGGTGAGATGATCCCCTGGTCGACGAGCGACGCGATGGTGCGCAACGCGGCGGCGTCCCCCTCGGTGAACATGACGCCGTCCGGATCGGTGTCGACCGCGAAACCCATCGACACCCACAGGCGATCCGCCCGTTCGAGGGATACCCCCGCGAAGTCGGCGATCTCGGTCCGCGTGTAGCGGCGGGGCCCGCCCAGAAGCGACTCCTCGAGATCGGCCTGGACGTCGCGGAGCAGGGTCGGTGAGATCTCCGTCGTCGTTGCGGTCTCGTCGCCGTTCTCCGGTGCTTCCGAGGTCACGTCGTTCCTCTCGATACGGTCGATGCGCACGCATGGTCGCGGTGCGTCCATTCCCCTCAATCTGCCACTGTGCGAGCCCGTCCGATGCGGAACCGTCGGTGGGGTGTGCGAGAGTTGCGGTGCTCACGAGCGTAACCAGGAGACAGACCAGAAAGGACAGCGCATGCCGCCCCGTAGACGTTCCGGTGCCGCCGCACCGGATCACCTGACCGCGGAGAATCTCGAGACCCTCGCTGCCGCGATCGCGGAAGGTAAGCGGGCCACCGTGTATCTGCGCGAGGCGATGCCCAGCCTCGGGCTCGAGGCCGGAGCCTCGGCGAAAGTTATCTCCGTGCAAGGCAATACGCTCTTGATCCGCCCCAAAGGCGTCGACGACGAGCTCCCCTTCGAAGCGGAGGAGCTTCTGATGAGACGAATTCCGGCCGCCAAGTCTGCGCCCGCGCCCGCCGCTCCCGCGACCCCGGTCGTGCACCAGGAGATCGAGCCCGGTCCGCCCCCCGCCCCCAAGACTCCGGCCGCCAAGACCGTCGCGTCGCCTGCGCCCGCCGCCACCGCGGTCCCGAAACCCGCCGCGGTACCGGCCAAACGCACCAGCAAGAAGGTGCCCGCGGGAGTCAGCGTCACCATCCACGCCGGCGCCGACAACGACTGGAGCGTCACCGTCGCGCACGGAGCCAAGCGTCCCGGCAAGGCCGTCCCCGTCTCGCCGGACGCCGTCGAGCGTGCCGTCCGGGAACTCGGGGAGGAGACGGCGATCGAGGCCGTCGAGTCGATCATCGTGGCGGCACGCAACCTCGCGGCGGCCCGGGTGGACGAGCTGAGCCGGCAACTCGAGGACGCCCGCAAAGCACTGGAGGCGCTCGGCGCCGTCGAGTAGCGCCCGGGTCGGCAACGGTCGCGGTCTCTACATCGGCATTCCCCCACGCAGGTCTTGTGCGGGGTGGGATTCTTATGGGGAGACACGCGGCCGTCGGGGCTCATCCGGGAAGGTTCGAAAAATGTTGAAACGATTCGCGGCGGTTGTTGCGGCGACAGCGGGAATTCTGGGATTCGTTGCGGCGGGGTCCGCGACAGCAGCTCCGGCCGCCGTCTTGGGGGGCGGTTCGGGGATCGTGGTGAACGACGAACTCGTCTGCTCACTCACCACCATCGGACACGACAACGCGGGCCGGCTCGTCGGCCTGACAGCGGGCCACTGCGGTGAATCGGGTTCCTACGTGGTGCCCGAGGCCAGCCAGGACAGCGGCATCGTCGGAACGTTCGTCGTCTCCAACCCCGTTCTCGACTACGCGGTGATCCAGTTCGACCCGGCGAAGGTCGTCCCGGTCAACAGGGTGGGCGGCGTCACCATCACCAACATCGGCGCACCGGCAGCCTTCCCACAGGTGGCGTGCAAGGAAGGCCGCACCACGGGCAACACCTGCGGCATCGTCTACGGCGACCTCATGCAGACGGGTGAGACGTGGACCCAGGCCTGCGTGATCGAGGGTGACTCGGGCGCACCGATGGTCGTCGGCACCACCCTGGTGGCCATGGTCAACGCCTACCTCGCGGCACCGTGCATCGGCCCGGAGATCGGCACCAACCTCAACTCGATCATCGCCGACATGAACGCGAGCGGCGGTCCCGGCGCCGGGTTCCGGCCCATCTAGATGATTGATTCCTTGAAGGTGTGTCGCTGCGCGGCTGGTAGGCGGAGGGTTTCCAAGATCAAAGCGTGACCAAAGAACTGGAAACCCTCCTGACCGAACTGTATGTGCTCATCGATGATCATGTCGTCGAACCCCGCTCCGGTCGGGGTCGGCGGCCCGTGCTCAGCGACGCCGAACTGCTCACCCTGACCGTGGCGCAGATGCTGCTCGGCTTCGATTGTGAACGCCGGTGGATCCGGCACGCCCACCACAGCGTCGAGTTGCGTGCTCTGTTCCCCTACATTCCCGGACAGTCGGACTACAACAAACGTGTCAGGGCGGCACGAGGGCTGCTGTGCAAGACAATTCGACTCCTCGCCGAGGTGTCCCCGTCGTGGTTCGACGACCTGTGGATCACCGACGCCACCCCGGTGCCCTGCGGGATGTCTCGTGAAACGGTGAAGCGGTCGGACCTGGCCGGGCACGCGGGATACGGCTACTGCGCCTCCCATTCGCGCTTCTACTGGGGGCTGAAGCTGTACCTGGTCTGCGCCGGCGACGGGATGCCGATCATGTGGTGCCTGGCGAATCCGAAACTCGGTGAACGTGAGGTGGTGACCGCGCTGCTCGAACGCGATCATCACCTGATTCGGTCGGGGCAGATCCTGCTCGCCGACAAAGGCTTCTCCGGCGCACAGTTCGCCGCCACCACCGCCGCGATGGGTCTGCGGCTGCTGCGACCGGACCGCAAGGACGAAACCTACAAGAACGGCAATCTCGGCGGGGTGCGGCAGTGGATCGAATCGGTCAACCACACGTTGAAAGGGCAGCTTGGCCTGGAAGAACACGGTGGCCGTACCACGCACGGGGTGTTCGCCCGCGTCGCCCAGCGCGTGTTGGCGATGGCCGCCGGCATCTGGCACAACTGGAACATCGGCGCCGCCGCCAAGCGATCATTTATCGCCTACGACCACTGATCCGTTCAAGGAATCAATCATCTAGGCCCTTCGGGCTCGTGCGCCTTTTTGGTAGCCAGGACAACCAGAAAGGCGCACGGGCGCGAAGCGCCTACCCGCAGACGGCGCCGCCCGAGGCGGAGCCGACGAGCTTCGTGTACTTGGCCAGGACCCCGCGGGTGTAGCGCGGGGGCAGAGGCTCCCACCCGTTCTTACGGCCGGCGAGTTCCTCCTCGTCGACGAGCAGTTCGAGGGTGCCCGTCCCGACGTCCAGTCGGATCTGGTCGCCGTCGCGGACGAACGCGATGGGACCGCCGTCGACGGCCTCCGGTGCCACGTGGCCGACGCACAGGCCGGTGGTGCCGCCGGAGAATCGGCCGTCGGTGAGCAGGAGGACGTCCTTGCCCAGTCCGGCACCCTTGATCGCGCCGGTGATCGCGAGCATCTCGCGCATGCCGGGTCCGCCCTTGGGACCCTCGTAGCGGATGACCACGACGTCGCCGTTCGTGATGGTGCCGTCCTCGAGGGCGTCCATCGCGGCGCGTTCCCGTTCGAAGACGCGGGCGGTGCCGGTGAAGACGTCGGAGTCGAACCCGGCCGACTTCACCACCGCGCCGCCCGGGGCGAGGGAACCCTTGAGGATCGTGATTCCGCCGGTCGGGTGGATGGGCGAGCTCATCGCGCGGAGCACCTTGCCGTCGGGGTCGGGAGGGGCGATGGCCGACAGGTTCTCGGCCATGGTCCTGCCGGTGACGGTGAGGCAGTCGCCGTGCAGCATCCCGGCGTCGAGCAGGGCCTTCATGATGACGGGGACGCCGCCGATGTGGTCGACGTCCTTCATCACGTGCTTGCCGAACGGTTTGACGTCCGCGAGGTGCGGGACGCGGGCGCCGACGCGGGAGAAGTCGTCGAGGGTCAGTTCCACATCCGCTTCGCTCGCGATCGCCAGCAGGTGCAGGACGGCGTTGGTGGAGCCGCCGAACGCCATGACCACGGCGATGGCGTTCTCGAACGCCTCCTTGGTGAGGATGTCCCTGGCGGTGATGCCGCGTCGGAGCAGTTCGACGACGGCTTCACCGCTGCGCCTCGCGAATCCGTCGCGACGACGGTCGGTGGCGGGCGGGGAGGCGCTGCCGGGCAGCGACATGCCGAGTGCCTCGGCGGCACTGGCCATCGTGTTCGCGGTGTACATTCCGCCGCACGCGCCCTCGCCGGGACAGATGGCTCGTTCGATGGCGTCGACGTCCTCACGGCTCATCAGTCCGCGCGAGCAGGCGCCGACCGCCTCGAACGCGTCGATGATGGTGACGTCGCGTTCGGTGCCGTCCGACATTTTGGCGACACCCGGCAGGATCGAACCGGCGTAGAGGAACACGCTCGCGAGGTCGAGGCGGGCCGCGGCCATCAGCATGCCGGGCAGCGACTTGTCGCAACCGGCGAGCAGCACCGATCCGTCGAGGCGTTCGGCCTGCATCACCGTTTCCACACTGTCGGCGATCACCTCACGGGAGACGAGGGAGAAGTGCATGCCCTCGTGTCCCATCGAGATGCCGTCGGACACGGAGATGGTGCCGAACTCGAGGGGGTACCCGCCCGCGGCGTGGACGCCGTCCTTGACGGCCTTCGCGAGCCGGTCGAGCGACAGGTTGCAGGGGGTGATCTCGTTCCAGGACGACGCCACGCCGATCTGGGACTTTCCCCAGTCGTCGTCGCCCATGCCCACCGCACGGAGCATTCCGCGCGCTGCGGTCTTCTCCAATCCGTCGGTGACGTCGCGGCTGCGGGGTTTGGGATCCGGGGTACTCATGTCTCCCAGCGTAGGCGGGACCCTCGGCGGCGGTTGGTTAAATGCGTTGCCGGGGATCGCGACCGGTCAGGGCGATCAGGCGATCCTGGAGCGGCGCGTCGTCGGGAACGTCGACGGGGTCGGCGAACAGCCCGCTCTCGGAGAGCATCTCGCGTTGGCCGTCGAGATCCGACCAGACGCCGGCGACGAGTTGCGGGTCGAGGGTGTCGTCGGATCCGGTGGCCTTGGCGAGGTCCCATGCGTGGATGGTGACGTCGGCGATCTGCTGCCGCAGATACGGCTCGAGCGGCACCGTGCCGTAGGACAGGTGCACCTGCGTCCGCGGGTCGGTCGACGACCACGCGTGGATGGCCGAGTCCGAGTACCGCTGCCATTCCGACCGCATGTCGCCGTGCAGGGGCTCGATGTCCGGGGTCGCTTCGCCGACCGTCTTCCCGGCGAGCAGCGGGGGAACCCACTGCTGTTCCTCGATGACGTGCCGCACCAGCTGGGTGACATCCCAGTCGCGGTCCGGTGTCGGCGCCGACCAGTCGGTGATCGCGGCGACCCGTGCACCGAACTCGCGGTGGGCGATGCGGGCGAGTTCGAACCAGTCGAATGCCATGCCTTCAGGGTAGAGGCAGCCGGGTCACGATCAGCGCGATTCCAAACGATGCACCTGTCGGGGTGCTCGGGAAGGATGGGGCGCATGACCAACATCCCCACCGTGCAGTTGTCCGAAGGCTTCACCGTCAGCGCGCAGGGCTACGGCGCCATGTCCGTCGCCCCCGTGTACGGCCCCGTCGACGCCGCGGAGGCGCTCGCGACCCTCCACCACGCCATCGACATCGGAGTGACGTTCATCGACACGGCCAACGTGTACGGCGACGGCGCGAGTGAGATCGCGGTGGGCACGGTGCTGAAGGAACGCCGCGACGAGGTGCAGCTGGCCACCAAGTTCGGTCTCGTCGGCAACATCGCGAACGGCCGGCGCAGCATCAACGGCAAGCCCGAATACGTGGCGCAGGCCCTCGACGAATCCCTGTCCCGGCTCGGCGTCGACACCGTTGATCTGTACTACCTGCACCGCGTCGACCCCGAGGTGCCCATCGAGGACACCGTCGGTGCGATCGCGGAACAGGTGAAGGCCGGGAAGGTCCGCAACATCGGACTGTCGGAGGCGACCGGCGACGAGTTGCGTCGCGCCTCGCGCGTGCACCCCATCGCCGCGATCCAGAGCGAGTGGAGCATCTGGAGTCGCGACGTCGAGAAGCACGTGGTTCCCGCGGCGGCGGAACTCGGCATCGGCTTCGTGCCGTACTCGCCGGTGGGCCGGGGATTCCTCACCGGAACGTACGACCCGGCCACGCTGGGCGACAAGGATCTGCGTCGCCGGTTCCCGCGTTTCGGCGACGATGCGCTGCCGGCGAACCTGAAGGTGCTCGACGTCGTCCGCGAGGTCGCTGCCGAACTCGACGCGACGCCCGCCCAGGTGTCGCTGGCATGGCTGGACGCGAAAGCCGGCGAGTTCGGGTTGCCGTCCGTGTCGATTCCCGGTACCCGGTTCGCGGCCCGTGTCACGGAGAACGCCGGCGCGCTCGCGCTCACGCTGACCGAAGGGCAGATCGCGCGTCTGGACCTGCTCGCGGATCTCACCGTCGGCGAGCGCACAGCCGATCCGACCTGGGTGTCGCTGGGCCGCGAGTGACTTCGACCGGCGGGTAATACCTGCTGGGGGGTAGTTTGATCTGCGATGAGCAGAGTGTGGTTGGTGTGGGGCGTCGGGGTTGTCGCTTATATCGTCGCCGTCCTGCATCGAACCTCGTTCGGTGTGTCGGGCCTCGCGGCGACGGAACGATTTTCGATCAGTCCGAGTGTGTTGTCGGGTTTCGTCGTACTCCAGATCGTGGTGTACGCGGGGATGCAGATCCCCGCCGGTGTGCTCCTCGACCGGTACGGGTCGCGAGTCATGATTTCCGCGGGCGCCCTCATCATGGCGTCGGCGCAGATGCTCCTCGCGCTCACCGAATCGCTGCCGCTGGCGGTCGCCGCGCGCGTTCTCGTCGGCGTCGGCGACGCGATGACGTTCATCTCCGTGCTGCGCCTGGTGCCGCAGTGGTTCGCGCCGCGGCGGGTCCCGCTCGTGTCGCAGCTCACCGGCATCTTCGGTCAGATCGGTCAGATCCTGTCGGCGCTGCCGTTGATGCTGTTGCTGAACGGGCCGGGCTGGAGTTTCGCGTACGGCAGCGCCGCGTCGCTCGGTTTGCTGTCGTTCGTGCTGGCCGTCTCCGTCATCCGCAATGCGCCTCCCGGTCTGGAGGTGGTGGCCGCGCCCGCCGGACTGCGGGAGGTGGGCAGGCAGATCCGCACCGTGTGGGGGCGTCCCGGCACCCGGCTCGGGTTCTTCACCCACATGGGCACGCAGTTCTCGATGACCACGTTCGCCCTGCTGTGGGGTGTGCCGTACCTGAGGTCGGCGCAGGGATTGTCGCCGGCGGAGGCCGGTTCGCTGCTGACCCTGTCGGTGATCTCGGCGATCGTGGCCGGCCCGATCATCGGCATCCTCAGCGGCCGTTTCCCGATGCGCCGCTCCTATCTGGTGCTGGCGATCATGATCAGCAATGCGGCGATCTGGACCGTTGTCCTGTCGCTGCCGGGTCCGGCGCCGATCTGGTTGCTGATCGTGCTCGTGATGGTGATCTCGGTGGGCGGCCCCGGTTCGATGATCGGTTTCGACTACGCCCGCATGTTCAACCCCAGCACCAGCATGGGAACGGCGCAGGGAATGGTCAACATCGGCGGCTTCCTGGCGTCGTTGCTGGTCATCCAGGCGATGGGTCTCATCCTCGATGCGATGGGCGGGTACTCGTTCGACGCGTTCCGAGTGGCCTGGCTCGTGCAGTACCCGGTCTGGATCGTAGCGATCACGGGTGTTCTGGTGACGCGTGGGAAGACACGGAAACAGATGGGATTGGTGCTGCGGCCCATCCGGCAGGTGTGGCGGGAGCGGGGCGGTCGCTGAAGAGGGCTAGTTACACTCTTACATGATGTGTAACACTATAACGCATGAGCAATGAGCGATCGGAAGATCACGCCGTCCTGACGGCACCCCCGATGCAGTGGGACGCCTGGGGCGCGCCGGAGAAGCACAAGATCCTCTCGGACGGCATCAAGGGGCTGCTGCAACAGGCCCTCGGCGTCACGATCAGGGAGCCCTCCGACCGGGCGGCCGACGACGTCGTCCTGGCTCCGAGCGCACTGTCCGACCAGCAGGTCGCCGCTCTCGCGGGCATCGTCGGAGAACAGTTCTGCAGCACCGCGCACTCCGACCGGCTGCTGCGTTCCGGCGGCAAGAGCACGCTCGACCTGCTGCGCCGCCGCAGCACCGAACCGCAGAACGCGCCCGACGCCGTCGTCACCCCCGGTACGGACGACGAGGTCGCCGACGTGCTCCGATACTGCGCCGACCACGGCATCGCCGTGGTGCCGTTCGGTGGCGGAACGAGCGTGGTCGGCGGGCTCGACCCCGTGCGCGACCGATTCGACGCCGTCGTCTCGCTGGACCTGCGCCGGTTCGACGCGCTCATCGACCTCGACGCCGACTCCGGCATCGCGACGCTGGGAGCGGGTGTGACGGGTCCGCTCGCCGAGGAACTGCTCGGCGCGCACGGCTTCTCGCTCGGGCACTTCCCGCAGAGCTTCATGTTCGCGACCATCGGCGGCTTCGCGGCCACCCGGTCGTCGGGGCAGGCGTCCGCGGGGTACGGGCGGTTCGAGGACATGGTGCAGGGACTGAGGGTGGTGACCCCCACCGGGACCCTCGACACGGGGCGCGCCCCGGCCTCCGCGGCGGGTCCGGACCTCGGCGAACTGTTCGTCGGGTCGGAGGGAACGCTCGGCGTCATCACCCGGGTGCGGGTGCGGGTGCACGCGGTCCCCGACACCACCGTCCGGGAAGGGTGGAGTTTCCCCGACTTCGAGACGGGCGCGGCGGCTCTGCGGGCGTTGCGGCAGGAAGGTGCGGTCCCGACCGTGCTGCGACTGTCCGACGAGGCGGAGACGGCGGTGAACCTCGCGACCACCGACAAGATCGGTGAGGAGACCGTCACCGGCGGCTGCCTGGCGATCACGACGTTCGAGGGCACCGCCGAGCACACCGCGGAGCGGACGGCGGAGGCTCGCGCCGTGCTGGTGGCGCACGGCGGCACGTCCCTGGGTGAGGCGCCTGGAAACGGCTGGGAGCACGGCCGTTTCGACGCACCGTACCTGCGCGACTCGCTGCTCGACGCGGGAGCGCTGTGCGAGACGCTGGAAACCGCGACCACCTGGGGCAACCTCGCTGCGCTCCGCACCGCCGTGACCACTGCGCTGACGGAGTCGCTGGCCGGGCAGGGCACCCCGCCGCTCGTCCTGTGCCACATCTCGCACACGTACCCGACCGGCGCCTCGCTGTACTTCACCGTCGTGTCCGCGCAAGCGGAAGACCCGATCGAACAGTGGCGGAAGGCCAAAACCGCCGCCGGTGATGCGATCATCGCCGCCGGCGGAACCATCACGCATCACCACGCGGTCGGAGTCGACCACCGTCCGTGGATGCGGGACGAGATCGGCGACCTGGGCGTCGCGATTCTGCGGGCGGTCAAGGACGCGGTCGATCCTGCGGGAATCCTCAACCCCGGCAAGTTGATTCCGTGAGCACGCAGCAGGTGATCGAGAAGGTCACCGTCCTCGTCAACCCCCTCGCCGGACACGGTCACGCACCCGTCGCCGGCCGCAAGGGGGTGGCGCGCCTGCGGGAGCGCGGGGTCGCCGTCACCGAGATCATCGGCACGGATGCCGATCACGCGCGCATGCTGGCGCGCCGGGCGATCGACGACGGCACCGACGCGCTCGTCGTCGTCGGCGGGGACGGCGCCATCAGCATCGGGCTGCAGGCGGCCGCGCAATCCGGGACACCGGTCGGGCTGATCCCGGCCGGCACCGGCAACGACCATGCGCGCGAATTCGGTATCCCCGTCGGCGATCCCGTCGCCGCGGCCGACGTGATCGCCGACGGGGAGGTGCAGGAATCCGACCTCGCCCGCATCACGCTCGCGGACGGCGCGGTGGTGTGGGCGGGCACCATCGTCGCGAGCGGATTCGACTCGCTCGTCACGGACCGCGCCAATCGGATGTCGTGGCCCAAAGGCCCGATGCGGTACAACCTCGCGATGCTCGCCGAGCTGACGCAGCTCCGCCCGCTGCACTACACCATCGAACTGGACGAGGAGACGTTCCAGGTGGACGCCACCCTCGTGGCGGTGGGCAACGGACGCTCGTACGGCGGCGGCATGCAGATCTGCCCGGGCGCGGACAAGAGCGACGGCCTGCTCGACGTCACGGTCGTCGACTACGGTCGCCGGTCGAGGCTGGTCCGGTTGTTCCCCCGCGTCTACAAGGGCACTCACGTGGATCTCCCTGACGTGCAGACCTACCGTTCGCGGAAGGTGCGATTGCAGTGCGACGGCATCACGGCGTACGCGGACGGCGACCGGGTCGGTCCGCTGCCGATCACCATCGAGGCGGTGCCGGCCGCCCTGCGCATCCTCAGCCACACCCCGGCCTGAGCGGTCACAACCCGCGCAACCGGTCCATCTCGCGGCGTTCGCGTTTGGTAGGCCGGCCTGCACCGCGGTCGCGTTGCGGTATCGACGCGAGGACTTCGCGCGGTGGGGGCGGTGGTGTGTTGTCGGTGTAGCACTCGACCGCCACCACCGCGCCGACCCGTTTGGTGATGGGCCGGACGACCTCGACGATGCGTTCGACACCCGCCGCGCGAATGCGGACCTCGTCACCGACCTTGACCGGCTGCGCGGGTTTGGCGGTGGTGCCGTTGACCCGCACGTGCCCCGACCTGCAGGCGGCCGCCGCCGCGGAGCGCGTCTTGAACAGCCGGATCGCCCAGGTCCAGCTGTCGACCCGGACGCTCGCGGGATCGGTCCCGGAAATCGCCACCTGACCAGGATACGAAAGGGTGCGACTCGCTTGCTGATCGCGGGTGCCGCCGCGAGAAATCGGGCGCGGTCGTCCAGAACGCCGGGCGTGGGCTGACACGATAAACGGAGTGTGCTTTCCACTTCGGGTAGCATCGAGTTCATGGTGAAGCCGGGGTCGAAAGAGGCACGGAATGCGTGCAGGCAGGCGTTGCGCACCGACGCCGAGCGCAACCGCTCGCGCGTCGTCGATGCGGCGCAGGAGGTGTTCGCCGAGCAAGGGTTGACGGCCTCCATGGCCGAGGTCGCCCGGCGGGCCGGAGTCGGCATCGCGACGTTGTATCGCCGTTTCCCCACCAGGGAGGATCTGATCACCGATGTCTTCGCCGACAAGATGAGCGCCTACGTCGACGCCATCGACGAGGCCGCGGCAGACCCCGATCCGTGGAACGGTTTCTGCGCCTACGTCGAGCGGGTGTGCGCCATGCAGGCGGAAGATCGCGGCTTCACTCACGTGCTCACCATGACGTTCCCCACCGCAAGCGAATTCGAGGCGAAGCGGGCTGAGGCCTACCGCGGCTTCGAGCGGCTGATCGAACGCGCCAAGGAGACGGGTCGGCTGCGCGCGGACTTCTCCTCCCAGGACCTGGTGTTGCTTCTGATGGCGAACGCGGGGGTGGTCGAGGCGACAGGCGCCGCGGCCCCTGATGCCTGGCGTCGTCTCATGGGCTACATGCTCCAGGCGTTCTCGGCTGTCGGCGCCGCACCGCTGCCGCCTGCACCCACTCCGTCGGCGATGCACGAGGCAATGGTGGGGGTGACGTGTGGAGCAGCGAACGGCCGATGACGTGACCGGACTGCTGAGTCTCCGAAGCTCCGACGGGGGACGGGATCTCACCCGATTCCTGATGTCGTACAAATTCGGCATCGACGAGATGATGACCAAGATCAACATCTTGAAGGACGAGTTCACCTACATTCACGAGTACACCCCGATCGAGCACGTGAAGTCGAGGCTGAAGTCGGCCGACAGCGTGCTGGGCAAGGCTGCCCGCAAGGGTATTCCGCTCACTCTCGACTCCATCCGCGACAACATCCACGACATCGCCGGAATCCGGATCACCTGCAGCTTCATTCAGGACGCGTACCGGATCAGCGACCTGTTGACGGGCCAGCAGGACATCACCCTCATCGAGGTCAAGGATTACATCGCCGAACCCAAACCCAACGGATACCGGAGCCTGCATCTGATCGTCGAGGTTCCGGTGTTCATGTCCGACCGCGTCGAATCGGTGCGGGTGGAGATCCAGATCCGTACGGTGGCCATGGATTTCTGGGCAAGCCTCGAGCACAAGATCTTCTACAAGTACGACAAGGCGGTCCCGGCCGCGCTGCTGGACGAGTTGAAGGATGCTGCCGACGTGGCCCGCAATCTCGACGTCAAGATGGAGGCCCTCCACGACGAGGTGCGCGAACACGGGGCAGCGCTACACGTCATCGCTTCGGTGGAGTAGGGCTCGACCGGGCGATTGCCGGTTGCACTGCCGGACCGGTGACGTCGCAATGTGGTTTGCATGCAACCGAATCCGGGACGGGACCAAGCGGGGTGCGAGCGGGCGGGGCGGGCGCCCGGATCAGGGCTGCGGCGATGGTCGCCCCGACCAGGAGCAGTGCGATGCAGATGTACATCGCGATGCGGAAGCCGTGCGAGAAGCTGGTGGGGTCGATCATGCTTTCGGCGTCGATCCCCGCGATCCCGGGGAGCGCGGCCACCGCCAGTAGCTGGCTGGTGCGCGCGACGGCGTTGTTCACTCCGGAGGCGATGCCGGACTGGTCCACCGGGACGGACCCGAGCACGGCGGCGGTCAGCGGCGCGACCATGGCGGACAGTCCGAGGCCGAAGACGACGACGCCGGGGAGCACGACCGTCCAATAGTTCGCACCCGGCCCGATCCGGGTCATCAACAGCAGGCCGACCGCTGCGAGTGCGGGCCCGACGGTCATCGGCAACCTGGGGCCGTGGGTCTGGGCGTAGCTGCCGGCGCGGGAGGAGAACGCCAGCATCGCCAGCGTGATCGGGATGGTGGCGACCCCGGCTTCGATCGGCGAGTATCCGGCCACCAACTGCAACTGCAGGACAAGCAGGAAGAAGACGCCGCCGAGTGCGGCGTACACGGCGAGCGTCACCAGGTTCGCCGCCACGAACATGCGCGACGCGAACAGGCTCGGCGGCACCAGGGCGTTCGGTGAACGCCGTTCCACCACGACGAACGCGATCAGCGCGACGGTCCCGACCACCCCGGCGATCAGGTTCATCTCGATCAGACCGTAGGTGAGCGCGCCGAGGCCGATCACCGCGCACACCGACCCGAGCACGTCGAGATGATCGGGAGGATGCGGGTCGCGGCTCTCGGGGACGTGCCGCATCGACGCCCACACCACGACGACGGCGAGCGGAAGATTGATCAGGAACACCGACCGCCAGCCGGCCACCTCCACCAGCCAGCCGCCCAGTAGCGGCCCGATCGCCCCGGCCACCCCGCCGAGTCCCGACCACAGCCCGATCGCGGCACCCCGGTCGTCCTCGTGGATCGACGCCGAGATCAGAGCGAGGCTGCCGGGGGTCAGCATCGCAGCCCCGACACCCTGCAGAATCCGCGCGATCACGAGCATCGTGATGTCGGGTGCGATGCCGCACAGGAGTGACGCCGCCGCGAACCAGACCGTCCCCCAGACGAAGACGCGGCGCCTGCCCCAGCGATCCCCGAGCGCCCCGCCCAGCAGGATCAGCGACGCCAGCGCGAGGGTGTAGCCGCTCAGTACCCACTGCATTCCCGCGACATCCGACCCGAGGTCCTCACCGATATGCGGCAGGGCGATGTTCACCACCGTGCCGTCCAGCAGCGCGAGGCTCGAACCGAGAACGGTCGCGGTGACCACCCACCGCCCCTGGCGGGTGCTCAGGCGCAGAACGGTCTCGGTCATCTCCCCATGGTGCGCCGCGGTTCAGGCAGCGCGGTGCTCGTTGCGATTTCTCGCGCCGACTTCGGCATACTCGACATCGTTGCCCGGTCGAAACCGAAAGTCGAGAGCCTGCACGTGTACATCGAAGTCGACGACCTGTCCCGTGAGGCCGTGCACGGTCTGCTGGCCGAGCACCTGGCGGACATGCATGCGACGTCGCCGCCCGAAAGTGTTCACGCCCTCGATCTGCCCGGTTTGCGGGACCCGTCGGTCACCGTGTGGACGCTGTGGGACGAGGAGACCGTGCTGGGAACCGTGGCTCTGCGTGAGCTCTCGCCGGCCGAAGGTGAGATCAAGTCGATGCGGACTGCCGCGGAGGCGCGCGGGCGGGGTGTGGCCACCCGGCTCCTCGCGCACCTGGTCGACGAGGCGCGGGCACGCGGGTACGTCCGGCTCAGCCTCGAGACCGGCGTCGAGGATTTCTTCGCCCCGGCCAGGCGTCTGTACACCGAGCAGGGCTTCACCGAATGTCCCCCGTTCGGGGACTACGGCAACGATCCGAACAGCATCTTCTTCACACTCTCCCTGTGACGGCCCTGTCCGTGCGACACTTTCCGCCACGCACCTCGATATACGGAGAACTCATGGACATCATGCGCAAGGTCGCAGTCGGGGCCGTCGCGGTGGCCGGCCTGTCTTTCTTCGCCGCGGGGACGGCCGCGGCAGACCCGGTGCCGGCCCCCATGCCGCCGCCGCTACCCGCGCCGATGCCGGTCCCGTTGCCTGCCGGGACATACCTCGGCACCACCAACGTTCTCGGTGGCGACCTGATCTGGAAGGGCAAGACGTTCGGGCCCGGGTGGGTCATGGACAACTTCGGGGTGTTCTTCCCGTACATCTTCGGCATGACCACTCCGGAAGCGAGCGGTTCCCTCGTCACCGACTACAGCCCCTCCGGGCTTCCTTTCCTGACCGACCGGATCACGCCGAGGCCCGACGGGACCTACGAGGGCACCGTCTACATCAACGGCAACCCGGTGGCGGGGTACGCCCTCCACAAGTAGGCAACCGGCAAGGGGCTACACCTTCGACGGCGCGAGCGGTTCGGGAATCGAGTTCGGCGCCGCGAGGGTGGCGCGACGGGTGGGAATGGCCAGCGTGATGGCCGCGGCTACGAGTGCGACACCGCAACCGATCAACAGGCCGGTTCGGAAGCCGCCCTCGGTCGGCAGGGTGTGGCCGGCGACCTGGACGCTCATCTGGGCGAGGACCACTCCGACGACGGCCGCGGACACCGCGGTGCCGACCGAGCGCATCAGGGAGTTGACGCTGTTGGCGGAGGCGGTCGCCGACTGCGGCACGGCGCTCATCACCAGAGCGGGCATCGCGCCGTAGGCCAGACCGACACCCGAGCCGCAGATGCAGGTCACCACGACCAGGCCCCACGTCGACCCCATCAGGAACATCGACGATCCGTAGCCGAGCGCGATGACGAGGCTTCCGACGAGCAGGGTGACCTTCGGTCCGCGGGTGGACGACAGCTTGGCGCCGAAGGGGGAGACCGCCATCATCATCAGACCCGAGGGGGCCATCCACAGGCCCATGGCCAGCATCGACTGTCCCAGGCCGTATCCCGTCGACGCCGGCAACTGCAGGAGCTGCGGAACGATCAGGGACTGGGCGTACATGGCGAAGCCGACCACGACGGACGCGGCGTTGGTCAGCAGTACCTGACGGCCGGCGATCACCCGCAGGTCGACCAGTGGTTCGGGAGTGCGGAGTTCCCACCAGCCCCAGGCCGTCAACGCGACGGCCGTGGTCGCGAACAAACCGAGGGTGGTGCTGCTCGCCCAGCCCCAGTCGGCGCCCTTGGACACAGCCAGCAGCAGCGACACCAGTCCGACGCCCAGTCCGACTGCCCCGATGGGATCGAAGCGGGCCTTGGGACCGTGGACGGGCGTGGCGGGCACGAAGAACCAGAGCAGCACGGCGATCAGCGCGCTGAGCCCGGCGGCGCCCCAGAACAGCACGCGCCAGCTCGCATTCTCCGCGACCGTTGCGGCGAGCGGCAGACCGAGGGCGCCGCCGATGCCCATGGACGAGCTCATCAAGGCGATGGAGGAGTGCAGGCGCTCGGGCGGCAGCAGGTCCCGCAGTGCGCTGATTCCCAGCGGAATCATGCCCACACCGATGCCCTGCAGCCCTCGGCCGATCACCATCGGGGCCAGGGACGTCGCGAGTGCGCAGACCACCGAGCCCAGGACGAGCGGCACCGTGCAGATCAGCATCATCCGCCGCTTGCCGTACAGGTCGCCGAGACGTCCGGTGACCGGTGTCGCCACGGCGCCGGCGAGCAGCGTCGCGGTGATCACCCACGATGCGTTGGAGGCGGTCGTGTCGAGCAGTCGGGGGAGGTCGCCGATCAGCGGCACCACGAGGGTCTGCATGAGCGCGGCGACGATGCCGGTGAATGCCAGCACGGCGATGAGGCCGCCTGGCCGGACGGCGGGCGTCGGACTGTCCACACGAATCTCCTCAACTCTGCGAAACACAATTTGTGCACCATACACAGAGTATGCATGGTGCACAACGTATGTATCGTGCAATGAGCTCAGGTGGGGCGTTTTCCGAGGTGAGCGGCGGCGAGACCGCACGCGACCACGGCAGCCACGGACAGTCCGGTCGATGTCCACGCCCACGAGTCCGGCCCCAGCGTCCTCTCGGATTCGACGAGCGGCGCATACGCCGTCCACCCGTAGTCGGCGATCAGCGGGACGGCCAGCGCGGCAGGCACCGCCAGCGATGTCGCGGTGACCGGCTCGCTCGACGGCAGACTCGACGCGACCGTGTACGAGGCCGCGAGCGGAAGGAGGAGCCACGTCGCCCCGACGTGCAGGTTGTCCCACGGCGGGTGCTCGAACAACGCCGACGCGGCCACGACTGCGAGCGCCGCGATGCCGAGCACCGGGTGCGGGAAGCGCCGGCCGAGCACGGCGCCCGTCAGCACGAGCGCCGCGGGCACCAGCAGCCACGGCCAGGAATCCGGGAACGCCGCCACACCGATGTCCCCCGCGGCGACGAACGCCATCGCGGCGAGCAACACGATCCCGGTGCGGCTCTCCAGCCACAGCGAGGCGGCGATCACCGCCACGACCAGGACGAGTCCGAACATCCACCTGCCCTGCATCGCGCCGTAGGTGCCCACGTTCCAGACACGTCGAACGAACCACCAGTACAGCACCAGCCCGATCAGCGGCAGGACGATCCCGACGACGAGGGCGCGCGCGCTCACCGCGACGTCCGTCCGCTCACCGAAGTCGCCGGACGCCAGCGTGACGGCCAGAACTACGCACGTGAGCGCGAGGACGGTCAGCGCCACCGGATCGACTGCGGGTTCCGGAAGGTAATCGGCGTAGCGCCGGGGAAAAGACGTCCGGAAGTGGTCGATCGGTCCGGCGAGGAGGAGTCCGGCGAGAACCCCCGCCGCGAGTGCGGTCTGCAACCATGCCCGGTCGGCGGTGGCGCACAGTCCGACGAGGCCGCCGAGCAGCAGGCCCGCACCGACTCCGCCGAGGTACACCTCGAAATCCCACGGCCCCGTCGACGGAGCGACACCCAGCAGCGCGAGACCGGCGAACGACAGCGTCGACAGGACCCGGCGGGCACGAACCAGCGCTGCCACCAGGACGGCGACGACCGCAGCCAGGAAGGCACCGGCGGACGGCCCGGCATACAACGCGTCCAGGCGGTCGCCGCCGACCACGAACGCGAACTCCCTGGACGTGGTGGACGTCAACGCAATTCCCGTGACGAACCCGCCCAGCAGCAGGCACACGTGCGAGACCCTGAATGTCATCCTCTGAGCATCGCGTAAGGGCACCGGCCTTGAAGTGACCGACGCTCAGGAGAAGGCTGGAGGTCGTCGCTGTGCCGTCGGCAGAGAAGGGGTGGTCCGCTTGGTCATCGACAACGACGTCTACAACCGTGTGGGGGAGTCGTGGTGGGAGGAAGACAACCCACTCAACCTGCTGCACGGAAGCCTCACGCCGGGACGATTCGCCTACTTCCGTAAGGTGCTCGGCGAGACGGTCGGTCGTGACCATCACGGGCTCCGCGCCCTCGACGTCGGGTCGGGCGGTGGGTTCCTCGCGGAAGAGTTCACCCGCATCGGTTTCCGGGTGACGGGCATCGATCCGTCCCCCGTGTCGGTCGACACCGCACGGCGTCACGCAGCCGGTTCGGCCCTCGACATCGAGTACCGCATCGGGTCGGGCGAACAGCTGCCGGTACCGGATGCCGCGTTCGACGTCATCTACTGCTGCGACGTCCTCGAGCACGTGTCGGATCTCGACGGCGTGATCGCCGAGACGTCCCGGGCGCTGAAACCCGGCGGCCTGTACCTGTTCGACACCATCAACCGCACATTCGCCAGCAAGCTCGTCGCGATCAAGATCATGCAGGAGTGGCGGATGACCCGGATGTTCGACACTCCCATCCACGACTGGTCGATGTGTATCCGCCCCGCGGAGCTGGAGCCGATCATGGCGCGGCACGGACTGCGGCTCGGCGAGATCGTCGGGCTCGGGCCGCGGTCGAAGAATCCGCTCCGGCTCCTCGACCTCGCCCGGGCCGGCGGAACACGGCTCAGTTACGGGGAGTTGAGCCGCCGGCTCGACTTCGGGCAGATCCGGAGTACGGCCATCTCCTACATGGGATTTGCGGTCAAGAACGGCGAAAGCCCGCCGCGACGACGCGACGGGCTTCCGGACGGGCGTGACTAGCTGTAGTCGTAGAAACCCTTACCGCTCTTCTTGCCGAGCTGTCCGGCGTCCACCTTGCGCTTGAGCAGCGTCGGGGGAGCGTAGTGCGGCTCGGCGAACTCCGCGTACAGCGACTCCGCCGCGGCGAGGGTGATGTCGAGACCGACGGTGTCGATCAGCGTCAGCGGGCCCATCGGGTAACCGCAGCCGCCCTTCATGGCCTCGTCGATGTCCTCGGCGGTGGCGTAACCCGACTCGAGCATCCGGACCGCCGACGTGAGGTACGGGATGAGCAGCGCGTTCACGATGAAACCCGCACGGTCCCCGGCCCGCACCGTCTTCTTGCGCAGCGTGTTCTTCGCGTAGTCGGTGACCGCGAGGACGGTCTCCTCCGACGTGACCAGGCTGACCACGATCTCCACCAGCGGCATCACCGGCACCGGGTTGAAGAAGTGGACACCCACGACCTGCCCGGGACGCTGCGTGGCGTTGGCCATCTTGATCAGCGGGATGGACGACGTGTTGGACGCCAGGATGCCCGACGGCTTCACGATCTTGTCGAGCTTCTGGAAGATGTCGACCTTGAGCGACTCGATCTCCGGCGCCGCCTCGATCACGAGGTCGCGGTCCGCGAACTCCTCGATGTCGAGGGTGACCCGCACGCGGGCGAGCGCGGCATCCGCGGCGTCCTGGTCGAGCTTGCCCGCCTTGACCCCGCGAGCCAGGGACTTCTCGATGCGGGCCTGCGCCGCCTCGGCGAATTCCGGCTTGGTCTCGAGGATGAGAACCGAGCTACCGGCCTTGATGCATACCTCGGCGATGCCGGCACCCATGGTGCCGCCGCCGATCACGCCTACTAGTTCCACAAATTCTCCTCACGTAGCCGTGCGCCTTTTTGGTAGCGGGAGCTACCAAAAAGGCGCACGGGCGGCGTAGCCGCCTACTTCAACAGTGCACGCGACATCACGACGCGCTGGATCTGGTTGGTGCCTTCGTAGATCTGAGTGATCTTCGCATCACGCATCATCCGCTCGACAGGGAAGTCGGTGGTGTAGCCGGCGCCACCGAACAGCTGGACGGCGTCGGTGGTGACCTCCATCGCGACGTCGGAGGCGAAGCACTTGGCGGCCGCGGAGATGAAACCGAGGTTCTTCTCGCCGCGCTCGGCACGGGCCGCGGAGGTGTAGACCATGAGGCGTGCGGCCTCGACCTTCATCGCCATGTCGGCGAGCATGAACTGCACGGCCTGGAAGTCGCTGATCGACTTGCCGAACTGCTTGCGGTCCTTGGTGTAGGCGAGAGCGGCGTCGAGGGCGCCCTGTGCGAGGCCGACTGCCTGCGCGCCGATGGTGGGACGGGTGTGGTCGAGGGTCTGCAGCGCCGTCTTGAAGCCGGTGCCGGGCTCGCCGATGATGCGGTCGCCGGGGACCTTGCAGTTCTCGAAGTAGAGCTCCGCGGTGGGCGAGCCTTTGATGCCGAGCTTCTTCTCCTTCGGTCCGACGACGAAACCCTCGTCGTTCTCGTGGACCATGAACGCGGAGATGCCGTTGGCGCCCTTGTCTGCGTCGGTGACGGCCATGACGGTGTACCAGCTGGATTTGCCACCGTTGGTGATCCAGCACTTGGAGCCGTTGAGGATCCAGTCGTCGCCGTCGGCCTTGGCGCGGGTGCGCATGCCGGCCGCGTCCGAACCGGCTTCACGCTCGGACAGTGCGTAGGACGCCATGGCCTCGCCGGACGCGAGCTGCGGCAGGACCTGCTGCTTGAGTTCCTCGGACCCGTTGAGGATGAGGCCCATGGTGCCGAGCTTGTTGACGGCGGGGATCAGGGACGAGGAGCCGCAGACGCGGGCGACCTCTTCGATGACGATGCAGGTGGCGACGGAGTCGGCGCCCTGGCCGTCGTATTCCTCGGGGACGTGGATGGCGTTGAACCCGGAGTTCACGAGGGCGACGCGGGCCTCTTCGGGGAAGCGTGCATCCTCGTCGACTTCCTTCGCGTAGGGTGCGATCTCCTTCTCGGAGAGCGCGCGGATCGCGGACCGCAGTTCGTCGTGCTCTTCACCGAGCTTGAACAGATCGAAGTCCGGATTTCCGGCCATGGGGCGCTCCTTGCTGAGTCTCGACGGCACCGAGTCTGAATAGGCACTCCGTGCCAAGGTTATTGTCGTTCAGGTGGGCCGCAACGTTCGTGGTCGGCAAACTACTGCCACTACAGTGCAGTCAACCACGGCACTGAGTGCCAGTCAAGGGTGGTTGTCGTCACCCGGCCACTGAGCCCCGGCGCCGGGACAGCTGGGCCTGGATACGCCCGGTGATCTCCTCCACCGGCGTTCCCGGCGGGTACGACACCACCAGCACGGCGTCCTGTTCCTGCGTCGATGCCCCCGGAGCGACGCCGAACGTCCGGCGCACGTCGAGGAGGGCCCGCTCGAGTTCCTCGGCGGTGGCGTCGGGGTCGCCCTTGATCATGTTCCGGAGCAGGAAGTTGTGGCACGCGGTGACGGCGGCCGCGAATCCGATGACCTTCAGGACCGGCTCGGTGGGTACGACCCCGCGCAGGTAGTCGACGAACAACCGCTCGTAGCGGAAGCCGGTGACGATCTCCCGGTCGCGCAGGGCGGGAACCCGCTGGACCACCTGGTACCGGCGAGCCGACAGCTCCCGGTTCTCGCGAAACCTGTCGAAGACCAGGCCCGCCGTCCTGCAGACCGCCGCCCACGGGTCGTCGGAATTCGTGGACAGATAATCGCCTGCCTGCTGCAACAGCGATTCGTGATCGGCGAAGATCACGTCCTCCTTGGAGCGGAACTGGCGGAAGAACGTCCGCCGGGACACGCCCGCGGCGGATGCGATCTGCTCGACGGTCGTCGCCTCGTACCCGTTCTCGGAGAACAGCCGGATGGCCTGCGCCACCACGTGGACGCGGAAGTCCGCGGGATCGATGCCGGGTGTGTCGACGCGCTCGGTCATGGGGCCCAGTATCCATTGGCGGCTTTGGGCCCGCAGTGCCCTGGACCCGGCGAGCCTTGCGGGCGGATACTCGAAACAGTGCGTCCGTCCTGGTAGGGCGGGGCGAGGTCGAGTTCGAGTGTGCCCAGGACAAGGTGAAGGACCCGTTCCGGGGGCGGGAGAAACGCGCCGCCCCGCGGACCTCCGTGTTCCGGGCGGCGGCGAACCGATACCGCTCTCGGCGGCGCAGCGGGCCACGTGGTTCGCGCAGCAACTCGAACCGCAGGTCCCGATCTCCATCGCCCAGTACGTGGAGTTCCACGGTGTGCTCGACATCGACCTGCTCCGGCAGGAGACGGTGGAAGCGGGCCGCGAGTTCGAATCACCCTTCCTCAAGGTGTACGACGTCGAGGGCCGGCCGCTGCAGTACGTGGACCATCGGACGGACACGTCGATCGCGTACGTCGACTTCCGTGCGGAAGACGACCCGGTGGCGGCGGCACACGAATGGATGGAACGCGATTACGTCACGCCGCTCGACCTGAGCGCCGACCGGCTGGTCGAGACGTCGATCCTGCAGACCGGTGACACACACTTCCTGTGGTACAGCAGGATTCACCACGTCGCGCTCGACGGCTACGGCGCCATGACGATGCTGCGCCGCATCGCACACCGCTATTCCGCGAAAATCGCGGGCCGCGAACCGGATCCGAACCGGGCGGTGAGCCTGCGGCAGTTGTACGACATCGACAGCCGGTACCGCGCCTCCGAGCGTTTCGCAACCGATCGAGAGTACTGGGCCGCGCGGGTCGCCGGGCTCGAGGGCACCACGCTGGCGCGGACGGCGGGGCAGGTGTCGGCCACCAGCACGGTGGAGAGTGCCATCCTCTCGGACGACGTCGTGGCGGTTCTCGATTCCCGCGACAGCCTGTCTGCGGCGACCATCATCGCGGCCGCGGCGTGCTACCTGGCGCGACGTACCGGCAGAACCGATGTGCTGGTGACCATTCCGGTGTCGGCGCGCACCACGGCGGTGCTGCGCAATTCCGGTGGCATGCTCGTCAACGTGGCCCCGATGCCCGTCAGCGTCCGGGCCGACGACACCGTCGCGGAACTGATCGAGAAGGTCCAGCGTGAGCTGGTCGCCGCACTGCGACACCAGCGGTGCAGCCTCGACGACATCCGCCGCGACGCCGGCGACACCGCGACGACGGCACTGTACGGGCCGATGGTGAACGTCATGTTGTTCCGCCAGGAGGTCGCGCTGGGTTCGCTTCTCGGCGATTTCCACATCGTCACGTCGGGTCCGGTCGAGGACCTGCTGATCAACGTGTATCAGAGCGGCACCCCCACCAGGATCTTCGTGGACTTCCGCGCGAACCCCAGCCGCTACGAGGAGGCGGAACTGCGGGAGCACCATCGGCAGTTCGTCGAGTTGCTCGAGGAACTGGCCACCGCAGATCCGGCGTCCCGGGTGGGCAGCATTCACGACACCAGTGCCCGCACCGGCGAACGACTTCTGCGCGAGGCCGAGGAAATCGAGTATTGGCGCCGGCAGCTGGACGGGTTGCCCGACTTCCTGCCGTTGCCCACCGACCGCCGGCGGCCGGCCAGGTTGTCGCCGGCGAGCGACCGGGTCACCGTCGTGGTGCCGGGGGAGTTGCACCGCTGCGTGGCCGCACTGGCCGACGCCGCCGGCACCACCGGCCGCACGGTGTTCCTGACGGCCCTGTCGATCCTGCTGGGCAGGGTGACCGGAAGCAGCGACATCGCCGTCGGAATCGCCGTGGACGTGGGCGATCGCACGGACACTGTGGTGGTGCGGTCGCGGTACGCGAGCGAGGTGTCGTGTCACGACTATCTGTCGCACGTCCGGGACGTCGCCACCGAGGCGGTGGCGCACACCGCTGTTCCGTTCGACCGGCTGGTGCGGGAGCTCGACGTGTCGGTGTCGGACGCGTACGCACCGATCGTCCAGGTGCTGCTCGACACCCGCGCGCCCGGCTCCCCGGGTTGCACCGTCTCCGGCCTCGACCTGTGCGTGACCGTGACCGAAGCGGTCGACGAGTCGGGGGCTGCGGCGGGTGTGACCGTCGAATTCGGTTTCGCCGCAGAACTGTTCGACGTCCACACGATCCGGGTGGCCGCCGACCGGTACCTCCGCATACTCGGCGCGATGGCGGCCGACCCCGAGGTTCCGGTCGGAGACATCGAGATCCTCTCCGCGGGCGAACGTTCCGCGCTGACACCGGTACGAGGACGCCCGGGCCGGTCCGAGCGCACCCTGCCCGACCTCTTCGCGGACGCCGCCGCGCTGGATCCGGCGGCGACGGCCCTGTCGCGGCAGGGCGAGGAGTTGTCGTACCGCGAGCTGGACCGGTGGTCGACGCAGGTCGCGCGAATGCTGATCGACCGCGGGGTGGGGCCGGAATCGTTCGTCGCGCTGGCACTGCCGCGCTCGTTCCGGTCGGTGGCCTCCGTGTGGGCCGTCGCGAAGACGGGGGCGGCATTCGTTCCGGTGGACCCGAACTACCCGCCCGATCGGATCGACTACATGCTCGCCGATTCCGGTGCGGTGCTGGGCCTGACGGAGGAGTCGCTGCGGGGACGCCTCCACGATTCTATTCCCTGGTGCGTGCTCGACGACCAGGACTTCCAGGCCGCCTGCGCGGCCCGGCCCGACAATCCGGTGACCGACTCCGACCGCATCCGGCCCCTGCATCTCGACAATTCCGCGTACCTGATCTACACGTCCGGCTCGACGGGGCAGCCGAAGGGCGTCACCGTCACGCACCGCGGGCTCGACAACTTCGCGGCCGACCAGCAGGAACGGTTCGGCGCCACGAGATCGTCTCGGACACTGCACTTCTCGACGCCGAGTTTCGACGCGTCCGTCTTCGAGTACCTGCAGGCGTTCGGGGTGGGTGCCACGATGGTGGTCGTGCCGCCATCCGCGTACGGTGGCCCGGAACTGGCCGACCTCCTGCGGTCGGAACGCGTCACGCACGGCTTCGTCACCACGGCCGCGCTGGGCACGATCCCGCCGGATGCGCTGGGCGACTTCCTCGACGTGGCCGTGGGCGGTGAGGTCTGCCCGCCCGAACTGGTGGCCCGGTGGGCGCCGGACCGCAGGCTGCACAACGCGTACGGTCCCACCGAAACGACCGTCATGGCGAACATCAGCGCACCGATGACCCCCGGTGACCCCATCACACTCGGCGGGCCGATCAGAGGTGCCGAGGAGGTGGTACTCGATGCCCGGCTCCATCCGGTACCCGTCGGGGTACCCGGTGAGCTGTACATCGCCGGTGCCGGTGTGGCGCGGGGCTATCACCGCCGTCCCGGTCTCACCGCGGCGCGCTTCGTCGCCGACCCCTACGGCCGCGGCCGGATGTACCGCACGGGTGACGTGGTGCGGTGGCGGCCCGACCACACGCTCGAGTACCTGCGGCGCAGCGATTTCCAGGTGAAGGTGCGGGGTTTCCGCATCGAGCTCGGCGAGATCGACGCGATTCTGCAGACACATCCGGACGTGCGGCTGGCCGTCACCATCGGCAGGCCGGGGCCGTCCGGGGACACGGTCCTGGTCTCGTACGTCGTCCCGGCCCCAGGCAGGCCGATCGAGACGACGGAACTGCTGCGACAGGTGCGGAACAGGTTGCCGGCGTACATGGTTCCCTCGGTCGTCGTGGTGCTGGACGAGATCCCGTTGACCCCGGTCGGCAAGCTGGACCGCGCGGCACTGCCGGAACCGCGGTTCCTGTCCGCGGCCGCCGAATTCAAGGCGCCTACCGACCCGGTCGAGGAATCGATCGCCGAGGTCTTCACCGAGGTCCTCGGCGTCGAACCGATCAGTGTCGACGACAGCTTCTTCGACCTCGGCGGCAATTCTCTCGTGGCGACGCGGGTGATCGCGCGCGTCAACGCGGCACTCGGATCGGACGTGGGTGTGCGAGCGTTGTTCGAGGCGCCCACCGTCGAACTGCTGGCCGCGTACGTTCGCCGTTCCGGTACGGAACTCGTGGACCGACCGCCCCTGGCCGTCGGGGAGCGGCCCGAACGGATCCCGTTGTCGCTGGCGCAGCAACGGATGTGGTTCCTCAACCAGTTCGACACGTCGTCGGTGGCGTACAACATCCCGATGGCCGTGCGCCTACTCGGACCTCTGGACTCCGACACGCTGCGGGCCGCGGTGGGCGACGTCATCGAGCGGCACGAGTCGTTGCGCACCGTGTACCCCGCGTCGGCGGACGGGCCGTACCAGGTGGTGGTCGACACCGCGGACGTCGTCCCCGACCTCACCCCGCACGTCGACGGCGACGAGTCGCTGCACGAGAGGATCGCGACCCTCCTCGCGGGCGGATTCGACGTGAGCGCGAAGGTCCCGCTGCGGGCGGCGCTGTTGTGGATCGGCCCCGACGAACACGTGCTGGTGATCGTGGTGCATCACATCGCCGCCGACGGGGCGTCGCTGGCGCCGCTGGCCCGCGACCTGATGGTCGCATACGCGGCACGCCGGTCCGGGACACCGCCGAGCTGGGAGCCGCTGCCCGTGCAGTACGCCGACTTCAGCGTGTGGCAGCGTCGCCTCCTCGGCAGTGCCGACGACGCGGACAGCCTCATGTCCCGGCAGTTGCAGTACTGGCGCGGTGTGCTGGCCGAACTCCCGGAGGTCAGCGCCCTGCCGCTGGACCGGAACAGGCCGGTGACCCGCTCGCTCGAGGGTGCGACCGCGGCGTTTGCGATCGACGCGGGCCTGCACCGGCAACTGCTCCTCCTCGCGCGCGAGCACCACGCAACCCTGTTCATGGTGATGCACGCGGCGCTGGCCGTGCTGCTGTCGAGGATGTCCGGATCGGGCGACGTCGCCATCGGCACCCCGATCGCGGGTCGTGGCGAGGCGGCGCTGGACGACCTCGTGGGGATGTTCGTGAACACGCTGGTGCTGCGGACTCCGGTGGAGCCCGGTGAGGTGTTCACCGACGTGCTGGCCCGGGCCCGCGACACGGATCTGGGCGCGTTCGGGCACACGGACGTTCCCTTCGAGAGCGTCGTCGACGAGCTGGCGCCTGGCCGGTCGACGTCCCACTCGCCGCTGTTCCAGGTGCTGCTCGAATTCCAGAACACCGTGCGCGCCCACCTCGAACTGCCGGGCCTGACCGTCGAGGCGGTCGACGTCGACCCGGGGGTCGCCAAATTCGACCTGCAGCTGTCGCTCGCCGAATACCACGACGAGAAGGGCACCGCCGCAGGTATGGCCGCCGCATTCCTGTACGCGACGGACGTGTTCGACCGGACGTCGGTGGAGGGGTTCGGGGAACGCTTCGTCCGGGTGCTGCGGGCGGTGGTCGACGACCCGGCGGCGGTGGTGGGGGACATCCCCGTTCTCGGTGCGGTCGAGCGCGACCTGGTGCTGGACCGGTGGAACCGTGCGGGTCTCCCGGCCGACGCGCAGACCGTGGTCGAGTTGCTCGCGCGGGTGACCGCGTCGACCCCGGACGCCACTGCGGTCGTGTGCGGCGACGAGACGCTGACCTACGGCGAACTGGACGAGCAGGCGAACCGGTTGGCACGGTTGCTGATCGCCGAGGGGGTGGGAACCGAGTCGTTGGTCGCGGTGATGGTGGATCGCACGCCTGCCCTCGTGGTGACGTTGCTGGCGGTGCTCGCCGCCGGCGGCGGGTACGTCCCGGTCGACACCAGCTATCCCGCCGAGCGGGTGGCAGCGATGTTCGAGGACGCGCGACCCGTCTGCGCCGTGGTGAGCGCGGACTTCGCGTCGCTGGCGCCGGCCGGAATTCCGGTGGTGGCGATCGACGATCCGGCGACGGCGCGTGCGGTGGCCGAACTGTCCGGGCTGCCGGTCACCGACTCGGACCGGTTGCGGCCGCTATGGGCCGACGCCGTCGCGTACGTCATCTTCACGTCGGGGTCGACCGGGCGGCCGAAGGGCGTCCAGGTATCACATCGGTGCGTCGTCACGCTGCTCGCCAACACCCGGGAGCTGTTCGGGTTCGACTCGTCCGACGTCTGGACGCTGTTCCACTCGTACGCGTTCGACTTCTCCGTCTGGGAACTGTGGGGTGCGCTCGTCCACGGTGGCCGGCTGGTGCTGGTCGACTACTTCACCGCACGATCGCCGGACGCGTTCCTCGAACTGCTGCGCCGGGAACGGGTGACGGTGCTGAACCAGACCCCGACGGCGTTCTACCAGCTGACGGAGGCCGATCGTGCGGCGAACGCCGTCGAGGACACCGACCAGGCGCCACTGTCGTTGCGGCACGTGATCTTCGGCGGCGAAGCCCTCGACGTCGGGCAACTGGAGCGGTGGTACACCCGGCACGACGACCGGGACCCCGTGCTGGTGAACATGTACGGCATCACAGAGACCACGGTGCACGTCAGCTTCCTCGCCCTCGATCGTGCGCTGGCGGCGTCCGTACCGGGCTCGGTGATCGGCGGCGGACTCCCCGGTCTGCGTGTCTACGTCCTCGACGGCCGGCTGCATCCGGTGCCGCCCGGGGTGGTGGGTGAGCTGTACGTGTCCGGCGACCAGGTGACCCGCGGCTACATCGGCAGGCAGGGTTTGACCGCGACGCGTTTCGTCGCCGACCCGTTCGGCCACCACCGGGCGGGGGCGCGCATGTACCGGTCGGGCGACGTCGTGAAGTGGGGTGCGGGCGGCCGGCTCGAGTACATGGGGCGCAGCGACTTCCAGGTGCAGCTGCGCGGGTTCCGGGTGGAACTCGGCGAAGTGGAGGCGGCTCTGGCCGCGTGCGCCGGGGTGGCGCAGTCGGTGGTCGTGGTGCGCGGCGACGACCGGGACGGCGACCGTCTGGTGGGCTACGTGGTCCCGGAGACGGGTGCGGATGTCGATGCGGCGGCGGTTCTCGACGCGGTCGGGGCGAGCGTTCCGTCGTACATGGTGCCGGCCGCGGTGGTGGTGATCGACGCCCTGCCCCTGACGGTCAACGGCAAACTCGACCGGAAAGCGCTGCCCGAAGCGGACTTCGGCACGTCGACGGTGGGGTTCGCCGCCCCGCGCAATCCGGTGGAGGAGATCGTCGCCGCCGTGTTCGCCGACCTGCTCGGTATCGTCCGGGTGGGGGCGAACGACAACTTCTTCGCGCTCGGCGGGAACTCGCTGACCGCGACCCGGCTCGTCGCCCGCCTCAACGCCGCGGTCGGCGACCGGCTGGGCGTGCGGGACGTGTTCGACGCCCCGACCGTCGCCGGGTTGGCCGCCCGCGCCGAGGCCGGGGAAACCAACCTGGAATCCCGGCCGGCACCGACCCCGCGGGATCCGTCGCGGGAGGTACCCGTCTCGCTCGCACAACAGCGGATGTGGTTCATCAACCAGTTCGACACGACCAGTGCCGCGTACAACGTCGCGATCGCGCTCCGCCTCACCGGCACGCTCGACACGCAGGCGCTGGAAGCGGCCGTCGCCGACGTCGTCGAGCGCCACGAATCCCTCCGCACCGTCTTCCCCCTCACCGACAGCGGTCCGCGGCAGGTGATCCTCCCGGTGGAGAAGGTGGCGCCCGCTCTCACACCGCACGCCGTCGAGTCGGCGGGCCTCGGCGCGGAACTCCACCGCCTGCTCTCCGCAGGGTTCGACGTGACGACGGAGGCACCGGTGCGGGCCCGGCTGTTCGGGGTGAACGAGCACGAGCACGTGCTGGCCGTGGTCGTGCATCACATCGCGGCGGACGGCTTCTCGATGGTTCCGCTCGCCCGCGACGTCCTGTCGGCGTACACCGCGCGGCGCCGCGGCGTCGCGCCGGACTGGACCCCGCTTCCTGTGCAGTACGCCGACTACACACTGTGGCAACGGGACTGGCTCGGCGACGAAGACGACGGCGGTTCGCCGCTCGTCCGCCAGCTCGACTACTGGACCGCGACACTGGCCGACCTCCCGGATGTGCTGGAATTGCCGACGGACCGGCCCCGCCCGGCCGCCCGGACCCTGGGTGCAGGCCGCGTCGAGTTCGAGATCGACCCGGACCTCCACCGGAGCGTCGTGCAGCTCGCCCGCAGGCACGGATCGACCGTGTTCATGGCCCTGCACTCCGCGCTGGCCGTCCTGCTGTCGCGGCTGAGCGCGTCGGACGACGTCGCCGTGGGCACCCCCATCGCGGGCCGCGGCGAGGCCGAGCTCGACGACCTGGTCGGCATGTTCGTGAACACCCTCGTGCTCCGGACCCCCGTCGACGGCGCCCGCACGTTCGCGGAGCTGCTCGCGCAGGTCCGCGAGGCCGATCTCGGGGCGTTCACGCACGCGGACGTCCCGTTCGAACGCGTCGTGGAAAGCCTGCGTCCCTCCCGCTCGACGGCGTACTCGCCGCTGTTCCAGGTGATGCTCGAATTCCAGAACACCGAGCGCCCCGAGCTGGAGCTGCCGGGCCTCCACGTCGAACCCCTCGACCTCGCGTTCGACACGATCAATTTCGACCTCCAGCTGACCCTGCGGGAGAACGCCGACGCCGAAGGGCATCCCGGGGGCCTCAGTGCGGCGCTCGGGTACGCCACCGACATCTTCGACGCGGACACGGTGGCCGCGTTCGCCGAGCGCCTGGTCCGGATCCTGAGCGCCGTCACCGAGTCCCCGAACGCCCCGGTCGGCGACGTCGACGTCCTCGGCGCCGGCGAGCGGGTCGCACTGACGTCCGCGAGCGGGGGCCCCGGCGTGGCGGCTCGGACGCTGCCGCAGTTGCTGGCGGCCGCCACGGCCGCGGACCCGGACGCCGCGGCGCTGTCCTTCGAAGGACGTGAGGTGTCCTACCGGGACCTCGACGAATGGTCGAACAGGCTCGCCCGGCTCCTGATCGAGCGCGGCGTCGGCCCGGAACAGGTGGTGGCTCTGGCGCTGCCGCGGTCGATCGAATCCGTGCTGGCGGTCTGGTCGGTGGCCAAGACCGGGGCCGCGTTCCTGCCGGTCGACCCGAATCATCCGGCCGACCGCATCGAGTACATGCTCGGTGACTCGGGCGCCGTCGCCGGTCTCACCACGGCCG
This sequence comes from Rhodococcus opacus, assembly GCF_012396235.1. GTDB lineage: Bacteria > Actinomycetota > Actinomycetes > Mycobacteriales > Mycobacteriaceae > Rhodococcus_F > Rhodococcus_F opacus. The sequence continues at coordinate 435,794 of NZ_JAAXPA010000001.1, read as the reverse complement.
CGTTGCAGTCGGCCCTTCCCGCGTCGATCCCGTGGCTGGTGCCGGGCGACCCCGGAACCGAGGCCGAACTGGCGCTGCTCCCGGCGGCGGCGGTGACCGACACCGACCGCACGTCGGCGTTGCACGTGGACCACCCCGCGTACGTCATCTACACGTCGGGATCGACGGGCAGGCCGAAGGGCGTGGTGACCACACACCGCGGCCTGGCGAATTTCGCTGCGACGGAGCAGAACACGTTCGACACGACCGCGGCGTCCCGCACCCTGCACTTCGCGTCGCCGAGCTTCGACGCCTCCGTGCTGGAGCTGATGCTGGCGGTCGGGCCGGGCGCGACGATGGTGATCGCGTCCCCGTCCGTCTACGGCGGCGAGGAGCTCGCGGATCTGCTGCTGCGCGAGCGGGTCACGCACTGCTTCGTCACCCCGGCGGCGCTCGCCTCGGTCGATCCCGCCGGCCTCGAGAGCGTGCGGTGCGTGGTGACCGGCGGCGAGGCCTGCCCACCGGAACTGGTGGCCCGCTGGGCGCCGGGCCGGGCCATGTTCGACGCGTACGGTCCGACCGAGTCGACCGTCGTGTCGAGCATCAGCACCCCGCTGGCGCCGGGCGAACCGGTCACGATCGGCGCGCCGACGCTCGGGTTCACCGAGGCGGTCCTCGACGCGCGGCTGCATCCCGTACCGGCGGGGGTCGCGGGGGAGCTGTATCTCGCCGGCCCCGCGCTCGCACGCGGCTATCACGGGCGACACCCGCTGACTGCGGAACGCTTCGTGGCCAACCCGTTCGGGCCGGCGGGCAGCCGGATGTACCGGACCGGCGACCTCGTGCGCTGGACGGTGGACGGGCAACTCGACTACCTGGGGCGCACCGACTTCCAGGTGAAGATCCGCGGATTCCGGATCGAACTCGGCGAGGTCGAATCGGCGCTGCTCGCGCACGGCGACGTGGCGGCGGCGGTCGCCGACGTGCGCCGGGACGAACGGTCCGGCGACCGGCTGATCGGGTACGTGGTCCCCGAACCCGGAGCGGACATCGATCCGGGCGAGGTGCTGCAGTTCGCGGGCACGCGGCTCGCGGCGTACATGGTGCCCGCCGCCGTCGTGGTGATCGCGGCGCTCCCGGTGACGGTCCACGGCAAGCTCGACCGGAAGGCGCTGCCGGAACCGGACTTCGGTGTCGCCGTCACCGACAGTCGTCCGCCGCGCACCGAGACGGAGGCGCTGCTCGCCGGTCTGTTCCGGGACGTGCTGGGACTCGAGGGGGTGGGTGTGGACGATTCGTTCTTCGCGCTGGGCGGCGACAGCATCATGTCGATCCAGCTGGTGGCCCGCGCGAAGGCAGCCGGCCTGATTCTCTCCCCGCGGGACGTGTTCGAACGCAGGACCGTCGCCGGTCTCGCCGAGGTGGCCCACTACGAGCGCGCGGATACCGTGGTGCTGGAGGAACTTCCCGGCGCCGGCGTCGGCCCGGTTCCGCTGACACCCGTCGTCGCGTGGATGCTGGGGCGCAGCGGCGGCCGGCTGGACCGGTTCTCCCAGGCCGTGCTGGTCACCGCGCCGCCCCGGCTCACCCGCGACGATCTCGCCGCCGCCGTCGACGCCGTGCTGGACCGCCACGACATGCTCCGCGCGCGGCTCGCCGTCGACGAGGCGGGGCAGTGGGTCATGACGGTGCTGCCGGCCGGATCGGTGCCTGCCGGCGCGCTGATCCATCACGTGCCCGTGACGTCGTTCGACCCTGGTGATTTCGATGCGGTGGCGAGGGCGGAACTGAACGCGGCGGCGGACCGCCTGGACCCGGCCTCGGCCAGCATGGTGCAGGTGCTCTGGTTCGACGGTCCCGGCGGGCAGGGGCGGTTGCTGCTGGTCGCGCATCATCTCGTGGTCGACGGCGTGTCGTGGCGGATCCTGATCTCGGATCTGGCGGCGGCCCACACCCGCGTCGCCGATGGGTTGACCGCCGCGCTGGCTGCCGTGGGGACGTCGATGCGGCGGTGGTCGCACGGACTCACCGAGGCCGTGGGGTCCCGACGCGCCGAAGCGGGCCTGTGGCAGTCGATCCTGGACGGCCCCGATCCGCTCGTCGGCTCCCGGCCGCTGGATCCCGCAGTCGACGTCGATGCCACGACGGGCCGCGTCACCGTGGAAGTACCCGCACACGTCACCGAGGCACTCCTCACCACGCTGCCCGCCGCCTTCCACGGCACCGTCGGAGACGGCCTCCTCACGGCGCTCACGCTGGCGATGATTCGGTGGCGGCGCCGTCGTGGGGTCGAGTCGGCCGACGTGCTGATCAACCTCGAGGGTCACGGACGTGAAGACCACGTCGTGCCCGGCGCCGACCTGTCCCGCACCGTCGGGTGGTTCACCACACTGTTCCCGGCGCGACTCGACCTCACCGGCATCGGCGTCGACGCCGCCCTCGCCGGCGACGACGCGGCCGGGTCCGCGATCAAGGCAATCAAGGAACAACTCCTCGCCATCCCCGATCACGGCATCGGCTACGGGATGCTGCGGTACCTGGATCCGGTCGGCTCGGAGGCACTGCGCCGATTCCGGCCACCGCAGGTGAGTTTCAACTATCTCGGCCGGGTGGCGACGAGCGGGGGCGAGGTGCCCTGGCTGCCCGTCGCCGGCAGCGGGGACCTCGGCGGAACCCAGAACTACGACATGCCCGCCGCCTGGGTCGTGGACGTCAACGCCGCCACCACCGTCCGGGACGGCGCCCCGGTACTCACCGCGACGTGGTCGTACCCCACGGGTGTGCTGGCCGCCGAGGACGTGGAAGAGCTGTCCGCACTGTGGGTTCGGGCACTCACCGCCCTGGCCGAGCACGCGAGCCGTCCGGGCGCAGGCGGGCTGACACCGTCCGATCTCGATCTGGTGTCGGTCGGGCAGACGGACATCGACCGGTTCGAGAGCACCTACCCGGACGTCGCCGACATCTGGCCGTTGTCACCGCTGCAGGCCGGTCTGCTGTTCCACGCGCAGCTGTCCGAGCATCGCCTCGACGCGTATCAGGTGCAGCTGGTCCTCGACCTGCGCGGCACCGTCGACTCCGCCAGACTCCGCCGCGCCGCACAGGGCCTGCTCGACCGGCACGCGAACCTCCGGGTGGCGTTCGCCGACACCGGTGGCGGACCGGTCCAGGTGGTACTCGCGAGGGCGACCGCGCCGTGGACCGACGTCGACCTGTCGGATCTCGACGACACCCGGATCACGACGGAGGCGGCGGCACTCGTCGCGGCCGACCGCGCCGTCCCGTTCGAGATGTCCGAGGCGCCGCTGCTCCGATTCACGTTGCTGCGCACCGCACCCGACCGGTACCGGCTGGTCGTGACCCATCACCACATCCTCCTCGACGGATGGTCGACGCCGCTGGTGATCAAGGACCTGCTCGTCCTCTACGCCACGGACGGCGACACGACGGCCCTTCCCCGCGTCACGTCCTACCGCGACTACCTGCAGTGGATCGGCAGGCAGGACCACGAACGGTCTACGGCTGCCTGGGTATCCGCCCTCGCCGGCTCGGACGAGCCGACGTTCGTGGCGCCCGCGGCGCGCGGCGAGCAGAGCTTCGCCGAACCCGAGGACGTGCGCCTCGACGTGGGCGAGGAGAAGACCCGGGCGCTCGAGACCCTCGCGCGGGAGCACGGGCTGACGTTGAACACCCTCGTCCAGGTGGCGTGGGGGCTCGTGCTGACCACGCTCGGCACCCGCGAGGACGTGGTTTTCGGAGCCACGGTGTCCGGCCGCCCACCGGGAGTAGCAGGCATCGAGTCGATGGTGGGGCTGTTCATCAACACGGTGCCCGTCCGGTTGCGCCTGCGCCGCGAGGAGACGCTCGCCGAACTGCTGCAGCGTTTCCAGCGTGAACAGTCCGCCCTCCTCGATCACCACTACGTGGGACTCACCGAGATCCAGCGCGCCGTGGGCGAGGGCGCCGTGTTCGACACGCTGACCGTGTTCGAGTCGTATCCGGTGGACCGCATGGGGTTGTCGGAAGACACCGACATCGACGGCATGCACGTCGCCGGGATCGAGGGGATCGACTCCACCCACTACCCGTTCACCCTGATGGCGCACGTCGACACCGGACTGCACCTGCGACTGCGGTACCAGCCGAACGTCTTCCAGAGCGAGTTCGCGGAGTCGGTGGCGGCCCGCGTCGCGCGCGTCGTGCAGATCCTGCTGTCGGACGTCGATACACCCATCGCCCACCTCACCCTGCTGTCGGAGGCCGAACTCCGGGAGTACACCGCGGTGTCCGGGGCCCCCGCCGGTCCGCCGAAGACCCTGCCCGAGATCCTCACCGCCTCGGCCGGGAACCGGCGGGAGGCGCCCGCGCTCGTCTTCGACGGACGCGAGACGAGCTACCGCGAACTCGACGAGCGGTCGAGCGCGCTGGCCCGCGTCCTCATCGAACGCGGTGCCGGGCCGGAGACGTTCGTGGCGCTCGGGCTACCCCGATCACGGGAATCGGTGCTGGCCGTGTGGGCGGTCGCGAAAGCGGGCGCGGCGTTCGTGCCCGTCGACCCGAACTATCCCGCCGACCGCATCGAGCACATGCTGGCCGATTCCGGTGCGGCACTGGGTGTGACGACGTCGGCGCACCGGCACCGATTGCCCGGTTCCGTGCCGTGGCTGGTGCTGGACGATCCGGCCTTCGACCGCACGTGGGCCGCCGCATCGCCGGTCCACGTCACCGACCTGGACCGCCGGTCGGTGCTCGACGTCGACCACGCCGCGTACGCCATCTACACATCCGGGTCCACCGGCAGGCCGAAGGGCGTCGTCGTCACCCACCGCGGTCTGGCGAACCTGCTCACCGAACAGACCGAGCACTACACCGTGTCGCCCGACGCCCGGTGCCTGCACATCTGTTCACCCAGCTTCGACGTGGCGATACTCGAACTCGTCCAGTCGTGTGCCGCCGGGGCGACGCTCGTCGTCGCTCCCCCCGACGTCTACGGCGGGGCGGAACTGGCCGCGCTGCTGCGGCGCGAACGCGTCACCCACGCCTGCATCACCCCGGCCGTCCTGGCCACCGTGGAGCGCGATCGCATCGAGCACCTCGAGGCGCTCGTCGTGGCCGGCGACGCCGTCGGTGACGAACTGGTCGCCGCGTGGGGTGCGGATCGGGCGATGTTCAACGGGTACGGCCCCACCGAGGCCACCATCCTCACCACGTTCAGCCGGCCGATGAGACCGGGCGAGCCGGTCACCATCGGGAGCCCCGTCCGGGGCATCGCGCTGTCGGTCCTCGACGCGCGGCTGCAGCCCGTTCCGGCCGGGGTGCCCGGCGAGTTGTACATCGCGGGACCGGCGCTGGCCCGCGGATACCACCGCCGGCCTGCGCTCACCGCGGAGCGGTTCGTCGCCGACCCCTACGGCGGCGGCCGGATGTACCGCACGGGCGACGTCGTGCGGTGGCGTCGCGACCACACCCTCGAATACCTCGGGCGCAGCGACTTCCAGGTGAAGATCCGCGGTCAGCGCGTCGAACTGGGGGAGATCGATTCCGTTCTCACCACCCATCCGCACCTCGACTTCGCCGCGACCCTCGGCAGGCCGGGCCCGCTGGGGGACACGGCGCTGGTGTCGTACGTGCTGCCGCACGACGGCGAGGAGGTGGCGGCGCCGGACGTGCTCGCGTTCGCGGGCCGGATCCTGCCCAAGTACATGGTGCCCGCCGCGGTGGTCGTCCTCCACGAGATTCCACTGACCCCCGTCGGCAAGCTCGACCGGAAAGCGCTGCCCGCACCGGAATTCACGTCGGCGACCATCGGGTACCGGGCGCCCACCACTCCGGTCGAGGAGGCCGTCGCGCAGGTGTTCGCCGACGTGCTCGGTGCCCCGCGTGTCGGTGCGGACGACAGCTTCTTCGAACTCGGCGGCGACTCGCTCAGCGCCACCCGGGCGGTGGCGCGCATCAACTCCGCCCTCGACGCCGGGATCGGCGTGGCCGCGCTGTTCGACGCGCCCGTCGTGGCCGATCTGGCGGTCCGGATCGACTCGGCGGCGACGGCGACCACCCCGTCGGTGGCACTCGCCGCACGACCGCGCCCCGACCGGATCCCGTTGTCGCTGGCGCAGCAACGCATGTGGTTCGTCAACCAGTTCGACACGTCCTCGCCTGCCTACAACATCCCGATCGCCCTGCGACTGACCGGAGTCCTCGATCACGCCGCCCTGCTCGCTGCGGTCGGTGACGTCGTCGAACGGCACGAATCGCTGCGCACCGTGTTTCCCGGGTCGGTGGACGGACCGCACCAGGTGATCGTCGATCCCGGGCGGGCCACCCCCCGCCTCGATCCGGTGGCCGTCGCCGGTGACCGTGCACTGCGGGACGCCCTCGCAGCCCTGGTCGGCGCCGGTTTCGACGTGAGCGACGAGATCCCGTTCCGCACAAGTCTGTTCGAGCTGGAGCCCGAGCAGCACGTCCTGGCCATCGTGGTGCACCACATCGCCGCCGACGGGTTCTCCATGATGCCGCTCGCCCGCGACGTCATGCTCGCGTACACCGCCCGGACCGTGGGGGACACCCCCGGCTGGACTCCGCTGACGGTGCAGTACGCCGACTACAGCGTGTGGCAGCGGGACTTCCTCGGCGCGGTCGACGACCCGGACTCGGTGCTGTCGAGGCAGCTGGGCTACTGGACGGACACCCTGTCCGGTGCGCCCGAGGTGCTGCAGATCCCGGTCGACCGGCCGCGCCCCGCCCAGCGGTCGTACGGCGGGGACGTCGTCGAGTTCGAGGTGCCGGCCCGGCTGCACCGGGCGTTGAACACGATCGCGGCCCAACATAATGCGACGCTGTTCATGGCGGTCCACGCGGCGTTCGCCGTCCTGCTGTCCCGGTTGTCGGGCACGGACGACGTCACGATGGGAACGCCCGTCGCCGGTCGCGGGCAGGCGGTGCTCGACGACGTGGTGGGCATGTTCGTCAACACGCTCGTGCTGCGAACGGTGGTGGATCCGCGGGCGTCGTTCGGTGAGGTACTGACCGCGGTCCGGGCCGCGGACCTCGGTGCGTTCGAGCATGCGGACATCCCGTTCGAGCGGCTTGTCGACCATCTCGCCCCCGAACGATCCACGTCGCACACCCCACTGTTCCAGGTGCTCATCGAGTTCCGGAACGCGGAGGGCACCCACCTCGAACTGCCCGGACTCACCGTCGACTCGCTCGACGTGGACCTCGGCGTCGCGAAGTTCGACCTGGAACTGAGCGTCGCCGAACAGATCGACACGGACGGCGCACCGGCCGGACTCGCTGCCGGACTGCGGTTCGCGACGGACGTGCTCGATCGCGGCACCGTGGCGCGGTTCGGGGACCGGTTCCTGCGGGTGCTCGAATCGGTCGCCGCTGCCGAGGGCCTCCCGGTGGGCGACATCGAGATCCTGGACAGGGTGGAGCGGGATCTGGTGCTGCCGGCGCTCGCCGAGCCCGCCGCGCCGGACGCGACCCTGGCGGAACTGTTCGAGCGGGCCGCGCAGCGATCCCGCCACGCGACGGCCGTCGTGTGCGAAGGCGTCTCGCTCACCTACGACGAGCTGGACAGCCGGGCGAATCGTCTGGCGCGGTTGCTGATCGCGCGGGGCGCCGGCCCCGAGACCCTGGTGGCCGTCGCCGCGGCGCGGTCGGTGGATCTGGTGGTGGCGCTGCTCGCGGTGGTGAAGTCGGGCGCCGGCTATGTGCCCGTGGACGTCACGTACCCGGCGGAGCGGCTCGCGTTCGTGTTCGCCGACGCCCGGCCGGTGTGTGTGCTGACCACCGAGGCCGAATCCGGCGCGGTCCGGGCGAGCGGGGTCCCGCTCCTCCTCGTGGACAGCGCGGAGACGGTGGCAGAACTCGACCGTACGTCGCCGCTGCCGGTGACCGACGGCGACCGGACCGGACCGCTGCGCCCGGACTCGGTGGCGTATGTCATCTACACCTCCGGCTCGACGGGCCGGCCGAAAGGCGTTCAGGTGGCGCACCGCAACGTCGTCACCCTGTTCGCGAACACGCAGCCCCTGTTCCGGTTCGATGCCTCCGACGTGTGGACCATGTTCCATTCGGCGGCGTTCGACTTCTCCGTGTGGGAGTTGTGGGGCGCGCTGCTGCACGGCGGCCGGCTGGTGGTGGTGGACTACTTCACGACCCGCTCACCCGACATGTTCCTGCGACTGCTGCGGGACGAGAACGTCACCGTCCTGAATCAGACCCCCACCGCCTTCTACCAACTCGCCGAGGCGGACCGGGTCGCCGGCGCCGCCGAACTCGCCCTCCGCGTCGTGGTGTTCGGCGGCGAAGCCCTCGACCTGGGGCAGCTCACCCGCTGGTACGCGCGGCGCGTCGACACCGCCCCGGCGCTGGTGAACATGTACGGCATCACGGAAACCACCGTGCACGTCAGTCACCTGCCGCTGGACGAGGAACTCGCCGCATCCGCCTCGGCCTCGGTGATCGGCCGGGCACTGCCCGGCCTGCGCGTCTACGTGCTCGACACCCGCCTGCACCCGGTGCCGCCGGGAGTGGTCGGGGAACTCTACGTGTCGGGCGGGCAGGTGTCCCGGGGTTATCTGGGCCGGTTCACGCTCACGTCGACCCGGTTCGTGGCCGACCCGCACACACCCGGATCGCGGATGTACCGGTCCGGCGACCTCGGCCGGTGGAACACGGACGGCCAGCTGGAATATCTGGGCCGCAACGACTTCCAGGTGCAGGTCAAGGGTTTCCGCATCGAGCTCGGTGAGGTGGAGTCGGCGCTCCTCGACTGCGACGGTGTGGCGCAGTCGGTGGTGTCGGCGCGGCGCGAACGACTGGTGGGCTACGTGGTGCCCGAGGCGGGCCGGGTGCTGGACCCGGCCGGAATCGTCGACGCGGTCGCCGACAGGCTGGCGGCGCACATGGTGCCCGCGACCGTGGTGGTGCTCGACGCCCTACCCCTCACGGTGAACGGCAAACTCGACCGCCGAGCGCTGCCCGAACCGGACTTCGGACGGCAGGTGTCGCTCAGTCGTGCCCCCGCCACGGAGACGGAGCGGATCCTGGCCGCACTGTTCGCCGAGGTCCTCGGCCTCGAATCGGTGGGTGTCGACGATTCGTTCTTCGCGGTGGGCGGCGACTCCATCATGTCGATTCAGCTCGTCACCCGGGCGAAGGCGTCCGGGGTGGTGATCACCCCGCGGGACGTGTTCGAACGCAAGACGGTTGCCGCACTCGCGGAGGTCGCGACCGCGGGGGAGGAGACCGTCACGCTGGAGGAGTTGCCCGGCGGCGGCGTCGGCGAGTTGCCACTGACCCCGATCGTGCACTGGATGCTGGGCAGGGACGGCGATTTCCGGCGGTACTCCCAGGCCGCGCTGTTCACGACCCCCGCCGCACTGGACGAAGACACGCTGACGGCGGCGATGCAGGCCGTCCTTGACCGGCACGACATGCTGCGCGCCCGACTGTACCGCAGCGACCGGGCCGAGCGGGGTGCGGCGATGGTGGTCGCACCGCCCGGCTGGGTGCGGGCGACCGCGGTGGTGCGCACGGTGCCGCTCGACGCCGCGGACTCGTTCACCGAGGCCGCGTCCCGCGAACTGGACGCCGCCGCGGGCCGGCTCGACCCGGAGTCGGGTGTGATGGTGCAGGCGGTGTGGTTCGCGAGCAGCGCGACACCGGCCGCCGCGGGACGGCTGCTGATCGTCGCCCATCACGTGGTGGTCGACGGGGTGTCGTGGCGCATCCTCGTCCCCGACCTCGCCCTCGCCTGCGCTCAGGTGCTGTCGGGTGAGCCGCCTACCCTGCCCGGCATCGGCACGTCGATGCGCCGGTGGGCGCACGCCCTCACGGATGTGGCGCAGGAACCCTCTCGCACAGCCGAACTCGACCTCTGGCGGCGGATGCTCGACACCCCGGACCCGCCGCTCGGGTCGCGGCCCCTCACCGCAACCGACATCCAGACCTCCGACGTCGAGGTCCGGGTTCCCGTCGAGGTGACGGAGGCGCTGCTGACGACGCTTCCCCAGGCCTTCCACGGGAGCGTCGGCGACGGACTGCTGACGGCGCTGGCGTTGGCGCTCGTCCGCTGGCGCCGGGCGCGGGGCATCGAGTCGTCCGGCGCGCTGGTGAATCTCGAGGGGCACGGTCGTGAGGAGCAGGTGGTGCCGGGCGCCGATCTCGCCCGCACCGTCGGCTGGTTCACCACGATCTTCCCGGTAGGCCTCGACCTGAGCGGCGTGGACGTCGACGACGCGTTCGCGGCCGGCCCCGCCGCCGGAGCCGCGGTCAAGGCCGTGAAGGAGCGGTTGCAGTCGATCCCCGACCACGGCATCGGGTTCGGGCTGCTCCGTTACCTCGACGCCGAGACGGCGCCGGAGCTCGCGGCCCTGCCGAGCGCGCAGGTGAGTTTCAACTACCTCGGCAGGCTCGGTTCGGGTTCCGCGGCGGACGGCGACTGGACACCGGTCTCCGACGCGGGGCTCGCCGCCGCCGCGCAGTCCGGGCTGCCCGCTGCGGCCGTCGTCGACGTGAACGCCAGGACCACCGACACCGCCGTCGGTCCCGCCCTCACCGCCACGTGGTCGTTCCCCGTCGGGGTGGTCGCCGCCGACGACGTCGGCGAACTCGCGGGGCTGTGGGTCGGCGCGCTCGAGGCCCTCACCGCGCACGCCCGGTCCGGTGGCGGCGGCTTCACCCCGTCCGACCTGAGCCTCGTCCGGCTCGGCCAGAGCGCGATCGACGACCTCGAGCGCCGCTACCCGGCGATGACCGACGTCTGGCCGCTGTCGCCGCTGCAGGCGGGCATGCTGTTCCATGCCGAACTGGCCGACGAATCGGTGGACGCCTACCTCGTCCAGCTGATCCTCGACCTCGGCGGCGACGTCGATGCGGAACGACTGCGCCGGGCCGCCGGCGCCCTCCTCGACCGTCACCCGAACCTGCGCAGCGCGTTCTGTCACGACACCGAGGGCGGGGCCGTGCAGGTGGTTGCGGGCCGGGTTGCCGTGCCCTGGCGGGAGATCGACCTGAGCGGACTGGACGAGGACGCGGCGACCGCCGAGGTCGAGCGACTGCTGGCCGCCGACCGGACCACCCCGTTCGACATGACCACCGCACCGCTGATCCGGTTCCTGCTGGTGCGGACGGCCGGCGGCCGCTGCCGGCTGGTGTCGACGAACCACCACATCCTGCTCGACGGCTGGTCGATGCCGCTGATGATCCGGGAACTGCTCACGCTGTACGCCACGAATGCCGACCTGGTGCCGCTGCCCCGGGTGCGGGACTACCGCGACTACCTGGCGTGGATGAACAGGCGCGACACCGGCCTGTCCGCGCGGGCCTGGGCGGACGCACTCGCGGGGGTGGAGGAACCGACGCTGCTGGTGCCCGCCGACCGGGCTCGGCAACTGTCGACCGTGTCGCGGGAGTGGGTGTTCGACCTCGACGAGGACCGGACCGACCGGCTGCGCGAATCCGCGCGTGCTCGCGGGCTCACCCTCAACAGCATTCTGCAGACGGCATGGGGCATCGTGCTGGGGATGCTCACGGGACGCGACGACGTCGTGTTCGGCGCCACCGTCTCCGGCCGGCCGCCGGAACTCTCCGGCATCGAGACGATGGTCGGGCTGTTCATCAACACCGTGCCGGTGCGCGTCACGCTGCGTCCGGAGGAGACGCTCGGCGCGTTGCTGGAGCGGGTGCAGGCCGAGCAGGCGGCGATGCTCGATCACCACTACACGGGTCTCGCCGAGATCCACGACGCCGCGGGTCCCGGCGTCGGGTTCGACACGCTCACCGTGTTCGAGTCGTACCCGGTGGACCGGGCCGGGCTGTCGGAAGACACCGACATCGCCGGGCTCCGCGTGACCGGCGTGGATGCCCGCGACGCCGCCCACTACCCGCTGAGCCTCGTCGCGTCGGCGGCGGCGAGCCTGCACCTGAAGTTCGAGTACGTGCCCGACCTGTTCGCCCCCGGCGCGATCGAGGACATCGCCGAGCGGGTGGTGCGGGTGCTCGATGCCTGCACCGGACCCGACGTGCCGCTCGCCCGGCTGTCGCTGCTCACCGAGCGCGAACGGGCGGAACTGGTACCGGTCCGCGGTGGTCCCGCCGGCTCCGTCCGCACGCTCCCGCAGATCTTCACGGACGCGGCCGCCGTCGACCCGGATGCGGTCGCCCTGTCGTCCGGCGACGTCGAGGTGTCGTACCGGGAGCTGGACGAGCGGTCCACCCGGCTCGCCCGTGCTCTGATCGACAGCGGGCTCGGCCCGGAAACGTCGGTGGCCGTGGGTATCCCACGCTCGATCGAGTCGGTGCTGTGTGTCTGGGCGGTGGCCAAGACCGGGGCCGTGTTCGTACCCGTCGACCCGAACTATCCCGACGAGCGCATCACGCACATGCTCACCGATTCGGAGTGCGCACTCGGGCTGACGACGTCCGAGCATCGCGCCCGCCTGCCCGAGACCACCGACTGGCTGGTGCTCGACGACCCCGCGTTCGTCGACGAGTGCGCGGCCGCATCCGCGGCACCGGTCGACGACGGCGACCGCAGGGGACCGGTCACCCTCGACACGGCCGCATACCTCGTCTACACGTCGGGGTCCACCGGCAGGCCGAAGGGCGTGACCGTGACGCACCGCGGTCTGGACAATTTCGCGCGCGACCAACTCGCCCGCTTCGGGGCGGACCCCGCATCCCGGACGCTGCACTTTTCGACACCGAGCTTCGACGGATCCGTATTCGAGTACCTGCAGGCGTTCGGCGCGGCAGCGACGATGGTGATCGCGCCGACCACGGTATTCGGCGGCGACGAACTCGCCCAACTGATCCGCGAGCGGCACGTCACCCACGCATTCGTCACCACGGCGGCACTCGCGTCCCTCGACCCGGCGGGGCTGGATCATTTCACCGACGTCGTCGTCGGCGGCGAGGCCTGCCCACCCGAACTCGTGAACCGGTGGGCGCCGGGACGCCGGTTGTACAACGGGTACGGACCGACCGAGACCACGATCATGTCCAACATCAGCGATCCCCTGATCCCGGGGGAGCGGATCACCATCGGCGGACCGATCCGCGGTGTCACGGAGTTGGTGCTCGATTCCCGGTTGCAGCCCGTCCCGGTCGGGGTTCCCGGGGAGTTGTACCTCGCCGGTGCGGGACTGGCGCGCGGCTACCACCGGCGCCCCGGGCTGACGGCAGAACGGTTCGTCGCCGACCCCGCCGATCCCGGGAAGCGGATGTACCGCACCGGCGACATCGTGCGCTGGACGCCCGAGCACACCATCGAGTACCTCGGCCGCAGCGACTTCCAGGTGAAGGTGCGTGGGTTCCGCATCGAACTCGGCGAGATCGACACCACCCTCATGGCCGACTCCGACATCCGGTTCGCGGCCACGGTCGCCTACCGCGGACCGGCCGGGGACACACTCCTCGCGTCCTACGTCGTGCCCGCGCCCGAACGTGCGCTCGATACCGAGACGATCACCCGACGGCTCGCGGGCAGACTGCCCGCCCACATGGTTCCGTCCTCGATCACGGTGCTGGACCAGATCCCGCTGAACGCCGTCGGCAAATTCGACCGCAAAGCCCTGCCCGCACCCGAATACGACGTCGGCACGCGCGAATACCGGGCACCCGCCGATCCGGTCGAGGAGATGGTGGCCGAGGTCTTCGCGGAGGTCCTCGGACTCGACCGGGTGAGCGCGGATGCGGGATTCTTCGACCTCGGCGGCAATTCACTGAGCGCGACCCGCGCGGTGGCCCGCCTGCGCGCCGCACTCGGCACCGACATCGGCGTGCGCGCGTTGTTCGAGGCGCCCACCGTCGAGGCGTTCGCCGCGCGCATCGAGCACGCGGGAGCGGGTTCGTCCGGCCGTCCCGCCCTCACCGCCGGGGACCGTCCCGACCGCATCCCGCTGTCCTTCGCTCAGCAACGCATGTGGTTCATCAACCAGTTCGACACGAGTTCGCCCGCCTACAACATCCCGATGGTGGTGCGGCTCACCGGCGACCTCGACGTGGATGCGCTGACCGCCGCCGTCACGGACGTCGTGACCCGGCACGAGTCGTTGCGCACCCGCTTCCCGCTCCGCGACGGCGAACCCGTCCAGGAGATCCGCGCGCCCGCCACCCCGATGCGCGCGCCGACCCCGGTCGCGGACGAAGGCCTCCTCCGGGAGGAGCTCACCCGGCTGGTGTCGGCCGGCTTCGACGTCGCCGCCGCCGTCCCGCTGCGCGTCGCCCTGTTCTCCCTCGACCCGACGGATCATGTGCTCGCCGTGGTGGTCCACCACATCTCGGCCGACGGCTTCTCCATGGCACCGCTGGTGCGGGATGTGATGATCGCGTACGAGTCCCGCGTCCACGGTCGCGCTCCCGCCTGGACGCCGCTGCCCGTGCAGTACGCCGACTACACACTGTGGCAACGCAGGCTGCTGGGGTCCGAGGACGACCCCGGATCGCTGATCTCGCGGCAACTGGCCTACTGGGAGTCGGCGCTCGCGGGGCTGCCCGAACTCCTCGAACTGCCTGCCGACCGTCGGCGTCCCGCACAGCAGTCGTTCCGGGGCGACCGGGTGCGCTTCGCGATCGACCCCGGCCTGCACGAGCGGATCCGGACGGCGGCGCGAGAGTACCGGTCCACCGAATTCATGATCGTGCACGCCGCACTCGCCGTTCTGCTCGGCCGGCTCGGCGGCACCGGGGACGTGGCGATCGGCACCCCGATCGCCGGCCGCGGCGAGGCGGCGCTCGACGACCTCGTCGGCATGTTCGTCGGCACGCTGGCGCTGCGCACCCCGGTAGCGGCGGAACAGCCGTTCCGTGACCTGCTCGCTCGGGTCCGCGACGCCGACCTCGGTGCCTTCGCGCACGCCGACCTGCCCTTCGAACGGGTGGTGGACGCAGTCGGACCGGTGCGGTCGACCGCCCACTCGCCGCTCTTCCAGGTGTCCCTCGAATTCCAGAACACCGAGAATCCCGCCTTGCGGTTGCCGGGGCTGACCGTCGAGGGGCTCGATCCCGACCTCGCCGTCGTGAAGGTGGACCTCGAGGTGATCCTCGACGAGCGGTTCGCCGCGGATGGCAGCGCTGCGGGCATGGTGGGTGCGATCGACTACGCGACCGACCTGTTCGACGCCGACACGGTGCGGGGGTTCGCAGAACGGTTCGTGCGCATCCTCGACACCGTCACCGCCGAACCCGGTGTTCCGGTCGGCGACATCGAGATCCTCGGCACCGACGAAGTCGCGGCGCTCACCCCGGCGCGCGGTGCGCCCGACGTCCCGAATGTCCTGCTGCCGGAACTGCTCTCGGCCGCGGTCGAACGAGACCGGAGTGCCGACGCGGTGTCGTACCGGGGCCGGACGATCAGTTACCGCGAACTCGACGAATCCTCCAACCGGTTGGCGCGCCGCCTGATCGAGGACGGTGCGGGTCCGGGAACGACCGTCGCTCTGAGCCTGCCGCGCTCGATCGAATCGGTGCTGTCGGTGTGGGCGGTCGCTCGAACGGGCGCGGCGTTCCTGCCGGTCGACCCCGGGTATCCACTCGACCGCATCGAGCACATGCTCACCGATTCCGGGGCGGTGTCCGGGGTGACCCTTCGGGCACACCGAGATCGGCTGCCCGGCACCGTGAACTGGATCGTTCTCGACGACGCCGAAGCCGAGGAGCGGATCCGGGTGCAGTCGCCTGCCCCCGTCACCGATGCGGACCGGACGGCGCCGCTGCACGAATCACATCCCGCGTACCTCATCTACACGTCCGGATCCACGGGCGTCCCCAAGGGAGTGGCCGTCACGCACCGCGGCCTGGCGAACCTCGCCGCGGAGGAGCGCGACCGTCTCGCCGTCACACCCGGCGCCCGGGTGCTGCACTTCGCGTCGCCGAGTTTCGACGCCTCCGTGTTCGAACTGGTCATGGCATTCTGCGCGGGCGCGACGCTGGTGATCGCCCCGCCGACGATCTACGGCGGCACCGAACTGGCCGGACTGCTGAGCGACGAGCGGGTGTCCCACGGATTCGTCACCCCGACCGCACTGGCGTCGATGGACCCCCTCGGCTTCGAGTCGCTGCAGACGCTGGTCGCGGCCGGTGAAGCCTGTCCACCCGAACTCGTCGCCCGGTGGGCGCCCGGCCGCAGGATGTTCAACGCCTACGGGCCGACCGAGACGACGATCATGTCGAACATCAGCGAGCCGCTGGTGCCGGGCGACCCGATCACGCTCGGCGCACCCACCCGCGGCGTCTCCGAGGTGGTGCTGGATTCGCGGCTGCGCCCGGTGCCGGTCGGTGTGGTCGGTGAGCTGTACGTGTCGGGACGCGCCCTGGCGTCCGGGTATCACCGTCGGCCCGGACTGACGGCGTCCCGTTTCGTGGCCGCCCCCTGGGGTGCGCCGGGCGAGCGGATGTACCGCACGGGAGACGTGGTGCGGTGGCGCCGGGACGGCACTCTCGAGTACGTCGGGCGCAGCGACTTCCAGGTGAAGATCCGCGGGTTCCGCATCGAACCCGGCGAGATCGACGCGGCACTCACCGATCATCCCGACGTCGGGTTCGCCGTCACGATCGGCCGTGCCGGGCCTGCCGGGGAACCGCTGCTCGTGTCCTATGTCCGTCCGATCGGCGGCGCGGACCTCGACACCGCGGAACTCACCCGTCTCGTCGGGGAGCGTCTGCCCGCCCACATGGTGCCCGCCGCGATCGTCGTAATCGACCAGATTCCGCTGACCCCGGTGGGCAAGCTGGATCGCGCCGCACTGCCCGCACCCGAGTTCCTGTCGGGCGCTCGCTTCCGGTTGCCCGCGAACGACCTCGAGGCGGCAGTCGTGGACGTCTTCGCCGAGGTGCTCGGACTCGACCGGGTGGGGGCCGAGGACAATTTCTTCGAGAGGAGCGGCAACTCCCTGCTCGCCACGAAGGTGATCGCCGCCCTGCAGGAGAGACTCGATCGGAAGATCCCGCTGCAATGGATGTTCCTCGATCCGACCCCGGCCGGCCTCGCCCGCAGGATCGCCCTGCCGTCGGCGGAGGGCGGTGTGACGGAGGCGCTGGGGGTGGTGATTCCGCTGCTCACCGAGGGCGCCGGACGACCGCTGTTCTGCGTCCACCCGGGAATCGGGCTCTCCTGGGGGTATGCGGGTCTCGTCCGGTATCTGCCCGCCGACCGGCGCGCGTACGGACTGCAGTTGCCCACGATCAGCGGGGACGGCGACTACCAGTCGATCGAACAACTCGCGCACCGGTACATCGAAGAGATGAGGGTCATCCAGCCGGAGGGACCGTACGACCTGCTCGGCTGGTCTCTGGGCGGGGTCATCGCGCACGCGATGGCCGTCGAACTGCAGAGGGCAGGCGAGGAGGTCGCCACCCTCACGGTCATGGACAGCTATCCCGACAACGGCGAGGATCCGCTTTTCGGGAAGCTCGACATGCGGGATCTGCTCCGCGGACTGGGGCTCGTCGTCGCCACCGACGGCGACCTCACGTACGAACGCGCGGCGCAACTGCTGAACGAATCGTGGGGCAGCGACTCCGGGCTGCGCGGCGAACACCTCGAGCGAATCAACGCCGGATACGAGAATTCGCGAAACCTCGTCCACCGGTTCGAGCCACAGGTCTACGATGGCGAGCTGCTGATCTTCCCCGCGACCGGCGACGACGACGGCACCACGCGCGCCCGGTCGGCGGACGAGTGGCGACCGCTCGTGACGGGTCGAATCGTGGAGCATCCGGTGGACTGCGGGCACAACGACATGATCGAGCCGCAGTCCCTCGCTGTCATCGGGCCGGTGCTGTCGAGGTATCTCGAGGCCGGTCGCACCCGTCGCCGCGAGAACCGAATCCGCTGAACGGAGCCGCGCCGCTGTGCGACGATGGGGTCTGTGCGCCCTGTTGACGGCGAACGAATTTTCTGGGGGGCGGGGAAAAGCTACCGCCTCCCGCCTTCGCGAGCCAGGATCAGGACGCGGTCACGCTGTGAGCGGTCGGGGATACCTTATGGGGAGGAACCGCCGTGAAGCCCGTCGACACGCGAAAGCCGGCTACACACGATTCGGGCGCGGTGCCCTTCCCGCTGTCTGCGGCGCAGCGTGCCACCTGGTTCGCGCAGCAACTCGACCCCGCGGTGCCGATCTCGGTAGCGCACTACGTGGAACTGCACGGCGACCTCGACATCGACCTGTTGCGACGGGAGACCATCGCGGTGGCCCGCGAGTTCCAGTCGCCGTTCCTCAAGGTCGTCGAGGTCGACGGCCGGCCGATGCAGTACGTGGACCACACCACCGACACGTCCATCGCCGTCATCGACTTTCGCGGTGAGGACGATCCGGTCGCTGCAGCGCACGAATGGATGGACCGGGACTACCAGGCCCCACTCGATCTCGACACGGATCGACTGTTCGAGACCTCGATCCTCTGCGTGGGAGAGTCGCACTACCTGTGGTACAGCCGCATTCACCACGTCGCGCTCGACGGTTACGGCGCCATGACACTGATCAACCGCATCGCGCACCGGTACTCGGCCTCGATGTCCGGTCGCGAACCGGATCCGAATCGAGCCGCGACCCTGCACGAGCTGTACGACGTCGACGCCCGCTACCGGTCCTCCGACCGCTTCGTGGCCGATCGGGAGTACTGGGCGAAACGAGTCGAGGCAGTCGAAGGATCGACCCTGGCCGACGCGACCGCGACCGCGCCCGCACTCGCCAGGAGCAAGGTCGAGAGTGCCCTGCTGTCCGAGGCGGCCGTTTCCGGAATCCACAACGCCGACAGTCAGGCAAACGCCACCGCGGCAGTCACGATCATCGCCGCCTTCGCCTGCTACCTGTCGCGGATCACGGCGAAAACCGATGTTCTCGTGAATGTTCCGATGTCCGGCCGGACCACGTCGGTGCTGCGCAACTCCGGCGGCATGATGGTCAACGTCGCACCGCTGCCGATCACGGTCGACGAGGACGAGACGGTCGCGGACCTCGTGTCGCGGGTCAGGCGAGAACTGATGGGCGCGTTGCGGCATCAGCGGTGCAGTATCGAGGACATCCGCCGCGACGTGGGCACGGGCACTGGCGCCGAACTCCACGGCCCCATGGTCAACGTCATGCTGTTCCATCAGAACGTCCAACTGGGCCCGCTGGTCGGCGAATACCACATCGTCACGTCGGGTCCGGTGGAAGATCTGCTGGTCAACGTGTACCCGAGCGGGACGCCGGCCGAGATCTTCGTCGATTTCCGGGCCAACCCGAACCGGTACGAGGATTCGGCACTGCGCCTGCATCACCGGCACTTCGTCGAACTGCTGGAAGAGTTCATCTCGGCCGGCCCGCAGGCCCGGGTCGCGACGATTCACGAGGCCACGGCCCTCGACGGTGCGCGACGACGCCTCGCGGCGCACCAACTCGAGTACTGGAAGGATCGGCTGTCGGGGATGCCGGAAGTGCTGAATCTGCCGTCCGATCGGCCTCGCCCCGCCGCGCAAACCCGGGGGGAGGACCGCGTCGACGTTGCGATCGGTGCAGAGGCACATGCCGGAGTGGTGGCCCTGGCGCGGGAACACGACACCACCACGTTCTCGGTGCTGCACGCGGCCTTCACCGTTCTGCTGAGCCGGCTGTCGGGTGCCTCGGATGTGGCGATCGGAACGACGACCGTGGTGGACGACGGCCGGAGCCGGAACCTCGTGGTGCTCCGTAACCGCGTCGAACCGGACACCTCCTTCACTCATCTCCTCGGCCACGTCCGCGATGTCGACCAGGCGGCGTTCGAGCACCGCGACGTCCCTTTCGAACAGGTGGTCCGGACACTCGCGCTCAGCGATTCGCCCGCATACTCGCCGATCGTCCAAGTCCTGTTCGAGTGCCGCGAGGGGGCGGAGACCTCCGGGGTCGGCCGATTCGACCTGCGGGTGACCGCGACCGAGGCCGTCGACGCCGACGGCACCCCGTCCGGGATCACGGCGACACTCGGGTTCGCCACCGATCTGTTCGACCCCGGGACGGTACGTGGCCTCGGCGAACGGTTCCGCCGAATCCTGCAGACGGTCACCGGCGACCCGGCGCTCGCCGTCGGCGACATCGACATCCTGTCCGATACCGAACACGCGACCCTCGTTCCGGTCTCCGGCGTGCCGGGACGTCCGGGTCGCACGCTTTCCGAATTGTTCTCAGCGGCAGCACGAACCAATCCCACCGGTGTCGCGCTCTCGTATCGCGGTGTCGAGGTGACGTACCGAGAATTGGACGAGCGCTCGAACCAGTTGGCACGCGTCCTCGCCGAACGCGGCATCGGGCCGGAGAACTTCGTGGCACTGGGCTTGACTCGCTCGATCGAGTCGGTTCTGTCGATGCTGGCGGTGGCCAAGTCTGGTGCGGCCTACGTGCCGGTGGACCCGAACTACCCGGCCGAACGCATCGAGCACATGCTCGACGATTCGGGCGCTGCGCTGGGGGTGACGGTGTCCGCCGTGCGTTCCCGGCTACCGGACGCCATTCCGTGGCTGGTGCTCGACGACGAAGAATTCCGGTCGCTCTGTGCGACGCAGCCGGAATCCGCCGTGACCGACGCGGAGCGGACGCGGCCTCTCCGCGTGGAGAATCCGTCGTACGTGATCTACACGTCCGGTTCCACGGGCCGGCCCAAAGGCGTCGTGGTCACACACGGTGGCCTGGACGACTTCGCGGCCGAGCAGCGCTCACGATCCGGGGCCACACAGACGTCCCGGATTCTGCACTTCTCCACACCGAGTTTCGACGCGTCCGTATCCGAGTACCTGCACGTGTTCGCCGCCGCCGCCACCATGGTGATCGTTCCGCCCACGATCTACGGCGGCGCCGAGTTGTCCCGCCTCCTGACGTCGGAACGGGTCACCCACGGATTCGTCACCACTGCCGCGCTCGGAACGGTCGAGCCGGACGGACTCGCCGACTTCCGGGACGTGGTGTTCGGTGGCGAGGCGTGCCCGCCGGAACTGGTGAAGCGGTGGGCGCCCGGTCGCAGATTGTGCAACGCGTACGGGCCCAGCGAGGCGACCGTCATGTCGAACATCAGTGCACCGTTGTCACCGGACGGAGCCATCACACTGGGCGGTCCGCTCCGCGGATTCCACGAGGTCGTCCTCGATGCGCGGTTGAACCCGGTGCCGGTCGGCGTGGCCGGGGAGCTGTACGTCGCGGGCGACGCCCTCGCTCGCGGATATCACGGTAAATCAGCGTTGACGGCGGAACGGTTCGTGGCCAACCCCTTCGGCGGCCCCGGCGACCGGATGTATCGCACCGGGGACGTGGTGCGGTGGCGAACCGACCGCACGCTGGAATACCAGGGCCGCAGCGATTTCCAGGTGAAGGTACACGGCTTCCGCATCGAGCTCGGTGAGATCGACACCGTCCTCCATACCCATCCGCGGGTGCGGACCGCAGTGACGATGCCGCGAACGGCACCGTCCGGCGACACGGTGCTCGTGTCGTACGTGCTGCCGGCAGCAGGGAAACAGCTGGCGACTGCCGAGTTGATCGACTATGCCGCAGAGCAATTGCCGACGTACATGGTGCCGGCAGCGATCGTGATTCTGGACGAGATCCCGATGACACCGGTGGGGAAGCTCGATCGTGCCGCATTGCCGGCGCCGGAATTCCTCTCCACGGCCACCGAGTTCCGTGCGCCCGTCACTCCGGTGGAACGGGCCGTCGCGCGAGTGTTCGCCGACGTGCTGGGTGTGGAACGAATCGGCCTCGACGACAGCTTCTTCGACCTCGGCGGAAATTCACTGGTCGCGACGAAAGTGGTCGCGCGGGTCAACGCCGCACTCGGCGCCGACCTCGTGGTGCGGACCCTGTTCGAGGCGCCGACGGTGGAGGCATTGGCGGGATGGATCGAGGGTGCCCACGCGAGGCGCCCCGACCGCCCGGACCTGGTGGCGCGGACACGCCCCGACCGGATCCCGCTGTCGCTTGCCCAGCAACGTATGTGGTTCGTCAATCAGTACGACACCTCGTCGCCCGCCTACAACATTCCGATGGCGCTGCGACTGTCCGGAACGCTCGACGTGGAGGCGCTCCGGGCGACGGTGGCGGATGTCCTCGAACGACACGAATCGCTCCGCACGGTGTATCCGGCGTCGGTGGACGGACCGCATCAAGTGATCCTGTCACCGGGGGAGGTAATTCCGGATCTGGAGCCGACGGTCTGCGAAGACGAGGACGCAGTGCGCGCGCGGATCGCCGAGTCGACTGCTCAGGGCTTCGACGTGAGCACCGAGGTGCCCGTGCGTGGTGCCCTGTTCCGGACCGGTCACGACGAGCACGTCCTCATGCTGGTGGTGCACCACATTTCGGCGGACGGAGCGTCGCTGGCCCCGCTCGCCCACGACCTGATGGTGGCGTACTCGGCGCGGCTACAGCAGCAGGCTCCCGACTGGCGGCCACTCCCGGTGCAGTACGCCGACTACAGCCTGTGGCAGCGGGCGGCCCTCGGCAGCGACGAGAATCCCGGCAGCATGATGTCGGCGCAGTTGGAGTACTGGAAGCAGACGCTGTCCGGGCTCCCCGACGCGATGGATCTTCCATTGGACCGGCCGAGGCCCGCGGACAGAGCGCTCCGGGGTGGGATCGTCCGGTTTTCGGTGTCGGCGGAAGATCATCGGGAGCTTCTCCTCCTCGCGCGGCAACACAATTCCACGATGTTCATGGTGATGCATGCGGTGCTGGCGGTGTTGGCGGCGCGGCTGAGCGGTTCCGGCGACATCGCGATCGGGACGCCGATCGCCGGGCGGGGCGAGGAAGCACTCGACGACGTGGTGGGGATGCTCGTCAATACCCTGGTCCTGCGGACGATCGTCGAGCCTGCCGCAACGTTCGGCGAGGTGCTGTCCCGGGCGCGGGAAGCGGATCTGGCGGCGTTCGGTCATTCCGAGGTGCCCTTCGAGAGCGTGGTGGACGCGGTCGCACCGACCCGCTCGACCGCGTATTCACCGCTGTTCCAGGTTCTGCTGGAGTTCCAGAACACCGCCCCGGCGCACCTCGACCTGCCGGGACTGACGGTGGAGATCCTCGACGTCGATTCCGGTGTGTCCAAGTTCGATCTGCAGTTGACCCTCGCGGAGCGCTACGACGCGTCCGGGATGGCAGCAGGCATCGAGGCGTCGTTCACGTTCGCGTCGGATGTGTTCGATCCGGACACGGTCGTGGGATTCGGGGAGCGGTTCCTCCGGATTCTGGCGGGAGTGATTGCGGATCCGGATGCGCCAGTGGGTGATGTGGAGGTTCTGGGGCCGGGTGAGCGGGCGTTGGTGGTGGGTTCGTGGAATGCGACGGGTCACCTGGTGCCCCACATCACCCTCGCCGACCTGCTCGATGCGCAGGTGGGTCGGACCCCGGATGCTGCGGCGGTGGTGTGTGGCGGGACGGTGTTGTCGTATGGGGAGTTCGGTGCGCGGGTGAATCGGTTGGCGCGGTTCCTGATCGGGGCGGGGGTGGGTCCGGAGTCGTCGGTGGGTGTGGCGGTGCGTCGTTCGGTGGAGATGCTGGTGGGGATGTACGCGGTGGTGAAGGCGGGTGGGGCGTATGTCCCGATCGATCCGGATCAGCCTGCCGAGCGGGTGGGGTTTGTGGTGGCGACGGCGGATCCGGTGTTGGTGCTGACCACATCTGGGGATGGGGTGGTGGTGCCTGCGGGTGTGCGGGTGGTGGAACTCGACACCCTGGATGTGTCGGGGTTTTCGGTCGGTGTGGTGGGGGATGGGGAGCGGTTGTCGCGGTTGCGTCCTGCTCATCCGGTGTATGTGATCTTCACGTCGGGGTCGACGGGTCGGCCGAAGGGGGTGGCGGTTCCGCACGAGGGTGTGGTGAATCGGCTGTTGTGGATGCAGGAGCGGTACCCGCTGACGTCGGAGGACGTGATCCTGCAGAAGACGCCGGTGACGTTCGATGTGTCGGTGTGGGAGTTGTTCTGGCCGTTGATCGTCGGGGCGCGGTTGGTGATCGCGGAGCCGGACGGGCACCGCGACCCGGCCTATCTTGTGAACGCGATAGCCGAGAATGACGTCACGACAGCACATTTCGTCCCCTCGATGTTGGCCGTATTCACCGCGGAACCGGCAGTGACGCGATGCACGAGCCTGCGGCGTGTGTTCGCCTCGGGTGAGGCGTTGCCCGCGCGGACGGCGTCGAGGATGCGGACACTGGTACCCGGTGCCCGGCTCCACAACTTGTACGGTCCGACGGAGGCGTCGGTGGATGTCACGTTCCACGAGGTGACGGAGGCGGATCGGAGGGTGGTGCCGATCGGGGCGCCGGTGTGGAATACGCAGACGTTGGTGCTGGACGGGCGGTTGCGGCCGGTGCCGGTGGGGGTGGCGGGGGAGTTGTATCTCGGGGGTGTGCAGTTGGCGCGGGGGTATCGGGGGCGGCCGGATTTGACGGCGGATCGGTTCGTGGCGAATCCGTTCGGTGCGGGTTCGCGGTTGTATCGGACGGGGGATCGGGTTCGGTGGTTGCCGGGTGGGGAGTTGGAGTATCTGGGGCGTACGGATTTTCAGGTGAAGTTGCGGGGTCAGCGGGTCGAGTTGGGGGAGATCGAGGCGGTGTTGTTGCGCCGGGAGGATGTGGCGCAGGCGGTGGTGGTGCTGCGCGGCGATGGGTCGTCGGGGGAGTATCTGGCGGGGTATGTGGTGCCGGTGGCCGGGGCGGTGGTGGACGAGCGGGTGGTGCGGGAGTGGGCTGCGGTGGCGTTGCCGGGGTTCATGGTGCCGTCGGTGGTGGTGGTGCTGGCGGAGTTGCCGGTGACGGTGAACGGCAAACTCGACCGCAAGGCCCTGCCCGAACCAGATTTCGGCAGCGCTACTGTGGGTTTCGTCGCTCCCCGAACCCCGATCGAGGGAATAGTGGCCGCCGTGTGCGCCGACCTGCTCGGTGTCCCGAGGGTAGGCGTGAACGACGACTTCTTCGCCCTCGGCGGAAACTCTCTGATCGCCACCAGGTTGGTCGCGCGGATCAATGCGGCCGTCGGGGACCGGATCGGTATTCGCGACGTATTCGACGCCCCCACCGTGGCCGGTCTGGCGGCGCTGGCCGAGGCGCACGACGGGCTGGAGGCCCGACCACCGCTGAAGCCCAGGGAAGGTACCGCGGAAGTCCCCGTGTCGCCCGCCCAGCAGCGGATGTGGTTCATCAACCAGTTCGACACCACCTCGTCCGCATACAACGTCGCGTTCGCGTTGAGGCTCGAGGGGCGGCTCGACGTGCGTGCGCTCCGGGCGGCGGTTGCCGACGTCATCGAACGGCACGAGGCCGTGCGGACGATCTTCCCGCTCACCGACGACGGGCCGCGCCAGGTGATCCTGCCCGCGGCGAGCGCGGTGCCCGACCTCGAACCGATCGCGGTGTCGGGGGAAGCCGAGTTCCGCGAACATTCGCGGAGAGTGCTGTCCGCAGGATTCGACGTGACGACGCAGGTGCCGTTGCGCGCACGACTGTTCAGCCTCGACGCGGACGTGCACGTGCTCGCGGTGGTGGTGCATCACATCGCGGCCGACGGCTTCTCGATGGCACCGCTGGCCCGCGACGTCATGGACGCGTACGTGTCCCGGGTGAACGGGTCGGCCCCGGAGTGGGCCCCGCTCGAGGTGCAGTACGCCGACTACGCGCTGTGGCAGCGCGAGTGGCTGGGATCGGAATCCGATGAGAATTCGCCCATTTCCCGACAGCTGACGTATTGGACCACCACGCTGTCGGATCTGCCCGAAGTGCTGGAGTTGCCCACGGATCGTCCCCGTCCCACCGTCCGGTCACTTCGCGGCGGCCACGTCGAGTTCGTGATCGGACCCGAGGTTCATGCCGGTGTGGTCAGGCTGGCACGGCAACACACCACGACGGTGTTCATGACGTTGCATGCCGCGTTGGCGATCATGCTGGCACGCGTGAGCGGTGCAGACGACATCGCCGTCGGGACGCCGATCGCCGGTCGCGGCGAGCGCGAACTCGACGACGTGGTGGGCATGTTCGTCAACACCCTCGTCCTGCGCACCCACGTCGACGGCGGCGCCACCTTCTCCGAGTTCCTGGCCGGCGTTCGGGAAGCCGATCTGGGCGCCTTCACCCACGCGGAGGTCCCGTTCGAGCGGGTGGTGGAAGTCCTGAGTCCTTCCCGGGTGACGGCGTACGCGCCGCTCTTCCAAGTGATGCTGGAGTTCCAGGACATCGAGCGTCCCACTCTGGAATTGCCGGATCTGCAGGTGCGGAACATCGAACTCGAGATCGACACCGTCAACTTCGATCTGCAGTTGACGCTGGCCGAGAACGTCGATGCCGACGGCAACCCGACCGGCATTGCCGCGGGACTGGGCTACGCGACCGATCTCTTCGACGAGGATACGGTGCTCGGCTTCGCGGAACGACTCGTGCGCATTCTCGAGGCGGTCACGGCCGACCCCGGCGCCCGGGTCGGAGACATCGACATTCTCGGACCGCTGGAGCGTGCCGTACTGTCCCCGGTGACGGGCGGTGCGGCGGTAGCGGCACGGACGCTGCCGGATCTGATGGCCGAGGCGGCCGCGAACGATCCGGAGGCCCCCGCGTTGGTCTTCGACGGGCGTGTCGTGCGCTACGGGGACCTCGACAGGCGATCGAACCAGTTGGCCCGCATGTTGATCGAGCGCGGCGTCGGCCCGGAATCCGTCATCGCCCTGTGTGTGCCGCGGTCCGTCGAATCCGTCCTGGCCGTCTGGGCGGTGGCCAAGTCGGGGGCCGCCTTCCTTCCGGTGGATCCGGACCATCCGGCCGCACGGATCGAATTCATGCTCACCGACTCCGGCGCCGTGTGGGGTGTGACGGGCTCGGCGCAACGCGGCGCACTTCCGGACGCGGTGCCGTGGCTGGTGCTGGGCGACCCGGGTCTCGAGGACAGGCTGTCGCACTATCCGTCGTCGCCGGTCACCGATGACGAGCGGACGTCGACGATTCGGATCGACAATCCCGCCTACCTCATCTACACCTCGGGGTCGACCGGCAGGCCCAAAGGTGTGGTCACCACGCACCGCGGTCTCGCCGCCTTCGCCGCCCAGGAGAGGGAGACGTTCGGTACGACACCCGAATCCAGAACGCTGCACTTCGCATCGCCGAGCTTCGACGCGTCCGTTCTCGAACTGCTGCTGGCGGTCGGCGCGGCAGCCACGATGGTGATCGCACCGCCGTCCGTCTACGGCGGTGCCGAATTGGCGCAGTTGCTGGAATCCGAGCGGGTCACGCACTGCTTCGTCACTCCGGCGGCCCTGGCGTCGGTCGACCCCGACGGTCTCACCGCCCTCGAGTGCGTGGTGACGGGCGGCGAGGCGTGTCCGCCCGAACTGGTCCGGCGGTGGGCGCCGGGCCGTCGCATGTTCGACGCGTACGGTCCGACCGAGTCGACCGTCGTGTCGAGCATCAGCGACGAACTGGTACCGGGGGCTCCGGTCACGATCGGCACGCCCACGCGTGGTTTCGCCGAGGTCGTGCTGGACTCGCGACTGCACCCGGTGCCGGCCGGTGTCGCAGGAGAGTTGTATCTCGCAGGTCCCGCCCTCGCACGCGGGTACCGCCGGCGGTACCCACTGACCGCCGAACGCTTCGTCGCCGACCCCTTCGGCCCGCCCGGAAGCCGGATGTATCGCACCGGCGACCGGGCACGCTGGCTTCCCGACGGTCAGTTGGAGTACCTCGGGCGCACCGATGCCCAGGTGAAGATCCGGGGCTTCCGCATCGAACTCGGTGAGGTCGAGTCGGTGCTGCTCGCGCACGACTCCGTGGCCCACGCGGTCGCGAGCGTGTGGAACGGGGACGGCGGCGGCGATCGGCTGATCGGGTACCTGGTGCCCGCACCGGATGCGACGGTCGATACGAGGGCTGTCCTCGACTTCGTCGGGGGCAGGTTGGCGTCGTACATGGTGCCGGCGGCGCTGGTGACACTCAAAGCGCTTCCCCTGACGGTGCACGGAAAGCTCGACCGCACAGCGCTTCCGGCCCCGGACTTCGCGGGTTCCGCGAGTCGGCCGCCGCACACCGAGACCGAGGAGCTTCTCGCCGGACTGTTCGAGGAGGTGCTCGGACTGGACTCGGTGGGCGTGGACGACTCGTTCTTCGCCCTCGGCGGTGACAGCATCATGTCGATACAGCTGGTGGCCCGCGCACGGTCCGCCGGTGTGATCCTCTCTCCCCGAGACGTGTTCGACCACCGAACGGTCGCCGGCCTCGCCACGGCGGCGCGATTCGACAGCGACGGCGCAGTGGCTCTCGACGAGCTGCCGGGCGGTGGCGTCGGCACCCTGCCGCTGACACCCGTCGCGCGCTGGACGTTCGAGCGCAGCAGCGGGCGGCTCGACAGGTTCTCGCAGGCGCTGTTGCTGGCGGCCCCCGCCGGTCTCACCCACGAGGTCCTCGTCCGCGCCGTCGAGGCGGTACTGGACCGGCACGACATGCTCCGCGCGCGTGTGTCCGCGGACGAGATGGACGTGCTGCCGGCGGGCTCGGTGCCCGCGGACGCACTGGTCCGTCGGGTGCCGGTCGACACGGTGACGGGAGACGACTTCACCGCGCTCGCGACCACGGAACTCGATGCTGCGGCCGACCACCTGGACCCCGCCGCGGCCCGCATGGTGCGGGTGGTCTGGTTCGACGTCCCAGGCGACGTCGGGCGACTGCTCGTGGTGGTGCACCACCTCGTTGTCGACGGCGTCTCCTGGCGCATCCTCGTCGCGGATCTCGCGTCGGCGTGCAGCCGACTCCAGGCCGGTCTCACCCCGGAGTTGCCGGCAGTCGGAACGTCGATGCGGCGGTGGTCGCACGGCCTGTCCGAAGCGGCGCGGCACCGGACCGGTGAACTGGCATCGTGGGAGACGATCCTCGACGGCCCGGACCCGCTGATCGGTTCGCGCCCAATGGATCCCGCGATCGACGTCGACGCGACCGTCGGCACCGTCAGGGTCGACGTGTCGTCGTCGGTGACCGGCGCCCTGCTCACCACGCTTCCGGACGCGTTCCACGGGAGCGTGGGCGACGGGTTGCTCGCCGCGGTCACGCTGGCACTGATCGCCTGGCGACGGGAACGGGACGCCCCCGTGTC
The DNA here is from genome assembly GCF_012396235.1 of Rhodococcus opacus. GTDB lineage: Bacteria > Actinomycetota > Actinomycetes > Mycobacteriales > Mycobacteriaceae > Rhodococcus_F > Rhodococcus_F opacus. The sequence continues at coordinate 406,739 of NZ_JAAXPA010000001.1, read as the reverse complement.
GGACGCGCTGATCACCCTCGAGGGGCACGGCCGCGAGGAGCAGGTCGTCTCCGGCGCGGACCTGTCGCGTACCGTCGGCTGGTTCACCACCGTGTATCCGGCGCGGTTGGATCTCACCGGAATCGACGTCGACGACGCGATGGCAGGTGGTGTCGCGGCAGGGCAGGCGGTCAAGGCTGTCAAGGAGCAGTTGCTCGCGATCCCGGATCACGGGATCGGCTTCGGACTACTGCGCTACCGGGGCGACGAGACGGCGCAGTCCCTCAGCCGATTCCCGGCTCCGCAAGTGAGTTTCAACTATCTCGGTCGAGTGACCACCACGGACGGAGCCGAGGACTGGCTGCCGGTGGAGAGCACGCTCGGCGGCACCCGGAATCCCGACATGCCCGTCGCATCCGTGATCGACGTCAACGCCGTCGTCTCCGACAGTCCAGACGGACCCCGTCTGATGGCGTCGTTCGCATTTCCGACCGGGGTCCTCCGCGAGGCGGAGGTCGCGGCGTTCGCGGATCTGTGGCGCCGCGCCCTCGCCGGAGTTGCCGCGCACGCGTCACGACCGGATGCGGGCGGGCTGACACCGTCCGACGTTCCGCTGGTCTCGGCGAACCAGCAGCAGATCGAGCGCTGGGAGGAGCGTTTCCCGGCACTGCGGGACGTGTGGTCGTTGTCTCCGCTGCAGTCCGGGTTGCTGTTCCATGCTTCCCTGGCCGCGGAGTCGATGGACGTCTACACCGCCCAACTGCGCATCGACCTCGAGGGTGCGGTCGACGCCGAACGTCTGCGCGCCGCCGCGGCAGGGCTGCTGGCCCGCCACCCCAGCCTGCGGACCGCGTTCGTCTACGACGACGGGGTGCCCGCGCAACTGGTGGTCGACACGGTGGACGTGCCGTGGCGGGAAGTGGATCTCACCGTCGAGGGGTCGGCCCCCGGCACGGAACTCGAGCGCCTGCTCGACGAGGACCGCAGTGCCAGGTTCGACGTCGCCCGGCCGCCCCTGCTCCGGCTGACCCTGTTCCGCACCGCACCGGGACGCTTCGTGCTGGCGGTCACGAATCATCACATCATCCTCGACGGCTGGTCGATGCCGTTGCTGGTGCGGGAACTGCTGGTTCGTTATGCCGCCGACGGCGACCCGGCCGGACTGCCGGACCCGCCCTCGTACCGCACGTATCTGGAATGGGTGGCGAGCCGGGACGCGGAGGCATCGGCGCGGGCCTGGGAACGAGCGCTCGACGGTGTCGAGGAGCCGACGCTGGTGGCGCCGCACGCGTCTGCGGCGCTCTACGGTGTGCCCCACGAACTCGACGTCGAACTGCCCGCCCCGCTGCGCGACGGACTCGCCACGGCGGCGGAATGCGCCGGCGTCACCATGAACACGGTGATCCAGGCGGCGTGGGGGATGCTGTTGTCCCGGTCGCTCTCCCGCGACGACGTGGTCTTCGGTGCCACCGTGTCCGGTCGTCCGCCGCAGCTGTCCGGTGTCGAGAACATGCTGGGACTGTTCATCAACACGGTGCCCGTGCGAGTACGGGTGGACCCGGACGAGAGTGTCGCGCGACTGCTCGCCCGCCTGCAGGACGAGCAGACGTCCCTGCTCGACCACCATCACCTCGGCCTCGGCGAAATTCAGTCGCGGGTGGGTCTGGGCAATCTGTTCGACACACTGTCGGTGTTCGAGTCGTTCCCGATCGACACGTCCGGGCTGGACGAGAACACCGACATCGGGGGCATGCGGGTGACCGGTCTCGATGCCCGCGACGCCACGCACTATCCGCTCACTCTGCTGTCGATCCTCGAACCACGGCTGCGATTGAGTCTGCGCTACCAGCCGGGAGCCGTCGACCGGGACGAAGCCGCAGCGCTCGCCGACCGCCTCGTCCGGATTCTGGCGACGATCGCCGGCGACGTGGACACCGCGGTCGGTGATGTGGAGGTTCTGGGGCCGGGTGAGCGGGCGTTGGTGGTGGGTTCGTGGAATGCGACGGGTCACCTGGTGCCCCACATCACCCTCGCCGACCTGCTCGATGCGCAGGTGGGTCGGACCCCGGATGCTGCGGCGGTGGTGTGTGGCGGGACGGTGTTGTCGTATGGGGAGTTCGGTGCGCGGGTGAATCGGTTGGCGCGGTTCCTGATCGGGGCGGGGGTGGGTCCGGAGTCGTCGGTGGGTGTGGCGGTGCGTCGTTCGGTGGAGATGCTGGTGGGGATGTACGCGGTGGTGAAGGCGGGTGGGGCGTATGTCCCGATCGATCCGGATCAGCCTGCCGAGCGGGTGGGGTTTGTGGTGGCGACGGCGGATCCGGTGTTGGTGCTGACCACATCTGGGGATGGGGTGGTGGTGCCTGCGGGTGTGCGGGTGGTGGAACTCGACACCCTGGATGTGTCGGGGTTTTCGGTCGGTGTGGTGGGGGATGGGGAGCGGTTGTCGCGGTTGCGTCCTGCTCATCCGGTGTATGTGATCTTCACGTCGGGGTCGACGGGTCGGCCGAAGGGGGTGGCGGTTCCGCACGAGGGTGTGGTGAATCGGCTGTTGTGGATGCAGGAGCGGTACCCGCTGACGTCGGAGGACGTGATCCTGCAGAAGACGCCGGTGACGTTCGATGTGTCGGTGTGGGAGTTGTTCTGGCCGTTGATCGTCGGGGCGCGGTTGGTGATCGCGGAGCCGGACGGGCACCGCGACCCGGCCTATCTTGTGAACGCGATAGCCGAGAATGACGTCACGACAGCACATTTCGTCCCCTCGATGTTGGCCGTATTCACCGCGGAACCGGCAGTGACGCGATGCACGAGCCTGCGGCGTGTGTTCGCCTCGGGTGAGGCGTTGCCCGCGCGGACGGCGTCGAGGATGCGGACACTGGTACCCGGTGCCCGGCTCCACAACTTGTACGGTCCGACGGAGGCGTCGGTGGATGTCACGTTCCACGAGGTGACGGAGGCGGATCGGAGGGTGGTGCCGATCGGGGCGCCGGTGTGGAATACGCAGACGTTGGTGCTGGACGGGCGGTTGCGGCCGGTGCCGGTGGGGGTGGCGGGGGAGTTGTATCTCGGGGGTGTGCAGTTGGCGCGGGGGTATCGGGGGCGGCCGGATTTGACGGCGGATCGGTTCGTGGCGAATCCGTTCGGTGCGGGTTCGCGGTTGTATCGGACGGGGGATCGGGTTCGGTGGTTGCCGGGTGGGGAGTTGGAGTATCTGGGGCGTACGGATTTTCAGGTGAAGTTGCGGGGTCAGCGGGTCGAGTTGGGGGAGATCGAGGCGGTGTTGTTGCGCCGGGAGGATGTGGCGCAGGCGGTGGTGGTGCTGCGCGGCGATGGGTCGTCGGGGGAGTATCTGGCGGGGTATGTGGTGCCGGTGGCCGGGGCGGTGGTGGACGAGCGGGTGGTGCGGGAGTGGGCTGCGGTGGCGTTGCCGGGGTTCATGGTGCCGTCGGTGGTGGTGGTGCTGGCGGAGTTGCCGGTGACGGTGAACGGCAAACTCGACCGGAAAGCGCTGCCGAAACCGGAATTCGGCACGCGCACCGTCGGATACCGCGCCCCCACCACACCCGCGGAGGAAGCGATCGCCACCGCCTTCGCCGCCGTCCTCGATGTCGACCGCGTCGGGGCCGACGACAGCTTCTTCGACCTCGGGGGAGACTCGCTCAGTGCCACCCGGGTGGTGGGACGCATCAACAGCGCACTGGACACGACTCTGGGTGTCGCGGCGCTGTTCGACGCACCCGTGGTGTCCGATCTGGCCGTCCGGATCGACTCGGACGTGAGGACGAGTTCCGGCTCCCCGGCACTCACCGCGACGGCGCGGCCCGAGCGGATTCCCCTTTCCGTCGCGCAACAGCGGATGTGGTTCGTCAACCAGTTCGACACCTCCTCACCGGCCTACAACATCCCGGTCGCCCTGCAGTTGGACGGCGTGGTGGACCTGGCTGCGCTACAAGCGGCACTCGGCGACGTCATGGAACGCCACGAGTCGCTGCGGACCGTGTTTCCCGGTTCCGCCGACGGCCCCCGGCAGGTGATCGTCGACTCCACGCTCGCGACCCCCGACCTCGATCCGGTCCCCGTTGCCGAAGGAGCCCTTCACGACTCGCTCACCGCATTCTTCGGCGTGGGATTCGACGTCACCGAGGACCTTCCGATCCGGGTGAGGCTGTGCACACTCACTCCCGAGCGGCACGTCCTCGCCCTCGTCGTGCACCACATCGCGGCCGACGGCTTCTCGATGGCGCCCCTGGCGCGCGACCTGACGCTCGCCTACACCGCCCGCGCACAGCAGCAGGCACCCGGCTGGGCGCCGCTGCCCGTGCAGTACGCCGACTACAGCCTGTGGCAGCGACAGGTACTGGGCACCGAAGACCAGCCCGATTCGGTGATGTCCGGTCAGCTCGGGTACTGGGCCCGGACATTGTCGGGCATCCCGGACGTGCTGCCACTGCCCCTGGACCGGCCCCGACCCGTCCACCGGTCCTTCCTCGGGGCCGTCGTCCCGTTCGACATCCCGCCATCCGTCCACGAAGCTCTGGCCGATCTTGCACGACAGCACAATTCGACGCTGTTCATGGTGGTGCACGCCACGCTGGCCGTGCTGCTGGAGAGGGTGTCGGGATCGGACGACGTGGTGGTGGGAACCGCGGTCGCGGGCCGGGGCCACGCGGCACTCGACGACGTCGTGGGGATGTTCGTCAACACGCTGGTGCTCCGCACACCGGTGGCGCCGGGATCGTCGTTCGCCGACGTGCTCACCGCCGTGCGGTCGGTGGACCTCCGCGCGTTCGAGCACGCAGACCTTCCCTTCGAGCGGCTGGTGGACGAACTCGCACCCGAGCGGTCGACCGCGCACTCACCCCTGTTCCAGGTGTTGCTCGAATTCCAGAACGCCACCCGAACCCACCTGGAACTGCCCGGGTTGACCGCCCGGTCGCTCGACGTCGATCTGGACGTCGCGAAGTTCGATCTGCAGCTGAGCCTGGTGGAGCGGGTCGACGAGCAGGGCGTGCCGGCCGGGATCAGCGCCGGCCTCCGCTACGCGACCGATGTGTTCGATCGCGCGTCGGTGGAGAGTTTCGCCGAGCGCTTCGTGCGGGTGATCGAGGCCGTGACCACCGACCCGACCGCACCCGTCGGGGACGTCGACATCCTCCACGCGCCCGAACGCGAGCTCCTGCTCACCGCCGCGCATCGGCCGGGGACCGATGTCCCACCGCTGTCGCTCGTGGATGCGTTCGATCGCATGGTGGCATCCGCGGGCGATGCCGTCGCGGTGCGCTGCGACGACGCTTCGGTGACGTACCGCGAGCTCGACGACCGGGCCAACCGGCTCGCGAGACTGCTGGTGGAACAGGGGGCAGCCGCGGAAAACCTGGTGGCGGTGGGGATGACGCGGTCGATCGACCTCGTCGTGGCACTGCTGGCGGTGGTGAAGTCGGGCGCCGGGTACCTTCCGGTGGACGTGGCCTCTCCTGCCGAGCGGTTGGCCTTCCTGCTCGGCGACGCCCGGCCGAAGTGTGTGCTCACCACGACCGCGGACGCCGAGACCTTCCGCGGCGCCGGGGTTCCGGTGGTTGTGGTGGACGATCCCGAGACAGTGACTGCGCTGCAGCAGCTGTCGTCGCTGCCGGTCACCGACACCGACCGCCGTGCTCCGCTGCACCTGGACTCGGTGGCGTACGTGATCTACACGTCCGGTTCCACCGGGCAGCCGAAGGGCGTGCAGGTCTCGCACCGCAACGTGATCACGTTGCTGGCGAACACCCAGACGCTGTTCGGATTCGGACCGGCCGACGTGTGGACCATGTTCCATTCCGCCGCGTTCGACTTCTCGGTGTGGGAAATGTGGGGAGCGCTCGCGCACGGCGGACGGCTGGTGCTGGTGGACTACTTCACGGCGCGCTCACCCGCGAAGTTCCTCGAACTATTGCGCGACGAAGCAGTCACGGTCGTGAATCAAACCCCCACCGCCTTCTACCAATTGGCGGAGGCCGATCGTCTCGCCGGTGGTCCCGGCCTGTCGCTGCGGTACGTCATCTTCGGCGGGGAGGCCCTCGAGTTCGGCCAGTTGCGGCGCTGGTACGCACGCCGGGGCGACACCGCGCCGGTCCTGGTCAACATGTACGGCATCACGGAAACCACCGTGCACGTCAGCCACCTGCCGATCGCCCGGGACGTCGTCGAGGAGGAGCCCGCCTCCGTGATCGGCCGGGGACTGCCCGGACTGCGCGTGTACGTGCTCGACGGACGACTGCATCCGGTGCCGCCGGGCGTGGTCGGGGAGATGTACGTCTCCGGGGCGCAGGTCGCACGTGGCTATCTCGGCCGGCAGGCCCTCACGTCCGGCCGATTCGTCGCCGACCCCTTCACTCCCGGGGCCCGGATGTACCGGTCCGGCGACCTGGGCAGGTGGAACGGGCACGGACAGCTGGAATACCTCGGCCGCAACGACCTCCAGGTGCAGGTCAAGGGCTACCGGATCGAACTCGGTGAGGTGGAGTCGGCGCTGCTCGCGTGCGAGGGGGTGGCGCAGTCTGCGGTGACGGCACGCGGGGACCGGTTGGTGGGGTACGTGGTGCCGGAGACCGGTGTCGCGATCGACCCGGCGGCGATCATCGATACGGCCGCCGAGCGATTGGCGTCGCATATGGTGCCGGCCGCCGTGGTGGTTCTCGACGAGATGCCGCGGACGGTGAACGGCAAACTCGATCGGAAAGCTCTGCCCGAACCGGACTTCGGACAGCGAATGACCGTGGGCCGCGGTCCGGTCACCGAGACGGAACGGACCCTCGTGGAGCTGTTCGCGGAGGTCCTCGGCCTCGACTCGGTGGGGGTGGACGACTCGTTCTTCGCCCTCGGCGGGGATTCGATCATGTCCATCCAGCTGGTCACCCGCGCCAAGGCCGCCGGGATACTGATTTCGCCGCGCGAGGTGTTCGAGCGCAAAACCGTTGCCGGGCTGGCCGCGGCGGCCGGAACGGATGACGGGACGGTGGTTCTCGACGAGCTGCCCGGGGCCGGGATCGGCGAGATTCCGCTGACTCCGATCGTGCGGTGGATGCTCGCCCGGGGTGGGGATTTCCGCCGCTACTCGCAGTCCGCTCTGTTCACGCTGCCCGCCTCGGTGGACGACGACACCCTGACGGCGGCGCTGCAGGCCGTGCTGGATCGGCACGACCTGTTGCGGGCGCGGTTGTACCGCACGTCCCGCACCGAAGAGGGCTGGTCGATGGAGGTGCAGGCCGAAGGATCGGTGCGGGCGGCGAGCGTTCTCCGCCGGGGCCGGGTGGACGATGTCGGCGCCGAACTCGACAGTGCCCTCGATCGGCTCGACCCGGAGTCGGGCGTGATGCTGCAGGCGGTCTGGCTGGACGGCGACCATCCGAGTCGCGTGTTGATCGTCGTCCATCATCTGGCGATGGACGGTGTGTCCTGGCGGATCCTGATCCCCGACCTCGCCGCGGTGTGCGCGCAACTGCAGTCCGGCGCGGAACCGGCGCTCGAGCCACCGGGAACGTCGATGCGCCGGTGGGCACACGCACTCGCCGACGCCGCGCGCGAACCCCAGCGCACCGCCGAGGTCGAACTGTGGCGGGGAATGCTGAACGCGCCCGACCCGCTGCTGGGGTCGCGCCCGGTGACCGTGTCGGACACCGCTGCGACCGCCGCGCACTTCGCGGTACGAGTTTCTGCCCCGTTGACCGAGACCCTCCTGACAACCGTGCCGCGGGCCTTCCACGCCGGTGTGGGAGATGCGCTGCTGACGGCACTGACCATGGCGCTGACGAGTTGGCGGCGACGCCGCGGGATCGAACTCCCCGGCGCGCTGGTGGGTCTCGAGGGACACGGTCGAGAGGAGCACGTGGTGCCGGGCGCGGATCTCGCGCGCACGATCGGCTGGTTCACCACCCTCTTCCCGGTGCGACTCGATCTGAGCGGGGTGGACCTCGACGACGCGTTCGCCGCGGGCCCGTCCGCGGGGGTCGCGCTCAAGTCCGTGAAGGAGCAACTCCTCGCCGTTCCCGACCACGGCATCGGTTTCGGACTACTCCGGTACCTGAACGACGAGACGGCGCACGTTCTTTCACCGCTGCCGACGCCTCAGGTCAGCTTCAACTACCTCGGCAGAATGGGCCGGACCGCCACGGAGACCGACGAGGGGTGGGTGCCGGTCGAGGAACCCGGACTGCGCGAGAAGTCGGCGGTGCCCGTCGCGGCCGTCGTCGACGTCAACGCGATGACCGTCGACTCGGGCGACGGCCCCCAGCTGAACTCCACGTGGACCTACCCTCCGGGCGTCCTCACCCACGAGGAGGTCGAGGAACTCGCGCAGCTATGGCTGCAGGCGCTCGCTGCTCTCGGCACGCATACGGAGTCGGGTGGCGGTGGGTTCACGCCGTCGGATCTCGATCTCGTCGAACTTCGAGAGGATGCGATCGAGGACCTCGAACACATCTGTCCGGACCTGACGGACGTGTGGCCGCTGTCGCCCCTGCAGTCCGGCATGCTCTTCCACTCCGAACTCGCCGACGACTCCCTCGACGCCTACCTGGTGCAGGTGAGCCTCGAACTCGAGGGCGCCGTGGATCCGCATCGACTGCGCCGCGCGGCCGACGCCCTGCTGGACCGGCACGCCAATCTGCGCGCCTGCTTCCGGCACGACGTCGACGGCAACGCAGTTCAGGTGATCCGTCGAAGGGTGGAGGCGCCCTGGCGCGAGGTCGATCTCACGGCTCTCGACGAGGACGCTGCGGCGTCCGAGGTCGCGCGACTACTGGCCGAGGACCGGGGTCGCCCGTTCGACCTGACGCGTGCCCCGCTGATCCGGTTCCTGTTGATCGCTACCGCGCCGAACCGCTACCGGCTGGTGTCGACGAACCACCACATCCTCCTCGACGGCTGGTCGATGCCGCTGCTGGTCCGGGAGTTGCTGACGCTGTACGCCACCGACGGGGACCCGTCGCCGCTGCCCCGCGTTCGCGGGTACCGCGACTACCTGGGGTGGATGAGCCGCCGAGATCAGGGCGCCTCCCGTGAGGTGTGGGCTCGGGCCCTCGCCGGGGTGGACGGACCGACGTTGCTGGCCCACTCGGACCGGGGACGGCGGTTGTCCACGATGTCCGACGAGTTCGTCTTCGACCTGGACGAGGACCACACCACCCGCCTGCGCGACGTCGCGCGTTCGCGGGGACTGACCGTCAACACGCTCGTTCAGGTCTCCTGGGGGATTGTGCTGGGTACGTTGACCGCCCGAGACGACGTGCTGTTCGGCGCCACCGTCTCGGGGCGGCCCCCCGAGTTGACCGGCATCGAGACGATGGTCGGACTGTTCATCAACACACTGCCCGTCCGGGTGAGGCTGCGCCCCGACGACACGGTGGGCGCCCTGCTGGAACGGGTGCAGGCCGAGCAGGCGGCGTTGCTGGATCACCACCACCTCGGGCTGGCCGAAATCCAGAGTGCCGCCGGACCGGAGGTCGGATTCGACACGTTGACGGTGTTCGAGTCGTACCCCGTCGACCGCGCCGGGCTCTCCACCGAGACCGACATCGCCGGAATGCGCGTCGCCGGAGTGGACGCGCGAGATGCGGCCCACTATCCGTTGAGTCTCGTGGCATCCGCCGACGCTCGTCTGCGCCTGAAGTTCGAGTACCTCCCGGACGTCTTCGACGCGGACACCATCGACGACATCGCCGGACGCGTGCTGCGAGTGCTCGACGCGTGCGCTCGTCCGGACCAGCCGCTGGCCGCGCTGTCGCTGCTGACCGACCGGGAGCGCGCCGATCTGGTGCCGGTCCGCGGCGGTCCGGGCGGGTCGACCCGCACGCTGCCGCAGATCCTCGAAGAGGGGGCCGCGCTCGATCCGGGGGCGATCGCACTGTCCTCCGAGGACGGCGACGTGAGCTACGGCGACCTGGACGAGCGGTCGAATCGCCTGGCGCGCGCACTCATCGCGCGGGGGGCGGGCCCGGAGACGTTCGTGGCCATCGGGATACCGCGGTCCCTCGACTCAGTGCTGTCGGTGTGGGCGGTGGCGAAGACCGGTGCGGCGTTCGTGCCGATCGATCCGAACTACCCCGACGAGCGCATCACGCACATGCTCGTCGATTCCGGAGTAACTCTCGGCGTGACCACGACCGAACACCGAGACCGGCTCCCGGGCACCGCGAACTGGCTGGCCCTGGACGAACCCGGCTTCGCGGCCGAGTGCGCCGAGCGCCCGGCGGCAGCCGTGACCGATGTCGACCGGAGCGGTCCGATCACGCTGGACACCGCGGTGTACGCCGTGTACACGTCGGGGTCCACGGGTGTGCCCAAGGGTGTGGTGGTCACCCATCGCGGACTGGACAACTTCGCTCTGGACCAGCTCGAACGTTTCGGTGCGACACCGCAGTCCCGGACTCTGCACTTCTCCACACCGAGTTTCGACGGGTCGGTGTTCGAGTACCTGCAGGCCTTCGGTGCCGGCGCGACGATGGTGATCGCGCCGCCCACCGTGTTCGGCGGCGACGAACTCGCGCGGCTTCTGGCCGACCGGGGCGTGACCCACGCCTTCATCACCACCGCTGCGTTGGCGTCACTCGATCCGGCCGGGCTGGCGCAGCTCACGGACCTGGTGTTCGGCGGCGAGGCCTGCCCGCCCGAACTCGTCGCCCGTTGGGCGCCGGGCCGCCGGCTGTACAACGCGTACGGACCGACCGAGACGACGATCATGTCCAACATCAGCGAGCCGATGGTCCCCGGGCACCCGATCACCATCGGCGGGCCGATCCGCGGGGTGACGGAACTGGTGCTCGACTCCCGGCTGCAACCGGTCCCCGTGGGGGTTCCGGGCGAGTTGTATCTCGCCGGGGCCGGTCTGGCCCGCGGCTACCACCGCCGACCGGCACTCACCGCCGAGCGGTTCGTCGCCGACCCCGTCCGTCCCGGGGAGAGGATGTATCGCACCGGTGACATCGTGCGGTGGACGGCAGACCACAGCATCGAGTACGTGGGCCGCACCGACTTCCAGGTGAAGGTGCGCGGTTTCCGAATCGAACTCGGCGAGATCGACTCCACCCTCATGTCGGAACCGGACGTCGGATTCGCCGCCACTCTCGCGCATCGCGGTCCTGCGGGAGACGCCCTGCTGGTGTCGTACGTCGTTCCGACGTCGGGTCGCTCCCTCGACACGGCGGTACTCACCCGGCACCTGGCGGACCGCCTGCCGTCCCACATGGTGCCCACCTCGATCACGGTTCTGGATCACATTCCACTGACGGCGGTCGGCAAGCTGGACCGCACGGCACTGCCCGAGCCCGATCTGCTCTCCGGGACGGGGCACGACCGGGTGCCGATCGGTCCGATCGAGGAAACGGTGGCCGGAGTCTTCGCGGACGTACTCGGGCTGGGGCGTGTCGGCGCCGACGCCGGTTTCTTCGACATCGGCGGAAACTCCCTGAGCGCCACCCGGGTGATGGCGCGGCTGCGAGCGCTGCTCGGCACCGAGTGCGGGGTGCGTGATCTGTTCGAGGCGCCCACGGTCGCCGCGCTGGCGGCACGGATCGAGCACGCCGGTGCGGAGCCGTCCGGACGACCGGTGCTCGCGGCCCGCGCCCGGCCCGAGGACATTCCGCTGTCGTTCGCGCAGCAGCGGATGTGGTTCGTCAACCAGCTCGACACCACCTCGGCCGCCTACAACATCCCGATCGTGGTGACACTCAGCGGGGACCTCGATGTGGGAGCGCTGAATTCGGCGCTCACCGATGTCGTCGCCCGGCACGAGTCGCTGCGCACGATGTTCCCGGTCCGCGGCGACTGGCCGGTTCAGCAGATCCTGCCCGCTGCGGGTGCGGTGCCCGCGCTGATCCCCGTCACCGTCTCGGACGAGCAGCTGCGGGAGGAAGTGACCCGGCTCGTCTCGGCGGGTTTCGATGTCACCGTGAGGCTTCCGTTGCGGGTCGGGCTGTATTCACTGAGCGCTACCGAGCACGTACTCGCCGTGGTGGTGCACCACATCTCGGCAGACGGGTTCTCGATGGTCCCGCTGGTGCGCGACGTGATGACGGCGTACGGCGCCCGCGTCTCCGGCGGCGCGCCCGACTGGGCGCCCCTGCCGGTGCAGTACGCCGATTACGCCCTGTGGCAACGGGAATCGCTGGGTTCGGACGACGACCCCCAGTCGCTGATATCGCGGCAACTCGACTACTGGACGATCGCGCTGGCCGGCGCCCCCGATCTCCTGGAACTCCCCACCGATCGGGATCGGCCGTCCCAGCAGTCCTTCCGCGGCGAGCGCATCCACTTCTCCGTCGACAGCGACCTTCACCGTCGCATCCGGGAGTTGTCGCGACGGCTCGGCTCCACCGAATTCATGACCGTGCACGCCGCCCTCGCGGTGTTGCTCAGCCGCCTCGGTGGAACTCCGGACGTCGCCGTCGGCACCCCGATCGCCGGCCGGGGAGAGCCCGCACTCGACGATCTGGTGGGCATGTTCGTGGGCACGCTCGCCCTGCGCACGCAGGTGGATGCGGCCGAGTCGTTCACCGCCCTTGCCGCGCACTGTCGCGACGTCGACCTCGGCGCCTTCGCGCATGCCGACGTTCCGTTCGAGCGGGTGGTGGAGGCGGTCGGGCCGACCCGATCGACGGCGTATGCGCCGCTCGTCCAGGTGTCGCTGGAATTCCAGAACAACGAGCGACCGGCCCTGACACTGCCGGGACTGGAAGTCCGTGGAATCGATCCCGGGCTCGCCGTGGTCAAGGTGGATCTCGAATTCCTCCTGGCGGAGGAGTTCGACGCGAACGGTGCGCCCGCGGGGATGAACGGCGCCGTCGACTTCGCCACCGATCTCTTCGACCCCGACACGGTCCGTGGCTTCGCCGACCGCTTCGTGCGGATCCTCGACGCCGTCACCGTGAACCCCGACCGGCCGATCGGCGACCTCCCCCTCCTCGACGAGGCGGAGCTGCGGGCGATGGTCCCTGCCCGCGGCGCGCCGGAGGTGCGCCCCGAGCTGTGGCCCGACCTGCTGACGGCCGCCGCCGCGCTCGACCCGGACTCGGTGGCCATGTCCCTCGAGGACCGGCGCGTGACCTACCGCCAACTCGACGAGTGGTCCAACCGGGTGGCCCGGGTTCTCCGCGACCGAGGGGTGGGACCGGAGACGTTCGTGGCTGTCGGCATGCCCCGGTCGATCGAGTCGGTGATCTCGATCTGGTCGATCACCAAGGCGGGCGCGGCGCTCGTACCCGTCGACCCCACCTACCCGCGCGACCGTATCGAATACATGCTCACCGATTGCCGGGCCGCGCTCGGCCTCACCGTGAGGAGTCGCCGGAGCACCCTGCCCGACACCGTTCCGTGGCTGGTCCTCGACGACGAGGACTTCGCCGCGCAGGCGGCGGACGTGTCGCCGGCACCGATCACCGACGAGGAGCGGACGAGGCCGCTGCACCTCGCCCACCCGGCCTATCTCATCTACACGTCGGGGTCGACCGGAAGACCGAAGGGCGTGACCGTCACCCACCGGGGCATGGCCGATTTCACCGCGGAGACCCACGAATGGTTCCAGGTCACGCACGAGTCCCGGGTCTCGCAGTTGGCGTCCCCGAGCTTCGACGCGTCGGTGTTCGAGCTGATGATGGCGTTCAGTGCGTCGGCGCGCGTCGTGATCGTGCCGCCTGCCGTCATCGGGGGCAGCGACCTGGCGGATCTGTTCCGTCGCGAGCAGGTGACCCATGCGACCATCACGCCGACCGCGCTGGCGGCCCTCGACAACGACGGACTCGATTCGCTCCGGGTCCTGGATCTGGTGGGCGAGGCGTGCCCGCCGGAAGTGGTGGCGCGGTGGGCGCCGGGGCGGAGCCTGCACAGCGGATACGGGCCCACGGAGACCACGATTCAGGCGAGCGTCAGCGCCGCGATGCGACCCGGTGAGGGCGTGAACATCGGGTCTCCCGCACGGGGTTTCGCGTTCCTGGTCCTCGACGAGAGACTGCAGCCGGTCCCGGTCGGCGTACCGGGCGAGTTGTACATCGCCGGACCGGGTATGGCACGCGGGTACCACAACCGGTCGGCGCTCACCGCGGAACGATTCGTCGCCTGCAATTTCGGGGAACCGGGCACCCGGATGTACCGGACCGGCGACGTGGTGCGCTGGCGGAAGACGGCAAGCGCACTCGAGTACATCGGCCGCAGCGACTTCCAGGTCAAGGTCCGTGGTTTCCGCATCGAACTCGGGGAGATCGACGCCGTGCTCGCCCGGCACCCGGCGGTTGCCTTCGCCGCCACCATCGGCCACACCGGCCCGTCCGGTGACACCGTGCTCGCCTCGTACGTGCGGGTTCAGGACGGGCAGGAGGTGGAGCCCGCGGGGCTGCGCACCTACGCGTCCGAGCGCCTGCCCACCCACATGGTGCCGTCCGCGGTGGTCGTTCTCGATCGGATTCCGATGACCCCGGTGGGCAAGCTCGACCGGAAGGCGTTGCCCGCCCCGGAATTCGGCTCGACCGGTGCGGCGTTCCGGGCACCGGCCACGGACAACGAGCGCATCGTCGTGGACGCCTTCGCGGAGGTACTCGGAGTGGACCGGGTGGGCACCGCGGACAGCTTCTTCGATCTCGGTGGAAATTCGCTCCTCGCCACCAGGATCGTCAGCGCACTGCAGGCGGCGTTGGATCGGAGGGTTCCGCTGCAGTGGATGTTCCTCGACCCGACACCGGCGGGAATCGCCCGCCGCCTCGACCTTCCACACCGGAGCGCCGGTATGGAAGAGGCACTCGCCGTGGTGATTCCGCTGCGTGCGCAGGGAAGCGGGCGACCGCTGTTCTGCGTGCATCCGGGCATCGGTCTGTCCTGGGGGTACGCAGGTCTGGTGCAGTATCTCCCTCCCGACCGGCCGGCATACGGACTGCAGCTGCCCACGATCAGCGGTGACGGCGACTACCGGACGATCGAGCAACTGGCCCACCGATACGTCGAGGAGATGCAGGCCATCCAGCCCACCGGACCGTACGACCTGCTCGGCTGGTCCCTCGGCGGGGTCATCGCGCACGCCATGGCGGTCGAACTGCAGAGGGCCGGCGAAGAGGTAGCGACACTCGCCGTCATGGACAGCTACCCCGTGGGCGGCGAGGACCCGCTGGTCGGCAGGCTGGAGATCCGGGACCTCCTGCGCGGGCTGGGACTCCAGACCGAGGGCGACGGTGAGATGACCTACGAGCACGCGGCCCGGTTGATCGACGAGTCGTTCGGGACCGAGACCGGAGTGCGCGGGCACGACCTCGAACGGATCACCGCGGGATACGAGAATTCGCGGTGGCTCGCCCACCACTTCGTGCCGCGGGTCTACGACGGGGACCTGCTCATCTTCCCCGCCAGCCGCGACGGGAACGGCGCGACCCGTGCGCGGTCGGCGGCCGAGTGGCGGCCGCTCGTGACCGGCCGGATCGACGAGCGGCCCGTGGACTGCGGGCACAACGAGATGATCGAGCCGCAGTCCCTCGCCGTCATCGGGCCGGTCCTGTCGCGCGCGCTCGCCGAACGGCCGTGAATCGGATCAGGCGATGCGGAACTGTGCGAGACCGCGAATCGGCCACTCACCGTTGACGTCCGATGCGTCCCGGCCCTGTCTGACGAGGTAGTCGGCGAAGTCGCGTTGCCGTTCCGCGTGCCAGCCGGCCTGATGGCTCATGATGTCCAGAGCCCGCAGATTCGGGTACTCCTGCGCGAGCGTCCGGGCGAGGTGTGCGGCGGCGATCGCGTCGGCCTCGGCCTCGTGGGCGTCCTCCAGCGCGATGCCGTAGTGCTCGCACACCGCGCCGAGAGTGCGCCTGCCCTTCCGGTACCGATCCATCTCGCGGTCGATGACGTACGGGTCGACCACGATGCCGGTGACGAGTTCGGTCAGCCCGAGGCGCAGACCCTCGGTGTGCATGACGGTCAGGTCGTAGGAGGCGTTGAACGCGACGACGGCATGGTCGCGGGTCCACGCGTCGTGTAGAGCCTCGCGGATCTCGCCGTACCCGGTGGCGTAGTCCTGTCCGTGAGCCCGGGCGTACTCCGTGGAGATTCCGTGCACGTCCGAGGCGCCCTGCGGGATGGGAACCTCCGGGTCGAGCAGCCAGGTTCGCGACTCGAAGTGGTGAGCGTCGACGACGGCGATGCACGCGGAGACGATGCGGGCATCGCTGGGGTCGGGTCCCGTCGTCTCCAAGTCGAACGCGCAGATCGGTCTGTCCGACCAGCTGGTCATGGGGGCCTCTCGGTGGTGATTCGTTGCCCGCCCAGTATCTGCCGCTGCAGGCGCCGGATCCGGGACCGACACGGCGGGGATCCCAGGTTGTCGTGGCCGGTCGCCGGGGGTATCGTGTCCTCCGGTCTGCAGTTCGCCGAGGTCGTGAACTGCCATTTTCGAGAGAGCAAGGAGGTGTGGCATCCGATGAGAAGCCAACCTCCGAGTACCAACTGAAACCGTTCCACCGGTAGGTGCGCGGTTTCACGGTCCGTGTTCCTCAGCGCCGTTCCGCGCTGCCCACTTTCCCTCGAAAGCCCCGTGTCATGCCTCAGCTGCGTCCGATCCGTTCCCTCCTCCCCAGCCGTTCCGCCGGTCTGTCCGACGCCGACGCCGGTCACGCGGTGACCCGCCGGCCCGTCGAACCGACGCCTGCGGAGGAAACTGTGGTCAACAGCGCCGTCTACCGCGACGGCCGGAAGACGGCCACCCCGGCCACGCTGTCGGAGGCTCTCGCGAGCCTGCCGGACGCGTCGTCGATGGCGTGGATCGGGATGTACCGGCCGAACGACGCCCAGTTGTACGCGGCAGCAAAGCAATTCGACCTGCACGAGCTGGCAGTCGAGGACGCGATCGTCGCCCACCAGCGGCCCAAGCTGGAGCGTTACGGCAAGACGCTGTTCGTGGTCCTGCGCGCCGCGCGCTACTGCGACGAGACCGAGCGCGTCGAATTCGGTGAGCTGCACGTCTTCTGCGGTCCGACGTTCGTGCTCACCGTCCGGCACAGCGAATCCCCCGACCTGTCGGCGGTCCGCCGGCGGATGGAGAGCAACCCGGACCTGCTCCGGCTCGGACCCGAGGCGGTTCTCTACGCCATCCTCGACGCCGTGGTCGACGGGTACGCGCCGGTGGTCGCCGGACTGCAGAACGACATCGACGAGATCGAGACCGAGGTGTTCAGCGGAGCGCCGGGCGTGTCGCGGCGCATCTACGAACTCACCCGCGAGGTCATCGAATTCCAGAGGGCCACAAGGCCGCTGCTCGGGATGCTGCGCGGGTTGTCGGCGGGATTCGAGAAGTACAACACCGACGAGGAACTGCAGCGTTATCTGCGTGACGTCACCGACCACGCGACGGTCGTCGTGGAGCGGGCCGACGGCTTCCGTCAGCTGCTCGGGAACATCCTCACCGTCAACGCCACCCTGGTGTCGCAGGAGCAGAACGAGGAGATGCGCAACCTGACCCAGGCCAGCTATGCGCAGAACGAGGAGATCAAGAAGGTGTCGGCGTGGGCGGCGATCCTGTTCGCGCCCACCCTGATCGGGACGGTCTACGGCATGAACTTCGACCACATGCCCGAACTGCACTGTGTCGGTGGGTATCCGTTCGCCCTGTCTCTGATGATGCTCACCTGCGCCGGGCTGTACACGATCTTCAAACGCCGCGGCTGGTTGTGAGCGAGGCCGGCTGCGGGCAGTGCCCGCAGCCGGCCGGCGCCTGCTGTCAGAGTTCGTCGACGCAGACGACGAACTTGCGCTCGGGGTATTCGTATCCGTTGGACGACGTGCTGCACGAGTCCACGGACGTTGCGCCCTGCACGATCTCCGTCACCTTGACGCCGTCGACGGCCGCGGTGTCGCCGCAGTCGATGCGCGCGGGATCCTCGCCGCCGACGTCCATGCAACCGCCGACGACCCAGTCGACGTCGAGGCAGATCGCGCCCTGCTCGATGCCGCCGAGGGTTTCGTAGTAGTACGAGTCGGCGTCGCTGATGCACTGGCTGTTCTTCGCGGCCTTGGCGATCACCTTGTAGTTCGAATCGGCGCTGCCGCACACCGCCTTGTCGATCTCGGCGTCGGAGACGGTGCCGCCGAGCTTCACGCATTCACCGATCGCGACCTCGAAGTCGACGTCGCCGCCGGCGTCCTCGCCTTCCTGCCCGTCGATCACGGTGGTCGATTCGCTGGACGAGGTGGCCGCGGAGGCACCCGACTCCGGCACCGCGGTGGGCGTCGTGTCCGAACCGCACCCGGCCACCAGAACTGCCGTCGCCGACAATGCGACGACTGCGGTACACACCCGCCGAACTAACCCTGTCATGTCTGACCCCTCCGTCAGGTGACCGTCCGCCACCCGTTCCTCCGAGATGACCGTTGCCACCTCGATCGTGTCCACCGCGATTGCCGTGTCGCGCATTATTTGATTACATCGCTGTTCGATTTGCCAATCGTGGTGACAGTATGGACGGGTGGATCTCCCCGTGATGCCTCCGTTACAGCCGATGCTCGCGAAGGCTGCGTCGTCCGTTCCGGCGCAACCGGAGTCCGGGCTCGCCTGGTCCTACGAACCGAAATGGGACGGTTTCCGCACACTCGTCTTCCGCGACGGCGACGAGGTGGTGCTCGGGTCCCGCGGCGGAAAGGATCTGGCCAGGTACTTTCCCGAACTAGTCCGGGCGGTGAAGGACGAACTGCCCGAGCGGTGCGTGGTGGACGGCGAACTCGTCGTCCCGCGCAGCATCGACGGCCGCACCCGGCTCGACTGGGAGTCGTTGTCGGAGCGCATTCATCCGGCCGAGAGCCGGGTGGCGATGCTGTCGGAGAAGACGCCGGCCCAGTTCGTCGCGTTCGATCTGCTCGCGCTGGGCGACCGCGACCTCAGCCGGGAGGACTTCTCCGTACGTCGCGCGCAGCTCGTCGACACCATCGGCGGTGGACCCAGCTGCCACGTCACCGCGGCCACCGAATCCAGTGCGACGGCCATCGAGTGGTTCGAGGCGTTCGAGGGGGCCGGCCTCGACGGGGTGGTGGCGAAGAAGCTGGTGGGCCCGTACCTGCCGAACAAGCGGGAAATGGTGAAGGTGAAGCACGCCCGCACCGCCGACTGCGTCGTCATCGGCTACCGGCCGCACAAGAGTCAGCCGGGGATCGGGTCGATGCTGCTCGGACTGTACGACGGCGACCAGATGGCGATGGTCGGCGGTGCGTCGGCGTTCACGGCGGCGCGGCGGATCGAACTGCTCGCCGAACTCGACGAGCTGCGCGTCGGAGACGACGTCGTCGCGGACGGGGCGCCGACGCGGTGGCAGTCGGGTAACGACCGAACCTGGGTGCCGCTGCGCCCCGAACGCGTCGTCGAGGTGGCGTACGACCAGATGGAGGGTGCCCGGTTCCGGCACGCCGCGCGGTTCCTGCGCTGGCGCCCGGACCGGACGCCCGACGAGTGCACGTTCCAACAATTGGAGGTCCCGGTGCGATACGACCTTGCCGACGTCCTGGCCGGAGGTTCCTAGATGGCGAGTCCTGCCGAAGAACTCGACGTCGACGGCATCGCCGTGCGGCTGTCGAATCCCGACAAGATCTACTACCCGAAACTCGGTGCCGAGGGCGGCACGAAACGGCACCTGGTGGAGTACTACCGGACCGTGGCGCTGAACGGTGCGCTGCTGACCGCCCTGTTCGATCGGCCGACGCATCTGCAACGGTTCCCGGACGGGATCGAGGGCGAGGAGATCTACCAGAAGCGGGTTCCCGCGAAGCGCCCCGATCACGTCGACTCGTGCGAGGTCACGTTCCCCTCCGGCCGCAAGGCCGACGTGCTCTGCGTGCGCAGCGCCGCGAACATCGTGTGGGCGGCGAACCTCGGCAACATCACGTTCCACCCGTGGGCGGTCCGTTGCCCCGACGTCGATCACCCCGACGAACTGCGCATCGACCTGGACCCGCAGCCGGGGACCGGATTCGACGACGCCCGGGCGGTCGCGCTGGACGTGCTCCGGCCGCTGCTGGACGAACTCGGTCTCGTCGGCTACCCCAAGACGTCGGGGGGCCGCGGGCTGCACGTGTATCTCCGCATCGAGCCGCGCTGGGATTTCATCGAGGTGCGGCGCGCGGGCATCGCCCTCGCACGGGAGATCGAGCGGCGCAGCGGCGACCGGGCCACCACGTCCTGGTGGAAGGAGGAACGCGGCGAACGCATCTTCCTCGACTTCAACCAGAACGCCAGGGACAAGACCATCGCGTCCGCCTACTCGGCCCGCAAGACGCCGATCGCGACCGTGTCGACGCCGGTCACCTGGGAGGAACTCGTCGACGTCGACCCCGACGACTTCACCATCGCGACCGTGCCCGCGCTGCTCGAGAAGCGCGGCGATCCCATGGCGACCATGGGCGACGTGGCGCAATCGCTGGACGTGCTGCTGGAGATGGCCGAACGGGACGCCGCGAACGGTCTCGGCGATCTGCCGTACCCACCCAATTACCCCAAGATGCCGGGGGAACCCAAGCGGGTACAACCGAGTCGGGACCGAGACCGCAAATAGCCGGCGCTCACGTAGGCTCGGGACGGTCGGGTCGGGAACAATGTGAGGTCGCCATGGAACGTACGACCGGTACTGCCGGACTCGCCCTCGGTGTCGTCGCGACGGCACTCGGGGCCCTGATGATCGCGCCGGCCACCGCGTCGGCCGTCTCCCTCTCCTGTGTGTCACCACCCGGCCGGGGCGACACCACGATCGTCGACCGCACCGCGTGCGGTGCCAATGCCGATACGAGCAGCAATTCGGCGGCGTTCGGCACGGACGGTGTCGGTTTCGCCGACGCAGCCCACGCGGGCGCGGCGCTCGGCGCGGGGCTGGGCGGCGGTGTGGGTGCGGCCGAGGCACGTCGTGGCGCCGTCGCCGCCGTGGCGGTCGGGCCCGAGAGCGTCGCCATCGGAACGGTCGACAGTGCCGGTCCCGCCCTGGTGCTGAGCGGTCCGGGCGGGCAGGCGCTCGTCGCGGATCCGGCCAAGGGCGTGGTGTGCGCCGCTGGACCGTCGCTCGCGATCAATTTCCTTGCAGGTCAAGCATGTCTGAGTGACGGCATAACAGTGTGGCGGCTTCCCTGAACGGCACCCCGGTCCGCGTCGTATGGTGACGGTAGTCACAATGGGCTGACGCAACTGCCGTAGGAGATACGGCAGCGAGATCGGAGGTGGTCGATGACGACCAGCGTTCGAGTTCCCCGGCCCGCGTCCGTGCCACGGACGGAGCTGCACGTCGATCCGCGGTTCCTGCCGCTCGCCGACCGGTTCTTCGCGATGTACCGGCAACCTCAGCACGGCGGCGGGGCGCTCACCGCGTACTTCCGGGGTGAGAAAGTCCTCGACATCTGGGCGGGCTGGGCCGACCGCGACCGCCGCTGGGACCGCGACACCGTCGCCCTGTCGTTCTCCACGGGAAAGGGCGTGGCCAGCACGGTCGTCCACCGGCTCGCCGAACGCCGGCTGATCGACTACGACGCGCCCGTCGCGCGCTACTGGCCCGAGTTCGGCGCGGCAGGCAAGGGCGACATCACGGTCCGCGAACTCCTCACCCACCGGGCCGGACTGCACAAGGTCCGGGGTCTGATGCGGAGCCCGCTCGATCTCCTCGAATACGACGCCGTCGTCGGGGCCCTCGCGGCCGGCCCGGCGGATCCGCGCAGGCTGCGCGGCCCCGGGTATCACGCCGTCACCTACGGGTGGCTGGTGGCCGAACTGATCGCCCGCGTCACCGGAAAGCCGTTCGTCCAGGTCGTGCAGGACGAAATCGCAGGCCCGCTCGGCGTCGACGACTTCTGGTATCAGGTTCCCGGACAGCACCGTCCGCGGATCGCGAAGCTGTTTCCGCACATCAACCCGGCCGGACTCAACTGGGAGCTCACGTCGAACGTGCTCTCGCTCGTCGGCCCCACCCGCGGACTCGCCGAGGCGGCGATGCCCCGGGGATTCGACGTGCTGGTCCGGAACCCCGCGGTGCACGACGCGGTGATGCCCGGCTGGAACGGCGTGTTCAGCGCGCGGGCGCTCGCGCGCATGTACGGCGCCATCGCCAACGGCGGCAGGCTGGACGGACACCGGTTCCTGCGCAAGTCCACCATCGCGCAGATGTCGCAGGTGCAGACCTACGACCGGGACTACGTTCTCGGTATCCGGCCGCAGTGGTCCCTCGGCTACCACCGGCCGATCCTCGCGTCCCGGCGACAACCACGGAACGCGATCGGGCACTACGGTGTCGGCGGGTCCGGCGCCTACGCGGACCTCGACAGCGGACTGTCCCTCGGCTTCGTCACCAATCGGCTCGGCAGTTCCCTCACGGCTCTCGGTGATCTTCGTCTGGCCAGGCTCGGTGTCGAGGCGCAGGCGATCGTCCGGAACGGCAAGTAACCACGAAAGGAATCCTGATGAGTGATCACGTGTACCGAGTTGTCGAGGTCGTCGGTTCGTCGAGCGACAGCACCGACGCGGCCATCGAGAACGCCATCGCGCGGACCAACGAGACCGTGCGCAACGTCGAGTGGTTCGAGGTCGTCGAGACCCGGGGCCACGTCGAGAACGGCGCGATCGCGCACTACCAGGTCACGGTCAAGGTCGGATTCCGTGTGGAGCCGGGCGACGCGGTCTGACACAGCGGACGGTTCTCGCGCAAAATTGGAACACGTTATAGTCTGGTGTCACATCCCGACGTCGGACTGCGCGTACTCAGGTAGGGGAGAACCGTGACTTATGTGATCACGCAGCCGTGCTGCAACGACGCATCGTGCGTCGATGTCTGTCCGGTCAACTGCATCCATCCCACACCGGACGAGAAGCCGTTCGCTACCACGGAAATGCTGTACATCGACCCGGACACCTGCATCGACTGCGGGGCCTGCGTCGAGGAGTGCCCGGTGGAGGCCATCTACGCGGAGAACGACCTCGACGAGGTCGACGAGCCGTACCTCGACATCAACGCGCAGTACTACACCAAGCACCCCATCGGCCCCGACTGGCCCGAGCCGCTCGCGCTGCCGCAGATCGACGCAGCCCTCGGCACGCTCCACGTCGCGATCGTCGGGTCGGGTCCGGCCGCCTGCTACGCCGCGATGGAACTGACCGCGAAACCGCGCGTCGAGGTCGACATCTTCGACCGGCTTCCTACCCCGTACGGGCTGGTGCGCGCCGGGGTCGCGCCGGACCATCCGGGCACCAAGGGCGTCACGGACCAGTTCCGTTCGGTCGTCGGCAAGCGCACGGTGCACTGCCACTTCAACGTGGAAGTGGGCCGGGACGTGAGCCACGAGGAACTGCTCGCACACCACCACGCCGTCATCTACGCGGTCGGCGCGGCAGGCGACCGCACGCTGGGCATTCCCGGCGAGGATCTCGTCGGCAGCCACGCCGCCACCGAGTTCGTGGCCTGGTACAATGGCCACCCCGACTACGCCGACCACACGTTCGACCTGTCGGGGGAGCGGGCCGTCATCGTCGGCAACGGCAACGTGGCACTCGACGTGGCCCGCATCCTCGTCACCGATCCGGAGATCCTGGCCAAGACGGACCTCGCGGACCACGCCCTCGAGGCGCTGCGGGCGAGCAACATCCGCGAGGTCGTCATTCTCGGCCGCCGTGGCCCCGCTCAGGCCGCCTACACCAACCCCGAACTCCTCGCGCTCGGGCTGATGCCGGACGTGGACATCGTGGTCGACCCGGACGAAGCGGTCCTCGACCCGGCAAGCCGCGCGTTCGTCGACGGCGACGAGGCCGAGCCGTCGCAGCGCCACAAGGTGCGGCAGGTCGAGGAGTTCGCCCGGCGCACCGCCGATCCGGCGAAGAAGCGGATCGTATTGCGGTTCCTGACGTCGCCCGTGGAGATTCTCGGCACCGACGCCGTCGAATCGGTGCGCATCGCGAAGAACGAGATGGTCGCGGACGCGTCCGGACGGCTCAGCGCCAAACCGTCCGACGTCACCTCGACA
The DNA here is from genome assembly GCF_012396235.1 of Rhodococcus opacus. GTDB lineage: Bacteria > Actinomycetota > Actinomycetes > Mycobacteriales > Mycobacteriaceae > Rhodococcus_F > Rhodococcus_F opacus. Next base: position 382,790 of record NZ_JAAXPA010000001.1, on the reverse strand, counting down.
CTGGACACGGGCCTGGTGCTGCGCTCGATCGGTTACCGCGGTCAACCCGTGGCCGGCATCCCCTTCGATGACCGGCGCGGCGTCATACCCAACGAGAACGGCCGGGTGATCGATCCGGAGACCGGCACACCCGTGCCCGGCGTGTACGTGGCGGGCTGGATCAAGCGCGGGCCGACGGGCGTGATCGGCACCAACAAGTACTGCTCCGCGGAGACGGTCAAGATGCTGATCGACGATTTCTCCGCCGGTCGCCTCGACGCGCCCACCGAACGTGAGGCTCTCGACCGCCTGATCGCCGAGCGTGCGCCCGACGCCGTCGACTACCAGGGCTGGCAGCGCATCGACAAGACCGAACGTGCCGGGGGCAAGGCTGCCGGTCGGACGCGCACCAAGCTGATCACCATCGAGAGCATGCTCGCCGCCGCCCGCGCCGATACCTGATCGTGAGCGCTTCTTGACCACTCGGTGACACCCACGCCCCGCAGGCCGCGGAGCGGCAACGATTGCGGGCAAATTGCTCGCGGCCGGATGATGTGTGTTAATGGCAGTGCGCGATTGGTAGGTCCGTCGGGGACGCGCGTTGCACACGTCGTCGAACGAGAGTGGTCATATGGGCAAGTCAGGAATCGGTTTTTCCAGGAACAAGCACTGGTCTTCGCGCGTCGCTGTCGCACTGACCGGGGCCGTCGTGTCCGGAACGGCGCTGGTCGGGGCCGCACAGGCCGCACCGCTCTTTCCCGGTGGACCGGAGGTTCCGAGTCTTCCCACCCTGCCCGGTCTGCCCGGCGCGCCGCAGCTACCGCTTCCCGAACCGGCACCCGCGCCCGCGAACTTCTCGGCCCCGTCCCTCAACCCGGGTGCGGGCGAGGTCGTGGGTGTCGCGCAACCGGTGATCATCCGCTTCAACGAGGCGATCGGCGACCGCGCCGCCGCCGAGCGTGCCATCAAGGTCACCACCAGCCAGCCGGTCGAGGGCGGTTTCTACTGGATCAACGACAGCCAGGTGCGGTGGAAGCCCACCGAGTTCTGGCCCGCGAACACCGAGGTCACCGTGGACGCCGGCGATTCGCACTCCACGTTCACCATCGGCGACGCCCTGGTGGCGACCGCGGACGACAACACCAAGCAGATCACCGTCACCCGGAACGGCGAAGTGGTCAAGACCATGCCGACGTCGATGGGTAAGACCGATCACGAGACGCCGAACGGCACCTACATCATCGGCGACAAGTTCCGTGACATGTACATGGACTCGTCCACGTACGGTGTCCCGGTCGATTCGGCCGAGGGGTACCGCACGTACGTCGAGTACGCCACCCGCATGTCGTACAGCGGCATCTTCGTCCACGCCGCACCGTGGTCGGTGGACGCCCAGGGCAACACCAACGTCAGCCACGGCTGCCTCAACGTGAGCACCGACGACGCCAAGTGGTTCTACGAGAACTCGAAGAAGGGCGACGCCGTGGTCGTGCAGAACACCGCAGGCGGCGTGCTGAGCGGCTCCGACGGTCTCGGCGACTGGAACCGCTGACCCTGATCTGACCAGTTGTCCCCGTAGCCCGCACAGTTCAATGTGCGGGCTACGGCAATTTACCGGCTATTCGTACACGGTCGTCAGACTGCCGCAGTGAGATCGAGTCCGGAACGAACCCTGCCGTCGCCGGGAAAGCAGGGATTGCTCGGGCGTCCGTGGCGGGACTACGCGCTGTTCGCAGCGCTGGTGGGTCCCAATCTGGTTCTGCTCGTTCTGTTCACCTACCGGCCCCTGGTCGACAACATCCGGCTGTCGTTCTTCGACTGGAACATCGCCGACCCCGTCGCCACGTTCGTCGGCTGGGACAACTACCGCGAATGGTGGAGCAGGCCCGACACCTGGCAGATCGTCGGGAACACCGTCGTGTTCACTGTCGCGACCGTGGTCGGATCGATGGTCGCCGGTCTCGCGCTCGCCGTGCTGCTGGACCGTAACCTGCACGGCCGCAACCTCGTCCGCTCGGCGATCTTCGCGCCGTTCGTCATCTCGGGTGCCGCGATCGGCGTGGCGTTCCAGTTCGTGTTCGATCCCCGTTTCGGGTTGATCCAGGATCTTCTGCACCGTGCCGGGGTCGACTCCGTCCCCGACTTCTATCAGGATCCGCACTGGGCGCTGTTCATGGTGACGGTCACCTACATGTGGAAGAACCTTGGCTACACGTTCGTGATCTACCTTGCGGCACTGCAGGGTACGCGGCGCGAGTTGACCGAGGCCGCGGAGATCGACGGGGCGGGCCGGTGGACGACGTTCCGCCGGGTCGTCCTCCCGCAGTTGCGTCCGACCACCTACTTCCTCTCGATCACGGTGATGCTGGGCTCCCTTCAGGTGTTCGACATCATCAACGTGATGACCCGGGGCGGTCCACTCGGTACCGGAACCACCACGATGGTCTACCAGGTCTACAACGAGTCGTTCCGCAACTTCCGTGCCGGCTACGGCGCCACCGTGGCCACGATCATGTTCCTGGTCCTGCTCGGGATCACCGTCTATCAGGTGCGGATCATGGATCGCGGTGAGGTCCGGTGATCGCGGACACCGTGCGCGATCAGCGCAGCACGGAGGTGCCGGTGACAGCAGACGCGGCCCGTGACCATCGACGCCGGGAGGCGCTCGTGACGGCTCTGGGGTACGCCGCGATGGTGGCGGTGCTGGTCATGGTGGCCCTGCCGCTGTACTGGATCGTGATGACGTCCTTCAAGGATCGTCCGGACGTTTACACCCTGCCGGTGACCTGGTGGCCCGGCACCTTTCATCCCGAGAACTACTCCGAGGCCACCACCTCGGTGCCGTTCTGGACGTTCCTGCGGAACTCGGTGATCATCACCGGGGTGCTGGCCGTCGTGAAGTTCGCGCTCGGCGTGTTCAGCGCCTACGGGCTGGTGTTCCTGCGGTTCCCGGGCAAGAACCTCGTGTTCCTCGGCATCATCGCCGCGTTGATGGTGCCCAACCAGATTACGGTCATCTCCAACTACGCACTCGTCGCCGAATGGGGCTGGCGGAACAGCTTTCACGGCATCATCGTTCCGCTCGCCGGGGTCGCGTTCGGAACGTTCCTGATGCGCAACCACTTCCTGTCGATACCCACCGAGATCATCGAGGCCGCCCGGATGGACGGCGCAGGCCACTTCCGGCTGCTGTGGCGGGTGGTCCTGCCGGTGTCGGGCCCCACCATGGTGGCGTTCGCGATCATCACCGTCGTCACCGAGTGGAACGAATACCTGTGGCCGTTCCTGATGGCCGACGACGCCTCCGTCGCGCCGCTGCCGATCGGGCTGACCCAACTCCAGAACAACGACGGGCTCACCAACTGGGGCCCGGTCATGGCGGGAACGGTACTCACGATGCTGCCGATTCTCGCGATTTTCCTTGTGCTGCAACGGCACATGATCAAGGGCCTCACATCGGGTGCGGTCAAGGGATAGCGGAGAACGAGGAGAGACATGAATCGGATGAACCGTCGAGGATTCCTCGGGCTGGCGGGCGCGGTGGCCGCCGGTGCCGCGCTGACGGCCTGCGCCGGGTCGGGGTCGGGCTCGTCGGCGGCGTCCGGTGCGGCCGGCGACGCGAACACCATCACGTTCTGGTCCAACCACCCCGGCAAATCGCAGGACGTCGAACGTGAACTGATCAACCGGTTCCAGGCGAAACACCCCGACCTCACCGTGAACCTCGTCGACGGCGGAAAGAACTACGAGGAGGTGTCGCAGAAGTTCAACGCGGCCCTGTCGGGCGGCGAACTGCCCGACGTCGTGGTCCTATCGGACGTCTGGTGGTTCAACTACGCGCTGACCGGTGCCATCGAACCGCTCGACGGACTGTTCGGCACGGTCGGCGTCGACTCCTCCGACTACGTCGACTCGCTGCTCGCCGACTACCTGTTCGAGGGCACGCACTACGCCCTCCCGTATGCGCGGTCGACGCCGCTGTTCTACTACAACAAGCAGGTGTGGGCGCAGGCCGGCCTGCCCGATCGCGGGCCCGCCACCTGGCAGGAGTTCGACGAGTGGGGTCCCGAACTGCAGCGGGTGATGGGCGGCGGCAAGCTGGCCCACGGCTGGGGTGACGCCAAGAACTACCTGGGCTGGACGTTCGAGGGACCGGTCTGGACGTTCGGCGGGGCGTACTCGGACCAGTGGGACCTGAAGTTCGGCGACGAGACAACGCTCGCCGCGGGGACGTTCCTGAAGGACATGATCCACACGAAGAAGTACGCGGCGGTGTCGAGCGACATCGCCAACGAGTTCGGTGCGGGCATCCTCGCGTCGACCATCGCCTCGACCGGTGACCTGTCGGGAATCACCAAGTCGGCCGCGTTCGACTTCGGCACCGCGTTCCTCCCCGCGTCGGGCGCCCCGGGCTGCCCGACCGGCGGCGCGGGCCTCGCGATTCCGGCGCGGATCTCCGACGAGCGCAAGAAGAACGCCCTGACGTTCATCGACTTCGTGACGAACGGTGAGAACACCGCGTACTTCTCCCAGAACGTCGGGTACATGCCCGTCCGCAAGTCCGCTGTCGAGGACCCGGGCATGAAGGCATACCTCGACGCGAACCCCAACGCGCGCACCGCCGTCGACCAGCTCGCGAAGACCCGGTCGCAGGACTACGCCCGTGTGTTCGTGCCCGGCGGCGACCAGATCATCGGCACCGGACTCGAACAGATCGCGCTGCAGAACGCGGACGTGGCGACGACGTTCGCCGGCGTCGGGACGCAACTCCAGCAGATCATCGACCGCCAGATCACACCCAAGCTGCCCCAGTAGGAGGAGAAGGAACATCCATGGCCCACGTGCAGTTCGCAGGCGTCACCCACCGCTATTCCGGAGCCGATCGACCCGCGGTCGATCGGCTGGACCTCGACATCGCGGACGGCGAGTTCCTCGTCCTGGTGGGTCCGTCCGGGTGCGGTAAGTCGACCAGCCTGCGGATGCTGGCCGGCCTCGAAGCCGTCGAGGCGGGCCGCATCGAGATCGGCGGCACCGACGTCACCGCGCTGCCACCCCGGGCGCGGGACGTGGCCATGGTGTTCCAGAGTTACGCGCTCTACCCGAACATGACCGTCGCCGACAACATGGGTTTCGCGCTCCGCAACGCCGGCGTCGGGAAGGTGGAACGCACCGCCCGGGTGCTGGAAGCGGCGCGGATGCTCGAACTCGAACCCCTGCTGGATCGCAAACCGGCGAAACTGTCCGGCGGGCAACGTCAACGGGTCGCGATGGGCCGGGCGATCGTGCGGCACCCGAAGGTGTTCTGCATGGACGAACCGCTGAGCAACCTCGACGCCAAGCTGCGGGTGAGCACCCGCTCGCAGATCGCGGGCCTGCAGCGCAGGCTCGGTACGACCACCGTGTACGTCACCCACGACCAGGTGGAGGCCATGACGATGGGTGACCGGGTTGCGGTGATGCAGGGCGGGCGCCTCCAGCAGGTCGCCCGGCCCCGCGATCTCTACGACAACCCGGTCAACACGTTCGTCGCCGGGTTCATCGGCTCGCCCGGGATGAACCTCATGGACACCCCGATCCGCGACGGCGTCGCCGAACTGGGCGACCTGCGTATTCCCGTGCCGCGCTCGGCGATCGGGGACGGTTCCGTGATCGTCGGGGTGCGCCCGGAGTCGTGGACACTGGTGGGGTCGTGGCGCAAGGACTCGTACACGGTCGAAACCGACCAGCTCGAGGAACTCGGGGCGGAGTCCTTCGTGTACGCGTCCGGCACATCCGGGAAGGTGGTGGTGCGGGTGGACCGCACGCGCACCGTCGCCGCGGGGGAGAGGGTGCACCTGCAGCCGAAACCCGGCGAGGTGTACTTCTTCTCCGCGGCGACGGGTGACCGTCTGCGGTAGTCGCTACCAGATCTTGACGCGCTCCTGCGGATCCAGATACAGGGCGTCACCCGGCTGGACGTCGAACGCGTCGTGGAACGTGTCGAGGTTGCGGACCACGCCGTTGCAGCGGAACTCCGGCGGCGAGTGCGGGTCGACGGCCAGCCGGCGGAGCGCCTCGGCGTCCCGGGCCTTGGTGCGCCACACCTGCGCCCAGCCGAAGAACACCCGCTGGAGACCGGTGAGGCCGTCGAGAACCTCGGGCTCGGCCCCTTCCGTGGCGATCCGGTACGCCGCGATGGCGATGGACAGGCCACCGAGGTCGCCGATGTTCTCACCGATGGTGAACTCACCGTTCACGGTGTGGCCGGGCAGCGCCTTCGGCTCGAACTCGTTGTACTGCTCGATCAGCGCCTTCGTGCGCTTGCCGAACTCGGTCCGGTCGTCGTCGGTCCACCAGTCGACCATGTTGCCGTCGCCGTCGTACTTGGCGCCCTGATCGTCGAAGCCGTGGCCGATCTCGTGACCGATGACGGCACCGATTCCGCCGTAGTTGGCGGCGTCGTCGGCTGCGGCGTCGAAAAACGGCGGCTGCAGAATGGCTGCGGGAAAGACGATTTCGTTCATGCCCGGGTTGTAGTAGGCGTTGACCGTCTGCGGTGTCATGAACCACTCGTCGCGGTCGACGGGGCCACCGAGCTTCGCGAGGTCGCGGTCGTACTCCGCCGCGTAGCCGCTGCGGTAGTTGCCGACCAGGTCGTCGCGGGAGATGGTGACGGCCGAGTAGTCGCGCCACTTGTCGGGGTACCCGATCTTGGGCGTGAACTTCTCCAGCTTGCGCAGCGCCGCCTGCCGCGTTTCGGGGCTCATCCAGTCCAGGTCGGAGATGTTGCGCCGGTACGCCTCCTGCAGGTTGGCGACCAGTTCCTGCATGCGGGCCTTCGCGTCGGCCGGGAAGTGGCGTTCGACGTAGAGCTTGCCGACGGCCTCGCCCAGCAGATCCTGCACCAGGGACACGCCGCGCTTCCAGCGCTCACGGATCTCCTCGGCGCCGGTCAGCGTCTTTCCGTAGAACGCGAAGTTCTCGTCGACCAGGGCCTGCGTGAGGTACGGGGCGCGGGAGCGGATGACGTTCCACGTCGCCCACGCCTTCCAGTCGTCGAGGTCCTCGGACGTCCACAGCTCGGTCAGGGTGGTGAGGAAGTCGGGCTGGCGGACCACGATCTCGTCGAACTGCTCGGACGTGCCGCCGAGTGCGCCGATCCACGCCGACCAGTCAAACCCGGCGGGCAGCTGGTCGAGGGTGAGCAGGTTGTAGCTCAGCTCGGCGTCGCGACGCTTCACGACATCCCAATGACCGGCCGCGATCTTGGTTTCCAGGTCGAACACGCGCTGCGCGTCGTAGCCGACGCCGGCGAGGGCGAACATCTTCGCGATGTGCTTCACGTACGCCGCGCGGATCTCCGCGTAGTCGTCCTGGCGGTAGTACGACTCGTCGGGCAGGCCGATGCCCGACTGACTGAAGTGGACGAGGTAGCGCTCGGAGTTCTTCGCGTCCGTGTCGACGTAGTGACCGACGGCTCCGCCGACCCCGGTGCGCTGCTGGCGGCCGATGACGGCGGCGAGCGCGGAGAGGTCGGCGGCCGAGGCCACGTCGGCGAGCTCACCGGCGATCGGTGCGAGCCCCGCGGCCTCGACGACGTCCGCGTCCATGAAGCTGCCGTACAGGTCGCCGATGCGCTGCGCGTCGGTCCCCGGCGCCGCGCCGGAGTCCGCCGCCTCCTCGATGATGGTCTGGACGTCGACCTCGGCCTTGTCGTACAGCGTGCGGAACGCGCCGTCGATCGCCCGGTCCGCGGGAATCTCGTAGTCGTCGATCCACTTGCCGTTCACGTGGACGAACAGGTCGTCCTGGGCGCGGGTGTCGTTGTCGAGGTGAGTGAGGTCGATGCCGGAGCGCTGAGCCGTGGTCATGCGTTCCATCCTTACACCGTTCCGCGCCGGGAGGTCCACCACTGCGCTCAGGGCGAAACAAACTGCTCGGCGACGGTCAGCAGGCCGGCGTCGTCGTAGATGCTGTCGGTGGAGTTGTTCACGTTGTTCTCGCGTCCGGTGTGGTCGGAGTACGGCGCGGTCGCGTACACGTCGTCGAGCAGGGCCTCGTCGAAGAACAGCTGGGTGGTGAGCACCGTCTTCTTGTCGATGTGCACCTCGAGGTGGATGTAGGTGGTCCGGCTGATGTACCAGCCGGGGAAGACCGTGGTGAACTGGGCGATGCCGTACGCGTCCGTGGTCTGGGCGCCGCGCAGGTAGGTGCCGTCGTTCGTGAGGTCCTGCAGCCGCAGTGCGAGCTCGGCGCTCGTCGTCGTGGCGCACGAACCTGCACGCAGCGTGCCGTCCGGCTGTGAACTTGCCGGAAACTCAGCCGCCGAGGCGGGCGTGCATCTCCCAGACGAGGACCTCGGCGCCGGAGTGCGAGGAGACCTGCTGGCCACCGGAGGCGCTCAGCCGGACGGCGTCGCCCTCGTACAGGGTGCCGACGCCCTCCATCTCGGCGGTGCCCCGGGCGACGAAGACGTGGAGGAACGGCGCTTCGGGAAGTGTCACCGGTGCGCCGGGGAAGAGTCGCGCGACATGCAGGGCCGCGTGCTTGTTGTTGATCCGGATCGCCGAATTGTCCTTGTATTCCGGCATTCCGGACGCAACAGGCACCAGCCCGCCCTCGAGGATTTCGTCCTCGATCTCGAGTTGTTCGTAACTCGGAGTGAGGCCGGCTTCGTCGGGTACCACCCACATCTGGACGAAGTGCACCGGCTCGTGGTGCTGCTCACCCTCGAGGCGCCAGCTGTCGTTCTTTTCTGAATGCATGATGCCCTTGCCTGCGCTCATGCGTTGCGCAAGGCCGGGATAGATGATGCCGGAGTGGCCGATCGAATCCTGATGCACGAGCGAGCCGCGCAGCACCCACGTGACGATCTCCATGTCCTTGTGCGGATGCGTGTCGAATCCCTGACCGGGGAGCACGGTGTCGTCGTTGTTCACGAGGAGCAGCCCGTGGTGCGTGTTGTCGGGGTCGTAGTGCTGGCCGAAGGAGAACGAATGTTTCGAATCCAACCAGGAAATCTTGGTTTTCAGCCGATCGCCGGCACGATGAACATAGACGTGAGGTGTGGTGACTGCTGGCATATCGGTCCTCCTTCGGGTGGTACCCGGTCCAGAGTACGAGGTGCCGGCTGCAGGTACTCGCAAGACGGTGTCGATTGTGCATCGAATTCATCGCCTGCCGGCAGCGGTGGAGGGCCTGCATCGAAGGCGAAATGAGGTTGCGCAGTGCGACATTGGAGTACTGAGCGCTCGTAAGGCGGTGTTCGGCAACAGCTTTCGCCGACGGCGAGAAGAGCGTGAAAGACGGGCGTCCAGTTCGTGCCGCCGCGAATGCCCGCTTCGGCCGGGCCCGCGGCGTACAGTTCGAATTGTGCGTCCGGAAGTCGCAGGATTTGCGGCACGTTCGCACACAGCGGAAGGAGCGTGATGAAGGCGAATTCGGATCGACACGATCAGCACCTCCCCGAGCACCAGCGGATCGCAGACCTCGTCGACGACATGGAAGACCGGCTGGTGGCCGAGCGTGAGGCGAAGGGAATCGCGGGAAACGCGTCCGAGCGGAAGCAGGCGGAACAGCTCGAGCCCGACGATCAGGCTCCCGAGTAACGCCTGTGAGTACTTGTCAACCGCGGGCGGTTGACAAGTACTCACGGGTGGGTCACTCGAAGAAGCGGTACACGGCCTCGACGACTACCGCGGGACGCTCGCTGCCCTCGAGTTCGATCTGCCCGGCGACGGTCACCTGGACGCCGCCCTTGGGCAGTGCCTCGACGGACTGCAGCGTCGCGTTGAGGCGGACGCGTCCTTCCGCGGGCACGGGGTTGGTGAATCGGACCTTGTTGAGACCGTAATTGACGGCCATGGTCACGCTGTCGACGGTCAGTACCTCGTCCCACATGGGGATGATCAGCGACAACGTGAGGTAGCCGTGGGCGATGGGCCCGCCGAACGGGCTCTCCGCCGTCGCGCGCTCGGGGTCGACGTGAATCCACTGGTGATCGTCGGTGGCGTCGGCGAACGTGTTGATCCGCTGCTGGGGGATGTCGATCCACGAGCTGGTGCCCAGCGACTGGCCCTCGAGCGCGGCGAGGTCTGCCAGGGTGGCGACGCGGGTGGTGGTTGCGGTGGTCACACTAAGTCTCCTGGTGGTTCGGTGGGGCAGGGTCAGTGCTTGATGCCGAGAACGCGCAGCGCGTTCTGCTTGAAGATCAGGGGCGTGACCTCGGGTTTGATGTCGAGGTTCTCGAAGTCCTTCATCCAGCGGTCGACCTGGATGACGGGGAAGTCGGAGCCGAACAGCACCTTGCCGCGGAGCATGCTGTTGGCGGCCTTGACCAGCTGCGGCGGGAAGTACTTCGGTGACCACCCGGACAGGTCGATGAAGACGTTGGCCTTGTGGGTGGCGATGGAGATCTGCGAGTCGACCCACGGCACCGACGGGTGGGCCATGATCACGGTGAGGTCGGGGAAGTCGGCGGCGACGTCGTCGAGCAGCATCGGGTCGGAGTAGCGCAGTTTGATGCCGTGGCCGCCGGGCAGCCCGGCGCCGATCCCGGTCTGACCGGTGTGGAACAGGGCGGGGACCCCGGCCTCGGTGATGGCCTCGTAGAGCGGGTAGAACTGCCGGTCGTTGGGTTCGAATCCCTGCATGCTGGGGTGGAACTTGAACCCCTTCACACCGTATTCGTCGACGAGCCGGTGCACGCGCCGCACGGCGGCCTTGCCCTGCCAGGGGTCGACGGATCCGAACGGGATCAGGACGTCGTTGTGGCGGGCCGCGCCCTCGGCGATCTCCTCGACCGAGTTGGCGGCGTGTCCGCTGGCCGAGGCCGCGTCGACGGTGAACACGACCGCGGCCATGTTGCGGGAGCGGTAGTGGTCGGCGATCGCGTCGATGGACGGGGTGCGTTCCTCGCCGGACTTGAAGTACTTCTCCGAGGCGGCCATCAGTTCGTCGTCGAGGGACCGGTGCCCGCAGCCGTCGATCTCGACGTGGGTGTGGATGTCGATGGCGTCGATCTTGTCGAAGTCGATGCCGTACTCGTAGCGGCTCATTTCGCCATCAGCTCCTCGGGGAACTCCTCGCCGACGGACTGGACGGCGTCGCCGAACGTGCCGTTCCACTGAGCCGCGATGTCGTCGGCCGACCAGCCGCCGTCGTGGTACTCGACCGCGGTCAGGTCGGGGTGCGACCACAGCGCGAGGCGGTCGCCGCCGACGGCGAAGGCCTGGCCGGTGATCTCGGCTGCCGCGTCGGACGCGAGGAACGAGATGATGCCTGCGGCGTCCTCGGGGGTGCCCAGGCCCACCTCGCGGCGGATGATGTCGGGGAGCGGCTCGCCGTTCTTCATGCCCTCGATGTAGGGGGCGAGGAACGGGACGGTCTCGGTCATCGCGGTCGCGGCGACGGGGCAGACGGCGTTGGCGGTGATGCCCGCGCGCTGTAGTTCCATCGCCCAGGTGCGGACCATGCCGACGATGCCGGACTTGGCGCCCGAGTAGTTGGTCTGCCCGAAGTTGCCGCGCTGGCCGGCGGGGGAGCCGATGCAGATGATGCGACCACCGTCGCCCTGTTCGCGGAACTTCAGGACGGCTTCGCGGACGCAGGTGAAGGTGCCGCGCAGGTGCACGTTGATGACGGCGTCGAAGTCGTCGTCGGTCATCTTCCACAGCACCTTGTCGCGAAGGATGCCGGCATTGGTGACCATGACGTCGAGGCGTCCGAATGCGTCGACCGCGCCGGCGACCAGCTTCTGGGCGGTTTCGGTGCTGCCGACCGGGGCGACGACGGCGACGGCCCGGCCGCCCGCGGCGGTGATCTCGGCGACGGCGGCGTCGGCGGTGGCCTGGTTGACGTCGTTGATCACGACCGCGGCGCCGTGCCGCACCAGGTCCTTGGCGTAGGCCAGTCCGAGGCCCTGTCCGCTGCCGGTGACTACGGCGACTTTGTTGCTGAGGTCCATGTCGTGATTCTCCTAAGGTCGTGTTCGCTGGATCACACGTAATCATTGATGATTGAGAATGTCAATGATTAAGATCTGCTACTCTACCGACAATCATCAGAAGGGGGTCGTCGCATGGCAGAGTCGCAGGCGTTATCGGACGACATCGGGTTCCTGCTCTCGCGCGTCGGCGGAATGGTGCTGGGCGCGGTCAACAAGGCCCTCGTTCCCACCGGGCTGCGGGTGCGTTCCTACTCGGTCCTGGTCCTCGCGTGTGAGCAGGCCGAGGGCGTCAACCAGCGCGGGGTGGCCGCCACCATGGGTCTCGACCCCAGTCAGATCGTGGGCCTGGTCGACGAACTCGAGGAACGCGGACTCGTCGTGCGCACCCTCGACCCCTCGGATCGCCGCAACAAACTGATCGCGGCCACCGACGAGGGACGCCGGCTCCGCGACGACGCCAAGGCACGTGTCGACGCGGCCCACGGACGCTACTTCGAGGGCATCCCCGACACGGTGGTGAACCAGATGCGGGACACGTTGCAGAGCATCGCCTTTCCCGCCTTCGTCGAGTAGGGCGCGATGACCGAGCTCCTCGCCCCGGCCCCGCCCGGGATGTCGTTCCTCGCCACGTTCGTCGTGGAGGTTGCCGAGCCGGTGGAGATCGGATCCACGCCCGAGGGAACACGTCGCATCATCCCCATCCTCGGTGGCCGGGTCGAGGGCCCCGAGCTGCGGGGCACCGTGCTGCCGGTCGGGGCGGACTTCCAGCTGCTCAGCTCGTCCACGCTCACCGAACTCGAGGCCAAGTACGCCATCGAGACCGACGACGGCGACCGTATCTACGTCACCAACTTCGGGCTGCGCTCGGGTACCGCCGAAGACATCGCCCGACTGGTCGACGGCGAGGCCGTGCCGCCCGAGCGCATCTACTTCCGCTGCACCCCACGGCTCACCGCCGCCGAGGGCCGGTGGTCGTGGCTGCGCTCGCGGATCCTCGTCGGCACCGGCGAACGCCTCCCCGGCGAGGTGCGTCTCACGGTGTTCGTGGTGGACTGACCGGCCGTGGAGATCCGCTGGATGAAGTCGTTCGTCGCGGTCGCCGAGGAACTCAACTACGGCCGGGCGGCCGAGGTGCTGCACATCGCGCAACCGGCCGTGAGTCAGCAAGTGCAGCAACTCGAGAAGCGCCTCGGCGTGAAACTGTTCGACCGCACCACGCGATCGGTCCGGCTCACCGCAGCGGGGGAGCGCTTCCTGCAGCCGTGCAAGGACGCGCTCGCCGGAATCGACCGCGCCGTCGATGCCGCGGTGATCGCGGATCCGGCGGTCGAGGGTCGCGTCCGGGTCGGGTTCAGCGGCGCCTACGGGCAGACTGAATTGTCTTCTCTGGCACGGTCGGTGCGCCGTCGGTACCCGCTGATCGATCTCGTCCTCGAGGGGGCGACGGTCAGTGGGCAGATCCTCGACGAAATCTGGGAGGGGCAACTCGACCTCGGGATCGTCTCGGACGCGGTGTCCCACCCCCATGTGCTCACGCGGCAGATCTCGGTGGAGTACCTCAGTGCGCTGCTCCCGAGCGATCACCCACTCGCCGCACGGGAGTCGATCGACCTCGCCGAACTGCGCGACGAAACGTTCGTCGCGAATCCCGCCGCCACCGGATCCACGCTCCGCCGCGATCTGCTCGCCGCGTGCCGGGATGTCGGGTTCACGCCGAACATCGTGCAGGAGACCACCGACGGCATCGTGCTGACCGCCCTCGTCGCGGCCGGGGTCGGTGTGGCGCTCGTGCCGGGTGACGTCCAGACGTATCCCAATCGGGTGGTGCTCGTTCCCCTCGACGCCGGCCGATACGAAGTCCGGGCCGCGCTGGCCTGGTCGGACCGTCCCGTATCGCCCGTCGTGCAGACGGTTCTCGACCTCGCCGCCGACGTGCTGCCGTCGTCGGACGCCGCCCCCGACGAGCAATAACGATCGCTTATCAACCGGTGCCGATACTGCTCTTGGACGGTGATCGGTTTCTTTGGCAGAGTCTCCCTCGGCGGCAGCGGATGTGACCTGGACAACTCCGATCCCCGGTGCCGCACCCGCCTCGAGGCCTCTCCGAACTCCCGGATGCCCTTCACATTCAGGTAGGAACCACATGACTTCCACATTCGACGGCCGCGACATACGCGCCGACACGAGCGTCCGGTCGCCCCACGCGCGCCGGGCAGCCCTGGCCTCCTTCGTGGGCAGCACACTCGAGTACTACGACTTCTTCATCTACGCCTCCTTCTCCGCGCTCGCGTTCAACACCCTGTTCTTCCCGGATCTCGGTTCATTCTGGGGGACCATCGTGTCGATGGCGACCATCGGGATCGGGTACGTCGTCCGGCCTCTCGCAGCCCTCGTCTTCGGCCACTTCGGGGACACCCTCGGCCGTAAGCGGATGCTGGTGGTGACGCTCGTGATGATGGGCGTGGCCACGTCGCTCATCGGCTGCCTGCCGACGTACGGAGCGATCGGCGTCGCGGCGCCGATCCTGCTGGTGCTGCTCCGGGCCGTCCAAGGTGCGTCGGCGGCGGGCGAGTCGGCGGGAGCCGCGTCCCTGGCGCTCGAACACGCACCCGCCGATCGCCGGGCGCTTGCGGCGAGCTGGGTGAACACCGGTGCCGCCGCGGGAATGCTGCTGGCATCGCTGGTCGTCCTCGTGTTCTCCGGACTGCCCGAGAACGCCTTCCTCAGCTGGGGATGGCGTATCCCGTTCCTGCTCAGCATCTTCGTCGCACTCGCCGGGCTCGTCATCCGCCGGATGCTGCCCGAGAGCGAGGTGTTCGAGGAGGCCGTGTCGACCGACGAACCCAAGGAAATGCCGGCGAAGGTGATCTTCCGCGACCACTGGCCGAGCGTGCTGCGGGTCGTGGGTTGCGGCCTGTTCGCGGTGGTCTCCACCATCTTCAGCGCCTTCGCCCTGTCGTGGGGCACCCACGAGGCCGGTGTGTCCCGGACCGTCATGGTCGGCGCGACCGTGCTCACCGCCGCACTCGCGCTCGTGGCCCAGCCCGCCGCGGGGATCCTCGCCGACCGGATCGGACGCAAGCCGATCTTCATCACCGGCAATCTCGTCTGCGCCGTCGCCATCTCCGGATTCTTCTGGGCGGTCAGCCAGCGTTCGACGGCCCTGATCCTGATCACCGCATGCGTCGTGATGGTGGCCGGCTACTCGCTCGTCAACGCCGTCGGTCCCGCCCTGTGCGCCGAGATGTTCGAGACGCGCATCCGGTATTCGGGCATGGCGATCTCCGGGCAGCTGGCGTTGGTGGCCACCGGATTCGCCCCCACCATCGCCGCGGCACTCGTCCGGCCCGGACCGAACGGCTGGATTCCGGTGGCCGTGTTCACCGCGTGCTGCTGCCTGGTCAGCGCGCTCACCACGCTCACGGTCCGGGAAACCTACCGGACCAGCACCACCGACCTCGGCAAATGACCGACCTCCCGTCGAAAGTGACCGAACCTGTGAAACACGATGTACTGATCGAGAACGACGTCGAGGCGACGATGCGGGACGGGGTGGTTCTGCGCTCGACCGTGTACCGCCCGAACGGATCCGGACGCTTCCCGGTTCTGCTCACCCGCACCCCGTACGGCCGCGACCTGTCCGTGAACTCGGGCTACCTCAACCCCGCTACCGTCGCGGCCACCGGATTCGTCGTCATCATGCAGGACGTCCGCGGCAGATTCGGCTCGGACGGCGAGTTCGTGCCGTCCGAGAACGAAGGTCCGGACGGTTACGACACGGTGCAGTGGGCCGCCGAACTGCCGTATTCGACCGGCGCCGTGGGCATGTGGGGGCGGTCGTACTTCGCCGAAACCCAGTGGCGTGCAGCCCAGGAGAAGCCGCCGGCCCTGCGCGGCATCGCCCCGGGCATCTCCGCAGGCGGCAACGCGCGGTCCGGTGGACTCGTGCGCGGCGGCGCGGTGGAATTCGGTGCCCGGCTCGGGTGGGGGCACTACTCGGCCGGACCGGCCGAGATCGCGAAACTGTCCCGGACCGATCCCGTCCGCGCGGAACGTGAGTGGGCGTCGTGGGCGCGGATCGACCGGGCGATGTCCGAGGACACGTTCTTGGACATCCTGCCCGTCCGCGACATGGCCGTGGACGCCCCGGCGTTCTTCGCGTCGCCGATCGTCGAATCGCTGGGATTCCCGATCGATCACCCCACCCGCGACCTGTGGGACAGCGCGAGCGACCGGGCCGTCGACCTCCCCTCGCTGCACATCGGGGGGTGGTACGACATCTTCGTGAACAGCACCCTCGACCAGTACTTCGGCCAACTGGCGCACAGTGATTCCGGTGCGGCCCCCGCGCCGTACCTGATCGTGGGCCCGTGGAGTCACACCAACTTCTCCGGGCTCGGTGGCTCGGTGGTGTTCGGCAGTCCCGCGAACCAGGCGGTGCTCGACTCGGGGCAGGACCTGTCGTCGGTTCACGCGCAGTGGTACGCGTCGGTGCTCGGCGACGAGGAACCCGCCATGCCCCGGGTCCGGATCTTCGTGATGGGCGAGAACCGGTGGCGGACGTACGACCGCTTCCCGGAACCCGCGCGCACCGCCGAATTCTTCCTGGCTCCCGGCGGAACCCTCGTCGCGGAAGCGGAGCGGACCGACGGGTGCGTCGACTACGACTACGACCCGGCGGATCCGGTGCCGACGGTCGGTGGGGCGACGATGATGCCGGGAACGTTCGCGCCCGGCGCACTGGAACAGAGCCGCGTCGAATCCCGCGACGACGTCCTCGTGTTCACCGGTGAGGCACTCACCGAGCCGTTGACGGTGATCGGCCGGGTGTCCGCGACACTGTTCGCGTCGTCCAGTGCGGTCGACACCGATTTCGTCGTGCGACTGTGCCGGGTGACCGCGGACGGCACGTCGATCACGCTCACCGACGGCATGGTGCGGGCCCGCTACCGCGACTCCTACCGGACGCCCGGGACGTACACGTCCGCCGAACCGAGCCCGCTCGTGCCCGGGGAGGTGTACGAGTACGCGATCGACCTGTGGTCCACGGCCGTCACCTTCCAGCCCGGCGAGCGGATCCGGGTCCACGTGACGTCCAGCAACCATCCCCGCTGGGACCGCAACCTGAACACCGGCGAATCTGCCTACGAATCCTCGGAATTCGTGGTCGCCCACCAGACCGTGCACACGGGGGAGCGGTACCCCAGCCGCGTGTCGCTCTCCGTGGTGCGCTGACGCGCCCGTGAGTACTTATTAACCGCGGGTGGTTAACAAGTACTCACAGGGGGCGAGGGTCGTACTGGATATAGCGGCGCACCTCGCGCGCCCGCTCCGCTCCGGCGAAGCGGGCGACGAGGTGCAGTGCCATGTCGATACCCGCGGAGACACCGGCCGACGTGATCACGTCGCCGTCGTCGACGAATCGATCGTCCGGGCGCACGTCGATGGTCGGATCGATCTCCGCCAGCAACGCCAACGACGCCCAATGCGTCGTAGCCGGCCTGTCTTTCAGCAGGCCGGCTTTCGCGTAGACCAGGGAACCCGTGCACACGCTGGTCATCAACGGAACGACGGCGCGCTGGCGGCGCACCCAGTCGAGATGGGCGTCGTCGAGCAGTTGTGGCCGCGTGCCCTGACCGCCGGGATGGAGCAGCACGTCGAGGGGCGGCGCGTCGGCGTGGGAATGATGAGCGCCCAGGACGAGGCCCTTGGCGCACTGCACACTCCCGCCCGACGCGGAGAGGCAGGACACGGTGTATCCGTCGTCCGGGTACATGCGCGTCCACGCGGACAGCACCTCCCACGGCCCGACGGCGTCCAACTCCTCGACGCCGTCGAACAACACGATCCCGATGTGCTTCATTCCATAATGCAAGCACGCTCGTGAGTACTTGTTAACCGCCCGCGGTTAAGAAGTACTCACAGGCTGCGAAGCGGCAAGCTTGCGCAGGTCAGGTTTGCGGATCTTGCCGGTGGCGGTGCGGGGGAGTGCCTCCGCGATCTGGATGCACGTGGGAATCTTGAAGCCCGCGAGCTTTTCTCGCAGCCGGACGCGCACCGTCTCCTCGTCGAGGGTCGTTCCGTCGGCGGCGACGACGAAGGCCATACCGGTCTCACCCCACTTCTCGTGGGGGACGCCGATCACCGCCGCCTCCCGGATGCCCTCCAGTCTCAGCAGTGCCGCCTCGACCTCGGCGGGGTAGACGTTCTCGCCGCCCGAGATGTACATGTCCTTGTAGCGGTCGCAGATGAAGAGGAAACCTTCGTCGTCGAAGTAGCCGGCGTCGCCGGTGTGCAGCCAGCCGTCGACGATCGTGCGGGCGGTGGCCTCGGGCTGATTCAGGTAGCCGAGCATCACGTTCGGGCCCTTGGCGACGATCTCGCCGATCTCGTGCGGTTCGGCGCTCGACCCGTCCGGACGCACGACGTCGACGTCGGTGAAGAACGTCCGTTTGCCGGCGGACCCGATCTTGGTGCGCACGTCCGCGCTCGACAGCATGGTGACCGACGGCGCGGTCTCCGTCAGGCCGTACGCCTGCGTGATCGCGACGTCCCGGTCCTGCCACGGGGAGATCAACGCTTCGGGCAGCGGAGCCCCGGCAACACAGATGGCCCGCAGACTGGACACGTCGGCGTCCGCGAACCGGGGGTGGTGCCACAGTTCCTGGATCATCGTGGGGACCGCGAAGAACGTGGTGATGCGTTCCTTCTCGATCGTGTCGAGGACGACGCCGGCATCGAACTTGCGCAGCAGCACCACGGTGCCGCCGTTGAGCAGTGTCGGTGTGACGGCGCCGCCGATCCCGCCGATGTGGAACAGCGGCGCCACCGACAGCGTGCGTTCCTTCGACGTCATGTCCTGGGCGAGAAGCTGGTTCAGCGCGTTCCACAGCATGTTGCCGTGGCTGAGCATGACACCCTTCGGTGCTCCGGTGGTGCCCGACGAGTACATCAGCACGGACAGGTCGTCGAGGCCCACCTGCTCGTCGATGCGGGTGTCCGGCTGCCCGGCGCGCACGCCCTCGTACGTGTGGGTGGACCACGAGTTGCCCAGGCCGATCCAGGTGGTGACCGGGGTGTCCGACTTCGCCAGCTTCTGCGCGACGTCGGCCTGCTGATCGCCGAATATCACTGTGGTGCAGCGTGAATCGCCGAGCACGTAGCGAGCTTCCTCGGCGGTGAGGCGTGCGTTGAGCGGGAGATACGTGGCACCGAGCAGCCCGGCCGCGAACATCACCTCGAGCGCCGCGGGGTCGTTGAAACCGAAGAAGCCGACGCAGTCACCCTTCTCGACGCCGAGGGCGCGCAGGCCGTGGGCGAGTCGGCGGGTCCGCAGGGCCATCTCCTCGTACGTGACGGCCCGTCCGTCGAAGACGAGCGCCTCGTTCTTCGGCGTCATGGTGATGCGGCGCTCGAGCCACGAGCCGATGCCTTCGTTGTCCATGGTGACTCCTCGTTCTCTTCGAAGCTACTCTCGAGCTTGTGGCGGGATGGGTGCGTCAGGCCGACGGGGTCTCCGCGCTCAGGTCGTTGTCCTTGCTCTCCTTCGTCGCGACGAGGAAGACGGCGCTGACCACGCACAGTGCGATGATGAACAGCCCGACCGGGAGGATCGACTTGCCGGACGACGCGAACAGTGACGCCAGGATGACGGGGGTAAATCCCGCGCCGACGAGAGTGGCCAGCTGGTATCCGAGCGACGCTCCGGTGTAGCGCGCCCGGGTGCCGAACTGCTCGGAGATGAACGCGGCCATCGGACCGTAGGTGGCCGAGTGGCAGAGGGTGTAGCCGACGAAGGCGAGCGCGACGAACGGGAACTGTCCCGTGCTGAGCAGCAGGAACAGTGGGTAGACGCTGAGGATCATCGCGCCGAGTCCCGCGAGCATGACCGGGCGGCGGCCGATCCGGTCGGACAGTCGCGCAGATCCGAGGACCAGGAAGATCGCACAGAACTGGCAGAAGGAGAACGCCAGCAGCGCGTCGGACCGCGGGGCGCCGCTCGACACGGCGTAGGTGATGGCGAACGTGGTGAATGCGGTCTGCATTCCGAAGCTCGCGATGCAGCTCATCGACGCCACGACGACCGCGCGGGGCCGCTTCAGGATGGTGACGATGGGTGGGGTGGTCTCCTTCTTCGCGGATTCCTTCAGTGCCGCCGTGAACAGCGGGCTCTCCGACACCTTGGACCGGATGAACAGGCCGAGAGCCAGCATGAATGCCGAGATCAGGAACGGGATGCGCCAGCCCCACGTCAGGAACTGCTCGTCGGGGAGAAGCGACACGGCCGCCAGCGCGAGCGTGCCGAGCAGCGCGCCGGTGGGGGCGCCCGCGTTGGTGAACGCCGCTGCGAATCCGCGCTTGCCGGATTCGGCGTGCTCGAGCGACATCAGCGCTGCGCCACCCCATTCGCCGCCGACGGCGAGTCCCTGGCAGACGCGGAGCAGTACGAGGATCACCGCGGCCCAAGACCCGATCATCTCCGGCGGCGGAATGAGCCCGATCGCGAACGACGCGATGCCCATGACGGTCATCGAGATCAGCAGCATGGCCTTGCGGCCGACGGTGTCCCCGAAGTGACCGAAGACGATTCCGCCCAGGGGGCGCGCGACGTAGCCGGCGGCGAACGTTCCCATCGATGCGATGCTCGCGGCCAGAGGGTCCAGATCGGCGAAGAACACCGGACCGAAGACGAGGGACGCTGCGGTGGCGTAGAGCAGGAAGTCGTAGAACTCGATGGTGCTGCCCAGGTAGCTCGACAGGATCACCCTGCGAACTTCCTTCTTGCGTTGGGTGGCCGACATGGTGCCGGCGGTGGCGGTGACCGTCATCGATACTCCTTGGCCGAGCGTGGGACAACAGAGCGGATCGCGCGTGTAGCGCGGATCACAATTAAACATTAATCATTGAAGTTGTCAATGGAAGAGATCGCCAACGCTTCGGCTGAATCGGACCCGTCAGGCACGCGTGAGCTTGCGCCCGATGATTTCCTTCATGATCTCGGTGGTGCCGGCGTAGATCGGCCCGCCGCGGCAGTCGAGGTAGTCCTGGGCGACGTCGTACTCGCGCATGTATCCGTAGCCGCCGTGCAGTTGAACCGCGCGCTGGACGACCCGCTGCTGCAGCTCGGTGATCCACCATTTGGCCATCGCCGCGGTCACCTCGTCGAGGGTGCCGTGTGCGGCGTCGAGGATGCAGCGGTCGGTGAAGCACTGCGCGATCTCGATCTCGGTGGCGAGTTCCGCGAGGTAGAAGCGGTTGGCCTGGAAGTCGGCCACCCTCTGGCCGAACGCGGTCCGATCGCAGCTGTACGTCAGGGCCTGGTCGAACGTGCGTCGCATCGACGCCATGGACGTGACGGCCACGCTGAGGCGCTCCTGGGGCAGATTGTCTCCCAGGTAGCCGAAGCCGTCGTTCAGTTCACCCAGGACGTTCTCGCGGGGGATGCGGACGTCGTCGAATACGAGCTCGGCGGTGTCCTGGGCGGTCAGGCCGACCTTGTGCAGCGGCCCGTTGCGGGTGAAGCCGGCCGTCCCGTCCTCGACCACCAGCAGGCTCACGCCCTTCTTGCCCGCTGCCGGATCCGTCTTGGCTACGACTATCACGAAGTCGGCGAGCATTCCGTTGCTGATGAAGATCTTGGTGCCGTTGAGGACCAGATCGTTCCCGTCGGGGAGGGCGGTCGTGGAGATCGCGGCCAGGTCGCTGCCCGCACCGGGCTCCGTCATGGCGATGGCACCGATCTTCTCGCCGGTGCACAAGGGCGTCAGGAACCGATGCTTCTGCTCCTCGTTCGCCAGCGAGACGAGGTAAGGGGTGACGAGGTCGTTGATGCCCGCCAGGCCCATCACCACGGCAGGGGCCCCGACGCGGCAGAGTTCTTCGATGACGATGGCGTTGAAACGGAAGTCGTCGATTCCGCCGCCGGCGAATCGCTCCTCGACATTGATCCCGAGGAGCCCGAGCTTGCCTGCCTGGCGGAAGACGTCCCGGTCGACCTGTCCCGCGTCGGCCCAGTCGCGAAGATGCGGGGCGACGTCACGTTCGGCGAACCGGCGCACCGTTTCCCGAAACGCATCGTGATCGGCGTCGAAAATGGTCCGTTCCAGTGCAACCGAAGACATGCGAGGTTCCTTTCGACGGCACGCGTGCGGCGCACGCATGCATACTCGAAAGGAACCTAACTATCAATCATTGATAATGTCAATGATTGATTATGTCGAACGGATGAGCGCCGACGTCAATACCAGTACTTCCGCCCGCCGACCGCGCGGCCCGTCGTGCCCAGCAGTAGCAGCACGAGGCCGATGACGAGAAGGATGATTCCAATCGTCGTGAGGATGGAAATCCCCGCGACGAGGCCGATGACGAGCAGGATGATCCCGAGAACGATCACGGTCTTCCCTCTTTCGGTTGACGGTCTGGAACTACTGACTCGGTTGCGGCACTTCACAATCGATCTTCGGGTTCACACCCGCGTAGTTGAGTGGTCCGGCGATCACGGTGACCGCGATCGTTCCGGCGCTGGCGCAATCGGCCGTCGTGTCCTTGAAGTAACCGCGCTGCCACACGGCAACGGCGCCGATGATCAGCCAAATGATCACGATAAGCGTCACGAGCCGTCCGATACGCATTTCCGACCTCCCGTGTGGGCACCGGCGCAAGGCCGATGCACGTGTCGTACTCGAACGCTATGTCCTCGAACGCTATGTCGACGACGTGTCGGTCGGCTTCGCGTGTGCTCCATGGGTATTCGTGGAGTCCGTGCCGGTGGGCCGACCGTTGGCAGGCCCTGCACCCGTGGTTCGGGCATCGGTGGCGCGAGCGTTCGTCGGCCCCGTTCCAGTGGTCCGAGCGTCGGTGGCTCTGGCGTCGTTCGGCGGAGTGTCCGTCGTCTTGACGTCGGGATCGAGCTCGTCGGCCCGCTGCCACTCGTGCTTCAGGTCGTCCCGAGACGTGGTCGCCGTGTTCTGGTGCGTTTGCGCGTCGACCTGCAGTCTCTTGGCCTCGGCCGCCTTGGCCTCGGCTTCCGCTTGAGCCCTTCTGGCGTCGGCCGCAGTCTCCTCCGCGATCGCCTCACGCTTCTCGACGACGGATGTCTGCTCCTGTGCCCTCGCGCGGATGCTGTCGGCCTCCTGGTGGCGGCGCTCGTTGCGCTTGCGTGATGCCGCAACGAGCAGCGCGATGACGGCGAGCACGACGACGATCGCGACGATGATCCAGATGATGGTCATGGTGTCCATTGGCTACTCCCAGCAGTCGTGTTGTTAAGGTACCCCGCACCGAAACCCGGCAAACAGACCGAGAGCCAATCGCAATCAACCGTCGGATTTCGGCACGACAGAGGGTGCGGGCGAATGAGGACATGGGGGCCGGCTACCTCCCAGACCGCAGCCTGTCTCTCGACCCCCGCGTCTCACCGATCGAGGGCGACCTGACGGCAGTGGCACCCGCCATCGTGTGCGGGGCCGGATGTGATCCCCTCCGAGATCACGCCCCCGCGTACGCCGCTGTGCTGGAGGCCGCCGGCGTGCCGGTTCGATTCCGGATCTCCCCGGGCATGCTGCACGGGTACTGGAGCACGGGCGTCGTGCCACGCGCCAACGAACTCGCGGACCAGCCGTGCGAAGAACTGGCGGAGTTGCACGCGCCGGAGCAGGCCGACATTCCACTACCGTGAACCGCATGAGCGAGTTGCTGGAACGTGACGGTGTGCGCGGACATCTCCATCACCCCGAGGGTGACGGGGTGGCGGGGCTGGTCCTGACGCATGGAGCGGGAAGTGACTGCGACACAAAGCTGTTGCGCGCCGTGACCGACGGGTTCGTGGAGCGGGGGGTCGTCGTGCTGCGGTTCGATCTCCCGTTCCGTCAGCGCCGCGCGTCGGGTCCGCCGCATCCGTCGAAGGCGGCGGAGGACCGGGACGGCATCGCGGCCGCGGTGGCCGTGATGCGGGAGCTGGTGACGGCGCCGGTGTGGGCCGGCGGGCACTCGTACGGCGGGCGGCAGGCGTCCATGTTCGCTTCGGAGCGACCGGGTCTCGTCGACGCCCTGTTGTTGCTGTCGTACCCGCTGCATCCGCCGGCCAAGCCGGAGAAGCTCCGCACCGAGCACCTGCCCGGTCTCCGCACCCCGTCCGTGGTGGTGCACGGTTCGAAGGACCCGTTCGCGAGCACCGACGAGATGCGGTCGGCGGTCGAACTGATCCCCGCACCGACGACGCTCGTCGAACTCGAGGGAGCCCGCCACGATCTGGCCCCGGACCGGTTCCCGGTGGTCGAACGCGCGGTCACAGCCATGCTCGACCTTCTGTAGGGCGGTCGGGGACGGCCACACGTGGTCGGTATGTTCGGTGAATGAGCAACGTGCAGACGGACGCGCCCCGCTGGTTCACCACGGCGTTGGCGTCGCCGGTCGACACCGGCCGGGTCGACGTCGCCGGTGCACAGGTTCACTACCGTGCGTGGGGGCCGTCGGGATCACCGGGAATCGTGCTCGTTCACGGCGGCGCCGCCCACAGCCGGTGGTGGGACCATGTGGCACCCATGCTGGCCACGGACCGTCGCGTCGTCGCCCTCGACCTCACCGGGCACGGCGACAGCGACCGGCGCGCGGAGTACGGCCTGGAGCAGTGGGCGGAAGAAGCCCTGGCGGTGGCGAAGCCGGCGGGTATCTCGGGGGCGCCGGTGTTCGTCGGGCACAGCATGGGCGGCATGGTGTCCTACGTGGCCGCGCAGCTGTTCGGCGAGGATCTGGCGGGTGTCGCGCTGATCGATTCGCCCGTCCTCGCCCGCACACCGGAGGAGGAAGAAGCGCGGAAGCAGCGTGCCTTCGGTCCGAAGAAGGTCTACCCGTCCAGGGCCGAGGCGCTCGAGCGGTTCCGGTTCGTCCCGCCGCAGGACACCGCGGTGCCCGCGGTCCTGCGGCACGTCGCCGAGAACTCGATGGAGGAGGTGGACGGCGGCTGGGCGTGGAAGTTCGACTCCGCGTTCTTCGCGCGTCACGGCAGCGATCACCTGGGCGGATCCGACCCACGCTGCCGGATCGCCTACTTCCGCGCCGAGAACGGCATCGTCACCGACACCATGATGGACGGCATGCGCCGCCGGTTCGGGCCCACTGCGGTGGTGGTCGAGATCCCCGACGCCGGACACCACGTGATGATCGACCAGCCGCTCGCGCTGGTCGTGGGTATCCGGACGGTGCTCGCGTCGTGGGACGTCGAAGATTCAGTGGCCGGGATGCCGGGCTGACTCAGTCGCCGGATCGGACGGCGGCGACGAACTGCTCGATCAGCGCCGCATCCTTCACACCACGCGAGGATTCGACACCGCTCGACACGTCGACACCCCACGCGCCGGTCGCGTCGACGGCAGCCCGCACGTTGCCCGGATGAAGTCCGCCGGCCAGGATCCACTCGCCGTCGGGTCGGCTCTGGTTCGCCCAGTCCCAGGGCACGCCTGCCCCGGCGGTCGCTCCGTCGACCAGGATGCGGTCGGCGCCGAAATCGCCCGACGTGTCACCGGCGACCACGGCACGGATCACGCCGAGCCCCGCCTCCCGCAACCGGGCCACGTCGTCGGCGGACTTCAGGTCGTGCATCTGAACGGTTCCGAGACCTGCGGTGGCGGCGACCTCGATCACCTCCGACACGGGACTCCCCTTGAACACGCCCACCGCGACGGTGTGACCGGTGACCCGGCGGACCAGCGGCGCGGCGTCCTCGGGGGAGATCCGGCGGACGCTGTCGGCGAACACGAACCCCACGGCGTCGACGCCGAGTCGCACGGCCAGATCGACGGAGGCCACGTCTCGCAGACCGCACACCTTGATGAATGTCACCCGCGCAATTTTACCGGTCGTTCCGAGTCGCCGACGTAGTGCGGGTTCGCGCTCTAGGCTTCGTGACGTGGAATGGCTCAGCGACCTCAGCGTGATCTCAGGGCCTCTGCCCTGGATCCTCACGGTGATCGGTGTGCTCGGCGGCGTGTGGCTGCTCGCCGCCCGCGCACCCTGGTACCCCAGGAAAGCGATTCCGATCTGCCTGGCCGTGTCGGTGGTGGTCACCGTCGTCCTGTACGTGATGGTCGAGAAGGTGCTCCGGCCGTTCCCAGATCCCATCGAGATTTCCATCTACGTGTGGATCGGTCTGGGGCTCTTCGCGATCGTCCTGCTCGTGCCGAGGATCCGCGCCGGCCGGACGGTGAAAGCCGCCGTCGTGTCGGTTCTCGCGGTATTCGCCGTCCTTCTCGCGTCCGCGACGCAGATCAACCTGGTGTTCGATGCCTATCCCACGGTGGGCACGGCATTCGGGGCGGAGCCGTTCGACCGGGTTCAGATGAACGACCTCGGCAGCACCACCGAGACCGTGGTGACGGGAACGCCTCTCGACGCGTCGTGGACCGCCCCGCCCGGAATGCCGAGCGAGGGGCGGGTCCTGACGGCGGGCGTTCCCGGGACGGCGTCGGGTTTCGCCGCCCGCGACGCCGAGATCTACCTCCCGCCCGCCTACTTCGCCAACCCACGCCCCCTGTTGCCGGTGCTCGTGATGCTGGCCGGTCAGCCCGGTTCGCCGGAGGACTGGTTCGCCGGAGGCAAGCTCGCCACCACGATGAACGAGTTCGCCGCGAAGCACGGGGGACTGGCCCCGATCGTGGTGGTGGCGGACGGCACCGGCTCGCAGATCGCGAACCCCCTGTGTGTCGATTCGAAGCTGGGCAACGTGGCCACGTATCTGGCGAAGGACGTTCCGTCCTGGGTGAAGTCGAACCTGCAGGTCAACCCGGACCCCAAGGCGTGGGCGATCGGCGGCCTCTCCTACGGCGGCACCTGTTCGCTCCAGATGGCCACCAACTATCCCGACGTGTACCCGACGTTCCTCGACATCTCGGGTCAGGAAGAACCCACGCTCGGCGACCACCAGCGCACCCTCGACGACGGATTCGGCGGTGACGAGGCGGCGTTCAAGCGGGTCAACCCGCTCGATCTGATGGCGTCGAAGCAGTACCCGGATTCGGCCGGGGTCTTCGTGATCGGCAGTGACGACGACGCATACAAGCCGGGTGCCCAGAAGGTCTATCAGGCCGCGAAGGACGCGGGCATGGACGTGCAGTACGTGGAAGTGCCGGGCGGGCACAGCTTCGCGGTGTGGTCTGCGGGACTGGAGAAGGAATTGCCTTGGCTGGCACAGCGGTTGGGGCTGATCGGCTCGTAGGTACTCGTCACGGCGGAGAGGGATGGCATGACGGCGGCAGCGCGGGTACTGCGGGTGGGTTCGGCGTTGCCCGACCCGCCGTTCGAATTCCGGGACGGTGGGGCTCCGGCGGGTTTCGATGTCGAGTTCACGCGGGCGGTCGCGCAGGTGCTCGGCGTCGAATGGTCGCTCGTCCCGTACCGGGGCACCGACTTCAACGGCATTTTCGACGCGCTGACGGACGGTGAATTCGACTGCATCGCCTCGGGAACCACCGTGACGCCGGAGCGGCGGGGGCGCGCGGATTTCTGCGCTCCGTACCTCGTGTCGGGTCAGTCCCTCGCCGTCGACACGTCGCGGCATCCCGGAGTGCGCGGGGTGGACGATCTGGGTGGTCTGACCGTCGGTGTCCAGCACGGCAACACCAGTCAGCCGATCGTGGAGAGGCTGGTCGCGGAGGGCCGCGCGGGTGCGATCCGGGTGTATGCCTACGACCGGATCGGCCAAGCCCTCGACGACCTGTCCTCGGGCGGGTGCGATGCCGTCATGAAACTCGCGCCGGTCCTCACCTGGCTCGTCCGGGATCGTCCGCACGTGGAGGTGGTCGAACGGGGAATCTCCCGCGAGGAGATCGCCGTCGCCGTCCGCACGGGTGATCACGCGCTGCGCGAAGGCATCGAGTCGGCGCAGCGCACCCTGGCCGCGGACGGCACCCTCGACCGGCTGAGGTCGAAGTGGCTCGGGATCGGTGAAACGAAAGGTGGCTCGGCATGATTCGATGTGTGCGGCTGTGGACCGGGGCGGACGATGCATCCCACGTCGAGTTGGGTTTCCTCGCCATGGACCCGGGGCGGAACGGCGATCTCTGCACCGCGGGTGTGGACGTGACCCACGTCAGCTTCGAGGAGACGACTTCGGGCGGATCCTTCGACTGGCACACCGCGCCGGTGCGGCAACTCGTGCTGACCCTCAGCGGCACCCTCGACTTCCGGACCCGCAACGGTGAGCAGTTCCGCCTCCGTGAGGGCGACGTCCTGCTGGCCGAGGACACCGCCGGGAGCGGGCACGAGTGGACGCTCGTCGGGACGGACCCGTGGCGTCGCGCGTACGTGGTGCTGGCCGAAGGGGCTCCGGTGCCGTTCCGAACGGGTGCGCCGTCCGGCACACCTGTCCAAGAATAGGAACGTGTTCTATATTTGCGGCAACCGTTTGTCTCTCAGTGACTGGAGTGCCCGGCATGTATGAGTGGTCAGATACCGACCTGATGTTCCGCGACGCGATCCGCGGCTTCATCGACAAGGAGATTCGACCGCACGTCGACAAGTTGGAGACCGGCGAGCTGCCTCCGTTCGACATCATCCGCAAACTCTTCGCCACCTTCGGCCTGGACGAGATGGCTCGTGACGCGCTGACGAAGTCGCTGGACCGCGAGCGAAGTGGGGACGCCGCGTCCGGCGCGAAGGAGGAGAAGTCCGGCGGCCTCGGCGGTGCGGGCAGCATGGGCGTCATCATGAACGCCGAACTGGCCGGCGTCAGCCTCGGACTCGTCGCCTCGCTCGGGGTCAGCCTCGGGCTGGCGGCGGGCACCATCCGCAGTCGCGGGACGCTGGCGCAGAAGGAGCGCTGGCTACCCGGACTGGTCACGTTCGAGAAGGTCGGAGCCTGGGCCATCACCGAGCCCGACTCCGGCTCGGACGCGTTCGGCGGCATGAAGTCGTACGTGCGCCGCGACGGCGACGACTACATCCTCAACGGGCAGAAGACGTTCATCACCAACGGCCCCTACGCCGACGTCATCATCGTCTACGCGAAGCTCGACGAGGGAGACTCGTCCGTCGACCGCCGGGACCGGAAGGTTCTCGCGTTCGTCCTCGACGCGGGCATGGAGGGGCTCACCCAGGGTGCGCCGTTCAAGAAGATGGGCATGAACTCCTCACCCACCGGGGAACTGTTCTTCGACAACGTGCGCCTCACCCGCGACCGTCTGCTCGGCGAGACCGAGGACGGCGGCAAGTCCGACGGCAAGTCGAGCGCGAAGGAGAGTTTCGCGGCCGAACGGATCGGCATCGCGTCGCTGTCGCTGGGCATCATCAACGAGTGTCACCGGCTGTGCGTCGACTACGCCAAGTCCCGAAAGTTGTGGGGTAAGGAGATCGCCCAGTTCCAGCTCATCCAGCTCAAGCTCGCGGAGATGGAAATCGCCCGCATCAACGTGCAGAACATGGTCTTCAACGCCATCGAGCGCACCGCGGCGGGCGATCAGGTGAGCCTCGCGGAGGCGTCGGCGATGAAGCTCTACTCCTCGCGGGCGGCTACGGAGGTGGCGATGGAGGCGGTGCAGTTGTTCGGCGGCAACGGCTACATGGCCGAGTACCGGGTCGAGCAACTCGCGCGCGACGCGAAGTCGCTGATGATCTACGCAGGCAGCAACGAGATCCAGGTGACGCACATCGCGAAGGGTCTGCTGGCGATGTGATGACGTGCCCTCGGGAACAAATGTCGTACGGTGTACGTTAGTGGGGTGTCGTCAACGAAAGGACACCACCGTGAAGGTCACCGCGAGCGCACTGTCGCTGAACGTCGCAGACCCCAGTGCGTCGGCCGAGTTCGCCAAGTCCCACCTGGGCTTCGTCGAGGAGATGGCCGCAGAGGGCTTCGTGTCACTGAAGCGCGCGGACGTCGGCTTCAATCTGGTCTTCCTGAAGACCGGACTGGAGACGTTCAAGCCAGCGCGGATCGCCGGTGACGCCGGCCAGGGGTTGCTGATCGCGCTCGTCGTCGACGGTATCGACGGTGAATACGAGCGACTGCAGGCGGAGGGCGTCCCGATCGTGACGCCCATCGAAACCGAGCCCTGGGGCGAACGCTACTTCCAGATGAGCGACCCCAACGGGGTGATCATCCAGCTGGTCGAATGGATGTAGGGGTCACACCGAGGCGAGGAACGGCTCGACGGCCGCGAGCACCTCGGTGCTCGCGGCCACCGTCGTCGAGTGGTCGAACCCGGGCAGGACCGTCAGCGACGCACCGGGAATCAGTGCCGCCACCCGCTGGGTGTCGCCGATCCGCTCGGAGTCGTTCGAACCGACGAACAGCAGGGTGGGGACGGCGATCCCGCGCAGGACGTCGTCGTCCACACCCGGCTCCACACCGGAACGCCGCATGTACGCGGCGAGTGCCTTCGCGTCGTTCGCTATGAACGCCGCCCGGGTGCCGGCGTCGATCGGCCACGCGCGCCGGGCATTCCACTGCCCCAGGAACGCATCCATGCCGTCCCGCTCGAGGACGTCGATGCAGCCCGGGAAGAACAGGCGGTCGAACGCGCCGGCCTGCGGTCGGCTGCTGCCGCCGCCGACGATCAGGCTCTCCAGTCGTTCGGGCGCCCCGACCGCCAACGCCAGCGCGACCCGGCCGCCGAGCGAGTACCCGAGAACATGTGCGCTGGGAAGGTCCAGGTGGTCGAGGACCGCCAGGACGTCGCCGCTGACCAGATCCATCGCGTACGCGTCCTCGTCGTGCGGCTTGTCGCTGCGCCCGTGGCCCCGCAGATCGACCAGGATCAGCCGGTACCGGTCACGCAGCGCGGCGACGTAGCCGAATCCGCGCCAGATCGCGTGGGAGAGCGCCGTGCCGTGAAGGAGAACGAGCGGCTCACCGTCGCCGACGGTCTTGTGCGCGATCCGGACACCGTCGACGGGATTGGTAGCGTGCTGCACCCGCCCAGTCTGCATCACTCAGAAGTCGCGGCCCTCCGACACCCACTGCAGATCCTCCGAACGCGCACCCTCCACATGCTCCCCGGCCGAGTTCAGCACCGCCAGCTGCGCCGCATCGAGTTCGATACCGAGAGCACCGGCGTTCTCCGTCACCCGTTCCGCACTGCGGGTTCCGGGGATGGGTACGACCGGAAGTCCGAACGCGCGGCCTTGCGCGTAGAGCCACGCCAGCGCAACCTGTGCGGGCGTGGCACCCAGGTCGCCTGCGACCGAATTCACCGCGTCCACCACGCCGAGATTCCGCTGCAGCGTGCCCGCCGCGAACCGGGGGAGGGTCCGGCGGAAGTCGTTGGGCGCCAAGGTGTCGACGCCGGTGACGGTCCCGGTGAGGAACCCCCGGCCGAGCGGCGAGTAGGGGACGAACCCGACACCCAGTGCGGCCGCCGCCGGCACGACCCGCGCCTCGACGTCGCGGCTCCAGATGCTCCACTCCGACTGGACTGCCGTGATGGGATGCACCGCGTGCGCGGACGCCAGCTCCCCGGCCGTCACCTCCGACAGTCCGAGGTGTCGCACCTTGCCCGCCGCCACCAGTTCGGCCATCGCACCGACGGTGTCCTCGATCGGAACCGACGGGTCGGGGCGGTGCAGGTAGTAGAGGTCGATCGTGCCGATGCCGAGTCGGCGCAGGCTGGCGTCCACCGCCTCGTGGACGTAGGCGCGGTCGCCGCGGGTCGAGGCGCCGCCCTCGCTCCGCTTCCTCGGATCCCCCACAATCCCGAACTTGGTTGCCAGCGTGACTTCCTCGCGCCGGTCCCTCAGTAACTGCGCGATCAACCGCTCGTTGTCGCCGGCCCCGTACACGTCGGCGGTGTCGAGGAAACTCACTCCGAGATCCACCGCGTGATGCAGTGTCGAGAGCGCCTTCCCCGGTTCCACCCCGCCGTAGACGGGTGTGAGAGCCATTCCTCCGAAACCCATGTCGGAGACGGTGAGCGCGTCACCCAGGGTTGTCGTACCGATGTCGGTCATGCTTCTCCTCGTCGTTGTCGGGCAGGGTCTTCGTCGGTCCCTGCGATGAGGGCACGGTAGTGATCCACCTTGGTGTCGAGTGCCGCCAGGGCGTCGTCGAGCCTCGCCTGCTGGGCGAGGATGCGTTCGCGATGCGCGAGCAGCAGCGCCAACCGCCGCTCGTGGGTCTCGGCGCCCCCGGTCAGCAGCACCGCGAAACGCTGCATGTCACTGGTCGGCATGCCCGTGGTCCGCAGTTTCACCAGCAGTTCGATGAGCCGCACGTCCCGCTCGCTGTAGCGGCGACGACGGTCCGAACCCCGCGCGATCCTGGGAATCATCCCCTCGCGCTCATACCAGCGAAGGGTGTCCTGCGTGAGGCCAGTGATGGCCGAGACCTCCGAGATGCTCGCGAACGCTCCGGGCGACTGCTCCAACTGGGTGGCCATGACTGAACAGTACGACCTGGAGTGCACTCCAACGCAAGACCCGGGGCGACTGCGTCCCGTCGATCTGTCCGCCCCGAGCGCACGTTTGACGGACACATTGTCGGTTGTCGGCGCCGGCCTGGGCGAACACAGTGCTTCTATGGCAATTACCGAGGGCACCACCAGCGATGCGACCGCTGCCGAACGCGAGTACGGCGACCGCGTCCTGGCCGTCGAACCGGGCGGAAACGAGTTCATTCCGCACGAGGTCCGCCACGGAACTCCACGCCAACTCTTCTGGACGTGGATGTCGCCGAACCTCGAGTTCGCCACGATCTTCATCGGCGTCCTGTCCGTGTCGGTGTTCGGGATGACGTTCTGGCAGGCGACGCTCGGGCTCGTCCTCGGGACGGGTCTCGGGGCTGCCGCGCATTACGTTCTGTCCGCGCGCGGTCCCCTGCACGGCGTTCCGCAGATGGTGCTCGGACGCCTCGGCTTCGGGTATTGGGGCAACGCCCTTCCGTCGGCGTTCATGTCGATCATGTGCGGCGTCGGCTGGTTCGCCACCAACAGCGTCAGCGGCGCGTTCGCACTCAACACGCTGACCGGTCTGGCGCCCCTGCCCTCACTGCTCGTGATCGTCGTCGTCCAGACCGTGTTCGCGTTCTTCGGGCACAACCTGGTCCAGGCGTTCGAGCGTTACGCGTTCCCTGTGCTGGCCGTGATCTTCGCGATCACCGCGGTGGTAATACTCGCGAAGTCGAACCCGGGCGCGCCCGCGGTCGAGGGTGGTGTCGGCGGAATGGGCGGGTTCCTCCTCACCGTCGGAACGGCGTTCGGCTACGCGGCCGGGTGGACGCCGTACGCCGCCGACTACACCCGGTATCTGCCGGCCACCGTGTCGAGGGTCCGCACCGGGCTGTTCGCCTCGGCCGGGCTGTTCGTCTCGTGTGTCGCACTGTCGGTCGTCGGCGCCGCCTCCGTGACGATCGGCGCACCGTCCTCCGACAACCCGACCGACGCGTTCACCGCGAATCTGCCCTCGGCACTGGCGAATCTGACGTTGCTCGCCATTGCACTCGGGGCGGTCGCCGCCAATGCCCTCAACGTGTATTCCGGGTCGATGGCCTTCGTGACCATCGGGCTGAGGTTGCCGCTGAAGACGCAGCGGGCGGTGGTCACCATGATGTTCGGAGTCGTCGGATTCCTCGTGGCGTGGTGGGCGCTCGCCGACGCCGCCGCGAGCTACGAGGCCTTCCTGCTCATCGTCGCCTACTGGATCGGACCGTGGCTGGGCATCATGTTCGCCGACCAGTATCTGCGCCGCGGACAGCGGATCGACAACCTCCTGTACAACCGCGAGTACAGCAACTGGGGTGGTCTGACCGCGTTCGTGATCGCCCTCGTCGGCTCTGTTCTGTTGTTCTCCAATCAGGAGAAGTTCGTCGGCTACGTGGTGCGCGCGGTACCCGAACTCGGCGACATCACGTTCTTCGTCGGCTTCGTGCTGGCCGGAGCGCTGTACCTCGCGATCAACGGTGCGAAGATCTCACGTGGCCAACCTGTTGGCGCACAGGGCAAGTAGCAGCGAACCGTACATCGACGGCGAACCCGGGTCGTATCCGAGGAGGGTCCGGATACGCTCGAGTCGCTGGTACAGCGATTGCCGGCCGAGATGCAGCGCCGACGCCGAACTGGTGGCGCTGCACCCGTGCCGAAGGTGCACCTCCAGGGTACGGACCAGGTCGCTCGAATGGGTTCGATCCCACTCCACCAGCGGCGCAATGGTTGTCGCGACCATCCGCTCCCTGACGTCGGGAGGCAGCCGATCGAGCGCGAGTTCCGGGGCGAGTTCCCGCGTCGTCGTCACTACCTGGCCCGACAGCCACGACCGCCGGGCAGACATCGCGAGGCGCAGTCCCGAGCGGGCGGTGTGCAGCGCGGTGCCGACGTCTCCGGGAGCGAAGTCGCACGGATCGCCGACCACCACCGTCACCCCGTCGGTGATGTTGGACGCCAAAGATTCCTGAAAGCAGTCGACGGCAGTCCCCACCGGGTCGACCACGGGTGCGGGGACCGCGATCAGGCCGAACGTGCTCGCGTGCACCTCCGCACGCAGGCACGGCTGCCCGAGCAGTTTGGCGGCCGAATCCAGCAACCGGGTCGCGATGCGCGAACCCGGCGAATCGATGGCGACCGCGACCACCCGGTTGCCCGGCGCGGGATGGAACCCCGCCGCGGCGGACCGCACGGTGAGGTCGATCTGCCGAACGTCGTTGCGGTCCAGCAAATCCGACACCAGCGCGGCTGCGGCGCGCTGCGGACGTCCCGCGAGGCTGCCCGAGTAGGTGAGTGCAAGCCCGAGCGACGCCGTCGACCGTTCGAGTAGCGCACGCAACACGGGCGAGTTCATCGTGGAACCCGGCCCGGCCGTCAACGTCCCCCACGCGCCGTCCCGCGAATGGATGGTAGCCGTGACGGTTCCGGCGTCGGCTGCTGCCCAGGCCGCGCGGTCGTCGTCGACGCCGTGCGCCGCGACCAGCGCCCCGCTGCCGCTGGTGACGATCAGTGGGCAGCCGCTCGCCTCGCTGACGCGCTCGAGCAACCGGGCCACCCCGTTGCCTGCCATCAGTTCGGCCTCCAGGACGCGGGACAGTTCGTTCTGGGTCCGCAGGGCCGACACCTCCCGGGAGATGATCTCCGTATTGGCGTTCTGGCAGAGTTCGATGAACGGGACCACTGTCCGTAGCGCGATCAGCGGCAGGTCCAGGGCGGCCGCCTCCTCGATCATGTCGCCCGGAACGGCGTCGAACGTCCGGCCCAACTCGATCGCCACGGCCGCCACATTGCGTTCCCCGACCTCGCGGAGATAGTGCCTGCGGGTGCCGGGATCCACACCGGACAGACCCAGCCCGGTGGTCAGCAGCAACTCGTCCCCGGACAGCAGCGGGCTGATCTCGTAGATTTCACTGGAATGTACCCAGCGCACCGTGCGGCCGAGCTGCGACTTCCCGGCCAGAACCTGCGGGTTCGCGCTGAAGAACTGGTTCCGGAGCAACTCGCGCACGGTCAACGACATCGTCGAACCCTCCTCGGGAGGCGGACAGTCTGTACAGGTTAAGGCCCGTTCGTTACCACAGTGTGTCCGTTGTGGTCGCGCCGTCCGAGACGCAAGGTAGAGGCATGTCGATCTCTGTGAACTCTGCGCGGATGGCCCTCGACCCCGAGGAACTGCTGACCGTGGCGATCGCCGAAGCCGAACTCGGCAAACGCGAGGGCGGGATACCGATCGGGGCCGCGCTCTTCGCCGGCGACGGAACCCTGCTGGGCAGCGGCCGCAACCGACGGGTCCAGCACGCCGATCCGTCCGTCCACGGTGAGACGGACGCGTTCCGGGCCGCCGGGCGCCAGCGCGACTACCGCTCGACGATCATGGTGACGACCCTGTCACCGTGCTGGTACTGCAGCGGTCTGGTCCGGCAGTTCAACATCGGCGCGATCGTCGTGGGGGAGAGCGTCACGTTCACCGGCGGCCACGAATGGCTCCGCGAGAACGGCGTGGACGTGACCGTCCTGCGCGATCAACACTGCATCGACCTCATGACCGAATTCATCGAGAACCAGCCCGAACTCTGGAACGAAGACATTGGAGTAGCCGAATGACCCCGATCGCCACCGTCGACATCGCACTCTGGCGGGCGGGCGGACCCTCCGCCGCGGCCGTCGCCCGGGACGTCGACGAGGGACTGCAGCGCGCCGGTTTCCTCCTCGTCCGCGGCCACGGGGTGACGCGCGAACTGGCCGCGGACGTACGGACTGCCGCGCGCCGGTTCTTCGCACTTCCCGAAGAGGTGAAGGCGCGGTACTCGGCGATCGTGGGCGAACGCGGCTGGATCGGGCCCGGGATGGAGGCCAACGGCTATGCCGAGGGCACCGAGACGCCCCCGGACCTCAAGGAGACGTTCGCCGTCGGGGCCGAGACGTGCACCGGGGATCCCCTCGTCGACGACGTGTGGTTCAAGCCCAACGTGTGGCCCGCCGAAGTGGTGGAACTGCGCGCCCTTCTCACCACCTACACCGAGGCGATGCGCCGGCTCTCGGACGACCTCCTCGCCCTGTTCTCGGCGGCACTCGCGCTGCCCGTCAACCCCTTCGACGGGCTCGCGGACCGCCCGACGTGGACGTGCAACATCAACCACTACCCGCCGATGTCGTCGGTGGGGGAGCCTGAGCCGGGCCAGTTCCGCATCGGGCCGCACACCGACTTCGGCACCGTCACCGTCCTGGACCGGGAACCCGGCGCAGGCGGACTCCAGGTGTACACCGACGAAGGCGGCTGGGAGGACGCGCCCTACGACCCCGACGCTGTCACCGTCAACATCGGCGACCTCCTCGAGTACTGGAGCGGCAAGCGCTGGCCGTCGGGCCGGCACCGCGTGCTGCCGCCGCAGGCCGACGCCCCCGAAGAAGACCTGGTGTCGCTCATCTACTTCTACGAACTCAACCACGACGCGCAGGTGACACCTCTGGAACCGCCGATCGGAACCGTCGCCGGGCTCGGGCCCGTCACGTCGGCGGATTTCATCAAGACCCGCCTCGACGCGATCACGCTTTAGGCTCCGCCCGTGCGCCTTTCTGGTAGCCGGGGCTACCGAAAAGGCGCACAAGCCCGAAGGGCCTCGTCGGTCAG
Organism: Rhodococcus opacus; assembly: GCF_012396235.1. GTDB lineage: Bacteria > Actinomycetota > Actinomycetes > Mycobacteriales > Mycobacteriaceae > Rhodococcus_F > Rhodococcus_F opacus. Next base: position 345,850 of record NZ_JAAXPA010000001.1, on the reverse strand, counting down.
TTCCAGCCACCGGGTGACGCCGATGTCGTGGAGGAACTGCCGGTCGTGGCTGACCACGATCAGCGCGCCGCGGTAGCTGCGGAGCGCCTGCGTGAGGTGGGCGAGACTCGGCAGGTCGAGGTTGTTCGTCGGCTCGTCCAGCAACAGCAGCCGCGGGGCGGGTTCGGCCAGCAAGATGGTCGCCAGCGCCGCCCGCAACCGTTCCCCGCCCGACAACGCCGATGCGAGCACGTCGGAATCGTTGCCCCGGAACAGGAACCGGGCCAGCTGCGCGCGGATCTGTTCCTGCGACGCGTGGGGCGCCGCCGCCGCCACGTTCTCGGCGACCGTCAGCGACTCGTCGAACACGTCGAGTCGCTGCGGCAGGGCCTTGAACGGAACCCGCGGTCCCGCGGCCACGACGGCGTCGAGCAGGGTCGTCTTCCCGACGCCGTTGCGTCCGACGAGGGCGATCCGCTCGGGACCGACGACGTCCAGCGACACCTCCTGTCCGCTGAGCAGGCTCACGTCCCGGACGGAGACCACCTCCTGGCCCGAGTGCACCTCCGTGGCCGGGAGGTCGATGCGCACCTCGCGGTCCTCCCGCAGGGCACTCTCCGCTTCCGTCAACGACTCCCGCGCCCCGTCGACCTTCGCGATGTGGTTGTTTCGCAGCTTCCCCGCGGATTCCTGCGCCTGGCGCTTCCGCAGTCCCATCACGATCTTCGGTTCGCGCTTGTTCTCGAACATCTTCTGCCCGTACCGCTTACGACGGTCGATCTTGATGCGGGCCTCGACGAGCTCCCGCTTCTGCTTCTGCACGTCGCTGCGGGCATCGCGCACCGCAGCCCGCGCGGCCTCCTGCTCCGCCTCGACGATCTCCTGGTAGGCACTGAAGTTCCCGCCGAACATGCGGATCTCACCACCGCGCAGCTCCGCGACGGAATTCATGAGATCGAGCAGGTCACGGTCGTGGCTGACCACCAGCAGGGTGCCCGGAAACTGTTGCACCACCTCGTAGAGCTTGCTGCGGGACGCGCTGTCGAGGTTGTTGGTGGGCTCGTCGAGGAGCAGCACCTCCGGTTCCTTCAACAGCTGCGCGGTGAGGCCGAGCAGCACGGTCTCACCGCCGGACAGGGTGCCGACGGTGCGATCTAGATCGGACGTGCTGCCGAGCACGCGTTCGAGACCGAGCCGGTGCAGGGTCGACACCGCCCGCTCCTCGATGTCCCAGCGGCCGGTCGCGGCATCGAAATCCTCGGGTGTGCCGTCGCCGGACTCGATGCGGTGCAACGCCGCCCGGAGGTCGGCGATGCCCAGGATCCGGTCGACCTTCAGTGCGGGATCGAGCGTGATGTCCTGCGGCAGATACGCCACCTCGCCCTGCGCCGTCACCGACCCGCGGTCGGCGTGCAGGCGCCCGGCGATCAGCCGGAGCAGGGTGGATTTACCGGAACCGTTGAGACCGACCACCCCGGTGCGTCCGGGGCCGAAGACGGCGTCGAGGCTGTCGAAGACCGGCTCGCCGTCGGGCCAGGTGAACGTGAGGTCGGACAGGGACAGATATGACTGGGCCATAGGGGACTCCCGAGGTGTGTGCGGATGAAGACTCGCGTGACTACCTCGTCAGGAGCAATGGACCGTTCCCCTCTGTCAGACGCGCCCGGTGCGCATCGGTGCCGTTCACGATAGGACGGCGCCGATGCCCGCGCAATCGAATTAAATCTGGGGGCCGTCGGCCCTGAGTTCGTCCACCTTCGCCATAGCGTCGCGGAGTTCGGCGAGCCACTGTTCGCTGTGCTGGCCCGCCAGGCGCACCGTCCACATCAGGGCGTCCGATCGCGACCGCGCCACACCGGCGTCGACGAGCGTGTCGAGAACCTTGCGTTCGGGTTGGCGGAGCCGGGTCATCACCGGAACGGCGAGGTGAGTGAACAGCGTCTTGTGGCCGTCGAGGCTGACGCCCCACGCGACCTTGCGCCCGTATCGTCTCTCGGCCTCGTCGGCGATGCGCATCCGATCGCCCCGGGTCGTTTCGCGGAATCGGGAGATGCGTCCGTCGATCGCCGCCTCGGAACCGGAGTCGGCGGACTCGACGGGCGGCAATTCGCCGACCACCACGATCTCCTCGCGGTCGACCTCGACGGTCGCGGGGCCGGTGAACCAGTCGTCGGGAAGACGGCCGGCGAACCATTCGGCCGCGTCGCTCGCATCGGGGACATCCGCCTGCTGCCATCCACCGGGCCGGCCGAAGCGGCGCGGGCCCGGACCTTGTGTGTTTCTCATGGCGTCCTCCTGGGGACCCTGGTGCCGCGATCACTGCGATGCAGCACTGATTACATGATTACACCGATTATTCGAAGCGCGCCACCACGTCAGGCATGATCGAGTCCGTGCGCACCTCAAATCGTCACAGCCCCATCCGTCCCACCCCCACCCGGAAGGCAGCGGCCGGAATCGCCGTCCTCGCGACGGTGCTCTCCGCCTGCGGACTCTTCGGACCGGACCAGCCCGACACCGTCTCGCAGCAGTTCGCCGACGCCCTGAACAGCGACGACGTGCAGGCCGCCGCCGAACTCACCACCGATCCGGCCGCCGCCACCGCCGCGATCACGGCGATGTACGACGGGCTCGGAAACAAGGACGGGACGTTCACCCGCACCGACGTGCAGGAGTCCGGCGACGACGGCGGCACGTTCACGATGGACGTGTCGTGGCCGTTCGCCCCGGGGCAGGAGTGGAAGTACAGCACCACCGGCAACGCCACCAAGGAAGGCGACGACTGGAAGATCGTCTGGGACCCGGCCGTGCTCGCACCCGGTCTCACCGACGACACCACCGTCCGGTACACCACCACGACCGGGACGCCACCGAAGGTCCTCGCCGCGGGTGGGGCACCGATCCTCGAGCAACAGGTCGTGACGCTGGTCAACCTCGAACAGGGGGCCGACACCGCGGCGGTGGCGGCGTTGCTGTCGCCCATCGCGCCGACGATCACCGCGGCCTCGCTCCAGCAGGATCTTGCCGGCGCCCAGGGCAAGCCGGTCACGGCCATCTCGTTGCGCGCCGAGGACCTGGCGCCGATCGAACCGCAGCTGCGGCAACTCGCCGGCGTGACGCTGGCGCCGCAGACCAGGCTGCTCAGCACCGACAAAGCGTTGGCCTCACCCACCCTGGCGGGCCTCGGTGACCTGTGGCAGGAGGGGCAGGACGCCTCCGCCGGCTGGGCGGTGCAGTTGGTCGGTCAGGACGGCGCGGCCAAGAGCATCGCCGGTGAACAGGGGCCCGACGCCCCCGACATCGCGACGACCCTCGATCTCCCGATGCAGATGGCTGCCGAGCGGGCGCTCGCCGACGTCCCGCAGCAGGCCGCCATCGTCGCCCTGCGACCCTCCACGGGCGAGGTGCTGGCGGTGGCGCAGAACGCTCCGGCCGATGCACTCGGCCCGATCGCGCTGACCGGCCTCTACCCGCCGGGATCCACGTTCAAGACGGTGACCACGTCCGCGGCCCTGCAGGCCGGTGCCGCCACACCGGACACCGTTCTGCCCTGCCCCGGCACCGAGAACATCGAGGGCAGGCAGATCCCCAACGACGACGAATTCGACCTGGGCGCGGTCCCGCTGCACACCGCGTTCGCCCGTTCGTGCAACACCACCATGGGACGGCTGGCGGTCGGGTTGCCGCCCGACGCCCTGCAGCAAGCCGCGCTGCAGTTCGGGCTGGGCGTCGACTACGTGACGCCCGGGCTGACGACCGTGACCGGCAACGTGCCCGTCGCAGACAGTCCGGCGGCCCGTGTCGAGTCCGGGATCGGGCAGGGGCAGGTGACCGCGACGCCGTTCGGAATGGCCATGGTGGCCGCCTCCATCGCGAACGGTTCGACGCCGTCGCCTATGATCGTGCAAGGCCAACCGGGAACCGCCGACAAGACGGCGCCCACCGTGCCTGCGAACGTCACTTCCGACCTCCGGACGATGATGCGCGAAACTGTGACGGGCGGTACCGCTACTGCGCTGCAGGACATTCCGGGACTGCTCGGCAAAACGGGCACGGCCGAGTCGGGAAATGGTCCCGCACACGGCTGGTTCGTCGGAATCAAGGACGACCTAGCATTTGCCGTTTTTATAGCAACAGGTGACAGTTCGGCCCCTGCTGTGCAGGCTGCGGGGCGTTTTCTTCGATAAACCCGTTCGCGCGTTGCTGTTCGGGGATAAGTTGTGGCTCAACCGTAACTCCTTCGTAGGCAAATGGTGCTTGTTACGCATGTGACTGAAAGCAAGATGGTGGACATGGGGAATGGACGATCGCTTGGCCGCCGCAACAGATACGTGATCGCCCTGACGTCGGCAGTCATTTTGGCGGTGATTCTGGCGTCGTGTGTGCTGTCGAAAGAGGAGGCGACCGCTCAGTCGGTCGTCGACGACTTCGTCAACGCGCTGAACGAGGGCGACGCCGCTGCCGCGGCAGCGCAGACCTCGTATCCCAACGCCGCGGAGACGGCGATTCAGCAGATGTTCGACGGTCTCAAACCCGAGGACGCCAAGTTCGACCTGACCCAGTTCATGGATCTCGGCTCCGACTCCGGCTTCTTCACCGTTGGTGCCGCTTGGCATTTCGGTGAGGGCAAGGATTGGACCTACCAGGTTCAGGGTGGTGTGCGGAACCTGTCCGTCGGCTGGCGCATCTCCTGGGATCCGTCGATCCTCGCGCCCGACCTGGGCAACGGGCGTATCGTCCGCTACGACCGGACGGACGCCGCTCCGCCGCGGGTCTTCGACGCGTTCGGCGGGTTGCTCATGAACGAGCAGACCATCAACTCGGTCACCCTCGATCCCGCCACGATGCCCGATCCCGTCGCGACCACCCGGCGTCTCGCGGAGGTCCTCGAGCCGGTGGCACCCCTCGTGACGTCCGACACGATGATGGCGGAGATGGCCGAGAAGCCCGGCCAGCAGGTCACCGCCGTGCTGCTGCGCGACCAGGACTGGGAGTTCCTCGAGCAGGATCTTGCGATCCCCGGCGTCATCACCATCAAGACGCCGAAGCTGATCACGGCGGATCGGCGCATCACGACACCGCTGCTGGATCCGCTGCGCAAGGTGTGGCAGGCCAACCGGGATGCCACGGCCGGCTGGGCCGTCCACCTCGTGGACCCCGACGGCACGCTGATTCCGCAGGCAGGTTTCCAGGGCCCGCCCGGACCGGACATCGTCGCGACCATGGACTCCCGCCTGCAGCTGGCAGCCGAGGAAGCCGTGGTCAGTGTCGGCACCCCCGCGACGATCGTCGCGATCCAGCCGTCCTCCGGCGCCGTGCTGGCCGCCGCGCAGAACAACCAGGCGATGGAGCAGGGGCCGATCGCGTTCCAGGGGCTCTACCCGGCCGGATCGAACCTCGACCTGGTGAAGAAGGCCGCCGGACTGCAGAAGGGCGTCGACCCGTCGTCGCTGTCGATCGAGGACATCGAGAAGGCAGGCAATCAGCTGGGGCTCGGCATGAACTACAAGATCCCGGGCCTCGACCATCAGACCGCCGTCTTCACCGCCGACCAGTCGGGCATGAACCAGGTGATGAACCGTCAGGACAGCGACCTGCCCGCCGTGACGCCGTTCGGGATGGCCATGCTGGCCGCGTCGATCGCGCGGGGCAGCGCGCCGACACCGATGATCGTCCAGGGGCAGCCGGGCACCACGGATGTGGCCGCTCAGCCGCTTCCGGCGAACGTCAACGACCAGCTCCGCGGCATGATGCGCGACAACGTGGTGCGGGGCGGGGCGTCGTTCCTCAACGGCTACCCGGACCTCATGGGCATGAACGGTGCGAGCGGCGACGACCGCTGGTTCTACGGCTCACGCGGCGACCTGGCCTTCGCGGTCTTCGTCGCCGACGCCGACGGTGGGGACCGCGCGGTGAAGATGACCGACATGCTGTTCCGTGAGATGGCGAAGCCAGCGAACTGAGGACACGGTGATGGCGAAGCCGGCGAACTGAGGGAATGGCGGGGCCGTCCGCGCTGATGGAGTAAGTGAGCAAGGGTAAGTTTCTTCTTTGTGTCCCTGCTTGATATCGGTCTTCTCGTCGTAGCGGGGTTCTTCGCGGGACTGGTCGGCTTCGTCACCGGCCTGGCGTCCATCGTGTCGTATCCCGCACTTCTCGCGGTCGGTCTTCCGCCGGTGACCGCGAACGTCACCAACACGGTCGCGATGGTGGCGGTCGGCGTCGGCGCCCTGTCCAACTCGACGCGGGAGGTAGCCGACACCGGCCCCAAGCTGTGGCGCTGGGCGCTGTACTCGGCTGCGGGCGGCCTGGTCGGCGCGGGAATCCTCTTGGTGGCCCCGGCGGGGTCGTTCGAGGCGATCGTTCCGTTCATGGTGGCGTTCGCCGCGCTGGCGCTGCTGTTGCAGCCCCGGCTCCGCGCGCTGGCGGGCGAGCGGGACATGCCACGCGCGTACTCGGTGTCGCTGTTCGTCGTCGCCATCTACGGCGGGTACTTCGGCGCGGGCGCCGGCGTGATCTTCCTGGCGATCGCGCTGATCCTCACCTCGGAGAAGATCTGGCGCGCGACCATCCTGAAGAGCTTTCTCCTCGGCGTCGCGAACCTGGTGGCGGCGATCGGGTTCGCGATCTTCGGCCCCGTCCACTGGGGCGCCGCCGCCGCGATGGCGATCGGCGCCCTGGCCGGTGGCTGGTGCGGCCCGCCCGTCGTCAGGCGGATACCACCGTCCGTCCTCCGCGTCGTCATCGCAATCGCGGGATTCGGGTTGGCCGCGTGGTTGTGGGTGCGCTGAGACGACGCTCAGTGCACACCTTTCATCAGACGCCGGATCCACGGTGACCCGATGGCGAGGAGCACACCGACGGCGATCGAGCCCAGCCCGACCGCGGTGAAGTACGGAACTTCGTTGTTCTCGTCGTAGTAGCCGGCCAGTGTGCCCGCCATGGCGGTGCCCAGGGCGACGGACAGGAAGAACAACGCCACCATTTGGGTGTGGAAGGCCTCGGGCGCCAGCTTGGTCGACAGCGACAGCCCGACCGGGGACAGCAGCAGTTCGGCGAACGTGAACAGCAACAGGATTCCGGCCAGACCCAGCAGCGGTGCGCTGTTCGCGCCGCCACCCGACATCGGGATGAACGCCAGGAACGCGATACCCATGATGACGGTGCCCGCCGCGAACTTGATCGGCGACGACGGCTGACGGGGTCCGAGCTTCGTCCACGCGGCCGCGAAGACGCCGGCGAAGATGATGATGAAGACCGGGTTGATGGACTGCACCCACGACGGCGGGAAATCCCAGCCGAACAGGTTGCGGTCGAGTCGCTTGTCGGAGTACACCGCGACGGTGGTGAACTGCTGCTGGAACAGCGACCAGAACACCGCGCTGGCGATGAACATCGGGATGAACGCGTAGACGCGGCTGCGCTCGACGGCGGTGATGCGGCGGCTCGACAACATGATCGCGAAGTAGCCGATCGCCGCGACGATGGTGAGGCCGACCACGATGTCCGACATGTTGGCCGCGGTGATCACCCCGGTCAGGGACAGGGCCGCGATCACCACGACCGCGGCGGCGCCGATCGCGATCCACTTGGGCCGCTGAGCGCGGGGGAGGGGATTGGGCGGTTCCGCACCGATGCCGCGGAGGTGCTTGCGGCCGAGCGTGTACTGGATCAGTCCGAGGGCCATGCCGATCGCGGCGAGCGCGAAGCCGGCGTGGAATCCGATGGAGTCCTGCGCCCAGCCCGTCAGCAACGGGCCGACGAGGGCGCCGAGGTTGATACCCATGTAGAAAATGGAGAATCCGGCGTCCCGGCGGTCGTCGTCCTCGTCGTAGAGATCACCGACGAGAGATGTGGCGTTGGCCTTGAGCCCGCCACTACCGAATGCGACGCAGACCAGGCCGATGCCCACCCCCCACAGCCCCGGGAACACGGCCAGGGCGATGTGGCCGAGCATGACGAGGATGGCGCTGTAGAACAGGGTCCGTTCGGAGCCGAGGAGCCGGTCGGCGATCCACGCGCCGAGGATGGTGGACAGATACACCGTGCCGCCGTAGGCGCCGACGATGCTGGTCGCGGACGACTCGGCGATTCCGAGGCCACCGTCGGCGGCGGAATAGTAGAGGTAGTAGATCAGGATGCCTTGCATCCCGTAGAAGGAGAACCGCTCCCACATCTCGACGCCGAACAGGTTCGCGAGGGCGAACGGCTGGCCGAAGAAGCTGCGGTCGGACCGCTTCTCGTCCCGGGCCGGATCGATGGTGTCACTCATGGGAAAACTGTCTCACCTCGAGCGGGTGTGCGTGTGCCGTCGGGGCGGATTCGCCGCTATCGGGTGGTGGCGCGCGACTTCGTCACGATCTTCGCGACGGCCCGCCAGCCGAGGAGGAACACGGCGAGCACCGTGCCCGCCACGAGGACGAAACTGAACGCCGTTCCCTGGCCGCTGACGACGCGCAACAGCATGCCCACCATGAGCGTCGACAGCCACACCACGATGCCGGTCGGGACGATGAGGAAGGCGTCGAACTTGTCGCGGTAGAGCGCGACGGTGGCGAGCCAGCCGACCGCCAGGCCGGTCAGGAACGGCCACGCCGTGGTGGCCAGACCCGTCAGTGCGTTGGCTTCGTCGTGGCTGCGGCGGCCGATGGCGCAGAACACGATCACGAGGACGACGTCCAGGACGAGCGCGGGGAGGTACTTCTTCACACGGCCAGCCTAGAGGTGGTGCCTTCTCACAGTTCCGGCTGATCGACTTCGCGCTGATCGCGAGACCGCGCCGGCCGGAACGCGTCGCGAGCTGACGGTCGTGCGGTCACCGATCGTGGAAGGGCACGGCGTTCATACGATGACGCGGTGCGGGTCGATACGTGGGAACGCTCGCAGGTTCCTCATCCGCATCGGGTGATGCACGACCGGGGCTGATCACCGCATTGTTGTAAATCGTACGGCTCGCCCACAGTCGGGCCGGTATGGAGACCCGACGCGTATCCGAGACGAAGAACAGGATTGCCGTGACGAACCAGACGTTGTCCGATCTGGCATCTCATGCCTACATCTACGGATTTCCCCTCGTCTTCAACTTGGACCAGGTCCACCGGTATGTCCACGAGGGAGTCGGAGCGAATCCCGCAGCAGGGTTCAACACCTTCAGCCATGCGCGAGCCTTAGCCGGCCCGGCAGACACGTTCGTGACCATCAACAACGACACCGTGTACTCGATGGCCCAGATAGATCTGTCCGTGGGACCTGTCGCCCTGCACGTTCCGGACACTGCCGGCCGGTACTACGTGCTGCAGTTCGTCGACGCCTGGACCAACAACTTCGCGTACGTTGGCCACCGCGCCACCGGCACCGCCGCCGCCGATTTCCTGCTGGTGCCGCCGGGCTGGAACGCCGGCGAACCGGGCGACGCCACCGTCATCACGTTCCCTACGACCATTGCCTCGATCGTCGGCAGGTGGGGATGCTCCGGCGACGACGACCTTCCGGCTGTTCATGCATTGCAGGATTCGACCACTCTGACCGTGCTCGACGCCGGCACCCGACCCGCGGGTCTCCCGTCGCCGGATCCGACGGTCGGCACCGACCTTCGGTTCTTCGAGAAGCTACGACTGTGGTCACAGGCCTTCCCGCCGGCTACACGCGATCGCGCATTGCAGGACTCGTTCGCACCGCTCGGAATCGACCGATCCGGCCCCACTCCCTACTCGTCACCGGACGACGAGACGGCGGCAGCTCTGCGGGCAGGCTTAGCTGCCGGTCGTCAAAATCTGGACACGGTACTGAAAAAGGGGTCGAGTCCCGAAGTCAACGGCTGGAAGCTGACGTTCCACGCCTTCGACTACAACCTCGATTTCTTCGAAGTCGGTTCGCTCGACGACGCACGATTCAAGATCGAGGACCCGACCTTGCGGATCATCGAGCGGGCTGCCGCAGCCAAGGGAGGGCTCTGGGGGAATCACCCCTACGAGGCGGCATACATCATGACCTACCTCGACGATCAGGGCCGGCAGCTCACCGGTTCGAATACGTACGCACTCCGCCTCGATCCGACTCCGCCTCGATCCGACTCCGCCCGTTGACGCATTCTGGTCGCTGACCATGTACTCGGTGCCGGACTTCTTCCTGGTGAGCAACCCGATCAACCGCTATTCGATCGGTGATCGCACCCCCGGGATCGTGCGCGACGAGGAGGGGTCGTTGACCATCACCATCAGCCACACCAAACCCGCGAGTGATGCCGCGGCCGCGAACTGGTTGCCCTCTCCCGCAGGAGACTTCCGGCCCGTACTCAGAATGTACGAGCCCGCACCATCAGTGCTGGATCAGACGTACGTCATCCCACCGATCACCAGAATCTGAGACTGCGAGCGAACGACAGTCCCAGGTCGGAACGGGCACTCGTTCACTACCGCTGATATCGACGCCCATGGGTCAGGCCTGCAGGCCGGCCTCGATCTCGAGGGTGATGGTGATCTTGTCGCCGACGACGGCTCCGCCGCCTTCGAGGGGCATGTCGATGGTGATGCCGAAGTCCTTGCGGTTGAGGACGGTGGTGGCTTCGAAGCCGGCGACCGGGCCGTTGCCCATGCCGGGGTTGACGCCGTTGAATTCGAGGGCGAGCTCGACCGGGCGGGTGACGCCGTGGAGGGTGAATTCGCCGTCGACGACGTAGTCGTCGCCCTTGGCGCGGACGGCGGTGGAGGTGAAGGTGGCGGTGGGGTACTGCTCGGCGTCGAAGAAGTCGGCGGACTTGATGTGGGCGTCGCGGTCGGTGTTCTTGGTGTCGATGGATGCGACCTGGATTTCGGCGGTGACGGCGGCGGTGCCGTCCTCGGCGACGGTGATCGCGCCGGTGAAGTCGTTGAAGGTGCCGCGGACCTTGCTGACCATGAGGTGGCGGACGGCGAAGCCGACGGTGGAGTGGACGGTGTCGATGGCCCAGGTTCCGGCGGTGAGGTTGGGCAGGGTGGCGGTGGCGGTGGTCATGAAAACTCCTCGGATCGTCGACTCAATTAGTTGAATGTTCAAGTTCTTGTAGGTTCAACTATGAACCCGGTGGATTTCTTCCGCAACCCGAATGTGACGCCTGTCACTCGCGCGACGGGAGGCAGGCCCGCGCGGCGGCGAGGACCGTGGTGCCGGCGGCATCGAGCGGTTCGGTGCTGCGGAGTGCGCGGGCCAGGACGAACGCGCCCTCCAGGCTGGTGACGAAGCCGAGGATCAGACGCCGCGCATCGGTCTCGGCGAATCCGCGGGCGCGCAGCAGGGCGCTGCCCGAGTCGATCCAGCTCGTGAATACGTCGGCCGTGGCCACGCGGAGCACCTCGTTGGTGCTCGCGACCTCGAGTGCGACCGTGGCGATCGGGCATGCGTCCGCGTAATCGGTGGCCACCAGGGTCTCGCCCGCCAACCGGAACCCCACCTCGATCCCCTCGAGGATGTCGGGATGCGCGTCGAGGATGGAGAACACGAGCCGGGCGTACTCCTCGCCCGACGAGCGGATGACCTCCTCGCCGAGTTGCTGCTTGCCGCCGGGGAAGAAGTGGTAGATCGACCCGAACGGGGCGCGCGCCTCCGCCGCGACCTGTTTGAGTCCGGTCCCGGTGTATCCGTTGCGGCGGAAGAGTTCGCCGCTGGTGCCGAGGATCCGGGCCTTCGTGTCTTTCACTTTCCTGCCTCCGACCGTTGCGCTCGGTGCCTACCTGATCGTAACGTGAATTTCAGTAGAACGATCTATCAAATGGAGTGAGCGCCATGAAGCAGATCGACCTCTCCGCAGGCACCGTCGAGTACCACGACACCGGTGGCGACGGCCCCGTCCTCGTGTTCATCTCCGGACTGACGATCGACGGCACCGTGTGGCGACACGTGGTGGAGCGGCTCGTTCCGGACTTCCGCTGCATCCTCCCCATCCTCCCGCTCGGCGCGCACCGCATTCCGATGCACGAGGACGCCGACCTCTCGTTGCGCGGCCTCGGACTGCTGATCGGCGAATTCCTCGAGCGACTCGACCTCGCGGACGTCACACTCGTGCAGAACGACTGGGGCGGCGCGCAAGTGTTCATCGCGCTCGGTGACACCAGCCGCGTCGCGGCGCTCGTCCTCACGCCGTGCGAGGCGTTCGACAACTATCCGCCGGGAATTCCCGGTCGCGCGATAGGTGTCGCGGTGGCGATCCCCGGTGGCCTCGCCCTGACCATGCAGGCGTTGCGATTCCGGGCGATGCGCCGGGCGCCGGCGGCGTGGGGCTGGATGAGCAAGCGACCGGTACCGAAACCGGTGATGGACGGCTGGTTCCGGCCCGCGACCACCGACCGCCGGGTGCGGCGAGACCTGCGCAAGTACACGACGTCGCTGCCACCCAAGTCGACGCTGCTGGACTGGGCGGAAGCGAACCGGAGCTTCGACCGGCCGGTCCTCGTGCTGTGGGCCGTCGAGGACAAGGTGATGCCCCGCGACCACGGCCGGCGGTTGGCGGAACTGTACCCGCACGCCCAACTACGGGAGGTCGAGGACAGTTACACGTTGATGCCCGAGGACCGGCCGGACGTGGTGGCGGAGGCGATTCGCTCCTTTGCGGCTTCGCCGCCCGTGAGTACTTCTTAACGTCCGGCGGTTAAGAAGTACTCACGGCTCGATACACCGCCCGGATCGCGGAGGCCGTCACCGACTGATGTGAGCCCATGCCCCACACCGTCCGATCGCCGACGCGGCACTCCGCCAACGTGATCGCCGCGCTGTCGCTATCCGACTTCTGCGAGTGCTGAGTCAGGGAGAGGACGTCCACGTCCACGCCCTTCGACGCGAGGACATGGGTCATCGCCTCGACGGGGCCGGTGGCCACCGCCTCGCCCGACACTTCCACACCGTCGACGTCGAACACGACGAACAGCCGGTCACCGTCCGCGCCGTGCTCGACGGACCAGCGGCCGAGGCCGCCCCGATAGCCGTGCTCGGCGCAGAACCGTGTCCACAGTTCCTCGGCCGTGATCTCGAGCCCCGACGTGTCCGCCGCCTCCTGCACCTTCGCGGCGAAGTCGATCTGGAGCCGCCGCGGCAGCGTGACACCGTATTCGGTCTGCAGCAGGTGCGCGATGCCCCCTTGCCGGATTGGCTGTTGATGCGGATGACGGCCTGGTAGTCGCGTCCCACGTCCGCCGGGTCGATCGGCAGGTACGGCACCGCCCACGGTGCGCTCCTCGCATCCAGCCCTGCTGCTGCTGCGGACGCCCGATGCTCCGCGAATCCCTTCTTGATCGCATCCTGATGGGTACCGGAGAACGCCGTGTACACGAGGTCGCCGCCGTAGGGGTGCCGCTCGTGAACGGGAATCCGATTGCAGTACTCGACGGTTCGCCGCACCGTGTCGATGTCCGAGAGGTCGATCATCGGGTCGACGCCCTGCGCGTGCAGATTCAGGGCCAGCGTCACCAGATCGACGTTGCCGGTCCGCTCACCATTGCCGAACAGGCAGCCCTCGACCCGCTGCGCACCCGCCAGCACCGCCAGTTCGGCGCAGGCGACCCCGGTGCCGCGGTCGTTGTGCGGGTGCACCGACAGGATGACCGACTCCCGCCGCTCCAGATGCCGGTGCACGTACTCGATCTGATCGGCATACACGTTGGGCGTCGAGACCTCCACCGTGGCAGGCAGATTGTGGATCACGGGACGGTCGGGGCTCGCGTCCCACAGTCGGGTCAGGCTGTTGCACACGTCGAGCACGAAGTCCGGCTCGGTCAGGTTGAACACCTCGGGTGAGAACTCGAACCGCCGGCCCGAATGATCGCCGGCGCCGCGTGCCACCTCCTGCGCTGCATCGAAGATCAACCGGTGCAGCGCTTTCCGGTCCTTGCCGAGCACGACGGAGCGCCACGTCGGCGCCGTCGCGGTGTACATGTGCACCACGACGTTCCGCAGTCCCTCGACCGCCTCGTACGTCCTGGCGATCAGATCGTCGCGGGCCGCGGTGAAGACGACGATCGTCACGTCCTCGGGCACCAGGTCCAGACGCACGAGGTCGCGGACGAAGTCGAAATCGGTCTGGCTCGCGGACGGGTATCCGACCTCGATCTCCTTGTAGCCGATCGAGATCAGCAGTTCGAAGAACGTGCGTTTGCGCTCCGGATCCATCGGCTCGGCGAGGGCCTGGTTGCCGTCGCGCATATCGACGGGAACCCACAGCGGGGCGGTGGTCGTGCGTCGCGCCGGCCAGGTGCGGTCGAGGTCGGGGACGGGAACGCGGTCCCAGATCGCGCGGTAGCGATCGGAGGGCATCGGCGAGGGTTGGTGGGTGTTCCAGGTGGGGACGGTGCTGGTCATCACGGTCTGCTCCTCGGAAAGGGGGTGCACGAGACGACCGACGCGGCGAAACCCCGCGGCAGGGTGCCGGCCTTCAGGCCTCGCCGCGGCAGTGGAGGAGAAGTCCACGGAACGCCACGGCGCTAGACAAGGAGAAAATCACTCATCAGACAACCTGAGGAGTTCTGAGTGACCTCGTCGATACGACGCCACCTGCTGACGGACCAGGCGGCGGACCTGCTGCGCTCTCGGATCGAGAGCGGTGAATGGGAGGTCGGCGCCAAGCTCCCCGGCGAGACCACACTGGCCGCGGAACTGGGCGTCGGACGGTCGACGGTGCGCGAGGCCGTCCGGATGCTCGCGGGCCTCGGCATGCTCGAGTCGCGGCAAGGGGCCGGCGTCTTTCTCCGCGGGTCGTCGCCACGGCAGGGCTGGGACCGGGTGCTCCGGACCGAGGAGATCCGGCACGTCGTCGAGGTGCGTAACACCGTCGAGATCGAGGCGGCCCGGCTGGCCGCGGCCCGGCGCGGCGAGGACGATGTCGCGGCGCTCCGCCAGGCCCTGGACGCCCGGTCCGCAGCGTCCGGAACCGGGGCTGCCGCGTTCGTCGACGCAGACATCGCCCTGCATCGCGCGGTCGTGGTCGCGGCGCGCAACCCGGTGCTGACCGAATTGTTCGAGACGTTCGTCCCGCGGCTGCGCGAAGCGATGCTCGACCTGATGGACGTGCTGGACCTGACCGCGCACAGTGAGCCCGACGCGGACGACCACCGACTGCTGGTGGAGGCGATCGCGGACGGCGACGCCGAGCAGGCCGTCCGGATCATGCGGCTTCGCCGCCTGTGAGTACTTGTCAACGTCCGGCGGTTAAGAAGTACTCACGGCTGGGAGTCGGGCTCGGGGTCCCCGGTGTGCTTCGTGCGCTTGGTGGTCGGTGACGATTGCTCCCGGCGCTCGAACTCGAGGTCCATCTCCAGGTCCTCGTGCTGGTTGTGCCGGAACAGGATGAAGAACACCACCCAGCCGACGATCGCGACGAGGATGTAGCTCACGACGCGGTAGACGAACACCGCCGCGAGGGCCTGCGACGCGGTGGCTCCCGCCGCCGTCAGCGTCGCGATCAGGGTGCCGTCGACGAACCCCAGCCCGCCCGGCGCGAGTGGAATGCTGCCCACGGCCTTGGCCGCGGCGAACGCGATCAGCAGACCCGCGAACGACGGTTCCGCGCCCACCGCCCAGCAGGCGAAGCCGAGGCACGCGACGTCGGCGAGCCGGTGCACCGCCGACCACCCGAACGTGATGACGGAATCCCTGCGGCTCAGCTCGACCGAATCGAGCTGGCTCAGGATCTCCTTCCACCGTTCGACACCCGTCTCGGGGGGATTCTTGCGGAACTTGTTGTACCGGGTGAGCACCCAGTGTCCGATCGACTCGATCGAGTCGGGGTTACGTGAGATGTATCGCAGTCCGTAGAACAGTCCGAACGCGGCCACCAGCGACAGTGCCAGCGTGACCGGACTCACCTTGGTGCCCACCGCGAACGCGCCTGCAGCGCCGAGCAGCGCGAGGCTGCCCGCGGCGATCACTCCGGAGATCGCCAGCTGCCAGGACGCGACGATGGGGGTGGCACCCCACTTGCGGGTCTGCTTGTAGGTGAAGGCGGTGGAGAACACCTGACCGGCCGGCAGGCTCACGGCCATCGCGGTGCTCGCGTAGATCACCGACACCGACTTCAGCTGGCTGACGACGACACCACCCGCCTGCAGCAGCCGCTGCTGGACCGCGCCGTACCCGCTCAGGGAGACGGCTTGGGCTGCGATACATGCCGCGACCCACCCCCAGTGGATCTCGGTGAGTGCTTTCCACGAGTCGCTGAGGGTGGGCCACAGGTAGATGCCCTCGACGGTCAGCAGGGCCAGGAGGCCGGCGCCGAGTAGCCATTTGATCCACCAGTATCGGCTTCGCTGCCGAGGAGGCTCGGCAGTGGGCGGGTCGGATCGAGGCTGGGCCACCTGGCCAGCGTAACCAACGGGTAGCGGATTACTCCGGATAGTCCTCCGGCCAAGCCAGATGGGTGTTGCGGCGGCGCCCCCGCAACTGGACCTGTTCGCCGAGTTCCCAGTGCGCCTGTTCGTCGTCGTCCGCGAAATACAGGGCGCTCGTCGAGGCCAGCACACGGCTGGGGTGGAGCTTGGCGAGTTCGGTGAGCCGCGACGCCTCGTTGACGGGGTCGCCGATCACCGTGTACTCGAAGCGTTCGGCGGCGCCGATGTTGCCGGCGACGGCGAGGCCTGCGGAGACGCCGATACCGACGTCGAGGCCGGTGATCTCGTTCAGCGCGAACCGCAGCTCCCGGGCCGCCGCCAGCGCCGCCGTCGGTGCGTCGGGGCGGTCGAGCGGGGCGCCGAAAATCGCGAGAGCCGCGTCACCCATGAACTTGTTGACGAAGCCGTGGTGCCGGTCGATCACGTCGACGACGACGCGGAAGAACTCGTTGAGCAGGTTCACGACCTCGCCCGGGGGACGCTCCGCGGCGGCGCCGGTGGAGCCGACCATGTCGACGAACAGCACCGCGACGAACCTCGTCTCCCCGCCGAGTTCGGTACCGAACTGCAGGGCCCGCCGTGCGACGTCCTCACCGACGTGCTGACCGAACAGTTCGCGTAGCAGCCGCCGTTCATCCGATTCGCGCATCATGCGGTTGAACCCGACCTGCAGTCGCCCGATCTCGCTGCCGTCGAACACCTCGACCCGGACGTCGGTGGCGCCGCGCTGGACGCGTTCGATGGCCCGTCGCAGCTGTTTGATCGGGTCGGAGATCTGGCTGGCCGTCAGCATCGACAGCGCGAACGCCTGCGCGATCGCGATGATCGACAGCAGCATGATCGCCCACGCGAGCGCGTTCGGGGAGAACACCAGGTCGGTGGTTATCTGCGTCACGCACAGCAGGATGATGCCGATGACCGGCATCAGCGTTCCGAGACCCCACGTCATGGCCATCCGGGTACCGACACCGGGTGCCATGGTCCGGTCGAACTCGCCCTCGCTGAGCGCGCGGGCGGCCACGGGACGCAGGATGCGTTCGCCGAGCATGTAGGTGAAACCGAACGTCGTGGTCGCGGCCATGCAGACGGTGACGATCACCGCCACCGCGAGTTCCGGCATCTCGGTGATGGTGAGCAGCACGAAGATGATGCCGCCGAGGATCCACAGCACCAGGTGCACGATCGCCTGTCGCAGCGGTGCGTGCAGCGCCGACATCTGCTCGCTGCGCGTCGGCGGACCCCCACGCAACTGCCAGCGGACTACCGACCTCAGCATCATCGCCGCGGCCGTGAGACTCACCACGGCGGCGAACGCGAGATAGCCACCGAAGATCGCGACGTTGCGGACCCGGTCGGCGATAATTTCCTGCGATTCGGGGATGGGCACGCCGTAACGCACGAACGCGAAGACGAGGATGGCGCCGATGAAATTGGCGAGGAGCATCGAAACCATATAGAGCGGCCATCTGCTGCGGACCGTCGCCGCGATCGCTCTATAGGATTTCCGCACGCCGTTCAATTTAGCGGGGGGTGTACCGGGTGGCGTAGGACACGTCCCCTAAAAGGCGCATATGCGTGCCCTGCGCGCGTGTTTCGCACGCGAATCGCCCGGCACTGTCCGAACCTCGATACGCTCCGCACGTGAACGCGAACGAGCAACGCTCGGACACTGCCGCGGTAACACAGGGCGGGGGTCACCCCTCGGCGTCCGTGCACCCGGTGGTGCGGGTGGCGGCCGAATGGACGTGGCGGCTCCTCGTCATCTTCGCGGGCCTGCTGACCCTCGGATACATCGTGACCAGGCTCGACACCGTCCTCATTCCGGTGGGCCTGGCGCTGCTCTCGTCGGCGCTGCTGGTGCCGCTCGTCGACTGGTTGCAGGGCAAGGGCGTGCCGCGGTCGGCTGCCGTCCTGGTCGTCCTCATCGGTTCGATCGGCATCGTCGCCGGGATCATGACGTTCGTCGTCGAGCAGTTCATCGAAGGTCTTCCCGGCCTGACCGAACAATTCGAGGCGAGCGTCACACAGATCCAGGGGTGGCTCACGGACGGCCCGTTGCACTTCAGCGAGGATCAGATCCGGCAGGCCGGCGACTCGGTGGTGAAGTCCATCCAGGACAACCGCCAGCAGCTGACGAGTGGGGCACTGACCACCGCCACTGTCGTCGGCGAGATCTTCACCGGAGCCCTGCTGACGCTGTTCACCCTCATCTTCTTCCTCTACGGCGGATCTCAGATCTGGGAGTTCGTCACCCGCCTCGTCCCCACCGCGTCGCGGCGACGGGTCCGGCTGGCGGGGAGTCAGGGGTTCGGCTCGCTGATCGGGTACGTCCGGGCCACGGTGGCGGTGGCCGCCGCGGACGCCATCGGAATCGGCGCGGGACTGGCGATTCTGGGAGTTCCGCTCGCCCTGCCGCTGGCGTCGCTCGTGTTCATCGGTGCGTTCATCCCGATCGTCGGTGCGTTCCTCACCGGGTTCCTCGCTGTGCTGGTTGCCCTCGTCACCAAGGGATTCCTCACCGCGCTGATCGTGCTCGGCATCATCATCGGGGTGATGCAACTCGAGGCCCACGTGCTGCAACCCCTGCTGCTCGGCCGCGCGGTCCGGTTGCACCCGCTCGCGGTGGTGCTGGCCATCACCACCGGCATCGTGCTCGCCGGGATCGTCGGCGGCCTCCTGGCGGTGCCGATCGTCGCGCTGCTGAACACGGCGGTGCGCTCGCTCATGTCCGCGGATCCCGAGGCCACCTACGACGCACTCGAGGTCGACGACCCGGCAGTCCCGCTCTATCCCGCCGAGGCCGACGTCCCGCACCCGCCGCATCCCGCCCACCCGCGCCTCGACGACCCGCACTTCGACGACCCGCACTTCGACGACACCGCCCAGACCCATGACCGACCGGAATGAGCACCGCACCCGCCTGCACTACCGGCCGCGGGCCGCGACCGAGCTCGACACCCAGCCGGACGCACCGCTGTGGCGGGCGGCGCAGGCGTTCCGCCTCGTCACGCTGGTGTACGCGATCAGCTACCAGATCGTGTCGGTGCAGTACTACACCCATCAGCGGCTGAGCTGGTTCCTCGTCGCCCTGATGGCGGTGTGGTCGGGACTCTCGGCCGTCCTGCTGTCCCACGGGAAGGTCCCGCGCTACCAGGTGGTGATCGCCGACCAGCTGATCGTCATCGCGCTGATGGTGTCGAC
Source organism: Rhodococcus opacus (assembly GCF_012396235.1). GTDB lineage: Bacteria > Actinomycetota > Actinomycetes > Mycobacteriales > Mycobacteriaceae > Rhodococcus_F > Rhodococcus_F opacus. The sequence continues at coordinate 326,321 of NZ_JAAXPA010000001.1, read as the reverse complement.
TCGCCTTGTCGCCGATCATGATTGGTACAACCACCATCAGACGCTGCCGACGACGCTGTGGGTCACCAACGCGGTGATCTCCGCCGCCGTCTTCGGCGGGCCGTGGCTCGGGATGGCGTCCGGTGTGCTGATGGCGACGGTGAGCGCGGTGGTGCGCGACCAGGTCAACCTCGACCTGTGGCGGGACGCGACGGCGCCGGTGCTGGTGTCGGTGGGGCTGGCGCTCGGGCTCGCCACCACCACCGCGAGGCGTGCGCAGGCCCAACTGGAGCAGGCGGTGCGGTTGGCCGCCGCCACCGAGGAACGGGAACGACTCGCCCGTGAGGTGCACGACGGCGTCCTGCAGGTGCTCGCGCTCGTCCGCCGCCGCGGCAACGAGATCGGGGGACCCGCAGCCGAACTCGCGGATCTCGCCGGCGAGCAGGAGGTGGCGCTGCGCATGCTCATCTCCGAGCAGGGCGCGGGTGTGGCGTCGGATCTGGGTGGAAGCTTGATCGATCTGCGACTGTTGCTGGGCACGCGGGCGAGCACCACGGTGTCCGTGTCGACCCCGGCGGATCCGGTGACGATCGAGCGCGACCGGGCGACGGAACTCGTCGCGATCGTCGACACGGCACTGTCCAACGTCGCACTGCACGCGGGGACCGGCGCCCGGGCGTACGTGCTGCTGGAGGATCTGGGCGACGAGGTGATCGTCAGCGTCCGCGACGACGGCAGCGGAATCGCCCCGGGACGGCTGGCCGAAGCGGAGGCGGAAGGCCGCATGGGAGTATCGAAATCCATTCTGGGCCGCGTCGGCGCGCTCGGCGGCACCGCCGAACTCGACACCGAACCCGGTCAGGGCACCGAATGGGAGATCCGCGTGCCGAAGGGAGACGAAACGCATGGGTGAGACGGAGACCGGCGAGCAGATCACCGTGATGGTCGTCGACGACCACCCGATGTGGCGGGACGCGGTGGCCCGCGACCTCGAAGGCGCCGGGTTCACCGTGGTCGCCACGGCCGACGGCGTCGCCGCGGCGGGACGTCGGGCCGCCGCGACCCGTCCCGGCGTCGTGCTCATGGACATGCAACTGCCCGACGGAAACGGCGCCGCGGCCACCGCCGCCGTCCTCCAGGTGTCGCCGGACAGCCGGGTGCTGGTGCTGTCGGCCTCGTCCGAGCGTGACGACGTCCTCGACGCCGTCAAGGCCGGTGCGTCCGGGTACCTCGTGAAGAGCGCGTCCGTGGAGGAGCTGCTGGACGCGGTGCGGGCCACCGCGGCCGGACAGGCGGTGTTCACACCGGGGCTTGCCGGACTCGTGCTGGGGGAGTACCGCCGGATGTCGAGTGCGCCCGCCGACGAGCAGGGTCCTGCCATCCCCCAACTCACGGAACGGGAGACCGAGGTTCTGCGGTTCGTCGCGAAAGGGCTCAGCGCCAAGCAGATCGCGACCAAGCTGTCGCTGAGTCACCGCACCGTCGAGAACCACGTCCAGGCCACGCTCCGCAAGCTGCAGCTGGCCAACCGCGTCGAGCTGACCAGGTACGCCATCGAGCAGGGCCTCGAGTAGCCGTGAGTACTTGTTAACCGCGGGCGGTTAACAAGTACTCACGGGCGCTAGCCTGGTCGGTATGGAGGCACGGGACCTACGCGTATCGGATGCGGAGCGCGAACACGTCGGCGAATTGTTGCAGCGGGCGGTGGGCCAGGGGATGCTCTCGCTCGGTGAGTTCACCGAACGGATGGACACGGCACTCGCCGCGAAGACGCGGGCAGAGCTGAACGTCGTGCTGGTGGATCTGCCGGGAATCCAGCTGATCTCCGACTTCACGCCGCCGCCGTACCCCGACCAGCCGTATGTGTCTCGACCGGCGCCGCCGGTTCCGCCGGTCGCGCACCGGTCGCCCGCGCCACCGCCGGGCGAGGTCATCCGGGGCCGGATGTCGTCGGTCAGCCGCACCGGCTCCTGGAACGTTCCCCCCGCCCTCGAGGTGAACACCCGGCTGTCGACGGTGACGCTCGACTTCACGCGGGCCGTCATGACCACGCAGGTGGTGCACGTGACGATCGACGACTATGCGAGCACGATCTCGCTGATCGTGCCGGAAGAGGCGACGGTCGACCTCAACGGCGTGGAAACGGTAGGTGGTTCCGCGACCAACAAGGTGCGGACCGGCCCGCCCATCGGCCCGCTGCACGTCGTCGTGCGAGGCAAGGTGAGGTTCGGGAACGTGACGGCCAAACACCCTTTCGGCACCTCGATTCGCCGAATGTTCGGGTAGCACGACGCAGGTCTCTCGAGTAGGCCTACTCATGTGTGGGTGCCGTCGCCGCAGGACGATTGATCCATGTCCACACCTGGTACTCCTTCGATCGACCCCCGGTTGGTCGCGCAGCTCTCCGGTGACTTCTCGGCGCTCGGGCAGCAGATGCGTCACGTGGGTGAGAACCTCGCCGTCCTGCAGGCGCAGCTCGCGAGCGTCCCGCGGCCCCAGCCGCAACCCCAACCCCAGCCGCAACCCCAGCCGGCGTCGCAGCCGATGTACCGACCCCCGGTCGCCCAGCCGCCCCCGCCGCTCGCACCGGCCGTCCCGTACCGTCCCGCTCCGCCGCCACCTCCCCGGGTGGCTCGCGAACCCTGGTGGCAGCGCGACGGGGTGATCAGCCGCGTGCTGGCCGTCGCCGGCGTCGCCGTCACCCTGATCGGTGTCGTGATGCTGCTCGTGCTGGCGGCGCAGGCCGGCTTCTTCGGTCCGGAACTGCGCGTCGTGGCGGGCGGGTTGTTCTCGGCCGGTCTCGTTTACACCGGTACCCGCGTCTTCGGACGGCCCGGCGGCCGGGTCGGCGGGATCGCGCTCGCGGCGACGGGTATTGCCGGCGCCTACCTCGACGTCGTGGCCGTGGCGGTCGTCTATCACTGGTTGCTGCCGGTGCTCGCCATGGTCGTGGCACTCGGGATCGCGGGAGCCGGTGTCGCACTGGCGGTCAGGTGGGGTTCGCAACCCCTCGCGCTGCTCGTGGTGACCGGCGCCGCCGTGCTCGCACCCGTCCTCACCGACGGCATCACGCTCACCCTCATCGGATTCCTGTTCGTCATCCAGGTCGCCAGCTTCCCCTCGCAACTCGGTCGCGACTGGCTGTACCTGGCGATCGCACGGACGTGCCCGGTGGTGATCGCGCTGCTGATCGCGATCGCGAGTTCCGGACTGTCCGACCGACCGGAGAGGTTCTGGCTGCTCGCGTCCGCCGCCCTGGTCGCCCTGTTCGGGCTCGTCTCGTCGATCATCCTGTTGCGCAGCAACTCCCGTGACGTCACTGCGACCGCGATGATCGTCACGACGGCCGTCCCGACGCTGGTGATCGGCCACCTCTTCGACCGGCTCGGGTCCACGCTGATCGCGCTGGCATTGGCCGCCGCGATGTTCGCCGCGTTCGCGTCGGCGCGGTCGTTGCCGGGACACGCACGGATCGCGCTCGCGGGCGTGGGTACCCTCGCTCTGCTCGAGGCCTGCCTCATCGGTTCGAGCGAAGACCTCGCGCCGCTCGTCCTGCTCGGGGTGGCGGCACTGTTCCTCACCATCGGCGGGCAGGCGGAGTCGCGGATCGCGTATGCCGTCGGCGCAGTGTTCACCGTCGTCGGCGGGTTCGCCTTCGTGATCACCGCGCCGCCGTTCGTCCTCGTCGACGAGTACAGCGCGCTCGACTCGCTCGGGGTGACCACGGTGCTGTCCTCGCTGGTGCTGGCGGGAACCGTGTTCCTGTTCGTCTGGTACGCGCACACGCTGAAGCTGCTGAGCGACAACACCGCCCAGCCGTGGTGGGTGCTCGCCGGGCTGGTGATCCTGTACGCCGTCACCACCGCGACGGTGTCCGCGGGAACGGCGCTCACCGGGACGTCCGCAGGATTCATCGCCGGACACTGCGCTGCGACCATCGCGTGGATGGCGGCGGCGACGGCGGCGCTGGTGTTCGGACTGGCCCGCCGCGACTACGCGCACACCGCGCTCGGCGTCGGGCTCGGACTGACCGCCGCAGCGCTGGCCAAACTGTTCCTGTTCGACCTGGCCACCCTCGACGGCCTGTTCCGCGTCCTCGCGTTCCTCGTGGTCGGTCTGCTGTTACTCCTCGCCGGCACCCGCTACGCGCGTGAGTTCGCGGAGCGGGAGGCCGGACGGGGAACGCCGAACGGCTCCGTCAGCGCCGGTTCTGCCGAGCGATGAGCTCGCTGACGCTGACGGCGTTGCCGTCGTCCGCGCGGTGCCTGCCGCTCGAGGCGTCGTCCGGATCGACGGGCGGTTCCTCGACGCTGCGGCGACGCGAGCCGTTGGTCGGGGCGCCGTTGGGTGGGGTTCCGTTCGCGGGCGAGCCGTTGCTGCGCCTGCTGCCGTTCACGGGTTCCGAAGGCTCGGCGGCACGGCGCCTCGACGGAATCGGCGGCACCGGGCGGGCAGGAGACGACTGGGGGGTCTCCTGCTCGTACGGTGCGGGCACCGAGCGCGGCGAGCGGGTCGGCAGTGACGGCGCCGACGCACTGGGTCGCGGTTCGGCGGGTGAGGAGATCGGCCGCGGTTCGGCGGCCGACGTGGACCGGAGGTCCGCGAGCCAACTCTCGATCGGACGCGACTCGGTGGCCGGACCCGGGGCGGGGGCCGCCGGACGGGGCCGCGGAGCAGGACGCGACTGCGGTGCGGGCCGCGACTGCGGTGTGGGACGCGACTGCGTCGGGGCCGGACGCGGCGGAGCAGGCTGCGGCAGCACAGTGGTCTGCGGTTCCGCGGTCGGCGTGTCCTCGATCTCCTCCGGTGCCCGAGCGGGACGGCCGGTCGCCGACCGGCGAGCCTCGTTCTGCGCCCGGCGCGCCTTCGCGTCGTCCTCGGACATCTTCGCGGCCAGCGCCCGTGCGGTGACCAACGGGATCGGCTCGGTGAGCGGTTCCGGTTTCCGGGGTGCGGGCGGCGCCGCGAGCTTGCGCTGCGGCGGGACGGCACCGATCGGGGTGAGCTCCGGGACGTCGGTGGGCATCAGCTCGTTGTCGAGGATGGGCTCACCGAGACCCGTCTTCTCCTGGATCCGCTTCATCCACGCCGGCGCCCACCAGCAGTCGTCGCCGAGGAGCTTCATCGTGGCCGGCACGAGGAACATACGGATGAGGGTCGCGTCGATGATCAGCGCGGCGATCATGCCGTAGGAGATGTACTTCATCATCACCAGTTCCGAGAACCCGAACGCGCCCGTGACGACGATGAGGATGAGCGCGGCCGCGGTGATGATGCGGCCCGTGTGCGCCGTGCCGATGCGGATCGACTCCGTCGTACTGGCCCCCTGCGCCCGCGCCTCGACCATGCGCGAGAGCAGGAACACTTCGTAGTCGGTGGACAGGCCGTAGACGATCGCGATGATCAGCACCAGCACCGGCGACATGATCGGGCCGGGGGTGAAGTTCAACCACTCCGAGCCGTGACCGTCGATGAAGATCCACGTCAGGATGCCGAGCGTGGACCCGAGGCCCAGCGCGCTCATCAACGCCGCCTTGATCGGCAGCACCAGCGAACCGAACGTCAGGAACATCAGCAGCGTCGTCAGGACGAGGACGGAGATCACCATCGTGGGCAGGTGGTCGAGCAGCGCGGCGATACTGTCCTGCTCGATCGCCGGGGTGCCGCCCACCAGTACCTGCACGCCGTCCGGACTGTCCATGGCGCGCAGATAGTCGATGGTCGGCTTCGACTCGTTGCGGTCGACGAGGCCTGCCTTGAGGACGACCACACCGTCCTTGGCCGCGCCCTCCGGGGTGAATCGCTCGATCAGCCCCGGCGCGCCACTGGCTTCCTTGATGATCTGGCCGAGCGCCTTGTTGTCGGCGTCGGACACGACGAGCTTGACCGGTTCGGTGCGCAGATTCGGGAAGATCTCGTCGAACTGTTCCTGCGCGGCGCGGGTCGAGCTGTCCGGGGGAAGGTAGGTCTCGTTGATGCCACCGAACTTGATGCCCGTCAGCGGCACGATCAGTAGGAGCAGACCGACGACGATCGGGATGGTGACCTTGAGCGGGTTACGCATCACCCAGCGGGTGAGCCGGCCCCAGATGCTCGCCTCGATCTCCTCGGTGTTCTTGGTCTGACGGAAACGGTCGAGGCTGAGGGCGTCGATGCGCTTGCCGAGGATGCCGAGGATCGCGGGCAGGATCGTGATCGACGTCAGCGCCGCCAGGCCGACAGTCGCGATGGCGCCGTAGGCGACGGACTTCAGGAAGCCCTGCGGGAACAGCAGCAGACCGCCGAGGCTGGCGACGATCATCGTCGCCGAGAAGACCACGGTGCGGCCCGAGGTCATCACCGTGCGGCGGACGGCGGAGCGGGTGTCGTACCCCTCCGCCATCTCTTCTCGGAACCGGCTGACGATGAACAACCCGTAGTCGATGGCCAGACCCAACCCCACGAGGGAGACCACGGGCGCGACGAACGAGTTGACCTCGGTGAAGTTGGTGATCAACCGGACGACGCCGTTGGCCCCGACCACGGTCAGGCCGCCGATGATCAGCGGCAGCGCCGCCGCGACGACACCACCGAACACGAAGAACAGCAGAATGCCGACGGCCGGGATCGCGAGGATCTCCATTCGCCTGATGTCTTTGGCCATCGTGTCGTTGAGCGCACCCGACACGGGCTGGAGTCCGGCGAGTTGCACGTCGACGCCGTCGATGTAGAACTCGTCCTTGACGTCGCGGAAATTGGCCGTGACCTCGGTGTCGTTGTCGCCGACGATCGCGATGCTCTCGATCGCGTGCTGCTTGTCGGCGTCCGCGGCGGACGCCAGCTGCGGTGCGCTGCCGACCTTGAAGTAACCGCCGTTGATCTTGAGGATCTTGTCCGGGTGTTCCGCGGCCAGCCGTTCGAGGTTTTCGACGACCTTCGCCTGGAACTCGGGGTCTTCGATCGTCTTGCCCTCGGGCGCCGTATAGAGCGCCACGACGTCGCTGTTGGTGTCGCGACCGAAGGTGCCGTCAGCCAGCTTGGCCGCGGCGACCGACTCCGAGCCCGGATCGTCCCAGCCGCTCTGGCTGAGATGCTTCTCGAGGCCCAGGCCGTACGCGGCCGAACCGAGCAACAAGGCAACCATGATGCCGATGACGGTGAATCGGGCCCGGTAGACGACGCTTCCCCAGCTCGCGAACACTGATCAACTCCTACTCGGCAGCACTCTTCCGCCCGACGAGCAGGGCGGAAAGCGGTCGGAACGGCTGCAACCAGGCACCCTCGTCGGGCAGTGTGTCGAGGCTGACCCGAGGGAGTGGCTCCCGGAACACGCCGGGGATGTCCTCGAGATCGACGAAGTCCAGAAGGTCGGACGCGACCGCCCAGCTGGCGTGCTCGCGGAACCCGAGTATCTGGACCGGAATGCCGGTCGCGGCGATGTCCTCCAACGGTTCGCGAAACGCTTGACCGTCGGCGGAGGCGACCATGACACCGGCCAGCCCCTCGCCGTGACGAAGCGCGATGTGGTCGAGCATGTCGGAATCGACGTCGCTGTCCTCATCGATCTTCGGCTTGGCGAACACCGCGAAGCCCACATTACGCAAGGCTTCGACCCACGGTCTCACGACATCGGCGCTGCCAGCCGCGATGTTGGTGAAGACCGTCGCCTCGGGTTCGAGTGTGTCGGTGCCGGACGCGGACAGTTCCGCGGTCCGGGAGAGCAGCCAGCGGCCGAGCGCGTCGAATCGTGGCCGGTAGGCAGCCGTGGGCCGGCCGCCGAGGATGGCGCCGAGGCCCATGTCGAGGTTCGGGGCGTCCCAGACGAGGAGGACCCGCTTCTGGTGGCGTCCGTCACGTGCACCTGCCACGGGAGATCCTGACGACACGGCGGTGCCTGCCGGGACCGCGCCGGCTATGTCGGAGTACTGCTCGCTGACGCTCATGACCTGATCTTCCCCCAAATCAACTCGGTGATCGCACTGCCGACCTGGTGGGCCTTGTCCTCGAACTTCGTCACCGGACGCTCGTGCGTCATCGGCGATTCCCAGTCGAGGGAGGTCAGGAGGGGTTCCGCGTTGCCTGCCTCGGCGATGGCCTCGGCGTACTCGGCGTGATCTGTTGCGACATGCAACACACCGCCGGCCTTCAGCCGGCTCGCGATCAGGGCGAAAGTGGGGGACTGCAGCAGGCGCCGCTTGTGATGGCGGGCCTTCGGCCACGGGTCCGGGAAGAAGACACGGACTCCGGTGAGCGATTCCGGCTCGATCATGTTCTCCAGGACATCCATGGCGTCGCCGCGCAGGACCCGGATGTTCGGGATCTCGTCCCGTTCGATCTGTTGAAGCAACTGTGCGAGGCCGGGCCGGTAGACCTCGACGGCGATGAGGTTCACGTGGGGTTCGGCCTTCGCCATCGCCGCGGTGGCGGTACCGGTGCCCGAGCCGATCTCGAGGATCAGAGGGGCGTCGCGGCCGAACCACGTCGGCGCATCCAGGCGATTGTCCGAGACGTCCGCGCCGATCTCGGGCCATTGCCGGTCCCATGACTCCTGCTGCGCAGCGGTCAGGGCGCCCCTGCGCGAGCGGAAACTGGTCACCCTCGGGTGGAGACGAGACCCCTTCGAGTCCTTCGTCTGCCCCTCCTCGGGGACGGCGGGTGCATCCTGATCAGCGTGGTTCACCGGACCATTGTCACGCATGAGGGGCGTTTCCGGCATACGGGTCTGAAGTTCACCTTGAGACTTTTTCGATAATCCGGTGCCCAGCCTGCACGGTTGCCCACGCCGATTCGGGGCGAGTCTGACAGAATCGGCGCGGGACGAAGGGGGGTGACTGCGTCATGGGCACTGCAGATGCCGGGGGCGGGGAACTGGCGGATCTCGCCGAACGAGTGGCGGCACTGGACGGGGTTGCCGGCGACCGTGTGCGCGGCGCCGTGGCCGCGTTTCGGGCGCCGATCCGGGTCCAGACCGCGGGTCGAGCGGGTGTGGGCAGGTCGACCGTGGCCTCGGCGCTGACCGCGAACGGGATCGCCGACGCCGTCGTGGAGGAAGCGGACGCCGTCGACGTGCCCGGCGCGCCCGACCCCACGCTGGATGGCGACGTCGTGGTCTACGTCCTCGTCGAGTCGGTGCGCGACGCCGACCGGGACGCCGCGCGGACGCTGGATCCGGCGCAGGCTCTGTTCGTCCTCAACAAGTCGGACACGTTGGGCGCGTCGCGCGCGGCAGCCGACGCCTGGGCGACGGCGACCGCGCGTGCCGCCGAGTGCTCGGAGGAAGGCGGCCTCCCGGCTCTGCCCCTCATCGGAACGCTCGCGATCGAAGGGCCGGCACCGGAGTCCGGGATCGACGCGGTGTCGGCCGCCGTCGCCGATCGGGTCACACGATCCCGGGCACGCCGCGCCGAGACCCTGCTGAACACACTGCGGTCGCAGGCGGCGCGCAGCCCGGCATCCCGCGACGTGCTGGAGCGGTATCTCGCCGGCGACCATGCTGCCGCGCTCGCGGCCGCCGCGGCCAGGCTTCATCTCGCCGATTGCGTCGCGGAGGCGCCAGGGTCGCCGTCCAGCGCCGCGGACGCCGCCCGGTGCGCGGACTGGTGGCGGGCGCAACTCGCCCGGCAACCGACGGCCCGCCGGCGCCGGGCGGTCGTCGACGTCCGGCGTCACTACGTTCGGGTCTGGCAGCAGCTGAGCGGCAGCCCCGGAACGTGACGACGCAACAGCTGTCGGATCTGCCCGCCGAGACCGTCGACGTGGTGACGCGATGGAACCCCGACGGCGTCGCCCGCTTGAAGTCCGGTGAAGCCTCGCAGCGCGGTGTGTTCGTGGCGGGGCCGCGGCGCTCCGGGAAGACCACGCTCGTGGGCGGGCTCCGCGCTCTCGACGCGTCCGCGCTCACATTCGTGGAGGACCCGATCGACGCCCGCGTGGTCCTGATGGTGCTCGATGCCGCGGCACCACTCGGACGGGAGGAGCTGTCCGTTCTGGACGTCGTCGCGCGACCGGCCTGTCCGGTGGTCTTCGCGCTCTCCAAGACCGATGTCCACCGGAACTGGGCAGGGGTGAGCGAACGCAACCGGGCCCTCCTCGCCCGGCATGCGGCGCGGTTCGCCGACGCAGAGATCCACCCGGTGGCGGCGGGGGGCTCCGGGGCCGAGGCGCTGCTCGCGGCACTCCTGCGTGCCGTCCGCGCCCAGGCCCCCGACCCGCGTTCCGTCACCGAGGCCGTGCTCGAGCAGACCCGGCGCATGATCGCGGCCACTGCCCGGTCCGTGCGGGAGACCGAGCCCGGCGCGGAACTGCGCGCCGAGCGGGTTCGCGCGATGACGCTGCGGGACGGCAGGCGCACCGAACGGGTCGCGCAGCTCCGCGGTCAGGTCCAGCTCGCGAAGGTCGAGTTGATGCACGAGGTGGCCGCACAGTTTCGCGCGGCCGGAACGACCGCGCGCGCCGAGATCGACCGTGCCGGCCGCGGGACGCTCGAGGGCTACCCCGACCGGCTGGCCGAAATGGTGCGCGAGCGAAGTGGTGCGGTCGATGCCGCGGTCGCCGCGCGCCTCGACGACCTGCGGTCGCGGGTCGGCGTCACCGTGTCCGCGGCCGACACCGCCGTTCCGCTGCCGGAGCCGGTTGCGCCGGACGGGCCCGAGCCGCGACACCGCGGACTCGAAGACCGGATGACGATCCTGATCGGTGCGTCCGCCGGGCTCGGTCTGGGCAGGCTGGTGGTCTCGCCGCTGTCGATGGTGCCCGCGCTGGACATCGCGACCATCCCGCTCACCCTCGCGCTGGGAGCCGTCGCGGCGTGGTGGCTGACCCGGGCGCGCGGGCACGTCGCCGAGCGTGCCCACGTGCGGCAGTGGGCCACCGAGGCGCTGGTGCACGTGCGGTCCCAGTGGGAGCAGTTCGTCCTCGCTCGGTTGCTCGCGGCCGAGGCTCAGGCGAGTGAGGCGATCATCGCCGACAGCCGGGTCTGCGCCCGGGACGTCGACGAGCGGGTCGCGCAGATCGAGGGTGAACTGCGTCGCCTCGCCGCGAGGCGCAACGGGCAGCTGTCGTCCTGTGAACGTGACCTCGGGGCCGTCGACCGGGGGCTGCAGGAGGTCCGCAGGCAGTCGGGGGAACCGAATCGCCGCATCGAACGTCTGAATACATAGGTACCTGACCGGTGTTCGCCCGCTTTCGTGTGGGATCGTGTTGAATTATCTTGATATGTCTTGATTTGTGCGGGAAACTGGTCCGAAATGTGAAGGGAGACCGCGGTGGCGACGACTGAGAGTTTTCTGGTCCCGGACGTGCCGGACGTCGATCCGAACACTTTCGGTCACGATTCCGGGGCGGTCGCGCTCACCGATCCGACCCACGACATCGACGGAGACGGCGTCCTCGACACCCAGACCTTCGACGCGGGCGACGCCGTCGTCATCGCCTCCGACCTCGACTCGGACGGCGACGCAGACCATCTGACGATGATCCACGAGGACGGCGAGTACGCGTCTTGGGAGTTTCGCCGCGACGGCGACGGCGTCGTGCACTGGCAGCAGACCGATGGTGGGACTCTCGGTAACGGCTGAACACCTCCGAAATCCGCACTGCAGACGCGGGAAAGGCCCCTGGTAGCTCTACTGAATCGTTTCTGTGACCATTCCAACCGCACCCGATTCCCCGAGATGGGACTCGCGGCGTTAACCTCTAGGGATAGGACACCCGGCGCCCGCGTCTTCCATGTGGCATGGACGGCCTGGCTGGACCCCGCCGAGAGGGGAAATCGGACCGTCTGGCACTCGCTGCGAGGTTCTCTCAGCGGACGGCAGATGGTCCGGTTCCGGCTCACCCCAGGAGAGTTTGATGACCTCAGCGACCATTCCCGGTCTGAACGGAACTGACGGCACGCCCCCCACGGAGCACAGTGAGCTGCTCGCCTGGGTTCGAGAGGTTGCCGAACTCACTCAGCCCGATCGCGTCGTCTTCGCCGACGGCTCGGACGCAGAATGGGATCGACTGACCGAGCAGCTCGTCGAGGCCGGTACGTTCACGCGACTCAACGACGAGAAGAAGCCGAATTCGTTCGTCGGCAACTCCGACCCGTCGGACGTCGCACGCGTCGAGTCCCGCACCTACATCTGCTCGCGTGAAGAGATCGACGCCGGGCCCACCAACAACTGGATGGACCCGACCGAGATGCGGTCGCTCATGACCGACCTCTACCGCGGCAGCATGCGCGGACGCACCATGTACGTGGTGCCGTTCTGCATGGGTCCCCTCGGTGCGGACGACCCGAAGCTGGGTGTCGAGATCACCGACTCCGAGTACGTCGTCGTGTCGATGCGCATCATGACGCGCATGGGTTCCGCCGCGATGGAGAAGCTCGGCACCGACAAGCCGTTCGTGAAGGCGCTGCACTCGGTCGGCGCACCTCTCGAAGAGGGTCAGGCCGACGTCCCGTGGCCGTGCAACGACACCAAGTACATCACCCACTTCCCCGAGGATCGCGAGATCTGGAGCTACGGTTCCGGCTACGGCGGAAACGCTCTGCTCGGTAAGAAGTGCTACTCGCTGCGCATCGCGTCGGCGATGGCCCACGACGAGGGCTGGCTGGCCGAGCACATGCTGATCCTCAAGCTGATCTCCCCGGAGGACAAGCCGTACTACATCGCGGCCGCGTTCCCGAGTGCCTGCGGCAAGACCAACCTCGCGATGATCCAGCCGACCATCCCCGGATGGCGCGCCGAGACCCTCGGCGACGACATCGCGTGGATGCGCTTCGGTGAGGACGGCCGCCTGTACGCCGTCAACCCGGAGTACGGCTTCTTCGGCGTCGCGCCGGGCACCAACTACGGGTCGAACCCGAATGCGATGAAGACGCTCGAGGCCGGCAACTCGCTGTACACGAACGTCGCGCAGACCGACGACGGCGACGTCTGGTGGGAGGGGCTCGAGGGCGACCCGCAGCACCTCACCGACTGGAAGGGCAACGAGTGGACGCCCGAGTCGGGCGAGAAGGCCGCGCACCCCAACTCGCGCTACTGCACCCCGATGTCGCAGTGCCCGATCCTCGCGCCGGAGTGGGACGACCCGCAGGGTGTGCCGATCTCCGCGATCCTGTTCGGTGGACGCCGTAAGACCACGGTTCCGCTGGTCAGCGAATCCTTCGACTGGCAGCACGGCACGTTCCTCGGTGCGACGCTGTCGTCCGAGCAGACCGCTGCCGCCGAGGGTGCCGTGGGCACCGTCCGCCGCGACCCGATGGCCATGATCCCGTTCATCGGCTACAACGCCGGCGACTACCTGAACCACTGGATCAACCTCGGCAAGCACGCGGATTCCGAGAAGCTGCCGAAGATCTTCTACGTCAACTGGTTCCGTCGGGGCGACGACGGCCGCTTCCTGTGGCCCGGTTTCGGCGAGAACTCCCGCGTGCTGAAGTGGATCGTCGACCGTATCGAGCACAAGGCCGGCGCCGAGTCCACCCCGATCGGTTTCGTTCCGACCGCAGCCGATCTGGAGCTCGGCGGCCTGGACGTCGACGCCGCCGACGTCGACGAGGCGCTGAAGGTCGACGTCGACGAGTGGAAGCAGGAGCTGCCGCTCATCGAGGAATGGTTCGAGTTCCTCGGCGAGAAGGTTCCCTCCGGCATCCGTGATGAGTTCGAGGCCCTGAAGCAGCGCCTGAGCTAGTCCCCCCGGTGACCGAATGTCACAGTGGTTCAGTCCGACTGAACCACTGTGACATTCGTCGTTTCAGGGGAGGATTCTGCAGTAAACGCATACCATTCGGTTTGTAAAGCCTCGATTCTCGAAGCTCGCACCCGACGAAAGGATTGCAGATGCAGACAGGGACCAGTAGGGGCATGAAACGACTCGCCGGAGGTGCCGCACTCGCTGCCGCGGCCGCCGCCACCGTAGCCGTCACCATGCCGGCGACCGCATCCGCAGCGACGGAAGTCCAGCCTCCCACCGTGGTGACCGCGGTCGACGGAAACACCCTCGACATCACCGTCACTAACCCCAACGTCCTGAATCTGCTGGACGCCCAGTCCTGCGGTGCAGTGGCATTCGACGCCACCAAGCTGCCCGCCGTCCTCGCCGATCCCACCGTCGTCCTCGAACCGGGATTCGTCGCGTGGGCCACCAACCCGATCGAGCGCGTCGTCGCGAACGCCGCAGGCAACGCGGTCAAGACGTTCACCACACCGGAGCTTCCGGACGGCGCGTACGCGGTCATCGGCGAATGCCTGTCGCTGAGCACCGTCGCCAACCCCCAGACCACGATGCCGCAGATCGTCCTCGTCGGCGGCCCGCTGGGCGGGGTCCAGTTCGGCAGCTAGACCGCAGAAACGGCGGCGAGCCGGCGATCTCACAGGGTGATCGTCGGCTCGTCCTCTGTCGACAGGGTGAGTATCGCGCGGACGACGTGCGAGTTCCGTTCGAGCCGGGCCTCGAGGTCACGGAGGGTATGGGCGACACGGGACTCCGCGTAGTCACCGACCAGGTCGACGCTCGCCACCAGGTACGCCTGTCGTGGTCCCAGGTACTCCATGCGCAGAAACGTCACCCGGTCGACCTCGGGCAGCGCCTCGAGCGCCTCGATGCCGGCCTGGCGCAGGGCGAGGGATGCCTCCTCGCCGATCAGGAATCGCCGGTTGCGGTCGATCAGAATCAGCGCGATGACGCCGAGCAGGATCCCGACCAGGATGGAGCCAATTGCGTCGGGGATCGCCGATCCCGTGATCTGGTGCAGCAGAACGCCCAGGAACGCGATGACCAAACCGATGAGCGCCGCGGCGTCCTCCGCGAACACGGCCCGGGTGGTCGGGTCGGACGTGCGGAGTGCGTGGGCCAGGACGTCGCGGTCGATGGCGATGGCCTCGGCGCGCAACTGTCGGTACGCCTGCTGGAAGGAGATGGACTCGAGCACGAACGAGACACCGAGCACGACGTATGCGACGGCGAAGTTCGTTGCTGGCTCGGCGTGCACGAGCTCCTGGATGCCGTGCGTGACGGACACCCCCGCGCCCAGCGCGAACAACCCGAGCGCCGCGAACATCGACCACACGTAGGCCTCGCGCCCGTACCCGAGCGGATGGATGCGGTCCGGCGTGCGCTTGGCCCGCGAATTGGCGATCAGGAGCAGGATCTCGTTGCCCGAGTCGGCCCACGAGTGGGCGGCCTCCGCCACCATCGACGCCGAGCCGGTGACCACCGCGGCGACGGTCTTGGCCAGTGCGATCAGAATGTTCGCGCCGAACGCGAGAACGACGGTGAGTGCACTCTCACCGTCGGCGTCGTGGGTGGTGTCCGGAGTCGATGCGGTCACCCGATCACGCTAACGCCTGTGCGCCTTTCTGGTAGCTGCAGCAACCAGAAAGGCGCACGGGCGCGGAGCGCCTATCCGCTGTAACCGGGCGGCATGAGGACGGACTTGGTCTCACAGAACGCTTCGAGCCCCTCCGGTCCGTTCTCGCGACCGATGCCGGAGGCCTTGTAGCCGCCGAACGGTGAGCCGGGGTCGAACGCGTACCAGTTGATGGCGTAGGTGCCGGTGCGGATCTGCTTCGCGACGGCGAGACCGTGATCGATGTCGGTGGTGTACACCGAGCCGGCGAGTCCGTAGTCGGAGTCGTTGGCGATCTTGATCGCCTCGTCCTCGGAGTCGTAGGGAATCACGGACAGGACGGGTCCGAAGATCTCCTCGCGGGCGATCGTCATCGAGTTGTCGACGTCCGCGAAGATGGTCGGCTCCACGTACCAGCCCTTGTCGAGGCCTTCCGGACGGCCGCCGCCGAGTACCACGCGGGCGCCCTGTTCCTTGCCCTTGGCGATGTAGCCCTCGACGCGGTCGCGCTGCTTCTCGGAGATCAGCGGACCGAGTTGCGCGGCCGGATCGGAGGGATCGCCGACAGTCATGAATCCGGCACCCGCCACGAGGGCGTCCAGAACCTCGTCGTAGCGGGAACGCGGAGCGAGGATCCGGGTCTGCGCGACGCATGCCTGCCCGGTGTTCATGAGCCCGGACATCACCAGCATCGGCATCGTGGATGCGAGGTCGGCGTCCTCGAGGATGATGGCCGCCGACTTGCCGCCCAGCTCGAGGGAGCAGCGCTTGAGGTTCTGTGCGGCGATGGCGCCGATCTTGCGGCCGACGGGACTGCTGCCGGTGAACGTGATCTTGTCGATCCCGGGATGCGACACCAGGTATTCGCCGGTCTCGGCGCCACCGGGCAGGACGGAGATGACACCCTCGGGGACACCCGCCTCGGCGAAGATTTCGGCGAGAAGGTGTGTGGAGAGCGGAGATTCGGGTGCGGGCTTGAGCAGGACGGTGCAGCCGGCGAGCAGCGCCGGGGACAGCTTGTTGACGGCGAGGAACAGTGGCACGTTCCAGGCGAGGACCGCGGCCACCACGCCGACCGGCTCCCGCAGCACCTTCGTCTGTCCGAACACGCCGGTGCGGGTCTGCTCCCACTCGAACTCGTTCGCGAGGCCGGCATAGAAGTTCAGGGTCGCGAGCGACGGCGTCTGCTGCATCATCCCGACCATCGCGGGTGGCTGGCCCATCTCGGACGAGATCAGTGCGTTGAGGGTGTCGCCGCGTTCCTCGATGAGTTTCGCCGCCTTCGCGAGGATCTCCCCGCGCTCGGCGGGAGTGGTCTGCGGCCACGGACCTTCGTCGAATGCCCGCCGGGCAGTGGCGACGGCGTCGTCGATGTCGGCCGGCGACGCGACGGGACAGCTGCCGACGCGTTCCTCGGTTGCCGGGGAGAACACTTCGAGCACCTGATCGGTGGCCGGGGCCACCCACTTGCCGCCGATGTAGAGCTTGTCGTAGTCGGTCATGAGTCCATTCCTCGTGTCGTTCCCCCGGTCAGGAGGCGGTGTCGGTGAAACTGTCGAATCCGTACCGTGCGTGTGGGCCGATCGCCGCGACCTCGAACAGCCCGGTCCCGACGACGGTCTCGCCGCCGTCCTCTAGCCGGAAGCGGGTGAGATTGTCGACGGGGCAGAACATCCGGAGTCCCGGTTCGATCTCGGACGCTCGTTTGCGCAGTCCCTGCACCATGAGTTCGCCCTGCCACATGCCGTGACGCCAATCGGCTTCGAGGCCGTACCCCGTGCCGATACCGATGTAATTGGGAACCAGCAGGTCGCAGGTGACGGTGACGACCTCGCCGGTCGGGCGGTGGAAACTCAGCGACGCCGACGTGACGTCCCGTGTCCCCGGTTCGAACTTCAGCTCGTGTTCGGGTCGGCCCAGCCATTCGGGTTCGCGGTCGGCGTCCGGCCAGATGCGGACGGCTTCCTCGACGATGCGCCTGCCGAGTTCGTCCTCCTGCAGGACGACGGAGACGGAGTAGTCCTCGAACTGCATCACCGAGTAGATCCAGAAGAAGTTCTGGATCCCGTCGACCGCGCGCCGTCCGGGCGGCTCGGACTCGCCGACGGGGCGCACCCCCCACGACCGGTCGCGGTTGCCGCGCCAGGTGTCGGGGGTGACGGGGCGGCTCTGCCCGTCGATCGTGAGTTCGCCTGCCCAGGTGCCGGTCTGGACGAATCGGCTCGTATCGAAGGTGACGCGCTCGAGTTGCCTGCGGAAGTGGCGGGGCTCCAGCGTCGCGGGGATCGCGCCGTCGAAGGTGAGGTCGAAGGAGAGGTCGTAGTCGCCGGGCTCGAGCACGACGCGCAAGCGTTGCAGACCCTCGAGGACCTCGACGCGGAACGGTCCGACGGTGCTGTCGGAGCGGTCGTGTCCCAGGGCCGCGGACCCGCGGACGACGATGTGGTCGTCGCCGCGGCGGAGCACCGCGAAGGCGTCCGTCACGCCGAGGTTGGGGTACTGCCCGAGACCGATGATGAGGAAGAGGTCGGACTCGGCCGAGGGGTAGCAGTTGAAGTAGTAGCGGTCGTAGAAGTTGCGGTCGGACGTGGCGACGCGCCGGATGGGTTCGGCCACCTGATGGATGGGGTAGTCGTCCATCGGGGACAGCGGATTTCCCGCGTAGTCGGCGGTCATCGGATCTTCTCCCAGTACGTGCCGTCGAGCATCGCCTCCAGCGACGCGCGGTGCATGATCATGTCGTCCGGATCCTCCGGAGCGACGGCCTGTCCGAAGTGGATGGCGCGCTCCTGGATCCGCAGCATGATGGTGGCCTGCCGCAGTGCCGCGTAGGCGGTGTAGTACTCGAGATCGCGGGGCGTGTGACCCGTCAATTCCTCGTACAGCGCGGCGAGGTCGTCGAGTCGCAGGAAGTCGGGCATCCCGTCCAGTCCGGCGGCCGCGGCGATGTCCTCGAAGAACCGGTGCAGGTACGTCATCCAGCCCAGGTCGAGTTCGCGGGGTCCGAGTGCGGCCATCTCCCAGTCGAGTACGGCCACGGGCCGGAAGTCCTCGAACATCATGTTGCCGATGCGGGCGTCGCCCCAGCAGAAGACGGCGGGGGAGGGGTCGTCCGGGAGGTTCTCCTCCATCCACGCGAAGCCGCGTTCGATCAGCGGGGACCGGGGACCGGACAGCGTCGTCCACTCGTAGTAGTCGCGTTGCTGCCGGATGTGCGCGGCGAGCGCCTCGGTGACGGTGGGACCCGAGCCGGGCAGTTGCAGGAACGCGAACCGCTCCCACGGCCGGTCGATGTCATGCAGCAGCGCAAGCACATTCACCGCACTGTGCTGCAACAGCGCGCGCTGCTCCTCGGTCGCCTCCGTCACCCACGACCCGAAGTTGTAGGGCATCACGTCCGGCGGGACCTGCCCCGAGACGCGGGCCATGACGAAGAACGGGGCGCCCAGCGGACCGGGATCGGATTCGGACCAGTAGACGACCGGGACCGGGACGGCGGAGTTCTCCCGGACCTGCGCCATCACCTGGAACTGCCCGTCGAGGTCGTACTCCGGGAAGACAGGCATCGTCGTGTCGGCCGGCGCGACCCGCGCGACCAGTGGGTGAACCTCGCCGGACCAGGTGGCGTCGAACAGGATGGTCTCGCTCGACATGCCGTTGGCGTCGGGGAGGTGGACGTGCGTGACCTCGGGTGCGGCGTCGGCGGGCAATTGGGCGGCGAGCCAGCGTTGCAGCGCGTCTCGCAGTACCTCCGGATCGCGACGGGAGTCAGTGGGCCGGGCGACTTCGGACGAGTGATCGGAGTCGTCGGCGGATCGGGCGGTGCTCGTGCTCACGGTCACCTCCTCTCCTGAACGTGGTGTGACCCTGAACACTAGAACACGTTACAGAATTTCGGAACAGGTGAGGAGATCCCGCTGCGTCAGCCCTCGTCGACGGCCAGCACTCCCGCCCCGACGAGGGTTCCGGAGGCGCCGAGTTCCGCCGGGACCACCCGCAGATTCGCGACGAAGGACAACCGGGCGTGGCGGGCGGCGGCCCTGCGCATCGGGTCCCACAGCGGCGGTCCTGCCTGCGCGAATCCGCCACCGATCACCGCGAGCTCGACGTCGAGGAGGGCTGCGGCGGACGCGATGGCCTGCCCGAGTGCGGTCCCGGCGCGGTCGAGGGCGGCCACGGCGACGTCGTCCCCGTCCGCGGCGGCCCTCGCCAATTCGACGCCCGTCGTCCCGCGCCATCCCCGGGAGCGAGCCCAGCGCACGGACGACGGTCCGCTCGCCACCGTCTCCAGGCACCCGGTCCCGCTGCACGTGCACGGCTCGCTTCCGCCGGGGACCACCAGGTGACCGATGTGTCCCGCGTTGCCGGTCCGGCCGGTGGCGATGCGGCCGCCGAGGACCACTCCGCCGCCGATGCCGGTGGATACGACCAGGCTCAGTAGGTCGGGGACACCGCGCCCGGCACCGTGGTGATGCTCACCGAGAGCGGCGGCGGCGCCGTCCATCGCCAGACTCGCGGGGACGCCGGGAAAAAGTTCCTGCACCAAGCCGACCAGGCCGAAGCCGCCCGACCACTCGTCGATGTTGATGGGTGACGCGGTGCCGGCGACCGTGTCGACCGGTCCCGCGCACGCGATACCGACCGACGTGATCGTTGCCGCGCCCGCGACCTCCCGCAGCAGGGCGGCGCACGCGTCGGCGACGCCGGTCGCCGGCGTCGGGGTGGTGGCCGGATGCGGCACGGTGCCGTCCGCGTCGACGATCCCGGCGGCCATCTTGGTGCCGCCGATGTCGAGAGCCAGCGCGACCACGGTCAGTGCTTCCGCATCACGAGAACGAGGTTGCTCACCAAAAACTCCCGCAGTCCGGGGATTCGCACCATCCACCACGCCCAGCGCGGGTGGTAGCGGGGGAACGCCGCGAGGAAGTCCGCGTCCGGGGCGCGGCGGGCCCACCGAAGCCCGTCGGCCGCACCCACTTTGAACAGGGAGACGCCGTACCGGTTCTTGGGTTCGCGGCCGTTCTTGCGCAGGTAGCGGCGAGCGGCGTACTCACCGCCGAGTGCATGCCACGGCCCGGTCTCATGGCCGCCGAACGGGCCCCACCACAACGTGTAGGACAGCACGATCAGGCCGCCGGGTTTCGTCACCCGGACCATCTCGTCCGCCATTGCCCACGGTTCGCTGACGTGCTCGGCGACATTGGAGGAGAAGCAGATGTCCACCGACGACGTCCGGAACGGCAGCGCCAACCCCGACCCGCGCACCGCGCCGCCCACGGCGAGACCCGCGGCATGCATCTCCGAGGGATCCGGCTCCACCGGGACGTACCGGGCGCCGGCCTGCTGGAACACGTCCGCGAAGTAACCGGGGCCGCCGCCGACGTCCAGCACCGTCGTCCCGGTGAGATCCGATTCGGTGAGACCGCCGTACAGGTCGCCGATCAGTTCGACGGAGTCGCGGGCGAGGGCGCCGTAGAACAGGTCGGGTGCGGTCTGTTCGTGCCGGAAGTCGCTGAGCAGGCCGAACGACCGCTTCAGGGTTGCCCGTCGACCGAATCGCCGGGTCACGGGAGGCGTCGTCACGAGACTGAACCTTAGCGAGTGCCGCCGCCGGGGCCGCAATCCGTTCGCGGTGGCTGCAACATCCGGTGGAACGCGACCGATAGGGTGTTCGGGGACTACAGCGCGGAACGTCCCGCCCCGAGACCACATGTACCGCACCGACCACAGGAGTATATGAACGTGCGAGAGGTTCTGCTGCTCTGCTGGCGCGACACCGGTCACCCTCAGGGTGGCGGCAGTGAGCGGTACCTCGAGGAGGTCGGCGCCCAGCTCGCGGCGCGGGGAATCAAGGTCACCCTCCGCACCGCCGGTTACCGCGGCGCCGCCAAGAAGGAGACCGTCGACGGCATCGAGATCAGCCGGGCGGGCGGACGGTACAGCGTCTACCCCC
Source organism: Rhodococcus opacus (assembly GCF_012396235.1). GTDB lineage: Bacteria > Actinomycetota > Actinomycetes > Mycobacteriales > Mycobacteriaceae > Rhodococcus_F > Rhodococcus_F opacus. The sequence continues at coordinate 305,073 of NZ_JAAXPA010000001.1, read as the reverse complement.
GCGCCCTCGCCGCGATCGCCGCGGGCCGGCTCGGGTTCGGACCGCTACGAGGGATCCGGCCCGACGCCGTCATCGACACCCAGAACGGCATCCCGTTCTTCTCCCGCGTCGTCGCCGGTGCACCCGTGACGCTGCTCGTGCATCACTGCCACCGCGAGCAGTGGCCCGTGGCGGGCCGATTGATGGGCAAGATCGGCTGGTGGGTGGAATCCCGGTTGTCGCCGCGCACCCATCGGGACGACCAGTACCTCACCGTGTCGCTGCCGTCCGCCGACGAACTCGTCGAACTCGGCGTCGAGCGCGAACGGATCGCGGTGGTGCGCAACGGCGCCGACGACATCCCTCTCGGCGTGGACGTCGGCGGCGCCGACACCCGGACCGCGCATCCCAGCGTGTGCGTCCTGTCCCGGCTGGTGCCGCACAAGCAGATCGAGGACGCCCTCGAAGCGATCGCGGCGCTGCGCCCCACGATCGCCGACGTGCACCTCGACGTCATCGGTGGCGGCTGGTGGGAGCAGAATCTCCGCGACCACGCACACGAACTGGGCATCGGCGACGCCGTCACGTTCCACGGGCACGTCGACGAAACCCGCAAGCACCAGTTGCTGTCGCAGTCCTGGGTGCACGTCATGCCGTCCCGCAAGGAGGGCTGGGGTCTGGCCGTCATCGAGGCCGCCCAGCACGGGGTCCCGACCGTCGGCTACCGCAGCTCCAAGGGGCTGACGGATTCGATCGTCGACGGCGTGACCGGTGTCCTGGTCGGCAGCGCGGAAGCGGCGACGGCCGACGTCGGCGAACTGACCGCGGCCGTCAACACCCTCCTGCTCGACCCCGAGACACGCATGGTGCTCGGTGAGAAGGCGCGGGTCCGCGCGGGTGAGTTCTCCTGGAAGCACACCGGGAACGGCGTCCACGAGGTGCTGGCGGGCACGGCCGCGGGCCTGCGGACGTCAGGGCTGGTGTCGCCGGCGCTGGCGCGTCCGGGTCTCGAGCACGCCCGCGCCGAGTAGACCGCCGGCCAGCAGCAGCGCCCACAGCACGTGGGCCGCGACCACCGTCGCCCGTGCCCGATCGGACGCCTCGTGCCGCGCGACGTCGCCGCCGACGCGGTACAGCTCCAGATGCTCGTCCGAGAACTGTCGCTCCAGACCGGCCAGGGTGGTCGCGGATTCGCCGCGCGGTCCGGGCGTGTCGCGCTCGACCAGGACCCACCGGACGCCCAGCGACGCGAGATCGGCGGCCGAACCGCCGGTGAGCAGCACCCGTTCCACCTGCTGCGCCCGGGACCCCTCGCCCTCCACCGTGCCACCGGCCACCACCAGCTCGCCCGTCTGCAGGACGTCCTCCGGCAGCATCCTCGGGGCGGGGTCCAGAACGGGAGCGGCACCGCTGTAGGAGAACTTGCGGAACATGCCGGTGGGCAGCACGGCGACGTCCCCGCTGTGCGCGTCGCGCGCCACCTCGGCGGCTACCTGCTGCCACGACGGCGGATAGTGGACCGGGCGCAGCGCGCCCCCGACGCCCCACGCGAGGTCGGGGAGGGCGAGCAGCACGACCAGGACGGCCGAGACGGACCACGTGCCGGGGCGTCGCAGCACCGCGGCCGCGGCGGCGAGCGCATACAGCGGCGCCGCGAGCGCCACCCATTTCTGCGCGTCCCGGAGCAACCCCGCGCCGGGGACGTTCTGCACCATCCAACGGCCGACGTCGAGTCCCCACGCGGTCGCGCCGAGTGCGGGCAGCAGCACCGCCACCAGTGCGAGTGCGGTCAGTGCGGCCACCACGGGATGCCGTCGCCGCCGCCACAGCGCCGGGAGTCCACACAGCACGACGCCGAGCAGCAGGACCGTTCCGACGAGGGCGAACAGTGTGGTCCGGGTATCCGGGACGGCGGTCTCGTTCCACACGCCGCCGAGGCCGGCGAGACTGCCGAGCGTCGCCAGCCCCGGTTCGGCGCGCGCCGCGAACGCCGCGACCCCGGCGGGATCGGAGCCGTCCCCGCCGCCTCCGGCCAGGGCCGTGGCCACCAGCCACGGCGCGCTCGCGGCGACGAACAGGCCCAGCGCGCCGGTTACCCGGAGCCACGCGGCCGATCGTCCGCCGGGTAGTGCGAGGACGGCCACCGCCGTCACCGCGGCGAGCAACACCCCGGTGGGGGTCAGCCCGGCCGCCGCGAGGCAGGCCGCGAGGGCGAACCACCCCCGGCCGTGACCCCGTCGAATCGCGACCGCTGCGCACACCGTCCACGGCAGCGCCGCGTACCCCGTCAGCAGGCTCCAGTGCCCCTGCAGCAGTCGCTCGGCGACGTACGGATTCCACACCGTCACCGTCGCGGCCACGAGCCGCGGTCCGAGCCCCGCCGTCGGCAGCACGGCGCGGACCATCCGGGCCGCGCCCCAGCCGGCCGCCCACAGCGCGAGAAGCAGGATCGCCTTCACCACCAGGCCGCCGTCGACGACGACGCTCAGCGTCGCAAGCAGAGCGTCCTGCGGCACGGCCCGCGCGGCGGCATCCGTGAGACCGAGCGCCGAATCCGTCAGATACGAGCGGGGAGTGCTGACCGCGTCCCGCAACAGCAGATAGCCCGGCCCGAGCAGCGGCCCGAGGATCAGCAACGCCAGAAGGAGGCTGTAACCCGGCACGACGAACGGTGCTCGGCGCCGGGCGGTCATGGGCCGTCACGATACGTGGTGCATCGACCCGGCTCGCACGGCACGTAGTGCATCATGGGGCGCATGCCACGCCAGACCCTCACCAGCTCGGCGGTCGCCGGGGTGACGATGGTGACGGCGGGCTCGATGATCGCGAACATCGCGTCCTACCTGCTGCATCTGCCGGCGAGCCGCTGGCTCGGACCGGCGGGCTACGGAGAGTTCGCGAGTCTGCTGGCGGCCCAGCTCGTCCTCGCCGTCCCCGCTCTCGCACTGCAGACCGTCGTCGCCCGCGAGGTGGTCCGGGGTAAGGGAGCCCACGCGGTCCGGCTGCTGGGATACCGCTGCGCGGTGATCGTCGCGGTCGCGGCGATGCTGCTCGCCCCCCTCGTGTCGTGGGCGCTCGACACCGGCATGCTCGCCACGTTCTCGGCGCTCGTCACGGCGCCCGTCCTCGTCCTGCTCGCCACCGAGCAGGGACTGCTGCAGGGCTCGGCGCGGTTCGGTCCGCTCAGCGTCGTCCTCGCGGCAGCGGGTGTCGCGAAGGTCGTTCCCGCGGTCGTGGTGCTGGCCGTCGGCGCCGGGCCGGGGCTCGCGCTCGCCGCCAGTGCGGTGGGCACCGGACTGGTAGCGCTGTGCGCGCGACTGTTCGCCGATTCGGGGATCACCGGGGAGTCGAGCACCCGGATCGGCGTCGCGGCCGTGCTGAAGGCGTCGCAGGTGCAGTTGGCGCTGATCGCGTTGTCGTCGATGGACCTCGTGATCGCCCGGATCGTGCTCAGCAACGACGACGCCGGCCTGTACGCACTGGGCGCCGTCGCGACCAAGGCCGCATTCTGGCTGCCGCAGGCCGTCGGGGTGGTGCTCTACCCGCGGATGGCGAATCCCGCGCACTCCGCGCAGGCGATCCGGTCGGCGCTCGCCGTCCTCGTCGGACTCGGTGCGGTACTCGTCGCGGGCGTCGCGGTGGCCGCCCCCCTCGTCCCGCTCCTCGTCGGCGACGCGTACCAGCCCGTCCAGTCGCTGCTGTGGCTGTTCGCGCTCCACGGTGCCTGCCTGGCCGTCCTGCAGGGCGCCTTGCTGTCCGCCATCGCGGGGGAGCGGACGTACCTCGCCGTGATCGCCTGGATCGGTCTTGCCGTCGAGATGACCGGCATGCTGACCCTCGCGTCCACGATCGGGCAGTTCATCGCCGTCGCCGTGACGGTCGCGTCGAGCACGGCACTGGTCGCCGGCGTTCTCGCCGTGCGCAGCGCGCGGCGCGATGCCCCGCGCCCAATGTGACATCCGTTCAACCCGACGAGCCGCCTGTGACATCGGGCGACACCGCACAGCCGCCCCCGGGAACGACGAAGGGGACCTCGGTGCACTACCGAGGTCCCCTTCGCGACCGGACTACGTGGCGTCCGGCTGTACTGCTCTATCGCTCGTCGTACCGGCGCGGATCTTGCACGGGAATCTCTTCCGTCTTGTCCGTGGTCCAGTCGTGCTGCTCGGTGGGAGCCTCCGACTTGTCCAGGTCGACGTGGCGGCCACCGTCGCTCGGCGGGTAGTCGTCGCCGGCGGTGTGCGCGGGCTGCCTGCCCTTGCCGCCGCGCAGACCCAGGACGATTCCTGCGATCAGGGCGATGACACCGAGGATGCCGGCGATGATCGGAATGGTCCGGCCGATCAGGCTGAGCTGGTCAATGCCGTCCCGGGCCTGTTCGGCCTGGCTCTCGATGGTCTCTTCGTCGAACGGCAGGGTTGCCTTCAACACGTCGACCTCAGGCTTGTCCTTGTTCCGGGCGTAGTACTGGTGAACCTGCTCCTGACCCTTGATGGCCACACCGGTCTGGGGCTCGATCCACACGTCGCGCACGTTGGTGTACCAGCGCGTCATGGTGACGGGCAGAGTGCCGCCGGGAACACCCCAGGTGTCGGCGGGAAGAGTCAACTTGTTGGTGGGGAGGTTGGCGACCTTCGAGAGATCGACGGGTTCGATGGTCTGGTTGTAGTGGTAGACCTTCAGACCGTTGATCTCCGTCTCCTCGACGAAGTTGATGTCGCTAGTGGTGCGCGCGGTCACGTCGAAGAACGGGTAGGCCTTCTTCTCCGAGTTGAACGGGAACCGGTACTGAAGTCCGTCACGCGGAACTTCCTCGGCTGGCTGGTTCGCTTGTGTCTGGATCGTGCCCACCGGATCGTTGGTCGGCATAGCCGTCTTGCGGTCGACGGTGACGCGGTCCACGAACGCGGTGAGCAATCCGGTGTCGCCCTGCTTGTCGGTGCGCCGGAGCGTCTGACCATTCTGGATGGTGACCACGTCGGCGTCCGCAGGATCCTCGGACGTGACGAAGCGCTGCGACACCAACGGAACATTCGTGTTGACTTCGGCCTTGCCTGCGAGAAGTGCCTGCGAGTTGAGCACACTGCCGTTTGCCTTGGCAATCGTGGTCGCCTCGAGATCCAAAGGCGTCTTTGCCAACTTGCTCATCCCATAGGTCGGAATGAGGATTGCGACGGCCAAGAGGAAGGCACCGAGGCCCACCAGAATGCAAGCAAGTATCCGGCTCGGCCCTGAGCGCTCCGCCATGCTTTCTCTCCTAACCCAACTCTGTCGATTGAGATTCCCCCACCGGCAGCACGGCTGCACGGATCGCATGGAGCCCACATCGACACCACGTGAGGCAAAACACTAACAGTCTCGAACGCGCATTTGCCCCATCGGATAGTAAACGCATCGGCCGTTCGCCATCGAAGTGACTCGGACGGAGTTTTCCGTCACAGCCCCGGGACCAGGCACACTGTTGGTGATGAGCACCTCGGCCACCACGCGCACGACCGCAACCCCGCGCAGCTTCATTCCCGCACTCGAGGGAATGCGCGGTCTCGCGGCGCTGGGTGTGCTCGTGACGCACGTCGCGTTCCAGACCGGTGCCACGCACGTGCCCGTCCTCGGCCGCATCTGGGGACGATTCGATCTGGCGGTGGCGGTCTTCTTCGCGCTGTCCGGATTCTTGTTGTGGCGCAGCCATGCCGGCGCGGCGCGAGGGATGGGCCCCGCCCAGGGAATCGTCCGGTACTGGATCTCGCGGGCGACGCGCATCCTGCCCGCGTACTGGGTCGCCGTGGCGGTGGTGTTGACGTTCCTGCCCACCGCGAACGCGAGTTACCGCACGTGGTGGGCGAATCTCGGACTCGTGCAGGTGTTCGTGCCCCTCACGCTCACCGACGGTCTGACCCAGATGTGGAGTCTGTCGGTGGAGGTGGCCTTCTACCTGGTGCTTCCGTTGCTGGCGTTCGCGCTGGTCGGGCTGCGGGGTCCGGTTGCGCGGCTGCGTGTTCCGGCGATTCTCGCGCTGATCGCGGTGAGCCTGACGTGGGCATTCGTGCCGGTGTCGACGCCGGGCGGCATCCATCACGACAACTGGCTGCCGGGGTACCTGCCCTGGTTCGGAGCGGGGATGTTGCTGGCCGAACTGGCGGTGAGTCCGCCCGGACGAATGCACCGCTGGGCGCATCATCGCGTCCGGATGTTTCTCGTCGCCGCTGTGGCATTCGCCCTCACGGCGACCGACCTCGCCGGCCCGGAGGGGCTGGTGCGTCCCGAACCGTGGCAGTACGCCGTCAAGATGGCGCTCGGCGCCGTCATCAGCTTCGCGCTGATGGCCCCGCTGGTGCTGTCCGACACATCCAGCCACCGCTACCTCGCGAGTCCGCTCGCTCTCGCCGTGGGCCGCTGGTCGTACGGCATCTTCATCTGGCACCTCGCGGTGCTGTCGATCGTCTTTCCGGTGTTCGGGCTCGTTCCGTTCACCGGCCACTTCGTCTACATCCTGTTCCTGACGACCGTGATGAGCGTCGCGGTCGCGTCGGCCAGCTACGCGTTGGTGGAGGAACCGGCTCGCCGCGCCGTCAAACGCTGGGAGGCGCGCGTCAGGAGCGCCGACCGTCCGAGCGGCAGCACCGCCAGCCCGGTGGCGACGAGCGCCAGCAGTAGCGGGAACTGAACGAGGAACGAGTGCCCCACGTACCCGCCGGGCGCCCGCCACGGGCCGGTGGAGAGCATCGCCATGCCGAGCATCGTCGACGCTCCGGCGACCCCCACCAGCACGCGCGCCGTGGTGGCGGTTCCGCGTAGCCGGACGAGGGTCACGGCCAGCAGCGTCACCACGACCGTCGTCATCGCGCCGACGGGACCACCGATCACGGTGGCGGCAGCGAGGATTCCCAGCCACCCGACCGTCGCGCTGCCCCAGGTCCGGGGTGCCGGGCCGGAATCGCGCTGACGTGCGCGACGCGGCCACAGCGCGGCAGCGATCAGCGGAATCAGCAGCAGCAGACCGCCGAAGATCCCGAGGCGGTACCAGTGGTCGGTGGGGAAGTCGAGGGTCACCGTCCCCTCGGTTCCCGCGGGCAGGATCCACCCCTGCTGCCAGCCGTCCACGACGATCGGTGTCAGTTCGCTGCCGTCCGGTGCGGTGGCCACCCAGCCGACGTTGGTGCTCTCGGGGACGACGACGACGCGCTCGGCGTCCGAGCGCGGCACCGTGAGTTCCCGGTGGTTCTCCGTCCACGCGGTGGTCGACACCTGCTCGGTCGGAACGGCCTGGGCCTGCGGTCCGGCGTCGAGGCGGAGACTGTCGACGAAGAACGCCGACCCGGGGTCGACGGTCACGTCCTGGGATCCGGCTCCCAGCGGAACGGGGCCGGCCGTGTCACAGAGGGTCGCGGGAACCGGGTCACCGGAGAGCAATTGCCCGACAGTTGCCGTGACGCTCGTGCGAACCGGCTGCCCGCCGACCGTCACGACCGGCCCCTCCTCGCAGGGAACCGCCACCGGGCGGGCGCCGGCATCGTCGGCCGGACCCGAACCGGGCAGCAGGACGCCGTCCTCGCCCAGCACCCCGACCTCGGCGAGTCCGGCCGGCTGCAGCTGCGCGAAACCCAGCGCGTTCTGATCGAGGGTGCTCTTCCATGACACGAGGCTGAGCACGATCCGGTCGGTCACCCGGGGTTCGACCGTGACGGTCCCGTCGTCCTCGTCCACGTCGCGCACCTGCGGTCCGTTCCCGAGGTCGACGGCGACCCGGTCGGGGGCGGCGGGCACGGCACCCAGGCTGGGGGTCAGTTGCAGGCCGGTGACCAGCGTCGGTTCGGGAAGGTCGATCGTGAGAGTCGGTTTCGCGCCCTTGCCGCTGGTGGTGTCCTGTTTCGCCGACCAGCTGGTGCGCGGATCGTTGTCGGTGGCGGCGAACGCCGACCCACGAAGGTCGGTGATGTTGCTGGTGCCGTGGGCCGACGGTGAATCCCGCTGGGTGAGAAGCTCTTCCAGCGGCGCGCCGTGCCGCGCCCGCAGCATCAGTTGCGGTGTGACCGCCGTGGGTTCGGGCACCGACAACGTTCTCTCGAACGTGCCGACCTCCTCGGGCGGCAGGACGACGGCGTTGCTGCACCGCACGCGGTCCGGGGAATCGGCGCACGAGTTGCGGCCGGGGAGTTCCTGGCTGAGATCCCAACCCGAGACGGACGCGCCGTCGGGGGTGGGCGGCAACACGGTCCGGTACCGGATCGGCACGGTGACCGGGGCGTCACGCTGGGAGAAGTCCTCGACCGACACCTCGCTGATGCCGAACTGCGTTCCCGCGGAACCATTCTCGGTGCGGGTCGCGGTGATCCGCACCCACGGGGTGATGCCGCCGGGGACGGACACGGCGATCGGTTTGCCCGGGGCATCCACCTTCACGGCGGTACTGCCGTTGGGGGTCGACACCTCCATCCAGCGGACGGGGGCGCCGATCGCGGCCGGGCTGGTCGTGATGTGCAGCAGCGAACTGGTGAGCGGAGTGTCGAAGTCGATCTGGAGCCACTGGCCCAGCGCCCGCTCGATGCCGTTGCTGAACCAGCCCGTCGCCGGGTCGCCGTCGACGGTCGCGGCGGCGCTGCTGGCGGGGGAGGTGCCGCCGAGTTGCGTGGCGTCGGACGCGGCACTCGACACGCTCAACGCCGCGCCCTCCCACTGCCCCTCCACCAGCGGGGTGTCCGCCACCGGATAGTCGGGGACGAGATTGAACGTCCGGCGGGCATCGTCCGGCGTGCGCAGCGCCGAACTGTGGTTGTCGACCTGGCCGTAGTCGGTTTCCCGGTTCCGGGGCGTGTCCGTGACGGTGACGTCGTCGACCGGCAGTCCGGCGCGCTTCGCGTCCGCGGCCAGCAGTACCGGTCCGGCCCCGGGCAGGACGCCGTTCTCCCGCAGGCGTTGCAGCGATTCCGGACCGCCCTGCACCCGGGGGACGCCGTCGAGGTTCGCGGTGTACGGCCCGCTCGTCGTCGGCGAACCGTCCGGCATCGACACCTCGAAGATCTCGATCGCCGGGTACCGGGGCCGCAGGTCGCTGTCGATCACCAGGCCTTCCACGTCGCCGGGGCCGATGTCCTCACCGAATTCCGCGACCTGCGTGAATCCGGGCGAGCCGGTGACGGCCTGGTGCGCGAGCAGCGGGCGCGTCGACCGCGACGTCTCGGGGTCGAGGTCGTTGCGGAGGACGAGGTAGTGGATGCCCTGGCCGAGCAGGGTCTGCGCCATGCCGTCCGAGGGGCGGCCGTCCGTGATCAGCCGCTGGATCGAGTCCATCGCGCGGATGGTGCCGGGCGGGGTGAGCGGGACGGCGTCGCGGGACGCCCACGGCGTGGACGCCAGGGCCTGCATCGGCTCGTCGCGGGTGAGACCCCAGAGCTGGCTGCCGAACGGTGCGCCCGGCACCACGAGCGCCCGCTCCGCGTCGGAACCGTCGGGGCTCGTGCCCCCGGCGTTGTCCTCCAGCCACGCGGCGGCCTGCTGCCAGTAGCCGGGGACCTCGGAATACGTGCCCCGCGGTGCGAGCTTGCCCGTCCACGCCAGCGACGTCGCCAGGGTGAGGGCGACCAGAACCAGGCTCGTCACCGCGACCATCGGTTCGCGCTCGGGGTGCGCGAACGCGCTGCGCCACCGGGCCACCGGCACGGACCCGGGCAGCGGCACCTTCGCCAGCAGGTGCGCCAGCCCGAGCACGAGGGGCAGTCGGACGAGCGGCTCGAGTTTGTGCACGTTCCGGAGGGGCGCCCCGGTGGAGTCGAGGAACAGTCGCACCTGCTCGGCGAACGGGGAGCCCAGTTCGCCGATGTACCCGGCCGCGAGTCCGGCGACACCGACGAACAGGATCAGGGTGAGGCGACCGCGGGCCGGCATCGACCGCATGCACAGTCCGGCGAGACCCGCGGCGGCGATCAGACCGGTCGCCGCGACCGCGGCGGGCTGGGTGACGAGGACCGCGCCGGCGATCCGCTCGGGGGAGACGAACGGCGTCCAGCTGTCGGTGCCGCGGAGAATCTCGGCGAGGGACGTCCACTGCGTGGTCACCCCGGACGACTCGATGTAGTCGAGGAACGGCGGGCTCACCTTGCCGAGCAACAGCAGCGGCACGATCCACCACAACGTGGCCAGTGCCAGGAACGGGAACCACCACGCGGTGAACACCCACCACCGACGGTTGGGCCGGTGCGAGATCCACCACAGAGCTGCGACGAGGCACGCGGCCACGGTCGCGACGGCGTTCACCGCGCCCATCAACGCGACGGCGAGCGCCGACTGGGCCGCCAACCGTGCAGGTGAGTGCCATCGCGTGTCCCGGGACGCTTTGTCACTCACATGGGAGAGGGCGACGACCACGGGAAGAAGGACCCACGGCGCCAGCATCATCGGCAGGGTTTCCGACGAGATCGAACCGAGGGTGGTGAGGACACGGGGGGAGAACGCGAACGCGACACCGGCGATGATCCGGGACGATCGGCTGCCGACACCGAGTGCTTCGGCGAGACGGACGATGCCCCAGAATCCGGCGACGAGCAGCAGGGCCCACCAGACCCGCTGAGTGATCCACGGCGGGACGCTCAGGACGTCGCCGAGCGCGAAGAACGCGCCGTGCGGAAAGAAGTAACCGTAGGCCTGGTTCTGCACCTGGCCCATGGGGGCCTGGCTGCTCCACTGATGCGCGGCCCGTTCCAGGAATCCGATCGGATTCTGGGACAGGTCGTACTTGGTGTCAGCGGCGAGCCGGCCGGGGGTTTGGAGAAATGCGAGAAGAAACGCTACGACAGAGGCGCCGAACAGCCACCGCCGTGACAGAGGCTCCGCCGAGGGCGCCATGGACGACATGGCCGCCGACTCGGGGGAAGTGCGGGAACTTGTTGAGCCGGCGCTCTCAGCGGCTGCCGTACTCAACCTGGTTCAGGAGCGAGGAATCCGCGTTGCCGCTGCGGTCGATCTCGGGACGCGTGTTGTCCTGTGCGGCTGCAGTGATGCCGAGCGTCGCCACGGTGCCGAGAGCGACACCGACCACGGCGCTGACCACACCGGGCACAAGGAACTTTCCCATCAGACATCTCCCACCGTCGTGCCATCGACGCACACGGCTACTCCCGCGTACGAATTGCTCGGGTCAAGGTATCACCCGTGGGCCGCCGAACTGCTGATTGGTGCTCGTGGGCCACCGTTTCTGCAGTTCACGGGCTCTGCTGCACTCCGAGCGCCCGAAGCAGCGTGCGCAGTTTGGTGGTCGTCTCGTCGAGTTCGGACTCCGGGTCGGACTCGGCCACGATGCCCCCGCCCGCCGTCGCCAGTGCCTCGAGTCCGTCCGCGGCGATCTCGGCGCACCTGATGGCCACCACCCAGTCGCCGTCGCCGTCGCCGCCGCACCACCCGACGGCGCCGCCGTAGAACCGCCGATCCTCCTCGACGTCCCGGATGGTCGCGAGAGCGAGGTCGGTGGGGGTGCCGCACACCGCGGGGGTCGGGTGCAGCGCGGTGGCCAAGCTCAACGCGCTGGTCGACGGGTCGCGCAGCACGCCTTCGATGGGGGTCGCGAGATGCCACACCTCGTGCGTGCTCGTCAGTACCGGGGAGTCCGGGATGGTCAGCTCGGTGCAGAGCGGCGCCAGGACCTCCCTGATCCAGGCCGTGACGAACGCGTGCTCGGCCAAGTTCTTCGTGGACTCCAGGAGTCCGCGACCTTCCTTCTCGTCGGCCTCCGGATCGGTGCGCCGCGGCGCGGTTCCGGCGAGGGGACGGCAGGTGACGCGTCGCCCGCGCCGGCTGAGCAGCACCTCGGGGCTGGCGCCGACGAGACTGCGTCCGCGGAAGCTCTCGCCGGCCGCGGAGAGGTCGACGGCGAACCCGTTGGCGGTGGGATTCTGGTGAATCATTCTCGCGGCCAACGCTTCTGCGGAGATGGGGGTGTCTGCGCGGAGGGTGACGCTGCGTGCGGCCACCACCTTGCCGAGGGTGCCCTCGCGCAGGCGGTCGACGAGTGATCGCACCCGGGCCACGTGCTCGGCGGGGTCGGGGACCTCCCGCGTGAGGTGTACGGAGGGAAGGTCGGGAACGGTGCCGGGGCGCCACGGGCCGTCCGTGAACTCCCACGATTCCGGGGCGGTCAGCGCGGCGGGACGTTCGGGATCGAACGGCAGCGCTCCGACGATCAGCTCGGTGTCACCGTTCGCGAGGGCCGCGACAGCGGCTGCCGCGGTGTCGTGCCCGTGCCGCGCACCGGACGTGCGCAGCGTCCGGTCGGCGCGGGAGAGAAGGAAGCCGTCCATGGTCACCCGACAGTAGTCGGGCGGCCGGACTACTTCCCGGGAGGCACGATCAGCACCGGGCGGTGGCTGTGGCGCAACACGTGGTCGGCGACGCTGCTCTGCAGCAACGACCGCAGACCGGTGGTGCCGCGGGTGCCGGTGACGATGATGTCGACCGCGAGTTCGTCGGACGTCTCGACGATGGCCGTCCAGATCGTGCTGGTGCACTCGATGCAGCGGCCCTCGGTGGCGAGCCCGGCGGCCTCGGCGAGTTGGACGCCCTCTTCGTTGGTCACCTTGGCGTCGGAGAACGCGACGTCCTCGGTCTCCTCGTCGGGCACCCACTCGGGTTGCATCACACCGGACAGGCCCGACATACGCGCGGCCTGGCGGACCATCGGCTCCCACACCGTCACCAGCACAGCGCGATTGGAGGCGAGGAAGCGACCTGCGCACTCCACGGCACGCTTGGCGTTGTCGGATCCGTCGTAGGCGATCAACATCAAACCACCGGGCACTACGACCTCCTGAGTACGGGCTTCCTCTGTGTCCAGATTACCAAGACGGGCGGCAGCGGTCGCCGATTCGGGGCCTACCAGGGGGGTGCCGGTGGCGAATTGGGCTACCGTCGAACCCATGCGGATCAAGTATGCACTCGCGCTCGCTGCCTGTACCGGCCTCGTCGCCGGATGTTCGTCGGGTGGTGGCGAGACGGTCGCGGAATCGTCGTCGGCGACAGCGACGCCGTCGCCGTCCTCCGTCGAGCCGGCGTCGCACACCGGCACCGCAGCGCCCGCCGCCGCACCGGCGTCGTGCGAGACGGAGTTCCTGCAGTCGTTGCCGTTGCGGCGCAAGCTTGCTCAGCTGCTGAACGTGGGAGTGACCGGCACCGCGGATGCGGCTCAGGTGGTCCGGGACGAGCAGATCGGCGGGATCTTCGTCGGGAGCTGGACCGACGAGGCCATGCTCGCGAACCGTGAGATTCCCCAGGTGGCGTCGGCGTCGTCGCTGCCCCTGATGGTGACGATCGACGAGGAGGGTGGACGCGTGTCGCGCGTCGAGAACCTGCTCGGAGCCGATCCGTCCGCCCGGCAGACCGCAGCCACGATGACGGAGGAGCAGACGTACCAGATGGCGCTCGAGCGCGGTCGCGGACTGAAGGACCTCGGTGTCACCGTGAACTTCGCCCCCGACGTGGACGTGAGCAGCCAGCCCGACGACAGCGTCATCGGCGACCGCTCCTACTCCGACGATCCCGCCGTGGTCACCCGCTACGCCGACGCGTACGCGCGCGGGATGCGGGACGCGGGAATCCTGCCCGTCATCAAGCACTTCCCCGGCCACGGATCGGCGTCCGGCGACTCGCACACCGGGGCCGTCACCACCCCGCCGCTCGAGCAGTTGCAGACGAAGGACCTCGTCCCGTTCCGGAACCTGGTGTCCACGGGTGTCGGCGTCATGCTCGGCCACCTCGAGGTGCCGGGTCTGACCGCCCCCGGGGTCCCTGCCAGCATCAGTCCCGACGCCGTGGCGCTGCTGCGCGGCGGCACCGGATACGGCGCGCCGCCGTTCACCGGCCCGATCTTCACCGACGACCTCAGCGGCATGCAGGCGATCACCGACCGCTACGACATCACGGTCGCCGTCGAGACCGCGCTGGAATCCGGTGTCGACGTCGCCCTGTGGCTCACCACCGACGACGTCCCGCGGGTCCTCGATCACCTCGAAAGCGTTGTGGCCTCGGGCAAGCTGCCGCAGCAGCGTGTCGACGAGGCGGTCCTGACCGTGGCGCGCGCCAAGGGCGTGCTGGCCTGCTAGTGCCCCGGTCCGCGACAGGGTGCTGGTATTCTTCTCGTCCGCCGGTCGGGCCCGCTTTATTACCGTAGAGTAAGATAGCGGGTTCGACGATGATGGAGGACGAATGGCCGGCGGCACCAAGCGACTGCCGCGCGCAGTGCGCGAGCAGCAGATGCTCGACGCTGCTGTCGACGTCTTCTCCGACAGAGGTTTTCACGAAACGTCCATGGACGCGATCGCGTCCAAGGCGGAAATTTCGAAGCCGATGCTGTACCTGTACTACGGCTCGAAGGACGAACTGTTCGCGGCATGCATCCAGCGGGAGGGTCTGCGCTTCGTCGAGGCACTCGCTCCGGCGGGCGATCCGGGGCTGAGCCCGCGCGAACAGCTGCGCCGGGCCCTCGAAGGGTTTCTCGGGTTCGTGGGCAAGCACCGCAAGTCGTGGATGGTGCTGTATCGCCAGGCGATGGGGCAGCAGGCGTTCGTGGGGTCGGTGCAATCGAGCCGCGACCGGCTGATCGAGCTGACCGCGCACCTGCTCGAGTCCAGCACCAAGGATCCCGAGCCGGGGCAGGATTTCGAACTGATCGCCATCGCCCTGGTCGGTGCGGGCGAGGCCGTGGCCGACCGCGTCGCCGGCGGCGAGATCGAGGTCGACGCCGCCGCAGACCTGCTGGAATCCCTGGCGTGGCGCGGCCTCGCGGGTAAGAAGAAGCCGGAGTGAATGTACCTTTCGACGCCTTGGCGGCGTCGAAAGGTACATTCGCCCGGGCAGCAGCTACCGCAGCGTCGCGGTGAGGTGCGGGTATCCCTTCTTCGGGTGCTTGATCGACAGATCCCAGCCGTCGCCGGTCTGATCGGCGTACACGTTCAGCGTGGACGGCAGCAGGATCGGCTTGCCGAAGCGCACGCTGTACGTGACGGCGTCCGGGATCCGGCCCTCCACCGACCCGAGGACGGCGGCCGCACTCCACATGCCGTGCGCGATGGTCTTCGGGAATCCGAAAGCCTTGGCGCCCAACGTCGACACGTGAATCGGGTTCCGGTCACCGGACACCGCGGCGTATTTGCCGATCGTCTTCTGATCGACCCGCAGCGTCCGCAGCGGACGCGGCGGCTCCTCCTCGGCCTTCGGCTCGGGGCCGGGCTGACCGGACAGCGACGTCTTCTGCTGACGCAGGAACGTCGACGTCTGCTTCCACACCAGTTCGCGTCCGACCCGGATCTCGCTGATCACGTCGATCAGGAGTCCCTTGCGGTGCTCACGCAGATTCTCCGCGTGCACCGACACGTCCAGGGGCTCGATCACCGAGATGGGACGGAACTGTTCGATGACGTTCTCCGCGTGCACGGAACCGATGGCGGGGAAGGGGAAGCCTTCGGACACCATCAGCTTCATCACGACCGGGAACACCAGCGTGAACGGGTACGTGAGCGGCAGGTGGTCGCCGAAACGCAGACCGGTCACCCGGTCGTACGCCGCCAGGTTGTCGGGGTCCACGCGGACGCCGTTCAGGACCAGCGTCGTGTCCGGGGCACTGTGCCCGCTCGCGCCGATGACCGGCAGCGCACTGCGCACGGCCCGGGCGTAGATGTCGAGCGTGCCCGGCTTCTCCGTGAGTTGCACGACCTTGCCGGACATCAGGCGCCCAGCAGGCTCTGGCCGCAGACGCGGACGATCTGTCCGGTGACGGCGTTGGACGCGGGGCTCGCGAAGTAGGCGACGGTCTCGGCGACGTCGACGGTCTCGCCGCCCTGCAGCAGGGAGCTCATGCGACGTCCGGCCTCGCGGGTGGCGAACGGGATCGCCGCGGTCATCGCCGTCTCGATGAAGCCCGGTGCGACGGCGTTGATCGTGATCTTCTTCGTCGCGAGCACCGGCGCCGAGGCCTGCACGAGGCCGATCACACCGGCCTTGGAGGTGCCGTAGTTGGTCTGGCCCCGGTTGCCCGCGATGCCGGCGATGGAGGAGACGTCGATGACGCGGCCGCCTTCCTTCAGTGCACCCTTGGCGACGAGGACGTCGGTGATGCGCTGCGGCGCAAGAAGGTTGACGCCAATCACCATGTTCCAGCGACCTTCGTCCATGTTGGCGAGGGTCTTGTCGCGGGTGATGCCGGCGTTGTGGACGATGATGTCCGCGCCGCCGTGCCGTTCGAGGACGAACTCGGCGAGCTTGTCTGCCGCGTCGTCCGCGGTCACGTCCAGCGCGAGGGAGGTGCCGCCGACCTTGTTGGCGGTCTCCGACAGTGCCTCACCGGCGGCCGGGATGTCGGCGCAGATGACGTGCGCGCCGTCGCGGGAGAGGACCTCGGCGATGGTCGCGCCGATGCCGCGGGCCGCACCGGTGACGATGGCGACCTTCCCGTCGAGCGGCTTGTCCCAGTCGGCGGGTGCGACGGAATCCTCGGCGCCGACCCGGATGACCTGGCCGCTGACGAACGCGGACTTGGCCGACAGCAGGAAACGAAGCGTGGATTCGAGACCCGACAGTCCTGCGGAAGCCTTCGGCGAGACGTAGACGAGCTGAGCCGTGGCGCCGCGCTTGACCTCCTTGCCGACGCTGCGGGTGAAGCCCTCGAGCGCGCGCTGGGCGATGTGCTCGTCGACGCTGGACGTCTCCTCGGGGGTGGTGCCGATGACGACGACGCGCGCGGACGGCGCGAGGTTGCGGACGACCGGCTGGAAGAATTCGAAAAGCTGCTCGAGGTCGGTGACCGAACCGATGCCTGTGGCGTCGAACACCAAAGCGCCGTACGTGTCGTCGCCCGTTCCCGCGGCGGGGTAGTCGGACAGCAGTTCGCGCAACGGTTCGACGAGGCGGCCCTTGCCGCCGATCAGGACCGGACCGGCGAGCGGCGGTTCGCCGTGCTTGTATCGCCGCAGGTTCTCCGGTCGCGGCAGTCCCGCTTTCGCGGCGATGAACGCGCCGGGTGCGGATGAGAGGAACTGGGAATAGAGGTCGGGAGCTCCCTTGCTGGCTGCCACGGTCCTACCTTCTGTCGTCGTTTGGCGGTCAGTCACCGAGCACCGAGTGAAGTGCGGTGTCGACAAGTAACTTACTCCTGAGTAAGAATAGTAGCCAACAGGTAATCGCACCAGATCCTTGGAGACGTCAGTGACCAGCAAAGCTCGCACCAATTCGAACTCCGCAGCGGCGCCGAAGCCAGGCGGAAAGCAGCAGCGTCCCGTCGCGATCGTCGGCGGAAACCGCATCCCGTTCGCCCGCTCCGACCGGAAGTACGCGCAGGCGTCCAACCAGGACATGTTCACCGCCACCCTCGACGGTCTCGTGAGCCGCTTCAACCTCCAGGGCGAGAAGCTGGGCCTCGTCGCAGGCGGCGCCGTGCTCAAGCACAGCCGCGACTTCAACCTGATGCGCGAATGCGTCCTCGGCAGCGCCCTCAGCCCGTACACGCCGGCCTTCGACCTGCAGCAGGCCTGCGGCACCGGACTGCAGTCGATCGTCGCCGTCGGTGACGCGATCGCGGCCGGCCGCATCGATGCGGGTGTCGGCGGCGGCGTCGACACCACGTCGGACGCGCCGATCGGCGTCAACGACGAACTCCGCGAGTTCCTGCTGTCCCTGAACCGCGCGAAGAGCACCGGCGACCGCATCAAGCTCCTCGGCAACGTCCGCCCGTCCATGCTCGGCATCGAGATCCCCCGCAACGGCGAACCCCGCACCGGGCTGTCCATGGGCGAGCACGCCGCCATCACGGCCAAGGAATTCGGCGTCCGCCGCGAGGACCAGGACGCACTCGCCGCCGCCAGCCACCAGAACATGGCCGCCGCCTACGACCGCGGATTCTTCGACGACCTGGTGACGCCGTTCCTCGGGCTCACCCGCGACGACAACCTGCGGCCCGACTCCAGCGCCGAGAAGCTGGCCAAGCTGAAGCCGGTCTTCGGGGTGAAGGCGGGCGACGCCACGATGACGGCGGGTAACTCCACCCCGCTCACCGACGGCGCGTCAGCGGTTCTGCTGTCCACCGACGAATGGGCCGCCGAGCGCAAGCTTCCGGTGCTCGCGCATCTCGTCGACTCCGAGACCGCGGCCGTCGACTACATCCACGGCAAGGACGGGCTCCTGATGGCGCCGACGTACGCCATCCCGCGCCTGCTGGCCCGCAACGGCCTCACCCTGCAGGATTTCGACTACTACGAGATCCACGAGGCGTTCGCGTCCGTCGTGCTGGCGACGCTGCAGGCGTTCGAATCGGACGAGTACTGCAAGGAACGCCTGGGCCTCGACGGCGCACTGGGGTCCATCGACCGCAGCAAGCTGAACGTCAACGGGTCCTCGCTGGCGGCGGGGCACCCGTTCGCCGCGACCGGCGGACGCATCGTCGCCTCGCTCGCCAAGATGCTGGCGGAGAAGGGCTCGGGCCGCGGCCTGATCTCGATTTGCGCCGCCGGCGGCCAGGGTGTGACGGCAATCATAGAGGCGTGATCCGACTGGCCTTTCCGGTAGCTGGGAGACCGGAAAGGCCAGCGTGCGCGCAGTGCGAGCGGGGATCCGGCAACGAGGGGTGGCCGGATCCCCGAATTCTTTTCCAACAGGTGTAACGCTGGAGATTAGCTGGCGATATCCCTGTCAGCCCCGTGTTGCTGCCTGACCCCCGACCTGGCAGCAGCGCGGGGCTCTTGCATTTCCGGCGGCCGGTACGCTGACGTGGGGGTCTCGACCGGGCCTCGCTCGGATCGGATCGCGCTTGAAATGCAACGAGCACCGACGGCAAGCTGAGGCCCGCACGAAGGACAACTCGGTGAGAGGGCCACGGTGAACGACGAAGACGGCGACAAGGGGAGCACGGCACCCGAACGGTCGACGCCGGACCCTTCCGCGACGCCCGAGAGTGTCGAACCCGAGAATGTGGCCGACCCGCCCGCTCCGGAACCGGACGAGATCTCGGAACCCGAAAACGCTCCGGCTCCCGAGGACGCTCCGGCTCCCGAGGATTCGGCGGAACAGCCGAGTGCCGACGACGCCCCGACGACGCAGCTGAACCTCGGTGACCTGGGGGAACGCTCCGAGGAGCAGGCTCCCGACGCGCCGTTGTGGGTGGAGCCGCCGGCGAACGAGGACGTCACTCAGGTGATCCCCGCGATTCCGCCGGGTCCCGTTCCCGGGCCGACGCCGGCGTACACCACACCGGCCGACGATCCGACCGTGGTGGCGCCCGCCGCCGCGGCGCAGGTCCCACCGCAGCCGGCACCGGAACCTTCCGCGCCCGCCGAGCCCTCCGCAGAACCGACCACCCCGGCCCGCGCGCCCTGGGTGAAGATCGCAGCAGTCACCGGCGGTGTGATCGCCCTGATCGGCATCGCGTACGCCGCGGACCTCGCGGTGTCCTCCGGGAAGGTCCCGCGCGGAGTGACCGTGGCAGGCGTCGACGTGGGCGGTTCGTCCCGCGAGGAGGCCGAGGCCATTCTGCAGGCGCAGGTGGGCCCGCGCGCCGACCAACCGCTGACGGTGACGGCCGGCGACGTGTCGACGCAACTCGTTCCGTCCGCCGCCGGGCTCGGGGTCGACTGGGAGGCCACCCTCGACAGGGCCGATTCGCAGCCACTCAACCCGGTCACGAGGCTCACGTCGTTCTTCACCACCGACGAGATCGGTGTGGTGTCGACCCGCGACGAGGCCGCGCTGGCGTCCGCCGTCGACGGCCTCCGCAGTGAGACCGATCGCGCGTCCCGCGAGGGGACCGTCGTGTTCGAGGGTCCGACCCCGGTTCCGGTCGACCCGTCGACCGGGCAGAACCTGAACGGCGAGGGCGCCGAGGCGGCGTTGACCGAGGAATGGGCGTTCGGCCGGACCGTAGACCTGCCCGTCGACGTCGTGCCCGTGACGGTGACGAAGGAAGGCGTCCAGAGGGCGCTCGACGAGGTGGCGGCGCCCGCTGCCTCCGCCGATCTGGTGGTAACCGGACGCGACGGCAAGGTCGCGACCGCGGCGCGTCAGCAGATCGGTGCCATCGTCGGCTTCGAACCGGACGGCAACGGCGGGCTGAAGCCCACCTACAACATCGAGGCTGCCACGGGCATCCTGGCCCCGCAGCTGGTCTCGACGGAGATCGCACCGAAGGACGCGACGATCACGCTCGACGGCGGATCACCCACCGTCGTCCCCGCGGTCGTCGGCGACCTGGTGCAGTGGCCCAAGACGCTGGAGGCACTGCCCGAGTTGTTGCGCGGCAACGGTTCTCACACCACCGCCGCGGTGTACGGACCTGTCCCGCCCGCCCTCACCACGGAGGCCGCGCAGGCGCTCGGCGTGAAGGAAGTGATCGGCGAGTTCACGACCGGCGGCTTCTCTGCCGCGTCGGGTACCAACATCCGGCTCGCCGCCAGTGAGATCAACGGGGCGCTGATCAAGCCGGGCGACACGTTCTCCCTCAACGGGTACACCGGCCCGCGCGGCACGGCTCAGGGCTATGTGGAGTCGGGCATCATCAACAACGGTCGCCCGGACACCGCCGTCGGTGGCGGCGTGAGCCAGGTAGCGACGACGCTCTACAACGCCGCATATTTCGCGGGCATGGAGGACGTCGCGCACACCGAGCACTCGTACTACATCTCGCGTTACCCCGAGGCGCGCGAGGCCACCGTCTTCGAAGGCGCCATCGACCTGCAGTTCCGGAACACCGGCAAGACGGGTGTGATGATCCAGGCCATCGGCGGCGCCTCGGATCTGACCATCCGGTTCTGGGGAACCAAGTCGGTCGACGTCGAGTCGATCACCGGCAACCGGACCAAGCCGACGGAGCCCGACACAGTCACCCTGCCCGCCGGCGATCACTGCATCGCCTCCAGCGGCGCACCGGGATTCACCGCCAGCGACACCCGGGTGATCTCCGACCACGCCACCGGCCAGGAAATCTCCCGGAACACCAGGACCGTCCGGTACGACCCCGTCCCGATCGTCAAGTGCGAGGCACCCGCCGCCGCACCCAAACCCGACGAGCGCACCCCCGCCGCCTCGCCGGCCCCGTCCGCCCCGGCGGAAAGCCCGAAAACCACCACCCCGAAGCCGAAGCCGAACGACGGCGAGTAGACGCACTACTTCTCGGTTCGCGCACCGCTTTTCGAGCCCGAAAAGGAGAGCGCGAACCGAGAAAGGGTGCGGCTACAGCGACCGCACCGTAAGCCGCTGGGCGGACGGGAGCGGGGCCTGCGTGACCCAGCCTCGTGGCGTCGCGGCACGCGCGATCGCGCGGCGGACACGCTCCGCCACCTGCCCCGGGGACTCGAGGTCGTCCCAGGTCCACCGCACCACCTGGAAGCCGAGGTCGCGCAGGGCGTCCTCGCGCTGCTTTTCGGCGAACACCGCGTCGCCGGGGGATTGCCCGGGTTTCAGCAACCGGCCGTACTTGACGCGTCCGTCGAACTCCCCGAGCACGATGCCGTGGAAGTGGAAGTCGACGCGCCCGATCCGGCGCCCGCCGGGTTCGAACACCTCGCCTTGCTGGGACGGGACGGGCAGCCCGGCACTCGACAACATCACCCGGCTTCGCGATTCACCGACGCTTTCGCTGTGCCCGCTCAGGAACCGGACGACCCTCCGTGCCGCATCGACGCCGTGACGACGCGCAGCGCGGGCGAGTTCGGCCTCCAGGTCCTCTCGGCTGACGTCGAATCTTGCGGACGGCCGCGTCTCCCACCACGACGGCCTGCTCGAACGGCAGAGTTCTCGCGAGGTCGATCACGGTCCGCGCAGGGAGAGTCAGCGAGTGCCCGTCGACCACCGTCACGTGCTCTCCGATCGGGGCGCAGTGCACCGTGATCCGCCGTTTGATCCGGCCACCTCCGCGTCGATTTCTGGTGAGGTGCACGCGGTCGAGGGGCGTCTTCCACAGTGGCAGCCCGTACACGACGGCCGCGGATTGGTGACTGAGCACCGCGTCGTCCGACACGGCGTGAACTGTCGAGTCGATCAGGAAGCGATGACGTTCCTCCTCACTCAGCGCCGAGTACATCGACGCGGAGAGGTACGCGCCGCGCCCGATGCGCCGCCACTCGCCACGTGTGTACAGGCGTCGGATCTCGTCGTCGCTGTAGCCGCGGCCCAACGCCTCCTGGCGTCGTAGCATTGCCCCCGGGTCATGTTCCATGGGAACGATTCTCGCCGGAGCCACCGGAAGAATCCGGTCCGAAGGAGCCTGCTGTGGATGAACTGGAGCTTGTGGACAACTCCCGCACTCTTTCTCGGCTCGCGCACTGCCTGTGGGGGCTGAAAAGGGGTGCGTCGACCGGGAAAGAGTGCCCGAGGTCGGCCGGTCGGGACACGAAAAGGCCCGGCGGCCAGGGAAGTACCCCGGCCGCCGGGCCGTGTGAACCCGATCAGAACGCTGCTTCGTCGAGCTCCATGATGTCGTTGTCGATGTTGGCGACGATGCTGCGGGTGGCGGTCAGTTCCGGCAGGACGTTCTTCGCGAAGAAGGACGCGATGGCGACCTTGCCCTCGTAGAACGCCTTGTCCTTGTCGGAGGCACCCTCGTCGAGGGCCTTGATCGCGATCTCGGACTGGCGCAGGAGCTGCCAGCCGATGAGCAGGTCGCCGACGGACATCAGGAAGCGGACCGAACCGAGGCCGACCTTGTACAGCTCGGACGGCTGCTCCTGCGCACCCATGAGGTACCCGGTGAGGGTGGCGGCCATGGTCTGGACGTCCTCGAGGGCGGTGGCGAGCAGGGCGCGCTCGGCCTTGAGGCGACCGTTGCCTGCCTCGCTGTCGATGAACTTCTTGACCTCGCCTGCGACGTGGGCGAGTGCCACACCGCGGTCGCGGGCGATCTTGCGGAAGAAGAAGTCCTGCGCCTGGATAGCAGTGGTGCCCTCGTACAGCGAGTCGATCTTGGCGTCGCGGATGTACTGCTCGATCGGGTAGTCCTGCAGGAAGCCGGAGCCACCGAAGGTCTGCAGGCTCTCCGTCAGGTACTGGTAGGCCCGCTCGGAGCCGACGCCCTTGACGATGGGGAGCAGCAGGTCGTTGACGCGGAACGCGAGGTCCTTGTCGGCACCGGACACCAGCTTGGCGGTGGCCTCGTCCTGATGCGCCGCGGTGTACAGGTACACGGCGCGCAGGCCCTCCGCGTACGCCTTCTGCATGGCGAGGGCGCGACGGACGTCGGGGTGGTGCGTGATGGTGACGCGCGGCGCGGCCTTGTCCGTCATCTGCGTGAGGTCTGCGCCCTGGACGCGTTCCTTCGCGTAGTCGAGGGCGTTGAGGTAGCCGGTGGAGAGGGTGGCGATGGCCTTGGTGCCGACCATCATCCGGGCGTGCTCGATGACGTCGAACATCTGCGCGATGCCGTTGTGGACCTCGCCGACGAGCCAGCCCTGGGCGGGAATGCCGTGGCCGCCGAAGGTGACCTCGCACGTGGCGGAGACCTTCAGGCCCATCTTGTGCTCGACGTTGGTGACGAAGACGCCGTTGCGCTCGCCCAATTCGTTGGTCTCGAAGTTGAAGTGCGTCTTCGGGACGAAGAACAGCGACAGTCCCTTGGTGCCGGGGCCTGCGCCCTCGGGGCGGGCCAGGACCAGGTGGAAGATGTTCTCGAACAGGTCGTCGGAGTCGGCGGAGGTGATGAACCGCTTGACGCCCTCGATGTGCCAGGAGCCGTCGTCCTGCTTGATGGCCTTGGTGCGGCCTGCGCCGACGTCGGAGCCGGCGTCGGGTTCGGTGAGGACCATCGTGGCACCCCAGCCGCGCTCGACGACGGTGGCGGCCCACTTCTTCTGCTCTTCGGTGCCGTTGTGGAACAGCACGTCCGCGAATGCGGGTCCGGCCTGGTACATGTGCGCGGCCGGCTGGGAGCCGAGGATCAGCTCACCGATGGCCCACACGACGGACCGGGGGACGGGGACGCCGCCGATTTCCTCGGAAAGTCCCATGCGGTACCACTCGGCGTCCCACAGTGCGCGGAACGACTTCTTGAAGGATTCCGGCAGGGTGACGGTGTGGTTCTCGGGGTCGAAGACCGGAGGGTTGCGGTCGGCATCGGCGAAGGACTCGCCGAGCGGTCCCTCGGCGAGGCGGGCAACTTCGCTGAGCATGTTGCGGACGGTGTCGGCGTCGAGATCGCCCCACACGCCTTCACTCAGCGGCTGCTCGAGACCGAGTACCTCGAAGAGGTTGAACTCCAGGTCGCGGACGTTGCTCTTGTAATGGCCCATGTCTTCTGTCTCTCCCAGTGAGATGGTGCGGTCTATCCGTTAGTACCGCCCAAGTTATTACTCGTCGGTAACATCAGCGATATTACGCCCGATTTACCTGACTGCCAAGACTCGGGTGGTGCGCGACGACGAGCGCGTCGATTGCCGTTCCGGCGTCCGTCTCGCGGAATCGCCGTTCGGCGACGTCGACGACGAGCCGCCCGCCGAACGAGTTCACCAAATCATCTGGCGTGTACAGAATTTCAGCGTCTTGGGGACCCCCGACTCCCTGTGACAAGTTAACGGCGTCATGCCCCAAAATCATGAGGATTCCATCAGGTTTCAGCGCAGATATGGCGCGGTTCACAACCTGCAGACGCTCCTCGGGGGCGAGATGGAGGTAGATCATGAGGACGAGGTCGTACTCGCCGCCGAGGTCTGCATCGGTGACGTCGGCGACGCGGTAGTCGAGCCGTTCGCGGACCGAGCGGGGTGCTTCGGCGGCCACCCGGCGGGCCTTGTCGACGGCCACGGCAGAGTAGTCGAGCCCCGTCACCTCCCAGCCGCGGGTGGCGAGCCAGTGCGCGTTGCGGCCTTCCCCGCACGCGAGGTCGAGCGCGCGGCCGCGGGGGAGCGAGGTGACCCGCTCGACCACTACGGCGTTGGGTGGCGCGCCCCACACCAGGTCGCTCTGTGAATACCGTTCGTCCCAGGCAGCTGCATCCATGCCCCGACGCTAGTACCCGGGCTACGGAGTGAGTGTGGTCCGCATGAGGAGCACGTTGTAGTTGTTGTGCACCGTCGTGAGGAAGTAGAGGTCGCGCCCCGACGACCACGGGTGGATGTAGGCGCCGTACGCGGTGGGCAGCTCCCGGGTGTCGACGAGCACCTCCGGTGGGCCCCACGGTCCGGTGACCGACGGTGATCGGCGCATGACGACGGAGTTGTACTGGTCGGTGGTCAGCATGAGGTATTGGCCGAGGTACTCGTTGTACGCGACGGACAATTCGCCGACTCCGCCCGGCATGATCGGCTTGGCGACGTCGGGATTGCCCTTGATCCACTTGGCGCCGTCGAAGTACTCGTACGCGCCGAGGTCCATGATCTGGGGTTCCGGGACCCGCGCGATGTGGACGAGTCCGCCGCGGCCGGCAGGCGTGCCGTATTGGTAGACGAAGCCGTCGGCCTTGACGAACGCGCTCATCTGGAAGTTGGCGTTGCCGCCGACGTTCGGGCGCTGCGTCTCGGGGGCGACGGCCCAGTTCTCACCGTTGTCGTGTGAGTACACGAGACCGGAGTAGTTGGTGTCCCACGTTCCCGCCGGTCCCCAGTTCTTCACAGACATCATGCTGAGGACCTGGGTGTTGCCGACGGCGACGCCGGCGGTGGGGATGCGGCTGATCTCGACGAACGGGATCTTCGGGCTCGGGACGAGCTCCTTGGACTGGCCGAAGATGTCGCGGGGTGAGCTGTCGAAGTTCATCCCGTCCGCGAGGATGCCGTCCGAGCTGCGGAACAGCGTGCTGCTGCGCCAGGCCCACAGGCTGCCCGACAGCAGGTTGGGCAGTCCGAGCCCGGCGGAGTCGCCGAACGCCGTGAGGACCTGGCCCTGGCCGTTGTCCCACATGATCCCGAGGTCGGTGCCGAGGACGTTGGCGTCCTGGGTGCGGTTCGGACTGAGCATGCCGGTCTGCTGCGCGACCGCCTGGGTGCGTCCGGTGAGGTTCGGAATCCCGTTGGTGCCGTTGAGTCCGGGGATCGGATTGATGGCGTTGGGATTCGCGGCGGCCGGGCCGGCGAATGCGATCAACGTCACGGCTGCGCCGACGAGCGACGCTGCTGCAAGAGCTTTGGTTCGCTTCACGAAGGACACTCCATCTCTAGCAGCAGGCGGCACTGCGTGGCCCGAAGAGACCACTCCCCCTACCGGTGATCAACTGCTGGAAATCGCCAGAAGTCTAACAAGTCTGTTCTTACGAAAGTGTCGGTTTGACCGCCGTGTTCGTTTCATCGGCTGCCCTGCCGAACTGATATTACCGACGAGTAACAGGAACCGGTGCTACCCGCTGGGCGGTCGCCGACGTAACGTGTGCTGGCGACAAGTCCACACTGCGCGTAACCACGCGGGACCTGATGAGGAGATCGATCGATGGGAAAGCAGATTGCCACCGTGGCTGGAGGTCGGCAGTCCGCCCTTCTCGGGCTCGGCGTGTACCGGCCCGAACGGGTCGTCACCAACGACGAGATCTGTGAACTGATCGACTCGAACGACGAGTGGATCCAGTCGCGCTCGGGAATCCGCAACCGGCGGTTCGCGGCGGAGGACGAGAACGTCGTCACGATGTCCATCGAAGCCGGGCGTAAGGCGATCGAAGCGAGCGGGATCGATCCCGAGCAGATCGGCTGCGTCATCGTCGCCACGTCGACGTACCTCCTGCTGACCCCGCCCGCCGCGGCGGTGGTGGCCGACGCCCTGGGCACCAACGGGCCCGGAGCGTTCGATCTCGGCGGTGGCTGCGCGGGCTTCTGCACCGCGCTGACCGTGGCGTCGGACCTGGTTCGCGGGGGATCCGTCGACTACGCCCTCGTCGTGGGCGTCGAGAAGATGAGCATCACCACCGACCCCACCGACCGCTCGACGCGGTTCATCTTCGGTGACGGCGCCGGCGCCGTGGTCGTGGGCAAGAGCGACGTCGCGGGCATCGGTCCGGTGGAGTGGGGTTCGGACGGCGCCCAGGCCGACGCCATCGTGCAGGATCTCGATTGGTACGAATACATCACGACGCCGGGTGCCACGCGCCCGTACATCAAGATGGCGGGTACCGCGGTGTTCCGCTGGGCCGCCTTCGAGATGGGCAAGGTGGCACTGCGGGCGGTCGAGAAGGCCGGCATGTCGGTCGACGACCTCGACGCGTTCGTGCCGCACCAGGCCAACTCGAGGATCACGGAGGTGATCGCGCGCAGCATGAAGCTCCCCGAGAACGTGCCCGTGTCCGACGACATCGCCGAGAGCGGCAACACGTCGGCGGCATCGGTGCCGCTCGCCATGGAGGAGATGCTGCAGTCCGGCGCCACCAAGCCCGGCGACACCGCCCTGCTGCTCGCCTTCGGTGCCGGGCTGTCCTACGCGGCCCAGGTCGTGACGATGCCGGTACTCGCGAAGGACTGACCCGGCCCCGGAGGGGACAGGAAAGCAGGGGTCGATGAGCGTCACCCGGCAGTCGATCGCCGTCGCCGTGCTGATGTCCGGCGCCGTGGCCCTCGCGGGCTGCGGCGGCGGGAGCACTGGCGGCGGCAGTACCTCGACGGTGTCCGGCTCTGCGGTGGAACTGAATTCGGGCGGTGACTGCGCGGGCCGCGACGTGATCGTCAACCGGGACGGTGCCGGGGTCGTCCTCGACGGCGAGTGCGGCACCGTCACCATCGAGGCCAACGGCGTCTCGGCGAACGTCGCGACGTCGAACGCGGTCGTCGTGAACGGTCAGGACACCAACGTCGTCGGCGGGCAGACCGGAACGCTCACCATCTCGGGACGCAGCAACAGTGCCACCATCGACGTCGTCGAGTCGATCGACGTGCAGGGCAACGCCGTCACCGTACTCGGCAAGCAGGCGGGGCGGATCTCGGTCAGCGGCAGCGGGAACTCCGTGACCGTGGACGACTCCGGTGCGATGACGGTGAGTGGCAACGACAATTTCGTGCGCGCCGTGTCCCTCGACTCCCTCGAACTGACCGGGTCCAACAACTCCGTCGACTGGGATTCCGGCGCGACGACCCCGTCGGTCGACACGGGCTCGGAGAATCGGCTCACCCCACCCGGAGCGTGATCACGGGCGCCGCAGCCGGTGAGCACCGCGGCCATCGCATCGCGCTCGGGCGGCGTCACCCAGAGCCGGTACGCCACTTTCACTTCCACCTGCCGCGCCACATAGGTGCAGCGGTACGCCGCCAGCGGGGGCAGCCATGTCGACGCGTCGGCGTCGCTCTTGCGCTGATTGGTGGGCCCGTCCACCGCCTGCAGATTGCGGGGATCGTTCGCGAGGTCCGCCCGGGTCTGCGCGTCGAGGAGCTGAGCGCCCTTCTGCCAGGCGTCCGACAGTGCCACCACGTGATCGATCTGCACGGCGTCCGACGTCTTCGTGCCCCGGGTGAACGCAATGATGGTGCCCGTGTAGAGATCCCGCAACGTGCCCGACTGCACAACGCAGTTGCGGGTGCGGTCCCGTGAGGTGATGTCGACCAGGTCGCGCCGCAGGATGTCGTTGCGGGTTATCTGGATCGGCTACTTCCCGCTCGTGACGAGCGTTGAGCGTGTCGCAGGGTTTGTTACTCGAACTTATCCGATAGCGTGCGAGGCATGTTGGCGACAATCGTCAACCACTAGCAACGGGGTATCCGATGCTTAGAGTCGAAAAGGCTGTATCCCCCGCGTCCGGAGCAACGACATGGGTGTTGGTCGATGTCGACAGCTTCGACTTACACCGGCAGGCGTTGGAATACTCGACCCACTTACGCGGCGCCGGCCGGTCGCCGCACACCCAGCGCGCGTACATTCCCCGAATCGGGCGATTCCTCAATTGGTGCGGCGACCGTGGAACGGATTGGCGAACCGTCAGTTTGGGCGAGATGGCTCGATTCAAATTCCATCTCGAGAGCACGCCCACGATTTCCGGGAAGCCGCGGTCGGGGAAGACGATCAATGCCGCAATGACCGCTGTCTGCGAGTTCCTGCGGTTCTGCGCCGCCCACGGGCATATCCCACCAGAGACAGCGGCTCGGCTGAGTGAGCCTCGGTTCGTGAATTTCCGGCCATCTGGTTTCGATCCCGGGGAAGGCGGCCAGCACCAGTGGGTCAAGTCACGGGTATTGAAGGTGGCAGAGAGCGAGGAACCGCCGGCCACCGTGGATCCAGCTCACTTTTCCGCCCTTGTCGCTGCCTCACGCACCGCTCGCGATGCAGCAATGGTGACGTTGCTGCTGCGCACTGGGATACGTATCGGAGAGGCGCTTGGTCTGCGACGCGACGATATGCATCTGCTTCCGAACTCCGCCTTCCTGCAATGCCCTGTTCCGGGTCCTCACGTGCACGTCAGAGCCCGAGCTGACAATCCGAACGGGGCCCGAGCGAAATCGGGTCGATCGCGGATTGTCCCCGTTACAGCCGAGGTGATCGACGCCTATCGCGAGTACCTCGTTGAACGATCCTGCGTTCCGGCTGATGTCAGTGATTTTGTCTTCATCAACCTCACCGGCGTGCACTCCGGTCAACCCATGTCGTACCCCAATGCGAAACAGGTCCTCGAACGCATCGGCAATCGCTGTGGCATCCGGCTTCGACCGCACATGCTGCGTCACACCGCAGCCACCGCGTGGACCCGCGCGGGTGTCCCCCAGGATGTCGTCCAGGAGTTGTTGGGCCACGTCTCGGCAGCATCGACCGCGATCTACCAGCACGCCACCCAGGACGACCTACGCGCGGCTGTGGAACGGATCGAGACCAGTCGATGACATCGATGACCTCGCTGACATCGACGATTGCTCACCTCGCGCCCGCGGAGACCCGCGACTGCGCAGCGGCTGTCACGGACAGGCTCGACCCGGCATGGCGCCCGGACGAGTGGGACCCGGCACTGCGCCTCTTCCGTGGCAGCATCGACAATCCCGCCACAGCGGTATCTCCGTGTCTCGTTGCGGCGTGTCCACGTCACGTCGACTCCGCCAACCCTCGTCGATGCAAACAATGCCTGGCTGAACGGAACCGACGAGGCCGACCCATCGACTTCGATGACACGCATGTCCCGAAATTGCTGGAACATCGACGAGCACCAGATGGAGGCCCCGGCGTATTCAACCTGGCGACCCTGGAGCACACAACCGCCGACGAGATCATCTTCGGGTTGCAACAGCGCGACAACGCCGGAATCGGACTCATCCCTTCATCAGTCAAAAGGATCGTGTCCTCGATTCCACCAGGTTGTGAGTCACTGTTGGATATACCGCCCGACATCCACGCCGGCCTACCCCAGCCCGCTAAGAGTCTGTTGCGCGCCCTGGTCTCCCACGCCAAACGCGCCTACCTCGATCACACCCACGACGACCCGACCATTCCCGACGTCTGGGAGTCCGCCCTCATCGGTCTTCAGGCAGCACCGAACCGGCACTACGCGTCCATCGACGGGACAATCGATTTTCGCACTATCACCCAGAAGTGGCTGCGGGAGATCGCAAAGGAATACGGTCGGGCCGTTCGACCACCGACCAGTGTGCTTCACCGCACCGTCAACGCAGCCGCGATTGCGTCGAACGCCCTCAGCCAACGTCCGAACGGCGATCAACCCCAGCGTCTCTCGATGGGCGACATGAGCGCGATCGTCGCTCAGATCACCATGATGACCAACCAAACAGGATCCAGATTATCGCTCAGCCACCGCAGAGCGGTGCTCGGTTGGTGGCGCCGACTGATCGACTTCGCCCGACAAGCCGGGTTGATGGACGAAGTTCCCGGGACCTTCGCGCTCGACCCACGGCACCACCGCATCGACCTGGTCGCCACCGCCGAAGATGAGATCGGCCGGGCTATCCCCGAACACGTGATCGCGCAGATGGACGCCCACCTCCCGATGCTGGGGACGTATACCGCCTATGATTCCGGGGGTTGGAGGCCAGCAGATTTCGCCACCATGTACCAAGCTGTCTACGCAATCTTGCGAGATACCGGACGCCGTCCCAACGAGGTCACCAGTCTTCACCGCGCGTGCCTTCAATCGGTGGACGGACGCCCCACCCTCATCTACGACAACCACAAGCGGCGACGTCTCGGGCGTCGACTTCCCATCGGGGAGGCTACAGCTGCAATCATTCGGACCTGGCAGCAACACCGCGACTCACTACCGGCCATCCCCGGCTGCGAGGAATGGCTGTTCCCGACACCGGGATCGCGCAACCGCCCCCGTCGAGGTCATTTGCAGAGTGCACATTTCACCAATCGGGCGTTCCGCAGTTGGATCGAGCAGATGCCGCGCCTCGACGACGACCATCTCGACACCATTGGGCAGATGGCGGAGTTCGAGAAAAGTCGGATAACCCCGTATGGCCTGCGCCATGCCTATGCGCAGCGTCACGCTGACGCGGGAACACCCGTCGACGTGCTTCGGGAGCTGATGGACCACCGCTCGGTGGATACCACGATGGGCTACTACAAAATCGGCCTCAATAGGAAACGCGCTGCCGCCGAACTTATCTCCCGCTTGGCAGTCAACCGTGACGGCGCACCTGCCGGTTTCTCCAGCGTTCTGGCATACGAACGCGAGTCGGTTGCGGTGCCGTTCGGTAATTGTACCGAGCCAAGCAACGTGACCGCAGGAGGAGGCCACTGCCCGATCAGGTTCCAATGCGCAGGATGCGGTTTCTACCGGCCCGACCCGTCATACATTCCAGCCATCGAGCAGCACATATCCCAACTCCGAACCGACCGCGAGACCGCTATCGCCGCCGACGCGGCAACCTGGGTCGTTGACAACCTGAACTCGCAGATCGACGCATTCTCAGCCACTGTCACGACAATGAAGCAACTACTCGACGCCATGCCTGATGATCAACGGGTGCCGGTAGAAGCCGCCGCGCGCGAACTGCGGAAGGCCCGTCAGTCCGCAGCGTTCATCCCGCTGTCTTCGCTGTCTGGAAAGGGCGGCACACAATGACCCACACCCCGGAAACCGATTCCCGCGCCGAACGCATCGGCCGCCTCAAGGCGTCCCGACAACGTGACAGCGCAGAGAAGACACGTCGGTGCCTGCGTGCCGTCGACGACCTCATTCGTGCCGGCGAACGGATCACCGTCACTGGGGTCGCACGCGACGCGGCCGTCTCGACTTGGTTCATCTACAACCAGACCGCAGTTCGGGGTGCGGTCGAAAGTGCCATCGCCGAACAAGCTGAGACGCGGTCTATCGTACGAACGAGCCGGCCCACAACGGTGACGTCGGCGAGCTTGCATACTGAACTCGCGTTGGCTCGCGAGGAAGTGCGATCCCTGCGCACTGAACGCGACCAACTACGCACCCGAGTTCAACTAGCGCTCGGCTCACAACTCGACGGTGTCTCACACGAGCGACTCGTCTCCCGCATCCAGAACCTGGAACAGCGCAAGACCGAGCTCGAGTCCGAGGTCGAAAAGGCCAACATGAGAGTGCTGACGGCAGAAGAACGCGCCGCCGGACTCGAGGACGACCTCGTCGCTGCCCGATCCGGACTGAAACGAATGATGCAAAGCCGTTCCCCCACAGGGTTTGGAGTGGACGATGAATGAAGCGGGCACCATCCATCCCGGTCTGCCGTTCTGGCCGCTCGTGGAGGCCCACACCACGCGCGAAGACGTCGGCACGATCCACGGTGTGGGGATCGATCGCTACGACTGGTTGCGGATCTATCCCAGCCATCCCGTCGTGGAATCGGCTGTGATGAAGGCATGTCTCTCGCCCGAAGGGCTACCGACCCACTTTGTCACCATTCAGGGGCGAAGATGTAAGACTCTCGACGAGTTCGTAAGGACCTGGGGCGACGCGTTGGAGTTCCCCGGCTATTACGGACGCAATATCGATGCATTCAATGAATGCCTCATGGACTTACTCAACGTCGAAGAAGGAGGTCTCGGAAGCCAATTCCGGGACCGAGTCGGGCGACCCGTCAGCAGGTTGGTCATCAATGTTGCGGACGCGGACTTGGTGCTTAGCCAAGAAGACGGGAGGATCGGAGCTCCCCGGATCCTGGAGATCATCGATGGAAGCTTTGCTGAAGTTTCAGGACTGAGATGCGATCTCCGAGTCGTGTACTACTCCCGTATCGGGACAAGTCCCGAACAGCTCCTATCCCGATTGCGCACGATCCCGCCCGCGTCGGGATAGCGTGCAGCACCTACCCTCGACACCGGTCACTCCGCGGTCAAATCACTGCGCATGACGGCAGACCAAGGTGCTCTCGGGAGCACTTACGAATTTCTACTTCCCGTGAACAATCGACCGGGAAACCCCCGCCATACGCTGGTTGTGGCCCCCGTGACACTCATCGAGATTCGCAACTAAGATCACCTGAGCTGCGCACTCAGGATGGTATCGACCCGACGCACTAGATAATGCGGGTGTCGCAGCCGTTGCGCCCGAGGTCGACCGACACGTTGTCGGTCCAGCTGGCACCGAACAGTTCCCGGTCGTATCCCGTCTTGGGTGCCCGGCCCTTCACCTCGAGGGTGGACAGCTGGGCGAACGCCATCTGTATCTGTTGTGCGTCAGTGACTTCCGAGGGCGCGACCGGTCCGGTTCCGGCGGCGAGGGTGTCGTCGGGGTCGGGCGAGAGCATCGTGACGAGTACGACGACGAGCAGCCCGGCGAGGATCCAGGGCCACTTGGTGCGGATGGTCGTGATGATGGAGCCGGTGTTCGGTACCGCAGAGCGGGGCATGAATCTCTCCTGAAATCAACGCTGTTCGTCATTTCTATCAGGAGTGGCCCCACGGGCCGGTGATCGGCCCGGGTTACGTGGTGGCGCCCCGCAGCAGGGGAATCAGCAACTCGTCGTCGGTGAGGGCGCCGTGTTGCCCGGGGAGGGCGGACAGCCTCGACTCCGCCTTGCGCCGGACCACCGCGACGCCGCCCTGGGCGATGGCGACGACGTCGCCGATGCGGCCCTGGACCTCGGATCGCACGGCCGGCCCGAACAGTCCCGCGGTGACGGCCTCGTCGCGCGTGCCGATCCACATGCGGTGTCCCAGTTCGTTCCGCCACCGGGCGGCGACGTCGTGCCCGGCTCCGGCTCGGGTGTGGACGTGCCTGCACCGGGGTTCGCCGGCGAGCGCCACCACGTCGTCCGACAGGGCGGGAGTGGCATCGAAGTCGATCTTGTCGGCGTCGTCGACGGTGACCATGCCGTGGTCGGCGGTGACGTACAGCGTGGTGTCGGGTTGTGCCGCGGCGAGTCCCGCGGCGAGCTTCTCGACGAGCCGGTCGACGAGCGCGACCTGGTGTAGCCAGGATTCGGATCCCGGTCCGTAAATGTGCCCGAGCGTGTCGATTTCGCTGAGGTAGCAGTAGGTGAGGGTCCGTTCGCCTCCCCGGGCCGCGGTGACGACGTGCGCGATCAGGTCACCGTACGCGTGTATTCCTGTGAACGTGCCGCCGCGGAGGACGGCGCGGGTGAGCCCGGACCCGTCGAACTTCGCGGGAACCACGGTCGTGCACGTGATGCCCGCTGCCGCGGCGCGTTCGAACACGGTCGGTACGGGCTGGACGACCTCGGGCACCAGGCGGGTGAGTTCATCGCCCTTGTGGCCCGCGCGCCACGACAGCCAGTTGAGCGTGCCGCGGACCTCACGAACGTATGACTGGTAGCCGGTGATGCCGTGACCGCCGGACGGCAACCCCGTGCCGAACGACGCGATGCTGGTGGCGGTCGTGGTGGGGAAGCCCGCCCGGATCGGCCGTCCGGTCAGGCTGTCGAGGAACGGGGCGTGGTCGCGGTGGCGACGCAGCAATGTCCAGCCGAGGCCGTCGATCAAGAACACCACGGTGTGCCTGCTGTCCGGCAGGTGCAGCCGGTTGGGTTCGCCGGCAACGCCGAGTGCGGCGAGGACGGACGGCATCAGGGCAGATAGTGTCGGCTGCGAATAGACGTCGAGCGGGGGCGCCGTAACGGTCATGACTTCCACTATGGTGGATCGGCTCAGGCTGCACTTGGGATATCGGCTCAGCCCGCAATGTCGAGAGTCGGCTCAGCCGACACGGTGGTACAGGTCCACGGGCTGGCCGTCGGAGGGAAAGGGCAGCGAGGTGTAGTTGAGCGGGGCGACGTAGCCGGGGCTCACCTGCCAGTCGAATCGCCGCAGCAGGTGATGCATGACCGTCTTGATTTCGGCTCCCGCGAAGTGCATCCCCAGGCATTTGTGCACGCCGCCGCCGAACGGCTCCCACGCGAACCGGTGAACCTTGTCCTCGCGGCGTTCGGGTGCGAACCGTTCGGGGTCGAACCTCTCCGGATCGGGCCAGTACTCGGGCATGTGATGGGTGAAGTGCACGACCACCGACATGTACGTGCCCCGGGGGATGTAGTGGCCGAGCACCTCGGTGTCCGCGACCGCGCGGCGGGCGACCACCGGGACCGGCGGAACGAGGCGCAGGCATTCCTTCATGACGAGGTCGAGGTCGGTCAGTTCGTCGAGTTGACCGTAGGTCGGGGTGGACGTGCCCAGTGCCGCCGACTGCCGCCTGCACCGCTCCTGCCAGTCGGGGTGCTGACCGAGGTACTGCATCATCGTCGACAGCGTGATGGTGGATGTGTCGTGCGCCGCCATCAGCAGGAAGATCATGTGGTTGACGACGTCGTCGTCGCTGAACCGTTGCCCGTCTTCGGATTCGATGTGGCACAGCGCGGAGAACAGGTCGTCGCCGGCACCCGCTCGCCGCGCGGGCAGGTAGCGGCGGAAGAACTCCTCGAGTCGTGCGCGCCCGTCGATGCCGCGCTTCCACCGCGTTCCGGGCAGGGGATACCGCACCACCGACGTGGCGGCCTGCACGCTGTCGATGAACGCCTTGTTGATCTCGGCCATCTCCCGGGGCGTCGACCCCTCGGCGCCGCCCATGAAGATGCTCGTGGCGAGATCGAGTGTCAGCTCCTTGAGCGCGGGGTACGCGGCGAAGCCCGGGGTGGGCTGCCAGCCGTCGAGCCCCTCCTCGACGGCCGGATGGAGTGCCTCGGTATAGCGCGACAGCCGGTCCCGGGTGAAGGCCTGCTGCATGATTCGCCGGTGGGCGAGGTGTTCGTCGCCGTCGAGGAGCATCAGCCCGCGGTGGAAGAACGGCCCGATCAGCACGCTCCACCCGTCGCTGTTGACGAAGGCTCGGTCCTTGTTCTGCAGCACCGTCTGGCAGCCGTCCGGTCCGAGCACGGTGACCCACCGCTTGCCGGCCATGCTCAGCCACGACACGGGGCCGTAGCGATCCCAGCGACTCTGCAGCAGTCCCATCGGGTCGCGGAAATAGTCCAGCGAGTGTCCGATGACGGGGAATCCGGCATTGCCCGAGATGGGTTGCAAGGTGCTTTGCGGTGGGGGAGCAGCGAGAACTTTGGGCATCGGCCCTCCTCGTGGCGTATGTGACAGGACCCTCTGTCAGATGTGTGTAGTGTGCGTCACACCTGCGGGTCTGTCAACATCGAGTCATGAGTCAGCCGGCGCGCCAGTACCGCGGTCGAAGTTCGGAGGAACGCGCCGCGGACCGTCGCGCGCGACTGCTCGAGGCGGGACTGCAGGTGTTCGGCACCGTCGGCGGCGAGAAGGCGACCATGACCGCGATCTGCGCCGAGGCGAAACTGACGGAACGCTATTTCTACGAGAGCTTCCACAGCCGGGACGACCTGCTGGTGCAGGTGATCGAGGGCATTGCCGCGGAGATCGCGGAGGCGACGCGGGTCACCCTCCAGACCGTGACCGGCGACCCCGAGGTGCGGGCGCGGGCCGCGATCTCGACGTTCGTCGAGATCCTGACGGCGGACCCGCGGAAAGGGCGGGTGTCGATCATCGAATCGGCGGGCGCCGAACCGCTGCGGACGCGTCGGCGTGAATTGTTGCGGGCGTTCGCCCTGCTGGTCGCGGAGGAATCGAAGGAACTCTACGGCGACCGGGCGTGGTCGTCGCCGCAGGACGAGATCACCGCGCTGCTGTTCGTGGGTGGGCTCGCGGAGCTCATGACGGCGTGGCTGAACGGCGAGATCGAGGTGTCTCCCGAGCAGATCGTCGATGCCGCGACCTACCAGTTCACGTCCACCGCACACCGCTGAGCGGGTCCCGGGCGGAAACGTGACGGGTGTCACGTGCGAAGCTGTGGGCATGGTGGATATCGCACGCCCGCAGTTGGAGGGCACGGTCGCGGTAGGCGAGGGGCGTCGGCTCGGCTTCGCGGAGTTCGGTTCGGCACAGGGCAGGGCGGTGTTCTGGCTGCACGGCACGCCCGGAGCGCGGCGGCAGGTGCCGATGGAAGCGCGCGCGTTCGCCGAACGCGAGCACGTCCGGCTGATCGGAATCGACCGGCCGGGGGTCGGGTCGTCGACGCCGCACCGGTACGGCGCCGTGATCGACTTCGCCGAAGACCTGCGGACGGTCGCCGACACGCTGGGCATCGATCAGATGGCCGTGGTCGGCCTGTCCGGAGGCGGCCCCTACACGCTGGCCGCGGCGTACGCGATGCCCGACCGCGTGGTCGCGACCGGCATCCTCGGGGGTGTCGCGCCGACGAAGGGTCCCGACGCGATCCGCAGCGGGCTGATGGATCTCGCCGTCCTGGCGGCTCCGGTGCTGTCGGCGGGCGGTGTTCCCGTCGGGTTGGCGGCGAGTTCCGTGATCAGGCTGGCGAGGCCGTTCGCGTCGCCGATCATCGACCTGTACGGGCGGCTGTCGCCGGAGGGCGACCGCCGTCTGCTTGCGCGGCCGGAGTTCAAGGCGATGTTCCTCGACGATCTGCTCAACGGCGGCCGTAAGCAGCTCAGTGCACCGTTCGCCGACCTCGTCCTGTTCGCGCGGGACTGGGGATTCCGGGTGAACGCGGTGAAGACCCCGGTGCGGTGGTGGCACGGCGACTGCGACCACATCATTCCGCTCCGGCACGGGCAGCACATGGTGTCGCTTCTTCCCGACGCCGAGTTCCACACGATGCACGGGGAAAGCCATCTCGGGGGCCTGGGCATGTCCGAGGAGATTCTCCGCTCGCTCCTCGACATCTGGGACGCCAAGGAGGCGCAGGCGCCGTTCGGCCCGGTGTGACGGTGGCGCGGTCTGCACGCCACCGTCGCCGGGTCAGGACTGCAGGGTCGTGATCTGGAACGTGGCGCCGAGGGGGTCGGCGACGGACGCGAGCCGCCCGAACGGTGTGTCCTCCGGTTCGCGCCGAACGCTGCCGCCCAGTTCGGTCACCTTCGCGACCGCCGCGTCCGTGTCGTCGACGCCGATGTAGAACTGCCAGAACGAGGGGACGCCTTCGGGCAGGAACGAGTCGGCGTCCATGACTCCGGCCACCGTGCGGTCGCCGAGGTCGGCCCGCGAGTACCGGAATTCGTCCGTGTCGCCGAGAGCTCGATAGGTCCAGCCGAAGACGTCCGCGTAGAAGGAGAGCGCCGCCGCGTAGTTCCGCGACAGCGTTTCGTGCCAGACGGGCGCGCCGGGTTCGTCCACGAGACCGAAGCCGCCGTGTCGATCGGCCTGCCACACGCCGATGACGGCGCCGGCGGGATCGCCGAGGATGGCCATCGTGCCCTGGTCGCCCACGGTCATCGCGGGCATCATCACCTGCCCGCCCGCCTCGGCCGCCTTCGCGGCGGTGGCCTCCGCGTCCTCGGACGCGATGTAGGTGGTCCACACGTTGCCGTACGGGTTGCCCTGTTGTTGCGGACCAAGGCCCGCAATGGGTTTGCCGTTCTTGCTGAAGATGGAGTACCCGCCGTACTGCGGATCCTCGTTGGTGTCGGACCTCCACCCGAACAGCCCGGTGTAGAACGGAATGACCTGTTGGGGGTCGGAACTGGTGAGATCGATCCAGCAGGGAGCGCCGGTGAGGGACGGGCGGTCGGGCATCGCGGTCTCCTAGGGCATGGTCGGGGCAGCGCGCGGTGTGGTGCCGGTCACAAACCTACGCGTCCCGACGACCTGCCGTCGGTTCGCGACGCGCTGTGGAAGACTCGGCGCATGTCTGCGAGCGAGAACCAGGACAGCCCGGGCCGGGCCCGCCAGAATCTGATCTACCGCGACGGCGTCCTCGGCCGCACACCCTCCGTTCCCACCGATTTCGACACGCTGGAGCGACGCGCGCGGAGGAAGATGAGCGCGAAGGGGTGGGCGTACGTCCACGGCGGCGCGGGGCTGGGTCGCACGATGCAGGCCAACCGCGACGCGTTCGACAAGTGGCAGATCGTTCCCCGGGTGCTGCGCGACGTCTCGAAGCGCGACATCGGCGTCGAGTTGTTCGGGCGCAGGATTCCGGCCCCGGTCCTGCTCGCCCCGGTGGGTGCCGCCGAACTGGCCAGCCCCGAGGCGGATGTGGCGATCGCCGCTGCTGCCGCCGAACTGGGTGTGCCGTACATCTTCTCCAACCAGGGCTGTGCACCGATGGAGGAGAGCGCCGCGGCGATGGGCGACGCGCCCCGGTGGTTCCAGTTGTACTGGAGCACCGACGACGATCTCGTCGACAGCCTGCTCCAGCGCGCCGAGAACATTCGTGCGGACGCCGTCGTCGTCACCCTCGACACGACCATGCTCGGCTGGCGCCCGGAAGACCTCAACCTCGGCTCGCTGCCCTTCGCGCAGGGCCAGGGGATCGCGCAGTACACGTCCGATCCGGTGTTCCGCCGGATCGTGCACGAGCGGATCAAGGCTGCCGCCGGCAAGGCGGACGTCGAGGTGACGCTCGGCGCGATCCGGTCACTGGTGTCGATGACTCGGCGCTTCCCGGGCCGCTTCCTCGACAACCTGCGGTCGCCGGAACCGCGGGCCGCCGTGGAGACGTTTCTCGACATCTACTCCCGGCCGTCGTTGAGCTGGGCCGATATCGAGACCCTCCGCAGCAGGACGTCGCTGCCGGTCCTCCTCAAGGGCGTGCTGCACCCGGACGACGCCAGGCGCGCGCTCGATGCCGGGGTCGACGGCATCGTCGTGTCGAATCACGGTGGGCGGCAGGTGGACGGCAGCGTGTCGTCGCTGGACGCGCTCGTGGACATCGCGCCCGTCGTGGACGGCAGGCTGACGCTGCTCCTCGACAGCGGAATCCGCACGGGAGCCGATGTCTTCAAGGCCCTCGCGCTGGGTGCGGACGCGGTGACGCTCGGCCGGCCCCACCTGTACGGCCTGGCCCTCGCAGGTCAGGCCGGTGCGCGGGACGCCACGGCCAACGTGATCGCCGAGTTCGACCTCACGATGGGGCTCAGTGGCGTGACGTCGGTGGCCGAGATCGACCGGGACGCCCTGCGCAGGGCGTAGGCCGTCAGAGTTCGGCGATCGTGATGATCCCGTCCTGAAGGGCCCGCACCAGCAGCGCCGTCTTGGTGGATGCGTCACGTCCGACCAGCGCGTACTTCTCGCGGATGCGGGTCAGGTGCGTGTTGACCGTTCCGAGCGCGATGTGGAGGTCGGCGGCGACGGCGAGCTTGGAGTCGCCGCGCAACCAGTGGCGGAGAACCTCGATTTCGCGCGCCGACAACGCCGGCTTCGGATACGTGCGGGCGACTGCCGGTTCGTCCGTGTGTGGGGGGTGCCCGAGTGCGTCGGGTGCAGTGGTCATGCCGATCTCATCTTTCTGACATGTACGAAAGCGCTACAGGTACCCGACGTCCCTGCAGGCAATTCAGGTTAACTGGTGACGGCGGCGTGTGTCGCGCCAGGCCCGGATCAGCTCTCACAGCCGACGCCGTCGCCGTCGCGATCGAGGTGGGTGCCGTAGCCCGGCTCGCCCAGGTGGACCGGCGCGGCACCGGCCGCCTTGGCGGCCAAACAGTTCTTGTAGTAGACGTCGCTCGGCGGTGCCGTGTCGACGAACGGGACGGGTGCGGGCGCGGGTGCCGGAGCGGGAACGGGTGCGGGTGCTGGTGCTGGGACCGCTTCCGGGACCGTGGCGGTGCTCGGGGCGGGAGCGACGGCAGGCGTCGCGGCCCCGCAGTCCTGGAGAACCCGGGCGATCGCATCGTGCTCGGCCTGGGTCACCCACAGCCCGTACGCGGCCTTCACCTCCACCTGATCGGCCACGTAGGTGCACCGGTAGCCCTTGTTCGGGGGCAGCCAGGTTGCGGCATCGCCATCCGATTTCTGCTGGTTAGTGGGGCCGTCGACAGCTTTCAGGTTCCGCGGATCGTTGGCGAAGTTCACGCGGGTCACGGTGTCGAGCTGCTGCGCCCCCTTCTGCCAGGCGTCGGACAGCGCGACGACGTGATCGATCTGTACGGCATTCGACGTGCCCTCACCGCGGACGAAGGAGATGGTGTTGCCCGTGTACGGGTCGAGCAGCGTTCCGGTCTGTACCGCGCAGTCGCGGGTGCCCGGCTTGAACACGATCTGTTCGAGGTCGCGCCCGAGGATGTCGTTCCGCGTGTCGCACCCGTTGTGGCCGCCCTCGACCGTGACGTCGTCGGTCCACGCCTGGCCGAAGAGATCCCGGTCGTAGCCGGTCTTCGGTGCGCGCCCCTTGATCTCGAGTTCGGCGAGTTGCTGCAGCGCGGCGGTCGCGTCGGCGCCGCCGACGGCGGCGGGTTCGACCGGCGAGAGGGCGAGCGCAGACGAAACCGGAACCGGTGTCGACGAACTCGACGCGGCACGCACGGTCGTCGTATCGGCGACCGTGGGAGTCACGGACGCGGATACTGCTGTGGCCTGGGCCGATTGGTCGTCCTGTCCGGGGCTGAGGAATGAGACCGTGGCCACGACTACGACGATCCCGGCGGTAATCCAGGGCCACTTCTTGCGGGTGGCAGGTGGTGAGGGCGGGGGAAGCGTCATGCCGGTCCTTCAATGAACGTGGGGGGTCGGATGTTCATCGCGCGGAAGGGCTCTTCCGTTACTCGGCATCGCGGGAACTGTTAGCATGCCCGGGACCGGAATTCGTGCGGGTGGAGGGCGGTACACGGTCGTGACACGACAGATCTTTCGGGGGAAATTGCGAACAGCGGCCGTGACGGCCGTGACCGTGGTCTCTCTCTGCCTCGGTGGCACCGGTGCGGCGGCCGCCGATCCGATCGTCGACACCGGTCAGGCGCTCGGTTCCGCGGTGGCGCCGAACGGGTCGACGCTCGATCACGTCACCGTGATCGATCCGAGACACCTGACGTTGCACGTCTTCTCGGCGTCGATGCAGCGGGTCGTTCCGGTGTACGTGCAGCGCCCCGCCGACACGAGCGTGCCGAGGCCGACGCTGTACTTCCTCGACGGTCAGGTCCGTCGGGAGAAGACCGATGTCGAAGAGTTCCTGGCCGGCCAGAACGTGAATGTCGTCAGCCCGTCCGGCGGCGAGAACGCGTATTGGACGGACTGGAAGAGCCCCGACCCGGTGATGGGGGTGAACAAGTGGAAGACCTTTATGACTCAGGAACTTCCGCCGGTCGTCGATGCGGCCCTCGGCACCAACGGAGTCAACGCGCTCGCCGGCATGTCACGGGTGGGTACCGCCGCGCTGCAGTTGGCGATCGCCGCCCCCGGCTTGTTCCGTGGCGTGGCCGCCTACAGCGGTTGCGCTCTGACCAGTGATCCGCTCGGTCAGCTCTTCATCAAGATCACCATGGACAACTACGGCTACGGCAACCCGGCCAACATGTACGGCGAGGCGGACGATCCGGCGTGGGCGGCGAACGATCCCTACGTTCACGCCGCCGAACTGCGCGGAACGGAACTGTTCCTCTCCAACGGCAACGGTCTGCCGGGGCGCCACGAGACCCTGGACGGCCCCGGGATCGACGGGAACGTCGCTACGCTCGCGCGTCAGATCTACGCGGGTGGTCCCATCGAAGCGGTGACCAACTACTGCACCCATCGATTCACGGATCGCCTGGGGGAAATGGGAATACCTGCAACCGCGAGTTTCCGTAACTCGGGTACACACTCGTGGGGGTACTGGCAGGACGACCTGCACGATTCCTGGCCGGTGCTGGCCCGGGCGCTGGGAGTGTGAGCGACGTTCCTCCGGTGTTTCCCGGTGGCGAGGTCACCGACGACCTCGAGATCACGCGGTCGCTCGTCGTTCCGGCCGCCGAGTTGCAGTGGCGGTTCTCCCGCGCCGGCGGTCCCGGCGGTCAGGGAGTCAACACCACGGACTCGCGGGTGGAGTTGCGGGTGAACCTGTGGACGTTGTCGACGCTGTCGCCGTCCCAGCTCGAACGCATGCAGGTTGCTCTGGGGCACAGGCTCATTGACGGGGTGGTCACCGTGACGGCGTCCGAAACCCGTTCGCAGCTGCGCAATCGGCGCGCGGCGCGGGCCCGGATGGCAGCGTTGTTGCGCGCGGCGGTCCTCGCCGAAACCCGTACCCGGCGTCCGACCAAGGCGACCAAGGGTTCGCACCGACGAAGGCTCGACGCCAAGAAGCAACGCGGCCAGACCAAGAACCTGCGGAGGAAGCCGGACATGTAGGTGGTTTCACGCACCGGGAAATGGGGAATCTCCCGGATGTGTTGACCCCTGGTGTGCCGGAGGATGAGTACGGAAGCGCCGTGACGGATGACCGGAGGCGGCGAGGTCGGGGGATCGAGGGCAACATGAGTGTGCTTGACGAGGAATTACATTCGGCAGCGACGGCCGCCGCGGCGGGGGATCGCGAGGCGGTCGAGCGAGTGATGACGACGCTGTGGCCGCAGGTAGTGCGCTATTGCCGTACCCGCGTGGGGAATTCGACGCAGGTCACGCGGCCGGCCGACGAGGTGGCGCACGAAGCGCTGCTCGCGGTCGCGCGCGGACTTCCGGCTCTCGCTCGCAGTGACCATCCTGTCCGCGAGGTGTATCGCGTCGTGAGCCGGACCGTTTCGGATGTGCACGGCGGATCGGCCGGAAGTCCCGACGTTCCGGCGGAAGTGGCCGGACTGCTGCACCATCTCGACGCCACGGCCCGGGAGATCGTTCTGCTGCGGGTCATCGACGGGCTGTCCGTGCACGACACCGCGGGCCTCCTCGGCCTCCCGGTGGGCCGGGTCCTCGTCGTGCAGCACGAGGCGCTGCGGACCCTGCGGGCGAAGGTGGCCTGACCGGGGTCAGCGCCGGCCGGACAGGACGCAGAACTCGTTGCCCTCGGGATCGGCGAGCACCACCCAACTCTGCTCGCCCTGACCGACATCCGCGTGCCGGGCGCCGAGCCCGAGAAGCCGCGCGACCTCGGCCTGCTGATCGTCGGGCCGGAAGTCGAGATGCAGCCGATTCGGAGTTCGTTTCCGATCCGGAACGGCCACGAACAGGATTTCCGGGTGGCTGTCGGCCCGGGGCCGGATGTGGACGTCGCCGTCGGAGTCGGTCACGGCGCCCCAGCCCAGGGCCTCGGCCCACCAGCGTCCCAGGGCTGTCGGATCGAGAGCGTTGACCACCACGGCTTCCCATTGCAGTCCCATGCGTCAACGGTACGGCGAGCGGTTGGCGCGCGTCACGGATTCACTGCAGCGTCGGATCGACCGGTTCGACGCC
This sequence comes from Rhodococcus opacus, assembly GCF_012396235.1. Classification (GTDB taxonomy): domain Bacteria; phylum Actinomycetota; class Actinomycetes; order Mycobacteriales; family Mycobacteriaceae; genus Rhodococcus_F; species Rhodococcus_F opacus. Next base: position 260,694 of record NZ_JAAXPA010000001.1, on the reverse strand, counting down.
GAGGCGTTCGGAGTACTGCTCGTTGAGTTCGCGCCAGCCGTAGTTCATCGCCTCGGCACCGACGATCGGTCCGATCGGATTGCCGTCGAGCAGGGCGTCGGCGACGTCGAGGCACATGTGCCACCCGGCGGCCGTCATCGCCGCGGTGTGCTGGTCGTCGACCGTGTGGCGCAGGGTCAGTCGCGTGCCGGCGTCGGTTTCGTCGATCGTCCAGAGCAGGACGTCGTCGCCCCAGGCGTGTTCGAGGACGTGAGGTGAGTCGGCCCGGGTCACGGTGCCGTCGAGTTCGGTGCGATTCTGCCCGTCGACCATGATCAGGGTCGCGGGACCGACAGTTCCGAGGTTCCGGTCCGCGGTGTACGGCGCCCACAGCGGAAGTTCGCCGGGGTCGGTGAGCGCGGTCCACAGCGCCGACGGCGAGTGGGTGAACTCGCGAACGAAGGTGAGGGCCCATCGGGTGCCGTCGGGTCGTGCTTCGACGTGCCGCAGTGGGCCGGGGCGGTAGTCGCGTCGTGCGTCTGACTCGGTCATGACGGGGTCTCCTTCGAATCGAGGTGCCGCTCCAGCGCATCGAGGTGATGCGTCCACAGCCGGCGGTAGGGCTGCAGCCACGCGTCGAACTCGTCGAACGGTTCGCGGTGCAGGCTGTAGATGCGTTGCTGGGCCGCGGTGCGGCAGGTGACGAATCCGGCCTGTCGCAGCACCCGCAGGTGTTTGGACACGGTCGGCTGGGGCAGTGCGAGCTGGTCGACGAGTTCGCCGACACTGGCGTGGCCGGCCCGCAGCTGTTCGAGGATCCTGCGCCTCTGCGGTTCGGCGACCACGGTGAACACATCCGGTGCCATGGTGTGAGTATGCTCCTACGCGTATATACGCGTCAAGGAATATGAACGTCCGGTTGTGGCATGAACGCGATCGACAGCAGGGATCGGACGAACTCGCGCAGAGCCCGCTCGTCGGACGTGTCCACGATCCCCTCCGTGATGATGAGCGAGCCGATGATGCGGAACGCCCACTCGGAGATGGCGATGGGGCTCACGCCCGACAGTTGGTCGGGAGAGAACAGGCGCTCGAAATGGGGGGTCAGCAGTTGCGCCCCGAGTTCGATCATCGGCTTCGCCTTGACCGTGAACCAGGGAAGTACCACCTCGGGGTCGTCGCGCAAGCCCTTCTGCAGCAACCGGTGTTCGCGTGCGTACTGGACGGCGAACACGACGGCGTCGACGAATCGCACCTGGAGTCGGCTCTGCCGTCCTCGCAGCACCGGGTCGAGCACGACGAAGAATCGCGAGATCTCCCGCTGGAAGAGGGCGTCGAGGATGGCGGACTGGTCGCCGACGTATTTGTAGAGCGTGGGCCGGGACAGTCCTGCCCGCTCGGCGATGACCGCGTGAAGCCGGGTGCTGTAGCCGAGTTCGATCAGGCATTCCTCGGCCGCATCGAGGATCCGTTCCCGGAGTTCGCCGGGGGTCGGTGTCGTCGGCTGCGTCCTCACGGCCCTGATTGTGCTGTTCGGGTGGGGTGGGTGCAAACAGAAGCCGCAAATGTGAACTCGAGTCACAGATAACCATTGACCTACGTCACACCCGGGTTTACGTTTTACCTATAAACGGCAACGAGATGGAATCGCGCTCGATGAAGGGAACAGCGATGTCTCAGCGTTCACACACGATCGCCCGGGAAGAAGTCGCCGGCCGGCTCCTCGCGGGCTCCGTCAAGCGTTCGTACGCTCCCGTCGTCGACATCGACTGGGACGCGCCCCTCGACGACGGCAAGTACTTCCTGCCGCCGCAGGTCCTGTCCCTGTGGGGAACCGAGATGTGGGACCGGATGAGCGAGGCGCAGCGCATCGAGCTGTCCCGGCAGGAATCGGCGAACATCCTCAGCGTCGGAATCTGGTTCGAGAACATTCTCAACCAGGCGCTCCTGCGCGCGCTGCTGCACAACGACCCGAGCTCGCTGCACACCCGGTACATGCTCACCGAGATGGGCGACGAGTGCAGGCACATGACGATGTTCGGGCGCGCCATCGAGCGGATGGGCGCCAAGCCCTTCCAGCTCCGGTGGTATCAGGCAGTCGTGGTCAACCTGCTGCCCAAGACGTTTCGCGGGACCATGCTGTGGGTGGCCGCGCTGATCGGTGAGGAGATCTTCGACGCCACGCAGCGGCGAGTCCTCGAGGACCCGCAATTGCAGCCGATGATTTCCCGGCTGATGCGGATCCACGTCACCGAGGAGTCCCGGCACATCCGATTCGCGCGCGAGGGGGTGCGTCGCCGCGTCGCAGGAGGCCACCGGATCGACCGGCTGTGGGTCGGAACGCTGCAGGGGATCGGCGGCCCGCTGTTCCAGCGGCTGTTCACCAACCCGGCCATGTACGAGCGGGCCGGACTGGATCCGAAGGAGGCGCGTCGACAGGCGCTGGCAAATCCGAACTTTCGCGAGAATCAACGACGCGGGTTCGAGTCGCTGGCCGCGTTCCTCGAGGAGAACGGTCTGATGCGAGCGACGTCCCGCGCGCTGTGGCGGCGCGGAGGATTCCTGTGACACCCGGGGTCGCGGAGCCGGACGTCCTCGTCGTCGGCACCGGATTCGCCGGATTGTGTATGGCGATCAAGCTGAAGGAGGCGGGGGAGGAGAACTTCGTCGTCCTCGAGAAAGCCGATCGGGTGGGCGGGACGTGGCGGGAGAACACGTATCCCGGGTGCGGTTGCGACGTGATGTCGCTGATGTACTCGTTCTCCTTCGCGCCCAACCGGAAATGGACGCGAATGTACGCGCGGCAACCCGAGATTCTCGACTACATCGAACGGGTGGTCCGCGACTACGATCTGGCACCGCACATCCGGTTCGGCTCCGAAGTGATCTCCTACGAGTTCGACGAGAGAACGGACCGGTGGCGGGTGGAGACCAGGTCAGGTTCCGTCTACCGGCCGCGGATCGTCGTCGCCGGTCCGGGCCCACTGCACAAACCCAGCGTCCCGGATCTTCCCGGCCGGAAGTCGTTCTCGGGTGCGGCATTCCATTCCGCCGAGTGGGATCACTCGGTCGACCTGACCGGTAAGCGGGTGGCGGTCGTCGGCACCGGAGCCAGTGCCGTGCAGTTCGTTCCCGAGGTCGCGAAGACGGCCGCGCAGGTCGACGTCTTCCAGCGGACTCCGCACTGGATCCTGCCGAAGTTGGACCGCCCGATCACGGCCGGGGAGAAGGCGGTGTTCAATGCCGTTCCCGGAGTCCAGAAGGCCTACCGCGGTGCGATCTACTGGAGTCACGAATCGCTGATCGCCGGGTTCCTGCACCCGCGGCTGATGACGGTGCTGGAGTCGGCAGCCCGGGGTCTGCTGCGCAGGCAGGTGCGTGATCCCGAACTGCGCGCCACCCTGACCCCCGACTACACCATCGGCTGCAAGCGGATTCTGGTGTCCAGCAATTTCTACCCGGCCCTGCAACGCGGGAACGTCGATCTGGTCACCTCGGGCATCTCGGAGGTCACCGAGCGCGGGATCCGCACCGAGGACGGAACGATGCACGAGGCGGACGTCATCGTCTACGGCACCGGTTTCGCCGTCGGCGACCGGTTCGAGAACGAGCACATCGTGGGCCGGCGCGGGCTGACGATCCAGCGGGCGTGGCGCGACGGCATGGAGGCGTACCTCGGTGTCGCGGTCGCGGGGTTCCCGAATTTCTTCCTCATGATGGGGCCGAACTCCGGTGGCGGCAATCAGTCGATCGTCTTCGTCATCGAGGCCCAGGCGCACTACGTCACCCGATGCCTGGCGCTGATGAAGAGACGCGACGCGACGCGGATCGAGGTGCGTGCGGGCGCGCAGCGCGAATTCAACCGGGTGGTCCACCGCAAACTCGCGCGCTCGGTGTGGAATTCGGGTGGTTGCGACAGCTGGTACCTCGATTCCACCGGCCACAATCGGGCGGCGTGGCCCGGGTCGAGTGCCGCCTACTGGCGGCGCATGCGCAACCCCGACGATCGGCACTTCGAGCTGAGTTCGCTCGCCGAGCGCGAGGACGACACGGAATACCGCGGGCCCGGCGTGCTCACGTCCGGCGACCTGGCGGTGGCCGTCGAGATCTTTCTGAACGGTCACATCGAACCGGTGGACGGCCTCTACCACTGGTACGGCCGCGTCGTCGGCGACGGCGTCGACGCGGCGAAACGGCGCAACCGCGCCCCGTTGTTCCTCACGATCGGGGACGGTCCGGACGTGCCCGCGGCGCTCGCGGAGCGCGACCCGTGGGGCCACTACCGGATCTCCGGGGTGGGGACGCCACCGTTCCCCCTGACGCCGGTCGAAGTCGAGGTTCCCGTCTCCCGGGCCAAACTCGCCTCGGCGGAATAGGCTTGTAGCTGAGCGTGTATCACACGTCGGACTCGAGCGGGAAGGGTGCTGATGCGCGACGTGCTGGCGGACCTGATGGCGGTGTGGACCGCGGGTGGGACGGCGGGTGTCGGAACGGTGGTCCGCACGTTCCGCTCCGCGCCGCGACCGCCGGGGGCGTCGATGGTCGTGGCGCCCGACGGCAGCGCGTCCGGTTCGGTGTCCGGCGGGTGCGTCGAGGGAGCGGTCTACGAACTCGCATCCGAGGTCACGACGTCCGGCACGCCGGTGCTGCAGCGGTACGGGATCAGCGACGAGAACGCGTTCGAGGTGGGTCTCACCTGCGGTGGAATCATCGACATCTTCGTCGAGCCCGTGTCGCGGGACAATTTTCCGGAGCTCGGTGAGATCGCCCGGGACATCGAGAACCACCTGCCGGTCGCGGTGGCCACCGTCGTGGCGCACCCCGATGCGGCTCGGGTGGGGCGCCGGCTGGTCGTCCGGCCCGAGCACGTGAGCGGTTCGCTCGGCTCGGACCGGGCCGATTCCGCGGTCACCGACGACGCCCGGGGCCTCCTGGCAGCGGGCGGTAGCACGGTCCTGACGTACGGAACCGACGGTCAGCGTCGCGGCGAGGGCATGGAGGTGTTCGTCGCCAGTTACGCGCCGAGGCCGCGCATGCTCGTGTTCGGGGCCATCGACTTCGCTGCCGCGGTGGCCCGGCAGGGCGCCTTCATGGGATACCGGGTGACGGTCTGCGACGCCCGTCCGGTGTTTGCGACGCACGCGCGGTTCCCGACGGCCGACGAGGTGGTGGTGGATTGGCCGCACCGGTATCTCGCTGCCCAGGCCGAGGCCCAGGCGATCGACGGCCGGACCGTGATCTGTGTGCTCACCCACGACCCCAAGTTCGACGTTCCTCTCCTCGAGACGGCGCTGCGCCTCCCGGACGTCGCCTACATCGGTGCCATGGGATCACGCAGAACGGACCTGGACCGGCGCGAACGCCTGCGCGAGGCCGGTCTGACCGACACCGAGCTCGACCGGCTGTCGAGCCCCATCGGCCTGGACATCGGCGCCCGGACACCCGAGGAGACGGCCGTGTCCATCGCCGCCGAGATCATCGCCCGCCGGTGGGGTGGCACGGGGCGCCCGCTGGCGGAGTCGAGCGGTCGGATCCACCACGAGGAACCCGTCGATTTCTGCGTCGACTAGGGCGGTTCACCCGGGGTTGACGGACCGTCGGTTCTTGCGGAGGCTGAGAGCATCCACGTTTGTGAGGTAGGTCATAATGCAAGTACCAGGATCCTTCGAATACGAGCGTGCCACGGGCGTCGAGGACGCCATCGCCCTGCTCGACCGGCTGGGCGACGAAGCCCGCCTCGTCGCAGGCGGCCACAGCCTGCTCCCCATGATGAAACTTCGCCTCGCCAATCCCGAGTACCTCATCGACATCAACGACCTCGAGGGCGAACTCGGCTACATCACGACCGAGCGGTCGAGGCTGCGGATCGGTGCGATGACGCGGCACCGCCGGCTGCTCGAATCGGACGAGCTCGCGGCGGCGTTCCCACTCTTCCGTGACGCGGAGAAGGTGATCGCCGACCCGGTGGTCCGCAACCGCGGGACCATCGGCGGATCTCTGTGCCAGGCCGATCCGGCCGAGGATCTCACCACTGTCTGCTCTGTTCTCGACGCCACCTGCGTGGTGCGCGGGCCCGGTGGGCGCCGCGAGATCCCCATGTCCGAGTTCCTCGTCGGACCGTACGAGACGGCGCTCGCACACAACGAGATGCTCATCGAGATCGTGATACCGGTCCACGGTCACAGCTCCAGTGCGTACGCCAAGGTCGAACGGCGGACCGGAGATTGGGCGGTCACCGCGGCCGGAGCGGCCGTCACGGTGGAGGGCGGCGAGATCGCCCGGGCCGCTGTCGGCCTGACCGCGGTCAACCCGGATCCGTCCGGACTCTCGGATGTCGCCGACTACCTGACCGGACGTCCCCCGTCCGAGGAGGCGTTCGCCCAGGCCGGGCGGATGGCCGCGCAGGCCTGCGAGCCCGTCGCGGACGCACGCGGCACCGTCGACTACAAACGCCATCTCGCATCCGAACTCACGATCCGCACACTCCGTACAGCGGTCGACCGGGTGCTCCGCAGCGACGTGGAGCACGAGCCGACCGGAGAAGAGGCATAGCCATGCAGGTGAACATGACCGTCAACGGCGAGGCAGTGAGCGCCGAGGTGGAACCGCGCATGCTGCTGGTCCATTTTCTCCGCGACCAGCTGGGCCTGACCGGGACCCATTGGGGCTGCGATACCAGCAACTGCGGCACGTGCGTCGTCACCGTGGACGGCGATCCGGTGAAGTCGTGCACGATGCTCGCCGCGATGGCGAGCGGGCACGACGTCCGCACGGTCGAGGGCCTCGAACACGACGGCGAACTCGATCCCGTCCAGCAGGGCTTCATGCAGTGCCACGGACTGCAGTGCGGGTTCTGCACCCCCGGCATGATGATGACGGCGCGGGCACTGCTCGACCGGGAGGAGAGCCCGGACGAGGCCACGATCCGGGAAGCGATCTCCGGGCAGATCTGTCGCTGCACCGGGTACACCACGATCGTGCGCTCGATCCAGTGGGCGGCGGACCATCGGGCGGGCGAGGCCGCCGAGCCGGAACCGGCCGGCGACTTCGACGCGGAGGTCCAGGAGGACAAGACACGGGGCGCCGAGGGCGCACCGATGACAGTCGAGGAACACGCACCCACCGGAAGTGCATCATGACCACCGTCGAATCCCGTCCGCCGTCGGGCGGCGCCGACATCGTCGACAACGACAAGAAGCCCTGCGGCCACGGTCGCATGTTGCGCAAGGAGGACCCCCGCTTCATCCGGGGGCTCGGAAATTACGTCGACGACATCACCCTCCCCGGCATGCTGCACCTGGCGATCCTGCGGTCGCCGGTCGCGCACGCGCGGATCGTGAGCATCGATACCACTGCGGCGCAGGAACACCCGAAGGTGACGGCAGTGGTGACGGGCGCCGACCTCGCCGCGAAGAACCTCGCCTGGATGCCGACGCTGTCCAACGACGTGCAGGCCGTGCTGGCCACCGACAAGGTGCGTTTCCAGGGCCAGGAGGTGGCGTTCGTCATCGCCGAGGACCGGTATTCGGCCCGGGACGCGCTGGAACTGATCGACGTCGAATACGACATGCTCGATCCCGTCGTCGACGCGCGCGCCGCGCTCTCGCCCGATGCGCCGGTGATCCGCGACGACCTCGAAGGCAAGACGGACAATCACTGCTTCGACTGGGAGACAGGCGATGCCGCCGCGACCGAGGCCGTGTTCGCGAAGGCGGACGTGGTGGTGAAGCAGGAGATCGTCTACCCCAGGGTGCATCCGGCGCCGATGGAGACGTGCGGTGCGATCGCCGACGTCGACCGGGTGTCCGGCAAGCTCACCCTGTACACCACGTCGCAGGCCCCGCACGCGCACCGGACGATCTACGCCTTGGTCTCCGGGATCCCGGAGCACAAGATCCGGGTGGTGTCTCCGGACATCGGCGGCGGATTCGGTAACAAGGTCCCGATCTACCCGGGATACGTGTGTGCGATCGTGGCGTCGCTCGTGACGGGCAAACCGGTGAAGTGGATGGAGGATCGCAGCGAGAACCTGATGAGCACGGGCTTCGCACGCGACTACATCATGGTCGGCGAGATCGCGGCGACCAGCGAGGGCAAGATCCTCGCGATCCGCACGAAGGTGTTGGCGGATCACGGTGCGTTCAACGGCACGGCGGCCCCGGTGAAATATCCGGCCGGTTTCTTCGGCGTCTTCACCGGTAGCTACGACATCGAGGCCGCGCACTGCGCGATGACGGCGGTGTACACGAACAAGGCGCCCGGCGGGGTGGCGTACGCCTGCTCGTTCCGCATCACGGAGGCCGTGTATCTGGTCGAGCGGCTCGTCGACTGCCTGGCGTTCGATCTGAAGATGGATCCGGCGGAACTGCGGCTGAAGAATCTGCTGAGGCCGGAACAGTTCCCGTACACCAGCAAGACCGGGTGGGTGTACGACTCTGGCGACTACGAGACCACCATGCGCAAGGCCATGGACATGATCGGCTACCAGCAGTTGCGCGAGGAGCAGAAGGAACGCCGCGAACGCGGCGAGCTGATGGGAATCGGCATGTCGTTCTTCACCGAAGCCGTCGGTGCCGGACCCCGGAAGGACATGGACATCCTGGGCCTGGGCATGGCCGACGGCTGCGAACTGCGCGTCCACCCGACGGGCAAGGCCGTCGTGCGGTTGTCGGTGCAGACCCAGGGGCAGGGTCACGAGACGACGTTCGCGCAGATCGTGGCGGAGGAACTGGGGATCCCACCGGACGACATCGACGTCGTGCACGGCGACACCGACAACACGCCGTTCGGGCTCGGCACGTACGGCAGCCGGTCGACACCGGTGTCGGGGGCGGCCGCGGCGCTGGTGGCCCGCAAGGTGCGGGACAAGGCGAAGATCATCGCCTCGGGCATGCTCGAGGCCTCGGTCGCGGATCTGGAATGGGAGAAGGGCGAATTCCATGTGAAGGGCGATCCCTCGGCCAAGGTGACCATCCAGGACATCGCGATGCGGGCACACGGCGCCGGCGACCTGCCGGAGGGCATCGAAGGCGGACTCGACGCGCAGATCTGTTACAACCCCGAGAATCTGACGTACCCCTACGGCGCGTACTTCTGCGTCGTCGACATCGATCCCGGCACCGCCGTGGTGAAGGTGCGGCGGTTCCTCGCCGTCGACGACTGCGGCACCCGCATCAACCCGATGATCATCGAGGGGCAGGTCCACGGCGGCATCGTCGACGGCATCGGCATGGCACTCATGGAGATCATCGAGTTCGACGAGGACGGCAACTGCCTCGGCGGATCACTGATGGATTACCTGATCCCCACCGCGCTCGAGGTTCCGAAGCTCGAGACCGGATTCACCGTGACCCCGTCGCCGCACCACCCGATCGGCGCGAAGGGCATCGGCGAGTCCGCGACGGTCGGATCGCCCCCGGCCGTGGTGAACGCTGTCGTGGATGCGCTCGCCCCGTTCGGTGTCCGGCACGCCGACATGCCGCTCACCCCGTCCCGGGTGTGGGAGGCCATGCAGGGCCGCGCGACACCCCCGATCTGAATGTCGCCCGTCGGCTGCGAGGAGGCCCGATGGATCTGAAAGAGCGTGCGGCGCAACTGGCGCGCGACCGCAGGCCGTTCGTCCATGCGACTGTGGTGCGGGTGCAGCCGCCCACGTCCAGTCATTCCGGCGATGAGGCGATCCTCCTGCAGGACGGCACGATCGAGGGTTTCGTCGGCGGTCAGTGCGCGCAGAATTCGGTGCGCACGGCCGCCCTGGGGGCGCTGGCGACCAACGAGAGCGTGTTGTTGCGGGTCCTTCCCGACGGGGCCGTGCAATTCCCGGAGACTCCGGGCGCGTCCGTCGTGGTGAATCCGTGCCTGTCCGGCGGCGCCATGGAGATCTTCCTGGAGCCGCAACTGCCACCCCCGTTGGTGCGGATCTTCGGCACCACGCCGATCGCGCAGGCGTTGGGGGGCATATCGGAACTGCTGGGATTCACCGTCGAGCACGACGACGCCGGTTTCGAGCAGTTCTCCGGCACCACGGCGGTGGTGCTCGCCGGCCACGGCGGACCCGAAGGGGAGGTCATCCGTGCGGCGCTCGACGCCGGGATCGGGTATGTCGGGCTCGTCGCCAGCCGAACACGCGGTGGGGCCATCCTCGACACCCTGGGTCTCACCGAGTCCGAACGGTCGCGGGTACACACCCCCGTCGGTCTCGACATCGGGGCGCGGACGTCGGCGGAGATCGCGGTGTCGATCGCGGCCGAGTTGGTGCAGGAACTGCGGACCGCGGGACTTCGCGCGCCCGAGGGCGATTCGCCTCCGCGGGCGGCGGTGACCGAGGCGGTCGATCCGGTGTGCGGGATGCGAGTCGTGGTGGGGCCGGATACCGCCCACCTCCGGCGGGACGGTGCCGACTTCTGGTTCTGCGGCCCGGGTTGCCGGACCTCGTTCGCGCGGGAGACGGGAGCGGTATGACGGAGGCGTTCGAGGACGTGGGGGACGTGGTCCGGCGCTTCGATGCCGAGGACTACCTTCTGGACTTCGGAACCGCGTCGGCCCTGTATCTCGCGGCAGCCCTGCGCCGCCCGCTCCTGCTCGAAGGCGAACCCGGAGTCGGCAAAACCACCGCGGCGAAGGCTCTCGCGACCGTCCTCGGCGCCCCGCTGATCCGGTTGCAGTGCTACGAGGGCCTCACCGCGAACGAGGCCCTCTACGACTGGAACTATCAGCGGCAGTTGCTCACCATCAGGCTGGCCGAATCGCGGGGCGACGGCCTGACCGAGGACGACCTGTTCACCGAGGAATTCCTGCTGGAACGTCCCATCCTCCACTGTGTGCGATATCGGGGACCGACCCCGCCCGTACTTCTGATCGACGAAATAGACCGAGCCGACGACGAGTTCGAGGCACTCCTCCTCGAATTCCTGGGGGAGGCATCGGTCACCGTTCCCGAACTGGGAACGTTCACGGCCGAACATCACCCCGTCGTCGTGCTGACGTCCAACCGGAGCCGCGACCTCCACGACGCGCTGCGCCGACGATGCCTCTACCACTGGATCGACTATCCGGAGCCGGTGCGGGCCGCCGCCATCGTGCGCCGCACGGTGCCCGCGGCGGCGGCGCCCCTCATCGAGCACGCCACCCGCTTCGTCGGCCGGGCCCGCGAACTCGATCTCGACAAGCCGCCCGGAATTGCCGAGACGATCGACTGGGTGTCCGCCCTCGCGGCGCTGGGGGTGGCCGATCTGGTTCGCGACGACGCGATCCAGAGCCTGAGTGCCCTCGCGAAGACCCCGGACGACCGCACAATAGTTCAGGACGCATTCGCGGACTACGCGCACGGCCTGGCCACCGGATGAGAGGCAACTGCCATGAAGATCGCCAACGAGTTCACCGTCAGCGCTCCGATCGAGCAGGCGTGGGAGGTGCTCAGCGACCTCGAGGAGGTTGCCCCCCTGCTACCCGGAGCTCAGATGACCGGGCGGGAGGGTGACGATTACCTGGGAAAAGTGAAGGTCAAGGTCGGCCCGGTGACCAGTGAGTTCAAAGGCAAGGCCGCGTTCGTCGTGCGCGATCCGAAGGAGCACCGCGCCGTGATCGACGCCCGCGGGAGGGACTCGCGCGGTTCCGGCAACGCGTCCGCGACGATCACCGCCCAGTTGCACGAGGTGGGCGACCGCACCCGCGTCACCGTGGACACCGACATGAAGATCGTCGGCAAACTCGCGCAGTTCGGCAGCGGAATGATCCAGCAGGTGTCGGAGAAACTCATGGGGCAGTTCGCGGAGTCGCTGGAAGCGAAGCTCGCCGGGGGACCCGCCGAGCAGGCCACGGCCGAGCCCGAGGCGGCCGGCACCACGAACCTCTCCGTGGCCCCGCCTGCCGCCGAACCGGCGCCGCTGGATCTTCTGGCGCTGTCCGGCGCGGGTGCGTGGAAACGGTACGCCCCCATTCTCGCTGCCATCCTCGCGGGAATCGTGGTCGTCCTCGTGGTGGGCCGCCGCAGGCGATGAGCGCGTCGGGCGTCCTGCGGGGCGTCGATCTCGCGGCGTTCGCGGTGGCACTCGTCGCCCGGTTGCGCTCCCGTGGTGTCGTCGTCTCGGCAAGTGGCCCCGCGGTGTTCGTGCAGGCGCTTCATCTGTCACCGCCGGGTTCGCGGTCGCGGCTGTACTGGTCGGCGCGTCTGACCCTGGTCAACCGCGTCGACGACCTCGCGTCGTTCGACGCGGTGTTCTCCGCGGTCTTCGATGACGCCGTGCTGTCCGTGGATCCGCACGCGCGACGCGCCGCGGCGGGACGAGAGAAGGCCCTCGCAGGTGTCAGCGACGGTCGCGACCGGCCCGGTGAGGCGCAGGACGTCGAGGGCGTGCCGTGGATGACACGACCGATGATGACCGGTGGCGACGACAGCGGCGAGGACGACCTTCACGACGCGCTCACCGCCGTGCCGGACACCCTGCCCAGCAGGCTCGTGGCCCGCGCCGACGAACCCTTCGCCCGATTCGACGCCGGCGACCTCCGGCTCCTCGGATCCTGGCTGGAACAGGCCACCGCCGCGTGGCCGTCCCGCCGCACCCGGCGTCGCGAAGTGCATCGCCGCGGCCGGCGTATCGATCTGCGCGCCACCATGAACCGGTCGAGGGCCACGGGCTGGGAACCGGTGGTTCTCGCGCGGAGCCGTCCCCGGAACCGCCCGCGGCGCATCGTGATGCTGTGCGACGTGAGCCGGTCGATGCAGCCGTACGCCGCGATCTATCTCCATCTGATGCGGGCGGCGGTGCAACGCCAGACCGCGGGCAGGCCGGAGGTGTTCGCGTTCTCCACGTCGCTGACGAGGCTCACGCCCGTGCTCGCCCACCGCAGCGCCGAGACCGCGGTCCGTAAGGCGAACGACAAGGTGGTCGACAGATTCGGTGGCACCCACATCGCGGGCAGCGTGAGCGAACTACTGGCGTCCCCGCACGGCAACGCGCTGCGCGGGGCAGTCGTGGTCATCGCGTCCGACGGCTGGGACAGCGACGACCCGAAGCGCCTGGCGCATGCCCTCACCAGGGTCCGTCGCCGCGCCCACCGACTGGTGTGGCTCAACCCCCGCGCCGGTGACCCCGACTTCCGGCCGCTCGCCGGATCGATGGCGGCTGCGCTGCCGTTCTGCGATGCCTTCCTCCCCGCGCACTCCGTGTCCGCGCTCCGCGACGTGCTCGACGTGATCGGCGGGATGGCATAGCGGGTGGCGCGATACCACCCCGAGGGTGCCTGGTCGCCGGCCCGTCCTTCGCCGAAGCTCTATGGACGGTGCACACCGCCCTTCAGCTCACAGGAGGAACCCACAATGTCGACTACCAGAACTTCCGCCAGAATCGTGGTCGCCATCGGGGCGATCCTCGCGGCTCTCTCGATTTCACTGGTGGGAACGGCCGAATTCGCCGGCGCCAGACCATGTCAGAACGATTGTCACGCGCCGGTTCCCAAACCGCCGGTCGACGGCTGCCAACTCTGCAATCCCAACCCACCGCCTCCGCCGCCCCCGCCGCCACGGTAGGGAAGAGTTCGGCATGCCAGACACGCGCCTCGGCCGCACGGTCGGGGCGCGTGTCGCGTTGTGGGCAAACCGCGCCGGCAGCGCTGGCCGAGTGCCCCGACTAATCCTCCGCGCCACCGGGATCCGGCTCGCCTTCGGCCTCGTCCCGGTCGGCCCACTCCAGCAGCGGTTCGAGCGAGAACACGGCGTCGTCGATTCCGGCATGCAGGTCACCGAGTTTCGCGAAGCGGTCGGGGACGGTGGCGATGGTGAACTCGTGCGGGTCCACGTCGTCGATCTCGTCCCACGTCACCGGTGTGGACACGGTCGCGTCGGGCACACCCCGCACCGAGTACGCGCTGGCGATGGTGTGATCGCGGGCGTTCTGGTTGTAGTCGACGAACAGTTTGCGCGGATCCCGGTCCTTCCGCCACCAGGTGGTGGTGACGTCCTGCGGGGCCCGGCGCTCCACTTCGCGGGCGAAGGCCAGCGCGGCCCGCCGGACGTCGCCGAAACCCCAGTCGGGCCGGATCCGGACGTAAACGTGCATGCCGCTTCCGCCCGACGTCTTCGGCCAGCCCGTCGCGCCCACTTCGTCGAGCACCTCGTGCACCACCCCGGCCACGCGCTGCACTGTGTCGAACCCGCACTCGGGCATCGGATCGAGATCGATCCGCCACTCGTCGGGACGTTCGACGTCAGCGCGGCGCGAGTTCCACGGATGGAACTCGACCGTGGACATCTGCACCGCCCAGATCACATCCGCCAGGTGCGTCACGCACAGTTCGTCGGCGTGACGGTTGTACCGCGGAAACGTCACCCGCACCGTCTGGACCCAGTCGGGCGCACCGTGCGGCAACCGCTTCTGGTGGACCTTCTCGCCGCTCAGGCCGTCCGGAAAGCGGTGCATCATGCAGGGGCGTTCGCGCAGGGCGCGCACGATCCCGTCGCCGACGCTCAGGTAGTAGTTCGCGAGGTCGAGCTTCGTGGCACCGGTCGCGGGGAAGTAGACGCGCTCCGGGTGCGAGATCCGCACGGTCCGGTCGCCGACCTCCAGTTCGACAGCGGGAGCCTTGCTCTTGCCGGTCGCCATTCAGTCAACTTAACCCGCGTTCGATCCCTTCCGCCCTGTTTGCAGACGGTTTCGCTGGATTCACAGGCAATAGCGCGTGAATCCGGCCAATGTCCGTGCGTCTGTGGGGCGGGGGTCAGAAGCCGGGCGCCCGGCCGCCGTTCCACAGTTGTTCGGTGACGTCGTGGAAGCAGACGAGGGTCACCGGATCGTCCTCCCGACGGAGAATGGGCCGGCTGACGAGTGCACGCACTCGGGACCCGTCCTGATGTGTGAGGTCGACGGGTGCGGTGTCGGACTCGCGGAGGTGCTCGACCGCGTCGGCACCTGTCGGTGCGTCGTCCAGGGCGAGGAGTTCGGACACCGGGTGTCCGCGCAGTGAAGCGACGGGATAACCCAGCATCTCCTCGAAAGCACTGTTCGCGTGGACGACGGTGCCGTCGCTCTCGACCGCCAGGACGGGAACCGGAAGGCGTTCGAGCAGGACGAGGGCGGGTAGCTGCTCGAGGTAGCCCAAGGGAGTTTCCGGGGTCGGGCGACGTCTCTCCTCATGCTCTGCCTGTGCGCTCACAGACCTATACTCTCACCGATTCCGACCGCTCGTCCCGTTGTCGCCGCAGACGGCGATTCAGCGGTGCGCGGACTCGACCATCGGTTCGGTCGCGAGGATCCGTCCGTCGCCGCTGACGATGGTCAGGGCGGACGGGGTCAGCCGGTACTGGGTGCCGCCGTCGCCGGTGGCCACGAAGCCGGTACCGCTCGAGATCGGATCGTCGACGGAGATGGCGGCGCCGTCGCTGATGCGCACGCCCTGGTAGTAGTAGCGGCCCACTCCCGTCTCGCAGACCACGACGAGAGACTTCGTGGTGCGACCGATGAACACCGCCGGGTTGGTGTAGTTGCAGCGCGCGTCGGACGGGGCCAGGAAACCTTGCCGATCGGCGCCCGACACCTCGCCGACGATCGTCGGCGGGGGAGCCGTCGTCGTACGCGGCGTCGTCACGGCAGGCGGGACCGTCGCCGGAGCCGCGGACGCGGCGGGTACGTCCTCTGTGGCCGAGGCGCGCACCTGACTGCTGGTGGCCGCGGCGACGGTGGATGCGTCCGGTGTGTTCCGATCCAGCACGAGCCATCCGACCACCCCGCCGAGGACCAGCAGCGCAATCACCAGCACGGTCACCGTCACCGGCAGGGCCACCGACCGTCGTGCCGGCGGGGCGTAGGGAGTCGACGGGTAATACGGCGCCGCCGGGGGCTGCGCAGGTGGCTCGCCGTGGAATGCGGTCGGCGGGTAGACCGGTGGACGGCCGCGGTCGTCGACGCGCGTCGGTTCGGACCGCATCCCCGACGAGGGTTCCGGGCGGGTCGCGATGTCGGGTTCGGTCCTCCGCTCGCGAGCGGTCAACGCGGACCGGGCGGCGGCCGCGAAGTCGCCGGCCGTCGGGTACCGATCGCGGGGGTCCTTCGCCAGGCCTCGGGCGATCACCTCGTCGAACGCGGCGGGCACGTCGGGTCGAATCGAGCTGGGGCTGGGCACCGGCGTCGTGAGGTGGGCGCGGATCGCGCTGCTGATGCTGTTGGACGGGAACGGGATGGACCCCGTGAGGCATTCGTAGAGGACACACGCCAGCGAGTAGACGTCCGCGCGGGCATCGACCGGCGCATTGTCGAACCGCTCGGGCGCCATGTACGCGTAGGAGCCGACGGCACTGCCGAGCGTGGTCAGGCGGAGGTCGGAACTCGAGTGCGCGATACCGAAGTCGACGAGGTACGCGAACTCCCCGGCGGTGACGAGGATGTTCTCCGGCTTGACGTCGCGGTGGATGAGACCGTCGGTGTGCGCGGCGTCGAGCGCCGCCGCGATCTGGTCGACGATCGCGACCGCGTGTGCGGGACCCATCGGGCCCCGTGTGCGGAGCAGTGAACGCAGATCCTGTCCCACGACCAGGCGCATGTCGATGTACAGCACACCGTCGATTTCGCCCCAGTCGTGAATCGGAATGACGTGCGGCTCCTGCAACCGCGCCGCGGCATGCGATTCGCGTCGGAACCGCTGCTGGTAGGTGGGGTCCTTCGCGAGGTCGACGTCGAGGATCTTGAGGGCGACGGTGCGATCCTTGGTGGTGTCGTACGCCTCGTACACCTCACCCATTCCGCCTCGTCCGAGCAGAGCCCTGAGATGGTATTGCCCGAACTGCGAGCCGACCCGTGTACCTGCCGCCATTGCCGTTCCCCTCGAAGCCGGAAACAGCACGATACACGCAGATGTCGCGCTGTCCTGGGACGCTCGCGACACCCGCCGCACCCGCGACGCGGCCAGAGATCGTTCGGAAAATCCGTTGCTCGACCTCACCGCTGTCCGTAGTGTCACGTGGCTTTGTCAACCCGTTCACAGAAGGAGTTCACCTCGACATGGAACCCGTCACCGAACGCGACATCAGGTCGTCGTTCATCAACTGCTCCAAAGGCGACGCCAAGCGTCTGCCCGTCCCTCGGGATCTGGACGATCGGCCCTGGGACGACCTCGACTTCCTCGGCTGGAGTGACCCGTCGTTTCCCGGCCGCTGCTATGTCGTCGTGCCGCGAGACGGTGGTCTGGTCGGCGTCGCGCTGCGCTACGAAACGGGCGGTTATCGTCGCGCGCAGATGTGCACCGTCTGCATGACCACGCACGCCAACGGCGGCGTCTCGCTGATGACCGCGCGCAAGTCGGGTGAATCCGGACGCCGCGGCAACTCGATCGGCACCTACATGTGCGCCGATCTCGCCTGCTCGCTCTACGCGCGCCGGAAGAAGTCTCCCGCGCTGGGCAGGCAGTACCGCGAGGATCTCGAGCCCGAGGAGCGGATCGCGCGGGTCCGCGACAACCTCGATGCCTTCATCGCGAGGGTCTACGGCTGACCGACCCGACACCCACCCACCGTGCAGCTCGGTAGCTGCTGACAAGAATCGGAGGTAGATGCCATGCGCCGACATTCGAGGAACCCACTTCCCGGTGGACCCCGAGTTCGGAGACACTGCAACGAGACTCGGGGTGTTCGGGACTCCTCTCCGGTCGAGACGGCCCGGACGCCAGCGGGACCGTCCTGTCCGGAGAGGATTCCCGAACTACGCTCGTCGACGCCGAGAACTGAAGTGGGCAAACACCTTCGCCATGATCGGGGTGGTGACGAGCATGATGACCAGGCGCAACACCTGAGCGGCCGCGACGAACGTGACATTGGAGGCGGTGGATGCCGAGACGGCCAGCACCGCCGCCAGGCCACCGGGCGTGGTGGCGAGATAGGCCTCGAGCAGGCTCGCGCCGGTGAGGTGGGAGAGTAGGACGCCCAGCCCGGCGCAGGCCGCCCCGACCAGCAAGGTGAGCAGCGCCGCGTACGGCAGGATTCGTCCGATCGCCCGCAGGCTCGCCCGGTCGAACGCGAGCCCGGCCTGCCAGCCGATGAGGATCAGCGCGGCGGTCATCAGCATCGGCGGGACCGCGACCGCGTCGCTCCAGCCGCCGAGTTCGAACCCGGCACTCACGGCCAGCGGACCCAATGTCGCGGGCGCGGGTAGTCGCACGAGTGACGCCACAGCGGTGCCGCCCACGATGAACAGTGCCAGGAATGGCAGGGTCACATACCATTCGGACCCGCCGCCCTCGGTGCCTGTCACGGTGTCTGCACCGGTATCCGCGCGGAAGCCGAACGTGACGATCATCGGCATCGACACGACGACGAGCGCCACCCTCAGATACTGCACCACTGCGACGACCCGGTCGTCGCCGCCGAGTTCGCGGGCCATCGCGACGAGTCCGGTGGCGCCGCCCGCAGTCATGGAGAGGGATCCGGTCACCGCGTCCACGTCACGGTGCAGCGCGAGGAGGGCGCCGGCCGCCACGCTGAGCGCGAGAGTCGCGGCCGCGATCGAGACCACCGGCACCCACATCGAGCCTAGGGCGGCGATCGTGTCCCGGTGCACCATCAGTCCGACGGCGCTCGCCAGCACTCCCTGGGCAAGCTTCCCCAGCGGGCGGGGCACGCGGGACGGGCCCCAGCCGGTGACGGCCAGGGTCGCCGCGACGATCAGAGCCGAGAAGAGACCGGCCGCTGTCAGTCCGACGCTCTCGCCGAGCGCCCAGCCGCCGATCGAGAGTGCGATCAGTGCGGCCCACCGAAGTCCGTGACGGCGCAGTTCGGACGCGCGCGTCGGCACGGATCGTTCGGTGGATTGCACGTCGTTCACGTGTGGACGCCTACTTCGGGATGCTGTTCCTGTTCTATGGTGCGCATTAGCGTATACCTTAGCTCATACGGTGGGGAACGTTAGGATGTATGCATGGCGCGCGAAAGCAAGAGCGAACAGGTATACGTGCAGCTCAAACAGGACATTCTGAACGGGACCCTGTCTCCGGGGCAGTCGCTGAGTGCTATCGACGTGGGCACGCGGTTCTCGGCGTCTCGCACCCCGGTGCGTCAGGCCTTCCTTCGGCTCGAAGCAGACGGGCTGGTCTCGCTCACCGACCGGCAGGGGGCACGGGTCGCTCCCATCTCCATCAAGAGTGTTCGGGACCTGTTCGAGCTACGCATCCTGCTCGAGGCGGCCGCGGCGCGCATGGTCGCCGAGGCCGTCGGCCGGGACACCGCGGCCCGGCAGCAATTCGACGAGGTAGCGGACGCACTCGGGGCGATCTCGGAGGAGGACCCGTCCGAGTCCCGGCGGGATCGTTTCTACGAACTCACCGAAACGTACGACCAGGCGGTGATCGCGCACACCCGGAACTCGCAACTGGCCCGATCGATTGCCGAACTCCGGCCGCACACGGAGAGACTGCGCAACATCGCCCACTCCCACCCGGACCGTCTGGACGTCTCGCTGGCGGAGCACCGGGCGATGTGCCGTGCGATCCTCGCCGGCGACGGACCGGCGGCTGCCGCGGCCTGCACCGAGCACCTGACCCAGACGCAGAAGACCATCCTCGACGCGGTCGTCGATCCGCAGGGATCGGCCGTCGCCATCGACCTGGTCACCGCGTAGTCGGCACGGTCAGAGCGCGAGGATGGCGGGGACGCTGAGGACTGCCACGTAGTACCCCATGAACAGGACGCCTGCGTGGATCGTGAACGCCCGCGACAGCAGGCCTCCGAGGAGTCCGACTGTGAGGGTGACGGCGAGTCCGACGACGCCGCCCTCCCAGACGCTGATGACGACGACCGCCGCTTCGTGCAGGGAGCGCTCGTGCTCGCCAGCGCCCAGAACATCGAACGTCGCGCGTTCTCCTGCCGGCTAGCTGCGTTCGGGTAGGTAGCCCGGTCTAGTACTTCGGTCTATGTCGGATACTCTGGGTGTGCCTCGTGCTCGGCGAGCGAAAGGGTCTGCACATGCGAAGCGACGACGACGCCCGGAGCGGTGGTCCTGCTCCGATGCCCCGGCAGGCCGTCACCATGCAGGACATCGCCGACCGTGTCGGGGTGTCGAAGGCGTTGGTCTCCATGGTGTTTCGGCGCGTTCCCGGACCGAGTGCCGAGACGCGGAAGCGGGTCCTCGACGTCGCGGACGAGCTCGGGTACCGGCCGAACCGTACGGCCGCACTGATGTCGCTCCGGCGGACCCACCTCGTGGGTGTGACGGCGGATATTCGCAACAGCTTCCACGCCGAGATGGTCGAGTACATCGTCGCCGCCGCCGACGACCACGGGTACGAGGTGGTGCTCGGTGCGCTGACTCCCACGCACGCCGAACCGAAAGTCGTCGAAACGCTGCTCGATTTCCGCTGCGAAGCCTTGATCCTGCTCGGCACCGAACTCGGCACCGACGTTCTCGACACGCTCGGGGAGCGGGTACCGGTGGTCGTGGTCGGTCGCCGCGTCGGAGACGGCGCCGTCGACGTCGTGCGCACAGCGGACGGCAAGGGGATCGGCACCGTCGTCGACCATCTCGTGGAGCTGGGGCATCGCCGAATCACGCACCTCAGCGGTGGTACGGGCACGATTGCGGCCGACCGGAAGTCGGGGTACACCCGTGCCATGCGTCGTCACGGACTCGACATCGACGTCGTCGAGGGCGACTTCACCGACAGCGCCGGAGCGGTCGCCGCGGAGACGCTGCTCGGGCGGTCGCAGCTTCCCACCGCGGTGATCGCGGCCAACGACCGCAGTGCCATCGGGCTGATCGGCGAACTGCGGAGCCGGGGCGTGCGTATTCCCGAAGACGTCTCGGTCTCCGGATATGACGACAGCGTGCTCGCCCAGCTCGCGCACATCGATCTGACGTCGGTCAATCAGCAACCGCGGGAGCAGGCCGCCACGGCGGTGGACGCGGTCATCCAGCGGCTGGACCGGGGGAGGACCGAATCGGTCGCGACCGTCCTCCGCCCGCGGCTCGTCGCGCGCCGTACCACCGGGCCCGCGCCCGAGCCGATGGAAGGATCCCGGTCGGGCGTGTCCTGACCTGCGGCGGCCGTCAGTGTTCGGCGGGCCGGGATTCCTCGGCCGGCGCGGGCAGTGTGCCCAGATCGTGGGCGTAGAGCCAGGTGGTGGCCCTCTCGTAGTAGTGCCCGAAGGCGATCGGCATGACTAGGTCGCGGAGCCGGCGCGCGAGCGGGCCACTGGTCTTGGCGTCGCGGTTGGTGCGGGCCGCCTTGGCTATCTTCCCGATTCGGGCGCGGCGGAGCCGGTCGTACTCCGCGAGACCTTCCCCGGTCGAGCGGGCCTCGGCGAGTGCCCGGGCCAGGACCACGGCGTCTTCGATGGCCATCGAGGCGCCCTGCCCCGCGCCAACCGGGTGAGCGGCGTCGCCTACGAGGACGACGCGTTCGTCGTGCCAGACGGGGACTTCGGCCAGCGTGTGCATGAGCGTCGGACGGTGCAATTGCGTGGTCGCCCTGATGATCTCGAGCGGCTGCGGCTCGAACCGGTACAGCTCGGCGAGTCGCCCGAGCAATCAGTCGTCGCCGACACCGGCCAGGTCCGGTGGCCTGGGATCGGCAACCTGCGCGGACCACCACACGGTTTCGTCCGGCGCCGGGATGTGGAGAAAGGCGCCGCTGCGCGCGAAAACCATGTTGAACGTGCCGGTCTCGGCCGGGATGCCGGCGGCGTTGCCCGAGACGCTGGAGAGCCTCCGTAGGTGGGTCGGGGCGCGCCGGGATCAAGGACCGACCGGGTAGCCGACCAGAGACCATCCGCGCCGACCAGCAGGTCGGCGCGTGGCACTGGAACCGTCGGCGAACTGCGCGCGGACACCGTGTCCCGTGGGCTCGGCCCCTACCAGTCGGCGGCCGGTGACGATCCGCACCCCGGCCTGCTCGGCGCACTCACGCAGCACCTCGACCAGGGAACCCCGCTTCAGCGTCGTACTGTGCAGCGGATCCCCCGACAGCCGTCCGTGCGGAACTTCCGCCAGCAGCCTCCCAGTGCCGGACCGCCTGCGACGCTGACCTTCGTACGTTCCTCCCGACTTCGCATTCACTGAAGAGGTATTCAGTGAAATTGCATTCGATATCTGCACGCCAAGGGTGCTCGTCAAGGGGTGCGGCCCGCTGGCCGGACCGCCGAGTCGGGGCTTGACAGGGTGTCGTGATTCAGCTCATAGTAGTCGTACTAGACCGGTTAAATAGACCGAACTAGCCTGAGGGCGTCTTCACTCATCCGTGCGGGTGTCTGCGGGTAGCCGACCTGCACTCCCGCCGGGTCACCATCACACCGAAAGGCTTCCACTCATGACTTCCAACTCGATCGGTGTCGCCGTCATCGGCGGCGGCATGGCCGGACGAGCGCATGCCGCCGGATATCGCATGGCGTCGACGTTGTTCGGAACCGACCGCCCCGACGTGCGTCTGGTTGCGATCGCCGACACCAACCAGGCCGTCGCCGACGACACCGCGAAGCGGTACGGGTACGAGCGGGCCGAGTACAGCTGGCAGGCCATCGCCGAATCGCCGGACATCGACGCCGTGAGCGTCGTCGTCGCCAACCAGTTGCACCGGGAGATCGTCGAAGGGCTCCTCGCCGCGGGGAAGCACGTGCTGTGCGAGAAGCCCCTGGCCGGGTCCATCACGGACGCCGAGGCCATGGTCGCGGCCGCTGCGGATGCCGACACGATCGCGACGGTCGGGTACACCTACCGCCGGTCGCCGGCCATCCAGGCGATCCGCGACGAACTCGCGACGGGCCGCCTCGGCGACATCATCCACTTCAACGGGCATTACTGGTGCGACTACGGCCTCGACCCCGCCTCGCCGATCACCTGGCGGTACCGCGGCGGTCCCGGAACGGGCGCGCTCGCGGACGTCGGCAGCCACCTGCTCGACATGGCCGAATTCGTGTGCGGTCCGATCGTCGAGATCAGCGGCGCGACCTTCGCCACGGTGATCACGGAGCGTCCCGTGCCTGCCGGAGTCACTTACGGCCACACCAAGGCCGAGACCACCGGTGAGATGGCACCCGTCGAGAACGAGGACCTCGCGACGTTCACGGTGCGCTTCCAGAACGGCGCGGTCGGCACGTTCTCCGCTTCCCGCGTCGCGCATCAGCTTCCGGACGGACTCGGTTTCGAGTTGTTCGGGACGTCCGGCTCCGCGGCGTTCGACCTGGCTCGCGCCGCGGAATTCTCGGTGTCCAGCGAGGGCCTCGACCGCACCGTGAACGGTCAGCGGCGGGTGATCATCGGTCCGCAGCACCCGTACATCCAGGGTGGCCTGCCGATGGATGCCGGCGGCGTCGGCCACGGCAAGGCGGAGTTCTTCGCCTACCAGGCCCGGGCGTTCCTCGACCAGATCGCCGGCATCGACATCCTCGGCCCGCTGCCGTCCTTCGCCCACGCGCTGCGCGGCATGCAGATCGTCACCGCCGTCGCGGAGTCCGCCCGCGCCGACGGAGCAGCCGTCAAGATCGGCTGAACCCCAAACCCCGTAACCGCAAACCCCCTGAACCGCAACTTCTTCCCACCACGCAAGGAACCCTCATGAAACTCGGTGTGTACACCGCCGTCCTGCACGACCGCAGCCTGCGCGAGGCGCTGGAGACCATCGCGTCCCTCGGGCTCGAGGGCGCGGAGATCAACGCGGGCGGCTTCCTGCCCACCCCGCACCTGCCTGTCAAGGAACTCCTCTCCGGTGAGGTGTCACCGCAGGAGTACCTGAAGGTCTTCGACGAGACCGGCGTCTCCATCGCCGGCCTGAACTGCAACGGCAACCCGTTGCACGCGGATCCCGAGGTGGGGCCCGAGGACGCCGAGGACCTGCGCAACGCCATCAAGGTCGCCGGCCTGCTCGGTGTGGACCGGGTGGTCACGATGTCCGGGCTGCCGGCCGCGCACGCCGGCGGCCAGTGGCCGGCCTGGCACGTGAACACTTGGGACAGCGGCTATCTCGACTCCCTCGACTACCAGTGGGATCAGGTCGCGGTGCCGTTCTGGAAGGAGATCGACGCGCTCGCCCGTGAGAACGGCGTCAAGGTCGCGATCGAGATGCACCCGCAGAACCTGGTGTTCAACCCGCCGACGCTCGAGCGCCTGGTCGAGAAGACCGGTGCGACGAACGTCGGCGCCGAGATGGACCCGTCGCACCTGTTCTGGCAGGGCATCGATCCGGTCGCCGCGGTCGACTGGCTCGGCGACCTCGTGTTCCACGCCGCGGCGAAGGACACCCGGATCAACGAGAACTGCAAGATCTACGGTGTTCTCGACGACCGGTTCACCCGGATCCCGGCCGACCAGAACCCCACCGGACTCGGCGGCAAGCACGTGGTCAACAAGTGGCCCGAGGACTCGGCGTGGGACTTCGTCGCCGTCGGTCGCGGACACGACGTCGATTTCTGGTCCCGTTTCCTCGCCGCCCTGCAGCGGGTCGACCCGGACATGGCGGTCAACATCGAACACGAGGACGTCGAACTGGGACAGCTCGAAGGACTGCAGGTCGCCGCCCGCACCCTGAAGGACGCGGCTTCCGCGGTGGCCTCCCGCTAGAACCCGCCCTGCGCGCTCCCGTTCGAAACCGCCCCGCCTGCGCTCCCGCAGGCGGGGCGTCGTGTATCACGCGGGTCATGTCGCGTCGGCCGATCGCCGTTCCCGGGTGACGGCGGCCAGGCGGTCGAGGACCAGGCGCAGCGGCGGCCAGGTCGACCTCCCGCGGCGGGTCACGGCGTAGGCCGTCAGCACGACCTTCGGGTTGGTGAGCGGGCGGACCGTGACTTCCTTGCGTGTGGGACGGTCGGCCGGCAGCAGGCCCACCCCGTAGCCGGCGGCGATGAGGTCCTCGACGAGGTCGAGGCTGTCGATCTGGTGGGCGATGTGCGGTGTGAAACCCGCGAGCGAGGCCAGGGTGCGGACGGCGTCCTCGTCGGCGGTGTTGCGGGAGTTCACGATCCAGGGCGAACCGGCATAGGCGGCGACGTCGGCGGGTCCGCTCTCGGCGGGCGTGGGGGCGCCGAGTCCCCAGGGAGTCGACCACAACGGGACGGCCTCGAGCGCGGTGCCCGGGGATGCCGGTGCCAGGTTGTAGTCGTAGGTCAGGGCGAGATCGAGTTCGTCGTCGGCGAGCAACGCGAACGCCTCGACCGGCTCGTATTCGCTGATCACCACGTCCACCTGCGAGTGGGTGCGTGCCAGTTCGGCGACGACCGGGAGCAGCGACACCCGGATGCCCGTCGCGAAACCCCCGACGCGCAGGGTGCCGACCGGCTCGGCGTGGGGGTCGAGGTCGAGCCGGGCGGCGTCGACGGCCGCCAGGATGGTGACGGCGTGGTCGGCCAGCCGGCGACCGGCCGGAGTGAGCCGCACCCGGCGGCCGGTCGGTTCGACGAGCTGCGCACCCGTCTCCTTCGCGAGTGCGGCGATCTGCTGGGAGACGGTCGAGGTGGTCAGCCGGTGTGTCTCGGCGACCTCACGCATGGAGCCGAGGCGGGAGAGCTCGAGCAGGAGATGCAGGCGTCGGGTATCCACCCATGCATTGTTCGCGATATCCGAACGGTTTGTCCATGAAAGTCACGTGGACGTGAACGGTCGAGGTGGCCTTCAATGCAGACATGACCAGGAACTCGACCCACGTCGGCGCGACGATGGCGCTGACCTCGATGCTGTGCGTGCAGAGCGGACTCGCGATCTCCGTCGGCGTGTCCGAACGCGTCGGCGCCGAGGGTGCCGCCTGGTTGCGCCTGGCATGGGCTGGGGTGTTGCTGGCCGTGATCGTGCGGCCCCGTCCGAAGGCGTTCACGCGATCGTCGCTCGGCGCGTGTGTCCTGCTCGGAGTGGTCACGGCGGCGGTCACCCTGCTGTTCATGGCCGCGGTGGACCGGATCCCGCTGGGAACCGCCAGCGCGCTCGAGTTCCTCGGGCCCCTCGGCGTCGCTGTTCTGCACGGACGCGGTCGCCTGAAGTGGCCGGCGCTGGCGGCCGTCGGGGTGCTGCTGCTGACGCAACCCTGGGCCGGCGGCGTCGACCCGGTCGGAATCCTGTTCGCACTGGGCGCGGCCGCGTGCTGGGCCCTCTACATCGTGCTCACCCAGCGCGTGGGCGACGAGGTGGCCGGTCTCAACGGGCTCGCGGTGTCCATGCCGGTCGCCGGATTGGTCGCGACTGCCGTGGGTGGACCGTCGATGCTCGGAAAGATGACGCCGGACCTGTTGATCATCGGGCTGGGTTTGGCGATACTGCTGCCGGTCGTGCCGTTCACGCTGGAGATGCTCGCCCTGCGCCGGCTGAACACGGCGGCGTTCGGGACCCTGATGAGCCTCGAACCGGCGTTCGCGTTGATCATCGGGCTCGTCGTGTTGCATCAGGTTCCCGACCACGCGGCCGTGGCCGGGATCTGTTTCGTCGTCGCGGCGGGGATCGGAGCAGCGCGGGCCGGGGCGCGCACGACGCCCGACGAGGGCGACGTCGCGGAGTCTGCCGCACCGTTGTCCGCGCCGACCTGATACCTTGAACGTCGTTCAAGTTTGAAGCAAGAGGAGTCGTCATGGCAGGTGTCGAGAGTGCTCGGGTGTCGAGGCTCGGTATTTCAGCGCGGGACATGGCGCAGATCGCGGTGTTCGCCGCGCTGATCGCGGCGCTGGGTCTGCCCGGCGCCATCACGGTCGGCTTCAGCGGAGTGCCGATCACACTGCAGACGCTCGGCGTCATCCTCGCCGGCGCGGTGCTCGGCGCTCGCAAGGGCACAGCCGCCGTCGCGGTCTTCATCGCACTGACCCTGATCGGCCTGCCCCTGCTGTCCGGTGGCCGCACCGGACTGACCGCGCTCGCAGGCCCCAGCGCCGGGTACCTCATCGGCTGGATGCCCGCGACGCTGATCATCGGTCTCCTCACCGCTCGGATCCTGCCGAAGTACCCGATCGCGCTCGGTCTGCTGATCAACGCCCTCGGCGGGATCGTCGTCATCTACGTCTTCGGCACCGTCGGACTCCTGCTCCGCACCGATCTGGGTGTCGGCGCCGCCATCACCACCAACTTCGCCTTCATCCCCGGCGACCTGCTCAAGGTCGTCGTCGCGACCGTGGTCGCCAAGAGCGTGCATCGCGCGTACCCCGGCCTGATCCGTACGTGAGTTCCGAACTCGGCGGCTCCGGCGATCAGCCTGCTCTCGACTTCGAAGCCCGCACCTACACGTACGCCGAACTCGACCGTGCCATCGACCGATGGATCCTCGAGCACGGCCCGGGTGCGCCTGCCTACGACGCGTCGACGCTGCCGGTCCCGGACGCCCTGATCTGCGTGTGCGCGGCGGCGCGGCAGGGGACGACGGTGATCGTCGAGAACCCCGACGCGCGCCCGGACCGCGCGGTGATTCCGCCATCCGCGTTTCTGCTGGTCGCGACGTCCGGCTCCACCGGCAGGCCGCGTCCGCTCGCGCGCACCGCGGCCTCCTGGTTCGACAGCTTCCCCGCCTTCACCGCGATCACCGGCATCGACGCGACCGACCACGTGCTGATCACCGGCCCGTTGCACGCCACGATGCACCTGTTCGGCGCCGTGCACGCACTCTGGCGAGGTGCGTGCGTCACCGACGACCCGTCCCGGGCGACGGTGGTGCACGCCGTTCCCGCCGTTCTCCGTGAGGTGGTGGGGAAGGCCCCGAAGCTGCGCACGGCGATCGTCGCCGGGACCGCCCTGGACGACGGCGCCCGCGCGCTGGCGGACGGCATCGAGATCGTCGAGTACTACGGTGCCGCGGAACTCTCCCTCGTCGCGGCGCGCCGGGTGCCCGAACCGCTCCGGCTGCTGGACGGCGTCGACGCCGACATCCGCGACGGTCTGCTGTACGTCCGGTCGCCGTACAGCGTGATCGGAGTCCCGGAGTGGTTCGGCGTCGGTGACCTGGCCGAACTCGGTGACGACGGCGAGCTGACGGTGCGCGGCCGGGGGGAATCCGCGATCAACGTCGGCGGCACCACGGTGGTCGCCGAGGACGTCGAGCGCATCCTCGGGACGCTCGACGGTGTCGCCGCGGCCGCCGTCGTCGGATCGCCGCATTCGGTGCTCGGCGAGACCGTCACCGCCGTGGTGGAGCTCGACGGCACCGCGGGGATCGGCGACGTCCGTTCGCGCGCACGCCGGATGCTGACGAAGGAAGCCCTGCCCCGCCGCTGGGTGCCGATCGAGTCGATGCCGCGGACCGCCAGTGGCAAGGTCGCCCGAGGTCGAGTGAGAGACTGGCTGGCATGAGCTCTGTCCCTGTTCTGGTGGCGCCGCGTCGGACGCCGATCGGCAATGCCGGGCACGGGTTCGCCGATCTGACCACCACCGATCTGGCCGCCCCGGTGTTGCGCGAGGTTCTGACGTCGCTGCGGGAGTCGGGCATCGTTGCCGAGGTCGACGACGTCGTCCTCGGCAACTGCCTCGGGCCGGGCGGTAATCCGGCGCGGGTCGCGGCCCTGCAGGCGGGGATGGGTGTGGAGGTTCCCGGTGTCACTGTCGACCGGCAGTGCGGTTCCGGCCTCGACGCGGTGATGCAGGCCGCGCTCCGTGTGCGCAGCGGTGCCGACGAGCTGATTCTGGCCGGCGGCGTCGAGTCGGCGAGCACGGCGCCGTGGCGGTTCTGGCCGCCGGCGGGGGGCGCCGATCCGGTGCGCTACACCCGCGCTCCCTTTGCGCCGCAGGGCTTCCCCGACCCCGACATGGGAGCGGCCGCGGACGATCTCGCGCGGGTGCGCGGCATCAGCCGTGAGCGGCAGGATGCCTACGCGGCGCGGTCGCACACGCTCGCCGCAGCCGCCGACTTCTCGTCGGAAATCGTGCCGATCGGTGACATCGAGCGGGACCAGCGCATTCGCGCAGGCATGACCGAGGCCAGGCTCGCGCGGCTACGCCCCAGTTTCGGTGCCGGCGGAACGGCCACGGCGGGCAACTCGTGCGGCATCTCGGACGGCGCCGCCGTGCTGGCGGTGACGACCGAGTCGCTGGCCGCCGGACTGCCTGCGTTACGGATCCTCGGCTCCGCCGTCGCGGGATCGGACCCGGCGCTGCCCGGACTCGGACCGGTTCCCGCGATCCGCACACTCCTGAAGAGGACCGGACACGACGTGGCGGATCTGGGCGTCGTCGAGATCACCGAGGCCTTCGCGTCGGTGGTGCTGGCGGTCTCGGACGAACTCGGCCTGGACGAATCCACGATCTGCCCGCAGGGCGGCGCCATCGCCATGGGGCACCCGTGGGGCGCCTCGGGGGCGATCTTGTTGGTGCGCTTGGCAAGTCAGATGCTGCGCGAGGACGGACCCCCGCTCGGGCTCGCGGCCTGCGCCATCGGCGGCGGGCAGGGCATCGCGATGCTCGTGGAGCGTGTGTCGTGAGTGAGATCGTCTTCGATTCGGTGACGCACGCCTTCGGGGACCGCCCGGTGCTGCGCGGCGTCGACCTGCGTTTCTCCGAGCGCCGCGTCGGCATCATCGGTTCCAACGGTTCCGGCAAGTCGACCCTGGCGCGCATGATCAACGGGTTGCTGAAGCCCACCTCCGGCACGGTCACGGTCGACGGTGTCGACGCCGCCAGGAAGGGCGCGCAGGTGCGCCGCAAGGTCGGGTTCGTGTTCACCGACCCCGACACCCAGATCGTCATGCCCACGGTGTCCGAGGACCTGGCGTTCTCGCTGCGCCGGTCCGGTCTGAGCAAACAGGAGATCGCCGGTCGCGTCGAGGAGATCCTGGTGCGGTTCCGGCTCGACCGGCACGCCGATCACCCCGCGCACCTGCTGTCCGGGGGCCAGAAGCAGCTGCTCGCCATCGGCGCCGTCCTCATCCGCAGGCCCGAGGTGGTCATCGCCGACGAGCCGACGACGCTGCTGGATCTGCGGAACGCGCGCGTCGTCTCCGAAGCGCTCGATTCGATGGACCAGCAGGTGATCGTCGTGACCCACCAACTGGCGCTGCTGGAGAGTTTCGAACGGGTCATCGTCATCGACGACGGTCTCGTCGCGTTCGACGGCAGCCCGGACGACGCCGTCCCGGCGTACCGGCAGCTGGTCGAATGATCGGCCTGTACCGCCCGGGCGACTCGCTCCTGCACAGGATGCCCGCCGGGCTGAAACTGCTGCTGTTGATCGCGTCGATCGTCACGGCCACGGTGTTCGTGCGCACCCCGCTCGAGGTCGGCGTCGTCGTCCTGGCGGTGGGACTGCTGTTCGCGGTGGCCTCCATTCCGTGGCGGGTCGCCGTGGCGCAGTTGCGCCCGGTGGTGTGGATGTTGTTGATCATCGCCGTGTTCCAGGTGCTGATCACGTCGCCCGCGCGGGCGGTCGTCGTGTGCGGGGTGCTGCTGATCTCGGTGGCGCTCGCCGCGTTGGTCACGCTCACCACCCGGGTCACCGACATGCTCGACACGGTGTCGCGCGCACTCGGGCCCCTGCGGAGGTTCGGGGTCGACCCGGATCGGATCGGACTCCTGCTCGCGTTGGCGATCCGGTGTATCCCGCTGTTGACGGGGATCGTGCAGGAGGTGGCGCAGGCGCGGAAGGCACGCGGGTTGCAATGGTCGATGACGGCGCTGGCCACACCGGTTCTGGTCCGCGCCCTCCGGACCGCGGATGCGATGGGCGACGCCCTCGTCGCACGGGGAGTGGACGATGACTGAGCTGCTCGCCGAGCGTGTCGCTCGACGGGCCGCCGAGAACCCGGAGACGACAGCGGTCGTGTCCGCACGCGAGACCGTCGACTACGGCCGGTTCTGGTCGCGGGTCACACGCACCGCCGCCGGGCTCGACGGCATGAACCGGGTCGCCGTGCTGCCGACGTCGGATGTCGGGTCGCTGGTCGTGGTGACGGCGGCGATGCACGCGGGAGTCAGCGTCGTGCTGCTGCATCGGCATCTCCTGCCCGCGCAGCTGACGCGGGTGCTCGAGCTCGCGAAACCCGGCGCCGTGGTGGCCGCGCCGCACCAGCACACCAGGCTACGGAGACTGGGATTCGACGGGACCGTCGAGACGGCGGACAGCCTCGAATCCGACGGCGCCGCAGGCCGGGCGCGTCCCGGCACCGAACTGCTGGTCGGCATCACGTCCGGCACCACCGGTGAGCCGAAGCTGTTCGTGCGCAACCAGCGATCGTGGGCCACGACCCTCGACCGATCGGACGCGACGTTCGACATCGGCAGCGGGGATCGCGTGGCGGTGCCCGGAGTTCTCGACCACACCCATTTCCTGTACGGCGCGCTGCACGGCCTCACTCGCGGTGCGACGGTGGATCTGCGACCGGTCACCCACTCGCTGCGCGACGCAGCGACACATCTGTACTCGGTACCCACCATCGCCTGGGATGTGGTGCGGTCGGGCATCGGTCCGGTCGGCAGCGTCCGTGAGGTGCTGTCGTCGGCGGCCCGGTGGCCGCGCACCGGGCGTGAGGCGCTGCAGGAAGTGTTGCCGAAGGCGTCGCTCGTGCACTTCTACGGCGCCTCCGAACTGAGCTTCGTGTCCTTCGACCGGGGTCTCGGCGCCGCCGACGAACATGCGGCAGGCGAACTATTCGACGGCGTCGACGCAGCGATTCGCGCGGGCCTCGTTCACGTGCGCAGCGACATGCTGTTCGACGGCTACCTCACCGAGGACGGCGTGGTGAACGGCCCCGCCGACGGGTGGATGACCGTCGGGGACCGAGGCAGGGTCGCGGGCAACAGCCTGCAGTTGTTCGGCCGCGACAGCGACACGGTGATCCGGGCGGGGCTCAATGTGGAACCCGCGGCCATCGAGGCGGCGTTGACCGCACTCCCCGGGATCTCGGAGGCTGCGTGCATCGGAGTGCCCGACAGCCGGATGGGCGAGGCACCGGCCGCCGCGATCGTGGTGGACGGCGACGGGCCGAGTTCCAGCGAGATCTGGCGGCATCTGCGCGCCACGTTACCCAGCCCGAGCATGCCGGTCCAGGTACTCGCGGTCGACAGCTTGCCGCGCACGCCGCGCGGCAAGCTCGACCGTCAGGCGCTCGCCGTCACCCTGTCGGCGTCGCGGGACCGGAATCCCGTGTAGCCCGTCAAATTTCGAGGCTCAGCAGGTGATAGCCCAGCGTCTTGCCGTGTCCGTCGAGTGCGGGGGAACCCGTGACGCCGCCGCCGAGGACGCCCGGCAACTCGAACACCATCGCCATCAGGTTCGGCTGGCAGGTGCGCCGGGCCGGACCGGTGATCAGCTCGCCGTAGTGGGCGGCGACGACGTCCTCGGTCAGTCTCCGGGCGAGATAACGGTAGGCGGCGTGGTCCCGGGCCAGCACGGCAAGGATGAGCGTGTCTCCCTTGTCGCCGGCACGAACGTCGGCGAGGGAGTCTATCTTCTGAACCGTTGCGGGCGTGGTCATGTCGTCACCTCCGTGAGGTGCACCCGGGTGGGCACGAGGTCGCGGGGGAGGGTGCACGAGCGGATCGCGAGTACCTCGGTCGCCGAGCGCCGGGCGCCGCCCCCGCCGGCCGGTCCGTTGGTGTACAGGCTTTCCACCTCCCAGCCGACGAGGCCGGCTTCCTCGCGGGTGCGTGCGCGGGCGGTGACCCGCACGCGCACCTCGTGGGCAGCGGTGTCCGTATCGAGTCCGCGGAAAGCGGCACCGGCGCCGATGTATTCGACCGAGACGGCGCCCTCGGCGAAGCCGTGCACGTCGACGAGACGTTCGGTGACGATGTCCGCGGCGAGCTGGGCACGGGGATAGGCGCGCGGTCCCGCGTAACTGATCTGCCCCTCACCGAGCCAGCCGCCACGGAACCCGAGGGTGACCTTCAGCTGCTGTGGCCGGGGGCGCCCCGTCGCACCCGCGATGGCGACCCGGTCGGGTCCGACGCTGGTGAACGACACGTTGCCGAAGTCCGCGGTGACGTCCGGGGTCAGGTACGACGTGGGATCTCCCACCTCGTACAGGAGTTGCTCGGCGCAGGTTCGTTCGGTGAGTATCCCGCCGGATCCGTCGAGTTTGCCGAAGGTCGCCGATCCGTCGGCGAGGACGTCGGCGAACGGGAAACCGAGATCGGCCATACCCTTCACCGGTTTGGTGACGGGATCCGCGTAGTACCCGCCCGTGAGTTGTCCGGCGCATTCGAGCAGGTGCCCGATCGCGGTTGCGGCGCCGATGGTTTCGTGGTCGGCCAGGTCCCATCCGAAGTGGTGGGCAAGCGGGGCGACGTAGAGGGAGGGGTCGGCCAGACGCCCGGTGACCACGACGTCGGCGTCCAGTTCGAGCGCGGGGATCACGGCCTCCGCGCCGATGTACGCGTTCGCGGAGACGAGTTCCTCGTCGTGCTCCGACAGGCGTTTCCCGGTCTCCCACACGACCGGGTCGTGGCGTAGCACCTGCTCGAGCACCGCGTCGCCCGTGATGGCAGCGATGCGCACCTGCCGGTCGGCGGACCGGGACGCGATGCCGGAGACCAATTCGGCAGCGGCGAGAGGGTTCGCGGCACCGGCATTGGTGATCACCGTGGTCCCGGACGCGAGCGTGTGCGGGAGAACCGCGCGCATGCGTGCGGCGAGGAGCGGATCGTATCCTTCGTCCGGGTTCTCGAGTCGGCGAGAGTTTCCGGCGGCAACGGTGCGTTCGCCGAGGCATTCGAAGATCAGGTAGTCGAGGTCGGCGTGCCGGGCGAGTTTCTCGGCGGGGTCGATGCGATCCCCGGAGAACCCGGATCCGGCGCCGAGTCGCACGCTCCGCGAAGCGCTGCCGCGGGTGCTCGATGGTGTCACGGGCTCGAAGTCCTTTGCTTGTTCGACGGGCGGTGGGTGGGCGGGCCCGAGGTGGTGTCGCGGACGATTACAGCGAGATGGCACCGGTGAGCAGCGCCATGACGGTCATCACGATCGTGGTTCCGAAGGCCCAGCCGAAGATGAACCGCTGGTGCTTGCCGAGGTCCACCTTGCTCAGTCCGATCAGGATGAACGTCGCGGCGGTCAGCGGGCTGAGCGGGAACCCGGTGGTCATCTGGCCGAGGATGGCGGCGCGGCCGATCTCCGCGGGGTCGCCACCGAACGATGCGGTGGTTTCCGCCAGCACCGGTACGACGCCGAAGTAGTAGGCGTCCGGGGTGAAGACCAGGCTGAGCGGCATCGACGTGACGGCGGTGATGACGGGGATCAGGGACCCGGCGGACTGCGGAATCCAGGAGACGAAGGTCTGCGCCATCGCGGTGATCATCCCGGTGCCGTTGAGGATTCCGGTGAGCACGCCTGCCGCGAGGATCATCGCCACCACCATGGTGACGTTGCCGCCATGCTTCGCGAACAGGGCCTGCTGGTCGTCCCACTTGGGGCGGTTGACGGCGAGCGCGAGTGCGAATGCGATGGCGAATGCCACCTCCAGCGGCACGAGCTGGAACAGCAGGATCACGATCAGAACGAGGGTGAGCACGGTGTTGAACGCCATCACCGCCCGTTGGCGACCGGTGCGCACCGGCGCGTCGGACACGTGCGGCGTGCCGGGACCACCGCCGCCGGGAGATATCAGTTCGGTGACGCCGAGCCGTTTACGTTCCACGCGGCCGATCATGTAGGCGGCGAACAGGACCCACAGGACCCCGGCCCCCATCGCGGGCAGGACCGGCGTGAAGATGTCGGCGCTGGTCAGGTCGAGTGCGGCCATGGCGCGGACGGTCGGGCCGCCCCACGGAATCATGTTCATCAGTCCCGCGGCAAGGCAGACGATGCCGGTCAGGACGACCGGGCGCATCCCGAGCTTCTGGTAGATGGGTAGCAACGCCGAGATGGTGATCAGGAAGGTCGAGGTTCCGTCGCCGTCGAGCGCGACGAGCAGGGTCAGCACCGCGGTTCCGACGGCGATCTTGGTGGGATTGCCGCCTGCCCACCGGACGATCCGGCGGATCGCCGGGTCGAACAGTCCCACGTCGACCATCAGACTGAAATACAGGACAGCGAAGGCGATCATGATGGCGACGGGCGCGACCTTCAGCAGACCGTCGCCCACCATCTCCCCGAGGTCGGGTGCCCATCCGCCCACGATCGCGAACGCGACGGGAACGAGGATCAGTGCGACCAACACCGAGACCCGACGGCTGAACGCCAGCGCCAGGAAACAAGCGATCGTGGCGAACCCGAGCGCGGCAACCATGTGACCTCCTTCGAAATGGAGTCTCAGTGTCGCGCGCCTCACAATTGCGCGTCAAATATCAATGAATGATCGATTTATGAGTTCAAGTCATGAATATCCAGCGCATGAATACCGGCCATACTGATGCGCATGAGCATCAATCTCGGGATTTCTCACCTGAGGAGCATCGTCGCCATCGCCGACTACGCGAGCTTCACCTCGGCGGCCCACGCACTCGACGTATCTCAGTCCTCGCTGAGCCGCTCGGTCGCCGAGGTCGAGCGCAGACTCGACGTCACGCTGTTCGAACGCACCACGCGCCGCGTCGAGCTGACCACGCACGGGCACGAGATCATCGAGCACGCCCGGCGGATGCTCCACGACTTCGACGACGGGCTCACACAGATCGAACGATTCGTCACCGGTGACCGCGGAATCGTGACGGTGGCATGCCTGCCCTCGCTCGCGGCCACGTTCCTTCCCCCCTACGTGGTGAGCTTCCGCGAGCAGCACCCCGACGTGCGCCTCCAGATACGGGACGGACTGCGGCAGGAGGTTCTCGACGCCGTGTACTCGGGCACGGTCGACCTCGCCCTGGTCACCACCTCGGGGATTCTGCCCGGCCTGCAACAGGACGTTCTGACGAGCGACTCCTTCTATTGCGCCGTCGCGCCGACACATCCGTTCGCCGATCGGCCGGTACTCCGGTGGTCGGATCTCGCCGGACAGCCGTTCATCGCGTTCGGACCCGAGAGCAGCATCGCGGCGCCCGTCCGCCGGGCCGTCGAGGACGCCCGCATCGAACTCGGACCCGTCATGCAGGCGCAGAACATCGGCGCGGTAGCGGGATTGGCGGCGGCCGGGCTCGGTGTCACCGCGGTGCCCGAACTCGTGCTTCCCATGATCTCGTTCGCCGGTCTCGTCCACATACCGCTGCAGCCGACGGTCGAACGCACCATTTCACTCGTCCAGCTCGCCGGCCGACCCCAGACGGCGAGCACCCGCGGTTTCGTGAACATGCTTCTCGCCGACCGAACTCCTGATCGAGGAGCCGATTCCGGCTAGAGTTCCGGCATGTCACGTTCTGCCGCAGATCATCATCGACTGAACTACGTGGAGTTGTCGGTCACGGACCTCGCGGACGCGGAAGCGTTCTACCGCTCGGCATTCGGCTGGGAGTTCAACTCCTACGGCCCGCAGTACGCGGGCATCGTCGGTGCGGACGGTGAGGAGGTCGGCGGCCTGCTGCAGGTGCCGGAACGGAAGCAGGCAGGCGGGCCGCTGGTGCTGCTGTACTCGGTGGATCTGGACGCGTCGGTGGATGCGGTGCGGGCGGCCGGCGGCACCGTCGTCAACGGCCCGTACGACTTTCCCGGCGGGCGCCGCTTCCACTTCACCGATCCGAGTGGCAACGAACTCGGTGTCTGGTCGTCGGCCTAGTATCCGGCAGATCTCTGTCGTGTCTCGAAGTCGGTTTCCCTACCGCATGGCCGACGGCCGTGCTGAGAGCAGGTGTCGCTAATGGCATGTCGTATCAGTGAGCTCGTGCTCGGTTGCCGCGACCCTGAGGCGTTGGCGCGGTTCTGGTGCGAGGTCCTCGACTTCGTCGTGCTCGATCGCGAGGACGACGGCTCGCTGGAGATCGGACCGCGTGAAGGGTTCGGCGGTCCGCAGCCGACGATCATCCTCAGCCGCAGGGATGAGCCGGAGAAGGGGAAATCCCGGCTGCACATCGACGTCAACGCCACCGACCGCGATCAGGACGCCGAGCTCGACCGCCTTCTGAAGCTCGGTGCGCGCCCGGCCGACATCGGCCAGACAGGGCAGGAGCAGTGGCACGTCCTGGCCGACCCCGAAGGCAATGAGTTCTGCCTGCTCAGGGCCCGCTTGGGCCCACTCTGATGCTCATCGGTCGCAATCTCGACACATTCGCAGGCTCCTGACCTCAGTCGTGGTGTGCGACAGGGCCGGTGGTCGCGCGGCGAACGAGGTGCGGCGCGAGCACGAGGTCGACCGCCTTGTCGCCGGCGATCTGAGCCAGCGCTCCGTCGACGGCGGCTTCGGCCATGTGTGTGGCGTCCTGCGAGATCGTCGTCATCTGCACGTGCGGAATCCGCGCCAGGCGGGAGTCGTCGTAGCCCACGACGGAGATGTCCGCGGGCACGTCCCGGCCGCGGCGGACCAGTAGGTCGAGCACGCCGGTGGCGCATCGGTCGTTGAAGGCGACGACGGCGGTCGGGGGAGTGGGCAGTTCCAGAAGTTTGTGCATGCCTTCTGCGCCTTCGGTTTCCGTCGTGCCGCCCGCCACGACCGTTGCCGAAGCCGACAGTCCGTGCCGGTGCATCGCGGCCAGGAAACCGGCCCGCCGGTCGGCACCACCGGGCGCGTCGGCGCCGTCGATGTGGGCGATGTTCCGGTGCCCGAGTTCGGTGAGATGGTCGACGGCCAGGGTGATTCCGGCGACGTCGTCGCCCCGCACGGCACCGACTCCGGGCAGGCCGCTTGCGCGCGCCACGACGAGGGTGGGCACGCGATCGGCCAGGGCGCCGAGCGCATCGGTGTCGAACCGGGTGCCGAGGAGGATCGCGGCCTCACAGCGCTCCCGCATGAGCGCCTGGACGGCGACCTTCTCGGCACGGCTCGGGGCGACCGCGCTGAGCATCACGTCGTATCCCCGGCGGGTGGCCGCGGCGTAGATCTGTTCGACGAGGTCGCCGTGGAACGGCTGCTGCAGTTCGAAGACGACGCCGAGCAGCCGGGAACTGGCCTGGCGTAATTTCTGTGCGCGCCGATCCGGCACGTAGCCCATCTCGTCGGCGATGTCGAGCACGCGCCTGCGAGTGGCCTCGCTGGCGCCGGGAACGCCGCGCATCACGATCGAGACGAGCGCTGTGGAGACTCCTGCTGCGCGCGCGACGTCGCCCATTGTCGGACGAGCGCCACCGGTCGATCCCGCCACCGGTTCGACCACGTGCACGGCTCCTGTCTTCCGGGCCCCGTGCCGTTTCGCTCGAAGCTGCTCTTGACCAATGATCGCACGAGTTCTACGGTCTAGAACTAGAACGTACTAGTTCGCCTCGACCTCCCCTTCCACTGCACTGGAGCGCACCCATGTCACTCACCGAAGCCGCAACCGTCCACTCGACGGCGCCCGCTTCCCACCCGGTACGCATCGCGTTGATCGGTGCCGGGCGCATCGGCTCGAATCACGCGGAGATCGTGGCCCGTCTGGTTCCCGGGGCGTCGCTCGTCGCGGTCAGCGACCCGGTCGGCGAGTCCGCGCAGCGTCTCGCCACGGCGTTGGGGGCGCCGCTCGCCACCACGACCGTCGACGACGTCCTCACCAGCGACGAGGTCGATGCGGTGCTGATCACCGCCCCCGCGCGGAGTCATACGGACCTGGTCGTCGCGGCCGCGGCCGCCGGCAAGCACGTGTTCGTCGAGAAGCCGATGGCAGTGACCCTCGCCGACGCCGACCGCGCCATCGCGGCGGCCGCCGACGCCGGCATCGTCCTGCAGGTCGGGTTCAATCGCCGATTCGCTCCCGGATTCGCCGCCGCGCGCGCCGCGATCGACGCGCAGAAGGTCGGAACCCCGCAGTTGCTACGTTCGCTGACCCGCGATCCCGGGCCGTACACCGCTGATCCGGCACGCGTTCCGCAGTGGACGATCTTCCTCGAAACGCTCATTCACGACTTCGATACGCTCTGCTTCCTCAACCCCGGCGCACGCCCTGTGCGGGTGCACGCGGTCGCCGACGCCCTGGTGCGACCGGACGCCAAGGGCGCGGGCCACCTCGACACCGCAGTGGTGACCGTCCAATTCGACAACGGTGCCATCGCCACGGCGGAGGCGAGCTTCAGCGCGCTGTACGGATACGACGTGCGCGGCGAGGTATTCGGCTCCGGCGGCATGGTCACCGCTGGCAGTGGGCTCAGCACCGACATGACCTATTACGGCCCCGACGGGCTGCACGCCGACACCGCGCGCCGCGACACCGACCTCCTGCACTCCGCGTACGTGGGGGAACTGACCGCCTTCGTCGACGCGATCCGCACCCACACACCGGCCGTCGTCACAGGCCAGGACGCCCGCACCGCGCTGTCGATCGCACTCGCCGCCATCCGCAGCGTCGAGACCGGCTCCGCCGTCGACCTGGACGGGTGACACCCGATGGCCACGTACACGCTCGCCGCCAGCGCCGAAATGCTCTACCTCGACCTGCCGTTCCTGGACCGCGTGCACCGCATCGCCGAACGCGGACTCCAGGTCGAGATCTGGGACTGGTCCACCAAGGACATCGACGCTCTCGCCGCTGTCGGCGCCGAATTCTCCTCGATGACGGGCTATCTGGAGGGCAACCTCACCGAACCCGACGGCATCGAGACCCTGCTCACCACGGCGCAGCAGTCCCTCGACGTCGCGAAACGGCTCGACTGCCCGCGGTTGAACCTGCACGGAACCGGACTCGACAACCGGGGCCTGCCCGTCTGGCCGGTCGAAACGGTCACGCCCGCAATGTGGCTCACCGCCGCCGACACTCTGCGGAAGGTCGCCGAACTCGGTGAACAGGCGGGGCGGGTGTTCACGCTCGAGAACCTCAACCTCGCCGTCGATCATCCCGGTACCCCGTTCGCGACCGCGGCCGACACTCTCGCTCTCGTCCAGGCGGTCGACAGCCCGCACCTACGCATGAATCTCGATCTCTATCACGCCCAGATCGGCGAGGGGAACCTCATCGAACTCGTCCGAAAGGCGCTGCCCTACATAGGGGAGATCCAGGTCGCCGACGTCCCCGGACGCTGCGAACCCGGAACCGGCGAAATCCACTACCCGGCTGTCGCCGCCGCCCTCCGCGACATCGGCTACACCGGCGTCGTGGGACTCGAAGGGTGGGCGAAGAACGATCCGGACGACGCGCTCGACGCGTTCGAGGCGGCCTTCGCGCACCCTTAGCGAAATCCCGAGGCCAGCTGTCCGTCTGTCACGCGGGGGTCGTCGTCGGCGTTCGCGCGCCGATCGGTCGCTGCTCGATCCCGTGGCCGGACAGGCGTCCGGTGTGGTGGGCCTCGATCATCCGCTGCTCCGCGCGCTGAGACCCGCGCAACGGCAGGGAAGACGCGGCCGCGGTGTCGAGGAGCGCGCGCAACGCCGGTTGCTCGGCGGCCAGCGCTTCCCACGTCGAATTCACAGGAGTGCCGTCCTCGACCGCCTGGTCGAGGCGGGCCGCGAGGTGATTGCTCCACCGGTGCTGAAGTGAGAGCAGGATGTTGTCGGCCGAGCCGAAAAGCTCTATCGCGCCGGGCACTTCGTCGAACCGCAACGCCAGTGCGGGGTCGGCGTGCGCCCGCGCCAGTATCTCTTCCAGCACCGCCCGGCGTGCACGGAACCGTTCCACGACATCTCGGCCACCTCCGTAGTTCCGTTGATGACGGCAACGCTACGGATTCGCGGCAGCGGTTTCGCCGTGCCACGGTCGCGTTCTCGTCTCCTACCGTGGGCGGAGGGTGTCTCCGCTCCGGAGAGGACGCGCTGCGGGTGGGTCTTCGCCTACGCTGGTCGTGTGCAGGTGACGGCATTTTTTCGTCGACGCGTGGCGGAGAGTGAGTACGACTACCCGCTCGCTGTGCCGGTGTTCGCGCATATCGCCGTCGTTGCCATCGCCGGTGCGGCTGTCGCGCAACGCGACGGCTTCGTGCCGCCGGGGTGGGTCCTGCTGTGTGGCCTGGTCGCCGCGGTGACCCCCGTTGCGGGAGACATGATCAGACCGGGGGTGGTGCTTCCGCGTCCGTTCCTGGCCGTCGTCGTCATCGCCGGGGAGCGGTAGCCGGTGGTGACGCGTGGCTCGTTCCGGGATCGACGGTGTACGTCCGGGTCGGCGAGAACGGGCACGGCGGCGGGTCGGACGCTCTGACGCAGGTCGAGGGCGGCGGGGGCAGCGGCGGCACCACCGACTGGCGCCGCAACACCACTCCGCCGAACGTCAACGGCGGTGACGGGGGAGGCTTTTCGGCCGTCGTCCTCGATACCGGAAGGTCGAGCATGCTGGTTCCGCATCGAATCGAACTGCCGCTGGTCATCGCGGCCGGAGGAGGCGGCGGCGCGTCGACCGCGAGCGGGATGGTGTCGCCCGGCGGCGATGCGGGAGCGCCGGGAGGCGGTGCGCGCGGCGGGGCGACACCGTCGGGCTACGGCTCGTTCGCGCAGGGCGGCGGACAGGGAGTGTTCGGATCCGACGGGTCGAGCCCGGCGGGGCTTGCCGGTGGTCCCGGATACGGCGGCAGCGCAGGAAGTTCCGGGGCGACGCTTCCGGCGGCCGTCGGTGACGGGATCGGGGCCGGGGGTGGAGGTGGGGCCGGCTGGTACGGCGGTGGTGGGGGCGCCGCCGGGGGACGCATCGGTGGCACCGGCGAGGCGGACGAGCCACCGGGCGGCGGCGGGGGCGGACTCTCCCTCGTGCCGTCGGGCGGCACGATCGGACTGTCGTCGCCGGATTCGGTGCCCACGGTCGTCGTCACCTTCGAGCTTCCCTGAAGGGTTTGCCGGAGCAGCGGTCGGCCACCGGGCCATATATGCGTGATTCGAAGTCACGGCAAAATGTTTCCGCAAAGTCTTGGCTGAGTCCAGAAAAGTAAGTCATAGTGGGTGGGTGCCGTCGATGCCGGATTACGCAGCGCTGCTGCGCGGGGCTGAGCTTCGCGTGACCCGCCC
Source organism: Rhodococcus opacus (assembly GCF_012396235.1). Lineage (GTDB taxonomy): Bacteria > Actinomycetota > Actinomycetes > Mycobacteriales > Mycobacteriaceae > Rhodococcus_F > Rhodococcus_F opacus. The sequence continues at coordinate 218,945 of NZ_JAAXPA010000001.1, read as the reverse complement.
GCGGGTCGCGGTGTTGGAGGCCGTGCACGCGCGTCCACATGCCGATACGGAGACGATTTTCGGAGCGGTGCGCACCGTTCTGGAAGGGGTGTCCCGGCAGGCCGTGTACGACGTGCTGCACGCAGTGACCGCTGTGGGATTGGTGCGGCGGATTCAGCCGCCCGGCTCCGTTGCTCGGTACGAGTCGCGGGTCGGAGACAATCACCACCACGTCATCTGCCGGTCGTGTGGGGTCATTGCGGACGTCGACTGTGCCGTCGGCGAGGCGCCCTGCCTGACCGCGTCCGACGACAACGGTTTCCTCGTCGAGGAGGCCGAGGTCATCTACTGGGGTCTGTGCCCCGACTGCTCGACATCACAGACTTCTCGATCGAACCCATGACCACAGCCCAGTTTGGTCTCTCCCGGAAGGAATGTTGTGTCCGATAGCTGCCCGGTCGCTCATGAGGGAAACACTCAGAGCACCAGTGAAAGTGAAAATCCCGTAATCCCGTCTCCCACTCCGGCGGCGAACCGCCCGAGGACGAACCGCGACTGGTGGCCGAACCAGCCGGAGCTGTCGGTGCTGCACGCCCACACGTCGAAGTCGAACCCGATGGGCGCGGACTTCGACTACGCGGCGGAGTTCGCCAAGCTCGACGTGGAGGCACTCAAGCGCGACGTCATCGATCTGATGACGACCTCGCAGGACTGGTGGCCCGCCGACTACGGCCACTACGGCGGCCTCTTCATCCGGATGAGCTGGCACGCCGCCGGCACCTATCGCATCGCGGACGGTCGCGGCGGTGGCGGTCAGGGCGCTCAGCGTTTCGCCCCCCTCAACAGCTGGCCCGACAATGCGAGCCTCGACAAGGCTCGCCGGCTGCTCTGGCCGGTGAAGCAGAAGTACGGCAAGCAGATTTCCTGGGCGGACCTCCTCGTCTTCGCCGGAAACTGTGCCCTGGAGTCGATGGGGTTCAAGACCTTCGGGTTCGGATTCGGCCGCGAGGACATCTGGGAGCCCGAGGAGATGTACTGGGGTCCCGAGGACACCTGGCTGGGCGACGAGCGCTACAGCGGCGATCGCGAACTCTCGGGTCCGCTCGGGGCCGTGCAGATGGGTCTCATCTACGTGAACCCGGAGGGCCCCAATGGCCAGCCGGATCCGCTGGCAGCCGCCCGCGACATCCGGGAGACGTTCGGCCGCATGGCGATGAACGACATGGAGACCGCCGCGCTGATCGCAGGCGGCCACACCTTCGGCAAGACCCACGGCGCAGGCGACGCCGACCTGGTCGGTCCGGAACCGGAAGGCGCCCCGATCGAGCAGCAGGGCCTGGGCTGGAAGAGTGCCTACGGCACCGGCGTGGGCAAGGACGCGATCACCAGTGGTCTCGAGGTCGTGTGGACCCCCACACCGACGAAGTGGGACAACAGCTTCCTCGAAGTCCTGTACGGCTACGAGTGGGAGCTGACCAAGAGTCCCGCGGGTGCCTGGCAGTGGACCGCCAAGGACGGCGCGGGCGCGGGCACGATCCCCGACCCGTTCGATTCGTCGGCGGGGCGTGCCCCCACGATGCTGACCACGGACCTCTCCCTGCGCGTCGACCCGGCCTACGAGAAGATCACCCGGCGTTGGCTCGATCACCCGGAGGAGTTCGCCGAGGAGTTCGCCAAGGCGTGGTACAAGCTGCTGCACCGCGACATGGGGCCCGTCACGCGCTACCTCGGCCCGTGGGTTCCGGAGGCGCAGCTGTGGCAGGACCCGGTCCCCGCAGTCGATCACCAGCTGATCGGTGACAGCGAGATCGCCGCGCTCAAGGGCAAGATCCTCGACTCGGGTCTGTCCATCTCCCAGCTCGTGTCGACCGCCTGGGCGTCGGCAGCCACCCACCGCAGCACCGACATGCGCGGCGGCGCCAACGGGGCGCGAATCCGGCTTGCGCCGCAGAAGGATTGGGAGATCAACAACCCCACCGAGCTGGCCACGGTCCTGCAGACCCTCGAACAGATCCAGCAGGACTTCAACTCGTCGCAGTCCGGCGGGGTGAAGGTCTCGCTCGCGGATCTGATCGTGCTGGCCGGCGCCGCGGCGGTCGAGAAGGCGGCGAAGAACGCCGGCCACGACATCACGGTCCCGTTCACGCCGGGTCGTACCGACGCCACACAGGAGCAGACCGATGTGGAGTCGTTCGCCGTACTCGAGCCGAGGGCCGACGGGTTCCGCAACTACCTCCGAGAGGGGGAGAAGTTGCCTGCCGAGGCACTTCTGGTCGACCGGGCCTACATGTTGAACCTGACCGCTCCGGAAATGACGGTTCTCGTCGGCGGCCTGCGTGCACTGAACGCCAACTTCGGTCAGACGAAGCACGGCGTCTTCACCGACCGGCCCGAGGCGTTGACGAACGACTTCTTCGTCAACCTCCTCGACATGGGTACGCAGTGGAAGGGCTCGGCCTCGGCGGAGAACGTCTACGAAGGCACCGACCGTGTCACGGGTGACGCCAAGTGGACCGCCACCGCCGTCGATCTCGTCTTCGGTTCGAACTCGCAACTGCGCGCTCTCGCCGAGGTGTATGCCACCGACGACGCGCAGCAGAAGTTCGTGCAGGACTTCGTATCTGCCTGGAACAAGGTGATGAACCTCGACCGGTTCGACCTCGACTGATCATGGTTGATCGGCCTCGGCCGATCAACCGTCATCTGGCCCGGCACCCGCGAGTTGATCCTCGCCGGGTGTCGGGCCAGATTTGTGGCGTATGTCAGAGGTGTGGGAGCGCCGCGGTGAGAAAGACTGTACCGGCGGCGATTCCGAAAGCGCCGGTGAGAATGCCCAGCAGTGCTTCCAGAGACTTGGGCTCGCTTCCTTCGACGGCAGGGTGTCGGTTGGCGGCGATGCCGGCAGCGATGGCGCAGACGCCGAGAACGATGCCGAATCCGAACATCCAGAACATCACTATCGACAGTGCTCCCAGCATGACCGAGATGTCGCTCCAGTGTTCGCCCTGCAGGTGCTGTGGTCTGGCGAGCCGGGGGAGTCGTGCCGGGGAGCTGTCGGGATTGTGTCGCGACGATCCGTTGTGGACTTCCAGCAAAGATCGGGTCATCGGCCGAGCCTCGGCGAGTCGATCGGAACGCAGCACAGCAACACACCTCCCGTGATCGTCAAAATGGCCCGCCACCTCGGCGAGCGCATCCACCACTGTGCAGCAGAAATTTAGCACTCGGCGGCTGTGAGTGCCAGTTTCGATGGTGCTCGCCGAAACCTGGACGGTCGCTATCGAATGGTTACTGCGTCGGAGAGCTGGTCGTTCGGACGCGGCGGTGCTAAATTCCGGATGCACAGTGGGCCGCGCCCGCCGCCGTGACGGGCGCGCAGGAATTCGGGAGGTGCAGTGCTGTGCGTCGAGAAGAAGGCGGATCATCGAATCAGAGTGCGCAACGTCGCGTTACGGAACTGCGCGAGGACGAGCCCATCCGGTGGCCGGATCCCAGTCCGCTCAGCAGTTGGTGGGATCGGGTTGTCTGGGGTGCGCGGGGGTCGACGACATGACGAGCCCGTCGTCCGACGCAGGGTTCAGGTGGTCGACAGCCTCTCGGCGTTTCGCACTGCGGTCTCGAGGTGCCTGTCCGCAGTGCTCAGATCGAGCCGGGCATCGCTGAGGCTGTCGATCACCTGTTCCTTCGAAGCGCCGTCGGTGGTGCGGTCGAGTGTGTCGAACGCGTCGGTCAACTCCTTGATGCGGTTTTCGAGTGCTTGCAGATCGAACCGCAACCGAGCGGTGCGCTCCACCAGGTCGTCGACGTCCACGGCTGCCCCTTTCATCCCCGGACGCGCTGTCGCATCACCCTACGTCCGTCTACCCGCGAATCCGGGCGTGAAACCCCGCTGCGAGTGGTGGCCTATCGGTACACCAGGCCGCCGTCGATCAGTCCCGCCTGCCCGGTCATGTAGTCGGAATCCGGCCCGGCAAGATACGAGACGTACGCGGCGACGTCCTCGGGTGTCTGCGCGCGTCCGAGGGCGATGCCGCCGACGAACTTCTCGAACGTGGCGCCCTTCGGTACGCCGGTGAGGGTCGAGAACCGCTCGTCGATGGTGACCCACATGTCGGTGCCGACGACGCCGGGGCAGTAGGCGTTGACGGTGATGCCGTCGGACGCGTACTCCTTCGCCGCGGCCTGGGTGAGTCCGCGGACCGCGAACTTGGTCGACGAATACACGCCGAGCATCGGGAATCCCTCGTGGCCGGCGATCGACGACGCGTTGATGATCTTTCCACCATGCCCCCGTGCTCGAAACTTGGCTGCCCCGACTTGGATTCCCCACAGCACGCCTTCGACGTTCACGGCGAGGATGCGCGAGACCTCCTCCGGTGTGACGTCGGCGATCGGGTTGACCTGGGCGATTCCCGCGTTGTTGACGATGATGTCGAATCCGCCCAGTTCGCGCTCGGTCCGGTCGACGGCGGACTGCACCTGATCGCGGTCCGTCACGTCGGCGACCAGTGAGATCGCCTTCGCGCCCGCGGCCCGGACCTCGTCGGCCACCGCATCGACCCGGTCGCCGTTGACGTCGACGAGCGAGATGTCGGCGCCGTCCGACGCCAATCGCAACGCGATCGCGCGTCCGATGCCCTGGCCCGCGCCGGTGATCAACGCGACTTTGCCCTTGATGCTCATCCCTAGCTCCTGTCCTTGTGACGGTCCTCACAGGAGAGCCAAGCGTCACGAGGGCGGGGATTCAAGGGTTGCACTCGGTTGCACTGTGGTCCCGACCGCTGTCGATTGCGTTCGCCCCCAATCGAAATGGTTGGAGCCTGGCTCTGGTCGAGCACTCACATCCCCGGTAGGCTCGGCCGGGTGAGTACTACCGGTTCGGTTCGGCACCGCCTTCCCGCCGTCGGCTCGGGCGTCGATCTGCCCCGGCACGCGAGGTTGTTGAGTCAAGTGCACGATGCCGTGCTGTCGGGACGGCAACCGCCCGCGCAGCCGCGCGACGTGGTCGGCCGATCGTGGTCGCGGCTACAAGCGGACGGGGTCAGCCCCGACCGCTGCGAGGACGTGGTGCTCGCCGACTATGCCGAGGTCGAGGCCCGGCGGACGCGAACTGCCCTGCGATCGGTCCTTCCCGAGCTTCGCGACACGTTGACCCAGGTGGCGGAAGACGCGAACTTCATCGTGGTGATCGCGGACGCCGACGGGGTGGTGCTGTGGCGCGAAGGGCCACGCGGCGTGCGAAAGGCCGCCGACGCGCTGGGGTTCATGGAGGGCGCCCGGTGGTCCGAGAGGTCGGTGGGCACGAACTCCATCGGAACAGCGTTGGTGGAAGATGCTCCCGTGCAGCTGTTCTCGGCGGAGCACTACGCACGGTCGCACTGCGGGTGGTCGTGTACCGGGTCTCCGGTGCACGATCCGCGCAGCGGCGAGGTGCTCGGCGTCGTCGACATCAGTGGCTCGGCGATGTCGGTTCATCCGACGACGGTGGCACTGGTGCAGACGGCGGTCCGGTTGGCCGAGGCCACACTGTGGCAGGAACACACGATCACTCTCGGGAAGCTCCGCGGTTATGCGGCACCGGCGCTCGGGGCGACCGCCGGTCCGGCGCTCGTGGTCGACCGGCACGGCTGGGTCGCCGACGCCCGCGGGCTCACCGTTCCCGACCGGGTGTCACCCCCGTGCCCGGGCACGCCACTGCTCGTGCCCGGGTTGGGGCTGTGCATGCCGGAACCGCTCGGTGACGGCTGGCTGGTGCGACGCGGAGGCAGGCCGACGGCCATCGCAGTGGAACTCGACCTCGGTGACACCCCGCGAGCCACGGTGCGAGGCGACACGAGCTGGACCCGAGCGCTCTCACCCCGCCACGCGCAGATCCTGCGACTGTTGACCGAAACAGGTTCCGCTGGAATCGATGCCGCGTCACTGAGTGTGGCGCTGTTCGGTGACCGCGACCACGTGGTGGCCGTTCGCGCGGAGATCTCCCGTCTCCGGAAGAGCCTCGGCCCCGTTCTGTCCACCCATCCGTATCGGTTCGTGGACGGTGTCGACGTGCACGTTGTCGGGTGACGAACCTTCCCGGTGTCTAATTCCTCGCCGATCGCACGGCGACGAACCGGCCCAGGTCGGCGCGCAGTTGCGGGTCGAGGCACTGACCGGCCGGTCCGGCGAGGATCTTGCGGAGCCGGGCCACATAACACGCGGGTGTCATACCGAATTCGACGAGGAGATCACCGGTGGTGCCACCGCCGTACGGCAGCCAGCGACGGGCGAATTCGATGACCTGTGCGTCTTCGATGACGGAATCGTTGATCAAGGGCTGACACTCCTGTCGGGTCGGACGGCTGCGAGGTGAGTGAGGGGGTGCGCGAGTTCGCGGCCGTGGTGGGCCATCGCCTGTGCGTAGAGGCGGCCGGCGCGGTAGGAGGAGCGGACGAGGGGTCCGGCCATGACGCCGGCGAAGCCGATCTCCTCGGCGGTGGTGGAGTGCTCGACGAATTCCTCGGGCTTGACCCACCGTTCGACGGGGTGGTGGCGGGGGGAGGGGCGCAGGTACTGGGTGATGGTGATGATGTCGCAGCCGGCGTCGTGCAGGTCGTGCAACGCCTGGGTGACCTCGTCGGGGGTTTCGCCCATGCCGAGGATGAGGTTGGACTTGGTGACGAGGTTGTCTTCGCGGGCGGCGGTGATCACGTCGAGGCTGCGCTGGTAGCGGAACGCGGGTCGGATCCGTTTGAAGATGCGGGGGACGGTTTCGACGTTGTGGGCGAGCACCTCGGGGCGGGTGGAGAACACCTCGGCGAGCTGGTCGGGCTTGGCGCCAAAGTCGGGGATGAGCAGTTCGACGCCGGTGCCGGGATTGAGCTGGTGGATCAGGCGGACGGTTTCGGCGTAGAGCCAGGCGCCGCCGTCGGGGAGGTCGTCGCGGGCGACGCCGGTGATGGTGGAGTAGCGCAGTCCCATCGCCTGGACGGACTCGGCGACGCGGCGGGGTTCGTCGCGGTCGAGGTCGTCGGGCTTGCCGGTGTCGATCTGGCAGAAGTCGCAGCGGCGGGTGCATTGCTGCCCGCCGATGAGGAAGGTCGCTTCGCGGTCTTCCCAGCATTCGTAGATGTTGGGGCAGCCGGCTTCTTCGCAGACGGTGTGCAAACCCTCGCGCTTGACGAGGCTTTTGAGCTCGGAGTATTCCGGGCCCATCTTCGCTCTCGTCTTGATCCAGTTCGGTTTGCGTTCGATCGGGGTCTCCGCATTTCGGATCTCGAGGCGGAGCAGCTTGCGGCCGGGCGGGGCCTGCGGGGCGTCGGACGATGGTCTCGGTGTGGCAGTCACGTGTCGATTCCTGGGGGTAATTCCGCCGAACCGTGGTGCCGGAGGGTGACCACGGTTCGGCGGGATTGCTACATGTTGATCGGGCGACCCAGCGCGGCCAGGACAGATTCGTGCATGGCCTCGGACAGCGTGGGGTGCGCGAAGATCACTTCCGCGAGATCGTCACCGGTGGCCTCCAGGGATCGGGCGATGCCGAAGCCCTGGATCTGCTCGGTGACATCGGGACCGACCATGTGGGCGCCCAGTAGTTCCCCGCTGTCGGCGTCGAAGATGGTCTTGACGAACCCGTCCGCTTCACCGATGGCGAGCGCCTTGCCGGAGGCCTGCAGATCGAACTGCCCGATCTGCAGGGAACGACCGGTCGCCCGCGCCTGGTCCTCGGTGAGGCCGAGGCTGGCGACCTGGGGCCGGGCGTACGTGCATCCGGGGACATAGTCCTTGTCCAGCGGTGTCACGTGCGGGTCACCCGCCAGCTTGTCGACACACAGCACACCTTCGTGGCCGGCCTTGTGAGCGAGGCACGGGGCGCCGGCGACGTCGCCGATGGCATAGACCCCGAATGCGGTCGTGCGGCACCACTGGTCGGTGGTGACGAAGCCGCGGTCGACCTCGACGCCGAGGTCCTCGAGTCCCAAATCCTCGACGTTGCCCTGGATGCCGGCTGCGACGAGAACCCGCTCCACGACACGCTGCTCGAGGGTTCCGTCCGCCGATCTCACCGTCACAGCGACGGAGTCCGCGCCGACCGTGAGTTCGGATACCGAGGCACCGGTGTGGATCTCGATCCCGCGCTTCTCGAACTGCCGGCGCACGTGGCCGGCCACCGCGGCGTCCTCGACGGGCATGATCTGCGGTGCCAGCTCTACGAGCGTGACCTCGCTGCCCAGATCGTGGTAGAGGCTGGCGAACTCGACGCCGATGGCACCGGACCCGATGACCAGCAACGACTTCGGAAGGTCCTGGGGAACCAGTGCGTCGAAGTAGGTCCAGACCCGATCGCCGTCCGGTGTCACCCCGGGCACCGACCGCGGGCGCGCACCCGTGGCCAGGATGATGTGGTCGGCCCGGTACTCGGTGAGCGGCGACGCCGAGTCCGCGCTCTCCCGGACCCCCACGACGCCCTTTCCGGTCAGGCGTGCGGTGCCGGTGATCACGTCGATACCGTTCTTCTTCATCAGATATCCGATGCCGTCGGACAACCGACCCGACACCCCACGGCTGAACTCGACCAGTTGTGCCATATCGAATTCCACACCACTGGTGGAGAATCCGAGGGGACGCAGATTTGCCAGCGTATGCGCCACGTCGGCGCCGTGAAGGAGTGCCTTGGTGGGGATGCAACCCCAGTTGAGGCAGATACCGCCGAGGCGGTCCCGTTCGATCACCGCGGTGCGGAGTCCGTGCTGAGCGGCGCGGATGGCGGCGACGTAGCCGCCGGGGCCGCTTCCGATTACCAGGACGTCGTATTTGTCAGTCATGGATACTCCCTAGACCAGCATCAATGCGGGTGACTCGACGAAGCGCCGCAGTTCCTGCAGGAACGTGGCGCCGAGGGCGCCGTCAATTACCCGGTGGTCGCAGGACAAGGTGACGGTGAGCACCGTGCGAGGCACGACCTGACCGTCGACGACGACGGGACGTTGCTGTCCGGCTCCGACGGCGAGGATGGCGCCCTGTGGTGGGTTGATGATCGCGTCGAATTCGCGCACCCCGAACATCCCGAGGTTCGAGATGGTGAACGTGCCGCCCTGGAACTCCGCAGGCGTCAGCTTGCCGGTCTTGGCCTTCGTCACCAGTGCGTGGACCTCACCGGAGATCTCGGCGAGGCTCTTGCTCTCCGCCCCGCGAACGATGGGCGTGATCAGACCCGACGGCAGGGCGACGGCTACCGAGATGTCGGCGGCGGAGAATCTCAGCACCGACTGTGCTGCTTCGTCGAACTGGACGTTGACATCGGGGACCTTGCGCAGCGCCGCCGCGCAGGCCTTGACGACGAAGTCGTTGACCGACAGCTTGACCGAGGGCACGGTCGCGTTGATCTCCTTGCGGAGCGCGAGGAGATTGTCGATCTCGAGGTCCACGGTGAGCCGGAAGTGCGGGGCGTTGCGCTTCGATTCCTGCAGACGCTGACCGATCGCCTTGCGCATCGAGTTGAACGGGATCGTCTCGAACTCGGGTGCCGTGTGTTGCGAGGTGTCCGCGCCGTCCGTGGACGCCGCCATCGGATCGGGAACGAGCCGGAACGTCCGTTCGGCTTCCCGGACATCTGCCTCGCAGACCCGTCCCCGCGAACCGGTGGCTCGGCAATCGTGCAGATTGATGCCGAGGGATTTCGCCAGTCGACGCGCCACCGGCGTCGCATCGACTCCGCTGTCGTCCTCGGAGGTGCGTCCGGGCACACCCGATCGGGTCGGAGACGGTGCCTCCGCGACGGTTCCACCTGCCGAGCGAATCGCGTCGTGGACATCCGCGACGGAGATCCGGCCTTCGCGACCGGTCCCGGCCACACGGCCCAGGTCGATCGACAATTCGTCTGCCAGTCGACGGGAGTGTGGTGTCGCGAATACGTCACCCTTCGTTTGTCCCCGTAGCGAATCCGGGACGGCGGTTGTGCCGGGAGTCCTCGCCGACTCCTGTGCCGCCGGCGCCGACGGGGTGGGTGTCACGCGCGGTTCCGCGGGGGTGGGTTGTCCACCCGGCGACCGCTCGGGCTCGGATGCGGGGACGGAATCCGCTCCGATGCCGGTCAGGAATTCCTCGATCTCGGCGTCGGAAACGGCCGCGTCAGCCGACACGGCCAGAACCGCACCCACCGGCAACGTGGCACCCGGCCTGGCGACGATGCGACGAAGCGCTCCGTCGAACGGCGCCTCCAACTCGTTGGTGATCTTGCTGGTCTCGATCTCGCAGATCAGATCGCCCTTCGAAAAGGGGGTTCCTTCGTCGATCAACCACTCGGTGACGGTGCCCTCGTCCATGGACAGGCCCCATTTGGGAACTTCGATCAGTTTGATGTCACTCATGGTCAGGCGGTCACCACCTTGCGTACCGCGGCCTCGATGCGTGCCGCGTTGGGAAGCCATGCCTGTTCGAGCACGGGGGAGAACGGCACCGGGGTGTGCGGTGGGGTGACCAGTTCGATCGGTGCCTTCAGCGAACCGAACGCCTTGGTGGCGATCAGCGCTGCGACGTCGTGGCCGAATCCGCACCGTGCCGCGGACTCGTCGACGATCACCACCCGCCCGGTGGACGCGACGGATTCGAGGATGCCCTCCTCGTCGAGGGGCGAGACGGTCCGCGGGTCGACCACTTCGACGGAGATGCCCTCGGTGGCAAGTTTGTCGGCGGCCGTGTTGGCGGCATTCACCATGGCCGAGAGCGCGATGATCGTGACGTCCGTGCCCTCCCGGGTGTAGTTGGCTACGCCGAACGGGATGGTGTACGGCTCGTCGGGCACCTCGCCCTTGAGGTCGTACAGCGTCTTGTGCTCGCAGAACACCACCGGGTCGTCATCGCGAATGGATTGGATGAGAAGGCCTTTGGCGTCGTACGCGTTGGACGGGGCCACCACCTTGAGGCCGGGGACCGCGGCGAACACGTTGTACGGGGACTGCGAATGCTGCGCAGCCGCCGAGAATCCGGCGCCGATCATGCCGCGCACCACGAGTGGGGTGCGGGCCTTCCCGCCGAACATGTAGCGGAATTTCGCGGCCTGGTTGTACAGGGCGTCGTAGCAGACCCCGAAGAAGTCCATGAACATCAGTTCGGCGACCGGACGGAGCCCGGTCAACGCCGCGCCGGCCGCCATGCCGATGATCGCGGACTCGGTGATCGGGGTGTCGATGACCCGGTCGGAACCGAATTCGGTCCACAAGCCCTTGGTCACACCCAGCACACCACCGAACGCCTCGAGCTTCCCGGACTCGAGTTCCGGATTGGTCCCCGCCTGACCACCACGCAGATCCTCACCGATCTGCACTACCGTCGCATCGCGTTCCATCTCCTGGGCGAGCGCGGCCTTGATTGCTTCGCGGTACGTCGTCTTCGACGTTGTCATCTCTGTTCTCACTCTCAGTACGACACGTAGACGTCGGTCAGAAGGTTCTCCAACGGCGGGTATTCGGCTTGCCGCGCCTTCGCGACGGCGTCGTCCACGCGGGCTCGTGCGTCGGAATCGATCGCGTCGAGTTCCTTCGCCGACACCTTCCTGCTGTCCGGGTGGTTGCGGAAATTCAGCAGCGGGTCTTTCGTCTTGCGCAGTTCCGCGACCTGATCCGCGGTGCGGTACAGCTGCGCGTCACCTTCGAAGTGTCCGTGCCAGCGGTACGCGATCGCCTCGATCGAGGTGGGCCCGCCTCCCATCCGGGCACGCTCGACGGCCTCGCGGGTCGCCTCGTACACAGCGAAGAAGTCGGTTCCGTCGACGGTGACGGCGGGCATGCCGAAGGATGCCGCGCGGGAGGCGATGCTGGGTGCGCCGACGGCGTAGTCCCGTCCGGTGGCCTCGCCGAATCCGTTGTTCTCGGTGACGAAGATGATGGGAAGGTCGAGTACGACAGCCATGTTCATGGCCTCGAAGACCGTTCCCTGGTTGGAGCCACCGTCGCCGGTGAACGAGGCCGCGACGCCGCCGTTTCGCAGTGTCTTCGCGCTGAGCGCCGCACCGATGGCCAGGGAGGGTGCCCCGCCGACGATGGCGTTCGCGCCCAGCATGCCCACGGACAGGTCGGCGATGTGCATGGAACCGCCCTTGCCGTGGCAGAGGCCGTCGTCCTTGCCGAAGATCTCCGCCATCATCCCGTGGAGGTCGCACCCCTTGGCGATGCAGTGCCCGTGCCCGCGGTGGGTGGACCCGATGTAATCGGTGTCCTGCAGGTTCTCGCACACGCCGACGGCAATGGCTTCCTGACCGGAGTACAGGTGAATGAAGCCCGGGATGTCGCCGGTGGCGTTCTCTTCGTGGAGACGGTCTTCGAACGCGCGGATCTCGGACATCCTCCGATACGCGCTCAGTAGCGAGTTCTTGTTCAGCGCCATTGCACTCCCTTGGTTTCTCCGTTGTCGCCGGCTACGTCGGGGCCCGCCTCCGATCGCACTGCGGCGTCGGAACGGTTGGTGCCTCGTGTAACCCGGGTCATGAATGTAGGGAGATATGACGTGCGCAATAAACGTTGCAGCCGATTGCAATGGTTCGATCGAGGGATGTGAAACAACGACGCGGTCGAGGGTCATCGAAAGCTCGTCAGTGACAACATTCCTGACGTGATCACCGCCAACGGCGACAGACCCCACTGGCACCGCCTGGTCGACAGACTCGGACTACCTGACGGCGCTCCACACCAAGGTCGTGGAGGAAGCGAGGGAACTCCGGGAAGCGTCACCGGAGGAGTGGGTGTTCGAGCTCGCCGATCTTCTCGAGGTGACCACCCCTTCCGTTTAGAGAAGTGGATCTGGGAGACGGTCTCGATAGCGCAGACCCCGACCCCGATCAGCCAGCAGGCCCGAATCGGCCCGGTCGGCCACGGTACACCCAAGGGGGCGTGGATGATTCGCAGCCTGCCTCGATAGAATTCTGAGTTGGAGGCCGGTCCAAGATTCCTGGTGGAACGTGAGGCTATGCCGCGTGCCGCGGGGAAAGCCGTTTTGCCCGTGTCGGTGAACCCATCTTGAGGTAGGGACCACCTGTGTTTGCGGTGATCGGCCCGGTCAGCGCCAGAGGGGGCGTGCCGCTTTCAGCGCCGCCTGCCACTGACCGTTCAGGTGTTCGGCCTGCTCGTCGCCGATCTGCAGTTCCTGTTGGTAGAGGATGCCGAGTCCGAAGCTCGACTCCGCGGTGTGATCGTGCGCGTGGATGACGACCACGTCATCCAACGACTGTTCGCGCACGGACTGCACCTGACCGATGTCCGCACCGCCATCTTCGACCTGCAAAGTGGGGAGGACGACGGGTTCGCGCTGCGCCCGGCGTTGACCGCGATCGTCACCGAACAAACCGGTGAGAGCGGACTACACACCTCGGTGCGCATGTCCGGGCCGTTGAGTGTGGTCACCGGACCCCTCGCCGACCATGCCGAAGCAGTGCTGCGGGAAGCACTGAGCAACGTCGTACACCACGCCCACGCCCACCAGGTGGATGTCACCGTCTCCGTCGACGACGACCTCACCATCTGCGTCACCGACGACGGCATCGGCATCGCCCCTGCCGTCACGCGCAGCGGCCTGCGCAACCTCACTGCCCGCGCCGAACAGGCAGGCGGCACCTGCACCCACACCACCCGCACCCCCGGCGGAACCCGCCTGACCTGGACCGCACCCCTGCCCGACGTGTCAGGGGCGGGCTAATCAGACGGTGTCGGTCCCGGCTTCGAGGACGCGCTTCAGGCCCGTCCAGATGGCGCGTTCCTGCCGCCGACCGATGAATCCGACGACGGGTCCGGCGAGGCGCGCGAGGCCCGGCACCGTGATCTCCCACTCCCATTGAAGCCGGGTGCCGCCCGCAACGGGTTCGCATCGCACCTGTCCGGTAACGACCGCACCCTTCATGACGCTGCGGGACGCCAGCAGGTGAGGGCGGTCGAACCCGGTGTACTCGACGATCACCGCGAGTGGTTTGCCTCGGCGAAGAATGGTTGCGTGGAACCGTGTCCCCACCCCGATCGGCCCGTCGGTGATCTTGATCGAGTCGGTCATGGCTGGGTTGTAGCGCACCTCGTTGCGCTGATCGGCCACGAAGTCGAAAACCTCCTCGACCGGTCGAGCGATGTCGAGGCTGCCGCGGACCCGGACCATCGCCGGTCAGACCGCGGGGACGAGTCGGACCAACACTGCTTCGCCTCCACGGTGAGCTCGGCGGCGCGCACGAGGAGGGTGTGCCTGCCGACCCCGACCCACCGGAACAGGAGAAGTGAGCAGGCTCACCACTGCGGGCCTTCCGGTGTCGCACTCCGACATATTCACGGCACGATGACCGCACGTCCGCGTAACGTTCCGGCCAGCAGCCGCCGGTACGCCTCCACCCCGTCGTCGAGGTCGAACCGCTCCACCGCAATATCGAGCACACCCTGACGAGCCAGTTCGACGAGTTCGATCAACTCGTGCCGGGCACCCCAATAGGGAACGGCGACATTGGTCTCGTAGGCGCCGCGGAAGAATCCGACCTGGGCAGCCGCCTGCCCGTCACCCAAGCCGACGATCGCGACGTCGGAACCGACCCCGGCGACGGCCATCGACAGATCCAATGTCGGCTGCATCCCCACGAAATCCAGTACCAGCGCCGCCCCGGCCGGTCCGGTGAACCTGCGCACCCCCTCTGCGGCGCCGGCATCGCTGCGCAGCACCTCGTGCGCACCCACTGACCGGGCCAGCTCGAGTTTGTCCTCGCTGACATCGAGGGCGATCACCCGTGCCGGCGACAGATGCCGCAGAAGTTGGATGGCGACGTGGCCGAGACCGCCGGCCCCGATGACCACGGCGCTGGAGCCGGCCCGCAGCTTGCCCAGCGATCGTGTGATCGCGTGATACGGGGTGAGTCCGGCGTCGGTCAACGGAACCGTTGTCACCGGGTCGAGTTCTCCGATCGGGACGAGATGCCGCGGCGAATCGACGATCATGTACTCGGCGATCGCCCCGGGGGCACCGAGCCCGGGCGGGACGATACCGAGATCCGCGGCCCGGGAACAGTAGTTCTCCATGCCCTGCGCGCAGTGCCAGCATTGCCCGCACCCCCAGGGCCCGTAGACCAGGGCATTGACTCCGAGCAGACCGTCGTCCACACCGGCCCCGACCGCGGCGACGCGGCCGGCGCCTTCGTGCCCGAGGGTCAGCGGCAGACCGAACGTGTACTGCTCACGCGGCAGCCCCATCAGGAATGCATCGGAGTGACAGACCCCGGCAGCGGTGACCTGAAGCAGCACCTGCCCGGGCCCCGGCTCGGGAGTGGGGATGTCGACGAGCTCGGGCTCACGGCCGATGGTTCGATACTGGATCGCCCTCATGCATGCTCCTCCGGTCGCGTGAATCGACGTGTTCCCTCCGAGCATGCGCGCCTGAAACACGTCCGGGCAGCACAACGGCAGAAGACGAGGACGCTCCGGTGACTTCTGTTGTCGTGTGCGAGGCACCTATTCCTCACCGACCCGGACTGTCTGCATCTCGATTGTGATGTGGGCCAGCGTGTCTCGTGTCAGCGACGCTGATAGGTCAGTGACCAGGATTGCTGTCCGCGGCCAACCTCATGCCAACCATCATCCTCGATGGTGCGGCGCAGCTCCGCCAGGGACGCCGTCATCCCCGGCGCCCACGCTTCCTGCGGCGGGACGGTGCCCCACGTGCGGGGAACCGGGAAGGTGGAACTGACATACCGAGGCCGGCCGTCGACGACACCGACGAACCGCATGTACGCGTTCCCCGATTGCGAGGCCAGGGTCGCCAACAGCGCAGCCCACCAGTGCCGCGCCCCGACCTCTTCCAGCTCGACCCGCAACGTCTTCGGTTCTGCCGCCATGCGGCCCATTGTGACTTCCTCACTCATGCACACACAGGACAATCGGACCGGCCGCCGGGTCCCCGGTGGCGCTGCCGCCCGTTCACTCGACTGAGCGCGATGTATGCGCACGTCGACACCCCCGTGTGAGCCGGGAGGAAGGGTGCGGACGAGCACCGCACCCGGCACACTTCGGCCGCTGTCTCGGCGGGCTTTTCGACCGGCGGTGTCAGATCAGTATCGAGGCAACGGCAACGGCGACGGCGAGGAGGACGAGGAGTCCGGCGGCCGCGGCGATGAGCGCGGAGCCGGTGACGATTGCGGTGGGCACGGTCGCCGCCGTCGCGGCACCGAACGCGAATCGCGTTGCCATGTAACGGGGTAACGCGGGACTGTCGTCGAGTCGGGCGGGTCGCAGAGGAGATGGCGAGAACATCGGTTCCCTCTTCCCTCCGTGGCGCTGCAGGCTGCAGCCTATCCGGGGCTGTGTCCAGTCTTTCGCTGCTCCCGGTGCGCGCGTAGAGGACAACGTCACCAACACGCCCCGTCGAACCCTTCGGCCCGCGGCCAGTCTCGCCGCAGCCAGGAAGGCGACTCGGCTTCGTCGTCGGTGACGTCGAGGGTGAGGACATCGTCGACCGTGACGGTGAGGGTGATCGTGCCCGTTCGGGCGTGGGCGTGAGGACGTGGCCGAGCGCTTCCCGCAGAACGGCTTCGGTGTGGTCGGCGAGGGGACCGGCGATCACGGTCAGCGGCTCAACCAGACTCGGCCGCTGCTGCTGCCCGCCCGCACCGGCCCTGCCGATCAGGACTACGTCCGACAGTTCGCCGCCCGCCGGCAACCCACACCGCCGCACCAGCCCCGTGCTGACAACCCGCATCAGAGGTCACACCAAGGCGTCTCCTCGCATGCGGGACACTCGTTTTGATGCGGGGGTCAGCGGTCCTGGGTGATCGATGCCATCAGATTCCGGGCCACCTCGGACAGTGTGGTGTTCGTGCGTTGCGAGACCTGCACCAGATGCTGGAACGCCTCCTCCGCGGTGACGCGGTGCTCCGCCATCAGCACACCCTTGGCCTGGTCGATCTCCGCCCGGGACCCCAACACGACCTCGAGTTGTGCGATCGTCTCACCGGCCGCCTGCCAGCGGCGGGCGTTGCTGATCGCGGCCGCCGCCGCGGTGGTCGGCAACCGCATCAACTTCTCGTCGAACGGATCGAATGCCTCGCCCCGGTCACTGTAGACGTTGAACGAGCCGACCAACTCGCCCGGTACCGTGCCGTCGACGACCAACGGGACCGACAGGCACGAACCGATTCCGGCCCCCGCGGCGGCCGCGGCGAACTCCGGCCACTGCCCGGCGTGGTCCCCGACGACGG
The DNA here is from genome assembly GCF_012396235.1 of Rhodococcus opacus. Lineage (GTDB taxonomy): Bacteria > Actinomycetota > Actinomycetes > Mycobacteriales > Mycobacteriaceae > Rhodococcus_F > Rhodococcus_F opacus. The sequence goes on along the minus strand of NZ_JAAXPA010000001.1, from coordinate 201,778 downwards.
CCCGGACCGCTTCCCGGGTGCGAGCGGCGTCCAGACACGCACCGATCCGCCGCATACTGCTGCCCAGCACCGTCTCGAGGGGTTCCTCGGCGGCCGCCGCCGACCGCAACTCATCCAACGCGCCGGGAACCGCGTCGCGATGAACGAGGTGCGGGTGCCCTGGAGCTACCGACCGTTTCCGCCCTCACCGGACTGCCCAGCGAATCCGAGCAGGTGGTCTTACCTCAACACCGGGACCGGAAACCGATCGGATCGCAGCCATCGACCCCCTACTACCGCCGGCGCCCGGACCTGCGCGCCGCGAACCCGGGCCATCGCCGGTCAGTTCGCGGCAACGAGTCGGATCAACGGGATGCGTCGGGTGGTCCGCTCGGGGATCCGGGCGTAGGACGGAGCGATCGCCACCACCCTCGGCCACCACTGCTTCGCCTCCGCATCGGTGAGCTCGACGGCGCGCACGAGCAGGCGGTGCCCGTCGACCTCGACCGTCGCCGCGGGAGTCGCCGTCAGGTTGTGGTACCAGGCAGGATGTGTCGGGCGGCCACTGTTAGCGGCCACGACGATGCGGTCGGCGCCGTCGGGGAAGTACTGGAGCAGAACGGACCGAGCCAGCCCGGTGCGCCGGCCCCGGGTCGTCAGCACCAGGACTCGTCGCCCCCACGGCCGCACGATGCGGCCCCTCGTCACGCGATAGAGCCACACCCCGAACCGGCCGAACCGGGCGTCGAGATCGTGCTGAATCCGGGCCTTCGTTTGCTCACTCACCATCGTGCTCACCCATCTTTCGGCCTCGAACCGGAGGGGCCCGGCGAGCCGCGGTACGTGGAGCACGCCGCCATCGCCCATCACGTCCGTATGCACCGGCCATGCCATTCCCACTCTGCTGCGCTATGGACCGCACCGCAATCCCTACGCCGCCGAGGTCGGCCCGGATCTGGTCGAATTGTTTGAGCAGCCGCGGCGGGGTGCTCACACCGGCGATGAAGTATTTGTACTGCTCGAGGAAGGAGGGAGTCGAGTTGATGTTTGCAGGCGGCGCTGATGCTGCCAGCGTCAGTGAGCACCGGGGGAGGGCAGGGTACTGAGCCTGCCGGTCATCACCTCGCACACCGGCTGACTATGGAGGCGCTCCCTGAGCAAACCTAGCGTTTGACCAGTAGAGGCGACATGTTCCATCGGTGTGCGTGGTGGGCGCGAAATTGATTACATGGTCATTTGAGTGTTCGGGTTGTCGGTTGCTGCCGAGGTACGCGAGCGATTGCGGTGGCGAGTACGGCTACGGTGGCGGCGACGGCCGCAGCGATGGCGGCCGGCCGCGAGTTGAGGCCGTCGCCGGTGGTTGGGGCCACCACTATCCAGGCAAGGCCCCACACGATCGCGGCTGTGACGGTGACGCGTCCGTGGCCGGCGACGGCGAGGAGGATGGCGACCAGGGCGACGGTGGTGAGGACGAGTACGGCCCAGGTGTCGGGTCCGAGTCTGAACGGATCGATGTCGGCGGCAGCCAGTGTTGCGGCGATGTTGGCGACCACGGCGACGCACACCCAGCCGAGGTAGACGTATGCGGTGGCGTCGACGACGACCGCCTCGACGCGGCTGGAGGGCCTCTCGGTGGTCAGGACCCCGAAGGCGACCGTCAGCACGGCGAGGAGGGCGATGATGACCAGGACACTGAGCCAGAGCTGTTCGAATTGGACGCAGGTTATCCATGCCGCGTTCAGGATCATCGAGGCGGCGAGCCACCACCCGAGGCGCCGTTGTCGAACGTCGGCGCGGTGGGCGGGTAGGGCCTGCCAGATCGCGTGCGCGATGAATCCCAGATAGATCAGTGTCCAGATCGAGAAGGCGGGCCCGCCGGGGGCGACGGCGGTGGCGTCCGCGGCGAGGGCGCCGTCGGCGACCTGGGCGATCGGGGTTCCCAACAGCGCCCCCGAGCCGATGAAGGAGCCTACGATCGCCACTGCCGCGGAGATGATCACGACGAGCACCCGGGTGCCGTCGTGACCGGGCTGTTCGATCGATCGGCTCATGGCCACCCTTTTCCGGTAGGAAGATCCGTCGTCAACGCCCTGTCTCAGGCGTTCTGAGCGCCATCGTGTCGAGCCTAGTGATGGGCGAGAAGTGCTGCGGCGCTTCTAGGGTCGTGCGGCGATCGTGTCGTATCCGAGTGTCCGAATCGCGTCGTGTGCGGGGCGGCCGGGGAAGCGAGCCGCTGGCGGTCGTGACCGTGACGGCGAACCTGGCCGCCGCAGGGAACCACTGCTCGGCCGCGACGTCGAACGGTGCGATGGACGCGTGTTTTCATAGCTCGATGTCGATCCCCCATACGGGGCCGACACCGTGATGAGTGCGGATCCGCCGAGTCATCGGTGGCCAGAGTCGGCAGCTGGTGTCCGCTGTGCGGCGCTCTGGCGTTCGAGCCGGCGGGGACGGGGATAGGAGTTGCTCAACGGTATCCCTTGCCCCTACCTGGTGTGCGTTTCGTCTGGTAGCGCCCACGCGACACCGCCGCGGATTCGCGGCCGCGGCGGCGGGGTTTGTGCGGTATCGCCCGAATCCGGGTGCGGGTTGCTTCCTGGGAAATGCGCGTTATCGTTGAGGGCAGAGGTTGAGTTCACAGCCCGGCAGACAGTGTCCGTTCCCGGCTACGATTCTCAGCCCTTTCTTTTTTGGGTTTTTCGGGTCGGTCCCACCCCGGAGGAACCTCATGACCTTTTTCCATTCCGTTGTCGACTCTCCGGCACAGGTGAAGTCCTGGTTAGCGGACACCTGGCGGTCGAACACCATCGCTGCCGGGGCCACCGAATTCCGCATCGACATCGACGAACCCCCCGGCGGCCCGGTCGTGATCCGGGTGGCCGGGAACGTGGACGCCGGCACCGTGCCGGTGCTGTCGGCCTGTCTCGGCGAATCGGTGCTGACCGGTCACAGTGTCGTCGTCGACCTGCTACATGTTCCTTTTCTCGGGTGCCCCGGGTTGGCAGCATTGCACCGCACCGCCACCGATCTGTCGGCGCAGCGGTGCCGCCTGACTTTGGCCGCATCCGCCGATGTGCGCTCGATCCTGGACCGGATCGGCATCGGTGCAGCGGTGCCCTGCTTCGACACCGTCGCCAACGCATTCCACGCCGCCCGCTCACCCCAGACCTCCGCCGGCAGCGAGGATCCGATATTTCCGATCCTTGGTCCATCGAACTGCTCTCACACAGTCCTCGCCGTGGGTCCCGGTTGCCCCGGAGGGCAGAGCGTTGCCCGATGACAGCGCCGTGCCGATGCACTGTGGCTACTGCCCGGTTGGCCACCCGATGGATTACCCACCACCTCGGCCCGGGCAACCGAGTTCGCGTCAGCCCAGGGTCCGGACCCGTTGTGCGGCAACCGGTGCACCGAACCACCAGGGGCGCAGATGGCCACGGACATGACGGAGCTGAGCCGAATGGTGGCCTTCGAATTGCGGTGGTGCGCCCACGGCGGCGGACCGGCCGAGGTCATCATGGCCGATTTCGGGATGGACACCGCGGCGTTCTTCCGGACACTGGTCGCATACCTCGACGTCGCTGCGCTGGCACCCCTGCGGCCGGTGCTGGTCGAGCGAATGACCACCGTCGCCCGTCGACGGCTCTGGCTGGGCACCTGATCCGCCGAACAGGGCGCACGGTGCTTCATGTTGTTGTCCAACCGATGTCACTACACGTGGCACGTTCGCCGCGCAAAATCCGAAACTGAGATGAGTGACACCGATCCCATGACTTCTGTACCCGCTCGTGCGCCGAGCACTGCGTCGGCTCCCCGCCGTGAAAATTCGCTGCGGACCGGGCTGTCCACCGACCGTGATTACGGAGATTGGCGCATCCTGGGGTCGTGCCGGAACGTCGAGTCGTCGTTGTTCTTCTCCCCGGAGGGGGAGCGCGGCCGCGACCGGGCGCGGCGCGAAGCGCACGCCAAACGCGTCTGCCAGGACTGTCGGGTGCTCATCGAATGCCGCGAGTACGCCCTGGCCGTTGCCGAACCGTACGGAACGTGGGGTGGGATGTCCGAGGCCGACCGCAGACGGCGCACACACCGGCGTCGGCGACGAGATGCACGGACCAGCGCCGAGCGCCTACTCTGACAATCGACGACGTCCGCCCTCACGCCGAGGGCGGCTTCCACCATCAGGTTGCCGCGCGTTGACCCATGGTTTCTCACCGACGAGGACTACGACCTGAGCCTCGAGGCGAGTTGATCGTTGAGAACGCTGATGTCGTGTCCAATTCGGTGTGGTATCCGAGGTGATCACGATCTCGTGTGGCGCAGCCCTAGAAGGGCACCGGGGTTGCGAGCAGCCCGTTTCCGGGTTCCCGCCCGGAGAGGATGCGGCAGAACTCGAGGGCGTCGACCTCGAGGGTTTCGCCGTCGGTGCCCGACGACCACGCACCCCCGACGGGACCGGTGAGGTGCAGCCGGAACGGTTGTCCGTGGCGCCCCGCCCACTCGCGTGCCATGTCGGCTATCAGTTCGCCGTCGTGGTCGGCGGACAGGCGCAGCGGTCGGCCGATGGCCCGGCTGAGATCCACACGATGCATCCAGACATCGCGGGTGAGGATCACGTCGGTGACGAACCCGATGGACCACCATTCGCTGATTCCTCCGATCGTCTGCGGTTCGGGCATTCGGTGTCGGCGAATGATCGCGGGTGTGCGCCTGCGTCCCTTCGCTGCGCTGCGGCCGATGGCGTGGAATTGCTGGGTGATCTGCGCTGGGGTCAGCGCGGCGCGCTCTCGGACCTGGAGGTCGGTGAGTTGATCGATGAACTCACCTCCGCCGTGGGTTGCGAGGGCCTTGTGCGCGAGCCTCTGTTGCCGGCGGCCCTCGCGGATCGACGATGCATACGCCGCCATGCCGAGGACGTGGCACGCAAGCTGTCGCACATCCCATGCGGGGCAATCGGTTTGACTCGACCACTGCTCGGGAGTCGGCGAGGTACCGGGGCGTGGGCCGGACAGACGGTGACCGTCTGGGTCGACAAAGACGGCAACTACATGGCCGCCCCGAACACCGCCACCGACAACGCACTCGGGGCCATCGGCGCGGCACTCGGGTTCCTGATGCTCGGAACGGTCGGCTGCGGCCTGCTCCTACTCGGGGTCCATTGGCTGCTCGACAAACACCACCGTTCGCAGTGGCAGCGGGAATGGCAGGGTCTCGGGCACGCACCGGGATGGTCGGTCAACTGACCCGGACTGGCCGCAGGCGCGGTGCAGAGGTTGTATCCGTCGCGCGGCCTCAGGCAGATCATCATCGACGTCGCCACCTGCCGGGGTCCAACGCCTCTAGAAGTACGTGTCGGACGGTCGTAGGTTCGGCGGCAAGCCCAGCGATGACGCCGACCCGACGGGGTCGGGATGCCATTAGCCGACCGCGCGGAGCACTGCGCGGCAGTCCTAGGGCGACGAGGTGCGACAGGGTCAGGTGGTCCGTATGAGAAAGAGTGTCGAACGGGTGTGGCTCAGCAGCTACGCAGAAGGGGTTCCAGCGGACATCGAAATCCCGGAGACGTCACTGGTCGACATGTTCGACGCCTCGGTGGCCAGGTTCGGGCCCAGGCCGGCGGTCGAGTTCTTCGCAGCAGAACTCACCTATACCGAGCTCGATGACCGCGTACAACGTGCGGCCGAGGGACTGCGGCGCCTCGGCGTCAGCCACGGTGACCGGGTGGCTCTGATCATGCCGAACTGCCCCGAACACGTTGTCGCGTTCTACGCCGTGCTGCGGATCGGCGGTGTGGTGGTCGAGCACAATCCGCTCTACACCTCTCGGGAGATGGCGCACCAGCTTGCGGACCACGGTGCAAAGGTCGCAATCGCCTGGGACAAAGTGTGCACGATGCTCCGCGAGTTCTCCGGCGAGACGGCCCTCCAGCACGTCGTTGCGGTGAACATTACGCAATCGATGCCCCTGACCAAACGGATCGGCCTGGCGTTGCCCATCGCGAGGGCGCGGAAGCTTCGGAACGAGTTGACCGCTCCGGCGCCGGCAGCGGTTCCGTGGAAGCAGCTGCTGACCAAGGGGCGAATCGATCCGGCTTATCCCCGACCCACCGTCGGTGATCTGGCGGCGGTGCAATACACGAGCGGCACCACAGGCACCCCGAAGGGCGCCATGCTCAGTCACCGGAACCTCGCCGCCAACGCCGAGCAGGGACGCGCGTGGGTTCCAGGACTTGTGGACGGCGAGGAGGTTGTATACGCCGTTCTCCCAATGTTTCACGCCTACGGGCTCACGCTGTGTCTGACGTTCGCGATGAGTATCGGCGCACGCCTGGTGCTGTTTCCGAAGTTCGACGTCGACCTGGTGCTGGCCGCAGCGAAGAGACATCCGCCGACATTTCTCCCCGCGGTGCCACCGATATACGAGCGACTCGCGCGTGCCGCACAGGAGCGGGGTGTGGACCTGACGTCGGCTCGTTACGCGATCTCCGGGGCGATGCCGTTGCCGGCAGCGACACTCGAACTGTGGGAAACGGTCACCGGTGGGTTGCTCGTCGAGGGCTACGGGCTCACCGAGACGTCTCCGGTCGCGCTCGGAAATCCGATCGGGCTCGCGCGCCGCCCAGGTGCCGTCGGAGTTCCTTTTCCCAGCACCGAGATTCGGGTCGTGCATCCCGACAATCCCATCGAGGACGTGGAGCCGGGGGAACGCGGCGAGCTGCTGATTCGAGGGCCTCAAGTGTTCACCGGGTACTGGAACAAACCCGAAAAGACGCGGGAAGCGCTGCTCGAAGGCGGCTGGTTCCGAACCGGCGACATTGTCCAAGTTGATCCTGGCGGCTTCGTCACGGTTGTGGATCGCATCAAGGAACTGATCATCACCGGTGGATTCAACGTCATGCCGTCCGAGGTGGAAGAGGCGCTGCGACTGTTCCCCGGAGTGACCGACGTCGCCGTTGTGGGCCTGCCGACACCGAGCGGCAGTGAAGAAGTGGTCGCGGCGGTGGTTGCATCGGAAAGCGAGTTCGACGCCGAGGCGGCGCGGGAGCATTGCCGAACCCATCTGACGGCATACAAGGTGCCTCGGAAGGTGGTGGTGGTCGAAGATCTACCGCGTTCCCAGATTGGCAAGGTTCTGCGTCGCGTGGTGCGCGAGTCGTTGATGAAGACCTAGAGGTGTCCCGTAAGAGTTCACGGCGAAGCAATCCGACAAGGAGGCCGAGATGGGGTTGGTGACGATCGCGACCGATGTGGCGAAGGGTTTTGGGTCGCTGGTAGGAATTCGCAGCGGCACCGAAGAGCCTCGCTACGACGTCCAGGAGAAGATTCGAGGCCTCGAGATCCGCCGGTACGGTCCGCGTGTCGCTGCCGAGACCACGGTGCCCGGAGACGAGGAGAGTGCCCGTAACGCAGGGTTCCGGCGCCTGGCCGGATACATCTTCGGCGCCAACGTGAGTAAGTCGAAGATCGCGATGACCTCGCCGGTATCCCAGGTCGGCGGTCCGGGCGACTCGTGGGTCGTCCGGTTCTACATGCCGTTGAAATGGACGATGGAAGCTTTGCCCATTCCCAAGGACCAGAACGTGGAACTCGTGGAGGTCCCCGGTGAGACGGTCGCGGCGCTGCGTTTCACAGGCGACCGCGGCCCCGGGGCGGTCGCTGCGCGCACCGCTGAACTGCTGCGCGCGTTGGATGACACCGCGTGGGTCCCGAACGGTGAACCCGTCGCCTGGTTCTACGATCCGCCGTGGACCATCCCATTCCTCCGTCGCAACGAGGTGGTGGTCCGGGTAGCGGCGCGCTGATCCGCGGGCGAGGTGGCGACAGCCTTGCCGACAACGATGACGACCTTCGCGGCCGCTTGCAGGGCAGCGTGAAGGCACCGCCTCGAGCACACCGGGTAGAAAAAGGGGACCTTGGTAACCAAGTGAAGGCCCGGCGGCCCTGGGCGCATCCGCGCGATCGTCGTGTGATGGAAGGTATGAACACGAACGTTGGGTCGCAGCCACCGTGCTCCGGTCTGCGGTGGCGGTCGGTGCGCATCGACGGCCGGATCGCCCGGTACGGGGTCGGCGGCTTCGGGCAGCGGGTGCTGTTCCTGCACGGTTGGGGGCTCAGTGGAGCCGCCTACACCCGCCCGCTCGAGCAGCTGATCGGAATGGGTATGCGTGTGTATGTCCCGGCACTCCCCGGTGTCGGAGGCACCGCCCGTCTGCCGGAGGCGCAGAGAGCTCTTCCCGGGTACGCCCACTGGGTGGGGCAGTTCGCCGACACCATTGGCCTGCCCCGGCCCGTGACCGTCGTCGGTCATTCGTTCGGTGGGGGCGTCGCGATCACCACGGCCCACCGATTGCCCGATCTGGCCGAACGTTTGGTGCTGGTCAATTCCATCGGCGGTTCCGCGTGGACCGACGGCCGCGGGGTGGTGCGCGCACTGCGTGATCGTCCGCTGTGGGACTGGGGTCTGCACCTGCCGGCCGATCTGCTGCCCGGGCCGGCAACTGACTCGTGTCCTGCCGGTCGTTTTGCGCGACGCGGTGCCCAACGTGCTGCGCAACCCGGGCGCGGTGTGGGAGGTCGCCCACCTCGCCCGCACCGCGAACCTTGCCCCGGAACTCGCCGCTCTCGCCGAACGTCGACTTCCGATCTTCGTGGTGTGGAGCAAGCGGGACACGATCATCCCCGAATCCACGTCCCTGTCACTGCAGGCCGCACTGGGGGATCCGCACACGATCACCATGCCGGGCGGGCACGCCTGGCTGATGGACGACCCGCACGCCTTCGGCGAGCTCATCACCAACGTCGTCCACCAGCCACTTCCCGCCGCGTTCGATCAGCCGGTCGCCGGCGCGTTCCCGGCTGCCGTGGCCGACGGCAGCGCCGCCTGACGCCGGTGCCGGTCGGGCAAGCCGTGGTGTTCGCGGGTGAGGTCTTCGGACCCTACAACCGAGCCGCACAATCGTCATACGGTCAGTGGTGTTCCCGAGGGGTCATCCACCCGAGGACATCACTTCGGAAGTACTCCCGGCACGGCCGCCCAGAATGCGATCTGACCTACCGGCCGGACCGGATGGGAAGGTGACACCGATGCCCGAGACAGACACTGCGGAATTGGTCGATTTCGAGCGCCGCTGGTATCGCCTCGGAGGCGGCCCCGCCGACGACATCGAAACCGAGTTCGGGCTACCCCCGGCCACGTTCTTCCGGCGGCTCGAGGACCTTCTCGAAACCGACCCACCCGAGACCCTCACCCCGTCCGAAGCCTCGGCGATGCTGCGGGTGTGCCGGCGACGACTGTGGCTCGATGAATAGACCCATGATGGTCGCTCCCGAATCACGCAAGCACCCCGTGCCGGCAGGGTCGGCACGGGAAAACGCTGCCGGTGATCTGGCGGTGATGTTCGGTGCCCTCTCGGTCGTGGCGTTCTGGGCCTTCGGAGTGGGTGTGCTGCTGGGTCTGGGCGCTCTCGTCGTAGCAGCTGTTGCCCGAGATCGCGCCCGCGCTACGCAGGAACCGATTCCCGTGGAGGCGGTCCTCGGCGTTCTGGCCGGGCTGGCCGGAATCACGGCCGGTGTGTTGTTCCTCGCCGCGGTCTTGCCCAACCTGTGACCCGGAGCGAGGCGGCAACAAGGGAAGTCAGCGGTGGGGTTTGCGGGTAATCATGAGAGGAGCCGGTCACAGCCGTGGGACCGGCGACCAGGCACGGGAGCACCGATACGGGCAGGTGTCATTTCTCTGCGGGGTGTTGTCTGTCGCCCTGTTCTGGGCGTACGGCATCGGTGTGATCGTGGGTGTGGGTGCGGTGACGGCCGGGATCACCGCCTACCGGACAGGTAGAAGAACACCCCATCGCATGCCCGTCGACGTTGCCGCCGGGATCACGGCCGGCATCACCGGCATCGTGACGGTCTGTTGTTCCTTGCGGTCGTTCTCACCCACACATAGCCCGCCGAAGGCCTCGCCGATGGCCGCCGCCGCCCTGCGGGTAACGGGCAATCAGCTGCTGGTAGTTCACGCTCACCACCGCGATGATGGCAACGACTGCTCCCATGGGCGGGATCAGCAGAGCGAGATCACCGCCCAGGGCTCGCAGTGCAGCCTCGATGGCGTACGCCACGGAGGATACGGGGTCCGCCATGACCGCGAACGCGAACGCGAGGAGCAGCAACGGGCGGGCGCTGAGCATGTGGGTGATCCGACCACGCGGGGCGGGAGTGAGTTCCGGATCTGTGTCACCGGACACGGGACTCCTTCAGCGGTCGACGACGGCACCGCCGACCATTACCCGGGCGGCCTCAACTCAGGGTAGGACGGGAGCATCGACGACGCTCATGGCAATCACCACCGGAGGGGTGGCCTGGATTCGTGGCTGGAGGGAATCCGCCGCCAGGCCACAGCGGGCGTCCTCGCTGCCGCCACCGCCGTCCGCGCACTGCACGGCTGCGCCCAGATATCGCGAATGGGCTTCAGCAAGTAGATGATCGCGTTGTGCACATGACTATTGCGCCTCCCATTCGGATGAAGTCTGCACCAACGACTAGCTCCTCTGGGGTCCGTGCAGGGAACTGCTGAAACTGCCACGCTGCTCGCGGATACGGCATGAGTCCGGTACACCGGTTCGACGTCACCCCACGTGCGGTGGGTCAGTGCAGGTCCCGCCGTCGAAAGCTCCACAGGGCCACCGCCGCGCAGACCACGAAAACGGCAATCGGAGCGAGGAACGGCTCGAGCGCGATTCCCTGCGCGAGCATGTTGCGGCCCCCGTACCAGTGCCAGGGCGAGGCGAAGCGCAAGATGTGCAAGCTCTCGCTCGATGCCGCGACGGCGTTGAGGAGATTTCCCATCACCGCCACGGTTGCGGCCGTGGCGATCGCCACCGACCGTCGGCCCGTCCAGGCGCCCGCAGCAAACGCGATCGCACCGTGCATCAGCCCGAATGCGGTCGCCGCGAACACCGCCGCGACGAGCCCGGGGATCGATACGCCCTCGAGCAAGCCGAACGGCGGGGAGAACGCGAGGAGGCTCGCGGTGGTGACGATCCCAAGGCCGAGCGACAGCGCGACCACTGCGACGAATCGCTCGATCAGGACGCGTCCGCGGGTCACCGGGTTGGACAAGAGCAGTTCGAGGGTGCCGTCCTCCTCGCTGCCGCCGATCGCGTACGCGCCCGCTCCCACGGCGAAGATCAACAGCAGGACGGGCAGGATGAGGCCGAACAAACGTCCCTGCAGGTACCCCGCGGGCGAGGTGATGAGGATCTGGTCGCTCGAGCCGATCAGGGTCTTGAACGTATCCGGAAGGTCCTTGACGAGGTTCTCGATGCCCGTCACGTTCTTGATCGTCGGGTAGAACGCGTTGTTGACCGCCACGTAGGCAGCCACGCCGCCCGACCACCACACCATTGAGCGGCGCCGGTCCTCGAGGTAACGCCCAAGGACCCTCACGGGCTCGGCTCGTCCCGGTACAAGCTGAGGAAGGCGTCCTCGAGATCGGTCTCGTGGGTGACGATCCGTCGCACCGGCAGCGTCGCGGCCTGCTTGAGGACGGCGTCGACGTTCCCCTCGATGACGAGCCTGATCACCGTACCGGACGATGTAGCGCTGAGGACGCCCGGAAGGCTCTCGAACGGCTCGGCGCTTGCTTCGCGGGCAACGTACAGGTCGATGTGCTGGCGGGCTTGGCGCTGGAGCTGGTCGATGGCCGCCACCGTGACGAGCCGGCCCTTCCTCAAGATCCCGACCCGGTCGGCGAGCGCTTCCACCTCGGGCAGGACGTGTGAGGACAGGAACACCGTCGTGCCGTCGCGTTTGACGTCGCCGATCAGCTGGTGGAACTCGTGTTGCAGCAATGGGTCGAGACCCGCCGTGGGTTCGTCCAGGATCAACAGCTCCGGACGATGCATGAACGCCTGCACGATTGCGGTCTTGCGGCGGTTGCCCGTGGAGAGTTGTCCGATCGGGCGCACTGGATCGAGGTCGAAGCGTTCGAGAAGCTCGTAGACGTAGGTCGTGTCGACTCCACCGCGAAGGTGGCCGTAGAACGCGATCAGGTCTGCCGTCGTGTATCTGGGGTCGAACTGGAGCTCGCCGGGGATGTAGCCGAGCCGGCGGCGGATGGCCGGGTCGGCGCCGCTGCCACCGAGGACGGTGTAGGTTCCGGTGGACGGCCGGATGAAGTCGAACAGCATGCGGATCGTCGTGCTTTTCCCCGACCCGTTGGGGCCGAGATACCCGAAGACCTCACCCCGATGGACGTCGAGGTCGAGCGCGTCGACGGCGATAAGACCACCGAAGCGTTTCGACAATCCGTGCATTTCGATGACGCTGTCGACCGCGGCCTGCTGAGGAGGGTGCCGAACGTGCGGCTTCGCAGTTTTCACGGTCTGGGCGCCGTCACGAGACACCGATGATCGGCATCGAGCGTGGCAGGGAGCCCGTTCACGAGAAACTACGTTACCGGCCCGAGCTTGCACTCGTACAACAGCGAATACATCAGCCCGTCAGAGAACCCGAGCACACTGTTCACCACCGCGTACCGGAGTTTCCACAACCGTGCCCTCGGTTTGGCGGCAGGGGGTGGAGCTGGTTGCGGTGCAGTCTGATCGGTGGCCGAATGGGTGCCGCCAGTCACGTCTGTCGGTGGGGTTGGGATCGGCGTTGACGTTCCCGCGTTGTTGTTCGGCGAGATGGTCGCGGTCCTGGCTTACGACGTCGGTTTCGTGGCGGGCGAGGCGGCCGCGTCGGGAGGTGCGGCGGGCACCGGCTAGTAGCAGGCTCAGGCCGAGGGAACCGACCGCAGCAGCGGCATGCACTCGCCGGTCGTGAGGGTCCGTCCGAGCCTTTGAAGGGCGGGGCGGCGGCGATCGGGGTCCATGGCGTCCTGCCTCACAAGGTACGTACTTCTCCAACAGGGAACGCGGTCCGATCCCATCCCAACTCTCCGGCGCCTCATGCAGAAGCCTGGCGCCGTACCCTCTTCCCGCTGCGTCTCGGCCGCGTGCTTGGTACCGCAGTCGTCACTGCAGGGTTGGTTGGGGTGGCAGCGCGGAGGAGAGCCGAGGCAGTTAGGGCGGTTCAGCGGTCCGGTTCGTCGCTGAAGATGAGGCGGCGACCGGTGATTTCGGTGGGTGTGATCTCGACGTAATTGAACTTGGGGGTGGCCAGCCATGACCGCAAAGGCAACTCGTCGGCTGCGGCGACCTCGCTGAGCTTTTGGAGGCGACGCGCGGTGCCGTGGACGATGACGCTCCAGCCCGATTTCTCGGCTATTTCGTCCACCTCGAAGGCGACGTCCCGGTGGATGGTGAGCTCGACGAGCTTGGATCCCTCAGCGGTTCGGAAGTACACCTTGCCTTCGTGGACGACGTAGTTGACGGGAAAGATGTCGACCCGCCCGGACACGCTCAAGGCAAGCCGCCCCAAGGCGCCCGAGCTGAGCAACTGCCAGCTCGTCTCCGAGTCCAGTTCGGTGATCGGTTGCTCGGCTGATTCATCCGTGTCATAGCCCATGTCTGATGATGGCACCCGAAGACTGTCATTGTCAGAATGTTGGGCAAGCTGATGCCTCACCCCCGCCGGAGATCCGCCCGCAATGCGTTGACCGACGTCTACCTCGGTCGGATCGAATGGGTGAAGAATGCGGAGATTGACGTGGTCGCGCGCGGGGATCACAGTCAGCGAAGTGAGCTCAGTCGATCTCGTCTTCGGTATGGCGCCCCGCGCCTCGAGTCCGTGCGAATCCCGCTGTCGCCGTGCGCCCGTGGTCGTCCGGGTCCGGCTCCTTGCCAGTGGAGCGCCGGACCCGGTCTCCGCAGTGCAGGTCTCCGAGGATCCGATCGGCGACCGTCACCTGCGGGATCACATCCAGGTCCGCGGGATCAGATCCAGGCGAGTGGCGACATACCGATGACCTTCGCACCCGGTCACCGTGTCAGTCCCGATAGCTCGGCGCTGGTGGGCCGCCGGTCGGCCCTACCAGGCGTAACCATTTTTCGTACATCCTCATCCATGTTCCGTGCGGTACGCACTCGTTCCGAGTGTTGCGTTCACGACGCGCACCAGGTCGTCGTTGCTCTTGTTTGTGACGACACCGTACGGCTCGAGTTCCAGGTTCGGGCCGACGAGCTCGAGGTGGGGATCCTGAGCTGCGAGGCCGGCGAGGATGGAGTTGTCGGTGCTGGCCGCATCGGCCGTGCTGCAGGGTGGTCAGGCAATCGTCCCAGTCGGGGACCGCGACGATCGTGGCGGTGGGTGCGACGCGCTGGACGGTGGCGAGGGAGGTGGTGTCGCGTCGCAGGTGGAGGGATCCTGTGGGACAGGTGGAACGACGCTCGCGGGCGGTAACACTTGGGCACCATCGGGCAGGTGGAATTGGGAATAGTCACCGGTAGGGGGCGGTGGAATAACCTCGGGTACCCCACACGCCGCACACAACGAGACCGCCAGGAGCGCAGCGACGGACTGCCGTGGCGAAGCAGCCGGGGAGCGAACCCCGACGCAGGAAAGCTCGGTATTGCGAGTTCGTCGTCGAACCGTGTCATCGGCCGGTGCTCGTTCGGTCGAGAGCGTGAGCTCGAGACCACCTGCACCTGCGGCAACGATAGCGAGACGGGATGTGCGCCGACATCGCGGCGGTGTCCAAAGCGGTGGGCCCGCTCACGTGCGGACGTCCGCAGCCTTGAACTGCCCCGTCTCCGGAGCCGCCACCCTGTCCGCGGGTGTCCCCGCCGCCTTCTTCGTGCGGTGGGGATTCATCGGATTTCCAGGGTGACTCCGGCGGCAGGCGGGTTGCGTAAGTACGCGAATCCGGTTCTATCGGGGCGGCGGCCGTGCACCGCGATTCCAGAAAGACCGAGCCCGGCCTCCAACTGCAGCCGTGCTCGGGTCCCGGCGGCTTTCCGCCAAGCCAACGAAAATTCTTCGATCGCACGTTCTCGGTGGGGGTCATCGCGCCTCGATGACGCCCATCATGCCAAGGTCTTCGTGGTCGAGGATGTGGCAGTGATAGACGGTGCGGCCGGGGTAGTCGTCGAACGCGACGCGGACCGTCACCCGGTTGCGGGCCGGGATGTTGACCACGTCCTGCCAGGCGATCTCGGTGACCTCCCGTCCGCCGGTGCGCAGGAGCTGCATCGGCCACACATGCAGGTGCAGCGAGTGCTCCATAGGCGAGTCGTTGACGAGGGTCCATTCCTCGACGGTGCCCACCCGTACCGTGTGGTCGGTGCGGTCGGGATCGTACTCGCGGCCGTCGATCGTGAACCGCATCCCGCCGGCGCCCATGGCCATTCCCATTCCCACCCCGAAGGTGAACGTCTTGGTGGCGGCAACGGTTTCGCGTCTCAGGTCACGCGGCGACGGCTGCGGGGGAACCGGAGCCGGCGGCGAGGCGGCAGCACCCGCGACCTCGACAGTGGCAAGGACCGTCCCCGTCGCATCCCCGCCCGGTGACGAGGGATCGCCCCTGCCCCCGCGCCCCATCATGCCCATTGCGCCCCGGTCGACCGGCAGGGCCAGCAATTGCCCCGATCCCGCCATGGCGGACACCAACAGGTCGGCGCGGTTTCCACCGGCCAGCACGAACTCCTGGACCGGGCGCGGCTCGGTGAAGCGGCCCGAGTCCAGGCCGAGCAGTCGTAGCTGTTGCCCGTCCAACCGAAGGCGTAGGTACCGGCTGACGCAGGCGTTGACGATGCGCCACCGTTCGAGCGTGCCCGGGGCGGCGGTCATCGTCGGACGGAGCAGGCCGTTGACCAACACAAGATTGCCCTCCCGGCCGACCATCCGGTCCATTATCGAGGCGGGCGCGATCCGTCCGGCATTGTCGAGGGTCAGATCGGAGATCACCAGCACCCGCTCCCGGGTGACGGGCACCGGATCGATGTCGTCGACGATGATGGCTCCATACAGGCCACCGAAGATCTGGTCGGCGACCAGGTGGTGGTGGTGCGGGTGGTACCAGTACACCCCGGACGGATGAGTGTCGGGCAGCCGGTATTCGTAGTCGAAGTCCTGGCCCGGCTCGATCCGCAGGAACGGGTTGTCGCCGTTGCCCGCAGGGGAGACGTGCAGCCCGTGCAGGTGCAGGTTGGTCGGCTCGGACAAGCGGTTGCGCAGCGTCACCCGGATCCGGTCGCCGGGCCGCACGCGCAAGGTGGGGCCGGGCAGGCCGCCGTTGAACCCGAGGACCCGCGCCCGGCCCCCGGCGACCGGAAGGTCCCCCTCGGCCGCCGTCAGCGCGAGCGCGAGTTCCCCGCCGCTGCTCGCGAGCACGCTCGGTTCGGACAGTTCCGCACCGACCGCCGCGTCGAATCGGGCGCCTCGGCTGCCCTGCCAAGCCAATCCGAGCCCGCCCGCGAGCACGCCGGCCAGGCCCAGGCCGCCGAGTTGCAGTGCGCGGCGGCGGCTGATCGGTTCCATCAATCGCCGCCGTCGAGCATGCGCCGCCGGTCACCGAACTCCTCGGCGTCGATGTCGCCCCGGGCGAAACGTTCGTCGAGGATCTCGCGGGCCCGGGCCTGCCCGGCCGGCGGCGCGGGGTGTCGGCCGGTGCGGCCAGTGAGGTGGCTGTCCGGTCGAGATGTTGCGCGATACGTCAGCAGTCCTCCCGCCACCATGAGCAGCAGAAGCCCGACCACCAGCAGTGCACCGAACACCCACACCCAGCCGGCTATGCCCCCACCGCAGTCGCCGTAACGCATCTGCCGCCTCACCTCCGTCCGGGGGAGACCCGATGCTGTCGCCCCGCCACTTCCCATAATACGCCGGGGGGTATAAGTGTGTGCCTTCTCGGACCACCGTCACCAGCGCGGCAGCGTCGCCGCACCCGGCAGGCCCCCGCGTGCACACGGGACGGTGGTCACCGGTGTATGCCTGGCCGTCGTGCACGAGGTCGCGGTCGCCAGAGTTGCTTCCAGCGTTGGCCGAACCGATTCCACGGGTAGGTATGGCAGTGGACGCCGGTCTTCCAGAATCGGTCAGCGCCCCGTGATATTCGAATGCCTATGTCGTGCTGGTGATGTCGGTGTCCTTTGCGTTGTCGTAGTCGTCGTTGATCAGCACGGTGGTGCGGTCGGGTCGGTCGATCATCGAGGCGGCGACGGAGGCGCGGTAGCCGGAGGCGCAGTGCACCCAGATTTCCCCGTCGGGGAGGGTCCCCTGGCGGTCGGAGAGTTCGTGGAGCGGGATGTTGATCGCTCCGTCGATGTGGCTGCTGTCGTATTCGTTGCGTTGGCGGACGTCGAGGACTGCGATGTCCTTCTCGCGCAGTGCCTCTGTGAGGGCGGCGAAGTCGGCGACCCGGTAGGAGCGCAGTGCGGTGCCGGCGACGAGGGTGTGGATTTCACCGATCGCGGAGCCGTCGAGGTCGTCGATGCCGATGCGGACCAGTTCGCGGCGGGCGTCGGCGACCTGGTCTTCGTTTTCGCCGATCAGGGTCAGGGGTGCACCCCACTGGTAGAGCCAGCCGAGGTAGGTGACGAACGAGTCCGACAGCTCGAAGCCGAGGGTGCCGCCGAGGTGGCCGGCGGCGAAGGCGGTGCGCTCCCGCAGGTCCACGACCCATTCGCCGGCCTCGATGCGGCGGCGGAGCTCGTCCGGGTCGACGGGTGCGGGCAGAGACAGGTCGACCGGGGCCGGTCCTCGGGTGTTGATCACGCCCATGTGGGCGTAGTAGGCGGGATACTCGGACAGACCGGCGATCAGTTCGTCGACGTAGCTTTGCTCGTCTTGGGTCAGGGCGGGGTTGGTGGTGCGTTGTTCGCCGACGGTGGAGGAGTCCCCGCTCGCGGGAGTGGCGGCGCAGAAGCTGCCGAATCCGTGGGTGGGGTAGATCTTGGTGTCGGCGGGGAGCTCGTCCGCCAAGCGGCGCACCGAGTGGTACTGGGCGTGGGTCAGTTCCCGGGTGTGGGCCTTGCCGAGGAGGTCGGTGCGGCCGGTGGTGCCGAAGAGCATCGATCCACCGGTGAAGACTGCGTGGGGGGTGCCGGCGGTGTCACGGAGGACGTAGCTGACGTGGTGGTGGGTGTGGCCGGGGGTGTGCATGACCAGCAATTGGATCGGTCCGGCGTCGATGACGTCGCCGTCACCGACGGCGCGCCGCTGGTAGCCGACGTCGTCGCCGGTGGGGACGGCGTATTCGGCGCCGACGGTGCGGGCCAGCTCGAGGCCACCGGTGACGTAGTCGTTGTGGATGTGGGTCTCGAGGACGTGGGTGATCCGCACGCCGCGGTCGTGGGCGAGAGTTAAGACCCGGTCGATGTCGCGTTGCGGGTCGACGACGACGCCGACGGCGCCGTCGCTGACCAGGTAACTGCGGTCGCCCAGGCTCGAGGTCTCGATGATCGATACGTCCATGACTCGTACCTTCCTCACATATTCTCTGGTGTTCGCTTGCCCGGGAGGGCTTAGGTGAAACGGTGTGGTGCCGGCCGCCCGCGGCATCAGCGCAGCAAGATCGTGTCGATCAGCACGTAGGCGGCGACGGCGAAGACGAGGTAGGCGAACCACCGCTGCAGCCGGTCGGTGTCGACCTTGGTGCCGAAATGACCGGCGATCAGGGACCCGGCGATCGCGGTGCCGGCGAACGCGACGGTGATCGCCCAGTCGATGCTCGCGCCGCTCAGGTGCGAGACCAGACCGGCCGCCGAGTTCGCGACGATGATGACCAGCGAGGTGCCGACCGCGACCGACATGTCCAGACCGAGCATCAGCACCAGGGCGGGGATGATCAAGAATCCGCCGCCGACACCGAACAGGCCGGTCAGAAATCCCACCGCGATCCCGGCGGGGATGGATCGGGGGGCGCAGCGGCGCCAGTCGATCCCCGAGTCCCCGACCTCGCAGGCGGTGCCGGTGTCGCCTCGGTCCATCAGCATCCGGATCCCGGCGACGACCATCACGGCAGCGAAACCGATCAGGACCACCGATTGCGGTAGCAGGCGCCCGATCGCGCTGCCGGCGAAGGTGGCGGGAATGCCGCAGGCGGCGAATACCCCGGCCATGCGCCAATTCACTTGGTGCTCGTGAATTTTCGGGACGGCTCCGGCGAGGGAGGCGACACCGATCACGAGCAGGGAGATCGGAATGGCCTGTTCGAGGTCGAGACCGAGGCCGAAGACCAGCGCGGGGACGGCCAGGATCGACCCGCCGCCGCCGAGGAGTCCGAGCAGGACGCCGATGATCGCTCCGAGGGCGAGCGCGACGGTCAGAGTCACCGATCCTCCTTTCCGTCAACGGGAATGGGCGGGTGCGGTGTCAGTCCTTCGATGCGCCCGCGCCCAAGGAGTCGATGGCGGCCTGCAATGCGGCGGTGGCGTCGTCGGCGACGGCTCCGAGCCCGGGTTGGTCGGCGACTTGGACCATCACCTGTGGGTTCATCGCGTCGATCAGCACCGTGCCCGGATCGGCGGGGTCGGCGCGCACGACGACGTTGCACGGCAGGAGCAGCCCGATCTGCCGGTCCACGGTGACCGCACGGTGCGCGAGCGGCGGATTGCAGGCACCGAGGATCAGGTAGTCCTCCATGTCTTCACCGAGTTTCGCCTTCAGGGTGGCCTTCATGTCGATCTCGGTGAGGACCCCGAAACCCTGCTCGGCCAGGGCTTTGCGGGTGCGGTCCACCGCGTCGGCGAACGAGGTGTGCAGGGTGGTCGACAGTGCGAGTGTCATGAGCGTGTCTGCCTTTCTCTCGGCGACCTGGGATCAGGTCGGGCATACTGCGGTGCGCCGGGACACACACCGAGGCGGTGGAGCAGCGGGTTCGCGGGCTGCGAACCCGGTGACCAGCAGCCACCGCGACGGAAAGACCAGTGCCAGTGCGATTCCCGCGAGCACCACCGTTCCGGCGAGGAGCGGCACGATCCTTTCGATGGTTCAGCCGCACCGACGGGTCGCGTCGGTCATGGTCACCTTTCGTCGACGGCGAACGGAGGTGGTGGCCGGACCGAGCCTCAGGCGAGGGCGAGGAACAGCTTCTCGAGTTCGGCCTCGGTCATCGGTTCCCTGCCGTCCTCGGGCTCGCCGGTGAGGCATTCCCGTAGCCCGGTGGCCACGATCTTGAACCCGGCGCGATCCAGGGCGCGGGAGACCGCGGCGAGCTGGGTGACGACGTCCTTGCAGTCGCGTCCCTGCTCGATCATCGAGATCACCCCGGCGAGCTGCCCGTGGGCCCGGCGGAGCCGGTTGAGTACCAATGCAATGCTGTCTTCGTCGCCGACCATCATGGTTCCTTTCCTGAGACCTAATCACAGTATACCCCCCGGGGTACCAAGGGTGGGGTGGGTGCATTGTGTAATGCCCCACCCCACCCGCGGCCACGGTCCCGACGCTCAGTGGGAGAAGCTGATCTTCGGCAAGACCTTGCGCAGCCAGGCCGGTGACCACCAGGCAGCGTGCCCGGTCAGGCGCAGCAGCACCGGCAGCAGGATCAGCCGGATCAGCACCGCGTCGAGGAGCACGGCGACCCCGAGGATGATGCCCATCTCCTTCGGGGGCAACGGGTCGGCGAGGGCGAAGGTGAAGAACACGGCGACCATCACCGCGGCGGCGGCGAAGATCACCCGACCGGAATGCGCCAGACCGTCGACGTGCGCGACCTTCGGATCCGCGGAACGTTCGTAGTGTTCCTTCGCGGTGGCCAGCAGGAACACGGTGTAATCCATGGCAATCGCGAAGATCATCGCGAAGAAGAACACCGGCCCCCACCCGTCCAGGAACCCCTGGGGGGTGAAGCCGAGCAGGCTCGCACCGTGACCGTCCTGGAAGACCAGCTTCGCGACCCCGAACGCGGCCGCAGTGGAGAGCAGGCTGACCACCGTGCCGAGGATCGCGATCAACGGGGCCTGCAACGCCACCAGCAGCAGCACGAACCCCAGGATCAAGATGATGCCCACGATCAGCGGGAAATAATCGTTCAGCGCCTGCTGCAGGTCCAGATTCTCCGCGGGCGCCCCGCCGACCAACGCGCCTGGGGGCAGATCCGCGCGCAGGGTGTCGAGGATGGTGCCCATTCGTGCGTCGGAGGGATCGACGGTGGGCATGGCCTGCAGCATCACGTAGCCACTACCGTCCGGTGCGGGCTGCGGCGGGGTCACCATGGCGATTCCGTCGGTTGCGGCGGCTGTCGTCCCGGTTTCCGTACCCTCCGCGGTGGGGGCGATGATCTGCAACATCCCCGGTGCCCCCTCGCCCATCTGGCCCTGAACGAGTTCGTAGCCCTGCCGGACCGGGGCATCGGTGGGCACCACTTCGATCGAGGGCATCGCGACCTTCAGCCCGAGCACGGGGACCGACAGCGCGATGAGCACGAGCAGCGAACCGATCGCGAACGGCCACGGGTGGCGATGTAGCAGCTCGCCCCAGGCGGCGAACCGCGGCGAGCGGTGCTGCTGCCTCTTCGCCCAGGGCAGCGAGCCGGCGTTGACCTTGCCGCCGAGCGTGCCCAGCACGGCGGGCAGCAACGTCAGGGTGGCCAGCAGGACGAAGAACACCGCCAGCATGATCCCGACGGCCATCGTGCGCACCGCCGGTGCCGGCACCAACAGCACAGCGGACAGGCTCACGAGCACGGTCAGCCCGGACAGGGCTACCGCCTTGCCCGCGGTGTCCATCGTCTCGGCCACCGCCGATCGTGGGTCACCACCGTTCTTCACCGCGTCCCGGAAGCGGGAGACGACGAACAGGGCGTAGTCGATGCCGAGGGCGAGGGCGAACATCATCGCGAAGTTCATCGCCCACACCGAGATCGGGGTGATCTCGTTGAGCAACACCAGCCCGCCTGCCGAGGCGACGAGCCCGGCCAGGGTCAACAGCAGTGGCAGCCCGGCGGCGGTGAGGGATCCGAACGCGAGCACCATGACCGCCAATGTCACCGGCCAGGAGAACAATTCGGCCTGAATCATCGCGTCGTGGTTGGCCTTGTTGAAGTCGCTCCACAGCGCGGACGCCCCGGTCGGGTACACCTCGATCCCGTCGCCGGACAGTGCCGTCAGCTCCGCCTTGTGCACGTCGACGGCCTTGACCATGTCGTCGGTGCTCGCGTTCGCGCCCGCAATGAGAATGCCGGTGTGCCCGTCCGGGCTGATCGACATTCCCGGCTGCGGCGTGATCACCGCCCCGAACCGGGTATCGCCTGCGAAGACGGCGCCGACCTCGCGGAGGGTCTGTTGAACCCGCGGGCTGTCGACGGTCTGGGAGTCCGAGTGCACGACCACCTGCACCGCCGCCGAGGAGTTGCCGCCGAAGTGCTGCTCGGCGAGTTGACGCACCTGCACCGACTCCGAGCCGTTGGCCTGCCACCCGGCACCGGCCAGCGAGCCGAACACCGACGGCGCCGCCGCACCGAGCGCGACCAGCACGATCAACCACACCCCGAACACCATTTTGGTATGGGTGGCCATCGCCACGCCCATTCGGCCCAGCACCCCACTCTCGGCGGTGGTCGTGGTCGTGGGCTGGTCGCCGTCGACGGTGGTACTGCGGGTCATCTGCGGTCTCCTTGACGATCTGAGAGGAACAATCTGGTCGATACAGGGGCGGGGCGATCAGCGGTGGGCACATGAGCCGCCATCACCGGTGTCGAGGAGCCGGCCCGCCGCGGCCCACCCGGAGGTGCCCCGCGGCCACCGACACCGCGGGTCGTCCGACAGTCATGAGGATTCGTGCCCCCTGCACGCTCCGGTTCCCGGACGCACAGATCACGTACTCCACCGCGCCGGCCGGGATCTCCGTTACCCGGTCGCCAAGCTGTCCCAACGGCAGCAACTGCGCGCCGGGCACGTGCGCATTCCGGTATTCCCACGGCTCTCGAACGTCGACGACGGGCGCTCCCGCCGCCCACGCGTCGGCGAATTCACCGATCTCGATTTCACGCATGACACACCCTTCATACCCTAGGGGGTATTGAACATGGTCGACTATGTTACCCATGGGGGTATTTATGCAATCCTTCGGGTGGCGGGCGCCGGCGACGTTGGTGCGCATCGCTGGCGCATACCGGCTTCCCTGATCGCCGGCGACTGCGGGCTCCTCGGTTACCCGCGGCAGCAGCCCGATCTGCCGGTTGGGCTTGACCGCTCGATCCGCGGGCGGGGAGTTACAGGTGCCGAGGGTGGCATTGCGTGCCGTCCTCTCGCCGAGCTTCGCCGGCGCGCCGTCCTGCATGTCGATCTCGGTGCGGCCGAATCCCTGCTCCGCCGACGAAGCCTGGTTCTCGTCGACGGCACCCTCGAGTGCACGGTTGCCGGCAGTCGAGGTGGCGATGGGCTGTCGGCAGGGCGGGTGGGTCGTGCGGTCAGCGGCCGAAGAGTGTGCTGAAGAATCCGGATTTCGCCGGGGGAGCGGCATTGTTCTCGCAGGTGCATTTCTGGGATTCGGGCACGGCCTTCATGACACCGTCGACGTGTGCACCGCAGCCTCCCCACGTTGTCTTTCCGCAGCCGGGGCACGTAACTGGATAACACATGGTGGGTTCCTCCTCGGAATGCCGGTGATCGTAACGAAACAAACTATACCCCTAGGGGTATCTATTCGCGGGAGATGTGTGGATGACCACACCTGTCCTGTGCCGGTTTCTTCCCGTCTCGGCATCGACAGTCATTGAGCAGCAACGGATCCGGGTCGCGGCGGTTCCGGTCGGATCCGCGGTGGCGCACAGTGCCTCAGGATGCCCAGCCGCCTGGTGGGCGCTCGGCAGGAATCGCTGTGATTCCAGCTATCGTCCGGGCGGATTGTTCTCGTGGCCAGGTTCCTGATCGGCGTGGAACTCGTTGAACGCGGCGAATGCTCGGGGTCCGTACACGGTGGCGGGCCCACCGTTCATCAGAATCGCGACGCCGATTGCCTCCGCTGCTTCCTGTGGTGTGCTGCCGTGCTCGGCGGCGCCGCGCGCGTGTGCGGCGATGCAGCCATCGCATTGCTTGCTCACGGCGATCGCGAGGGCGATCAGTTCTTTGGTCTTGGCGTCCAAAGCCCCGGGTGCCAGGGCGGCTTCGTGCAGTTGCCCGTAACCGGCGTAGACCTGCGGGATCGTGTGGCGCAGTGCCCGGGCGGGCCCCCGAAGTTCCTGTTGGACGGCCTTGCCGTAGTCCATGCTCTACCTCCGATTATTGGTGCTTGCGTTCGGTATCGATCTCATCGGCTCGAGGTCCGGCACGGGACGGGATCGAAAGCACCACCGGGACGGTGCAATCGGCGTGGACGAAACTGCCGTCGTCATCGAAGTGCCTCTTCTCCGGCGGGGCACCAGGTTCCTGCTCTTGTCAGGGTGGCAGGGGACCACGGACCGCGCCAGGGCCGTTGGTCCCCGGGAGCGACCGGGGACATCGCCCGGCAGGAGGCTCCTCCCAGCGACGGCCACCGATCGGGGAACCAGATCGCCGCGTCGGCTCGCGCACCGTCATCGGGTCTGCTCGCCGGAGAGTTCGGCGGTGACGTGTGGGACGGGTATGGGCGGCACCTCACTGATCGGGTCGGTGCTGTTGAGGGGCCCGGGAATGAGACCGCTATGCCTGCCCCGCTGCGGCAGGTTGTTGTGCGAGCGTGGCGTGTACTGCGGCCATGTCGAGCGCCTTGATCTGGGAGATCAACTCCTCGAGGGCCGCGGGCGGCAAAGCTCCGGGTTGCGAATACACGAGCACCCCGTCGCGGAATGCCATGATCGTCGGGATCGAGCGGATTCCCGCGGCCGCGGCGATGTGCTGCTCGGCTTCGGTGTCGACCTTGGCGTGCACGATATCGGGGTGTTTGCGGGACGACTGTTCGAAGGTGGGCGCGAAGGCCCGGCACGGGCCGCACCACGACGCCCAGAAGTCGACGAGCACGATGGCGTTGTCGGTGATCGTGGATGCGAAGTCCGTGTGGGTGAGGTTTTTGGTGGTCATGAGGGATCCTTTCCGTGGAGGTGCTTATCGAGGGAGCGTCAGGCCGACACCTGCTGTGCGGCCCATGCGTTGTAGCCGCCGACGAGATCGCTGACCCGCTCGATACCGCGGGCGCGGAGCAGCGATGCGGCGACGCTCGAACGCCATCCACCGGCACAGTGCACCACGATCGGCTTGCCAGTCGGCAGCTCTTCGGCTCGGGACCGCAACTGCGCCAACGGAACCGGGATCGCACCGGGGATGACGCCGGAGTCGCGTTCGCCGGGGTTGCGGATGTCGACCAGGGTGATCGCATCGTCGGCGCGCAGCCGGTCGAGTTCGGTGACGGTGGTGCGCGGCGCCGTCTGGACGAGGTCGGCGAGTGCGGTGGGGAGGACGCCGTCGGTGTGGGTGCCCAGGTAGCCGATCACGTTGTCCGAGCCGATCCGGGCCAGGCGCATCGCCGCGTCCTGTTCCTCGCCCGGGTAGGTGATCAGCACGATCGCCTCGCCGACCTCGGCGACCATGCCGCCGGTTTCGGCGAACCGGCCGTCGAAGCCGACGTTGACCGCACCGCGCAAGTGTCCGGCGGCGAAGTCGTCGACGGTGCGGGCATCGAGCACCCGGGTGCCGGCGGCGAGTTCGGCGCGCACCCGGTCCGCGGACAGTTCCGGGATCCGACGGTGCTGGTCGAGCGCCGGGTGGGTGGACTTGTTCAGGGCCGCGTCCACCGAGAAGTACGCCGGTACCGCGGGCTGGCCGTCGGTGATCAACGCGACGAATGCGTCCTCGCTCATCGGCTGAGCCGACGCGTTGGTGCGCCGTTGTTCCCCGATGGTCGAGGTGAGCTCCGCGGACAGGTTCTTGCCACAGGAGGAGCCGGCGCCGTGCGCGGGCATCACTGTCACGCCGTCGGGCAGGGCCAGTAGCGTGTCGTGCACCGTGTGGTACATCGCGCGGGCCAGGTCCGTGGTGGAGCCGTCGCCGAGGTTGACCAGGTCGGGCCGACCGACATCGCCGATGAACAGCGAGTCCCCGGTCAGGACCGCGGTCGGGGTGGCGTCCGCGGTTTCCCGGACCAGGACGCTGATCGATTCCCAGGTGTGGCCGGGGGTGGAGAGGATTTCGAGGTCGACTCGCCCGAGGGAAATGTGCTCGCCGTGCGCGAGGCGACGGATCGGGTAGTCGGTCTCGGCGGCCTCGCCGAAGCCGATCCAGGCGCCGGTGGCCTCCACCAATTCGAGGTGCCCGGAGACGAAGTCGGCGTGGAAGTGGGTGTTGATCACCCCGTCGATCGTGAGCCCGTGCGTGCGGGCGTCGTCGAGGTACTCGGTGATGTCGCGGCGCGGGTCGACCACGACGGCTCGCCCGGTGGATTCGTCTCCGATCAGGTACGAGGCGTGGGACAGGCACTCGATGTAGTACTGCTCGAGAATCATCGTGGTCTCCTCCGAAGTTGGCAGGATCTTTCTCCTTGTCAACAAGACTGCCATATACCCCATGGGGTATGCAAGTACCCCTGGGGGTATATGTCAGGTTCTTGGGCGAAATGCCCCCGCGGGTATCAATCGGCCAGTGGCCACGACAAGGAAGTCGATGCCTGCGTCCGGCATGGGCGTCCGGCGTGCCGGTGGTGGTCGTGCGCGAAGGCCACAGGTCCGTGCGGGCCCATGTACCGGGTGTGCGGCTGATGCCGCTGGGGGAGGTGACTTCCTGGTCTCACCGAGGTGCCGGCGGGGGAGATGGTGTGCGTGTATCCGGGGGCGCAGCCTGGTCGCGCACCGATCTCACCGGCGCGGCGCGGGTGCGGCTGGGCCGCTTGTCCCGACGTCCCGCGGGGTCAGCCGCGGATGGCGCCGTCCAATGCTGCGTGGTCGGCCAGATCCTCGGCCAGGAACTCTCGGAGCAGGTCCACTGCTTGCACAATCTTTTGGCTGCGTAGCGAGTAGAAGACGTTGTTCTTGACGCGGCGCGTCGTCACGATGCCGCGCTCACGCAGGATGGTCAGATGCTGGCTGGCGTTGGACTGGCTGATGCCGGTTGCCTCGCAGAGTTCTCCGACGCTCAGTTCACGGTCGCGAAGTTCGTTGATGATGAGAAGGCGCTTGGGGTCGGCAATGGCTTTGCAGACCCTGGCATGGAGTTCTTGTAGTTGTGCCGCGATGTCTTGGTCCATCACCCCTCCAAACCGGGCCTCGGAAGCTGATTATAGGTGCGGCCCGCGTGCCTGCTCGGTCAGGCGTCGGTGAGGAGCAGCAGCGCAAGGGCGGACACCGCGAGGACGACGGCACCGGCTGCGATGAGGCGTACGAGGCCGGGGGCTGGCGGCGGCTCACCGGCTCCCACCTTGTTCACGATCCGCACATACCGCTGTTCCGACAGCACGAGTAGCAGCAGCGCGGCCGACAGGCCGGCGAGTCCTGGAACAGCCGCCGGGAGATTGCCTGCGGCGAGGTGTAGCAGCAACGCCGACACGCCGCCGACGCCGAGGGCGGTCCGCTGCCATGCCATGGCTGTCCGCTCGGCCTGCAGGCCGACGTCGACGGCCGGTTCCTTCCTGCGACGATGCGGCAGCAGCCGACCGGTCAGCATCGGCTGCGACCCTCAGGTCTCGACCAGGTCGACTACGGTCAGCACCAGCGCCGCCAGGGCTCCCAGTGCGAGCATCGCGGCCACCAGCCTCGGCATCGGCGAGTAGGGCAGCTGTTCGCCGAGCCGCATGGCGCGTTCGTTGCGTTCCCAGTGGGTGTAGGACACGGCGCTGAGCGCGCCGCCGAGGCTGATCAGCACGAAGCCCAGTCCGTGGCGGATCGCCGTGGGGCCGGGGACGAACTGGACGACGGCGACCCCGGCTGCCATCAGGGCCAGTGCGGTGCGGACCCAGGCCAGGAAGGTGCGTTCGTTGGCGAGGGTGAACCGGTAGTCGGGATGCTCGCCGACCTCGTGCAGTGGGGTTTTCCCGGGGCGTGCCGGCCGGCGGGGAGAGCTGGTCACGATGTCGCCGTCAGTGAGGTGGATGCCGCGCACTGATTGCGTCCGACGTCGAGGACCTCGATCTCGTCGTCCCCTGGGGTGATCTGTCCGGCGTTCACGCGGCGGATCGTGTCGTAGGCCTGCGGCGCTGCGGGTAGGGAACTGACGATCTGCTCGACGAACCGTTCGATGGCCCGCTCGTTGAGCAAGGTGGCGGTGAAGACCTCTTCGAGGGTGGTGGTGACGAGCCCGTCGGCGTTGATCTCTTCGCTGGTGGACCAGTGCGCCGGGGCAATGATCGTGCGTGGATCGAGAGGTCGAAGTCGCTCGTGCACGCTGCGGAAGAGATCGCGGGCGAGTTCGTCGGCCTGGCCGGTCAGGTCGGGCCGTCCGAGCCCGCGAACGAAGACGGTGTCCCCCACGAGCAGAACCGTCTCGCTGACCAACAGCGCGGTGGTGCCGGGGGTATGTCCCGGCAGGTGCATCGTCATGGCGCGGACCACGGCGGAGCCGAGGTCGAGCTGGTCGCCGTCTTTCAGGGGCCGGTTGGGAAACGGAACGATGCCACCGGCGTCCTCCGGCGGCAGGTGGTACTCGGCGCCGAGCCGGGCGGCCACGGCGGGGCCACCGCTGATGTGGTCGGCATGGACGTGGGTGTCCACGACGTGTGTGACGGCCATGTCGTGAACCTGTGCGAGCTCCAGGTAAGCGTCGGGAGACCGGGTGGGGTCGACGATGACGGCGTTGCCGCCGGGAACTCCGACGAGGTAGGACAGGCACGCCTTCGCGGGTCGCTGGAACTGCCACACCCGCACGTCCCCGGGCAATCCGGTGATCTCGACGGGGACGAGAAGCCGGTTCCAGGCGTCGGTTCCGCCCGCCAGGGAGCGGGTGCGCACTCCGAGGGCCTCGAACTCTTCGGCGACCAGTTCGGAGCCGTTTCCCTGCCCGCAGACGATCACCGCACCCTCGCGGGTGGCGGCGGCCTGCTCCTCGAGTTCCTCCATCACCCGGTACACCGGGACGTGGCGGGTGGGGACGGGCCGCGGGCCTTCCACCTTGCCGGCCCGGAAGTCGTCGGTGCTGCGGACGTCGAGGATCTCGGTGACGGTGCCGGCCTGGATCTCGCGAAACAGTTCCGTCGAGGTGATGGTGTCAGCCACGTGTCCTCCCAAGGTGCACGGATGTCGGGTGGTCTTCCACGTATTCGATACGACGCGAAGAGGCATCTTGCAGTATGCGCATATACGAATGTAGTGTTTTGGATCACAGTTAGCAATGTCTGCGCGAAGGCCCTCACGAGGTCTCCTGGGCAGCCAGCCGAGAAAGGGGCCGGCGCATGTCCGACAGCCCGCAGCACGATGACGATGTCATCCCGGAGAGCATGACGATCGTGGCCTGGAGTGGTGACCTGGACAAGATGTGGCCGACGCTGATCCTGGGGTCGACCGGTGCCGCGTACGGCATGTCCACCACGATTTTCTTCACGTTCTGGGGGCTCTTCCCGCTGGTGCGTGACGACGTCAGGATCACCGGCACCAACGCGATGACCAAGGCACTGGCAGGGATGAACCGGCCGGGGATGAGCCACATGAAGCTGTCCAAACTTCACATGGCCGGCGCCGGTCCATGGATGTTGAAGAAGCTGGCGCGGGGCCAGAATGTGGCCCTTCCGACGGACCTGGTGCAGATGTGCACCGAGCTGGGCGTGAACCTGTGGCCGTGCGAGATGAGCATGGAGTTGCTCGGCCTGCGCCGCGACCAGCTCATCGACGGTGTCGGCGAGCCCGTCGGTGCCGCCACCGCGCTGTCCGCGATGAGCAAGTCCCAGATCAACCTCTTCATCTGACCCGCCGCATTCAGGGAGCCCGCCGTGAATTATCAGATCGACGTCACCATCGACGCCAAGGGCCAGAAGTGCCCGATGCCGGTGCTCCTCGCCTCGCGTGCGGCCCGGAAACTCGAGTCCGGGCAGATCTTGCTCGTCGAGGCCACCGACGGTGGGTCGAGGACCGACATCCCGTCGTGGGCGAAGGACACCGGGAACGAACTGCTGGAGCGCACCAGCGAGGACGGCGTCTACCGCTACATCATCCGGAAGAAGTGAGGTCGGTGCGCTACGGCTTCGCCATCGACCAACGCACCTGCATCGGCTGTCACGCGTGCACGGTGGCGTGTAAGACCGAGCACGAGGTGCCGGTCGGGCAGTTCCGCACCTGGGTGAAGTACGTCGACACCGGCGAGTTCCCGGACACCACCCGCTCCTTCGGGGTGATGCGCTGCAACCACTGCACCGACGCCCCGTGCGTGAAGATCTGCCCCACTCAGGCACTGTTCAAGCGCGACGACGGCATCGTCGACTTCGACAACGAGCGCTGCATCGGCTGCAAGAGCTGCATGCAGGCCTGCCCCTACGACGCCCTCTACATCGACGACAACACCCACACCGCAGCCAAATGCAACCTGTGCGCGCATCGGATCGACAACGACATGGAGCCCGCCTGCGTGGTGGTCTGCCCCACTCACTCGATCTGGGTCGGCGACCTCGACGACCCGACGAGCGGCATCGCCCGCTTGATCGGTACCCACGAGACCACGGTGCGCTCCCCGGAGCAGAACACCGGGCCCAACGTCTTCTACCTCGGCGCCGACCACGCTGTCCTCGACCCGCTGGCCGCACCGGTCGCCGACACCTACCTGTGGGCGAAACCGGACGCGCAGCGCCTCGCGACCGCCGCCGATCTGC
Source organism: Rhodococcus opacus (assembly GCF_012396235.1). Classification (GTDB taxonomy): domain Bacteria; phylum Actinomycetota; class Actinomycetes; order Mycobacteriales; family Mycobacteriaceae; genus Rhodococcus_F; species Rhodococcus_F opacus. The sequence continues at coordinate 171,233 of NZ_JAAXPA010000001.1, read as the reverse complement.
CCGGCGACCCCACCACCCGGGCGCGCACCACGCTGAACACCGCGCACCCCCGGCCGTGGGGGTGGCGGGTGACGACCTACCTGTGGACCAAGGCCGTGGCCGCCGGCGCGCTGGCCATCGCCGGGCTGGCCCACATCCTCGGCGTCGACCTGGGCTGGCTCGGCGCTTACGGCGCCCCCGCCGTCGCCCTGCTCGGCGCCGCCGCCACCGGGGCCCTGCTGATCTGGGACCTCAAGCGTCCCGAGCGGTTCCTCTACATCTTCCTCGAGTCCAACTGGACCTCATGGCTCGTCTGGGGCGCCTACGCCCTGGCCGCCTTCGCCGGCGGCGCGGTCCTGTGGATCCTCGCCGCCCTCCTCGAGATCGGCTGGGCCCAGACCGTGCTGGCCTGGCTCGCCATCCCGTTCGGCGCGCTCGTCGCCGGCTACACCGGCTTCCTCTTCGGGCAGGCCGAGGGCCGCGACCTGTGGCAGTCGCCGCTGCTGTTCTGGCACCTGCTCGTGCAGGCTGGAATGGTCGGCTCCGGGGCCCTCCTCGTCATGGCACCGTTCGAGGACCTCTCCAGTGGTGCAATCGCTTTCCTCACGCGCGCGTTCGTGCTCTCGACGGGCCTGCACCTGATGATGCTGGGCATCGAGTACTCCAGCAGGCACGCCAGCCGCCAGGCGTCCGTGGCCGCGCACATCATCACGCACGGCCGCTACGCGCGACTGTTCTGGCTGGGAGCCATCGCCCCGGCGGTGCTGGCGGCCGCGCTGGCCGCGCCCGCGTGGACCGGGTCCGGCAGTGCCGTGCTCCTCGTCCTGGCGGGCCTGCTGGCCCAGGTCGCTCTCCTCGACTACGAGACGGCCTTCGTCCGGGCGGGCCAGGACCCGCCGCTCTCGTGAACGAACGACCACGCCGAAGGGACCAGCCATGACTGCCGAGACGGACCGCACACCGGCCTCGCCGGCGATGCCGGGCGAACGCACGCACGAACGGCTGCGGAACTTCCCGCCGGTCGAGAACTGGGACCACCACGTCGAATACGACGCCAAGGCGCACCCGCGCAAGGTGCCACACGAGTACATGCTGGTGCCCACCACGTGCTTCAACTGCGAGTCGGCCTGCGGACTGCTCGCCTACGTGGACAAGTCCGACATGTCCATCAAGAGGGTGGAGGGCAACCCCGCCCACCCGGGCTCGCGAGGGCGCAACTGCGCCAAGGGTCCCGCGACGATCAACCAGGTCAACGACCCCGAGCGGATCCTGCACCCGCTCAAGCGCGTCGGCACGCGCGGCAGCGGCCGGTGGGATCGGGTCAGCTGGGACGACGCGCTCGACGACATCGCGGCCCGGATCCGGGCCGCCATCGTCGAGGACCGCCGGGACGAGGTCATGTACCACGTCGGGCGGCCCGGCGAGGACGGCTTCGCCGAACGGTTCCTGCTGGCGTGGGGCGTAGACGGGCACAACAGCCACACGAACATCTGTTCCGCCGGCGCGCGGCTCGGCTACTCGCTCTGGGGCGGCTACGACCGGCCCTCGCCGGACTATGCGAACGCGAAGGTGATCCTGCTGATTTCGAGTCATCTCGAGGCCGGGCACTACTTCAACCCGCACGCGCAACGGATCATGGAGGGCAAGATCGAGGGCGGAGCCACGGTCGTCGTGCTCGATCCGCGGCTGTCGAACACGGCCTCCCACGCCGACCTCTGGATTGCCCCGTGGCCAGGAAGCGAAGCCGCGATCCTGCTGGCCGTCGCGGCGTACCTGCTCCGAACCGGTCAGATCGACCGGGCATTCATCCGCCGCTGGGTGAACTGGTCGACGTACATGACACGCCGCCACCCCGAGCACCCTGCCGACGACTTCGACCAGTTCATCCGCGCGTTGACCGAGGACTACGCCGGATACACCTTCGCCTACGCGGCGCAGGAGGCGCAGGTGCCCGAGGAGCAGATTGCCGAGCTAGCCCGGATCGTCGCCACCGCCGGTACAGCACTGTCGGCACACGTCTGGCGCGCCGCGGCGTCCGGCAACCTCGGCGGGTGGCAGGTGTCGCGGGCCCTGTTCTTCCTCAACGTGCTCACCGGCAGCGTCGGCACCAAGGGCGGCACCAGCCCCAACGGCTGGGACAAGATCATCGCCCACGGCCCCAACGTCCCCGAGGGACACCAGTCGTGGAACGAGATGATCTGGCCGGCGGAGTTCCCACTGTCGACCAACGAGATGTCGATCCTGCTGCCTCACCTGCTCGAGGACGGCCGCGGGAAGCTGTCGATGTACTTCTCCCGCGTCTACAACCCGGTGTGGACCAACCCCGACGGCTTCAGCTGGCTGAAGGCCCTGACCGACGAACAGCTCGTCGGCTGCCACGTTGCACTCACCCCGACGTGGTCGGAGACGGCGACGTTCGCGGACTACGTCCTGCCGATGGGGCACAGCACCGAACGGCACGACACCCAGTCCTACGAGCAGTACGCCGGCAAGTGGCTCGGATTCCGCCAGCCGGTCACCCGGGTGGCCATGGAGAAGATGGGCCGGCTCGTGTCCGACTCCCGTGAATCCAACCCGGGGGAGGTGTGGGAGGAGAACGAATTCTGGTTCGAGCTGTCCTGGCGCATCGACCCCGACGGCAGCCTCGGCATCCGGAAGTACTTCGAGTCGCCGTACCGGCCGGGCGAGAAGGTCACCGTCGACGAGTACTACCGCTGGGTCTTCGAAAACAGCGTGCCCGGCCTGCCACAAGCTGCCGCCGACCAGGGGCTGACCCCCTTGCAATACATGCGAAAGTACGGCGTGTTCGAGGTCGCCAAGGATGCCTATCGACTCGACGAGCGGCCACTGTCGGACGCCGAAACCGAAGGGGCGACCCCGGACGGCAACGGTGTGCTCCGCAAACCCGTCACCCTCGATTCGACCCCGCCGCTGGTCGGGGAGGCGGGTGCGGTGGGAGTCGTCCACGCGGACGGCAGCAGGACCGCCGGCTGGCTCACGCCGTCGCGCAAACTCGAGCTGTTCAGCGACACCATGGTCGACTTCGGGTGGGAGGAGTACGCCACACCCGGCTACATCGAGTCCCACGTCAGCTACCGCTCGATCGACCAGGCCAACAACGAGATTGTGCTGATGCCGACCTTCCGGCTCCCGACCCTGGTCCACACGCGATCAGGTAATGCCAAGTACCTCAACGAGATCAGCAACACCCATCCCCTGTGGATGAACAGCGTGGACGCCGGGCGCTTCGGGGTCGGCACGGGCGATCTGGTCCGGGTCAACACCGAGATCGGCTACTTCGTGGCCCGCGTCTGGTCCACCGAGGCGATCCGCCCCGGCGTCATGGGGCTCTCCCACCACATGGGCCGGTGGCGCACGTCCGAGAACGCGGGATCCCGGTGGGTGATGGGCCTGGTCGACCTCGGCAACGACGGCAACGGGGTGTGGAGGCTGCGCTACAAGGAAGGGGTGAAGCCGTTCCACAGTGACGACCCGGACAGCGACCGGATCTACTGGGACGACCCCGGCGTGCACCAGAACCTCGCATTCGCCGTGCATCCCGACCCGGTCTCGGGCATGCACTGCTGGCACCAGAAGGTGCGCGTCGAGAGAGCCCACGTGGACGACCGGTACGGCGATGTGGTGGTGGACACCCAGCGGTCCCGTGAGGTGTACCGCGCCTGGATGGACAACACCCGTCCCGGACCGAGCCGGTCCGGGCTGCGCCGTCCAGAGTTCATGATGCGCCCGGTCAAACCCCGCCGACGCGCCTTTCGATCGCCCGATGCGGAGGAGCGACCATGAGCCTGTTGTCGCGGAGGCGTGCCGACGCGAAGGTCGATCCGGCCGACGTGCGCACCGCGTTGGCACGCGTCGAGGATCCCGAGCTGCACCTGCCCCTCGAGGAGGCCGGGATGCTTGGCGAGGTGGAAGTTGACCGCTCCGGCGTCGCGCGGGTGACTGTCCGACTCACGACGCCCTCATGCCCACTGAAGGAGACCCTCACCACCGACGTCACCGCGGCAGTCCGCGCCATCGCCGGCGTCTCCGGCGTCGAGGTCGCCTTCGCGGCGATGGGCGAGGGCGAGCGTATGCGGCTCGCCGCACGCCTTCGCGGCGCCGGGCCACGGGGCGCCAACTCGTTCGGACTGGGTTCGGCAACCCAGGTGTATGCCGTGGCCTCCGGCAAGGGTGGCGTGGGTAAGTCCACAATCACGGCCAACCTTGCGGTGGCCCTGGTCCGGCAGGGGAAACGGGTCGGCATTCTCGACGCCGACGTCTGGGGATACTCCATCCCGCACCTGTTCGGGGTGCGCCGAGCGCCGGTCGCGCTGAAGGGACTGATGCTGCCCGTCGAGGCCTTCGGGGTCGCGTTGATGTCAGTGGGGTTCTTCGTCCGGGACGACGAGCCGGTCGTCTGGCGTGGCCCGATGCTGCACAAGGCGATCGAGCAGTTCTTGGACGATGTGTACTGGGGTGAACTCGATGTTCTGCTCATCGACCTCCCACCCGGCACCGGCGACGTGACGCTCTCGCTGCTCGAGCTCGTGCCCGACGCAGCGCTCATCGTCGTCACCACACCGCAGCCGGCGGCCCAGACCGTCGCCCAGCGGGTCGGCCGGATGGCCCGCGACTCACGGATGCCGGTCGCCGGCGTCGTGGAGAACATGTCCGCGATGATCTGCTCGTCGTGCCACGAGAGCACCCCGCTGTTCGGCGCCGGAGGTGGTCAGCGTCTCGCCGAGGCCATCGCCGCACCGCTCCTGGGGCAGGTGCCACTCGACATCGAACTGCGCGAGGCGGGCGATGCCGGGGTCCCGGCGATGATCGCGGCCCCGCAAGCCGCCTCCGTCACACAGATCCGGCAGATCGCGACATCCCTGCCGATCCTGCGGCGAAGTCTCGTCGGCCGGTCCCTCCCGTTGACCGTCCCGCACGGCGGACACCCCGACTGACGACCCAGTGCACGATCTCGCCCCCCGAAAACCGGTGGACGATAGTTGTGCGCCACGGCGGAGAGGTCCCGCAGCCAGAAGACCGCCCAGGCACGACGCCCGGTATCGGACCTCACGGGCAACAGCACGAACAGCGGATCGCGTGAGCGACACGCGCTGTATGCCAACGCAATGGTTGGCATCGACCGAGCACACGCGCTCCGGTCCGGCGACTGGCGCGCCCGCCGAAAACGCAGCGAGAGAGGTGGTTTGAGATGCTCCACCACCAGCTCGAGAACCCCGGTACCGGGCGATTTCTGTGCACCAGCCCTGGGCGGGTGGCGATCGCGGGGGACTGGCACGCCAACACGGCATACGGTGTCGTGGCCATCGCACATGCGGCGAAACGCAACGCCGACGTCCTGATCCACCTCGGGGATTTCGGCTTCGCGTTCACCGATGCCTATCTCGATGCGCTCGACCGTGCGCTCGACGATCGACTTGGACGGGTCACCGTCGTCGCCGAACCTGCGCACCCCCGAGCCGAAGAGCTGACAGAGCGGGCCGGGACTGGCCAATCCCGCATCACACGAGGGACGCAGGGAGGCTTCTGGTCGTACTGATCCAGACGCCTCATTCCAGCAGGCTGTGTCTTGCCCGACATCGGTCAGGCGAGGATCGAGACTGGCCAGCAGCGCGCGGTTGACCGCGTCTGGTGGCCACCACCGCGGGAATTGCGATCGGCACGCACCTTCAGTCACGGCGCAGGAGGCGACCCGATGATGGTGTGGTGGATCGAGTGCGTCGGCAGCGATAGGGGCGATCGCCCGATTCGGTGTGGATGGGGCGATCAAACACCGGCGGACGTCGGAGTTTCCGTGGGCGACGGCGATCGTCAACGTGACCGGCGCTGCTCCTCGGGTTCGTAGCCGGATTGGTTCCCTTTTCACGATGTCTTGCTGGAAATTCAGCTGATCGTGGGTGTCGGGTTCTGCGGCGGGTACACGACCTTCAGTACCGCCAGTTTCGAGACCGTGCGGCTGATCCCACGCCAGCGGTACGCCACCCGGCGTCGCGCGGGCGGCACCCTGCTGGTGACCGTCGCCGGCAGTGCCGGTCTCGCCCTGGCTGATGGGGTGTGAGGAGAAGACGACCATGACCAATAACGACAACCACCCGACGCGGGAGACGCTGCGGGACTGGCGCACCCCGCTGCGTGTCGACGGTCCCGCGACCTCCACTCCGGTGGTGTGCCATCTGGTGGTCGGCTTCGACCGGCACCCGGCCAGCCACGCCGCCCTGACCCACGCGATGGACCTCGCGGGCCGACTCAATGCTTTTCTGCACGTCGCGCACATCGTCGACATCGACGACATGCCCGTCGAACCCGACCGGGACGACTGGGAACAGCGCTTCGCCGACGCCGTCGAACAAGAACGCCGGGAGGCCTGCACCATGCTGGCCGCGCTGCCCGGCAACTGGGCCTACTACTCGCGGGAAGGGAATCCTGCGCAACTGTTGACCACGATCGCCGAAGCGAACGATGCCCTGATGATCATCATCGGCACCTCCCGGGGCGGCGCAATGTCCCTGTTCGAGCGGTTTCTCGGCGAATCGGTGTCCTCGAAACTCGTCCACCACGCCCGCCGACCCGTCCTGTTGGTCCCCGCCCCCCGCAAGGAGCAGGGGTGACACCGCACGACCCCGCCGCCGGGAACCTCCGCACCGCCGGGGGAACGCCCGATCTCGCAAGCGCTGCCGTCGATGGGTGCGTGGGGTTCGTGGTCGCGTTCGGTACGGTCAGCCTGCTCGCGGATGGCCCTCGACCAGATCGGCGCGTGATCGGTCCGCTGACCGTTGCAGCGGTCCTCATGATCAGCGGCGGGCACTACGGCCCGGCGCTCGGGGTGCCCGCGATCTTCGGCGTCGCCGTTACGGTCGGCCGACACATCGACGACGCGGCGGGTAGTCGAAAGAGCATGCGAAAGACTCCGATCTGAACCTCGTCGCCGTCCACCAGTCCGGCGCAATCGACGGGCTGCCGATTCAGATAAGTTCCGTTGAGAGAGCCGGCATCACACAGGGTGAACGTTGCATCGTCCCGGCGGATTTCGGCATGCCGACGCGAGACGGTTCCGTGGCCGAGCACGATCTCCGACCTGGGATGGCTGCCAAGCACGGTGATGTCGCGGTCGACGGCAAGGGATGCACCCTTCGCCGGCCCAGGGCCCCGGGTCACGACCAACTGCGGGGCACCGCCACCCCGATCGTCCGGAAGACACGTACGCGGCAAGTCGTCGGTCAGCTTCATCATCGTCACCTCGGTCAACATCTCCCAAAATACCCCCATGGGTATATATAGATCAACCGGGACAGGTGCTAGGACATTCCCGTGGCGCCCACCTCATCCTCGACGGACGAGACGGCGGTGAATCGGGTGCCCCCGGATGATGAACGCGGCACTTCCCGAACCCGCCGGACTTCCTACAATCGATTCGAGGATCTGGTCCGCGATCTTGACCCACACGTAGGCGGCGTACGTCCTCGCCACACGGACGGGCGGTCATGCTCACCTGGTGCATTCGATCCCTGCGGTGCAGACGAGCCGTGCGCTCGCGACCCTGCTGCTCATGCCGACTGCACTCGGGAGCCGGCCAGGCGCCGGTCCTTGTATGGGCTGCCGCCGCAGCGCATTCCCCCGGGATGCGATCAACCCCTCGGCGCACGCTGCGGGCTCGTGTTGACGGGTCGGGGGTGGGTTTCGTACATGCGGACCGCGACGGCCAGGGCCGAAGCGGCACTGACGGCGGCGGCACCCCACACCGCGGCGTGCAGTCCCATCAGGTCGGCGACGATGCCGCCGAGGATCGCGCCGACGGCATAGCCGCTGTCGCGCCAGACCCGGTAGATCCCGACGGCGCGGCCGCGCCAGGCCGGGTGTGCGACGTCGCCGATCACGGCGAGCAGGGTGGGGTAGACCATGGCGGTGCCGGCCCCGAGCAGCACCGTGCCGGCCGCCCACCCGGTGAAGCCGTGGGAGGCGGCGATCAGCGCCAGGGCTGCGGCTTGCAGGGTCATGCCGGCGGTGATCAGGTGCTTGCGGCCGATCCGGTCCGAAAGGGCGCCGGTGACCAATTGTCCGGCGCCCCATACGCCGGGATAGAGGGCGAAGAGCACACCGATCTGCCCGGCGCCCAGGTCGGCGGTGGCGAACAGCAGGGGGAACAGGCCCCAGGAGAGCCCGAAGTTGAGGTTGTTGACCAGCCCGGCCTGGCTCGCCGAGGACAGGGCGGGTTCGGTGAAACTGGTTGCCGCAGCGATTTGCCGGTTGGTCAGATCCGCGTGCAGGTGATCGTGCATTCCGTCCGCACGCGGGGTGTGCCGGGTGGCTTCCAGGCGCGCGTGGTCGCGGGTTTCGTGGATGAATACCCCGGACAGCAGCAGGGCCAGCGCGGTGTAGGCGAGTCCGAGCAGGAACGGGGCCGGTCGTAGCCCGTACTGGTCGGCGAGGTAGCCGGCCATCAGCGAGCTGACGGCCACGGCGCCGTAGCCGGCGGCCTCGTTCAGTCCCATCGCCAGGCCGCGGCGGGCGGGGCCGACCAGGTCGATCTTCATCACCACGGTGGTCGACCAGGTCAGGCCCTGGTTGATGCCGAGGAGCACGTTGGCGGCCACGACCCACCACCAGTTGGGGGCGGCGATGAGCATCAGCGGGACGGGGATGGCGAACAGCCAGCCCACCAGCAGCACCGGCTTGCGGCCGAAGCGATCGGACCAGGTTCCGGCGAAGTAGTTGGCGGCGGCCTTGGTGATTCCGAACGCGGCTACGTAGGTGAAGATGAAGGTGTAGCCGGTCAGCCCGAATTCGCCTGAGGCGAGCAGCGGCAGCACGGTCTGTTGCTGGCCGACCATGCCACCGACGAGGGCGTTGACCGCGACGAGCAGGCTGAACTGGGCGAGGTTGGCGCCCAGGCCGAGTCGGATCGGCCGGGGCGAGGTGGTGCTCCTGCGACGGTCTCTGCTCATGCGCCGGTCTCGAGGGTGCGCCCGGTCGCGTGGGCCCAGTCGTCGGGACCGCCCTCGAGCACCGTCAGCTGTCGGTGGCCGGCGCGTTCGAGCAGGCTGGCGGCGCCCATCGCGCGTTCGCCGTGCCCGCACATCACCACGGTGGGCTCGCGGGGCAGGTCGTCGACCCGGCCCGGGAGGGCGCCGAGTTCGATGTGGATGGCGCCGGGCAAGTGCCCGGCCAGGTATTCGGGGCGTTGACGGATGTCGAGGACCCGGACATTGCCGACCCCGTCGGGGCCGGTCAGCGCCGTGGCGGCCACCGCGAGTTCGGCGGCGGTCCAGGCGGCGAGGCCGCCGTCGAGTTCACCGATCAGATTGTCGTACCCGATTTTCATTGCTTGCCAGACGATCTCGTCCACGTCCTGGTCTTGGTCGCGGACGATGATCAGGGGCCGGTCGGCCGGGGCGAGCCAGCCCAGCCAGCTGGCGAAGACCGGCCGCAGCGGGATCGACACCGCACCGGGGATGTGTTCGGCGGCGAACCGGGCCAGCGCGCGCACATCGATCAGGGCGGCGCCCCCGGCCAACTGGGCGCGGACGGTGTCGACGGTCAGCGCCGGCAGCACCGGATCCTGGTCGAGGAGTGGAGGACCGAGTCGGTTGACCTCCCCGAGCCGGCGGAAGTACGGCGGATAGCTGCCCAGCGATCCCAGCAGTTGGTCGAGGAACGCGTCCTCGTCGCGGGCGGCGAGCAACGGGTTGGTGGCGCGTTCGCGGGCGATGGTGCTGGTGCGTTCGGCGCCGGGTGGGGCCGAGCAGAACGAGCCCGCCCCGTGCGTGGGCCACACCGCCACCTCGCCGGGCAGTGCGGCCAGCCGTTGCAGGGAGGCGTACTGGGCGCGGGTGAGGGCCTCGGTGCGCTCCGGAGAGATCAGGTCGGTACGGGCGGCAGAGCCGACCAGCAGCGAGCCGCCGGTGAACACCCCGACCTCCTTCTCGCCGTCGAGGAGCAGGTAACAGAGGTGTTCGTGGGTGTGCCCGGGCGTCATCAGGGCCCGCAACCGCAGCCCGCCCAGGTCCACCTCGTCGCCGTCGCGCAGCCCGGTGCGGGGGAACTCCCGGTCCCCGGCGGCGGAGGCCAGCACCCGCGTCCCGCCGGTGGCGCCGAGCTGGTGGGCGCCGGAAAGGAAGTCGGCGTGCAGGTGGGTGTCGGCGGCGAACGCGACGGTCAACCCGCGGCGCGCGGCCGCGGCGTGCACCGCCCGCAGGTCCCGGCTGACGTCGACCACCAACGCCCGCCCGTCGCCCAGGTCCACCAGATATGCGGAGTTGCCGAGCCCCTCGTCGACGAGCGGCACCAGATCGATCCCGGCCATGGCCTTCTCCCTGCCTCGGCTCCGTGGGCGTCCCGGGCGGAACACCCGATCCATGTTCTACACTATTCCAAAGATGATTGGAGAAAGCCATGGGTGATCGGATCGCGAAGACCGAACTGTTCGACCAGTTCGCCCGGGTCGGCAAGGCGCTGGGCAGCGGCAAGCGGCTCGAACTGCTGGATCTGCTCGCCCAGGGCGAGCGCACCGTCGACGCCCTTGCCCGCGCCTGCGAGCTGGGGCTGACGACCGCGTCCGCGCATCTGCAGATCCTCAAGCAGGCCAATCTGGTGGCCACCCGCCGCGAGGGCACCAAGGTGTTCTACCGGCTCGCCGGCGAGGACGTGGCGCAGCTGTTCGCGCTGGTCCGCACGGTCGCCAACGACCACCTGCCCGATGTCGAGGCCGCCGCCGCCGCGTATCTCGGCCCGGCCGACACCGAACACGTCAGCAAGGACCAGCTGCTCGAGCGGGCCCGGTCGGGGAAGGTGACGGTGCTCGACGTGCGTCCCCGCGAGGAATACCAGGCCGGGCACATCCCCGGCGCGGTGTCGATTCCGTTGGACGAGTTGGCCGATCACCTGGCCGACCTGCCGCCGGATCAGGAGATCGTCGCCTACTGCCGCGGCGCCTACTGCGTGCTCGCCCACGACGCGGTCCGGCTGCTGACCGACCACGGCCGGCAGGCCTCGCGGCTGGCCGACGGCATGCTCGAGTGGCGGCTGGCGGCCCTGCCCGTCGACTCCCTGACCTGACCACAAACCCGGCTGTCCCGTGTGGGCCCACGCCGGATCCGTCTTTCACGACGACGACGTTGCCGGTGGCGACTGTTGCGGTGGATTTGATGGACTCGCTCGACACCCGGGAGCGAAGCGCCGAAGCGCGGGTGCCAGGGGAGTTGCTCGATGACATCCGGTGAGACGCGGCCGGAGTGGGCGGTGGAGGCACCGGTCGGTGGATGGGGCCGCCGTGGCCGCAGGCCGCCGAGATCGCTCGGGAGATTCCCGCAGAGCAGTGGACGCTGATCGGTGGCTGATGGTTCAGCTTCACGCAGTCCGGGGGGTTTGCCGCAGACCAGAGCGACGGGTCGAAGTCGACATGGTTCTGCACGATGCGGAGCGCACGGCACAGATCGGAGCACCGGACAGGTGGCGCAGTCGAATGCGGGCGAGGGCGGGGTCGGAGCTGTCGACGGCGACGGTCGCTCCGGTGATGCGGCGCGGGCCCTCTGACCGTGATCTTCACCAGTACGGAGCCGCGACGCCTGGCTTCGCCGCGCCCATTGACAGTGCTCATCAAGGCGGCATAGCGTTGAATTCATTATTCGATGAATTCATGGATAAGCCTGTATCTCAGGTTCGGGAGTGCTCATGCGGGCAATGATCATCAAGGAATTTCGTGAGCTACGGCGAGACCGACGCACCCTCGCCATGCTCGTCGCGCTGCCGCTGTTGTTGCTAGTCGTCTTCGGATTCGCCGCGAACTTCACCATCACGACACTCGAAACGGCAATCGTCGGACCGAACGCAAACACGGTGGCGGACCGCCTCGCGGCCGACCCGCAGGTGGCGCAGGTTCTGCACGTCGACACCGTCGATTCTGCGGGTACTGACGCGACGGCGCGCACGGCACTGCGCGACGACGTTTCCGACCTAGCGATCGTCACCGGGGCAGGGAAGCCGATCGTGTATATCGACGGGTCCAATCTCTTCGCCGCACAAGCGGCCAAGATTGTCGTCGCGCGAATGGGTCCCACCGTCGATTCCGAGGTCCTGTACAACCCCGACCTGAAAACATCATGGGTGATGGTGCCAGCAATCATCGGACTTATCCTCACCTTCATCGGCACCATCATTACCAGCATCGGTCTGGTCAAAGAGCGTGAGGCGGGCACACTGGAACAGCTTGCCGTGATGCCCTTTTCGCCAGCCGCGGTGATCTCCGGGAAGATTGCACCCTATTTTCTGCTGGCCGCAGTGGACATGGTGGCGGTGACTCTGCTCGGCATCTGGATCTTCTCGGTACCGTTCAACGGCAACGCACTGATCTTCGCGCTCGGGGCGGCGATCTTCTTGTTCGCGGTACTCGGTCTGGGGGTGTTCATCTCCACGATCTCCAAGACCACCGGCCAAGCGATCCAGGCAGCGATGATGGTGCTGCTGCCTCAGGTCCTGCTGTCCGGCATGATCTTTCCTCTCAGCGCCATGGCCCCAGGCGTCCGCTGGATCGGGTACCTGCTTCCACTGACGTACTTCACGAAGATCTCGCAGGGGGTGATGCTGCGTGGGGCCGGTATGAGCACCTTGTGGATCCCGATTGCTGTGTTGACCGCGATGGCACTGTTGATCTTCGGGGCGGCGGTGTTCCGGCTGAAGCGGTCGATTGCACCGAGGGGTAAGGCGGTGGTACGCAGTGGCCTCACGTGACCGTGCTTGGGGTGCGGCTGCGCTGACAGTGCGACTCGGCGGTCGGGTCGTGCTCGACAGGGTGACTGTCGATATTCCGCGCGGGGAGATCACCGCGGTGGTTGGGGGCGACGGGGCGGGCAAGACCAGCCTGCTCGGGGCACTGGCCGGCCGGATCCCGATTGCCAGCGGTACCGTCACGATGCCTGCAAAGGACGAGATCGGGTTTCAGCCGAGCACCGCCGGGGTGTGGCGGGACCTGACGGTGGACGAGAACATCGAATTCGTGGGCAGCGCCTACAGAATGAGTCCGGACCTGCTGGGCGACCGAAAAGCTCGGCTACTCGGCCCGGCAGGTCTGGGCGGCGTCGGCGACCGGCTCGGCGGCCAGCTCTCTGGCGGCATGCGCCACAAACTGGGCTTCTGCATGGCGATGCTGCATCGTCCTCTGGTGCTGCTACTCGACGAGCCGAGCACCGGCGTGGATCCGGTCAGTCGGGTGGAGTTGTGGCGGATGGTGGCGGAAGCAGCGGCAGCGGGCACCGCGGTGCTGATGTCGACGACGTACCTGGACGAGGCCGAGCGTGCACACCGAGTGCTGGTTCTCGACGGCGGCGAGATCCTCGGGTTGGGAACACCGGACGAGATGATCGCCTCGATTCCGGGCACGATCAGTACGGAACGGAATCGGCCGCTGGGTGAAGCTGCGAACCGAACCTGGAGGCGAGGAAGCATGTTTCGTGTGTGGAGCCCGTCAGGTCGGGGACGCTGCGACGAGCACACCGATCTAGAGGACGCAGTGATCGCGCTGATGTTGGCACGCAACGAGCAGCGGAACTCCGAGCATGTCTGAGCGAGTGGCGATCGACGTGCGTGGTGTGTGGCGGAACTTCGGCGCGTTCACAGCAGTCCGAGACATGTCACTGCATGTTCGTTCGGGGGAGATCGTCGGCTTGATCGGCGCGAACGGGGCCGGCAAGACCACGCTGATCCGGATGATCCTCGGGCTCGAGGCGGTCGATCGGGGAGCGATCGATGTGTTCGGTGCACCGCCCTCGCGGCACACCCTCCGCCGACTCGGCTACATGCCGCAGAGTCTCGGGCTCTACCAGGAACTATCGGTCCGGCAAAACGTCGAGTTCGTGGCCGAGGCATTCGGACTGTCCGAGCAACCTTTACCGGAGGCGCTCGAGGCGGTTGCCGCGCGTCCGGTCCGGGAGATCGGGCTCGGGTTGCAACGTCGGCTCGCGTTCCACTGCGCACTGTCGCACCGACCGGAACTGGTGATCCTGGACGAGCCGACCTCGGGCGTAGACCCGCTGGCCCGTACCCGGCTGTGGGACACCATCCACGACCAGGCGGACACAGGCTGCGGGGTACTGGTGACCACGCACTACTTGCAGGAGGCCCAGCAGTGCACCCGATTGGTGCTCATGTCCCACGGACGCCCGGTGGCGCGCGGAACCCTCGCCGACATCATCGGAGGGCAACGGGCGGTCGCCGTGCAGACGGCGGAGTGGGCACGGACGTTCGAAGCGCTGATGAGGGCGCAGCTGCCGGTGACACTCGACGGACGGGTCGTACGGGTAGCGGGTGTCAGCACCGCCGATGTGCGCAGGGCGCTCGACTCAGCCGGGCTAAGAGCGGCGGTGACAGAGGTGCCCGCCACCTTGGAGGAGACGATGGTACTGATCGACCGCCGGGCAGCAATCGAGTCCTGATGGCGGCAGGTGCACGAAGCGGACGACGCCCAGGAACATCCGATACCAGAGATCAAATCCTCAGCGCTGCAAGAGAAGAGTTCGCGAGAGCCGGATACGATGCGGCGACTGTACGCGCGGTTGCCGCATCCGCCGGAGTGGACACGGCGTTGGTTCACTACTATTTCGGCACCAAGGAGAAGCTCTTCCTCGCGGTGATGGACGCCCCGTTCGACCCGCGACAATACGTCGACTCAGTCCTCCAAGGACCTCGCGACCGGATCGCCGAGCGGCTGCTGCGGACCGCACTCGATCTCTGGGATTCCCCCGCGGGAACAGCGGCAGTGGCTGTACTGCGAAGTTCGATGGCACATGACCGCAGCGCCGCACTGTTGCGGGAGTTCCTACTCAAACGAGCGCTGCAACCGATCGCGGAGTCGATGGAGCCCGACCCCGAATTAGCGCGTTGGCGCGCGAATCTCGTCGCCACCCAGCTGATGGGTCTCGCTTCGATGCGCTATCTGCTCGCCATCGAACCACTGGCCTCGGCCTCACACGAACGGATCATCGACATGATCGCTCCCAATCTGCAGCGGTACCTCACCGGAGATCTATGTCGCTAGACGGCGCTTTCTCTGCACGCTCGAGGATCTGGCGGACGCGGTCGACATGCGCCGCCGGGCTGACCGCCAGAATTCGGCGAACCAAGCGATCGAGATGATTGACGTTGCGGGACTTCCGATTGCAGGCAGCGCAGATCGGGCGGCCCTCCCAGTCGCTACTGCGCGTGCACTTGCGGCGTCCGGGTCCTCGTCGGGGACATCGGAGTTGCGCCAGAAGTCGAAGATGCCGGCGAGAGGCAGAATGTCGGTCTCGGCCGGGTGGATTCTCTGCACCAGTCGTGCTCGCTCTGTGCAGAGGATTCATGGCCTGCGGGTGCTGCCGGTCGGGCGTCACCGTCGCGACTCCAGCCGGTCGGAGGGCGGTGCCCACCGTCGGGTGGTATCGCTGCGCCAGCCGGTTAGTGGATGAGCGTTCCGAGGACCGGCGTCCATTCGATGATCCTGTGGGTGGGAACCAGTCCGTGGGTCACGAAGGGGTCTTGGGCGAAGAGCTGTTCGACGGTCTCGGCGGTGTCGGCGGCGACGACGATGAATGCGCCGGAGTCGTCGGCGTAGGGGCCGGAGACGATCACGGTCTTCTGTTCGACGAGGTCGGCGAGCCAGGCTCGATGTGCGGTGCGGTGTTCATCGCGGCCTGCAGCGGTGACGGCGGAGTAGGTGTACTCGACGACGAAGAGGGGCATGTTCTCACTTTCTCGGTGGGTGGGTGCCGTGAGGGGTCGCGTGGCGATTGTGGATCCGTGTACTGCAGTTCAGGATTGGGGCGGTCGTTTGCCCGGTGGTGGGTGGCTGTGGGAGATGGTCAACCGTCGGGGTCCTCGGTGGTGCCGCCCCAGATTCCGAAGGGTTCGCCGACGCTCAGGGCGTGGGTGCGGCATTGGGCGAGCACCGGGCAGGTGCGGCAGATCCGTTTGGCTGCCCGCTCGCGGCCCCGTCGATCGTGATGGGTTTCGCCTTCCTGGGGGAAGAACAGGTCGGTTTCGACCTGTCTGCAGGTGGCGCGAAGTTGCCAGTCCCATAAATCGGTCCGCGGTGCATACAGGTGGGTCGAAAGGGTAGTCGACGACATGTGGCGCTACCTCGCATCGTGAGGATCAGCAGTGGCTGCACAGACGCTGTGCACTGCAGGGTGGGCAGCGTTCATGGCGAGAGAACTCCGAATGCCGTAGCCAGCCGGGCGATCTTCTGGGCGCGGCCCAGACGGGGCAGGTCGCTGCCGTCGCGGATGATGCGGCCACGGGCTTCGAAGTCGGCGAGGAAGTCCCGGGCCCAGGTGGCGTCGTCGGTGGTGGGGCTGATGGCGGCGTTGATGACGGGCAGGTGGTCGGTTTTCAGGCACAGCTTGCCGGTCAGTCCGAGGGTGGTAGCCAGCGTGGATTTCTCGTGGAGGACTGCGTGGTCGTCGCTGACGGTGGGTCCGTCGATCGGGCCGGGGAGGTTACCGAGTCTGCTGGCGATGACCAGGCGTGAGCGCGGATAGGCCATGGCGAGGTCGTCGGCTCCGGTGCCGGTGTCGCGCCGGTAGTCGCCGCTGCCGAAGGCCAGGCGGAAGCCGCCTCGGGCACGTGCGATCTGTGGGGCTTCCTCGATGCCCAGGGCGGACTCGATCAGTGCGAGCACCGGGGTCGCGCCGCCGAGGCGGTCGAAGGTTTCGGTCACTTGCTCGGCGGACTCGGTCTTGGCGAGCATCACCCCGGCCAGGCCGGGAAGGCCCTTCAAGGTGTCGACGTCGTCGGACCAGAAGGGGGTCGAGCGGTCGTTGATCCGGACCCACGCCGATCGTTCTTCCAGCCATCGGGTGACGTCGACACGGGCGTCGGGTTTCGCGGTGGGGTCGACGGCGTCTTCGATGTCGAGCACGATCTGGTCGGCCCGGGACTGGTCGGCGTCGTCGAAGGTGTCTGTCCGAGTTGCGTTGACCAGCAGCCAGGTACGGGAGATTTCGGCGTCTACCGCGCGGGGAGGTGTCGAGAGTTTCTCGGTCATGGTCATACCGTTTCCTTATCGACCGGATGAGCGGGTTCGCGGCCGGCGAGGACGTCGATCACGGCCTGGGCGGCGGCGAGACCGGCGCGGTTGCGGGCCTCGACGGTCTGACCGGCCAGGTGTGAGGTGATGAGCACGTTGTCGAGGCCGCGGAGTCGGCTGTCGGCGGGGAGAGGTTCTCGGGCGACGACGTCGAGTGCGGCGCCGGCGATGTCTCCGGCCTCGAGGGCGTCGGCGAGGGCGTCCTCGTCGACCAGGCTGCCGCGGGCGGTGTTGATCAGGACCGCGGTGTTCTTCATCGCCTGCAGGCGCTTGCGGTCGATCAGGTGCTCGGTCGTGGCGGCGGCGCGGGTGTGCAGGGACAGGTAGTCCGCGGTGGCGGTGACGGTGTCGAGGTCGACGAATTCGATGCCCGGGTCGCCGGTGGGGTGTGCGGTGTGCACGGCCACCGACATTCCGAACGCCAGACCGAGTTGGGCCACGGCCCGGCCGCTGGGTCCGTAGCCGATGATGCCGAGGGTGGATCCGCGCAGTTCGCGGCCGGCGTCGCGGGGCCAGCGGCCGTCCCGGACTCCGCAGAGGACGGCGGAAAGTTTACGGGCGGTCGTCAGGATCAGGGCGATCGTCATTTCGGCGACCGCGTCGTGGTTGACGCCGGGGGTGTTGCACACTCGGACGCCGTGGCGGGCGGCTGCCGCGAGATCGACGGAATCGTAGCCGACGCCGCTGCGGGCGATGACTTTCAGGGACGTGGCGGTCTCGAGCATGTCCGCGGTGATAGGTTCGCTCGCGATGACGGCTCCGTCGATTCCGTCGAACAACGCCAACGCTTCCGCGCGGTTGCGGGCGCGGCGGGCGGGTGCGTAGGTCACCTCGTGTCCGTGCCGGCGCAGCAGGGTGTCGATGTCGTCACCGGGCCCGAGGTAGTCGGTGGTCACCAGAACGCGTGACATACAGGTCATTTCCTCTCGAGTTCGTGTGTGTGTTGCGGCCGAATGCGGCAGGGCGAGGTGGCCGCGTCGCCGCGGCCACCTCGCCCTGTCATGTCGGCACTGTTGGTTACTTTCCGGCTTCTTCGTGCTTGCCGGGCCGGGCACCGAGCACTGCTCGTGCCTTCTCGGCGTCGAAGTCGTTCTCCCACTTGCCGATCACGATGGTGGCCATCGCGTTGCCGAGAACGTTGATGAAGACCCGGCCCTCGTTGAGGATGCGGTCGACACCGACGATCAGGGCGAGCGCGGCGAGGGGGACGTGGCCGACGGCGGTGATCGTGCTGGCGAGGACGATGAACGCTCCGCCCGCGATACCGGCGGTTCCCTTGCTGGTCAGCATCATCACCCCGACCATGATCAGCTGCTGCTGCCAGGACAGGTCGATTCCGACTGCCTGGGCGAGGAACAGTGAGGCCATCGTCAGGTAGACCGCGGATCCGTCGAGGTTGAACGAGAACCCGGACGGGATCACGATGCCGACGACCGGCTTACCGACACCGAGGTCCTCGAGCTTGCGGACCAGTTGCGGCAGCACCGCCTCGCTCGAGCAGGTGCTCAGCGCGACCAGGAGTTCGGCCTTGAGGTACCGCATCAGCGAGAACAGGCCGACTCCGCAGGCGCGGCTGATGACCCCCAGGACCACGATGACGTACACGATGCAGGTGCCGGTGAACAGCAGGATCAGGTAGCCGAGCTGCTGCAGGCTCTCGGCGCCGTACTTGGCGACGACCGAGGCCAAGGCGCCGAAGGTGCCGATCGGGGCCAGACGCATGACCCAGCCGACGATCTTGAACACCACGGAGGTCAGCGCGGAGATGCCTTCGTTGATCGGTGCGGCCTTCTCGCCGGAGACGTTGAGGGCGCAGCCGAACACGATCGAGACCAGCAGTGCGGCAAGGATTTCGTTGCCGGTGACGGCACCGAACAGGTTGGTCGGGATGATGCGGTCGATGAAGTCGACCGTGCCGTGGGCCTGGCCGGCGCCGGGGATGCTCTCGGTGTCGAGCTCGGCGAGATTGATGTTCATGCCCGCGCCCGGTTTGAAGACGTTCGCCACGACCAGCCCGATGAGCATCGACAACAGCGACAGGACCATGAAGTAGCCGAGCGCCTTGGCACCGATCCGGCCGGCCTTCCGGAGGCTGTCCATCGACGCAATGCTCTGTGTGACCACACAGAACACGACCGGGACGACGATCATCTTGACGATGCCGATGAACCAGTCGTTCAACGGGCTGAGAGCGGCGCCGACGTCCGGGAGCAGGACGCCGACCGTGATTCCGAGGACCGCCCCCAGCAGCACTTGGAACCACAACTCGCGCATCAGTCGGCTGAGCCGCGAGCGTTCAGGTTCTGTATGGCTCGGGGACATGGTGGTAGTAGTCATCGCGAGTGCTCCTTCGCACATCGGACCAGGTGGCGGTCCCCGCATCAGCCGGAACCATGGAGGTTGGGGGTCAGTGGTGCAGTGCGCGGAGCACCTTGTAGAAGGCGGCCTTGCCCTCGAACCCGATGCCGGGGATCTCGGTGAGCCCGACCCGGCTGTTCTCGACGACGGCACCGTCGGCGAAGCCGCCGGTCGGCTGGAATTCGCCCGGGTAGGACTCGTTGCCGCCCAGCTTCAGTGCGGCGGCGATGTGCAGGGAGAACTGGTGTCCGCCGTGCGGGATGCACTGGCGCGAGGACCACCCGTGGTCCTTCAGCATCTCCTGCACCCGCAGGTATTCGGTGAGGCCGTAGCTCAGGGCGGGGTCGACCTGGATGATGTCACGGTCCGGGCGCATGCCGCCGTAGCGGATCAGGTTCCGGGCGTCCTGCAGCGAGAAGAGGTTCTCACCGGTGGCAATCCGGCCGGAGTAGTTCTCGGACAGCACGGCGTTGAGGCGGTAGTCGAGCGGGTCGCCGACCTCTTCGTACCAGAACAGGTTGTAGGGCTCGATGGCCTTGCCGTATTCGAGGGCGGTCGCCAGGTCGAAGCGGCCGTTGACGTCTACCGCGAGGCGGGATCCGTCGCCGTCGAGGACCTCGAGGACGGCGTCGATACGCTGGAGGTCCTCGGCCAGGT
Organism: Rhodococcus opacus; assembly: GCF_012396235.1. Lineage (GTDB taxonomy): Bacteria > Actinomycetota > Actinomycetes > Mycobacteriales > Mycobacteriaceae > Rhodococcus_F > Rhodococcus_F opacus. Next base: position 151,168 of record NZ_JAAXPA010000001.1, on the reverse strand, counting down.
CTGCGCCACCGATCTTCATCTTGACCACGTTGTAGCCCATGTCGAGGAAGCCGCGCATCTCGTCCTGCAGGTCTTTCAGGGTCTTGCCGGGCGCGTAGTAGCCGCCGGCGGCGTAGACGAAGACCGAGTCGTCGGGCCGGCCGTCACCGTACTTGTCGGAGAGGTAGCGGTAGAGCGGCTTGTCGGCGATCTTCGCCGCGAGGTCGAACAGGGCCATGTCCATGACACCGACCGCGACCGAGCGCTCGCCGTGGCCGCCCGGCTTCTCGTTCTTCATCATGATCTCCCAGGCCCGGGTCGGGTCCAGGTCGCCGGCCTCGTCGAGCAGCGCTTCGGGGTCGGCGTCGAGCAGCCGGGGGATGGCGCGGCGGCGCAGGATCTCTCCGGCGCTGTAGCGGCCGTTGGAGTTGAAGCCGTAGCCGACGATCGGTTCGCCGTCTCGCATGACGTCGCTGACGATCGCCACGATCGAGCAGTCCATCTTGCTGAAGTCGATCCAGGCGTTCCGGATGGACGAGCTGATCGGGACGATGCCCTCGTGTACGGAAATGATCTTCATGGTTCCCTCTCGTATCGGTCTTATAAGTTGTAAGTCTTATAAGATGCAAGAGCGATGTTAGACTGATCGTGGCGCCGGACACAAGGGCCAATTTGTGGCCGGGAGCACAGACCGAGGATTGGGTGAGGGAGGGCACATGCAGCCGACGAACGTCATGAACGTCTATTCGAGCAAGGGCGACGTTGCGTACGGCGAGCTCCGTCGGCTGATCTTGAGCGGCGAACTCGCCCCGGGATCACGCCTGGCGCAGTACGAACTCGCCGACAGCCTCAAGATGAGCATCACCCCGCTGCGGGAGGCGATCCGCCGCCTGAGCAGCGAAGGGCTCGTGGAGATGGACTCACACCGCGACGTGCGAGTGGCGCAGATGAGCGCACAGGAGGCCCGCCAGCTCTTCGAGGTCCGCCTCTCCCTCGACCCCACCGCCGCCGAACTGGCCGCCGCACGGCGCACCGATCAGGACATCCTGTTCATGCGCTCCGCCCTGAGCCGACTGGTGCCGGTCACACGTCAATGGGGCGAAGAGGGCCTGCAAGCCCACCGCGAATTCCACCGTGCCCTCTACGTCGCCTCCCACAACGACGTGCTGATCCGGTTACTCGACGACGTCTGGGACAAATCCGACCGATATCGCCGCGTCGGCCTCGAACTCCCTCCCGGAGACGAACCCCGCATCCGCGACCTCGACGAACACCGCCAGCTGTTCGACCTGGTCGTCGCGGGCGATGCGGCCGGCACCGGCGAGCTGATGCGCCGACACATCACCGAAAGCCTCACCGCCAGCGCCATCCGCGCCCTCGAGGAACGCGAGGGCGCGACCTCACGCGAGCCGGCCTGACCGGGCGGCCTCACCGGCCCCGATAACCAAACACCCGAATTATCCAAGCGGCAGCGCCGAAGTGCTGCACGCCAGAATTTCTGGACCCTGAAGGGAGTCACAACACCATGGGCGCAACACATCGGATCGCAGTCATCCCCGGCGACGGGATCGGGACAGAGGTCGTCCCGGAGGGACTACGGGTCCTCGAGGCCGCGGCGTCGGCATTCGACTTCCGACTCGACTACGAGCAGTACGACTACGCCAGCGCCGACTACTACACCAAGACCGGCACGATGCTGCCCGACGGCTGGTTCGACCAGCTCAACCAGTTCGACGCCATCTTCTTCGGCGCCGTCGGCTGGCCCGAGGTGGTCCCCGACCACATCAGCTTGTGGGGCAGCCTGCTGCAGTTCCGCCGCCACTTCGACCAATACGTGAGCCTGCGGCCGGTCAAACTGCTCCGCGGAATCACCAGCCCGCTGGCGGGCCGCGAACCCGGTGACGTCGACTTCTTCGTGGTGCGGGAGAACACCGAGGGCGAGTACTCGAGCATCGGCGGCAAGATCTTCGAGGGCACCGACCGCGAAACCGTCATCCAGGAAACGGTCATGACGCGAACCGGTGTGGACCGAATCCTGAAGTACGCCTTCGATCTCGCCCAGTCCCGGCCCAAGAAACACCTCACCTCCGCGACGAAGAGCAACGGCATCTCCATCACGATGCCGTACTGGGATCAGCGCGTCGAAGCGATGGCCCAGAACTTCGCCGATGTCGCGGTGGACAAGTACCACATCGACATCCTCACCGCGAACTTCGTTCTGCACCCGGACTGGTTCGACGTCGTCGTCGCCAGCAACCTCTTCGGTGACATCCTCTCCGACCTCGGCCCGGCCTGCACCGGCACCATCGGCGTGGCCCCCAGCGGAAACATCAACCCCGAGCGCACGTTCCCGAGCCTGTTCGAACCGGTCCACGGATCGGCCCCCGACATTGCGGGCAAGGGCATCGCCAACCCGATCGGGCAGATCTGGAGCGCGAGCATGATGCTCGACCACCTCGGCGAGACCGAGGCTGCCGCCGCCGTCATGACCGCAGTCGAGGACGTCCTCGCCGTCGGCGGCGACACCCTCACCCCCGACATCGGTGGCACCGCCACCACCCAAACCCTCGGCGACGCGATCCGCCGACAGCTCGAAACCAACACCTCGCGGGTCACCTCCTAGACCGGTCGGTCGAGCAGCTTGACGTGGAACTCCCCGGCTGCCGCGCACGCAGCACGCCTACTTCCCGAACGGCTGCCGAGTGCCCTCGCCCGTGGCGGTACATCGGTAAGTGAGTGTCGGTAATCGCGGCTACGCACGGGTCTCCAGCGCAGACCAGACTCCGACCACCAGGTCGATGCGCTGCGCCGCGCCGGTGTCGAAGCCGAGAACGTCCACGTCGACCATTTGGTGCTGGTGCGAAGACGGTGGCGAGGCGGCTGATCGTCCGCGCTCGGCCGAGTTTCGGCAGGTCACTGCCATTTTCGATGCGCGCACCGTCGACGCCGAGTTGGTCGATGATCTGGCGGGCCCAGTCGATGTCGGTGTCGGTGGGGCTCAGGGCGCGGTTGATGACGGGGGCTTGTCCCGGGTGCATGCACAGCTTGCCCGACATGCCCATCGTGCGCGTCACGGTCAGGGCATCGGCGAGCGCGTCGTCGGCGGAGGTGAGGGTGGGACCGTCGATGGGGCCGGGCAGACCCGCTGCCTGGCTCGCCACCACCGATCGTCCCGGGCATAGGACAGAGCAGGCGCGAGATCGGCTGCCCCGGTGTCGCGGCGGAAATCGCCGCTTCCGAAGGCGAGCCGGGAAGTGGGCTGTGCGGAGGCGATGTCGTAGGCGCGTTCGATGCCGAGGGCCGATTCGACGAGTGCCATAACGGGGGTCCGGGCGGGCAATCGGGCGGCGGTCTCGGTGACGTGCTCTGCCGACTCGCATTTGGCGAGCATCACGCCCAAGAGCCCGGGTGTTGCCTCGAGTGCGTCGAGGTCATGGCTCCAGTCCTCGGTGCCGGCGGGTTGACGCGGACCCAGCCGGTGCCGCCGCGAGAGAACCAGAGGTGGAGGGCTTCTCGTGCCGTGGGTCTCGCGGAGGGGACGACACCGTCTTCGAGGTCGTAGATGACGGCGTCGGCCGCTCCGGTGTGTGTTTCGGTGAAGTGCCTGCTGTGTGCTGCGGATACGAGCAGCCACGATCGGGCATCGGCGGCGGGGACGTCGGTACGGTTCTGCGGTGTCGATGCCATGGCGGCTCCTCCGAGTGGTGGTCGCGGTGTTATCGGGACAGCCATCCACCATCGACGGACAGGGCGGTGCCGGTGACGTAGGCGGATGCGGCCGAGGCGAGGAAGACGGCTGCGCCTGCAAGATCTTCCGGTCGGCCCCAGGTGCCGGCGGGGATGCGGCGCAGCATGTTCTCCGCCCGGGCGGGGTCCTCGCGGTGCGCGGCGGTGAATTCGGTTTCCATGTAGCCGGGGGCGATTGCGTTGACGCGGATGCGTTGGGGTGCCCACTCGTTCGCGAGCGCTCGGGTCAGTCCGAGGATGCCGTGCTTGGAGGCGGCGTAGGACGGGACCTCCATTCCGCCTTGGAAGGAGTTGATCGAGGCGATGTTGATGATGCTCGCGGCGGCATTATCGTCGAGGGCGGCCTGTGCGAAGGCCTGGCTGAGCAGGAAGGGGGTGGTGAGGTTGAGGTCGAGCACCGCCGACCAGTCCGCTGCAGGGGTTTCGATTGCCGGGCCGCGGCGGATGATGCCCGCGTTGTTGACCAGGATCGTCGGAGGCCGTAACTCGGCTTTGGCCCAGGAGATCAACTCGGCCGCGGTGTCGGGGGTCAGGTTGCTGAGGTCGGCGGTACGGGTGGCGCAGTGAACGCCCCGGGCGCGCACCTCCTTGGCGACCTGGTCGAGGTCGCCGATGTCGACGGCGAGGATGTCGGCTCCCGCCTCGGCGAGTGCGATGGCGAGTGCGCGGCCGAGGCCGCGGGAGGCACCGGTTACGAGGGCGGCGTTGCCGTCCAGCCGGAACAGGTCCATAACCGTGGTGTGGGCGGGTGTGTTCATGGGGGAGGCTCTTTCGAATGGTGGTGACCGGGCCGGTGTGCGGGGTGAGCGCCGCACACCGGCCCGGCGGCTCATCAGTTGCGGGTGGCCTCGTCGAGGACCCGGTCGTGTTCGAGGGAGGTGCGGGCGGTTTCCTTGGCGGCGATCACCGCGATGATGGTGATCACGGCGAGGACGGCGAGGTAGATGCTGACGGCGATGGTGTTCTTTTCCTCGACGGTGCCGAGCAGCGCGACCGCGATGACGGGGGCGAGGCCGCCGGCGAACACCGAGGCGAGCTGGTACCCAAGAGAGGCGCCGCTGTAGCGGACGCTGGTGCCGAACAGTTCGGAGAACATCGCCGCCTGCGGCGCGTACATCAGGGTGGTGAAGATGAGGCCGATGAAGATCGCCGCCGCGATGACGGTTTGGTTGCCGGTGTCGATGAGGGGGAAGAAGACGAATCCCCAGATGCCGGCACCGAGTGCGCCGGTGAAGTACAGCGGTCGCCGGCCGACCCGGTCGGACAGGGCGCCGATGATCGGGGTGAGGAAGAACTGCGCGACGGAGGCGATCAGCACACCCGCGATGGCGGCGCTCTTGGGCATATCCAGGTAGGTGACCATGTAGGTCATCACCACGACCGTGAAGATGTAGTACGAGGTGTTCTCCACCAACCGCAGCCCCATCGCGATGAGCACCTCGCGGGGGTATTTGCGCAGGACCTCGATGATCGGTGCGTGCTCGGCCTTGTGGTTCTCGAGGGCCTTCTTGTTGGCGGCGAAGACCGGGGATTCTTCGATGCTCAGCCGGATCCAGAGACCGATCAGGACCAGTACGGCGCTGAGCAGGAAGGGAATTCGCCAGCCCCAGGAATCGAAGGCTTCGTCGCTCTGGAACAATGCCAGCACCCACAGCACCACCGCCGAGAGGAGGTTTCCGAGGGGTACGCCGGCCTGGGTCCACGACGTCCAGAATCCGCGGCGGTCGTTGTCACCGTGTTCGGCGGCCATCAGGACCGCTCCGCCCCATTCGCCGCCGACGGCGAAGCCCTGCAGCAGTCGGCAGCCGATCAACAGGAGCGGTGCGGCCATACCGATGCTCGCGAAGGTCGGCAGCAGGCCGATGGCGAAGGTCGCGGCGCCCATCATGAGCAGGCTGACGACCAGCATCTTCTTGCGACCGAGTTTGTCGCCGTAGTGGCCGAAGACGATCCCGCCGAGCGGGCGGGCGAAGAAGCCCACCGCGAACGTGGCGAACGCCAGCAGGGTGGCGGTGGCCGGTTCGCTGTCGGGGAAGAACAGGGGCCCGAAGACCAGCGCGGCGGCCGAGCCGTAGAGGAAGAAGTCATACCATTCGACGGCCGTGCCGATCATGCTGGCGAAGGCGACCTTGACGATCGAGGTGCGCCCGGCCGCGTGGGTTGCGGGTTCGGCCGCAACGTCGGGTGTGGACATGGCGTGTCCTTTCGGGACAGGGGTGGGGTCCGGTGTGGTCATGGGACGAGCACGACCTTCATGTCGTGACCGGCCGCGGCGCGTTCGAGCGCCGAAGCCGCATCAGTGAGGGAAATTTCGGTCACCAGCCGGGGCCACGGTGTCGGGTCGGCGGCCATCGCGTCGGCAGCGGCCCGGTAGTCGACCTTCGTTGATCCGTAACTGCCCTGTAGACGAATCTCCTTGCGGGTGACGGCGTTGAAGTCGACCGGTCCGGTGCGGGCGAACAGGCCGACGACGGAGATGGGGCTGCCGGGCAGGACCGCGGCGATGGCAGCATCGAGCGCTGCCGTCGAACCGGAGGCGTCGACCCAGGCGGTGGGAATGAAAGGCAGCGCGTCCCGGCCGGCGATCACGGTGCGCAGACCGAGCGCGCGGGCCAGCGGCAATCGCACGTTCTCATCGTTGCCGACCCCGGAGAGCACGACATCGTGGCCGCGTTGGGCGAGGACGAGGGCGGCCATCGTGCCGATCGGTCCGGGCCCGGATACCACCACCCGGGTGGGGCCGTCGGCGGCGTTCTCGATGTGCGCGACCGCGCGGCAGGCGACCGACAGTGGTTCGGTCAGCGCCAGGGTCGACGCAGGCAGATGCCGGTCGACCTCGACGAGGCGGACCTCGGGGACGACGAACGATTCGGCGGCGGCGCCGTCGAAGGACAATCCGAGGACGGTGCGCCGGGGGCAGATCTGCCGGAAACCGCGCTCGCACAGATCGCACACGCCGCAGCCGTCGATGGCAACGGGGACAACGCGTTTGCCGATCCAGGTCGGGTCGACGCCCTCGCCGAGGGCTTCGACGTATCCGACCGCCTCGTGTCCGAGCACGACCGGGGGGCGGATCCATTCGTAGCCGGTGTCGTGACGCCAGGCGTGCACGTCGCTGCCGCACAGCCCGCACGCCTCGGTGCGTACCCGCACCTGTCCCGGGCCCGGTTCGGGCTTGGGCAGGTCCTGCACCAGGACGTCGTGGGGAGTGGCACTTCTCTTGGTCAGAGCTCGCATGGGGAACCTGCTAACTTTCGCCCGCTGCCGGGCTCAGGGATGAGAGGGTGGGGCGCCGGCGGACACCGCCCCCGAGTGCCGAGGGCACTCGGTGTGGTTGCGCCATGTCGGGCGGTGTCCGCCGCAGTGTCAGCGGATGAAGCGGTCGACGTAGTCGGCGCCGAGACCGATCTTCTCGTAGTGCGCGCGGGCCTTGTCGATCTTGCTGAACACATCTTCGATGCCGACGGTGTTGCCGTCGACGTCGACGTAGATGTACGCGCCGCTCACGTGGAACAGGGTCGCCATCTCGGTCACGTCTTCGGGGACCTCGAGGGTGTGGATGTCGCCGGGCGGCTCGAACGCGTAGGTGCCCTCTTCGGCCCACCAGTCGTACTCGAGGTAGTGCCAGCGGCCCCGCAGGGTGAACGCGTGCACCGCACCGGCGTGCCGGTGCCGGGACAGGATCCCCGAACGGCGCACCCGCAGAATGTTCACGAAATAGCCCTGGCTCGCCGACAACACCAGCGGCCGGAACTCGACATCCTGCGACTGCGGAACCCACAGCCGCTCGTCACAGTCCAGATCCAGCGCACCCGGAACGATCAGATCGTCACTCATCCCGTACGGCTTCGGACCCGTGTAAGGCACAGCCTCTTCGTTCTTCATCTCAACAGTGGAACTCACGATGCTCTCCTTTCGCTTAATCGCATAAGTGACCGTACATCGTTGTGTTTCAGCGCACAAGTGGTGACGCTTCAGTGCTTCAATAGTGCCCTTAACTGGCTAAATGGTTAGAGTCTGGGTAGTCGCCCGAGTGATTAAGGAGTCATTGGCGGAGTTTCATACAACTTAAACGAATCAGCGATGGCGTTTGTGCAGGACGCGGCGCCGTGCCGCCCCTGAAAGCATCACTTAACCGCGTAAGCTGGCGCGCATGACCGACAGTAAGTCCAACGGTGGCCGCACCCGGCGAGTGACGATGAGCGATGTCGCCCGCAAGGCGGGGGTATCTGCTGCCGCGGTCTCCTACGCACTCAGCGGGGCGCCCGGGGTCAGCGACGAGAGCCGCCAGCGGATCCTCGCCATCGCCGAGGAGATGGGGTTTCGACCCAGCAGGATCGCCCGGGAACTGCGCTCGGGCACCACGAAAGCAATCGGGCTACTTCTGGCGGACATCGCGAATCCCTTCTACACCGAGGTCGCCGGGGGAGTGGTCGCCGCCGCCGCCGAAGAAGGCTACGAGGTGTTCGTCTCCCACGTCGGCGTGGACGGTTCGCGGCAATCGGATGTCGCGTTCGCGCAAGTCGACCGAAATTGCAGCGGCCTGATCTTCACCTCGCTCGTCGCCGCCGACAAACCTCTCCTCGACAAGCTCCGCCACGAGAACATCCCCGTTGTGCAGCTCTACCGCAAGATCGAAGACGAACCCTCCGACTGGGTCGGCATCGACGACTACTCCGCCTCGTTCGAAATCGCCTCCCACGTGGTCGCCACCGGCCGGCGCAAGGTCGCCATCCTCGGCGGCCCCGACACCTCGAGCGTGTCGGTCAACCGCATGAACGGATACCGTGACGCCCTGGCCAAAGCGGGTCTGCGCGCGGTCAACGAACCCGACGTGTGGGGAGAGTTGACCCGACCGGCCGGCGCGTTGCGCGCCCGAGCACTCTTCGCCGAACACCCCGAGATAGACGCCATCGTCTGCGGTAACGACATGATCGCGCTCGGCGTTCTCGACGTCTCCCGGGAAATCGGCAAGCGCGTGCCGGAAGACCTGGCCCTGACCGGGTTCGACGACATGAGCTTCTCCAGCGCCGGCCCCCTCCAGTTGAGCACCGTGACCGTGCCGCGGGATCTGATGGGCCAACGCGCCGCACGCATGCTTCTCCAACGTCTCGCCGGCGACAAGGGACCCGCACGCAAAGAGATACTGCCGTACGGGATTCAGGTGCGAGACACCACCGCTCGACGCGGATAAGGTGCGTTCGGCCGAGGGGTACTCCTAGTTCCTATGTTGTCAGGGAACGCCGGACCTTTCCGGGGATGCCGGCGATCAGGGTGCTGGCCCCCACGCGGGCGCCGTTCATCACCGTCGCACCTATGCCGACGAGGAGGTCGTCGCCGATCGTGCAGGCGTGCAGGATCGCGTGTGTCCATCGATACCCCTGTGTCGATAACAAGCGGGAAACCGGGATCTGCGCGGAGGACGCAGCCGTCTTGGATGTTCGTCCATTCGCCGATCTCGATCCTTTCCGCATCGCAGCGGACCACTGCGACGTACCAGACGCCCACTCCCGACCGGATTCGCACAGTGCCGACGACGATCCGTGGCGGCAGGTGGCCGGACCGATGTGAAGTCGTCTTCGCGGACGCGATGGATGTGGATGAGGTTGGTGGATCCGACGGTGGGCGAGGGCGAGCCGGCAACGATGACGACGAGGTCCACGCTCTGGTAGCGGACCAACCGGAGGAGTCGGTGTCGATCTGGCGGATCATCTCGTCGGTCGACTGGACCGGGTTGACGAGGAAGGTTTCGGTACCCCAGATGAGCGCGGGTTCGTTGCTCATCCGGGGTACCGGGGCGAATTCCAGCAGCGGCAGCGGGGTGTGGATTCGTGTTCGACGGCGGTGAGGATCCGCGCCATCGTCGCGACGGTCTCGAGCGGGTATGCACCGACCGAGGTTTCACCGGAGAGCATCACCGCGTCGGCGCCGTCGAGGACCGCGTTGCCACTCCGATGCCCCGGCCGAGCTGGGCCGGGAATAAGTTTCGACTCAACTCAATTTATCGAGCAATTTGGTGATCGCCGCCTGCCAACCCCCGACAACCGCCAACCAACGGACGGATGGGTCGAGTGGGTGGGGCGGGCTGGACGACGCAGGGCGTGGATGCGGGGTGGATGGAATGGATGGAGCCGATGACGGGAATCGAACCCGCGTATTCAGCTTGGGAAGCTGATGTTCTGCCATTGAACTACATCGGCGCGCACGATATTGGGCGCCCGTAGGCAGGCCCAACACCCTGCGGCGGAAACATTATCAGATGGTGATCCGGACTACCCGGGCGCACACGCGGTGTGTCATACGAGGGGCTTGCCGGCCTTCATTCGGCGTCGCAGATCGAACATGAGCAGGTTGTAGGGGAACTCCCGGATTCGGACGGGGATGCGCCTGCTGACGGCGCCGATGGTGCGCAGGGTCCGGTCGAAGCGCTTCTGATCCTTGTCGGTCCATGTCAGGTGCATTTCGTCGCGGAACTGCTGGGGCAGGAAGCCGTTGGTGAAGAACATGTTGAGCCGGCCGAACAGGCGGGAGACGATGGCGGGCAGGAATTCGAGGCGTGCGATGGAGAGGACGTGTTCGCGGATGGTGTCGTCGATCGACACCTTGTCGAGGGCTTTGTTCCAGTACTCGTCGAACGCGACTCGGTCTTCGGGCCACATCTCCGGGGGTACCTGAAGCGTGGTGCCGAACGTGGCGCCTTCCTTGTAGAAGAACTCGGCGGCGGCGGGGGAGAGGTCGCCGTGCAGGGCGCGGTTGACGTCCTCGAACCCCCGGTAGATGCAGGCGGCCACCCACAGCTGCAGTTCGGGATCGAATGCGTTGTATTGCACGGGACTGTCGGGGGTGGAGCGCACCTTGGCGTGGGCGCGGTTGACGCCCTTGCGGAAGGCCGCCTTCTCCTCGTCGGTGCCGCGGGCCGCCACCACGAGGTAGGTCAGCGTGGTGCGGGTCCGCTTGATCGGATGCCTGAACAGCTGGCCGCTCTCGACCTTGCTCTCGTACACGCCGTACCCGACCCCGGGATGGGCGAGTTGCATGATGATGTTCGCTGCGCCTGCCAGTAGTCCGGCGCCGTCCATGACCTGATCGAGACGGTCCGGTACTTCGAGTGACGTCGACATTCTTGTTCCCTCTCCCCACCGCGGATTCGCTATCTGAACACGACCGTACTCACATATATGTTCGCCGTCCAGAGTCCAGTGGAAAGATGGTGCGCATGGCTACCGCACCGGTGAACGCGAAGGTCGGACACTCGACGGGCGACGGCGGACGCGTCTATGGCGGCCAGGAGCGCGACCAGCGCACATCGGAACGACGTGGCCAGCTCATCGAGGCCGGACTCGACCTGCTGGGCAGCGCGGAGGGCGACCACGCCCTGACCGTGCGCGGAGTCTGCAAGCAGGCCGGACTCGCCACCCGCTACTTCTACGAGAGCTTCACCGACCGCGACGCGCTCACCGTCGCCGTCTACGACCACGTCGTGGATCGGATCGCCACCAGCACCCTGGATGCCGTGTCGAACGCCGGGCCCGGTGAACGCGACATCGTGCGCGCCGGGGTCCGCAACATCGTGCGGGAGGTCGCCGAGGATCCGCGTCAGGGCCGTCTGATGTTCTCGGTGGCGCAGTCGAGCGCGGTGCTGGCGCAGCGCCGCCTCGACAGTTCGCGGCTGTTCGCGGGCCTGGTCACGAAGCAGACGGTCGGGTACTACGAGGTGGCCGAGAGCCCGCGCCTCGACCTGGCCGCGCACTTCATGGTCGGTGGCCTGGCGCAGACCCTGACGGCGTGGTTGAACGGCACGGTGGCCCTCCCCGAGGAGGAGCTCGTGGACACCTGCACCGAACTGCTGCTCTCGATGGCCATCCACACCCGTTAACCTTTACCTGTGCTCCTCTCCGATCGCGATCTCCGTGCCGAAATTTCCGCTGGACGTCTGGGCATCGACCCGTTCGATGATTCGATGGTCCAGCCCTCGAGCGTGGATGTGCGCCTCGACAGCCTGTTCCGGGTGTTCAACAACACCCGCTACACGCACATCGACCCAGCTCAGCGGCAGGACGAGCTGACGACGCTGGTCGAGCCGGCCGAGGGGGAGCCGTTCGTTCTGCACCCCGGTGAGTTCGTTCTCGGCTCCACGCTGGAGGTGTGTTCGCTGCCCGACGACCTGGCGGGACGCCTCGAGGGTAAGTCCTCGCTCGGCCGCCTCGGGCTGTTGACGCACTCCACGGCCGGGTTCATCGACCCCGGCTTCAACGGGCACATCACGCTGGAGCTCTCCAACGTCGCGAACCTGCCCATCACCCTGTGGCCCGGGATGAAGATCGGCCAGCTGTGCCTGCTGCGGCTGTCGAGCGCGGCGGAACACCCGTACGGCAGCTCCGCAGTCGGCTCCAAGTACCAGGGCCAGCGCGGCCCGACACCGTCGAAGGCCTACCTCAACTTCGCGCAGAGCTGACCCCCGCGGCCCGACGAAAATATTGCAAACCGAGTGGTCCGCTACTCGTGTGTATTGCGGCGGGTGAGAGAAGACTGGGATTCGAAGCCGCCCTCTCCTGGCGTTCGATCCCGGAGGCCGCCAACTGTTGTCGCAATATTGGTGGCGAGGTGTATTGGGTCTATACGGATCGCGGTTCGGGTCTCGAGGGACCGGCGGGCGGGGTGCGGCCGGATGCTCGACGACGCGACCAAGGGGTCGGTTTACCGAATTAGCGATGCTGACGGTCCGCGGCGTCGCTTTCCGTGCGATGAAAGATCGTGCCAGGGGGCCGTGGGCGGACGTTGTGTCCGACGCAGCGCTGGCGGTCTGGCGGGCGGCGGGAGTTGATCCCGGCGATCACAGCACCTGCCCGCTACACCCTCGCGGATGCGACGGCACCGGCCCACCATTCGGTTTTGGTTGCTGCGGCGGCGACCACTGTCGTCAACTGGACGTGACTCGGTTCGTTCGGCTGTGCCTGGATCCTGGTTGGCCGGCATGACCGGGCCGGGAACGACTGCGCCGCGGCAATTCGCCTTCACCACCCGCCCATACGGGGCAGTCGACGATGCGACCGGTGAGCCGATCGGCCTCGACGACGTCGATACCCGGGTGGGGTGGCTCCTCGACCTGATCACCGCGGCCGGCGCCGAGTTGGTGTCGCGGCTGTGGCTGCCGGCGACGTTCGATGTGCTTGCCGCCGGTCGTGACCGTCAGGACCGTAGGTTGCCCGTGCAAGGTCATGCCGCCGCGGCACGTCTCGGCTGGAACCCGATCTTTCCGGACGGGGTCTATGTGCCGTCGCGGGTGACCCGGGTGGTGACGGCGCAGGTGATGGCGACCCTGCGGACCTTGGCCTACCGGGACGCCGCGATCACGGCACTGTCGGCCCGATTCGACCCGGCCACCGGGGTTGTGGCGCCGCCGGTCGGGTCGGCGGACGACGTGCCGTCGGGCTTCGCTCGGGGCGTGCAACGTCAGCTCGTCGCCCGCTCTCGCCGCGGCGGCGGGGCACCGGCCGGCCGGTTGCGGATCACCGAGGTGCAGGGTCCGCCGCAGACGAGCGCGATGGCACGGCTGTCGGCCGCCGATCGGCAGCTCGCGCAGCTTGCCGTCACCGGTGACGAGCTGGTGTTGACGGTGAAGTTGCCCACCTGCCCGACCCCGGCAGGGCGGGCGCAGTGGCGGCGGGTCCGGCTGACCGCCGCCGTCCCCGCGCACCTGCACGGCAGAGCTGTCTCCGACTGGCATCTGCCGACCCTGGTCCTCGATCGCCGGGGTCTGTTGTGGCGGTGCGCCGCTACCGAGCTCGTCCCTGAAGCCGATCTAATGGACGGCGCGGCGGCGGTGGGCGTCGATTGGTCCCCGTCCACTCTCGGTGCCGCCGCCATCGCAGCAGAGGGCCCGGACGGGTTATCCTCTGATTACCTGGGCTGGACCTACGACGACCGCGGCCTCGGGATCAAACTGGCACGCCTGCAAGCCGAGGGGCAGATGCTGCACCGCAAGGCGGCCCGGTTGACGCGGCTGGCCGCCACCGCCCCACCCGAGGTCCGCGCCCGGCTGGAGACGAAGATCGCCGTCCTGAACGACCACCGGACCGCGGTGGGCGTCAAGCGGGGAAAGATCAACCGGGAACTGGCGTTCCATTTCGCCCGCCAGGTCACCGACTACGCCGAGGCGGCGGGCGCGCAGGTGATCGCGGTGGAAGATCTCACCACCCTCGAGACCCGCGGACACGGACGAGTCAACAACAACCGGGCCGCGCAGTCCGCCCGCCGCCAAGCGGTCGCCGCCCTCGCGCACACCGCCACAGGTGTCGGTGTCGCGGTGGTGTCGGTGCCGGCCCGAGGTTCCTCCGCACTGTGTCCGGGCTGCGACGAACCGCTTGCCCGCCCCGGCGGCTATCACGACGCGTGGTGTCCCCGCTGCCGGGTCGGTGGTAAACGCGACCATATGGCCGGGGTGAACCTGGCTAAACGCGCACTGCTCGGCAGAAACAAAGCCACCAGACGGCGTGGGCAATTGTCCGCGGTCCGGGTGGCCGAACATGCACCGGTACGCCGCTGCCGCGACAAGCACGGTCCCACCCCGAGCAGGCCACGGCACCGACGGGTCCGCCGCAGCCTACCCACCACAACACGGCGGTTGGGGGTGAATTCGAAACAGCATGTTCCTGCATCACAAGCGTCGGTGTGGGACACGGTCAAACCCATACCACCGCACGGTGATGCGGGTAGCCGTGACACACGTACATCTCTATCGCCCGCCACATCAGTGGCAGACAGTATGAAATCTACGTAGACGCTGCCATGAAAGACGTAGTTGCGCCGTCCGGGTGGTCCTGCTCGAAGAGGACCGCCTCGAATTGGACGTGGGTGACGCCTCCTGACCCTGGCGGTGGGAGGTACCTGCGGGGATATAATTCTCTGACCTGGTATTCACACTCAGTGACGCGGTTCCGCCGTACTCGGGGAGACGGATTGGCGCGCCCCGAAAGGAATTCCGATGTCTACTCGACAAGTGGTGGGCCGGTTGGGTGCAGTGATCGCCGCCGCCGGCGCACTGTCGTTCGCAGTGCCCGCGGCCGCCTCGGCGGCGCCCTTCGTTCCCGGCTCGATGTCGACGTGTGCCCCCGGCGCGTGGCTGACGTTCAACGCGGAGCGGGTCGCGCCCGACCGGATCCGGTACACCACCGCCGCGCCGCTCGCGCAGTGGAACGGTGCCGTGGTGCAGTTCACCAACCTCACCACCGGGTTCCGGGGTGTCGCGTTCGTCAACGACCCGGTGCCCGCAGCCGTGGGATTCGGCCCCGTGCTGAGCGAGATCGCCGGACTGCTGCCGTGTTTCGTCAGCGCGGGCGTCACCATGTCCTGACCCCTCAGCTGGGGTCGGAGCCGCGGACGGCCGCCAACCACACCGCGACAGCCGCAGCCACACAGGTCGCGCCCGCGTACGCCGGAAGCCCACCGCCCGCGACGTACACCCACAGTGCCCCGACGAACGGTGCCGCCACCGCAAACTGGGCGTCGAGGACGATCCGGCGGACCGGTCGAGCGGCCGCCCGGGCGCGCACCGGGCCGTCCGGATCCGGGCGCGACGGGTTGTCGATCAACCGCCCGGCCGGCTCCGAACGACGCGCTCGCCCGGACGGGCGGAGTCGACGGCCTTCCCAGACCACGACACGGCGACGCCCCGCGTCGTGCACCGTCGCCGCGGTCGGGGTCGGCATCGTGATCAGCGCGGGATCGAAGAACACCGGAATCCACAGTGAACCCGGTTCCTCACGAACCTCGATCCAGGACCTGCTGGTCAGCCGATGCTGCTGGCGTACCCGGTGCACCGTGGCGGGCCGACCCGGCTCCGACCCCGAACGGGTGGCAGCGAACCACGTGTAGCCGGTGACACCGAGCACCGTCGCCGCCACCACGACCAGTGCGCTGAGCTGATCGGCGTCGGCGACCACGGCGAACCCGCCGCACACCACCAGCGCGCACGCGCTGACGGCAACGGGGTAGCGGACGGCCGCGAACCCGCTAATTCAGGAAGCCGATCGTGGTGTAGTCGTAGGACGCGAGGCCGGCGGCGCCGAAGTTCGCCAGGTTGTCGCGCACCGCGACGTTGCCCGGCGCCTGCACCAGCGGCAGCGAGAATCCCTCTTCGAACACCGCGTTGTCCACTTCGTTGGCCAGTTCGATCGCCTTCTGGGGGTCGAGTTCCGAGATCGTCCGCTCGATCAGCGCGTTCAGTTCGGGCGAACCGATCCGGCCGTAATTTCCCTGCAGGTCGTCGGGGTTGTACGCGTAGATCTGCGGCAGGCCGCTGAGTGGGAACGGATCACCCACCCAGGAGAATTGGGCGATATCGAAGTCGCCGGGCTGGATGACATCGGTGAAGAACCCGGTGCCGCCACGGGTGTCGATGTTCAGCTTGACGCCGATCTGCGCGAGGTTCTGCTGAAGGATCTGCGCGATCTGAACCCAGGTGGTCGACTGGTACATCACGTCGCGAATCTCGAGCCTGCGCCCGTCCTTCTCCCGGAACTCGCCGTTGAGTGTCCAGCCGAGTTCGTCGAGCCGCCTCGCGGCCTCCTCGGGG
This sequence comes from Rhodococcus opacus, assembly GCF_012396235.1. Classification (GTDB taxonomy): domain Bacteria; phylum Actinomycetota; class Actinomycetes; order Mycobacteriales; family Mycobacteriaceae; genus Rhodococcus_F; species Rhodococcus_F opacus. The sequence goes on along the minus strand of NZ_JAAXPA010000001.1, from coordinate 134,868 downwards.
TCGTAGGAGACGGCTGCGCTGTTGTCCTGGTAGCCTTCCTGGCCGTTGAGGTAGACGTGGTTGTTCAGCGGCTGGGGATCGTCGACCAGACCGTTCTGGATCGCGGTCGCGATGCCTTGCCGGTCGATGCCCTTGGACAGCGCCACCCGCAATTCCGGATCGGCGAGGATCGATCCCTCCGCTCCGTTGAACGTGATGTGCGAGAACTGGTTTCCCGGTGCCCGGCGGATCGCGATGCCTGCCGAACCCTGCGCGGTCTTCACCTCGTCGATGGTGCCCAGTCCGGACGCGTCGATCTCGTTGTTCTGCAGAGCGGGAATTCGCGCCGAGTCGTCGAGCACGCTGTAGGTGATGGTGTCGAGTTTCGGAGTGTTGCCCCACCACGCGGGGTTGCGGCCCAGCGTGATTCGGTTCTGCGCCCTGTCGATCGACGCGATCCGGAACGGTCCCGACGTCAGTGTGACCCCGTCGCGCAGACTCTCGTTGAACGTCTCGGGGGTCGCGGTGACCGACTTCGGGTACAGCATCGAATTGCCCGCGAACTGGCCCTTCCATTCGGCGTACGGCTCGGCGAATGTGATCACCGCCTGACGGTCGTCGACGCCGCGCTCGACCCTGTCCACCCGCTCGAACCCGGACGTGTTCGCGATCAGGAATTCCTTGTTCTTCCCGCTGAGCGCTGCGGCCTGAGACTGGATGTCCGCCCACGTGATCGGGGTGCCGTCCGACCACACGGCCTTCGGGTCGATCGTGTACGTGACCTGCTGGGGGTCGGTGCCGGTGAGCGCGACGTCGGTGAAGTAGTCGTGGTTCACCGACAGCGCTCCCGAGGCGTCGGTGCTGAAGGCGCGGGGCATCATCGGCTTCAGCATGGCGCCGATCTCGGTGTCGTTGCCGTCGTTGGACAGGGTGTTGAAATTCGGGGGGAAACCCGACAACGCCAACCGCAGGTTTCCGCCGTCGCGTAGCTCGCTGGGGTCGTGCGGATTGATGTCGTTGGTGGTGCCGATCGACCCGGACCCGGCCTCGACGCCGCCGGTGTCCGAACCCCCGCAGCCACCGAGAATCAGGCCGATGGCCAGGACCGATACCGCGAGGCGGGTGCGCGCCGAACGAATCCTCATGGATGTGCCCTTCCTCGAAGTTCGCTGAGCTTTAGTGTGCCAAATACGTCGGATCCGGAACGGGAATTGCCTCGAGGAGTGCCCGGGTGTACTCGTGCTGCGGATCCTCGAAAATCGTCTGCGCTGTCCCCGACTCGACGATCCTGCCCCGGTACATCACCGCGACGTCGTGCGCGATGTTGCGGACCACCGACAGGTCGTGGGAGACGAACAGGTACGACATGCCTCGCTGCTCCTGAAGATCGCGCAGGAGGTTGAGCACCCCGGCCTGGATCGAGACGTCGAGCGACGACACCGGCTCGTCCAGGATCAGCAGTTCCGGATCGAGGGCGAGCGCCCGGGCGATGCTGATCCGCTGCTTCTGGCCGCCCGAGAAATCCGCCGGATAGCGATCGGCGTGCTCGCGGCGCAACCCGACGAGGTCGAGCAACTCCGGTACCCGGCGGCCGACCTCCTCGCGCCTGCGGCCGTCCAGCCGGAGCGGCTCGGCGAGAACGTCGAACACCGGCAGCCGGGGATCCAGGGACGCCGTCGGATCCTGGAAGACGACCGCCATCTTGCGCCGGATCGCGCGCTTCTCGTGTGGGCTCAGCGCAGCGACGTCGGCGCCCAGCACCGCGATCGAACCGGATTCCGGTGCGGCCAGGTCGAGAATCTGCGTCAACGTGGTCGATTTGCCCGAGCCGGATTCACCCACCAGCGCCAGCGTGCGGCCGGCGCTGATGTCGAAGCTGATGCCGTCGACCGCCCGGATCTCGCCCCGCTTGCGGCGGAACACCAGACCGCTGGTGATCGGATACGTCTTCACGAGATCGGCCACCTGCAGCACCACGCGCTGCTCGGGTGCCGTCTCCGCGGTGGCGGCGGGTGCCGGCTGGTCCCGCCGATACGCCGTGAACAGGTCGCGGGTGCGCGTCTCGTCGACGCGGATGCACGCCGCCTGATGACCGCGTCCGGTCGAGACGAGTTCCGGCTCGGCCAGTAGGCAGTCGTCCACGGCGAGCGGGCAGCGCGGCGCGAACGTGCAGCCGGGTGGCAGCGAATGCAGCGCGGGCGGGGCACCGGCGATCGAGACCAGGCGGCTCCGGATCGGAGCGTCCATCCGCGGCACGGACACGAGTAGGCCTGCGGTGTAGGGCATCCGGGGTTCGGCGAACAGTTCGCGCACCGACGCCGACTCCACCACCCGGCCCGCATACATCACCACCACGCGGTCGGCCAGCGTCGCGGCGATGCCCATGTCGTGGGTGATCATCACGACGCCGGCGCCGGTGAGGTCGCGGGCCTTGCGCAGCAGGTTCAGGATCTGCGCCTGCACGGTCACGTCGAGGGCGGTGGTCGGCTCGTCGCAGATGATCAGCCCGGGGTCGTTGGCGATGGCGATGGCGATCACGACGCGCTGGCGCATACCGCCGGAGAACTCGTGGGGAAAGGCCTTGGCGCGCACCGCCGGATCGGGTATCCCGACCAGGTCGAGCAGGTCGACAGCGCGCTGCGCGGCATCCTTCTTGCTGCTCGCCCGGCCGTGGACGAGCAGCGCCTCGGCGATCTGGTCACCGACCCGGTACACCGGCGTCAACGCGGACAGCGGATCCTGGAACACCATGCTGACCGTCTTCCCGCGCAGCGCCGACAGCTCCTTGTCGCCCATGCCCAGCAACTCGCGGCCCTGCAAACGGATCGAGCCGGTGACGCGCGCGTGCTCGGGCAGCAGACCCATCACGGCGAGGGATGCCACCGACTTACCCGAACCCGACTCACCCACGATGGCCAGCACCTCGCCGTCGGAGACGCGGTAGCTGACACCACGCACCGCCTCGATGCGGCCCTCCTCGCTGGGAAAGCTGACCCGCAGGTCCTCGATCTCGAGCAGCGGTTGCCCGGTCACCGCTTCGCCTTCGTCTTCCTCTTGCGGGACCGGGCGCGCGTCGAACTGGGGTCGACCGCGTCGCGCAGACCGTCGCCCACCAGGTTCGCGGACAGCACGGTGATCACCAGCAGACCGCCCGCGAACAGGAACAGCCACGGGTAGGTGAGGGCGGATTCGGTGCCGTCGGCAATCAGCGACCCGAGGGAGATGTCCGGCTTCTGGACGCCGAACCCGAGGAAACTGAGCCCGGTCTCGGCGAGGATCGCGGCACCGACGTTCAGGGTCGCGTCGATGATCAGAATCGACGCGATGTTCGGAACGATGTGGCTGGTGATGATCTTGTGGGTGGGGGCACCCATGTACCGGGCCGCCTGGACGAATTCCCGCTCGCGCAGGCTCAGCGTCATTCCCCGAACCATCCGGGCGGTGATCATCCAGCCGAACACCGCCAGCAGCAGGATCAGCAGGGCGATCGAGCTCGAGGACTTCAGCCGCGGAGTGAACACCGCGATGATGATGAAGCTAGGAACGACGAGCAGCAGATCGACCAGCCACATGATCACCCGATCGGGCCAGCCGCCGACATACCCTGCCAGCGCACCGACGAGCGCCGCGATGGCGGTGGAGAATATCGCGACGCAGATCCCGATGATCAGCGACTTCTGCAGCCCGCGCAACGTCTGAGCGAGAACGTCCTGGCCGATCTGATTGGTGCCGAACGGATGTTCGGCGCTGGGCGGCTGCAGCAGCGCGGTGTAGTCGAGTTGCTGATAGTCGTAGGGGAGCAGGTACGGTCCGACGAAACTGCCCACGAACAGCAACACCAGGACGCACACCCCGGCGATGGCGGGCTTGTTCCGGAGAAACCGCCGCCACAGCAGGGTCCGGCGACCGACGGCCGACACCGCCGCATCGGTGGACGCGATCTGGATCTCGGTCACCCGACACGCACCCTCGGGTCGAGCGCCGCGTACACCACGTCCGAGAGGAGTCCCGACAACAGCACGATCAGCCCGGTGAACGACGTGATCGCCACGACGATGTTGGTGTCCTGATTGTCGATGCCGATCACGATCCACTCGCCGATACCGTGCCAGCCGAAGATCGTCTCGGTGAACGTGGCGCCGACGACCAGCGCCCCGAATCCGTAGGCGAACAGCGTCGCCATCGGGATCAGCGCCGTCCGAAGCCCGTGCTTGAGCAGTGCCGCCCGCCGGGTCAGTCCCTTCGCCCTGGCGGTCCGGATGAAGTCGCTGCCCAGAACGTCGAGCATCGCGTTGCGCTGGTACCGGCTGTAACCGGCGATGCTGCCCAACGCCAGCGCGATGGTCGGCAGCACGAGATGCTGCACGCGGTCGACGAACTGCGGCCAGAACCCGGTGATCGTGCTGGCCGAGGATTCGCCGGTGTACAGGAAAATCTGGCTTCCGGTGGCCGAGTTGATCTGGAGAGCACCGTATTTCAGCAGGGTCGCGACGAGGAACACCGGCGCACTGAGAATCAGCAGCGACAGGACGGTGGTGAAATAGTCGCTGAACTTGTACTGCCGGATCGCACCGGCGGCGCCGATCAGCACACCCAGTACCGCTCCGATGACGGAACCGAGGATCAGCAATCGCATGCTCACCAGGATCCGGCGACCCAACTCGTCCGAGACCGGTTGACCCGTGATGGTGGTGCCGAAGTCGCCGTGGACCACGCCGCCCAGCCAGTTCGCGTACCGCACCGGGATCGGGTCGTCCAGATGCAGTTCGGCGGCCTTCGCGTCGATCACCGATTGCGGTGGCCGCGGATTGCGCTGCTCCAGGCTGTCGAGCGGACGGAACGTGAGCGAGGCGAGACTGAACGTCAGGAACGACGCCAGCAGCAACAGCACCACGTAGTTGAGCGCTCGTCGTAGCAGGAAGCCGGCCATCGGTCCCCCTCGCAACTAGGGCTCAGGGTACGAATTATAGGAGCGTGCCGCCGGGCGTCAGCTCGACTCGGCGAAACCGATACCGCGCCCGAATTCCCCGCCACGCACGTCGCGTCTCCGCTTGTTAGCGTGGCGGGGTGACACCTCGTGCCCAGCCCGTCGAACCGCTGACGCGGTGCACGGCACATGGCACGGCGTTCGACGAGCACGCGGTGACCGTCCCACGCTCCGGCGATCGTGCGCTGGTCGCGGTGCCGCGCGGGGTGACGCCGTCGGCGTTCGCGTGCTACCTGCACGGGCGTACGGGTGACGAGAGGTCGATCGACGACCGCGCCGGCCTGCGGGACGGCCTGCTGGACGCCGGCTACCTGGTCGCCAGCCCCTACCTGCACGGCGACCAGTGGGGAAACCGCCTGGCGCAGGACGCCGTGGTTGCACTGGACGAGTGGGTGTCGCATCGGTGGCCGGTGACACGCCGCTTCCTGATCGGCGAATCGATGGGTGGTAACGCCGCCGCCAACGCCGTACGCCTGCGGGAGGTCGCGTGGGACGGAGCCGTGTTCATCGCTCCGTCGCTGTCGCTGCGCGCAGTGTGGGAACGGGGCGAACACGGACGCGACACCGTGCGGGACGCCTTCCGCGTGTCCGCGGACGGGCACGACCTCGAACCGAAGACCGAGCACTGGGACGCCGTCCGGCACGAGCCGGGAGACTATGTCGGAGTGCCGATTCGGGTGTACGCGTCGCGGGAGGACGAGGTGGCGAACATTGCCGGCGTCACGGGGCCGTGGGTCGAGATGCTCCGCCGCGGCTCGGACGCCGTCGAGTTCGTCGAGGTGAGCGGACCGCACGTCTCGGAAGACCACTTCCGCACCGCGGAGGTCGTGCAGTTCTTCGAGACGATCCGGTGAACACGGGGAGGCCTTCTCGGCGAAGACCTCCCCACGTGTTCAGGCCTCGGTCCGGTGCGTGGTGTTCAGGCGGAAGATGTTGGTGAAGAAGTCCTTGACGGCCTGGATCTTCTCGTTGGTCAGCTCGATGGCGTGGCGACGCGATTCTTCGAGCGCGGTCGACATGGCGGCTTCCTTTCGTCGAGGGGGCACAGCATGGCGATCGACAGTCTGCCTCACGATGCTGACGTCCGCATGACGAACAGGTGTCCTCCGTGCAACTCGAACAGCAAGCGGGGGAGCGCCTTCGGCTAACCTGGCACGATGATGACGAGCAGCGCAGACGGCCGGGTCGCGATCACCTACTGCACCCAGTGCCAGTGGCTGTTGCGTGCGGCGTGGATGGCGCAGGAATTACTCGGCACGTTCGGGCAGGACCTCGGCGAGGTCGCGCTCGTCCCCGGCACCGGCGGGATCTTCCGCATCACCGTCGACGACGAACTGATCTGGGACCGCAAGGAACAGGGCGGCTTCCCCGACATCACCGTGCTCAAGCAATTGGTCCGGGACCGGGTGGCGCCCGACCGCCACCTCGGGCACAGCGACCGTAAGAGTCCCTAGGATCAGATTCCGACCGCGCGCTCGAGGGCGCGCAGTTCGTGCCCGAGCCGGGCGGGGATCGACTTCAGGTCGGGCACCGCGCTGCGGCAGCCGGTGACCCCGAACGAGATGATGTCGTCGTTGCTGGTGCAGGTGATGTTCAGGCCCTGGCCGTCGACGGGCACCGACAGCGGGTAGATCGCGTCGAGCCGCGCCCCGTTCCAGTACAGCGGCGAGCTGGGACCCGGAACGTTGGAGATGATGAGGTTGAACGGCGGGCGCACCCGCGAGTTGTGCCCGAACAGCATGCTCGCGCCGATCGGTGCCGCGCCGAGAGCGCTCATCGCGAGGATCTGCGTCGCACTCATCGTCTCGTACGCCTCCTTGCCCTCGCGCATCGACGTCCGGATGGTGTCGAGGCGATCCGCCGGGTCGGGGAGGTGGGTGCCGAGGTTGCACATGAGCACCCCGATATTGTTGCCGTTCGACGCCTCGCGCTGACTCTTCAGCGACACCGGCACCATCGCGATCAGCGGCTCGGCGGGCAGGGCGTTCTGATCCTCGAGGTAGCTGCGGAGCGCCCCGGAGGACATCGCGAGCACGACGTCGTTGATGGTGGTGTCGGACAGCTTGGCGACGAGCCGGAGACGTTCGAGCGGCCACGACTGCGCCGCGAACTGGCGGGCACCGGTGATCGGCACGTTGAACGGGGTCTTCGGTGCGGACAGGGCGAGTGGGCCGCCCTGGTCGCGGAAGGCGCGGGACACGGTGCCGGCGAGCGCGGGCACGAGCCCGGCGACCTCACCGACGGTGTCGCGGGCGGTGCGGAACGTGGAACCGGCCAGACCCGACAGGCTGAAGCCCTTCGACGGCGTCCGCTGCGGCCGCGGGCCCCGCGGCTGCCACGGTGCCGGCACGTCCCGATCTTCCGAGTTCTCGCTGAGCGCGTTGCGCAGCATCTTCATCGCGGTGACGCCGTCGGCGACCGCGTGGTGGATCTTGGTGTAGACGGCGAATCGTCCGTCGCTCAGTCCCTCGATCAGGTGCATCTCCCACAGCGGGCGGCTGCGGTCGAGCAGCGATCCGTGCAGCCGCGAGCAGAGTGCCATCAGCTCGGCCTCGCCCCCGGGGGCGGGCAGCGCGTCGTGCCGGATGTGGTGACCGAGGTCGATGTCGTCGACGGTCTCCCAACTCCACTGACCGAGCGTCGAGAAGGACCGGTGGGCTCGCTTGGCGAGCCGGGGGGTGACGATTCCGTCGCCGTCGGCGAGCGCGCGGTCGAGCATCGCGCGCATGTCGTACGTGTCGGCGCCTTCCGGGAGCTGGAAGATCTCTACGCCGCCGACATGCATCGGGTGCTCACGGGACTCGCCGAGAAGGAACATCGAGTCGAGAGGGGACATGGGGAGCGGCATCTAGGGCCCTTTCCATCCCGTAGACGACTTCCCGGATCGCGGGAGGGCTCGTCTGTGGTCTGAGGTAACGGGAGATGGTGACGTTCCGTTTGTCAGGGACCACCACCGGATAACTAATTGATATGGGACGGGTCACGAAAGCGTGACGTCGTATTTCTACAGGTTTCGCGTGAGCCATGCCACTAGACAAGCGTCCAGTTTGGATGGTGTCATTCGGGTGGAGTACACCGAAGGTGAACTCCGTGTGAACATCCGAATTTTGTGCACTCAGTGCGGAATTCGCGAATTCGGGCCTGCATAGGGTCGAAAGTCCCTACTCGGTAAGAATTGTGGCATGAACAAGCCATGGGCGGTTGTAAAGCACGTGCCGTTCGAGGGACCGGCGCTCGTCGGTACTTTGCTGGCGGAGCGGGGAATTCGGTACACCGAGTACCCCATGTACCGGGCGTCGGAACTCCCGGCCGTTCACGACATCGGCGGCCTCGTGGTGATGGGCGGTCCGATGGGCGCACTCGATGACGTTACCCACCCGCAACTTCCACGAGAGCGAAACTTCATCAAAGAAATTGTGGACGCCGGACTTCCGATGCTGGGAATCTGCCTCGGCGCGCAGCTTCTCGCCGCCTCGTTCGGCAGCGCGATCCGCCGGGGGCCGACCCCGGAGAACGGCGCCGGGACGGTCACCGTGTCCGTGGACGGGACGCGCGATCCCGTGTTCGGTTCGGCCGGCGCCGAGGTGCCCGTCGTCCACTGGCACGGCGACACCTTCGACCTCCCCGACGGCGCGATCGGGCTGGCGAGCAGTCACCTCTACGAGAATCAGGCGTTCGCGATCGGCCGCCGGGCGTACGGGTTGCAGTTCCACGTCGAACTGACCCGCGCGCAGCTGCCGGTGATGCAGGCCCACATGCCGCCGGACACCGCGCCGTCGGGGGCCCACATGGCCGACGTGGAAGCGGCCGGGCGGATCATCATCGGCTCGTTCCTCGACCTCGCCGAGAGCTGAGGGGATCGGGCGAGCGGTCGCCGATGAGTTTTGCGCACCGCTGCGGTCTGTATCGATGACCTTCCGCAGTGGGCGGAACCCGAGAAGGAGAATCACATGTCCCGGATGCTCTTCGTGAACCTGCCGATCAAGAACCTCGACGCGACCAAGACGTTCTTCGCCGGACTCGGCTTCGAGTTCAACACTACGTTCAGCGACGACTCCTGCACCGCCATGGTGATCAACGAGTACACGTCCGTGATGCTCCTCGTCGAGTCCCGGTTCAAGGACTTCATCGAGGGCGGCATCTGCGACACCTCGAAGTCCGTCGAGGCCCTCATGTGTATCTCGGCCGACAGTCGCGAGGAGGTCGACAGCCTCGTCGACAAAGCCCTCGCCTCCGGCGGGACGTCGTGGGGCAAGCTCCAGGACGAAGGCTTCATGTACGGACGCGCGTTCCGCGACCTGGACGGTCACGTCTGGGAGGTCATGTGGATGGATCCGGCCGCCGTGCCGGCGTAGGGGTCAGGCGGGCGGGGTCTCCGGTAGTCCGAACTTCTCGAACAGATCGACGTCGAAGAAGCAGACGACATGGGAGACCCCGTCAGCCGTGACGTCCAGGACGTGGAGCTGGAACGGACGGTGGACGCCGTCCTCCCCGCGCATGTACAGGCCGAGGGCCGGTTGTCCGTTGGCCGCCGTGGGCACCAGGCGCATGTCGCCCGCAGCCTTGGCTGGACAGTTTCCGCTGATCAGGGTGCCGATCGAGGCGCCCCCGCGATACCAGCCGTCGAACGGTGGCATCTCCCAGACGGCGTCCTTGGTGAACAGTTCGACGATCGCGTCGATATCGTAGTTCTCGAACGCGGCGACGTAGCGGTCGAGGAGGTCGCGTTCCTCGGGTGATTCCGGTTCCACGAGAGTGTCGGCCGTCGGCATGGCCAGTTCGAGTTGCGCACGTGCACGCTGCAGCAGGCTGTTGACCGCCGTCGTGGTGGTACCGACAGCCGCCGCGACCTCCGACGCCTTCCACTGCAACACGTCGCGGAGGACGAGAACCGCACGCTGACGTGCAGGAAGATGCTGAAGGGCGGCGATGAACGCCAGCCGCACCGACTCGCGCGACGTCACGACGGTGGCGGGATCGTTCGCGTCGTCGTCGATGAGGCGGTCGGGGAGCGGTCCGAGCCACGGCACCTCGTGTCGTTCGACGAGGTCGGCGGTCGGGTCGGAGTCGGGAGCGCCCAGCCCACTCGGCAGCGGACGCTTGGATTTGCTCTGCAGGGCCGTCAGGCATGTGTTGGTGGCGATCTTGTACAGCCACGTCCGCAGCGACGCCTGCTGCTGGTAGCCGTCGTACCCCCGCCAGGCCCGGATGAAGGTCTCCTGCATCTGGTCTTCGGCGTCGTGAAGTGAGCCCATCATGCGATAACAATGGGCGAGCAACTCGCGCCGGTAAGGGTCGGCGAGTGCGAGGAAATCCCCGTCGAGCGACTGCGCAGCCGTCATGGTTGGAGCTTACTGCGGCCGTCCGACAGATGTCGGGCCCTCGCGCCCGCCGACCCGGCGGTCAGCCCCAGTTCACCATCGGCTGCCCCGTCTCGAGCAGGGTCTTCATTCCGCTCAGCACCTCGTTCCAGCCGCCGCCCGCGCCCTCGGATTCCCGCTTGCCCGCGACCATCTCGGCCAGTCCGGGTGCGTTGGTGAGGTCGTGTGTGACAGTCAGTTTCGCGACTCCGGGCCGGCTCGACGGCACGATCTCGTAGGTGAGCGTGGTGAATCCCTCCACGTTGTCGGCGTCCATCAGCATCCGCCACGTCTGCACCAGCTTCTTCGGCGGATCGGACTCGATCACCTCGCCGTCGACGATCACGTCGGGCACGCCCGGGTATTCCTTCATCGCGTCGTCCGCGCGCGATTGGAACGCACCGCCCGCGCGGAGGTCGTAGTCGACGAGGCCGCCGTAACCGTACTGCTGCGACCACTCGGGTTTGGTGATGGCGTCCCAGATGGCCTCCGGCGTCGCCTTGATGTAGACCGCGTAGATCTGGAATGCGTCGGCGGTAGTCATTTCTCTTCCTCCAGTTCGGATTTCAGCTGAGCGAGCGCACTCGTGTGACGCTCGGTGTATTTGTCGATCCACCGGTTGTGGATCAGCTGTATCGGCACAGGATTGAGGTAGTGAAGTTTTTCCCGGCCGGAGCGGCGCGTGACGACGAGCCCCGCGTCTTCGAGCACACGCAGATGCTTCATGACCCCGAAGCGCGTCATCTCGACCTTCGACTCGAGTTCGGTGAGCGTCTGACCATCCTGGGCGAACAATCGGTCGAGTATCAGGCGCCGGGTCGAATCGGCCAGTGCCTTGAAGACGTGATCGTCGTCCATGAATCGACAATAGGTGACCATTTAGTCACATGTCAACGCCCGTGAGTACTTATTAACCGCGGGGGGTTAACAAGTACTCACAGGGGAAGTTCTCGCCCGGTTCACGCGCCCGCCACGGTGCGTCCACGAACCAGGGCAGTCCGGTCCCTACCGTCCGAGGGTCCCGGTTCGTCACCATGGAGGTTTCAGACAGTGTCCACTGCACCACTCAACCGCCGCGGGTTCCTCGGTCGCACCGCGCTCACCGGCCTCGGTGTGGCACTCGCCGGAAGCGTCGACGCCCTAGTCCGGCCGGCGTTCGCGTCCGCGGCGCCGGGACAGGCGATCGGCTACGGACCGCTCGTACCCGACCCGAACCGCATTCTCTCGCTCCCGGTGGGTTTTTCGTACACCGTCGTCTCCCGTTCGGGTGAGACCCAGTTGGACGGTGGCGTACCGGTTCCGAGCGATCCCGACGCCATCGGGGTGTTCGCGCGACCCGGCGGTTCCACACTCGTCACCAATCACGAGATCGGCAGCGACGAACCGTTCGGCGTACCCGCCCTCGACGGATTGACGTACGACACGGGCGCGCGCGGCGGCACGACCACGACCGCGGTCGGCGCCGACGGCGCACGGCAGGGCCAGTACGTCAGCGTCGCGGGCACCGTGAACAACTGCGCGGGCGGCATCACCCCGTGGAGGACGTGGTTGACCTGCGAGGAGACGGAGGCGCGGGCGGGGGAGGACGGGTTCCTGCTCGACCACGGTTACGTCTTCGAGGTGGACCCGGCGAGTCAGGACGCGAACAGGGGAAAAAGTCCTGTGCCGCTGAAGTTCCTGGGCCGGTACGCGCACGAGGCCGTGGCGGTGGATCCGGCGGCGAGCACCATCTACCTCACCGAGGATGCGTCCGGGCCGAACGGCCTGTACTACCGGTGGACGCCGCCGCAGGGTTTCCGGGGCGGGCCGAATGCGCTGCGTGAACTCGCGCAGTCTCCGGGCGGCGACGCCGCGGGTGCTCTCCAGGCGATGGCGTGCTTCCAGGGCGGAACGCACGTCCCCGACCTGTCGCAGGCCACCGAGCCGGGAACCGTGTACGCCGTGCAGTGGGTAGGTGTGCAGGACCGTGACGCGACGAGCACGCCGGTGCGTGAGCAGTTCGGGAACGACGTCGTCACCCGGAGCCGCAAGCTGGAGGGACAGTGGTGGGGCGACGGCGGTGCCTACTTCGTCGCGAGCTACGCACGGACCAGCGACGGCAGCGTCGCCGAGCACGACGGCCAGGTGTGGTTCTACGACCCGGCGAAGCAGACCGTCACGCTGAAGACCCTGTTCGGCGTCAATCCCGATCCCGCGGTCGACACCGGAAACTACGACGGGCCCGACAACATCACCGTCTCGCCGTACGGCGGCGTGATCCTCGCCGAGGACGGCGAAGGGATCAGCCACCTCGTGGGCGTCACAGCGGAGGGTGAGCCGTTCGCGATGGCGCGGAACGAGTTGAACGACAGCGAGTTCTGCGGTCCGGCGTTCAGTGCGGACGGGAAGATCCTGTTCGCGAACATCCAGTCGCCGGGGTTGACACTGGCGATCACGGGTCCGTGGCACCGTCCCCTGCCGTGAGTACTTGTTAACCACGGGCGGTTAATAAGTACTCACGGGCCGGAGGCATAAACCCACCCGCGGAGTGCGAGAAACCGCAGCCCGCCGACGACGGCGCTGACGGCGATGACGAGCGCGACCTGCGCCGGACCGTCGGCGCCGGGGAAGAGCATGTGCAGGAGGGCGAGCGCGAGTGAGCTGACGGCCAGGCCGATCAGCGCGAGGGTTCCGCCCTCCCACTGTGCGACGAACCAGCGGACGCGGTCCACGGCACGGAAGGTGAGCCGCCGGTGGAGTTCGTTGGCCAGCATCGAGCTGGTCACCACGCCGACGAGGTTGGCGACGAACGACCCGTACATGTCGAGGGTGAAGAACGCGAGAGCGTAGAGCACGTTGCTCGACGTGCCCACCAGCGTGAACCGGGTCAATTGAGCGAACACGCCGCCGGCCCGCCCACGTAGAGGGGGATACGTGGGCGGGCCGACGGCGTCGTGGAACTGAACGATCATCTCATTCAGCGGATGAGGGCACCGTTGCCGGTGTCCGTCACGTGGCCGCCGCCGAGGACGCCGGCCACTTGCTCTTCGCTCAGTCCCAGCTCGCGCAGGCGATCCCAGACCGCGTCGAATTCGACGAGCTTGGCGTTGAGATCGTTGCGCAGGCGGTTGACCTCGTCGCGGATCTTCTCCGCTTCGTCGATCGCTTCCAGCGTCCGCTCCGGCTGGGGCAGCAGCATGGACAGGAGACGGTCCCGGGCGTCGGCGCTCAACCCCGCGAAGGGCTGCCGCTGATCGGCGGGGGCCTCGTGCCTGCCGCCGCGGACGTCGGACGACTGGATCGGTGCCGTGTCGGGCTCGAGTGCGTACTCCGGAACGGGGGCGTACTCGGGTTCCTGGACGGGCTCCTGCTCGCTCGACAGGTCGATGGTGCGACGCAGCGGGCGGTTGGGCAGCAGGATGACGGCGATCAGGGTGATGACGGCGACGGCTGCGGCGATGAGGAAGATCCGGCCGGTCGCGTCTCCGTATGCGGCGCGGATGACACCCTGCACGGGAGCGGGCATGGACGTCAGGTCCAGGCTTCCGCCGCCGCTGCTCGACCCGGTGGGGATGCCGAGCTTCGCGAAACCGTCGGCCGACAGGTCGGCGACGCGGGTGGCCAGCACCGAACCGAGAACCGAGACGCCGATCGCGCCACCGAAGGTCCGGAAGAAGGCGACCGAGCTGGATGCCGCACCGATGTTCTGGACGCTGACAGTGTTCTGCACCGCGAGGACCAGGTTCTGCATCAGCATGCCCATGCCGAGACCGATGATCGCGATGTACGCGCCGACCAGGGTCAGGCTGGTCTCGTGATCGATGGTGCCGAGCAATCCGAAGCCGACGATCATCAGGACGGCGCCGCCGACGACGAACGGCTTCCACTTACCGAAGCGAGTGATGAGCTGTCCGGATCCGACCGTGCCGAGGAGCATGCCGGCGACCATCGGGATGGTGAGCACTCCGGCCATGGTCGGGGTGTAGCCACGCGAGGTCTGGAAGTACTGGCCGAGGAACGTGGTGGAACCGAACATTCCGACACCGACGGCGACGGACGCGATAATGGCGAGTCCGGTGGTCTTCTCCGTGACGATCTTGAGCGGGATGATCGGTGACTTGGCCTTGGCTTCGACGAGGATCGTCGCGGCCAGCAGGAGTACACCCGATCCGACGTACATGACCGTCTCACGGGAGAACCACTCGTAGTAGCCCGCCTTGCCGGCGAACGAGACCCAGATCAGCAGGATGGACACACCGGCGGTCAGCAGGAGGGCGCCGAGCCAGTCGATGGAGACGTCGTCCTTCTTCTCGGTCGCGAGGTGCAGCGTGCGCTGCAGCAGGAACAGTGCGATGACGGCGAGCGGCACGCACACGAAGAAGCACCAGCGCCAGCCGAGGGGGCTGTCGACGATGACGCCGCCGAGGATCGGACCACCCGACATCGACACGGCCATGACGGCACCCATGTAACCGGAGTAGCGGCCGCGCTCACGGGGAGCGACGATGGTGCCGATGATGGCGACGACGAGGGCCGTCAGGCCACCCATGCCGACGCCCTGGATGACGCGCGCGGCCAGCAGGATCGGCACGTTGTGCGCGAAGCCCGCGATCACCGAACCGATGACGAAGATGACGATCGCGCTCTGGACGAGAACCTTCTTGTTGAACAGGTCGGCGAGCTTGCCCCAGATGGGTGTCGAGGCGGCATTGGCGAGCAACGCGCTGGTGATGACCCAGGCGTACGCGGTCTGCGTGCCCTTCAGGTCACCGATGATCGTCGGGAGGGCGGTGGCGACGATCGTGCTGCTCAGCAGCGCGGTGAACAGCGCCGCGAGCAGGCCCGTGAGGGCTTCGAGGATTTGGCGGTGCGTCATGGCCGTCGTTTCTTCAACCGGCGGCCGAGTCTGTGTTTCGGTCATACGCTTTGTGTTCCAATCGGGTTCGAGCTCGTGACGGTCCGGTGTTCTGGATCGAAGAGTGTTTCCTTCAGGTGCCGGATGGACTCGAGGGCAATCGCTGCCTCGGTCTCGTTCCATCCGGTCATCAACTTCTGCATTCGTGCGGCTCGCTGTGTTCTCACGTGCTCGACGTACGCCAATCCCTCCGGCGACACGCGTATTCGGAATGCGCGTCCGTCGGCGGGATCCGAGTGCCGGGTGACGTAGCCGACGTCCACCAGATCGGTGATCTGGCGACTGAGTGAGGACTGGCTCACACACAGCTCGGTGGCGAGTTCGTTCTGCCGGCATTCCCCCCGAGCCGCGAGAACGAGGAGGACCCCCGTCAACGCGCGCGGGATGTGACCGTCGCCTTCCGACACCAGGGCGTCGCGAAGCACGCGGCCGAAGAGGAAGACCTCGTCGATGAGCGCTTCGGTGGTGCCGAGAGATACGGACGACACGGTAGGCACTGACGAGACGGACATGGCAACCCCTGAAGGACGACTTACTTGATGCAAGCAACTATATACATCGTTAGCGCAAGCAAGTAAGTCGAATCGGTGTCTGATGCATCACAAAACGAAGTGAACTATTATCTGCGTATGAATGCAGATATGCGCTCTTGCCGGCGTCGGCTCGACGAAGACCAGGTCGGGCTGGTGGTCGAGGTCTTCCGCATGCTCGCCGACGCGACCCGGGTGCAGGTGCTCTGGCAACTCGTGGGAGGCGAGCTGTCGGTGAACGAGCTGGCCGAACGGGTGGGAAAGCCGGCACCGTCCGTTTCGCAGCATCTCGCGAAGCTCCGGATGGCGCGGCTCGTGCACACACGGAGGGAGGGAACGTCCATCTACTACAGCGTCGCCAACGAGCACGTGCAGCAGTTGGTCACCGACGCCGTGTTCAATGCCGAGCACGCGGGCCCCGGTATCCCGGGACATCACCGTGCCACCGGCGACCTGCAGGTCATCCACGAGGACGCGGACCTCGCTGCGGAGGGAGGCGGGTCGTGAACGGCCACGGACATTCCCACGGCCACGGCCACGGACATTCGGGTGGCGTCCGCGGGGTGATCCGCGAGATCTTCGCCCCGCACAGCCACGACTCCGCGGACAGCGTCGACGACGCACTCGAGGCGAGCGAGATCGGGATCCGGGCGGTGAAGATCAGCCTGGTGGTGCTGGGCGTCACCGCCCTGGCTCAGGTGATCGTGGTCGCGTTGTCCGGTTCCGTCGCGCTCGCCGCCGACACCGTGCACAACTTCTCCGACGCGCTGACAGCGATTCCGCTGTGGATCGCGTTCGCCCTCGGACGGCGGGCGGCCACCCGGCGATTCACGTACGGATACGGCCGGGCCGAAGACCTCGCCGGGTTGTTCGTCGTGGTGATGATCGCGTTGTCCGCGGTCGTCGCGGGTGTCGAGGCGACCCGCCGCCTCCTCGATCCCGTGCCGATCCACCACCTCGGGTGGGTGGCCCTCGCTGGTGTCATCGGTTTCGCCGGTAACGAATGGGTGGCGCTGTATCGCATCCGGATCGGTCGGCGGATCGGCTCCGCCGCGCTCGTCGCCGACGGGCTGCACGCACGGACCGACGGATTCACCTCCCTCGCCGTGGTGCTGGGCGCCGGTGGTGTCGCGGTCGGGATTCCGCTCGCCGACCCGGTGGTGGGCCTGGTCATCACGGCTGCGATCGTGCTCGTGTTACGGACCGCGGCACGCGACGTGTTCCGGCGGTTGATGGACGGCGTCGACCCGGAACTCGTCGACGCCGCCGAACGGGCCCTCGCCGCCGAACCGGGGGTGGTCGGGGTGCGGAGCGTGAAGATGCGGTGGATCGGGCACCACCTGCATGCCGACGCCGAACTCGACGTCGACCCTTCGACCAGCCTGCGCGACGCGCACCGCGTGGCGCACACCGCCGAACACACACTCAGGTACGCCGTTCCGAAGCTGAGTACCGCCCTCATCCACGCCTATCCGGCGCACGACGTGGAGACGGCCGGTCAGACGGCGTGACTCGCCGTCACCGCGGGTCGGGGCCGGTGGCGACCGGGCGGCCGGGATCGGACGACCACTGCGACCAGGACCCCGGATACAGGGCGGCGTCAACGCCGGCGAGCGCGAGTGCCGCAACCTGGTGGGCTGCCGTCACACCCGATCCGCAATAGACGCCGACGCGACGTCCGGGTTCCGCGCCGACCGCGGCGAACCGTTCGCGCAGCGCCTCGGCAGGCGCGAACCGTCCGTCGGGCCCGAGATTCTCGGACGTCGGGGCGCTGCGGGCACCGGGAATGTGCCCTGCGCGGGGATCGACGGGTTCGGTCTCGCCCGAGTACCGCTCGGCGGCACGGGCATCGAGAAGGCGACCGTGGGCGGCGAGTTCGGCGGCCTCGTCCGCGGTCAGCGTCGGCAGGTGGTCCGCGGTGAGCACGACGTCACCGGGCAGTCGTGGGTGCTCGTCGCCGGATCGGACGGGGTGGCCCGCCGACGTCCACGCGCCGAGTCCACCGTCGAGCATCGTCACGTCGGCAACTCCGGCCCAGCGCAGCAGCCACCACGCCCGCGCGGCGGCGAGGTTCCCCGTGGCGTCGTAGACCACGACCGGGCTGCCGGCCCGGACACCCCACCGGCGTGCGGCGTCCTGGAGGTCCGTCACCGTCGGCAGCGGATGCCGGCCCAGCTCCGGGGATCCCGGGGCGGCCAGTTCGGTGTCCAGGTCGACGAACACGGCACCGGGAATGTGCGCGTCGAGATAGTGCTGCCTGCCCTCGGTGTCGCCGAGCGCCCACCGCACGTCGAGAAGGACCGGCGGAGCGTCGCTGCTCAGCGATTCCGCCAACTCGTCGATCGTCACCACAGGGCTCATCGCACCACTGTCGCACAACGAAGGCTCGGTGTGCCGCGCTGCTGCTCGCGGCCGCGGTGTTCGGGCTGGCCGGGTGTCAGATCAGCCTCGACGCACGGGTGCGCGCCCGTACGGTTGTCGCACGGGCGCGGTGATCGGCAGTTCGGGGATCGGCCGCGTGACCGGGAAGGAGTCGAGAGTGAACGGGCTGCCGTGATGAGCGAGCTGCACCGGTTCGCCGGACAGCAGGCGGTAGGTTGCGGTCTTGGCGCGGACGTCCACGTGGATCTGGCTGCCCCG
Organism: Rhodococcus opacus; assembly: GCF_012396235.1. GTDB lineage: Bacteria > Actinomycetota > Actinomycetes > Mycobacteriales > Mycobacteriaceae > Rhodococcus_F > Rhodococcus_F opacus. The sequence goes on along the minus strand of NZ_JAAXPA010000001.1, from coordinate 116,478 downwards.
CACCGTCATCCGGAATGACAGATTGACCAGCTGTGGTGGTATCCGCGGTGCGAACGAGATGTTGCCGCCGTGGTCGCGCATTCCACCGAATCCCGCGACACACGCCATCCACGTTCCGGCGAGTGAGGCGATGTGCAATCCGTTCTCCACGTTGGCGTGGAGGTCGTGGAGATCGGTCAGAGCGGCCTCGGCGAGGTAGTCGTAGGCGAGTTGAAGTTGCCCGACCTCGGCGGCCATCACGGACTGCACGCACGCCGACAGGGACGAGTCCCGAACCGTCAGTGCCTCGTAATAGGCGAAATTGGCGATCTTCTGTTCGTGGGTGAAGGCGTCGCCCCGAAGATACATCGCGAGCACCAGGTCGGCCTGCTTCACCACCTGCTTGCGGTAGAGATCGAAGTACGGGTAGTGGAGCAGCAGCGGATAATGCTCGGGTGGTGTGCCTTCGAAGTCCCACTCGGCGTGGTGCGTGAAGGCGTCGGATTGCTGGTGGACGCCGAGAGCGTCATCGAACGGGATGCGCATGTGCTCGGCGGCATCTCGCCAGAGTGCTGCTTCCTCGTCGTCCACACCGAGCTCGCGCGCCAGGCCGGGGCGTCTCTCGCAGGCGGCCGCCGCGTCGTGCAGATTCTTCTGCGCCATCAGATTGGTGAACACGTTGTTGTCGGCGACGGCGGTGTATTCGTCCGGCCCGGTGACACCGTCGATTCGGAACTCGCCCTGCGCATTGTGATGGCCGAGCGACGTCCACAGCCGGGCGGTCTCCACGAGCAGTTCGACGCCGCATTCGGCTTCGAACTCCTCGTCCCCGGTCGCGGCCAGGTACCGGGATGTCGCCGCGGCGACGTCGGCACCCACGTGGAAGGCCGCGGTTCCCGCGGGCCAATAGCCGGAGCATTCTTCGCCGTCGATCGAGCGCCACGGGAACACGGCGCCTGCCTGCCCCAGCTGCACGGCACGGTTCTTCGCCTTGTCGAGCGTGGAGTGCCGCCAGCGCAGTGCGTCGCGGGCCGAGTCCGGCACCGTGTACGTGAGCAGCGGGAGGACGAACGTCTCGGTATCCCAGAACGCATGTCCGTCGTATCCGGGCCCGGTCAGGCCCTTCGCGGGGATCGCCCGCGATTCACCGCGAGCACCCGCCTGCAGCACGTGGAACAGCGCAAACCGCACCGCCTGCTGAAGTTCCGCGTCGCCGTCGATCTCGACGTCCGCCGTCTCCCAGAAGGCGTCGAGATACTCGCGCTGCCGTTTCAGCAGGGTTTCCCAGCCGGTTTCGAGTGCGCCGGCGAGCGCCCCCTCCACCTGGCCGCGCAGAGCCGGAGTCGAGCGCCGCGCCGACCACCCGTACGCCAGGTATTTCGTCACCCTCAGGCGTTCACCCTGCGGGATGTCGACAGCGACGGTGAGCCGTGCCAGATCCTCTTCGGTCTCGATACTGCACCGCCCGTTGGCGGGATAGTCGATCTCGTGGTCCATCCCCGCGGCCATCCGCAGTCCCGACGCCCTCGTGTGATGGGCGAGCACAGCCTTGAAGTCGTGGGCGGCAGCGAAATCGGAGACAAGTGGACTGTCCAGGGCGGCAGCCACTCTCGGGTCGTCCGTGCGGGCCGGGATGTGTTCGTTGGCGAGCAGATCCGACTGCAGGACGAGTTCGATATCGCCATCGAGCGGCTCGACCTCGTAGTGGATGGCGGCGACCGCGCGCGAGGTGAACGAGACGAGTCGTTCCGAGTGGATACGCACCCGGCGCCCGGTCGGCGACGTCCACTCGGTGGTGCGGCGCAGGGTGCCCGAGCGGAAGTCAAGGACGCGCTCGTGCGCCGGTGCACTCCCGTAACGCATGTCCATGGGCTCGTCCTCCACGAGCAGGCGGATGATGCTGCCGTCGGTCACGTTCACGACGGTCTGCCCGTCCTCGGGGTAGCCGTAGCCCGCCTCCGCGTAGGGCAGGGGACGTTGCTCGTAGAACCCGTTGAGGTAGGTGCCGGGGAGACCGCGCGGTTCACCCTCCTCGAACGTGCCACGAATCCCGATGTGTCCGTTGGACAGTGCGAAGGTGGATTCGGTGGCGTGCAGTGCCTCCAGATCCAGTCCGCGCCAGCGCAGCTGCCACGGTGAGATCTCGTAGCCCTTGTCGTCCATGCTCACCTTTCCAGAAGTTCGGCCAGGTCGTTCACCACCACGTCGGCGCCGTGCTCGCGTAGCGCCTCGGCCTGATCGTTGCGATTGACCCCGACGACGTAGCCGAATTCGCCTGCCCGCCCCGCTTCCACTCCGGACAGGGCGTCCTCGAACACGGCCGCCTGATCGGGATGGACGTTGAGGGCGCGGGCGGCTGCGAGGAACGAATCCGGCGCGGGTTTCCCGCGGAGACCCTGCTCGGTGATCACGACCCCGTCGATGCGGACGTGGACGTAGCGGCTGAGATCGGCCGCGTCGAGGACGGCCTTGCCGTTCGCGGACGACGTGACGACGGCGATCTTCAGGCCGGCGTCGTACGCCGCGCTGATGTAGCGGACCGAACCGGGGTAGGGGCTGACGCCTTCCTCTTCGATGACTTTCAGCAGCAGTCGGTTCTTGCTGTTCCCGACACCGTTCACGGTCTCGGCGCCGGGTGGATCGTCCGGCGACCCCTCCGGCAACGTGATGTTGCGGGACGTGAGAAAGGTCCGGACCCCGTCGGCGCGGGGGCGTCCGTCGACGTAGTCGTAGTAGTCCTGGTCGGTGAACGGCCGGAAGTTGGTGCCCTCGCGATGCTTCAGGAACTCGTCGAACGTGCGTTTCCACGCCTTCCGGTGCAGCACCGCCGTTGCCGTGAGCACACCGTCGAGATCGAACAAGCAGGCCGAGATCGCATCAGGCAGTCCCATCACCTCCCCGACGGTACCGCCGTCGACGGCGGTTTCGCTGAGGCGCGCGCAAATCCCGCACCCGATCGGACCGGCATCAGGTCGTTGACTTCCAGTCGGCGGCGGTCGAATACTGAGAGTTCCCATTGACTGTTGCGGAGTGCACCGTGAGCATCGAGGAACCGGTCCCGTCGGAGCACGTGAAATCCCTCGCCGTTCGCGCGATGGAGATCATGGCGAACGGAAGCCGCGCCGATTTCGATTCCGTCGTCCACTCGGGCGCATTCAACCGGGAGAGCGCGACGGAACCCCCGCGGACGCGCGGGCGCGGGCCCGACGCGTTCTACGCTTCCGCCGTGTGGCTGCGTTCCGCGTTCGCCGAGCTGCGGTTCGACGTCGAGCATGTCGTGGTCGAGGGCGACCTCGCTGTCGTCCACACGATCATGAAGGGCAGGCATGTCGGACCCTTCGTCGTCTACGACGAGCAGGGGTCGATCGACCAGGTGTTCGCGCCCACGGGGCGATCGTTGGCGGTCGAGCAGTCGCACTGGTTGCGCGTCGAAGACGGCCGCGTCATCGAGCACTGGGCCACCCGGGACGACCTCGGTCAGGCGGTCCAGCTGGGCTGGGTGCCGCCGACGCCGCTGTCGATGGTCCGCAATGCCTGGGCCAAGCGTGCGGCGCGCAGGAACGCGAAGAGCTGATTCGCCGTTCGTGTCGGAAGGGTGACGATTCCGCGCAAAGACGCCAAAACGTACCAAACGGCCCGTATGTTCCGTTCGATCGATAGATACTCGAACGAAGGAGACGGTCTTGAAACGCTCGGTGGTTATCGCGGCAAGTTGTGCGCTCCTGACGCTGTCGGCCTGCGGGTCCGACAGCGAACCGACGCCGACATCCGAAACGGCTGGCTCGACCACTAAGGCGACACCCGCCGCAGCCACGACCGCTCCGCCGACATCGGAGCTCGCACCGCCGGCTGTCGCACCCGAGTCGAACGGAGGCGGCGGCGGTTCGTCGGGGACCGGGCAGGGCGGTTCCGGCGGGGGTGGGCAGGCTCCGGTCGCAGGTCAGCAGCAGGCGCCGGTGGTGCTTCCGCCTGCCGTCGTCGAGAACCCGCCGGCGGCGGTCGAGCAGCCTCCAGTAGGCGAGCCCCCGGCGGGTGAGAATCCGGACGCAGAGAACCCGGACGCGGAGAATCCGGACGCGGAGAATCCGGACGCGGAGAATCCGGACGCGGAGAATCCGGACGCGGAGAATCCGGACGCGGAGAACCCGGACGCGGAGAACCCGGACGCGGAGAACCCCGACGGCGGCACCCCTTAGTCGAAGAAGCGGCGAGTAGCGGGCGTCGCGAGCATCGCGGCGCCCGCCTTTGGTGCTCGCGTCATGAGGTATGGCTAGTTCATCGAGATTGCGTATCGGCCCACTGGGATGCCGGAGCGTGAATTCGCCGCCCAGGGGCATGGGCACCGATCCTGGGCTGCGACTACGCGCATCGGCTGTACCGCGGCTGTTGACGGCCGGTAATCCGGAGACGATCGTTGTAGACATGAAAGTCGGGCCGCCCGCCCATACCGGATGGTGGCGCGGGCGCAGGTTGCCGCGTAGACCACAGAGCGGATCATTCATGCGACGTCCTGAACCCATTGGAAGCAGGCGATCGTGACCTGTTGTTCTCCCAACGGGCTCCGGCGACAGACGTTCTCGTCTGGCTCGTTTCCGCAACGATCTGCTCGTCGGCCGAACTCACCGATCAGGCCCAGCTCGGCCGCGTGCGAGCCCAACTGCCGGACCGACTGCCCGAGCAGCTTTTAACGGGCCCGACCTCGAGCGTCTGGAGGCACCCCATGGCATGCATTCTGTTCGTCACCTGGGACGGCGGCGGCAACGTGCCACCCGCTCTTGGCATCGCGACGGAGGCGCGCAACCGCGGTCACCAGGTCCGATTTCTCGGACACGCCCAGCAACGCCGGCGAATCGAAAGCCACGGTTTCCGCTTCACGGCCTACACCCACGCACGACCCTGGCAGTCGACCGCCAGACATCCCGGTATCGCCGGCGTGTACCAATCGCTTGCTGTCTTCACCGACGCCGGGCCCGGAATCGATCTACTCGACACCGTCGCGTGCGAGCCGACAGACGTGGTCGTGGTCGATTGCCTGCTGTACGGGGCCCTGCAGGCCGCCGACGACGCGAACCTGATGCGTGTCACGCTGGTACACACCTACTACGAGTACATGTATCGAGACGTGACGCATGGTATGACGCGTGTGATGGCCCGTCTGAAAGGCCAACGGCCACTGAGGCTGTGGGCGTCATCGGACCTGGCGCTGGTAACGACCGAGAAGGAACTCGATCCGGCCTCCCGCAGGAGCCTGCCCGTCTCCGTCCACTACACCGGGGTGGTGCACCATTCGATGCCGTCCACGTTGACACCCGTGTCCGAACGCGATCCGCTGATCCTGGTCAGCCTCAGCAGTCTCAACTTCGACGGGCAACAGCGGGCCCTGCAGAACGTCCTCGAGGCTGTCGGTGGACTGTCCGCCCACACCGTTGTCACTACCGGGCCGTCCGTCGACCCGAGCACCCTCACAGCGGGCCCGAACATCGAAGTGCACGGCTACGTTCCGCACGAACAGATCCTGCCGACCGCCACTCTCGTTGTCGGGCACGGCGGCCACGACACCACGATGCGCGCCCTCGCGCACGACCTGCCCCTGGTCATCCTGCCAATTCACCCGGCGCTCGATCAGAAGATGATCGGCCGCAGTCTGGAGCAGCGCCGCGTGGCCCGTTGCCTCCGCAAGACGGCTTCGCCCGAGCGAATCCGGTCAGCTGTCGGCGAGCTGCTCGTAGCCGGACCGCACAGGGTGACCGCAGCAACTCTGGGAGCGCGGATCCGCTCCCATGACGGTGCCGTTCATGCCACGGACCTCATCGATCACCTGCCGATCCGAGAACGACGGAGGGGAGTGCGATGACGGGTGGGCGTCGAGCAATGCATGTATCTGCATCTCCGCCCCGTGCGGCCCACTCTGAAATCCCTCGGCGTGCGGGGATCAGTCCGAAAGGCTGCCGACGCGATCGGCGAGCAGCTCACTGTAGGTGCGATTGGTGCCCGGGGCGAGCCGCACCCAGTAACTGGTGTGGTCGCCCCGGAACAGGTAACCGTTCACATCCTCGATTGCCTCGGAGTATTGCTGCCACACCGTCCACGGTCGCCACCAGTTCAGGATCACCGCCTGCCACCGGCGGGTGCGGAGCCGATCGAGGAGATCCGCCACCCACGCCGCCGGATCGGCGAGTGAGAAGGCCGCCGACTGGTCCGCGAACGTGCGCAGCGGCGAGTTGTCCGGACAGCAGCAGATGACGTCCAACGGGTCGGCGATCTGCCACACGGGCATCCCCGTGATCAGGCGTTGTCCCGCGATTCCCCAGCCCGGCAGGTCCGGAGATGCCGGCCGCAGCGGATCGGCGATCAGACCGGCCCCGCGAACGTCCAGGGCGGGGTGCACGCCCCGCCCCACCTCGGCTGCCACGTTGCCGGCGAGCGCAGCGCCTCCCGAGTAGCCGAGCAGAACAACGGGATTCGGGTCTTCCGCGATCATTCGCAACAAGAGCGTGCGTCCTTCGGACAGTGCCTTGTCGAACGCTGAACCACCCGGATCGGGCACCGGTCCGTAACTTGCCTCCCACGGAACCTGCTTGACGACGAACCGTGCGAGGTCCAGCAGTTGCGTGGTGTTGGTGAGCATGTTGACGCCCCGATCCTCACCGATGCCGCGGCAGCACAGAGCAGTGATCATGCAACCTCCCATGTGAGTGCCGATGCGTGCCCGAGCACACTTTCCCACTCACGTGCGGGGGTGTCCCCTGATCGGGGGAGGCGAGATTCATCCGATGCACCGCCTGATCGGGGGACAGACGTCGGCGCTGCGCCGGGAGAGAGTGGTCCCGTACCGGGATCAGCCGTTCACGTGGACAGGAACCTTTGTCATGTCACCCATCTCCAGCATCGAGGTCGCCCGAGCCCGTCGGTCCCGCCGTGTGTTGTTCGTCGGCAATCCGACCCGCTACAACGACGTGTCGCAGTGGGCGATGGTCCGGCAATGGGTGGCGCTCCACGGGCTCGAACCTATCCGCGAATTCGAGGGAGACGTGCTCTGTGTCATCGTCACCGAGGACATTCTGGACGGGCGTTGCTCGGAGAAGGAGTCGGCCACCGTTCAGCACGCGCGTGCACTCGGCGTGCCGTGCATCAGCGTCCACGACACCACCCTGATCTGGCAGGTGACCGCCCGCGTTCGGGCGCGGATGGGGCGGCCACAGGTCGGTGTGTCGGCCGGGCCCCACGGTGGCGGGGCGTGAAACGCGAGAGCGTCGATGCCGGACCGTTCGAATTCTCGAGTCAGCCACCGAATTTCGGTGCTGGTTCGTGAAAAATGTCTTCGATTCGGTGATGGGATTGCATACGTCTGGTAATCGCCAACTTTGGGTATGCAATTCGAGTGTTGGCGGGACTTCAAGTGTGCGTAGACGCCCCGATGCGGACTTGACTAGGTGAAAAAGCTTCTGCCCGAACACCTGTGGTCAGTTTGCCGAAAAAGGCTGTCCCCGAACCAATTGTAGGAGCGAGTAACCGCTGCTCAGTCCATATTTAGCGCAGACCGCACGGTCTCATGTCGCCGGTGCGGATGAGACAGGACGGAATCGCGCTGATAGCGTCCACACTCGTTGTGAATGTTCGATGTCGTCTATCTACATGGCGGTGCTCGGGGCACTTCTGGTTTTTGCTCGTTGGTGACGACGGCACTGTCCGCGTCCGGAGATCCGCTGTCGTGAAACGGCCGACTCGACCATCACACTCTGCCGACGGTCGGTTCGACAGTGGAGGGGATGCATGGCGACGTTCAACTCGACTGTGGACAGATCTTCAGCTGTTCACAGCGCTGCGGCAGTTCCGGCGCAACGAGGGGTCGCACGCCGACACTGGCTGGCCGTGTACATCAGGAGAATTCTCCTCACCGACACCCTCGTCGTGGTGGCAGCGGTGGCTCTGGCTCAATGGGTGCGCTTCGGAGGCCCCGGGACCCTCGTCGACTCGCGCACTCTGAGCAACGTGAGCTACGGTCTGATTTCCGTCGCTCTCGTAGCGTCGTGGCTCGCCATGCTCGCCGTCTTTCACGTTCGATCCCCACGAGTGGTCGGGAGTGGCCCGGAGGAGTATCGACGCATCGCCACCGCGACGCTACGACTTTTCGGGCTCATCGCGATCGCAGCGCTCCTCTTGCAGCTGGAATTGGCGCGGCTGTACCTGGCGATCGCATTCCCCACGGGTCTACTCGGTCTGCTGCTGACCCGATGGATGTGGCGCCGCGTCCTCGCTCGCAAGCGGGCGCGCGGGCTGTGCCAGACATCGGTGTTGGTCGTCGGAGGCGAACGCTCCGTGCGCAACCTCGCCAGGACCTTCGACCGTGGAACGGCGGACGGGTACAACGTGGTCGGGGTATGTATCCCAGCTCATTACCGGTCGTCCGACGACACGATCACGGTGGACGGGCGATTGATTCCGGTCCTCGGCGACGAGCACGACGTCGTCGATGCGATCGAGCGATCCGGGGCCGACACCGTCGCGGTCACGGCGACCGAGCACCTCGGCCATCACGGGCTTCGCGAAATGGTGTGGGACCTCGAGCAACTGGACGTCGACATGGTGGTCGCTCCAGGAATGATGGACGTCTCCGGGCCGCGCCTCGAGATGCGACCTGTCGCGGGACTGCCTCTGATCCACGTGGAGAAGCCGCGCTATCACGGCGCGAAGCGATTCGGGAAGACGTCGTTCGATCTGATCTTTGCCATTCTTGCGCTCGTGCTGGCAAGTCCCGTGATGGTTGTCGCAGCGGTAGCGGTCAAGGTGACGAGTCGAGGGCCTGTGTTCTACAAATCGGAACGAATGGGCATGGATGGCAGGCCGTTCCCGATGCTGAAGTTTCGGTCGATGGTCGACGACGCCGACAAGCACAGCGCGACCCTGAGCGGGCACAACGACGGTGCCGGAGTTCTGTTCAAACTGCGAGAGGATCCGCGTGTCACCCGTGTCGGCCGCGTCATGCGCAAGTTCAGCATCGACGAGTTGCCCCAGTTCATCAACGTGCTGCGACGTGAGATGAGTGTGGTCGGGCCGAGGCCTCCCCTGCGGGTCGAGGTCGAGTCCTACGAGAGCGAGGTGCGTCGCCGGCTCCTGGTGAAGCCCGGTGTCACCGGCCTGTGGCAGGTGAGCGGGCGCTCGGACCTGTCGTGGGAGGACTCGGTGCGTCTGGATCTGTCCTACGTCGAGAACTGGTCGATGGTCGGCGACATGTTGATCATCGCCAAGACCCTGAAGGCTGTGGTGGCGAGTGACGGTGCGTACTGATGGTGCGGGTCCGGTCCGCGCCCGGCAAGGCCGCACCGTGAGACGTCCGAAGAAGCTCATCGCTGTGCATCCTTCCGACGAGATGTACGGAGCCGACCGGGTCTTCCTGGAGACTCTGACCGACGTTCCGAGTGATTGGGACGTGGAGGTGTGGCTACCGACAGACGTCGACTATCCCGGGAACGAGCTGTCGACTGCGCTGGCCGAGTTGGGGCATACGGTGCGCAGGATGCCACTTCCCGTGATCCGGCGTTCGTACCTCCGCCTCGGAGCGTTCCCCGGACTCGTCGGGCGTTTCCTTCGCACGGCGGTCGCCGTCGTGTGCGCGCGGCCGTCGAAGATGTACGTCAACACATCGGCTCTGGTCTTGATGCTGCCGTTGGCGCGACTCGCCGGTGCAGCGACGGTGCTGCATCTCCATGAGTTCCTGGATCGCAAGACGGCGCTCTTCGTGACTCCGTTCATGTCGTTTGCGCAACGCATCGTGTGCGTGAGCAACGCCGTTCGCCGTCCGTTGCCCGAAAAGTTCGTCCGCCGATCGACAGTGGTCTACAACGGTTTCGAGCTGCCGGAACCGACACCGTTCGTTGTTGACGAGCGGCTTGTGTGTGTCGTGGCGAGCAGGTGGAACACGTGGAAGGGACACGATGTTCTCCTCGACGCGTGGGACGGACTCGATCGGTCGGACATCGAGCTCATCGTCTTGGGCGCGCCGCCCCTGAACGGCGCGTCTGTCGACGTGGTCGATCGCGTGGAAAGACTCGAACGTCCCGACAGCGTGTCGATAGTCGGACAGACCGACAACGTCCGCAGGTACCTCGATGCGGCGCACCTGGTGTTGGTGCCGAGCATCAAGCCGGATCCGTTGCCGACCATAGCCATCGAGGCGATGGCGGCGGGACGCGCCGTGATGGCCAGCGACAGTGGCGGTCTGCCCGAGATCATCGGTGACGACGTGGGGCGTCTCGTACCGACAGGTGATGTGGCGGCGTGGCGGCAGGCGCTCGAGGAGTTTTCGATCGAAGACGCGACGGAACGCGCGAGTCGGGCGCGGCGGAGGTTCGAGGCACAGTTCGGTGTGCGTCGATTCCGTGACGAGATCGGCAAGGAGATATGGACATGAGCGCACCGGACGAGGCGCGCGGTGACGGGTGCAAGATCTCGGTCGTGATCGTGACGTACAACAGCGCTGCGGTCATCGAACAGTGCCTGTCGGTGCTGGCATCCGCGCCCGCGCTGGACATCGTTGTCGTCGACAACAATTCGATCGACGACACGATCGCCAGGGTGTCCGAGGTGTGTCCGCGCGCACGGGTGATCCGAAGTGAGGAGAACCTGGGATTCGCCGGCGGGGTCAACAGAGGAGTGTCGGAGGCGCGTGGTGAACACGTGCTTCTGCTGAACCCCGATGCCGTTGTCGACGCGGAGAGTGTCTTCGCGCTGAGTCGAATCCTCGACGCGGACGACAGTATCGGCATAGTGGCCCCGCTGCTCGACAAACCGGGGGAACGGCTCGCAATCAGAGAGTGCGGCAGGAAACCGGACCTGTGGCGCGTACTGTGCCACTATTCCGGTCTCTCACGACTGGCCGGATACTCGCCACTCGTCGAGGGACTGTATCTCCTCAAACGGCACTCGTCGGTGGATGCGAGGGACGTCGACTGGGTGTCCGGTGCTTGCATGCTGGTGCGACGCGACACCTGGATGCGATTGGGCGGACTGAGCCGTCGGTGGTTCATGTACGCGGAAGATATCGAGTTCTGTCTGCGGGTCAAGGAATCGGGCGAGAGGGTCGTCACGGTGCCCTCGGTGACCGGAGTTCACCTGATCGGCGAGAGTTCGGCGACGCCCACGGTGTCGCGGGTGCCCAACTCGGCGTGGGTGGTCAACATGTACGACCTGTACAAATGGCGGCTGTCTCGCACCCGGTTGCAGAACATCGGTTGGAAATGGGCAGTCGCGGGCGGCCTGTTCGCGCGTTCCGCCGCCTACAAACTGCGAGCGCGCCCCGAGTCCGACCAGGAGAACGACTGGAGCGCGGAGTCGGTGAAGTTTCGTCTTTTCGCTCAGAACCTTCTAGCGGTCTCTTCCGCTCGAATCACATCCGAGAGTGGGAGCAGGAGTTCACTGTGACTGATCGGGGCGAAGGGACGGTCGAATCGGCGCCAGCCACGGCGAACCCCCGATGGCGCGGTGAGATTGTGGGGCGCAGTGAGGTCGTGACTTTCGCGTTGGTGATGGTGGTGGTGACGACATCGTTTCTGGGCCGCTTGTCTTTCGAGCTCTGGGGTTTCACTGTGCGCGGGGAGCAAGTTGCCCCAATAATCCTTGTGGGGTGGTTGCTCGTCGATCCACGCCGCCGGCACGATTTCGTCCATACCCTCCGGCACCCCGCGGTTGTGGCCCTCGCAGCGTTCATTGTGTGGAATGTGTTTGCATCCTTCCTCTTTTCTCCCAGCCTGACCAAGAGTATTTCGATTCTGGCCTGGTTCGCCATCGACCTTCTCTTACTCGCGGGACTGATGTCGTTGGGTGAGAGGGCAGTCTGGGCCGAAAGGATCGGGATCCGGTTCGTGGTGCCCTGGGCGGCTGCAGGCTTTGCGATGTATCTCGTCGCCAACGTGTCCGGCGGCAATGTGGCCTGGGGCACTGATCTCGACTCTCTGTACCAGGTATACGTAGCCCGGTTGACGGCGGGCGAGGCCAACATCTACGCGTCGATTCTCGTCTTGTGGACTCTACTGTTGGTCGCCGGAAAGGGATACAAACGTCGATGGATGATCGTGGCGGCTGTGACGGTCCCATTGGGGCTCGTCGGTTCGCAAACCCGCACTGCAGTGTTCTGCATGATTCTGGGTCTCGCGGTCTATGTGGGGTACGAGTTCGCGCGCAGACGGCGCCATACGCGATGGCGGGGAGAATTCTGGTTTGGGCCTGCCGCAATTATCGTGGGAGTGTTGGTAGCGTATGGCGCCTCGTCGAACCTACCTGAATTCGGTGTGGCTGAAACGGCACCCGCAGTACAGGACACGACCGTTCCGCAAACCCAGGACAAGCTGGGTGACGTCAACCTTCAGGGGGGCACGATCGGTTTTCGCGTAACGGTCGCCAAGGTCGCGGCCGAGGACATGAACGGAGTCAACCTATGGCTGGGTAACGGCACCAACACCTTTGGTGTGCGTCATGAGCAGCCCGGTTCCCCCGGCGTTCCGGGGCATCTCATCATGCTTCCGGTTCAAATTCTCTACGACGTCGGGATCGTCGGGCTCTCCCTTATCTTGGTTTTCGGTGCTGTGGTGCTGTACCACGTGCCATGGCGACGGCGACCGATTGCGGCAGCGGTGGCGGTGTCATTCCTGACGGCGGCGACATTGACCAGTATGTTCTGGTTCAGCGCTATCTGGATCGTGTTCGCCGCCTTGTTACGTCCAGTGACTGATGACGAACGAGTAGAGAGTCCGCAACTATATTCTTGATCCGGTTGCGGCCGAGTAAATTCAGTTGTGGTGTCGCATTGGCGAGAGGGTAATCTGTGTTCGATCAGCTCTACGTGCTGTACCCGCGAGGTGCTCGGACCGGCGGGCCCGAGGCGCTACATCAGTTGGTTCATACTCTGCGCGAACAAGGTCAGGATGCTTATCTTGTTCCACTGCCGGGAACCGAGGACTCTCCGCGTGTTCCCCAATACCATTGCTACGAAGCCCCTGAACGGACGCAGATAACAGACAATGAAAGCAATGCCATCATTTCTCCCGAAGTCAGCGTTGAGCATCTGCGTCGGTACCCACGTTCGAAAAAGTTCTGTTGGTGGCTGAGCATTGACAATTCTCGCGCCTTCGGACCTCGCCTCGACCTGATTGCCCACAGGAATGGCTTTGGCGAGCGCGCGGGTCTCCTAGCGCTGGCGAGGAGATACGGAAAGGTGGCCATCACGCTGCGTGACCGGCATCGAACGCTACCGTCGAGCGTGGTTCACCTGGCTCAGTCGCAGTATGCGCACGGGTTCCTGCACGCGAATTGCCGGATTGTCGCGTCGTGTCTATCCGATTTCACTCCGGATGTCGAGGAAATTCAGAAGCACCGGCACCCTGAGGATCGGCGTTCGAACACTGTGGTCTACAACCCCATGAAGGGTGGACTGTTGGCAAGCAAGGTGGCCAGTCGTCTGCCGGAGGTTGATTTCCTTCCCGCCTCGAACATGCTGCCGCACGAGGTGTATCGACTATTCGGCCGAAGTGCGGTCTATCTCGATCTCGGCCCACATCCTGGGAAGGATCGAATGCCCAGGGAGGCGGCAACGGCCGGAGCCATTGTGGTGGCCGCTGCGCGTGGGTCCGCAGCAAACGGGGTGGACGTACCCATCCCGACCGAGCACAAGATTGTTCCTTCCCCACAATTGGTCGACGACACTGTTGAACGGCTTCGCGAAGTGCTCGGCGCGCAAGCAAAGCACAGTGCTCGTCAAGACGAATACCGAGACATGATTTCGCGCGAGCGGGACCGATTCTCGCGAGAGGTCGCCGCAATCTTCGTCGACGGGCTTCGTGGGTTCGATGCAGCGACCGAGATCTGAGGTCTGGAACGCCATCCGGCGTATGGCGAGCCTGAGTTCGATCTCGGTTATCGCGATGCTGTCTCCCTTCATGCTGCTTCCGGTCGTCGCGAGAACTTCGTCGATCGATGAATGGTCTGCATTTGTCGTCGGACAGTCGATTGGCTCCATGGGCGGCTCGGCCATTCTCTACTCTTGGGGATTTTCAGGCCCGACACTCGCCGCGCGCATGCGTGGAGTACGACTCGTCGAGTTGTACAACGACAGCCTTGTGGGCCGCCTGGTCATCTCGGTGGTCTCCTGCTCTTGCGCCGGCTTGGCCGCAGCGCTACTTGTTCCGCAGGATGCGGGTATTGCAATCTTGGTGGCGGTGGCGATCGCAGTCAATGCTGGTCTCACGCCTTCGTGGTACTTCATCGGGATGAATCGGCCTCGCGGGCTCGTCGCGTACGAAACCCTGCCGACCATTGCCGTCACCGCAGTCAGCGCGTCACTGCTGGTGCTTGGTGCACCGCTATGGGTGTATCCCCTACTTCTCATGAGTGTTCGATTGGTGTCAGTGTCGTGGTTGGCAGTGCTGCTCAATCGCGGCCACGGGTTCGGCGCATTCAGCGTTTCTCGTGCGATGCGCCTGCATCGTACGGAGAAGGGTCTTGCGGCCAGTCAAATATTGGCGAGCGCATACGCATCGGGTCCCGTCACGATCGTCGCCGCTATTACGTCACCCGCTGTCGTCGCACGATTCTCCTCGGCCGACAAGATGTATCGCCCCGCCACGATGGTGCTCGGCGCATCGGTGAATGCTTTACAGTCATGGGTCTCCGAGCACGGAAATGGGAAGGACAGGCGCCGACTCCATCTGGCATTGATGCTCACCGGACTGCTCGGGATCATCGGGGGCCTGGGTATCGCGGTCTTGGGTGTTCCGGCATCTCGATTGATATTCGGACCTGACCTGGCAACCACACCGGGCGTGGCAATTGCGTTCGCAGTCGCGTTTGTGGCGGTGGCAGCCAACTCGGCGTCGGGACGGCTGATTCTCATTCCTGCCGGGGACAGTCGGGCAGTGCTCCTGAGTACGTGCGCAGGTGCGATTGTCGGGCTGCCGCTGATGATCGCGTGCGGGGTGACGTTCGGTGCTACCGGAGTCGCGTGGGCTTTCGCCGCCAGTGAGATCGTGGTGGCGGCCGTGCAGTTGCTTCCGGCGCAGCGGACGTTGAACAGGATGGACGTGTCGGCGATTTCGTCATCGACTGCGAGTTGATTCCGCCGTACCTGCACACGCGCTGACGAGGAGTTGTTCGTAGAGGTCGCAGACACCCTCCCAGGTGTACTGATCACCTTGGCGTTCGATCGCGCCGGCGCTAAGTTCCATTTGCAACCGACGGTCCGAGAGAACCTCGTCCACTGCCTTCGCGATTGCGTCGCTCTGCGGTTCGACAAACTGAGCGGCGTCGCTGAGCACTTCGCGGTTGTACACGGTATTGCGAGCGACGATAGGCGCACCGCAGGCCATGGCTTGGATCAATGCTGGGTTGGTTCCACCCACGCTGTGACCGTGGAAGTAGGCGCCGGCGTTCTGCCACAGTGAGAACAGCTTTTCGTCGTCGCTCACGTGCCCCAGCCAATGAATGCGCGCCGAACCTTCGGCTAGGTCTTGCGCCCGTTGGTCGAGCTCGCCGCCGTAGCCAGACGATCCGACGATGACTACATCCCAGTCTCGGCTCAAAGCTTCGGCGGCAGAGAAGAATTCTTCAACTGTGTTCTCTGGAACGAACCGGGAGACCATCAGGACGTACGAGCGTGGTGCAAGTCCTTCGACGGGGTCGAGTTGTGGAGGTATCGTTCCGCCGTAGGGGATGAAATTGCCGTCACGCTTGAACTCCTTGGACCAGCGCCGACCGATTTCGTGAGAATCGTAGATGAGTTGGTCACCGAACCTTGCTGTCAGCTGCGCGCCACGTTTGAACACGGTCTTGGCTGCACGTCCCCACTTCGCGCGTTCCCATTCGATTCCATCGACGTTGACGATGGTAGGGATTCCGCGGGCTTTCAAGATCGGCAGCCAGAAGCCGTTTGCCACGTTCATGACCAGTGCGACATCGGGGCGCTTCCGTGCCGCGTGCGCTGCAGAGGTGAGGCCGTAGGTGAGTGTGCTGAGCGACTTGGATTCGACGCCCCGGGTCACGACAGTCTCGACACGTGGGTCGCGATGTGGATCGTCGACCTCGACCGCACCCTTGCGGCTGTAGACCGTGACGTTCCATCCGCGTTCCACGAGGTACGGAGAAAGTTCGCGAACAAGGGTTTCGAATCCGCCGTAGTAGCTCGGATATCCCCTGGTGCCCACGATTGCGACCGACTTACTCATAACGTCCTTTCCAATTGACGACGGCTGGTGCAGCGCGATCGGGGACCGCGAAGGAAATCAGTCTCTGCACACGGGAGCGTTCACGGTGACCTTCGGTTCATCCACCAAGGGTTGCACGGGAATCCGCGCGTCGCCCGGTGCAGTTGGCTCGCTCAGTTCGTATCGCAACTCGACCGTCGCGCCCTTCGGGATGGTGACGGGGACCGTGAAGACCGGGTGACCCAGCTCTTTTCCCTGGATGGCGAACGACTGCTTGCCGTCGATGCTTGCCTTCGTCAGGGTCGCGCCGTTGGTCGACAGCAGCGACACCATGGCGACGTTGGTGCCATATGGCAGGGGCTTGTCCTTGAAGGTTCCTGCGACGATGCGCGGAAAGTTGGTGTCCGGGGTGTTGTTGGTCAGCCGCACGGTGACGGCGGTCGTACGGGTATCACCTGTGCAGTCGCCGGCGGTGTAGTCGATCTCGCGGTCGAGGTAGTAGTCCAGCTTGTTGCCGCCGTTGTTGTTGATCACGACGCCGGCGTAGGGGGCGGGATCCTGGGGCACCGTGTATCCCAGCGTGGTGTCGGCGAGAATCGCCTGCTCTTCCGGGTGCGCACTCCACACTGCGATGCGCCGCTCTCCGGCGGCCCTCCCGACCGCGTCGAGAAGTCGCTGGGGTGATTCGATCTTGCCGGTCATCTTCTCGACGACTTTCCCGGCGATGGTCTGCAGGTATTCCTTGCGGTCGGCGTTGTCGGCGTGGTAATTGGCCTCGTCGGTGATGAATCGGGTGTATGCGGTGGACTCGGTGAGTTCCACGACGTTGTCGGCGTCGACAACCTCCCCGTCGGGCAGGGTGACCGGGCCGACGGCGGCCAGGACGTAGCTCAGTGCCACAGGATCCGTCGCGATTGCTCCGTCCACCTGCTCACCCGACTCCTGCGCCCACATCGACTGCCAGATCCGGCCGGCGTACGGGAAGTGGGAGCTCAGGTTGCTGTTTCGGATGTCGACCGAGGGATTGTAGTTGCCGTACATGCTCTTGTAGTCGGGGCCGAGATCGAGAGGTCGCTTGTCGTAGGACACTTCGGTGTTCTTGCCGAGCTTCTCGATGCCCAGCTTTCCGTCGCTGGCGCGGATGACGCTGTAGCCGCCGACGAGTCCGCCGGTGGCGCGTGCCTCCGCGTTGGTCTGAAACGCGAGGAAGTAGCTCCGCGGTCCGTCGAGGCCCAGCATGGCCGGAAGTACTTTGGCGCCGATCGTCGTGTTTTCCAGAAGTTTTGCCACGTCGTCGGTCTGATTCTGTAACTCGGTCCGCGCATCGTCCACCAGGCCGACGTATCCCGCGCCTCGAATGCCCTGTGCCTGAGTTGCCAGGTTCCGCGCCGCAATTGACGTCTCCTGCAACGCCGGGGCCGCATCGCGCAGCGGCTGGAGTTGCACGCTGCCGCCCTCGCCGATCAGATCCCGGGGTGACAACGCGACGCCGACGTCGACCGCGGGTGTGAGAACGTCGCGAGTGAGCCCGACCACGACGTCGGACATCTGCTGCGCCGATTCGAACGGGGCTCCGAGGCCGGGCACGGCTGCCAGGGAACTCCACGGGACCGAATGCAGGTTGTCCTGTGCGCCCTCCGCCCGCTCCCGGGCTTCGGCCGCCGCACGCTGGGCGCCCTCCGTGTCGCCGTCGAGCAGTGAATCCTTCGCGAGCTGCGCGTTGTCCCGCGCGCCGGTGAGGTTGTGCTGGACCTGCCAGGCCGAGAAGCCGAACCATGCGACGACGGCGACGGCGGCAACGCCCACACCGGTCAGTACGCGCCGGCGTACGGTCCATCGGCGCGGTGCCGTCGGCGCCTCAGCGGGTATCGAACCGTCGCTGTGGGAGTTGTTGGGCGACTTCGCGTCCATTCAGGTCTGCTCCTAGCTATCGAGGATGAGGTTTTTGGTCGCGTAGCCGAACTGCTAGTCGCGGGAGGAATGCGCAGGACTACTGCGGGTTATGTCACCGCGCCGGTTTCTGCTGTCGCATTCCCGTTTTCTGCGAAGTTAGTAGACCTGCGCCACCTGTCGTATCCTCCTCTGTCCGTGTCTGTTCCGGTCAACAAAGAGTAAGGGTAAGCGCAGGCATGTTCCTGTTCGGTGGTGGCACGGGCACCCGCCGGACGAGCGCTGCGAACGAGTTGGGACTGCGAGTAGGGTCACCGTAACGATTTCCTCTGCAACACCCATACGTATACGGCCCCGTCCGGGCAGTTCGTCAAGTTGTAGATCGGGGGACAGATAGTGGGCTCGGGGTTCCCGCGCAAGACTGCAGGTGAAGTGGATTCACGTGCCTTCCCGCTCTCGCATGCCCAAAAGGGGCTGTGGTTTGCGCAGCAGTTGGAACCGAACGTCCCCATTCTCGTCGCGCAGTACGTCGAACTCCGTGGGCCTGTGGACGTCGGGGCGTTGAAGTGGGCATCCGAGCAGGGCTCGTTCGACATCGAGTCACCCGGGGTACGGATCGTCGACTACGCGGGTGAGCCGTACCAGTTGGCCGACGAGACGATCGACGACGAACTCGCCTACGTCGACCTACGGTCCCGTGAAGATCCTGTGGCCGAGGCGCACCGGTGGATGGACGAGCGGCGGCGCCGCCCCATGTCGGTGTATCGGGACCGGCTGATTTCCGCGACACTGCTGCACGTCGGCCGTGACCACTACTTTCTCACCACCTTCGCGCACCACCTGATCCTCGACGGCTACGGCGCCATGGTGCTGATGAATCGGGTGGCCGAGCTCTACACGCACGCAGTCGCGCGCACGGAGGCTCCCGCGTCGAAGGCGCTGCCACTACGCGAACTGTATGAGGCCGAGGATGCGTACCCGCAGTCCCGCCGGTTCGAGATCGACCGAGAGTACTGGGCCGAACGCACAGCGCACCTGCCCGAGCCTTCCCGGTTGACCGACCGGCAGAGCGCCCCGTCGGCAGTGTCGTTGCTCGCCGGCAAGGTGATGGATCCCGCTGTCGTCGACGAGCTGGAAGCACTCGCTCGAGACTGGAATTCGTTCGAGGTACCGATCGTGGTCGCGGCGTTCGCCGCATTTCTCGCACGGATGACGGGCAATTCGGATGTCGTGCTGAGTCTCCCGGTGTCAGCCCGCACCACCGCGGGCGCGCGCCGTTCGGGTGGCAGTGTGGCCAACATCGTTCCGCTCCGGATCGCGGTGGATGCGCACGGGACTACACACGACCTGGTGCGCCGTGTCCAGCTGGAACTGACCGGTGCGCTGCGACATCAACGTTTCCGGTACGAAGACATCCTCCACGACATGCGGTCGACCTCCCGCGTCGGCCGCGGCTTCGGGCCGATGGTCAACATCATGATGTTCCACACCGAGACGTGGTGGGGTGAGGTACTCGGTGAACTGAATGTTCTCACCGCCGGCCCGGTCGACGACCTCGCGGTGGCGATCTATCCGGGTGCCGCTGGCCAGAACGTCCGCGTGGACTTCGAGGGCAACCCGGCGGTGTACGAACGAGACGAACTTGCGGGACACCACGAGAGATTTCTGGAGTATCTGGGCGGATTCGTCGGCGCGGATGCCGAGGCAGCGGTCGGCAGCCTGCCATTGCTCACCGACGACGAACTCGAGACGCTTGTGCCTCTCACCGGTCCCCCCTCGGTATCTCCGCTCACCCTTCCGGACATGTTCGACAAGACAGCGGATTCCGACACGGTTGCCGTCCGCTGTGGCGATGTCGAGATGACCTACCGCGCTCTGCACGAGCGATCGAATCGGCTCGCGCGCAGACTGCTTGCGCAGGGCGTAGGCGTCGGAAACCGCGTTGCGTTGATGCTGCCCCGCTCGATCGAACAGGTGGTCGCGGTGTGGGCCGTTGCGCGTTGCGGTGCGGCATTCGTTCCGGTGGACCCGGACTATCCGGCCGAACGCATCGCGCACATGATCGACGAATCAGGCGTCACCATCGCTGTCGCAACGGAACCGGAGGTGGTGCCTCCTGGTGTCGAGTGGGTGGATGTCGCCGATGCGCCGGGAAACGGCGCGCCTATAGCCGATGCGGAACTGGCACACCCGATCAGGCTGGACAACGCGGCCTATGTCATCTACACGTCCGGCTCGGTCGGGGCGCCACGCGGTATCACCATGCCCCATCGGGGACTTGCGAATCACGCCGCCGCACTGCGTCGTCTCTACGCGGCAGATTCCCGCTCGCGGGTGCTGATGTGCGCGTCGCCCTCCTATGACGCCTCGATTCACGAGTTGCTGGTCGCAGTCACAGCGGGTGCGACGCTGGTGATCGCGCCGCCGCCGGTGCGCGGGGGGAAGGCGCTCGCCGACCTGCTGCGGCGTGAGCGGATCACCCACTGGACCACGACACCGGCGGTCCCGGCGCAGATGGATCCGGCTGGATTGGCCGACCTGGAGGTACTCGCCGCCGCCGGTGAGGTCTGCCCGCCGGAACTGGTGGCGCGCTGGGGCGTGGGCCGCACCGTGTTGAACCTGTACGGGCCGACGGAAGTCACCGTGTGGGCCACGGCCACCGAAGCGCTGGTCCCTGGTTCCCGCACCACGATCGGGCGACCGATCGAAGGTGTGTCGGCCGTGGTGTTGGACCGGTTCCTGCAGCCGGTGCCGGCCGGAGTGGTGGGCGAGTTGTACCTGTCCGGTCCGGGGGTGGGCCGCGGATACCTGGAGCGGCCGGGTGCGAGCGCGACTCGTTTCGTCGCCAATCCGTTCGCGACCGATCTGCGACGCATGTATCGGACGGGCGATCTCGTCCGGTGGACTGAGGACCACGAGTTGGAATTCGTGGACCGGGCCGACGATCAGGTGAAGATCCGCGGATTCCGGGTCGAACTGGGCGAGATCACCGCGGTCCTCGGTCGGCATCCGGGTGTCGACACCGCCATCGCCGTGGCACACGACCGGAACGGCGAGTTGGTGGTGGACGGTTACGTTCACGGCGCCGGCCTGGATCCCGACGACGTTTTCGCCGGTGTGGCCGAGCGGCTGCCGGCGTATATGGTGCCCTCCACGGTCACAGTTCTCGATGCGGTGCCGCTCACCCCGAGCGGCAAGGTCGATCGTTCCGCGTTGCCGATTCCTGCGCCGTACGAACGCGAATTGCGCTACTGGACAAGGCAGCTCAGGGGTATGCTGAGTTCCTTGCCGTTGCCGATGGACCACGAGGTCTCGGTGAACTCCGGGGCGCTCACCGGTGTGGTTCCGTTCGCCCTGGATCCCGCCCTGAGTCGGGATGTGCACCACCTGGCGGCCCGGCACGAGGTCTCGCTCTTCACGGTCGTTCACGCGGCCGTGGCGGTGTTGTTGTCCGTCGTGAGCGGTGAGGACGACCTCGCCATCGGAGCGGTCCTGTCGGACTGCCCCGACGGCGGGGACGACCACGATTCCGAGCCCCTGGTGCTGCGCAGCAGGCCGGATCCACGTCTGACGTTCGAGAAGTTCCTGGTCGAAACCCATCGCGTCGAGCAGGCCGCACGCGCACACGGCGCGGTTCCGTTCGCGCGCGTGGTCGATGCTGTCGGGCAAGAGCTTTCGCCGGGACGGCACCCGCTCTTCCAGGTGATGCTGTCGGTGGAAGCGGAGACGGAGCGGGAGTTCGACGGTCTGGACCTGGTGGTGTCGCTGCGTGATCGGGTCGGCGGTGACGACGGCGGGGTCGAGGGCGTATTTCGTTACGCGGAACATCGTTTCGAGCGGGAGACGGTGGAGCGCTGGACGCGGCGGCTGCACCGGCTCTTCGTGGTGGTGGCCGAGAACCCCGGTGTTGCGCTGAGCTCGATCGACCTGCTGACGCCGGACGAGCGCGCCAGAGCCGTCGGAGGGATGACGGAATCGGCGGACCACGACACGTCGTTGTCCGAGGTATTCCTGCAGCGAGTTGCCGACCGCCCGGGCGCCGTCGCCGTCAGCTGCGGTGGGGAGGTGCTCTCCTATGCCGAGGTCGACCGTCGCTCCGACCGTTTGGCGCGGGCGCTGACGGCGTCCGGAATCGAAGATTCGAGCATTGTCGCTGTCGGACTGTCGAACCCGGCCGACCGGGTGGTTGCGCATATTGCCGTCATGCGGGCAGGCGCGACCTGCCTCCCGCTGAGCCCCGACCATCCCACCGAACGCATCCGGTACATGCTGGCCGACGTGGTGCCGACACTGCTGCTCCTCAGTCGGGCCGACGCCGGAGCGATTCCTCACGGCGGATACCCGACCGTGCTGCTCGACGACGTCGAGATGAACAGCGCCGGCGACAACGACGTCACGGCGTGGGAGTCGGAACCGATTCATCCGGACCGCGTTGCCTATGTGCTCTGCCCCGTGGGCTCGGAACCGGTCGCAGTGACCCACGCGAATGTGCTGGCACGGTCGGGCAACGACTGCGCCGGTGTGGTGGCGGATATCTGGGGGCCGCTCGTCGACGGCGGGACGGTGGGGCACGACCGAACAGAGCGCGAGCCTGCAGAACCCACCTACCTGGATGCCGGGTCCCGCATCTATGTGCTGGACCGGGCGTTGCGGCCCGTCCCGCCCGGCACGGTCGGGGAACTGTATGTGGGAGGGCAGCAGGTTGCCCGAGGGTTTCACCGTCGGCCCCGGGGTACTGCCGAAAGGTTCGTGGCCGACCCGTTCGTGCCCGAGAGCACGGAGGGAGCCGGGGGAGTACGGATGTACCGAACCGGGGACCGAGGGCGGTATCTCGACGGGCAACTGGAGCGGCTACCGAGGACATCCGGAGACAGCAGCCTCGCACGGTGGCAGTGGGCGTTGCGCGGCGTCGGTTCGTCGTCGCCGGTGCCGACCGACCGGAGAGTCGGGGGAGCTGCCTCCCGCTCGGACTGCGTGCACGAGTTCGCGATCGGCTCCGATCGCCACGAGGCCGCCCTGCGGTTGGCGCGCGAACAGGGCGTGACGCTGTTCACGGTCTTACGGGCGACTCTCGCGATCCTGCTCGCACGCATCGGTGTTCACCGCGACATCGTCATCGGTGGCAATGCCGGGCTGGCGGGAGATCGAGCCAAGACGGTGGCGTTGCGGGCCCGCGTCACCCCCTCCATGTCGTTTCTCGAGGTCCTCGAGCAGGTCCGGAGCTTCGATGTCGCGGCTTTCCAGGACGCGGACGTGCCGTTCGAGGCGCTCGCCGACCTGCTCGGCGGCGAGCGACCGCAGGTGTCGCTCGTGCTCGCGCCGACCTCGGAGAAGCGCACCACGCCGACGCCGTTCGATCTGGCGTTCACGTACTCGGAGCGCTGGTCGGATCACGATCCGGTGGGAGTGGACGGTGTCGTCACCTATACGCCGTCGCTGTTCGACACCGCGACCGTTCGATCGCTGGCCGAGTTGTTCGTGGACGTGCTGGCCGTCGTCACCGACCGCCCCGAGATCGACGTCGGCAGCATCGGCCTCGCTGCCGGCGCAGTCCTCGACGGCGGCGAACCGTCGGAACCGAGAACCCTTTCCGGGATTCTGACCGGCACTGCCCGCGCCTTCCCGAATGCACAGGCGCTCTCCGACGGTGCCGTGACTCTCACCTACCGTGACCTCGATGCGCGGTCCGATTCGCTGGCGCGTGTCCTGATCGACGCAGGTGCCCGTCCGGGCCGCGTGATCGCGCTCGCCCTGCCGCGGTCGGTGGATTTCATGATTGCGCTGTGGGCCATCACCAAGACCGGTGCGGCCTTCGTCCCGGTGGATCCGACACATCCGGCGGAGCGTCTGGAACGGGTGCTGACCGAGGCCGACGTGTGTGTCGGGGTCGGGGCGATGTCGGTGGGCGGTTCGCGGATCGCGTGGCTGCCGGTCACCGCGGGTGACTGTCTGAAAGATGTTGCTCCGGTGCATGTTCCGGTGCATCCGGACGAGGTGGCGTACGTCATCTACACGTCGGGTTCCACTGGCACGCCCAAGGGGGTGATGGTGCCGCACCGCGGTGTGTCCTCGCTGACCGAGGAAGCGGTGCGTCGGTACCGGGTCACGTCGGCCTCACGGGTGCTCCACGCCTACAACCCCACCTTCGACGCCGCGCTCCTCGAGGCGCTGCTCGCGTTCGGTTCAGGTGCCTGCCTGGTGGTCGCCCCCGCCGAGGTGTATGCGGGACCGGATTTGCATCGTGTGCTCGTCGAGCATCAGGTGAGCCATTATCTGTCGACGCCGGCGGTGCTGGCGTCCTTGAACACGGACGGGCTCGAGCACATCGAAGTCGTCGCGGTCGGCGGTGAGGCTCTGCATCCCGACCTCGCCGCGGCATGGAGCGACGGCCGGCGAATGCTCAATGCGTACGGGCCGACGGAGTCGACCGTCGTCGCCACCCTCGCCGCGGTCGACGACCACGTGACCATCGGCGGACCGATTCCCGGCGCCACCGGTCGGGTGCTCGACGACCGATTGCGCCCGGTTCCCGTTGGTGCGATCGGCGAGCTGTATCTATCCGGGTCCGGACTGGCTCGCGGGTACGTCGGTGATCCGGGGCGAACCTCGGTGCGTTTCGTCGCGGGTGCGGGCGGTACTCGGATGTACCGGACCGGCGACCTCGTGCATCGCCGTGCCGACGACAATCTGCAGTTCATCGCGCGAGTGGACCGGCAGGTGAAGATTCGTGGCGTCCGCATCGAACCGGGGGAGGTCGACGCGGTGATCACCCGGGTCGCCGACGTCGACGGTGCGATCACGGTGGCCCGGCCCAACGCGGCCGGCGCCGACGCGTTGGTGTCGTATGTCGTGCCCCGCGGTTCTCTCGATGTGGAGTTGTTGCGCAAGAGACTCGAAGACATGTTGCCGTCGTACCTGGTGCCTGCCGCGGTCGTGGTGCTCGACGCGTTTCCTCTCAACCCGTCGGGCAAGATCGACGTGAAGGCGTTGCCGGCGCCGGTACTCGAGTCGAGGGTCTTCCGGGCACCGGTGTCGGCGGTGCAGGAGGCGGTCGTCGCCGTCTTCGCCGAGGTGCTCGCACTGGAGCAGGTCGGGCTCGACGACGAATTCTTCGCACTGGGCGGTAACTCGCTGATCGCGACGCAGGCGGCCGCCCGATTGGGGGAGGCGTTGAATGCGCACGTGCCGGTCCGGATGCTGTTCGAGGCGTCGACGGTGGAGGCACTGGCCGAGCAGGTGTCTTCGGTGCTGGGCACGGGTAACCGGCCGGTCCTGTCGCGGCGGCCTCGACCGGAACGTGTTCCCCTGTCGCCGGCGCAGCAGCGGATGTGGTTCCTGAGCCGC
Organism: Rhodococcus opacus; assembly: GCF_012396235.1. GTDB lineage: Bacteria > Actinomycetota > Actinomycetes > Mycobacteriales > Mycobacteriaceae > Rhodococcus_F > Rhodococcus_F opacus. The sequence continues at coordinate 91,075 of NZ_JAAXPA010000001.1, read as the reverse complement.
TTCGACCCCGCTTCCCCGGCCTACAACATCCCCCTGGCCGTGCGGTTGACCGGAGACCTGAACGTGCCCGCACTGCAACAGGCGGTGCGCGACGTGCTGGAACGGCACGAATCTCTCCGGACGGTGTTCCCCGAACACGACGGCGAGCCGGTGCAGATCGTGGTGCCCGCTGAAACTGTGGAATTGGATTTGTCGCCGACAGTCGTGACAGCAGATGCCGTGGACGCCCACGTACTCTCGGTCGTCGCACGGGGATTCGACGTCTCGGCATCGGTCCCGATCCGTGGGCGGCTCCTGCGGGTGAGCGACAACGAACTGATCCTGGTCGTGGTGGTCCACCACATCAGTGCGGACGGCTTCTCCATGGCACCGCTGGCGCGGGATGTGGCGGCGGCGTACCTGGCGCGGGCGAGGGGCGACCGTCCCGGGTGGACACCGCTCGCGGTTCAGTATGCCGATTTCGCGCTGTGGCAGCGCGAGGTGCTGGGCGATGAAGGTGATCCGGAGTCGCCGGCCGCGAAGCAGTTCGCCTACTGGACGCGCACACTCGCGGGTATTCCCGAGTTCCTCGAGCTACCGACCGATCGCCCCCGACCCGCGGCACGCACCCATCGGGGTGCCGTGGTGCCCGTGACCATCGGGGCCGACACGCATCGACGTCTCGGCGATGTTGCACAACAACACAATACGACCCTGTTCATGGTGATGCATGCTGCTCTGGCGGTGTTGCTGGCGCGCGTGACGGGCACCTCGGACATCGTGATCGGCACTCCGGTCGCGGGCCGCGGTGAGCGGGTGCTCGACGACGTGGTCGGAATGTTCGTCAACACGCTGGTGCTGCGTACCGCGGTGGATCCCGACGCCTCCCTCCTCGACGTGCTGGACCAGGTCCGGGAGACCGATCTCGGGGCGATGGCCCACGCGGAGGTTCCGTTCGAGCGGCTGGTCGAGATTCTGAACCCGGTTCGTTCGCAATCGTATTCGTCGCTGTTTCAGGTCATGCTCGCGTTTCAGAATCAGGCCGAGGCGAAGCTGGAACTGCCGGGACTGACCATTGCGCCGCTCGAGATCGACGCGCATGTCACCAAGTTCGACCTCGACTTCTCGCTCTCGGACAGTTACGACGAGAACGGTGACCCTGCCGGTGTCGCCGGGACGCTCACGTACTCCACCGAGCTGTTCGATTCGGAAACGGCGGATCGGTTCGTCCGGGGTGTGGTGCGCGTCGCCGAGGCCTTCGCAACGCAACCGGGTCATCAGGTCCGCGATCTGTCCTTGCTGACGGACGACGAGACGGTCCAGATGCTGAATACGTGGAATTCGACGGACGTGGAGCTGCGCGCATCGACGCTGGTCGATCTTCTCGATGCTCAGGTGGCCGACACCGCCGATGCCGTTGCCGTCGTCTTCGAGGGCGATTCGTTGACATACGGCGAGCTGAACGCGCGTGTCAACCGCCTGGCGAGGCTGCTCCTCGAGCGCGGGGTAGGACCGGAATCCCTTGTCGCGCTTGCGTTCGAGCGCTCACCGGACATGATCGTCGGAATGTGCGCGGTCCTCCGGGCCGGCGGTGGGTACGTGCCTCTCGACCCCGACCACCCGGCAGAGCGTGTCGAGGACGTGCTGGGCTCCGCGGCGGCGGAACTGGTGTTGACCACTTCGTGGACCCGCGCGTCCTTGCCCGCCGGTATCGCGCACGTCGACATCGACACCGTCGATCTGTCCGGGTTCAGTTCGCGGCCGATCTGCGACGCCGAGCGGGTGGGCCCGCTGCGGCCGCAGAACACGGCCTATGTGCTGTTCACGTCGGGATCGACGGGACGACCCAAGGGCGTGGCCGTCAGCCACGCCGCGATCGTGAATCAGCTGCGCTGGCTCGCCGAGGGGTACGAGGTCACCGCCGACGACCGCGGAGTGCTCAAGGCTCCGTACACGTTCGATGTCTCGGTGTGGGAGATCTTCCTGCCCCTGAGTGTGGGAGCCCAACTGGTGGTCACGCGGCCCGGCGGGCATCGCGACCTCGACTATCTGGCGGCAGTCATCCGCGAGCAGCGGATCACCATGATGCATTTCGTGCCGTCGGTACTGGCCGCGTTCCTCGCAATGGGTGAGGGGGAGACCCTGTCCTCGCTACGACACCTTCATGTGGGCGGCGAGGAGGTGTCGTCCGAACTCGCGGAGGACGTGATCGCACTCCGTCCGGGCGCGTTCCACAATACGTATGGTCCCACCGAGGCGGCGATCAGCGCGACAGCGTTCAGGCTGGGCGAATCCGTGGATGCGCGAGTGCCGATCGGTGCGCCGGTGTGGAACACCCAGGCGTACGTGCTGGACGCACGGCTGAATCCGGTTCCGGTGGGTGTAGCCGGCGAGCTCTATCTCGGCGGCGACCAATTGGCCCGCGGGTATGTGGGACGGAGCGAGCTCACTGCGGAACGATTCGTGGCCGATCCCTTCGGTCGGCGGGGAGAACGCCTGTACCGCACAGGCGATCTCGTGAAGTGGACCCGAACCGGTCAGCTGGTGTACCTGGGCCGAACGGACCTCCAGGTCAAGCTGCGCGGCTTGCGCATCGAACTGCGGGAGATCGAGTCGGTGCTGGAGGCGGCGGTGCGGGTGTCCCAGGCCGCCGTGGCGCTGGTCTCGGACGAGCGTGGCGGTGACCACCTCGTCGGTTACGTCGTGGCCGAACAGGGTCAGCGGATCGACACTCGTGAATTGGCGGCGTCTGCGCGAGAACGGTTACCCGCGTACATGGTGCCGTCGCAGATCATGATCCTGGACGAACTGCCCCTGGGGTCGGCGGGGAAGCTCGACAGGCGTGCACTTCCGAAGCCGCGGTTCGAACCACGGCCGTTCCGCGCCCCGGTGACGGACATCGAGGTTGCGGTGGCAATCGCCTTCGCGGAGCTGCTCGGTCTCGAGACGGTGGGTGCGGACGACAATTTCTTCGAGCTGGGCGGAAACTCCCTGATGGCGGTGCGCGTGGTGAGTGCCCTCGAGGCGTCCATCGGCGTTGTGGTTCCACTGCAGATGGTGATGACGGATCCGACCCCGAGTTCGATAGCGGAACGGCTGAGTTCGGCCGATCGACAACGTGACGGGGCGCTCGACGTGGTCTTCCCCATCAGGACCGCGGGGGAGGGGCGCCCACTGTTCTGCTTCCACCCGATCGTGGGTCTCGCCTGGTGCTACACGGGTTTGACGTCCAGGATCGATCCCGATCGGCCGATTTACGGCCTCCAGTCGCCGGCGATCAACGGCGAGGACCCGCTGCCGGCATCGATCGACGATTTCGCGGCGAGGTACGTGGGGGAGATCCGCCGGATCCAGCCTCGCGGTCCGTACGAACTTCTGGGCTGGTCGCTCGGCGGCGTCCTCGCGCATGCAGTCGCAGTGCAACTGCAAGCTGCGGGTCACGAGGTGGCGACCGTCGTGATGCTCGACAGTTACGCGCATCAACCGGACCCGAGGGACACGGAGATGCCGGTGAGTGTGAGCGACCTGCTCTCGGGAATCGGCGTCGATGCGGACGTGCCTGCGGCCGTTGCGGACATGACACCCGAATCGGCGGTGGACCTACTGGCTGCGACGGGCGGCCCCACGGCCGTTCTCAGCCGCGACCAACTCCACAGGCTGATCGAGGGTGCCGCACACAACTGCGCGCTGCTCGATCACCACACCCCGGGTGTCTTTCGCGGTGATGTCGCGTTCTTCACTGCCGGACGGGACGATCCGACGGGATCGGCGGCGGCAGCGAGCTGGGAGCCCTACGTGGCGGGCGCTGTCCGAAACCGGATCGTCGACAGTACGCATTGGCATATGACGTCAGCTGCGGTGTTGAGGGTGGTCGGGGCGTCCTCGAGACGCTGAGCCCGCTCAGTACCGAATTCGGAACGGCGTTCGGCGGCGTCGCCCGGTTCGCCGAGCCCACGGTCGGTCCTCGGTAGTCGCGAACGTCCACGCGGCGATGGCGACGGCCGCAACGGACAGCAGGTCGGACACCGTGAGGCCGTGCGTGGCGTCGAACTCCCAGAGGACTTGACCCTCGAGCGGTCCGTTGCCGAACAGCCACAGAACGGCGGCAGCGACGGTGGCTGCGGCGGACAGGCGGGAGGGGCGTGCAAGGCACAGTGTGGTCGCCGCAAACAACAGGTTCATGAACACGAGTGGATAGAAGGGCAGCGCCATCCCGCTATCCTTCCAAGCTGCGCCAGGACTGCGCGCGCTGGGGCGCGGTCACGCAACCGTTCGGTCGGGCGGGTCGTTCTTTCTTGTCGCGTCTTCCCTGGCGGGCAGTTCGCGCAGGTCTTTCTGCCGTATCGCTCTCCCGATGAGGATCGCGAGCGGCACCGACAGTGCTACCCACACGAGCGCGACCCAGGCAATCCACCACACAATTCGAGTATGCCCGCCCCTGGACGCTTGCCCAAGGGCGCCGCGGTCTGTGGGGACTGGTCGGTAGCACAAACTCGCAAAAATTACTTGGTTATCGCTGGTTTGCCCTGCCAAGTTCGGGGCACCCCCTTCGGTAGGGATTGGTTCTCTTTTTCAAGGAGGTGGGTGATGACGACACCAGGTATGTCGATCGAGAGACACCCTGATATCGCCGAGTTGCGGGCTCGCTACGACCGAGTCTCGGAACAGCCGATGACGCAGGTCACCGAGGGTCTGATGTTCATGGCGGGCCTCTACATGGCGGCGTCGCCGTGGATTGTCGGGTTCGCGAGCCAGTCGGGCCTGGCGATGTGCAATCTGTTGTCGGGTGTTGCGGTGGCACTGCTCGCCGTCGGTTTCACGTCGGCCTACTCACGCACACACGGCATGGCGTTCGTCGCGCCGCTGCTGGGTCTGTGGATGATCGTCAGCCCGTGGCTGGTCGTCGGAGTTACCACCACGGCGGGAATGATCTGGTCGAACGTGATCTGCGGCATCGTCGTCTGTCTGCTGGGTCTCGGTATCACCGCGATGGGCATGGCGGACGGCGGAATGCGGATGAGGAGGAGGTAGTCGCGGCGCGTGCCTTCATGGGGATGGGGCACGAGTCACAGGAGCGCCCGCCGATTCGGTGGGCGCTTCGTTGTTCGTCTAATTCTGTTTGAGAAACGCGTCGTGCTCCTGGTGGGCGCGCTTGATGAGGTCCATGAGTGCGGTTTCTTCGCGGACCATCTTCTTGAACTTCGGGTCGAGCTTCTTGAGCTGTTCCTCCTCTTTGAGCAACTTGTCATACATGCGTTCGCGCTCTGCCAGGTCGGCGGTGTAGTCGAGGTCGAGGTAGTTGATCGCGTGCCGCCGGGCACCGGCGATGGCGGATTGTGCCCGGCCCCGCTTGCTGGTGAGCGACGCGATCACGGTGATGACGAGGATGCCGATGATGACGGCCAGCGACGCGAACGTGCTGATCTCGATGACGTTCACCGGTTCGCCGTCGTTGACGAACGGCAGGTTGTTCTCGTGCAGCGCATGCAGGATCAGCTTGACCCCGATGAACGCGAGGATCGCGGACAATCCGAACGACAGGTAGATGAGGCGGTCGAGGAGTCCGTCGAGCAGGAAGTACAGCTGCCGCAGACCCATCAGCGAGAACACGGTGGCCGTGAAGACGACGAAGACGTTCTGGGTGAGGCCGAAGATCGCGGGAATGGAGTCGAGCGCGAACAGGATGTCGGTGCCGCCGATCGCAACCATCACCAGCAGCATCGGCGTCATCGCCCGCTTGCCGTTCTCGATGGTGAAGAGTTTGTCGCCGTCGTAGTGCTCGGTGGTGTGCATGAACTTCTTCGCGATCCGGATGATGAAGTTGTCGGCCGAATGCGAATCCTCGGTCTCGGGTCGCAGCATGTTGCCGGCGGTGATCAGCAGGATCAGGCCGAAGAAGTAGAACACCCACGCGAACGAGTTGATCAGCGCGGCACCGAGGAAGATGAACGCGGTCCGGGCGAAGATCGAGAACACGATGCCGAACAGCAGGACCTTCTGCTGGTCTTCGCGCGGGACCCGGAAGCTGGACATGATGATGAGGAAGACGAAGAGGTTGTCGACGGACAGCGCCTTCTCCGTGACGTAGCCCGCGAAGTACTCCGAGCCCATGTCGACGCCACCGAAGATCAGGACCGCGACACCGAAGAGCAACGCGAGTCCGACGTAGATCGACGACCAGATCGCCGCTTCCCTCAGCGTCGGGATGTGCGCGTGGCGGACGTGGAAGAAGTAGTCGAACGCGAGCAGAGCGATGATCACGACGATCGTCACAATCCAGGCGAACGGAGTCACATGCATCGTCTCTGCCTTTCAGCCGAAGCGAACGCGCCTGTTCGTCAGCGTAGTCGCGCGCGGGGCGGGACTTGGCAGAACTGCCACGGTCGCCGGGACGGCACACGCGCTGCCGTCCCGGCGATCGGGCTTATCCTCGGTCGCCGAACACCGTCCGGTGCCAGTCCTTCCTGGCGGTTCCGGTGATGTCGGACATGACGTGCTTGACGTGGGTGTATTCGTCGAGCGAGTACGTCGACATGTCCTTGCCGTAACCGGAGGCCTTGCACCCGCCGTGGGGCATCTCGCTGATGATCGGGATGTGGTCGTTGATCCACACACAGCCCGCGGCGATGTCGCGGGAGGCGGTTTGAGCCCGGTACAGGTCCCGTGTCCACGCGGACGCCGCCAGTCCGAAGTCGGTGTCGTTGGCGAGCGCGATTCCGTCCGTATCGTTTTCGAACGGCAGGACGACGAGAACCGGGCCGAAGATCTCCCGCTGCACGATCTCACTCGACTGCTCGGCACCCACGACGAGCGTCGGCTCGTAGTAGAAGCCGGATGCGAGGTCGCCCCCGGGGACGGATCCGCCGCGGACGATCTTCGCCCCGGTGTCGCGGGCGCGATCGATGAACCCGGCGACGTGCTGCTGCTGTCGCCGCGACACCAACGGCCCCATGTCGGTCCCGGGATCGGACGGGTCGCCCAGGCGGACGGTGTCCATGAGTGAGGCCACCCCGGCGACGAAGTCGTCGTACAGCGGACGCTGCACGTAGGCGCGGGTGGCCGCGGTGCAGTCCTGGCCCGAGTTGATGAGGGCACCGGCGACGGCTCCGTTGATCGCCGCCTCGAGATCGGCGTCGTCGAACACCACGAAGGGTGCCTTCCCACCCAGTTCCAGATGGAGTCGCTTGCCTGCCGCGGCGGCCGCGATCTGCCGTCCCACGGGCGTCGATCCGGTGAAACTCACCATGCTCACGTCCCGATGCGACACCAGAGACGACCCGGTCGTCACGCCGCGGCCGGTGATCACGTTGACGACGCCGTCCGGCATTCCGGCTCGGGACGCGGCCTCCGCGAACAGCAGTGACGTGAGGGGGGTGATCTCCGCCGGTTTGAGCACGATGGTGTTGCCCGCGGCGACCGCGGGCAGGACCTTCCACGCGGCCATCTGCAGCGGATAGTTCCACGGCGCGATCGAGCCGATCACCCCGACGGATTCACGGCGGATGGTGGACGTGTGGTCGGGGGAGTACTCGCCCGACGCCTTTCCCTCCAGATTGCGGGCCGCGCCGGCGAAGAACGACACGTTGTCGATCGACCCGGGAACGTCGAACTCGGTCGACAGTTTGATCGGTTTGCCCGTCTGCCGGGTTTCGGTGCGTGCGATGTCGTCGGACATCTCCGTGAGCTCGGCGGCCCATCGAGTCAGGACGGCGGAACGCTCACCCGGGCTCGTCGCCGACCATTCCGCGTAGGCGGTCTTCGCGGTGGCGACCGCGTCGTCGACGTCGTCCACCGATGCTTCGGTGCGGGAGGAGATCACCTCGCCCGTGGCCGGATTGAGCACCTCGTACCGCTCGGCCGCCCGGCCGTCCCGGTAGCGGCCGCCGACGTACAGCCCGGGAAGGTCCTGGTGGTTCACAGCAGGGTCCAGGCTTCGGTGAGGACGCTGCGGAGGATGTTTTCGATTTCGTCGAATTCGGTCTGTCCGCAGATCAGGGGTGGGGCGAGTTGGATGACCGGGTCGCCGCGGTCGTCGGCCCGGCAGTACAGGCCGGCGTCGAACAGGGCGGTGGAGAGGAACCCGTGCAGGATCCGTTCGGCTTCGTCGTCGGTGAACGACTCCTTGGTGGTCTTGTCCTTGACCAGTTCGATGCCGTAGAAGAAGCCCTCGCCGCGCACGTCCCCGACCATCGGCAGGTCGGTGAGCTTGTCGAGGGTGGCCCTGAACGCCGGCGCCTGCTCGGCGACGTGGGCGTTGAGGCCCTCGCGTTCGAAGATGTCCAGGTTCGCCAGCGCCACCGCCGCCGAGACGGGGTGCCCGCCGAAGGTGTAGCCGTGCGCGAACATCGACGTCCCGTCGGCGAACGGTTCGAACAACCGGTCCGAGGCGATCATCGCCCCGATCGGCGAGTATCCGGAGGTCATCCCCTTGGCGCAGGTGATGATGTCGGGGACGTACCCGAAGTCGTCGCACGCGAACATCGACCCGATCCGGCCGAACGCGCAGATCACCTCGTCCGAGACCAGCAGCACGTCGTACTCGTCGCAGATCTGCCGGACCCGCTCGAAGTAGCCGGGCGGGGGTGGGAAGCAGCCGCCGGCGTTCTGCACCGGTTCGAGGAAGACGGCGGCGACGGTGTCCGGGCCCTCGAATTCGATGGCCTCGGCGATCCGGTCGGCGGCCCAGATCCCGAACGCCTTCGGGTCCGAGCCGAGCGGTTCGGGGGCCCGGTAGATGTTGGTGTTGGGGACCCGGAACGCGCCGGGGGTGAGCGGTTCGAACGGGGCCTTCAGGGCGGGGATGCCGGTGATGGCGAGGGCGCCCTGCGGGGTGCCGTGGTAGGCGATGGAGCGGGAGATCACCTTGTGCTTGCCGGGTTTGCCGACCTTTTTGAAGTACTGCTTGGCCAGTTTCCAGGCGCTTTCGACGGCCTCGCCGCCGCCGGTGGTGAAGAAGACCCGGTTCAGGTCGCCGGGGGCGTAGCCGGCGAGGCGTTCGGCGAGTTCGATCGCCGGTGGGGTGGCGTAGGACCAGAGCGGGAAGAACGCGAGCTGTTCGGCCTGCTTGGCGGCGGCCTCGGCGAGCTCTAGGCGGCCGTGCCCGGCCTGGACGACGAACAACCCGGACAGCCCGTCGAGGTAGCTCTTGCCGGCGGCGTCCCATATCCGGGCGCCCTCACCGCGGGTGATGATCGGCGGGGTGATGTTCTCCCCGTGCCGGGAGAAATGCCCCCACAGGTGGCGGCGGGCTGCTGCTTCGAGGTGCGCCGTGGTGGGTGAAGTGTTGGTAACCGTGGTCATCGGGTTCCCCAATCATATTGCTGTTTGACAAGTTTCAGGTACACCATCGTCTCGGTGCCGAGCACACCGGGAATAGTGCGAATTTCTTTGTTGAGCACGGTCAGGAGGTGGTCGTCGTTCTCGCACACGATCTCGGCCAGAATGTCGTAGGCGCCTGCTGTCAACACGACGTAGTCGATGGCGTCGACGTCGGCGAGCCGGGCGGCGATGTCGGTGACGTCCCCGGAGCAGCGGATTCCGACCATGGCCTGACGTGAGAATCCCACTTGAACGGGGTCGGTGACCGCGACGATCTGCGTGACGCCGGTGTCGATCAGCTTCTGCACGCGTTGGCGTACAGCCGCTTCCGACAATCCGACGACCTTGCCGATGGCCGAGTATGACCGCCGTCCATCCTCCTGAAGTTGCTCGATGATCTGCTTGGACACGGGATCGAGAGAGGCAGGCTGCTCAGACATGGTCGAATCCTCCCTTGCTCGTGGTGTCGAAGACAATCGGCTCGGACATTTCGGAACTATCGCCTCTTCCCGGTGACGTCGGCACTCACGACTCGGGTACCTTCACTTCCGTGTCGGCGGTGAGGGTGCGTCCGCGGAAGAAGTCCCGGGAGCCGGTCGCGAAACACAGCAACATCAGAGGGATTCCGACCACCAGCATTCCGACGCCGAGAACGAACACGCCCCCGAACGGGCCGAACGCGGTGAATCCGTAGTCGGGACGCAGCATGTCGACGGCGCTCTGAACGAAGGCCCACGTCATGCAGAGGGCGCCGAGCAGCGGGAAGATGCCGCGCATGAACAGGTTACGTGCCGAGTCGAGGAGTGTCCGACGGAAGTACCAGACACACGCGTAGGCGGTGATGCCGTAGTAGAAGGCGACCGCGAGTCCGAGCGACGCCACCGAATCCTGCAGGGCGTTGGCGCTCGCGAACGACAGGACCAGGTAGAACAGGAGCGCCGACGCTCCCATGACCAGGGTTCCGAAGCCGGGGGTCATGTATCGGGGGTGCACGGTGGAGAATTTTCGCGGCAGTGCTTCGTAGACCGCCATCGACAATGTTCCGCGGGCCGTCGGCAGGATGGTGGTCTGGGTCGAGGAGAGCGCGGAGATCGAGACCGTCAGCAGCAGTAACGACGCTGCCACCGGTCCGGCGACCGGCCCGCCCAGGGTGGTCAGCACGTCGTCGACGTTTTCGGGATTGTTCAGGCCGATGCCGGTGTCCCCGAACCCGGCGAACGACTGGACCGCGTATCCGACCAGGACGTACGTGGCGACGAGAATGACCGTGGTCAAGACCGCGGCGCGGCCGGGAGTCCGCTCGGAATCCTTTGTTTCCTCACCGACCGCCAGGCAGGCATCCCACCCCCAGTAGATGAAGATGCACAGGATGATGGCCTGTGCGGCACTGGACATCGAGACGCCGGTGGGAATGATCCAGTCGAGTTTCGGGGTGATCGCCTGCGGGCCGGCGGTGCCGCCGAACACCTTCGACAGTGCGATGACGCTGACCCCGATGAGGACGGTGAACTGCACGGCGATCAGGACATTCTGCAGCCGTTCGCTGATGAGGATGCCGCGAAAGCTGACGTACGTCATGGCCGCGATGAAGAAGCACCCCAGCAGAACCTTCGCGGCGAGCGACTCGGCTGCCGCGTGCAACCCGAGAACCTCGAACAGGTAGATCGCCGCGATCTCCGCGGTGTTGGCGAGGACGATGATCGCGGACACGGCGAGTCCCCATCCCGCCATCCAGCCGATCCACGGTCCGAACGCCTTGGTGCCCCAGGTGAACGAGGTGCCGCAGTCCGGGGTGTCCCGATTGAGCTCGCGGTAGGCGAACGCCGTGAGCAACATGGGGATGAACGCGACGAGGAACATCGACGGTGCCTTGTCGCCGACGGCCAGAACGACGTAGCCCAGCGTCGCGGCGAGGCTGTAGGCGGGCGCGACCGACGACAGCCCGATCACCGTGTTGCCGATCAATCCCAGTGCGCCGCTGTTGAGGCCCTTCGCGGAGTCGAGCGGGTTCTGGGTCTTCGAGGGCTGGGTCTTCAAGGGTGGCGGTTCGGCAATGCTCATCAAGTCTCCCTCGAGGTGTGCGGGTGGGGGCAGACGTGCCCGTGCAGGTGTAGTACAGGGGTGTAGTGGTTTTCGCGGTTACGTTGCCGGCGCGGCGATGAAGATCTTCCGCAGCGTGTCACGCACGATCCAGCGGGTCTTCTGCCCGGACCGCACGTGGACGACACTTCCGGGACCGAGCTCGAGATCGGGGGTGTCGTCGTCGAACTGCACGGTCGCGTCGCCGCTGAGCACCACGAACACCTCGTCGATCTCGACGTCGCACGAGGTGCTGGGCTCGATCTCCCACACGCCGACGGTGACACCGGCGAAGTCGCCGAGCACTCGTTCGCCGACCTTCGGCACGCTGTCGCCGATCACCTGCTCCTCGGGCAGGCGGTGGTACTCGAGATCGGTGGTTCGAGCATCGGTAAGCGGTCCGGATTCCCAGGCGACGACCCCGGTCGCGGGGTCGCTCACGAGTCGAATCCCAATCCCACCGCGTCGAGAGCCTTGAGGAAGAGATTCCGTCGGCCCTCCGTGTGATCGGCGCGATCGAGGGACCATCGGGTGGCGTTGATACCGGCCGCCGCCAACGGTTCGGGCGGGAAGGGGAGGGGCATGGACTTCACCAAGTCCAATTCCGTCAACGCCGTCGTCTCGCCGGACACCTTGTCGAGCATGACGTTCGCCGCGAAGCGGGAGGCGCCGACACCGAGACCGGTGAAGCCGGCCGCGTACGCGATCCGCCCCTTCGCCGCGGAACCGAAGAACGAGCAGAAGCGTGTCGACGTATCGATGACGCCGCCCCACTTGTGGGTGAACTCGAGGCCCTCGAGCTGAGGAAACGTCGTGAAGAAGTGGCTCGCGAGCCTCGCGTGGGATTCGGGGCGGTCTTCGAGGTCGTGGTGCATTCCCCGCCCGAAGTGGTAGATCGCGTCGTATCCGCCCCAGAGGATTCGGTTGTCGCGGGTGAGCCGGTAGTAGTGGAATTGGTTGGACATGTCGGCGACGCCCTGTCGCGCGGACCATCCGACCTCCGCGAGCTGTGCGTCGGACAGCGGTTCGGTCATGAGCACGTAGTCGTACACCGGAACCGTGTGCAGCCGGTACCGCTTCAGCAGGGACGGAAAAGCATTGGTTGCCAGGATCACTCGTCCGGCCGACAGGGTCGCGGACGCCGTCCGAACGCCGACCCGGGACGATGATCGGGAGCGGACGAGATCGAGAACCTTGGTGTGCTCGAACATCTCGACACCGTGCTCCGCGCAGGCCCGGCCGAGTTCGGTGGCGAGCTTGGCCGGATGCACCAGCGCGGTGGACTGCTTGTCCCACACACCGGCCAGATACGTGGGCGAGTTCACCTGCGCCCGCATCGCGGGCCCGTCGAGCACCGTGGTGGTAGCGCTCGGCGGCGTGTCGAACACGTCCTTCGCCTGGTAATCGGCGATCGCGACCGAGATCGCGCCGTTCCGTTCGAAATCGCAGTCCAACCCCAGAGTGTGCACGGTCTTCTCGATGGCGTCGAGGTTCTCGAGCCCGAGTGCTTCGAGGGCGTCGATCTCCCCCGGCCAGCGTCGTCGTCCGTTCTCGCTGCCGTGGGTCAGGCTGGCTTCGACGAACCCGCCGTTACGACCGGATGCGGCCCAACCGATGGTCTCGCCCTCCACGAGCGCGACGGACAGTTCGGGGTGGCGCTGTTTCGCGAGCAGAGCACTCCAGAGTCCGGTGTATCCGCCGCCGACGACGACCAGGTCGTACGCGGCGTCGGCCGAGGCGGCCGGGTAGGTGGGTGTGTCGGCGACGTCCTCGATCCAGAACGGTGCCAACCGGGTGCGCCGGAGCGCATGGTCGACGACCTTCGCGTTCGGTTGATTCTTCTCGAACACTGTCTGCAGCATGGAGCACCTTTGTTGGTGGAATGACCGAAAGGTGACGTGTGAGGCACGTCACCGTGGCTCCCATCCTGACCTACGCCTACCACTATTTCAATAGCAATAGGCGAGAAATGTTGCGGATTCAGTTGTAGAAGTAGGAATCGGAAACCGAATCGGTTGTCTCCTGCCGGCTGGACTCGTCAGCGCGCGACCGTGCCGAGGTGCAGCGACACCGAGCGGACCGGGCTGATCCTGGCCTCGTCGCCGGACTTCACGGCGTGAACGGTGCCGAACTCGACGGTCTCGTCGGGGTAGGTGCCCGCGAACGCGTAGGCGTAGTAGGTGCCGGCGACCGCATCTCCCGGGACCGTGTAGGCGATGGCCTCCTCGAGCACCTCGCCGGGTTGCAGGTCGACGTCGATCGGCCCGAAGAACGGATCGCTGGTCCGGTTGTCGGGTGACACGGCGCTGACCCATACCTGCCCCGCGTAGGGACGATCGTCGGGGGCCTCGACGAGCATGGTGGTGTCGACGGTCCCGCCGCCCGCAGGCAGCGTGGTGTCGGAATCGGCGCGCAAAGTGACCCGCACCGGCAGATCCGTGTCGGGGTTCGCCGGCCCCGTCGATGCGGGCGATCCGTCACCGACCTCGGGCCAGCCGTTCGCCCACACGATCCGGTCGATCATCCCTTCGCGCCGGCGGGCTCCGCTGGGCAGATCCCGGTTGTCGCGCGGAATGGCGTGGTACACGATCCAATCCGAGCCCGCGTCGTCGGAGACCACCGTGTTGTGGCCCGGTCCGGCCCACGGTTCGCTGCCGGCGAGGATGAGGGCCCCGCCGCCGTCGTTCAGGTCCTGACCCTTCCGGTCGAGGTACGGCCCTGTCAGCGACTCCGACCGGCCGACGAGGACCCGGTAGGCCGTGTCGGCGCCGTTGCAGCAGTTGCCGGCGGAGAGGAACAGGTAGTAGTAGCCGTCGTGGAATTCGACGTACGGGCCCTCGAAGCGCTCGTCCGCGACCCGGACGGGTTCGCCGGCCGCCGCGGTCCCGTCCGGGCTGAGCGGGATGGCGTGGACGCCCTGGAAGTTGCCGACGAACATCGTCTTCGTCGTGCCGTCGTCCCACACGAACGGGTCGATGGTGCCGCCGACGCCGACGTCGTGGGCGCAGAACACGGGGCGGCCGAGGTCGGTCCACGGTCCGGTGGGCCGGTCGGCGGTGGCGAGACCGATGCACGGGTTCGACTCGTCGTAGAGCGAGTAGTACAGGCTGTACTGGCCGTCGGATTCGAGCACGTTCGGTGCCCACGCGAGCTTGCCGTCGGGATGCCACGCGGGCCGGTCGGGGAAGACGTCGCCGAGGTACATCCAGTCCATGAGGTCGGCGGACTTGAAGATCGACATGTTGTGCATGCCCTGGCCGTCGCCCCAGTCGTCGGCGGTCGTGTACATGTAGAACATGCCGTCGGACGCGCGGACGACGCTCGGGTCGGCGGCCACCGGTTGCACGATCGCTTCGGCCGTCGCCGACGGGGCGGGCGCACCCATGAAGACGAGGATCGTCAGCGCCGTTACGATCCACCCGCGCCGCGGCAGGTGCCGGGTGCCGGACTTGTGCAGCGCAGCATCGTCAGTGTCCACGTCACTCCCAACCTCGCCCGCCCGGAATTCGCAAATCTATAAGGGTGAGGTCGAGGTTAAGGGTGGAACCGGCTCGCTGCGCCGGACTGCAACCGAACCGTGTTCTGCCGGCGGTGACCGGCGTCAGGTCGTGGGGTCGAGCAGAACCAGAGGGATCTCGCGGTCCGTCTTCTTCTGGTAGCCGGCGTACCCCTTGTAGGCGGCGGTCACCTTCGGCCACAGACGGGCCCGCTCCTCGGGGGTTGCCACGTGGGCGCGCATGGACTGCGCGGGGTTTCCCTGCAGCGACAGTTGGACCACCGGGTTGGCCTGCAGGTTCAGGAACCACGCGGGGTTGCGGTCGTCGCCACCACGTGACGCCACCACGACCAGGGTGTCACCTTCCCGCACCGGAACGGTCAGCATGACGCTGTGCACCTTCCCGGTCTTGCGGCCGACGGTGGTCAACTCCACCGCCGGCATCTTGCCGAAACTCCGCCCCACCCGCCCGCCGGTAATGCGCAGCAGGGCGCGGTGGGCGGCGTTCATGAACTTGAGTCCGCGGTCCGTCGGCATGGTTTTCAGCGTAACGGTTTCAGTGTCCGTGGGAGGTTGCCGGCGCCGTCGACGGATGGTCGTGGACGAGTTCGCTCGGGCCGAATCCGGCTTCGCCGGCGATTCCGGCGAGTTCCGCGCCGATCGACTCGTGCGGCTCGTCCGCCGTCGCCTTCTTCTGCGGGCCCCCCGCACCCCAGGCGCTGTGGCCCGATCGGGGGACATCCGAATCATCCGATTCAAGGCCCGATCGGGGGACAGTCGCCGCGCCCGATTCGCGACAGGATGACTCTCATGCGAGTCGGACGCAGGAACAGGACGAGGTAGATGTCGACGATTGCGAGCACCACGTTGGCCGAGGTGGCGTCCGAGTGGTGCACCGAGGCGGAGATTCAGGTGCAGTCATCGGCTGCCGCGGGCGGGCGGAATGTCACGCGGAGTGTGTTGTTCATCGGCAACCCGTCCACCGTCACCGAGGTGACGCACTGGGCCGTGCGGCACTGGACGGTGGAGCAGGGGCTGAAACCCGTACGCGAACTCCAGGGTGACGTGCTGTGCGCGATCGTCACCGAGGCCGTCGCCGACGGGACCGGTGCGTCGGCGGATGCGGCGGTCGTGCAGCGCGTGCGCGCCCGAGGCCTGGACTGCATCCCCGTTTACGACATCGAGCCGTGGGGGACGGCCCGGTTGCCCGGTGCGCTTCCGCCTACGTCGGCTCCGTGAGCGCGCGTTGGGCTGCGGGCCAGAATTCGAAACCTGCGGTCATCAGTCCGCCGAGCCCGATGATGATCACCGCGGCGTCGACGCTGGTCCGCCCCTCCTTCGCCCAGTAGACGTCTTGCAAGTCCAGCAGCAACGCCAACTCGTCGACGATGAGCGCGGTGCCGACGCCGTATGAGATCGGCACCGTTGGATGGTGGCGTTGCTTCTCGGAGCCGCGTACCGCCACCGCCCCGACCCCGGCCAGCGCCGCGATGCCGAGGTTGTAATGGTGGAAATGACGGCCGTCGAGACTCAACCCACCGCCGGCCGGTCCGTGCCCGCGCCTGATCCAGTGCGTCAACGCCCGCACCCCCGCGAACGTCAGCGTGAACGCGCCCCACGACACCACCGCCGACTGCTCACTCGGATCGAGCTTCCTCCGCCACGCGGCACGCAGACGGCGCAAGCGACTGCGGTGGGGTTCGGTCGCCGGGTCCTGGGTCGTCACACCGTCAAGCGTGCCACCCGTTCGCGTACTTCGTATGTCGTTCCGGGACTTCTTCGGTGGGGTTACCCGAAGGTCGCGGCCGTCACGAAACCATTGACTCGAACAAACGTTCGAAGTAAGATCCGAACATGGGGCTCGGGGGAGATATCCAGGGGGCGTTGTCGGACGAGATTCTGGCGACCGCGGTCGGTGATGCGTGGCGTCTGGCCGAGGCGGAGTTGCTCGATTCGGTCGTTCGTATCTCGGAGGAGATTCAGCGACTCGAAGCCTTGCGCGTCAAGCTCGTCGGGGCCGTCGACCACCGCTGCAAGGTCGATGTGCTGGGGTTTCCGAACGCCAAGATGTGGCTGGCTTCCAAGACGTTGCTCGAGGTGGGCGCGGCGGGGCGAATCGTGCTGTTGGGCCGAGGTTTGCGTCTCCAGCCGGAGATCGCGGACGAGTACTTCGACACCAACATTTCGGCGGAGCACGCAGCGCTCATCATGAAGTTCTGCGAACGGCCACCCAAGGGCATGCCGCTCGAAGCGTTGGATGACTGCCGAAATGCGTTGCTGTTCGCCGCAACCGGTCCCACCGCAAACACGGATGCGGTGCGCGCCGTCATTGCCAGGTTGGAACGCGCCTTCGAGTCCGACGATCCGCTGCCCAGTGAAGACACCGACCTCAACGAGTTCCACGCATCCAAGACACTCAACGGACGCGTCGCCGTCAAGGGCGACCTGGATGGCGTCACCGGCGAAATGCTGCTCTCGGCGCTCTCCGGACTGTCCAAGCCGCGGCCCGCGCAGGACGGAACCAAGGACCCCCGCACTCCCGGGCAGCGGCGGGCCGACGGGTTCACCGAACCCCTGCGCCGCTATCTCGACTCCGGGGTCGCGGGCGAAGAAGGCGGCGAACGGCCACACGTCTCACTCCACGTCAATGCCAAGGATCTCGCCGACCACACCGACTGCAGTGCACGAGCACAGCAGGACGCCGCCGCCTCGCCGGACGACTCGCTCTTCGCCGTCGATGGGGTGGCGTGGACCGAGTGGATGGGGCCACTGAGTCTCAGGGCAGCCCGGCTTCTTAGCTGCGATTCGATCTACACGCCGATCGTGCTCGACGACAACGGAGCGCCACTCGACCTCGGCATCTCCACCCGAACAGTCACGAAGAGGCAGCGAAAAGCGTTGGTGGCGCGGGATCGAGGATGCGCGTTCCCCGGGTGTGGTGCGCCGCCGTCCTGGTGCGAAGGTCACCACATCATCCACTGGTCCGCAGGCGGGCCGTCCGACATGGGCAACCTGGTCCTGCTCTGCGGATTCCACCACCGGCTGCTGCACCACAGCGACTGGGAGATAGAGATGGGCGCCGACCGGCACCCCACATTCATCCCACCCCGGCAGGTCGACTGGGAACGAAAGCCGCTGCCGGCGCACAACCGGGCCCGGCCCCGAGCATCCTGACCACGCGACACAGCGCACCACGCCGACTCGGTGACAGGACAAATCCTGTCGCAGAGCCGGCATGTGGTCGTGTCCGGAGTCCGGTCGGTGTCACCGAACCGTCGTGCCCATCGCCTGCGCAAGACCGTTGCGATCGGCGACGTCGAGCTTCATACACGCACGGTAGATATGACCCTCCACCGTCCGCACCGAGACGAACAACCGATCGGCGATCTGGCGGTTCGACAATCCGGCCGCAACCATCGACCCCACTTCCCGTTCACGACTCGTGAGGGGGAGTGGATGGGCGGCCTCCACCAGCGCGGGAGAGGACATGTGGTCGCATCGTGCCGACAGGGCTTCGGCCGCGGCAGCGCACTCGATCGAACGCCGCTTGTCTCCGGCCTGCGTAAATGCGATCGCCGCCCGAGCGTACGCGTCAGCGGCATCCGGCAAGGCGCCGATTCGCTCGAACTCGGTTGCTGCCGATGCCGCACCGCATCCGTTTCCTGTCGTGACTGCCGCCGCATGCCGGGCAACGATGTCCACAAGTTCGCCGTCGCAGATGTCGGCCAACTCGGCGAGACGCGTGGCGCGGTTTGGCGAATGTGCCTCTGGGGGAACGGCTCGCGCGCGCGGCACTCGACCAGACCGGCAGCTTCGAGGCGGCCGACCTCCTGGCCCGAGCACTGTTGTGGCAGGGGCACGCCACCGAGGCCGAATCGCTGCTGCTGTCTTTTTCACCCGACAGCCTGGACCAGGTGCAACTGGTGCGCTGGGGTACATCGCGGATCGCAAACCTGTTCTGGGCGAGCGGCGAGTCGGAGAAGGCCGACGAGGTCCTCGCGGTTCTCCGCGAGAAGGTCACGCATCCCAGTCTCGTCCCGATCATCGAGGGCATCGGCTCGGTGTGCGCGGTGTTCGAGAATCGGCCCGAGGAAGCAGCAGCGGCGGCGAAGGCGATTCTGGCCGCCGACCGAGTGCTGCCACGCTGTCGAGCGCCAACTCTGCCAGGCGAATTCGATTGGAGGATCCGACCACGGCCCGGCTGCTCAGAGCCTCCACGAGCCGTCCGCGGAGCCTCCGGCCTGCAGCGCGCCCCACGCGTCGTCGAATCACTTCACCGAACAGTGGATGCGTGTAGCGGACGTCGAGGCGGTGTCCGTCTTCGACGATTCTGACGAGGCCGCGTCGCTCGGCCTCCTCCACCGCGTCGTCACCCGCGAGCTGACCGAGGATGTCCAGATCGAGCGGCTCGCAGAAAGTAAGGAGCTGCAACGCCTGCAACACGTCGTGGGGAATCTGATCGATCCGGTGCTCCAGCAGGGAGGCGAGTTCGGAGGTGATGGCGGCACGGCCCCGCAACTGCCAGACCCCACCGGAACGGCGCAGCGTCCCCGCTTCGAGAGCGCCCTCCACCAGATGCCGGACGAACAACGCGTTCCCGCCGGACGCCTCCCAGATCATGTCCGCACTCAGCCCCTCGAGGGGGCCGTCCAGCACGGACTCGATCAACTCGATGCTCTGTTCCCGGCTGAACGGCGCCAGTTCGAGCCGCAGGAGGTGACCGTCCTTCCACAGCGACGTGATCGCGTCGGGCACGGTCTCTCCGTTGCGAACCGTGGCGACTATGTGCACCGCCCTGTCGAGCGCAAGCTGATGGAGGAACGTCGCCGAGAGCTGATCGAGTAGGTGTGCGTCGTCGACGCCGACCACCACGTCACGACTGCGGCCGTCGTCGAGGAGCGCCTGCCGCGCCGCCGACAGAAAGGCGACCGGATCCCGGGAGGTGGACGCCCCGACCAGATGAGCGAACACACCCAGCGGGATGCTGCGCGCCGACTCGGTGCCCGCCACCCATTTCACCTCACGTGGCAACGACTCGGTGGCGAACCGCGCGAGGATGGTCTTGCCGACGCCGGGATCGCCCGTGAGGACAACACCGCATCCCCCGGACCGAGTCGTGAGCGACGCGGTGATCGCGTCGAACTCGACTTGCCGCTGAATCAGAGGCCACGTTGGACCCATGCATTGATTCTAAGTTTCTCGCGCCACCGGTGACAGCGCCGAGTCGAGAATTGGACGCGAGTTATCCAGCGAAGCAGTGCAATACAACCTTGGAGCCGCTTTAGGCTGCAGTACTCCTGAGATGCCGATGGATTGAGTAGTGCGACACGGGCACGAGTTCGGTTTCGAGATCGACCGAAGGCGTGTCCGCACGATCGGGTAGGACGCTACTCGCGAGATTAGCCGACATCCCGGCGACGCTGAATGGGTACCGCGGAAAGTTATTGCGTCGAACTACAGGAGCATGTCATGACCGCGCGGCCGGAGCCCTTCTTCAGTTGGACAGCGAGACGAGTCGAACTCGACGAACTCCGTGAATCCGAGTCCGCCGTTCTGGTGTTGGACGAAGTCGTGCCGGTGGGAGCCGGCACGGCACGACTGATCGCCACTCGCGACGAGGACACCGACATCGACTACCTCGCACTGATCGTCGGCGACGTCGCAGACGGACATGACATCGCGGTCCGCGGCGTCGACGAGGAGGCTCTACTCATCGAGGGCAGCCGAACAGAGTCCTCTCCGGAGATCCTGATCGGGTTGCGGGCCGCACAGAGCATCTGCGGTTGCTCCGATGCTCGGCACGTCGACAGCCAGCTGTGCCTGGACGGTCCGATCCGGACGATGATCGCATCGATCGGAGTGAGGTCCGTCGTCGTCGACTGGTACCACGTGATCTCTGCGGTCGCATGAACCTAACTACTCACCCCGACAGCCCGGCCCGACACAAATTCGGGTAGCGCGCCACTCGCGGAATTCGGGAGCCCACGCCGGAGAGTGGGGGAGTCCCACGAGCGCCACCGGCGATCGACAACTGAAGGTAAGTAGACACATTGACGCGACGACGAGCGCGCCGCGATCCAGAGTAAAAGGACGAAACAGTGATATTTCCACAAGATTCCGACCGTGACGGCGACGGGCCCGTCGCCGATTCGCGGGCCGAGACGACGGGCCGTCAGGTCGTGGTGTTCACGGACGACGGGAGGCGAGCGGGTCCCACAGCACTCCTACGGTCCCTCGCCGGCGTCTCGACCGTAACGAGAAGTAGCGAGTTCGAGTCTTCGGCAATGGATCTCGAACTGGCCGAAGTGTCCGGCGCAGTTCTGTTCGACGAACTCGGAATTGCCGTGGTGACCGCGGACCCCGACCAGTTGGCCGCACTCCGCACCGCAGCCGCCTCGCCCGACGCCGCGGTCCTCTCGGTCGAACCCGAGTTGGTCCACCATGCGCTGGACAGTGAAGACACCGTCGTAGAGATCGCACGGCCTGAGAACGGTGCAGTCGCGCCAGTAGACCTCGACCACTTCCTGGATACGCCGGAGTTCACCTGGGGACTGCAAGCGACCCGCACCACGTCGTCGGCGTGCAGTGGGCGCGGTGTCAGGATCGCCGTCCTCGACACCGGATTCGATTTCACCCACCCGGATTTCCGGGGTCGCACCATCACGGCCCAGTCGTTCGTTCCGGGCGCAGTACCCCAGGACGGGCACGGACACGGCACGCATTGCATCGGAACGGCCTGCGGTCCGACGGCAGCGACCGGCCCCGCCGATACGGAGTGGCTCATGAGGCCGACATCTTCGTCGGGAAGGTTCTGTCGGATCAGGGGCGTGGCGTGGACGGTGGGATCCTCGCAGGAATCGAGTGGGCCATCGCCAACGGTTGTCAGATCGTCTCGATGTCGCTCGGTGCCGACGTTGCGTCGGTGTCCGTCGCCTACGAGACGGTGGGGCAGCGGGCGCTGGCGGCCGGAGTGCTGATCGTGGCTGCGGCGGGCAACAACGCGAACAGAGCCGCCGGACGCCCGGGACTGGTGGGCGTACCCGCCAACAGTCCGTCGATCATGGCCGTCGCTGCAGTCGACCCCGATCTCGGGCTGGCCAATTTCTCTGCTGCGAGTAACCCCGTGGCCGGTGGTCAGATCGACGTGGCAGGACCTGGCGTGCGGGTGTTCTCATCGGTGCCGATGCCCGTGCGGTACGGCTCGAAGAATGGAACGAGTATGGCCACCCCGCACGTCGCGGGTATCGCTGCCCTGTGGTGCGAGAAGACCGGGCGCACCGGCCGCGATCTGTGGTCCCTGCTCACCCAGCATTCCCGGCGGCTCGGGTTGCCGTCACTCGATGTGGGTGCGGGGCTGATCCAGGCATCCGAGTAGAAGTGCCCGACGTATCGTGCCGGGCATGGTCGGAATCAGTGTCACGGTGGACGCCGACCACGTCGAGGACATCGACGTGGTCGGCGTCGCGCTGGCCGAGGAGGGCATGCGTGTCGACCTGGTGCACCGCACGATCGGAATCATCTCCGGTTCCGTCCCCGCGGGCCGACTCGCAGCCCTCGAGGCAGTCCCGGGCGTCCTGGCCGTCGAATTGGAGCAGCACGTCGACATCCGCCGTAGCGGCCCTGAACCGTGGTAGGCGACGCCCTACGACTTCGGGAGGGTGGGCTATTTCGTCTCGTCGTTTCTAGCTCACGTTGCCGAAATTGACGGCGTGCAACAGCCCCGAGACGAACTGGGCGAACATGCCAAGAGGCGTATCCCAAACCCCGCTGTCCATGAGCACTCTCCCGGTAGGTATGACGAAACCCCGCTCAACGTCGGGGAGAAGGCGGGGTTTCTGCGCCGGCAGTCGGATGGGTCCACCGACGCGAGCTGATCATGAATGGACAACTCGATCACTGGCCAGTCAATGTGAGCCGTGTATATCCTCCGAATGACAAGGGCATGTACCGCTTCCATCCAGAGTTGCTCAGCTTGTCCCTCGCGCCTCTCGGGATGCGAGGCTCTCGTCGCCACGCACCCCCCATGAGTGGGCGTTCCAAGAAGAACAGGAGAATGCTCCCAAGTAGGAGAAACAGGAGACAAGGATGAAGATGACCTTGGTCGCGGTTCTGGCCGCGCTCGCGGTGACGCTCGGTGTCGCCCCGGTGGCGCAGGCGGGACCGACCATCCATGTCGGGCCTGGTACCGCCTACACCCCGTATCCGGACGTCGAGGGCTACTGCTCGATCGGCGCGGTCGGCACCGACAACGCGGGCCGCTTGGTTGCGCTGACTGTCGGCCACTGCCATCAGGGCGCGGGTACGGCCGTCTATAAGGTTGGTGACGCTGCCAAAGGGCCGATCGGCTGGGAGACCGATGTGTACTCGCGTAACACCGACGGCACGTTCACGGCGCTCGATTACGCGGTGATCCGGCTGAATCCGGATGTGGTCGTGCCGAGCAAGTACAGCGACACCACTGACGTCGCCGTCTCGACTATTGGCGATGCCTCGCTGTCGAACGTGGGGTGCAACCACGGAGCGACCACCGGCAAGAATTGCGGGATCATCGGCAAGGTAGACGGTATTCACCTCCAGAACTGGGCGGTGATGTGGCAAGGCGATTCGGGCGGTCCGATCGTGGTGGGGGAGACGCTCGTCGGTCTCAACATCGGCATGGACTTCGGCACCCAGCCGACTACGTTCTACGGGAAAATCATGCCGATTCTGGCGGATATCAATGCAAAAGGTAGCTACGGCGCCGGGTTCACTTTGGTGCAGTAACTGCAGGGTCCCACAACCATCTGAGGGTGGGGCGGTTTGTTCTCTCTAGGAGGCGCTACCGGTGGTGAGGAAGGTGATGACTGGCGCTAAGACAATCAACCACTCCGGCCGCATGCCACCCGGATTCCACCAATGTTCCATTCCATTTCCTCCTTCTGGAGGTGCGCGCGGATGCGACTGCCTCCCATCGGCACCTGTTTCCTGAATTGAACCTCGGTAGCCAGCTGTACCTCGAGCGTCGGTCTGTGGCCGGATTGGCCTCGCTACCAAGGCTCACGAAGACGCCCCCATCCTTCCGGACAGGGGCGTCTCGCCGTTTCTAGTGCCGCATCAGGCAACGTTTGCCTTGTTGACGATCTCCCGTAACCGTCGTCGGCGGCATGCTTGTTCCGCCAGATGATGTAGCGGCGGATCATGCTGGCCTGCTCGCGATGAGATGAATGGTCGGTGCCGTCGAGCGCGAAGTAGCGCAGCGCGGTGAACTGCGCCTCGATCCGGTTCAACCACGAACTATTCGTCGGCGTGTATGCGATCTCGACGTTGTTCGCCTCCGCCCAGTTGGCGACCCGGCGGCACCTCTTCGTGGTCAGGTGCGGCGAGAAGTTGTCACACACGATCGCCAGGCGCACTCCGGCCGGGTAGAGACTGCGCAGGTATCGGCAGAAGGTGAGGAACTGGGTGCGGGTTTTTGGTGTCTTTGACATGCCCGTAGAGCCTGTCCGTGGCCAGATCGTAGGCCGCGAACAGGTGCCGCACACCGTGCGGGCGGCCCAAACGTGGCGCGCCGCCGGCGCCGCGGCTCACGCTCGGGGTCCTTGTGCCTGCCGCCGCGTTCGGCCCACTGCCGCCCCGGATGCGGTTGCAGGTTCAACGGGCCGAACTCGTCGAGGCAGAACACCACCTCCGGCTCACCGGGCTCGGGCACGACCTCCCGGTCGGCGATCGCGTACAGGTGCTCGACCCGGGCCTTCTTCACCGCGTAGTCCGGGTCCCGGGACGCCTTCCATGTCTTCACTTTTTGAAATGAGATGCCCTCCTCTCGGAGCAGAACCCGAAGGCGCTCATGGCTGATGTCGTCGACCACCCCCTCGGAGACCAGGAAGTCCGCCAGCTTGGACAGGCTCCAGGTCGAGAACGGCAGGTCGTGCTCGGTCGGGGTGGACTTGGCGATCTTCTTGATCTCCCGGCGTTCGGGCAGAGTGAACGTCTCCGGCCGCCCGCCTTTGTATTTCGGATACAGCGAGGCGAAACCGTCCGTGTTGAAGTTGTGGATCACGTCCCTGACCCGGTCGGCGCTGGTGAAGGTGACGTCGGCGATCTTGGCCACCGGCATCCGCTGCGCGGACAGCAAGATCATCTGCGCTCGCCGCCAGGTCACCACCGACCCGCTCCCGCGACGCACGATCCGCAACAATCGTCTTCCTTCGTCGTCATCGATCTCCCGCACGCGCACTCGTTCTGCCACCACCACAGCGTGGCCCACCCACCAGCCCCAGTTCCGCAACCAAGCGGCGTGTCGCTACAAGAGGGCAAACCTTCACGGGTGTGGCACTAGTTGACGCTGCCCCAGTTGAGGGCGTGCAGCACTCCCGAGACGAACTGGATGAACATGCCAGAAGGTGTATCCCAAACGCCGCTGTCCATGAGTACTCTTTCTGAAGGTAGGACGAAACCCCGCTCGACGTCGGGAAAGGCAGGGTTTCCGCGCCGGCTGTCGGAGGCGTCCGCCGGACGCGAGCTGATCGTAAACAGGCAGGTCGGCTACCCACCAGTTCGGCTCGTGTGCGTATACCACCCGAATGACAAAGGGATGAAACATTTCTGGCTGGCACTGGATACAGCTATTCTCTACCACGTGTCGTGGTCAGGTTGGTGAGCAGTGCGTTCAACTGCGCTTCGAGTTGCATGACGCCGATGAGGTCGCCCTTCCCGTAGGTGTGTTTCAGGAGGGCGGCAAGGTCGTAGAGTCGGTCGGGAACAGAGTGCGTGGCGAACCTCCGGAGCGCGTGCCTGAGCTGATGCTCATCGGGAACAAGGGGAGCGTCGGCGTCACAACGATGTGGTCCG
The DNA here is from genome assembly GCF_012396235.1 of Rhodococcus opacus. GTDB lineage: Bacteria > Actinomycetota > Actinomycetes > Mycobacteriales > Mycobacteriaceae > Rhodococcus_F > Rhodococcus_F opacus. The sequence continues at coordinate 65,373 of NZ_JAAXPA010000001.1, read as the reverse complement.
GCGGTGTTAGATCAGCGAGTGGAGGTCGAAACCCTTTCGGAACCAGTGGGCGAGCATCAGCGGGGTCTCTGCACTGGCGCTCGGTTGGGGGTCGCGACCAGTGTGCGCTGAGCGTATCCGCGGGTTCGGTTTGCCGCTACAGCGGCGAGTATCTCACTGCTGACTGCCTCCCACTCTGCCGCGAAAGCAGGATCTCGAACCCAACTGCAGGCCAGTCGTTGCCACTCGCAGGATGTGCATGGAGGTGTGTCGAGGGCGCGCCGTTGCCAGGTCGGAAGTGGTTGAGGAACAGGTTCATCGCCGTCGAACAGGGCGGGAATGGGAGATTTTGATGCTACGAGCTACGGTTGATCAAGTTTGAGGTCGCTTTTCCGGGTTCCGGATAGTCTTTTCGGTCAGTAGTGTAATGCGCTGACCTACTTCGGGATTGATGTGAATGGGCGAAACATCAATTCGAGTGTGATCAGCCGTCATGCCTGGATCGCGAAGGAGGGGGTTGGATCGTGAGAAAAGTTCGTGCCCGCGGCTCCCCTGCTGTTGCAAAGTCTTTCAACTCGTGTAAAAAGAACGAGTGCCCGGCAGGGGTACGGATCGAGATTCCAACACCATCGCCTCGGCAGGAGTGAAATATGTCTGTAGATTTCGCCAGCATCTCGGAATTGATCAACTTCTTTGCTTCGTTCCTGACCTTCAGTTCGGAGGGTGGGTCCGCCGGAGGGTAAGTCCGGCACCGATCTGAAGCTGGGGCTCACAGATATGCTGTGGGCCCCAGTTCTGGTTTCGATGGCCTCCGGTATCGGGCAGTGCCTCGTTGCTGTGCCGGGCGGGCACCTGTCGCGTCGGGCCTTCCATCGGGCTACTTCCGGATCAGGATTGCGAGATCGACAACACCCAGGCGATGAGTGGGCCGCGAAGAGGGATAGGAGAATGCTCGCCAGGACGAAGAACAGGAGATTGGGATGAGGATGGTTTGGATTGCGGTTCTTGCCGCGCTCGCGTTGCCGCTCGGAGTGGCCCCGGTGGCGCAGGCGGAACCTACCGTCCATGTCGGGCCGGGTACGGCGTACACCCCATATCCGGACGTCGAGGGGTATTGCACGATCGGTGCGGTGGGCACCGACAGCGCGGGCCGTTTGGCTGCGCTGACTGTCGGCCACTGTCACCAGGGCGCGGGCCAGGCTGTATACAAGGTTGGTGAGGTTGCCATGGGGCCGATCGGGTGGGAGACGGCACGTTCAGGGCGCTCGATTACGCGGTGATCCGGCTGAACCCGAATGTTGTTGTGCCGAGCAAGTACAGTGACACGTCCGACGTCATCGTTTCCACTGTCGGTGATGCCTCGCTGTCGGACGTCGGGTGCAACCACGGAGCAACCACCGGCAAGAATTGCGGGATCATCGCCAAGGAAGACGGAATTCACTTACAGAACTGGGCGTTGATGTGGGAGGGCGATTCAGGCGGCCCGGTCGTGGTGGGGGAGAGGCTGGTCGGTCTAAACATCGGCATGGACTTCGGAACCGAGCCGCCGACCTTCTATGGGTCGATCACCCCGATACTGGCGGATAGCAACGCAAAGGGTAGCTACGGCGCTGGGTTCACGTTGGTGCAGTAACTACCAAACCGCCACACCTCGGCGTGGGGCGTGTAGCTGTGCTTTGGGCTGAAGGGACGAAGTAACAATTCCCAGCGACGTCCAGTCGGCTCTGGATGCCACTTATGCCCCGGCATTCCCGGACACCACGATCACCTACTCGGGCGGGAACGTGGCGACGGTGACCGACAACGGGATCACGACCACCTACACCTACAACGCCGACGGGACCGTCCACACCGACACCCGCGACGGCGTGACGCGCACCTACACCTACGACGGCTCAGGCAACCTGACCGGGATTGCGCGCTGACATGGACCCCGTAACCCTCGGCATGGCGAAGTCCGATGCCAAGAAGAAGTTCGGACGCCTCTCCCACTCCGGCCTTATGCCGATCGCCGAATCGCGGTGCAACCCCTCCGGCTCGGGCATCATGCTCGGCCAGTCGGTGTCCTCGCGCATATCTGTGATCCCCACGGTTTCGACCTCACACGTGGTGCTCGTCTACGCGAACATCTCCAACGCAAACGGACTCGGTGAATGGGGTGGCGACTGCACCGTCAAGGTAACCGCCGCGCTCGAATACAAGTCGACCAGCGGCGTCGCCACCGAGAACGGCATCCGAGTTCCCGCGTACTTCGGCGGCCAGAAGGTCGGCGAGCTCGCACCCGGCGCGATCCTCATGTCCGATCCGATCCCGTTCGATGCGGTTGCTGGCACACAGCTCTTCGTCCGCACGAACATGCAGACCAATGGGTCCAGCCTCGGTGTTCCCACCGGAATGTCATTGCAGGGCGGCACTGGAGTCGGTGGCGTCAACAACGGCGAAGGCTATGTCAGTTACGCCGCCATCCGCAACGGCACCATCGGAACATCCACGGCGTCCACATCGCAGACATACCCCGGTCCGGTTGCCATCCTCGGGTATGTCAATGGCTACGTTCCGACCGCAGGAATCTTCGGCGACTCGATTCAGGCCGGCACCGGCGACGGCGGATACGGCAGGAACGACGGCGGGTACCTCGTGCGAGCACCAACCGCGCAGCCCGGCACCTCGTACAGCTTCCCGACTACCCCCGTGGTTCCGTTCTTCCGTCTCGCGAGGGGCGGTGAATCGCTGAACCAGTTCCTCACCCAAGCATCTGCACTCGGCGCTGTGCCTACGTACTCTCACGTCCGAAACAAGATGTCTTCCCTGGTGTCGACCGTCCTGTTCGCTTACGGGACCAATGATCTGGGCGGCACCCTGGCGACGCTGAAAACCCAGTACATTCAGGCCGCAAACAGTTTCCTCCGAAAGGGCAAGTACTTCGTGGGGTGCACACTCCTGCCCCGCACGACCTCGACGGATGGCTGGTCTACTGCGGCGAATCAGACTGTGACCGCGGTCGAGTCCGACCGGGCCGCGTTCAACACATGGTTGCGGGATGGGACGTTCGCGTCAGCCACCGTAAACCCCGCCGGGTGCGCAATCTTCGACGGGGCCGCTGCCGTGGAGGTCAACTCCTCGGGTGTGCTCACGCTGAACGGTGGACGTTGGAAGCCCGCATCAGGTTCTGTCGTTGCCACAGGAACACTAACCGCCGGGTCGTCGGCAACGTCCCTGACCGATTCGTCAAAGACTGACGTGTATGGGTTCAAGACATGTTTGACTCATCGTCATCAGGACATAGCTGACAGGTCACCGCTTCCGAAGACCGTGGCGCGTGCCTTCAACTCAGCCACTCGAATCCGATTCCGCCGTTGCCGCCCGCGTGTCCGTGGAGATCCGACTACGAGCCGTCACCGAGGTGCGTGACGGCGCACCCATCGTCGACGTTGCCGAACGGTTCGGGGTCACCCGGCAAACGGTCACCACATGGCGCAACCGATACGAAACCGCAGGCCTCGACGGACTGTCCGAGATCTCGCGCCGACCCCATTCGAGCCCAAGACGTATCTCGCCCGACGTCGAGGCCCTGATCTGCGAGACGCGCCGTCACCACCGACGGCGGGGAGCGCGGCGCATCGCCTACGAACTGCACCGGGAAATCGGTGATCGTGCCCCGTCCCGCTCGACGATCCACCGAGTCCTGGTGCGCAACGGGCTCGTCAATCCGCAAGAACAGCAACATAAACGAGTCTACAAGCGGTGGGAGCGAGAAGCGCCGATGCACCTGTGGCAGCTGGACCTGGTGGGCGGGATATTCCTCGCCGGCGGCCGCGAATGCAAGATGCTCACCGGTATCGACGACCACTCCCGGTTCGTCGTCGTCGCTGCGGTGCTCGAGAAACCCTCCGGCACGGCGGTGTGCGAGGCGTTCATCGCCGCCATGCAACGCTGGGGTGTGCCCTTCGAGGTCCTCACCGACAACGGGAAGCAGTTCACCGGCAAGTTCACCCGACCGTTGCCCGTCGAGGTGCTCTTCGAGCGCACCTGCCGCGAGTACGGCATCACCGCGCGCCTGGCCAAACGGCGGTCCCCGACCACCACCGGCAAGATCGAGCGGTTCCACCGGACGCTGCGACGCGAACTTCTCGACGAGGTCGGAGCGTTCGCCACGATCGAGGCAGCCCAGGCTGCGGTCGACGAATGGATTCACGCTTACAACACACACCGCCCCCATCAGTCGTTGGACATGGCCACCCCAGCGAACTTGTTCCGGACACGACAGGACGACGAACCGGCCCCTGCCCCCACCCCGATTGTCGGTGCGGGTGCATCAGCGGCCACCCCGCAACCGATCGTGAGCATCCCGACGGAGGCGCACCCCCTCGAGATCGACCTACGTGTGCCGCCCTCCGGGCTCGTGGACCTCGTTGGTGCACAGCAGATATGGGTCGGCAAGAGCTATGCAGGTCGCACGGTGACGCTGTGGGTGGATCTCGCCAGCATCCACGTAGTACTCGACGATGACGTCGTCAAGACGACCGTGTCCCGGTTGACGACCGCCGATCTCGACCGACTGGCCATGCGAGGTGCACGACCCGGTCGGCCGGCCCCCGCGCTACCCGCATTCGATCCCGCTGCACCCGCGGCCGAGCGGGTGTCGGTGGAAGTCGACCGCACCGCCACTCGGGACGGGATTGTCGTCCTTCTCGGCCACCAACTCGCGCTCGGACCGGACACTGCAGGAACCCGGGTGACGCTGCGGATCGACGGTGGGCTCATCCATGCTGTCGCGGGGAACCACCTGATCAAGACGCTACCGAATCCGCTTGTCGCCGCCGACCTGGGCCGGCTCACCCAGGTTCGACGGGCAACGACGCCCCTGCCTCCACCTCCGCCGGCGGGGCCCCAACGCCTGCACCGACGAGTGCCGAAGGACGGCGTCGTGATGGTGGCCGGGCAGCGGTTGCGAGTCGGACGCACCCATGCCGGAACCATCATCACTGTGATGGTCGAAGACCACCACTTCCGGGTCCTCGACGGAACAACGGAACTCTCGCTGCATGCCAGAACGACCACCAAGCCAATCCGCAATTTCAACGCCCACCGACCCAGAAAGCGTTAAGCATGTCCCGACTACATCTCGTCAAGCATGTCCCGAGACCACACACGTCAAGACGTACACACAGGATCGGTACCGGGGGTACTCCGTGCGGATGACTTCCGGTGCAGCGTCGGGAGGCGTTGGCACCATCTCCTACAACACCGCCACCACACTCACGGTGACCACGGTGGGCGCGACACCCGCAACCGGAGACACGTTCCAGATCTATCAGCCGATGACCATCGACGGCACCCACCCGAGTTCGATCGGGCACGCCACGATCGCAGCAGCATTCGACCTCGGATTGGTGAAGTGATATGGGCTACCGACTCGCACTCGCGAACACCAGCGTCCCTGCCGGGAACGTCGTCGCGAACACCGTCACCAAGACGACATTCGCGGACACGGCCATCGTCGTCGACCCGAATATCGACATCAACACGGACAATGGCCGACTGTTCAGCATCTCCGGGTACGGCTACGTCTCATCGATGGCATCCTCGCCCGGAACGCTGGCGATCTCCATCGTCTACAACAACACAGGCAGTGTCACCAATCTCGGCACAATGACGTTCACCCTGCCCACCTCACTCGCCAACGCAGGGTTCGAAATCGACGGGTTCGTGTTGCTGTGCGTCGCGGGTACGGCGACCGCACGGTTGTCGTGCCAGGCATTCGGTCTCATCGACAACGCCGGAGCACCCATCTCGGCGGCCATCGTGAACACCGGCACGGGCACCACAAACCAGGTGCAGCCAACCAACGGCACGCAGGGCAACCAGAATATGACAGTCGGACTCGCGGCTCAGTTCAGTGTCGCGAACGCGGCGAACAGCATCACGTTGTCGCAGCTCATTGTGGAGTCGAAGGCTTGAGCGCTGCTTCGATGTGCGGCTGGATCAGTCCGGCCATGTAGGCATGGCCCTCGTCAGTCGGATGGAGACCGTCCGAACCGATGAGTCCAGCCTTGTCGCCGAAGAACCATCCCTCGGCGATGGGGTCCACGAACACGGCCCCCGCGGCGTCGGCTTCACGCTTCAGCGCATCACGGAGCGCGATGATGTCGCGGGGCACGTTCTCGTTGACGGACGGCGGTGCGATCACGATCAGCTTCGCGTTCGGCGCGTTCACCTTGATCTGCGAGTACGTGGCGCGTGCTGCGGAGCGGACTGCTTCGATGTCTTGGCGGGTGTCGTTGCGGCTGCCGAACACCACGACGATCTGATCTTCGGACTTCACGATCCTCGCCGCCTCACCAGGGAAAACAGTCTTCGCCGACCCGGCGTTGACGTATCCCGATCCGCCCTGACCGGACACCTCCAACCGGATCGGCGTTTTCGCCTCATCCATGTGCCATTGAACGATCGAGGTCCAGTTCGCGCTGCCCACCCCACCCATGTCGCTGCCGCCTGTGTACGAATCGCCGACTACAGCGACCAGCGCGGCGGGCACTGGTGGTGTGGTGACGGGTGGGGTGTAGCTGGACACATATCCGCTCGAGTCGGCGGCGCGCTGGTTGTTCCACAGCAGACCGCCTCCGACCAGTAGGGCTGCCACGACGAAGAACGCCACCAATGCGATGGTCTTTGGGTCACGCTTCATCAGCTTCGGCATCTGGATTCTTCCCCGGTTCAGCTCAGGCGGCTCGGTCCGAACGCCAAGCCAGGCAGACTCTTATCTGTAGTCGGGGCCAGGGCGTTACAAGATTCAACGAAGTTCATTCACTTGAATGACAGCAACCCGTCTACAACCTCACACATGCGTGATCAGTGGGGCGATCCGCCCTAGTACCTCGGATTCGATGTATCGGAGGGATTCGCGAAGCTGGAACGAGAAAATGTTCCTCGACCCAAAGCAGACGGCGGTCACGAAATTGACCCCGACCAGCTGGATTCCATCGGCGTCCCGAACACCCTTCCGTGCCAGGTCGTCCGCCATCGACCTGAGCTGCGCTTCCGAGAACGTCAGCATGAGGTCATCACCATCTTTGTACTGCCCGACCCCGGCGTGCCCTGGCGGAATCTCGTCATGCGCGAAAACGGTGATGGTATTGGCTGATGGAATTTCGAACGCGAGTGCGGATCTCCGGGTGCGAACAAGCGAGGGTTGTCCGTCGCGATGCTTGTCACCGTTGCAGACCGCATTCACCACGTACAGAGGGTGCTTGAACGGGTCGGAAGCCCGAAACGGTTGCAGGTCGTCGATCACCTTCGCTACGGGTTCGGGCACACCGGCTAGGAGGCGATCGCGATTGGACCGCTTTCCGTTGAGGTAGTCGCTTTCCTCTGAGAAGATTGGAAATGCGCCTCGATGGTCAGACACGTCGCCGCCATTCGCCACGACCGCCGCCGTCACTAACTGATCGAGCGCCGACCGCGCTTGATATGCAACCTCGCCGAGAGTGATCTCCCATTCGGGATCGAGTGGACGGTTGAACCGCACCTTAATCGCGAAGCCGAATCCAGATTCAGTGGCTTCAGGTGCGACGGTCTCCTGCTCGGCCCGCACGCCGTCCTTGTCAAACTGGCGAAGCTCGTCTTCGAGCGCATTGAGGTAGCGGTTTGCGCGGGCCAGCTTCCGTTCGATCTGCTCAATCCGTTCAGACATGCGGTAGATCATGCCGTCTGCCCGCCCAGAATTGCTCACTATGCCCCGCGTTCCGCACCGGGACGGCGGGCATTCCTGCCTGAAAAGTAGGCCACGCCGATTGTTGAGTTGCTGGTTGGCTGCGTCGTCTCCTAGGGTTGCGCTGAGGTTGCCGAGCGGTGCGCTCAACCGCACTTCGAGCCGTGTGACGCTGATGAGGTGGCCCTCCGCAATTGCGTCCGGGAGTTGCGCGGCCATGTCGTAGAGCTGATCGGGAATCGACTGCATGCCGAACCTCCTGGGCGTGTTTCCCTTAAATATCTACCCAGGACGTGGGCGTGCCATCACCACAAGCGTTCGGCGCGACCCATCTGGCATCGCTGCGTTACATCAGCCGTCTGCTGTAAGACGACTCGGCAGCGGGATCTGCGCTAACCCGTTTTGGGGCAACGAGCTAGCGGGGTCCCTATAGCCCGACGAAATTCCCTCCAACGTTTGAGCAAGGAAGGGAGATCGCCCGGTGGCGAACCAAGATCATCTTGGGATGACCCCGCCGCAACCGCTGGCGGAATCTTGTGATGAGAGATTGCGACACATTCGCCTTCACGCCACGATGGAGAAGACCCGCTCACGCAACGACCGGACGGGGTAGCTGGCGCTTGTTTGTGTGACGGGGGCTATGCGGCGGTCTGGTCGGGCGGCCCGCCAGTCCGGCTCTTGCGCCGGCGGGGCAACTTTTCGCGCCGATCTTTTTGCCGGGCTGCTCTCCCGATCAGTATTGCGAGTGGTATCGACAACACCACCCACGCAATGACGATCCCGATTGTCCACCACACGGCACCAGTATGCCGCAGTCGAGGGGGTGGCCAGGCTACCGTACTCGGCATTCGTAGCTGCGTAAATGCTGAGAATTTCCGGGTCGATCGTTCAGAATGCGGACAGGTAGTTATCGGGATCCGGGCCGCGAGCGAATCGCGTCGAGCACGGTACCTGCTCGCCGGCGAGTTCGCCAGCATTTCGTGTGACCTCCGGTATCAGATGGTCCGCCCGGCAATGTCATTCGCTCGATATACACACCTGCTGACCTGCGATAGAAGGGCTGTTCCGCCCTGTGGATCGGGTACTGTGAACCTGGTCACTTGATGTCTCAACTTGGGGGTCCGCGTGCGAATATCGACGCGGCAGCAAACATCGGGCGATCGTCGTCTTCGCCATGTCGTGAGAACACACGAGCTCGCCAGTCAGGATGGCTCGAGCTCGGAAGGCGAATGGTGACGGCATTCGATGATTCACCCGACTCGTCTCGGGCTCCGGAGAACGCAGCGGCGTTCGCGGGGGAAGAGGGTGGGTCATACAGTCGCCGCGAGTGGCAGGCTGCGTACATCCGACGTTTGCTGATCTCGGACACGCTGATCGTGATCGCCGCGGTCGCGCTCGCGCAGTGGGTGCGGTTCGGTGACAGCGGCATCCTGACCACGAGCGGCATGGGACACGACCTCAGCTACACGCTCGTCTCCGCTCTGCTGATCGTGGCGTGGCTGACCACCCTGACGCTCTTCCGGACTCGCACGGTGCGGGTGATCGGGAGTGGGCCCGACGAGTATCGACGGATCTTCGTGTCCACCGTGCGGCTGTTCGGCTTCATCGCGATGCTGGCGCTGTTGTTCCGCCTCGATCTGGCTCGGCTCTACCTCGCCATAGCGTTTCCCGTCGGACTGGTGGCTCTGATGGCGAGCCGCTGGGTGTGGCGTCAGGTGATTGCTCGTAAGCGGTCGCGCGGAGAGTTTCAGACGTCGGTCCTGGTCGTGGGCAACGAACGTGCCGTCCGGAACCTCGCGGAATCCTTCGCCCGAGGTACGGCCGACGGATATCGCGTGGTGGGCGTCTGCATTCCGGGACACTCCGGCGAGCATGGCGACAAGATCACCGTCGCCGGCCGCGACATTCCCGTGCTCGGCGGCGAGGGAGACGTGATCGATTCGCTGGGTTTCTGTCGCGCCGACACCGTCGCCGTCACGGCTACCGAGCAACTCGGGCACGACGGGATGCGCGCCCTCGCCTGGGACCTCGAGCCGCACGACGTCGACCTGGTGGTTTCACCGGGAATGATGGATGTGTCGGGTCCGCGTCTGTCGATGCGGCCGGTGGCGGGATTGCCGCTGATTCATGTGGAGAAGCCGCAATATCACGGCGCGCAGAAGTTTTCGAAGCTCGCGTTCGACATGATCTTTGCGGCATCGGCGCTCGTCTTGACGAGCCCGGTGATGATTCTGGCCGCGCTCACGATCAAGCTGACCAGCAAGGGCCCGGTGTTCTACAAGTCGGAGCGGATGGGCCTGGATGGACGTCCATTCCCCATGCTCAAGTTCCGCAGCATGGTGGTGGACGCTGACAAACAGGTCGCGGCGCTGATGACGGCGAACGAGGGTGCGGGCGTCCTCTTCAAGATCCGAGAGGATCCGCGGGTCACACGCGTGGGCGGCGTTCTGCGCAAGTACAGCCTCGACGAACTTCCGCAGTTTCTCAACGTTCTGCGCAGGGAGATGAGCGTGGTAGGTCCGCGCCCGCCTCTGCGCCGGGAGGTCGAGGCCTACGACGGCACCGTCCGTCGCCGGCTGCTGGTGAAGCCCGGTATCACCGGCCTGTGGCAGGTGAGTGGGAGATCGGATCTGTCGTGGGAAGAGACCGTGCGGCTCGATCTCTCGTATGTGGAGAACTGGTCGATGATGGGAGATGTGCTCATCATCGGCAAAACGGTTCGTGCTGTGGTGGTCGGTGACGGTGCGTACTAGGACATCGAGAAACTGGCGACGGACCTTGCCGTCGAACACTGTGCGTTTCAGTGCACATCGACGTTCCAGCGCGTCACAGCTAGATTCTCGACGAGTGTCTGATCGATGAATCGCCTCCACGGAGCAATCCGGTCGTACCGCTGGGGCTCCCACACTGTGCTGGCGGAGCTCACTGGACGACCCTCGCCGTCCGATCGGCCCGAAGCTGAACTCTGGCTCGGTGCGCATCCGGCAGACCCGGCTCGCGTGGACGACGCGGGCTCCGGCGTCTCACTCTTCGACGTGATTTCGGCCGACCCGCACGGGCAACTGGGGGCGACCAACGCGGAGCGATTCCGAGGTCGCCTTCCGTTTCTGCTCAAGGTGCTCGCCGCGGAGGAACCACTGTCGTTGCAGGCGCACCCGAACTCCGTGCAGGCACGTGAAGGATTCGAACGCGAAGATGCAAACGGTGTGCCGCTGGACTCGCCTGCCCGCAACTACAAAGACGACAACCACAAGCCGGAACTTGTGGTTGCGCTGACGAAATTCGAGGCGCTCGCCGGTTTCCGCGACGTGCGGCGAACCGTCGCGTTGCTGCGAGCGCTGGGTGTTGCGGAGTTGGACCGGTGTGCGGAGCAATTGGCAGCTCAGACCGACTCCTCGGGTATGCGCGCGCTGTTCACGCAGTGGATCACGGGCGATAAACACCCGGCGGCCCTGATCGGTGGTGTGGTCGAGGCCTGCCGGCGGTACCTGTCGACCATGTGCGACGGAGCGGAGGGGGAGTTCGCGGCGGAGGCGCAGACCGCGCTCGACCTGGGGAGCAGGTATCCGAACGACCCCGGTGTCCTGATCTCGCTACTGCTCAATCGGATCACGCTCGAACCGGGGGAAGGGCTATTTCTCGCGGCCGGAAATCTGCATGCATACCTTAGAGGCGTGGCCGTCGAGATCATGGCCAACTCGGACAATGTGCTGCGCGGCGGTTTGACCCAAAAGCACGTTGACGTGCCCGAGCTGCTGAAAGTCCTCGACTTTCGGCCTGCGCCCATGCCGGTTCTGCGTGCGAACGGTGATGGTCGTGACAACAGACACCTATACCACACGCCGGAGGCAGAATTCGAGCTCACCCGACTGCACCTCGACACGAGCTCGAATGGTGCCTCGTCATCCGCAGCGACACTCGGCGCCGGGGCCCCACGGATCGTTCTCTGCACGGCAGGATCGACCGTCCTCTCGTCCCCGGGCGCCTCGCTCGAGCTGAGTGCGGGACAGTCGGCGTGGTTGCCTGCATCGAACCCGGCGGTGACCCTCGCACCGGCTCAACAGCATGCCGAGGTCTTCGTCGCCACGACCGGCTCCGGGTGATGCGGACTCTCCACGCTGCCAACGGGTCTGCTATCAAGCGCATCCGATAGACCTGGACAACTGACCAATGCGACCGTCGGGCCCCCCGCAAAAGTCGTGACACCGCAGCACATTGGGTACTTCGAGAAAGACACAACCATGGGGGAATTGGATTCGACTGGATTTCGCACTGCTGTGGTGCCCGCCGCGGGAATGGGAACGCGATTTCTGCCGGCGACAAAGACAGTCCCCAAGGAGCTACTTCCTGTCGTGGACACGCCCGGGATCGAGCTGGTGGCCGGCGAGGCTGCCGAGTCCGGGGCAGAGCGGCTGATCATCGTGACGGCACCGGGCAAGGACGGCGTGGTGGCGCACTTCGTCGAAGACCTGGTGTTGGAAAACAACCTTGCTGCCCGGGGAAAGCACACTCTGCTGGAGAAGGTCCGCAGGGCGCCGGGCCTCCTCGCGGTGGAGTCGGTAGTCCAGCAACAACCGCTGGGGCTCGGCCACGCGGTTGGTTGCGCTGAAGCGGTGCTGGGCGACGACGAGGATGCAATCGCGGTTCTGCTGCCGGACGACTTGGTGCTGCCGAACGGCGTGCTCGATGTCATGTCACGCGTGCGAGCCAAGCGTGGCGGAACGGTGTTGTGTGCCATCGACGTCCCGAAAGAGGAGGTGAGTGCATATGGAGTCTTCGACGTCGAGACGGTCCCCGATGCCGTGAATCCGAACGTATTGAGGGTGAAGGGCATGGTGGAGAAGCCGAAACTCCAGGACGCGCCATCGACTCTCGCGGCCGCCGGCCGTTACCTCTTGGACCGAGCAATCTTTGATGCGCTTCGACGAATTCGTCCGGGAGCGGGCGGAGAGTTGCAGTTGACCGACGCGATCGCGCTTCTGATCATGGAGGGGCATCCCGTACACGTCGTGGTTCATCGGGGTCCTCGGCACGACCTTGGCAATCCCGGTGGGTTCCTCCGCGCATCCGTGGATGTGGCGCTCAGTCATCCCGAGTATGGGGCGGATCTGCGGACGTGGCTGGAGCAGAGGGTTAAGGGCTAGCGATGTTCCGTTCGTCCCCTTTGCGTTTCGGCGGACCTGTTCCTGGTCAGAGTGACGTTACCGTGTTGTTACTGTCCAGTACGAGGTGCGCAAAATACTCGAAGTTTGGAAACGGTACCAGCAGTCGGTCTGAGGTTTGCCTGCGGACTGGTCCCCGAGCGCGTCGCTCTAATCGGAGATCCTCCAGTTGACCAGGGTCGAAAGTTCCTCTCTCTAAGGAAAAATCGAAGATGTGAGTCGTATCACTCCGAAGGGTCTCTGGTGTAACGAGGCGACCACAAGTGCGATTATTAGCTGGCAGCAAAACTCCCGGGGGGCGGACTTCCTCTACCGCCACGCAGGTCGCGAGACAGTGACGCTCGCTAGCTCTTTGGTCCTAGTTGGAAGGCTCAGATGGTGACGTCGTTCGGTGTCTCGCTCGACTCCGCACCCCCCGCTGGGGGCACGACGCCCGCGTCGGGTCTAGAAGGCAGACTCAGCGGCAGGCGTGCCTGGCAGGCCGCGTACATCCGGCGGTTGTGGGTCTCGGACACGGTGATCGTGATCGCCGCGGTAGCCCTCGCGCAATGGGTGCGGTTCGGGGACAGCGGCGTCCTGCAGACCTCGGCCTTCCCTCAAACACTCAGTTATGCGCTGGTGTCTGCACTCCTCGTCGTGTCGTGGCTCGCCACGCTCATCATCTTCCGGACCCGCACAGTTCGTGTGATTGGTAGCGGCCCAGATGAGTACCGGCGAATTTTCGTCTCGACCGTCAGGCTATTCGGCTTCATCGCCATTGTGTCGCTCCTGTTCCGCCTCGACCTCGCTCGCCTGTATCTCGCGATTGCCTTCCCGGTGGGGCTAGCCGGTCTCATGGTCAGTCGGTGGGTGTGGCGTCGGGTGATCGCCCGCAAACGCTCCCGCGGCGAGTTCCAGACCTCGGTGCTCGTGGTGGGCAGTGAACGCTCGGTGCGGAGTTTGGCGGAATCGTTCGAGCGTGGCACAGCCGACGGCTATCGGGTGGTTGGCATGTGTATCCCCGGGCACACCGGCGCTCGGAACGACAAGATCGTTGTGGGGGAGCGTGATATCCCCGTCTTTGGAGACGAGTGTGATGTGGTTCGCGCGTTGGGCTTCTGCCATGCTGACACCGTCGCCGTTACCGCCACAGAGCATCTCGGACACGAGGGCATGCGCACTCTCGCGTGGGACCTCGAACCCCATCATGTGGACCTGGTGGTTGCGCCGGGGATGATGGATGTATCTGGGCCCCGGTTGTCGATGCGGCCGGTGGCGGGACTGCCCCTGATCCATGTGGAAAAGCCGCAATACCACGGCGCTCAGAAGTTCTCGAAGCAGTCCTTCGACTACGTGTTCGCGGCCCTTGCGCTTATTCTCGTCAGCCCGGTGATGATGGCGGCTGCTCTTGCGATCAAGCTGACCAGCAAAGGACCGGTGTTCTACAAGTCGGAGCGTATGGGCTTGGACGGCAAACCCTTCCCGATGCTCAAGTTCCGCAGCATGGTCGTGGACGCGGACAAGCAGGTGGAATCGTTGATGAAGGCGAACGAGGGCGCTGGGGTGCTGTTCAAGATGCGCGAGGATCCCAGGGTGACAAAGGTGGGGAGGCTCCTTCGCAAGTACAGCCTCGACGAGTTGCCGCAGTTCATCAACGTGCTGCGCCGTCAAATGAGTGTGGTGGGACCGCGTCCGCCCTTGCGTCGGGAAGTGGAGGCCTACGACGGGACTGTGCGTCGCAGACTTCTGGTAAAGCCAGGTATCACGGGTCTATGGCAGGTTAGCGGCCGCTCGGACTTGTCCTGGGAAGAGACGGTCCGTTTAGACCTATCGTATGTAGAAAACTGGTCGATGATGGGAGACATGCTGATCGTCGGAAAGACTCTTCGAGCGGTAGTGGTGGGATCAGGGGCATACTAGCGGACCTGATATCGCCATATTATTCAATAAGGGTTGAACTCAGACACGCATGCCATGGCCGCCCCCAGAAGCGTTACGAGTCCAACTACTCTCCGGACGGGAGGAACGAGAACGGTGAATTTCACCGAAGTAGCGGAAAGATCAAGTATCGTCGCTCGACTTACGGGCGGTCTCGGGAACCAGATGTTCCAGTATGCCTGTGCTCGGACGATCGCTGACGCCGAAGACAAGAAATTAGTGTTGGATGCTCGTCGACTTGATCTGCCCGGCATGCGAAAGTACGAGCTCTCAAACTTCTGCGTGAGATATGACGAATTGGTGAGATCTGTACCGGTTTCGCCGAAGAAATCGTGGCTTGGTCGAAGAATCCAGTCGCGAAACGCGGCACGGCACGAGCCGCCACCGCTGCTGGAAGCTCATGATTACCGTGAGTCTGACCCCACGAGTCAAACGACGGACGTCAATGGGGCGATAAGAGTAATCGGATTTTGGCAGTCACCGAACTACTTCTTTCAAAACCCCGGAATTCAGTCTGATTTGTCTTTAACCGAATCCAGGCTGGCAGAGTATTCAAATTCGCTACCGTCCTCGCGATATGCAATCATCCACGTTCGTCGCGGAGATTACCTCCACAAGAAGAACCGCAAAACACATCAAATTCTTGGAATTGAATACTATCAAGATGCGATAGCGCTAATCGAGCAGAAACAACCAGGGGTACCGATCTACGCGGTTTCAGATGACCCCGAGTGGGTCAGCGAGCAGAATCTGCCGCTCACCGTGTTGTCGGGCGAGAGCCCCTTACAGGACTTTTACTGGATCTCAAAGGCGTCGTCAATAGTGTGTGCCAATAGTACTTTCAGTTGGTGGGCTGCTTGGCTGAGTTCTGCAGCAGTAATCGCTCTTCCG
Organism: Rhodococcus opacus; assembly: GCF_012396235.1. GTDB lineage: Bacteria > Actinomycetota > Actinomycetes > Mycobacteriales > Mycobacteriaceae > Rhodococcus_F > Rhodococcus_F opacus. The sequence continues at coordinate 49,713 of NZ_JAAXPA010000001.1, read as the reverse complement.
AGCTCGTGGGAGCCCCTTGCCTCTGACTCAGCTCGCCTGGATTCTCGGTGGCATATTATCGACAACGTTTTCTGAGGAGACGACGCCATTATTACCGTTGGAATCACCACAAAAAACCGGAAAGAGGAGCTGGAGCGCTCACTCTTGAGCGCCCGACTACTGCGCCCGGTCCCTAAGATCCTAGTCATTGATGATGGCAGTACGGACGGCACGTCCGCAATGGTCAAGGAGCTGTTCCCAGAAGTCCATTTGATAAGTTGCAGTGAATCGGCAGGCTTGATAGCGAGAAGGAACCAGCTAGCAAGAGAATGCGGGACGAAGTATCTCGCGAGTATCGACGATGATGCATACTTTCAGGATTCGACGACTCTACAAGCTGGTGTAGAGCACCTTGAGGCGAGCCCCTCTGTGGCAGTCGTAGCGCTTCCCTACATTAACGTAAAGATTAGCGACGACGTCCTGCAGCTCCCAGCTGAAAATCAATTATCGTGTGAACTTGGTGCATACACGGGCACCGCACATATCATCCGCGTAGATACGTTTCTTGAACTGGGCGGATATCCCGACTACTTAATTCGGCAAGGGGAGGAGAGTTTTTATTCTTTGCTGGCGATGAATGCCGGCCGTAAGGTTGAGGCAATACACGCCGTACCTCTCCACCATCACCATTCTCCAATACGGGATAATGAAAAAATCGTCTTCTATGCCCGGCGGAACGAAGTAATCTCTGCCTTACTTCTGTGGCCTGTCCACATGTTACCGAATCGGATTGCTCGGCTGACTGCTCGACTTATTCGTAGTATCGCTTCAACCCGCCTTGTGAAAGCGAATGTTAGTGGGTTTTTGGCGGGAGTTTTTGCTGGAGGAATCAAGATGCGTGCAGATCGGAGGCCTGTGAAGCCAGCCACCATCAAAACGCATCTTCGTCTGTTGGCGCTCGATCGCCGCAGGCGGGAACAAGGTTGACTTGTGTCGCGATTACTTGGGCTAAAGCGAACAATCGGGTCTAACATGGCTTTGCCAATTGCAGCAATCGCCACTGGACCGATCTTGGCGCGCGGGCTCGGCGTTGAGGACCGCGGATTGCTCGCTGCCTACGTGTCCACCCTCATGATTGGTATGTACGTAGTCGCGTATGGCGCCCAAGACGCTCAAGCATCGTTCGCCGCTCGCGGACTAACAAAGATTGAGCATCTGAGTCAGAAACGGCTCGCACTATCCATCGGCTCGATTATACCGTTTGGGGCTGCCTCATTCTATTTCACATGGAAACTCGATAACTATTCACTGGCCATCGTTTGCTTATCGATACCAGCACTAGTATGGGTGCAAGGATTCCGTGGCCAGATGCAGGGAATGCAAATTTTCGGTGCCCTACTTGCCGAACGCTGGATTGGTGTGTCTCTAAGACTACTCGCGCTGGTGCTATTACTGGCCGTTGGACATCTCTCAGTCGAAACGGCACTGCTTGCGCAAAGCATTTCGATGATCTTGCCGATGATTCTCATTCTTCCGGTCTGCTTGCGACTAGTCAAACGCTCCGTAGCAACAAATCTTCCCACCGCGACAAACCATCTGGATCGATATTGGGCATTTTCGACCAAGATCTGGGTTGGTGGCCTACTCACGGCTGTGATGTTGCGTGCAGACCAGGTTCTTATGGCATTCTTTTCTACCACCTACCAACTTGGGCTATATGCGGTAGCAGTCAGCACGGCTGAGGTGCTGATCTTGGTTTCGTCTTCCGTGAAGATCGCATTACTTCCATCGGCAGTGCGCTTATCCCTCGTTGATTTCGCCAACCTTTTCAGAAGGGCGATTGTTCTCGGAGTGCTGGCCATATTGGTCACAACGCCTGTCGTTTACTTTTTCATACCAATTGTTTTCGGTCAGGAATATGCTGGAGCACGAATTCCGGCTGTGATTCTTCTCGGGGCATTCTTGCCAATTCTTGTGCTCGATCTCGTAGATGCATTACTCCAATCGCGTGGTATCGGAGTGGGGCGTATGCGAGCAACAATTAGTGCCGCGATCGCTACCGCATTACTTCTTCCCCCTCTAGTTTCGACGTGGGGTGCAGTCGGCGCGGCGGCAGTTAGTTGGATAGCTTATCTTGTGGCCTCCATAGAAATAGTCCGCGTGGCCGGAAAGAAACTGCATATGCGCAAGTACGAATTCCTGGTCTTGCTATTGGGCGGAGGGGTACGCAGGCATGCTTCCGCCAGTATAGGTCGACGAACCGCCAGGATGGGTCGACGTTCTACCAGGATGGGCCGACGTAGCGAGCGAGGAGGCAATATGAGGCCAGCGGCTAAAGGCGATTCTGTAAGAGACTGGTCGACACGTATTCTTCTATTCGTTTTCGTGCTATTACCCGTGACAGCTGCTATGGAGCTTCCACGGCGCACTCAACAGTTCCCCATTGGGGGGATCAACCAGGCAGCCTTGGCAACCTTCATCGCAGCCCTACTGCTAACTGTGACATGCATATTTGCAGAGCCTGTAGTTAGGGAGTCAAAAGGTCGTCGGCAGAGTCTCCTGGCGTTTCTTTTGCTTCTGGTCTGGCTAGCCTTGTCATATGCGGTTAGTGAGAATAGCCGAGGTGCGGTAAATTATCTACTGATTGCAGTGATTGCCGGGGTGATTGCGTTCTCGACCGTGGGCACCCGAAACCTATTTAGGTGGATCCGCGATGGATTCCGCGTAAGCATCGTTATCAGTCTATTGACTTACTTGATTCTACCCGAGTGGTACGTCAATGAGCCGATTGGCTTCCGGGGATCGGGTAAGATCATAGCCGAGTATCCGAACGTTCAGGGCATTTTGGGTCATCCAAATTATACTGGGCTTTACTTTGCTTGCGCTATCGTCGTCGAAATTGCATTATTACCCACTCGCAAACAAATATCCCTATACTTGTCGGTGATATTTCTCGCTTGCGGTTCAGTCATGCTGGCCTCGTCCCAAGCAAGAAACGCGATTCTCGCAGCCGTCCTTGGAGGGCTTGCAGTCGTATTGATAAAGACTGGTCGATTGTTATTTGCGAGGTTGGTCTGGGTTTGCTCCCTTTCGGTCGCAAGTATCCCATTTATTCTTAGTATGTACGCATTGGTGACTGCGCAAGCCCCCAACTTTGGCGTCATACGATTTGTCGGTACTCGGAGTTCACTATGGGAAGGTGCCTGCCAGGCCCTGACTGGAACGCTGCTCACCGGCTCCGGCGGAGATTTCATCCTTCGAGCTCGAAGTTACGTTCTCGATGTCGACGTCCTTAACGTGACGCATGCGCACAACCAACTCCTAAACTTAATCGGCGAGGGGGGGCTGATAGCAGTTCTTCTCTTTATTGGGTTGGTGTTTTCATTTGGACAGTCAAAGGTATTTGCCGATCCGAAGAATAGTGCGGTGGCTGGTTTGTCCACGGTGTTTGCCATATCGTGTTTGTCGGAGACACCAATTACGCCCTATGTAACGCAGGCAGGTACGGTCCTAGTCGTAATCCTCGTTGCCGCGACGGGCGCTGGGAAGTCGCGACCGGATAAGGTGCGGTCCACGGAGACGGCGGGGGAATTGAACGCGCTGGTCCGCGCAAGTTAGTGATGTCACGCGTGAGAGGTTGGGCATGAAGCAAGTTAGGCGAACGATTAGCAAGGGGAATGCCGATCAAGCTGCGGCATTGTATCTAGCAGTATTGCCGTTCTATCGAGATGAATGTGTTCGAGTCGTGCACGAGGCAACGGCCGGGTCCGTTATCTTCTTCGCGGGGGAACGACATGTCGATGAGACCGTTCGGACGGGAATTGATCCGAGTTATTTCACTCGCGTGCGCAACATTGTGATTCGTCGGCGTCTGCTTCTTCAGGTCGGACAATGGCGGAGGGCTCTTGCAATTCCGACGCTTGTGGTTGACTTGAATCCGCGTAGTATCAATGCCTGGGTGTTTCTGGTTGTCCGAAAACTCCTTGGCAGACGGACCTTAGTGTGGGGCCATCTTTACCCGCGGGCTGGTGCAGCAAGTAAAACAGCTGCTATACGACGACGGATGCGGTCGGTGTCGCAGGGAACGATACTTTATGGATACGACAGCGTTTTGCCGGCGAAGGCGGATTTACCGGATCAGCCCGTTTGGGTAGCCCCTAACTCGCTTTATCGTAGGAATCGTATGTTGGCGGGAACGGGCACCGGACCATTGGACGCGTTCGTGTACGTAGGCCGACTTGAGTCATCCAAGAAGGTGGATGTTCTGATTAGTGCGTTTGCTTCAAGTGGCTTGAAAGCCGCCGGAGTGAACCTCAGGATCGTTGGTGTGGGTTCTCAGAGGGAGTATCTGGAAGGCCTTGCAGCCAAGTTGGGGGTCGCTGATTCCACATTCTTCCTTGGGCAAATATCGACCCCGGAGGAGCTTCGTGAAGTGTATAATTCGGCTATTTGCTCCGTGTCGCCGGGATATGCGGGCCTCAGCATTACCCAGAGCCTGGGTTTTGGTGTACCAGTAGTCGTGTCGCGCGACGAGCCGCACGCTCCGGAGATCGAGCTAGTGAAGTTTGGTGAAGTGGAATTCTTCGATACTGACGACCATTACTCGCTAGCTTCTGCGTTACGTTCAGCCCGGGATAGATCCTCGAGGGACGGTAGGCAGGAGCTAAGTGATCGCGTTGCGTCGTCGTACTCGGCCGAAGCAATGGCGAGCGGTATTCTGTGTGCGCTAGATGGTGTGGAACAGACTCTTGGAAAGGATGGTTGGCCGTGCTGACTGAGGATGGCATACCACCGAACCGGAGTCGGCTACCGGGCGTTCTGGAGAGGGCGTTTAGAAGAATTCAACGCCGGATCGCTGTTCGAGGTCAGGTATCTGTGCAAAGGGACTTGAGGCTCGGCAATGGAAGTTTGATTTCATCACCACATGGTCTGGCTGTGGGTAAATCGGTGGCGGTTGGCCCTGGTTCAATAATAGAGGTTGACGGCCGTATAGGCGATTACTGCCTGATCGGTCGGAACGTTCAGATACTGGGCAGAATGGATCATGCTGTTAGCGAGATTGGCATGCCGATGGCACTCTCGACTTGGGTAGGGGATCGGCCCCAAGTGCCCGAGGATAGTGTTGCCATCGGGCGAGATGTTTGGATTGGTGCAGGGGCAATCGTTCTCGGCGGAATTTCAATTGGGGAGGGCGCGGTAATTGGCGCTGGCGCTGTTGTTACCCGTGATATTGAGCCATTCGGGATTGCAGTCGGTAATCCCGCCCGTGTAGTGAAGTTGCGGTTTCGGTCGGATTCAGAGCGGGAACGTCACTCGGCTGAACTAGATCGCAGAGAGCAGAATTGACTCTTCGCACATATTTTAGGATTCATATCCTGAGTGGATCTCACCAGTGGCGTCGGCGATCGCCAGCAGGGCGCCCATTACCTTGCCTGGGGTGCCGTTGTCGGCCTATCGAAATCGCGGGGCGTGTTTCGACATGCGATCCCTCCGACTTAGGACATTATTGGCAAGTAGATTCTGCGGCAGTGCCTTGACCTGCGGTGTCGGCTTCCGGTAGGGCTGAAATGGGGCACTAAGCAGGTATGGTCACCGGCTGTGACATATGTGCGGAAGGTGCGCACCGCGTCGGGTGCGGTCGCGGTGCAGGTCGTGCGCAAACCCCGTGGCCAGTGGGAGATCGTGGCGCATGTCGGGTCCGCACACACCGACGCCGAGCTGGGGGTTCTGCTTGAGCAGGCCCGCCGGCTCGCCCGGGGCGGTCAAGCCATGCTGGATCTCGATGTTCCCGAACCGACCTCGCTGGTAGCAGATGTAGCCGTCTGGCAGTCCGGCCAGCTATCCACGCCGACGAGGAAGAGCGGCGGGTCGGCCATGTCCGGCCGTACGGTGCGCACGAGTGCGCGACTGCTCTACAGGCGTTCGCGGGTCTCCCCAGGCGCTGCCGTCACCACCACCGTGGGGCCGTCAGGACATTGGTAGACGGCGCGGTGAGCCGGGGACCACGGCCAGTGACCAGGCACCAGCCGGCGAGTTCACGGGGGGGGGCGGAGTTGTTGCCCACTGGACGCTTACGTCGCTGATCGAAGCTTTGCCATCGGCCGTGTTAACGGCGGTTGCCGTGTTGCCCGTGCGCCCGCGCCGACGGGGTGGCTTGGTTCCACCCGCGCCGCAGATCCACACCGGGACTGCTGGGTAGGGGTGGCGGTGATGCCCATACGGCTTCGATCAGCGGTCGGCGGGCGCGGGCATTGCCGGACTTGGCGATCGACCTCTGCGATCGTGACGCGCCCGAGGACGATTCGGTGGGCACCAGGCCTAGGTGCGCGCCGATCGCCGATCCCCGATGGTGAGCATGGTGTAGACGCAGTGCCAAATGCGAGTTGCAGCATCGGGACTGTAAACGCGCGCGTCCATAGCCACAGCTGGTGTTTTCCGGCCCACGCTCTTCTGCCGGAGTAGACGATTCTCGGCCGCATAGGCAGTTTCGAGATGCTGTTCCGGGCCGACGTCAGGTCCTCCCCGCGCACATTCTGTCGGGCCGGACCAGATTGCGTGTAGCTTCCTGCTCGACACTCGGGACTTCACCTCGATGACCTCACCCAGATGCAGCAGCCGGGCCAGGTGGCGGACATCGCGGTATCGGTATTGACCCGGCCGCCGGATGGCGTTGCAGCTTCGACGGTGCCGCCACCAGACACACGAACCCTGGCCCTGACCAGGAACGTGGCCAGCCGGAAGCCGGTCGGACCGGCCTCGGAAGTCGCCGCACGCCCGCACGAGAATTAGCGGATCCATTCCAGGATCTCATCATGATCCGGCGTCAACCGATGCTCGAACATCTCACCGGTCTCACCATCGAGCCCCTCGCCGGCGCGAGCTCATCCACCCGACCTTCGTATGCTGACCGATCACTGTGGCCCTATATCTGTGGCTCCGCGGCAGGACCACATTCCGTCGCTGCTAAGTTCACATGTGAGCGAATGCCCAGCGACCCCTCATACCTCCTGTCGGCCTTGACCAGGTCGGGTGTCAACGGTCCAGCGCCCCGATGCTCGATGAGCGCGATGCTGTCAGTGAGATGACTCTGTGTAGCACCTCGCCTATTCAGCGGACGGATACCGAGTGGTCCCTGCATTGAGGACGACGGTATTGCTTGGGACGTCGCGAACGACGAGGGACTGTGCTCCGACAGTCGTGTTTGATCCGATAGTTACTCCGCGGAGAATCGTAGCTCGCGCAGCTATCCAAGCTCCGTCCTGGATCGTGATAGGTCGATTGTCGAACTCAAAAGTCGGCGAATTTCTGTCATGGCTCCCAGTGCATATCATTGCTTCCTGCGATATGCAGACGTCCCGCCCGATAAACACCGGTTCAAGGTTTAGAATCCAGACGCCTTCACCGATCCATGAATCCCTTCCGACTGAGAGCTTCCAAGGCCAGTGGATCCGCACATTGTGCCGGATTAGGACGCCAGCTTCGATATGGGCGCCGAACAACCTTAAGATCTTGATCCGAATGGCGTTGGGCAGCCACCATCTGGATGTGAAACACCCAGATATCAACATCCATAGCGCCTGCACTGCGACAGATCGGCCTTTGTCATATCCGCGACCGCTGAATTGAGATAGGCGGCGAGAACTATTGGAGAGCTTGAACGCTACGTCAATCGACTCATTCGTCGGCTCCTGCACTCGACCGAACCTCTCTTTTTGCGGAGTGGATTTTATAAATCCACTCTTCGAAACTGTCAATCGCCGATGTTTCGCTCAGTGTGGTGCGATAGTAAGCAAGCCCGGCGCGACCAAACGCCGCCGCGTAAGCATCGTCTGACGAAAGTTGAATTATCTCCTTGATAAGCTCCTCGGGAGAACCCGCCGGAACCTGAACCCCGCCACCGGAGTTTGCGAGTTCCTCTGCCGTTGTGCTTGTCCTGTCGGTTGCGGCAAGCACGGGTTTCCCGGTAGCGAAGTACGTCGTAAGCTTACTTGGGACTGCCATCTCAGTCACTCCTGGTAATTCGTTTACCAGCAGCACATCGGCCGCATCGAGCGCCGATCGGAAATCGAAATCACTCATCGGATTTAGGAACTGGAGGTTGAGACCTGGGGGGCATAATGACTCCAGTCTTGCTCTCTGGTTTCCATCGCCAAGGAGGACGAATCGGATAGATGGGTAATTAACGAAGGCCTGCTTAGCGGCTTCGATAACGTTTTCGAGCCCTTGTTTGGCTCCCATATTCCCGCTGTGAAGCACGACCGTCTCGTCTGGCCCCCAACCGAGAAGAGATCGAGTCTGCACTCGGCTCCTTGTAGGTCCGACCCTGAGGTGTGTCCAGTTCCGAATGACCTCGATCTTGGAGCTTTCGATCTTCAACGTATTCGCCATGTAGCTGCGGAAGCGATCGTGAATCACGGCAACGCCGTCAGCTGCCCTCAAGGTGGCCGATTCGAATTTCGCCGCGGCTTGGGCGATGCGCCCGTTCGCTGCCCCAGTCTCGATCAGCCCTCGACTGTACAAATCCTGGACCCAAATTCCAATGCTCGGCCGACTTCTCTGGCCTCGAGCCCGTGCGACCGCCATCGCCGCTGCAATCAAAGCCGGCGAGACGCAAAGGACTACGTCGGGCCTATGCCAGTTCTGCGTAATTGCCCTCGTTCCGAATGAGGCCTCAAGTAGCATCCTGGTGGCGTTGTTTAAATTACTTGGAGTGTACTGCCGTACACGTCTTATGCTAATTCCGTCACGATTCTCATCAATCGTCTGACCTGAGTAATCCGGATCGACCTTCCACGACGGGTAGTGAGGGAATCCGGTGACGACGCGAACGATGTGGCCCCGGTCGTGTAGGCCGCGCGCTATCCCGCCGGTGTACGGGGCGATCCCCGTGACTTCTGGGGGGTAATTTAGGCCAACGATCGTTACGTGGAGCGGGCGCCTGGTCACGAGGATGGATAGTAGCTTCTATCCATGGCTGGGGTTCACCTCAGGCAATGCGCTCCGGAGACCGCGCCGCCAATCTTATTGATCCGGATGTGCCGCCGATGCCGAAGATGGCAGAAGCCCGCCGACGTAGCTAGCTAGCTAGATGAAGCTTCGGGGGTGTCTGCTTGACGCCGGTTCCGCGTCAACGATTCTCAGCGGGTCGCTGCCCGAAGGGGTGGACCTCGATCAGAAGCCACCTCATGTCGAGGATCCTGCGCCAAGGAACTAGGCTACCAGGCGAGGGTGTGTTGCGGATTCGAACAAATGGAGCTGGGATGAAGCGTGCGTTGATCATTGGGATCACTGGCCAGGACGGTTCGTACCTTGCCGAGCTGTTGCTCGGGAAGGGATATGAGGTCCATGGACTGATCCGTAGGTCTTCGACCTTCAATACGTCTCGGATTGAACATCTGTACGTCGACCCGCATGACCCCGAAGCGAAGCTATTCCTGCACTATGGTGATCTGAGTGACGGTGCGAGGCTTGTGACTCTTCTCTCACAAATCCAGCCGGACGAAGTCTATAATCTCGGTGCGCAGTCGCATGTCCGCGTGAGCTTCGACGAGCCAGAACACACAGGGAACACGACCGGGGTCGGATCTATCAGACTCCTCGAAGCTGTCCGGCTGGCGGGCGTGGAGTGCAAGTATTACCAAGCCTCGAGCTCTGAAATGTTCGGTGCCACACCGCCTCCGCAGAATGAGGAGACTCCGTTCTACCCGCGGTCGCCATACGGTGCAGCGAAGGTGTACGCGTATTGGGTTACGAAGAACTACCGTGAAGCGTACGGGATCTTTGCTGTCAACGGCATCCTCTTTAATCACGAGTCACCGCGTCGCGGCGAGACGTTCGTAACGCGCAAGATCACTCGTGCCGTCGCACGAATCCAGGCTGGCCTCGAAGAGCATCTCTACATGGGTAACCTTGACGCAATCCGTGACTGGGGTTATGCACCCGAGTATGTCGAAGGTATGTGGCGAATGTTGCAGGCCGACGAACCGGACGACTACTGTCTCGCGACCGGCGGGAACTACTCAGTTCGAGACTTTTTGACAGTGGCGTTCGACCATGCAGGTCTGAACTGGGAAGACCACGTGCGTTTCGATGAGCGCTACCTCCGCCCCACCGAGGTGGACGCGTTGGTCGGTGACGCGAGTAAGGCCGAGGGAAAGTTGGGTTGGAAGGCTCAGGTCCACACTCCTGAACTCGCGAAGATCATGGTTGACGCCGATATCGAGGCACTCAAGCATGAGGGCCGGCCATGGATTGATTCGCCGGCGCATCCCGACTGGGAGATCCTCTGATGCAGAACAACTTCGTGCCGAAAGAGTTAGATCGAACAGCTCCGCTATACGTGGCAGGTCACCGAGGTCTTGTCGGCTCTGCTATCTGGCGCCAGCTCGAGGCGAAAGGCTTCGAGAACCTACTTGGGCGTTCGTCCAGTGAACTTGATCTGCGCGACAGGGAGGCGGTCTTTCGCTTCTTCGCGGACGAGGAGCCACGCAACGTTGTGCTGGCTGCAGCGAAAGTCGGCGGAATCATGGCGAACAACACGTACCCCGTCGACTTCCTCTCGGAGAACCTGCGGATCCAGGTGAATGTCCTCGATGCGGCTTTGGAACATGGTGTTGAGCGTCTTCTCTTCCTCGGATCGTCCTGCATCTACCCCAAGCTCGCCGCTCAGCCGATCAAGGAGGAGTACCTCCTGACTGGCCACCTCGAACCTACAAACGATGCCTACGCCATCGCGAAGATTGCTGGCATTCTGCAAGTTCAGGCTGTACGGCGCCAGTATGGACTTCCTTGGATCTCCGCCATGCCGACCAACCTGTACGGGCAAGGTGACAACTTCTCGCTGCAAGGGTCGCATGTGCTTCCCGCACTCATTCGTCGCTACGATGAAGCCCGTCGCGACGGAGCCGAGTCCGTCACGAACTGGGGCACGGGCTCACCGCGCCGCGAATTCTTGCATGTGAACGACATGGCATCGGCCTGTCTCCACCTGCTTGAGAACTATGACGGCCCTGATCAGGTCAATGTAGGCACCGGGCAAGACTCGACTATTGAAGAGATTGCACGAATCGTGGCCGAAGAAGTTGGATATACAGGCCGGATCGAATGGGATACATCAAAGCCTGACGGTACGCCCCGGAAGCTTCTCGACACCACCAAGCTGCGCGGGACTGGTTGGGAACCCAGTATCGGTCTCCGCGAGGGGATCGCATCAACGATTGCGTGGTACCGCCGCCACGTAGACGTTGTGCGCAGGTGAATGCGTCATCCGTTCTGATCGCAGGTCAATTCCCCTGAATGTGAGATCACAGTGACCACACGCATTGCTGTATTCGGAACTGGCTACCTAGGAGCCACCCACGCTGCCTGCATGGCGGAGCTCGGTCATGAGGTCCTTGGTGTGGACGTCGATTCGGCGAAACTCACGAAGCTTGAGGCTGGTGAGGTGCCTTTCTACGAGCCAGGTCTGGAAGAAGTCCTGCGACGCAATATCGCTGCAGGAAGATTACGTTTCACGTCCTCGTACGAAGAGGCCGCAGCCTTCGCCGACGTCCACTTCCTTGGTGTTGGCACTCCCCAAAAGAAGGGAGAGTTCGCAGCCGACCTGACGTATGTCGACGCCGTCATCACGACCCTTGCACCGCTGATTACGGGTCCAGCAGTGATATTCGGTAAGTCGACCGTTCCCGTGGGAACGGCTCAACGGCTGGGTGTACTTGCGCGCGAGCTGTCGCCGGCTGGCGAAGATCTCGAGGTGGCCTGGAACCCCGAATTTCTTCGCGAAGGATTCGCCGTCCAGGACACGCTGCATCCAGACCGCCTGGTTCTCGGAGTCGATCGCGATCGTCCGGGACGCGCAGAGGACGTTGCACGCGAGGTTTATTCAACACTCATCGAGGATGACATTCCATTTCTCGTCACGGATGTGGCGACTGCTGAACTCGTTAAGACTTCGGCGAATGCTTTTCTCGCCACCAAGATTTCCTTCATCAATGCGATATCTGAGGTATGCGAGGCGGCAGGGGCGGACGTGACAGTGTTGGCCGACGCCATCGGTCACGACGCCCGTATCGGGCGTCGCTTTCTGAATGCGGGGGTCGGCTTCGGGGGTGGTTGTCTCCCCAAGGACATCCGTGCCTTCATGGCCCGCGCCGGCGAACTCGGTGCAGATCAGGCACTCACGTTCCTACGCGAGGTCGACAACATCAACATGCGGCGCCGCACTCGTATGGTGGAACTGGCGCGGGAAGCTTGCGGGTCACTGCTCGGTGCCCGCGTCGCAGTACTTGGCGCCGCGTTCAAACCGGACTCCGACGACGTGCGTGACTCCCCGGCCCTGAACGTCGCCGGACAAATTCAGTTGCAAGGCGCTGCAGTAACGGTGTACGACCCCAAAGCGATGGAGAATTCGCGGGCACTGTTCCCGACGCTTGGGTACGCGCAGACTGCGTTCGATGCCTGCGAGGGCGCTGACGTTGTCCTAGTGCTGACAGAATGGCCCGAATTTAGAAAATTGCAGCCCGCAGATCTTGACGCAGTGGTACGCAAGCGCGTGCTAATCGACGGCAGGAACTGCCTTGACCCACAACAGTGGCGCGATGAGGGATGGACTTATCGTGGATTGGGACGCCCGTAGCGGAGAGCGGCATAGCTCCCTCATCGCGGCTCGCGGGAGAGCTCCGCACCAAAACGGGGGTGTGGCTAACTGTGCAGCGGTTGTTCACGTTTTTGGTGGTCTCGGTGAGCATCGTTGCGCTCGTCGTGGCAGGCGTTGGGGTCGTGGGATTTTTCGTCTTCACCGAGTCTCGAATTGACCCATTGACACCTGTCGATGCAATTGTCGTACTTGGTGGTGAGCACGACGGGCGCGAAGACTACGGCGTCAACCTTGCCCAGCAAGGAGTCGCGAGGAACGTCGTGCTTTCCAATCCGTACTGGCAAGGTGACCCGTGGATGACCGCGTTCTGCGCCATCAACGACCCACGGTTCACCGTCACGTGTGTGCCCCCCGTCCCTGCGACGACACGAGGAGAGGCGGAGTTCACCCGCGAATTAGCCGAGAAAAACGGGTGGAACCGTGTGCTGGTGATCAGCTGGCGTTTCCACTTACCGCGAGCGCGCTACATCTTCTCGCAGTGCTTCGACGGTGAGATTGTGATGCGGCCGGTGCCCCGCGACTACAACTACAGTCTTGCCGAGTGGGAATATACGTACCTGTATCAAACGGTGGGGTTCATCAAGGCTTTCGTTCAAGGGTCGTGCTAGCGGAGGCTGCTGGGTGCCTTCTCTATCGTGATACTGCCTATATCGGCCAAGATGTAGCCCGCTATCGCCATCGCTACGCCGGCCAAGCCAGTCCACATCGCAAGCAATATCCTGCGGCGCCGAGGCAGAGGACAAGCGCGGTCTAATGCCTGCCCCGCGACTGCCGTAAACGGCGCGACCGAACCGAGTACCCCGGCACCGAAGAACGCATACCCGCCCCCGCTCCGGCCCGACGCAACGACGATGCCGAGCAACACACACGTGCACGTGGTGAGCAGTAGCACAACGCGGTCCGCACCGATACGAGGCCCGGCGACCGTCACGACCAGGTAGTGCAACAGTGTGCCCACCGCACCGCCAGCCGCGACCCACCACGCGTAGTTGATCGACGTTGACACGTTCACCGTGCATGCCTCCCCGCACGACGGCTGCGCCTCGACAGCGTGGACCAGCACGCCCTGCCGGCCCACGCTAAACCGACAGCGACAACCGGCGTCAACGCCAGATATAGCAACCCCATCCCGGGATAAGTCAGTGTTACACCTTGCACCGCAAAGAAGCCGAAAGACGTGAAACCTGAAAGCGTGCCGTACGTGAGGAACGCGCGGACGATGGCCGATAAATCCTGATCCCCATCTGGAATAGCGCCGATAGACAGACCGAGCAGGAAGCACCCCACCACATTTATGGCGAAAGTGGTGAGCGGAAAGTGCATTGTGTCGTCCGGCCACCACCGCCAAATCTGGTATCGGCACGCAGCGCCCACCGCGCCACCCGCCGCCACGGCCAGGGCGGTGGCGGCGGTACGAGAGGTGTCGGAGAGCATTGCCGAGTCAGGCGCCGCAGTTCGGTACGTCCACGATGACAGTTGGATCATCTACCAGGGGTTGCACCGGAACTCGCGCCTCGCCGGGGGTGGCGGGCTCGGTCAGCTGGTACTTAATTTCCGTCGTCTGGCCCTGCCTCACGGGAACCAGCACGTCGAACAGTGGGTGGCCCATTTCCTTGCCTGTTAGGAACACGGCCGGCTTGCCGTCCACCGTCACGTTCCGTAGCTGTGCGCCCTGTGTCGCCAGTAGTGATACAGCCGACACGTTGGTGCCCTTAGGCACGCCGAGGGTGTTGATGAACGTTCCCGCGACGTAGTCAGGGAAGTCGCCCGCCGGTGTGTTGTTGGTCAGCTTCACTGTCACCGTCGAGCGGCGGGTGTCGCCGGCGCAACTCTCAGCCGTGTAGTCGATCTCACGCGTCGTGTGGTAGTCGAGTTTGCCACCAGCCTGGTTGTTGATGACGACGCCGGCGAATGGTGCCGCGTCGTCGGGGACGGTGTGACCGAGGGGGGTCCCGGCCAGAACTTGCTGCTCCTCAGGGTGCGAGCTCCACACGGCGATACGGCGCTCACCGGCCGCGCGGCCGAGGGCGTCTAGCAACTTCTGGGGGGACTGGATCTGACCGGTCATCTTGTCGATCACCCGGGCGGCCACCGTCTGAAGATACTGCTTACGGGCGTTGTTGTCGTCCGCAAACCGGACGTAGGCGGTCGACTCGGTCAGTTCCACCACGTTGTCGGCGTTGATCACCTCTCCGTCCGGCATTTTGACCGAGCCGATGGCGCCGAGCACGTAGCTGAGCGCGATCGGGTCGGTGGCAATCGCACCGTCCACCTGCTCGCCTGATTCCTGGGCCCACATCGATTTCCAAATCTGCGCTGCATAGGGAAAGTGTGAACTCAAGTTACTGTTACGGATGTCTGTGGTCGGTCGGCTCTGCCCGTATTGGGCGGCGAATTCTGGTCCCAGGTCCAACGGCGCTGCTGCGCCGACAAGGTCCG
Organism: Rhodococcus opacus; assembly: GCF_012396235.1. Taxonomy (GTDB): domain Bacteria; phylum Actinomycetota; class Actinomycetes; order Mycobacteriales; family Mycobacteriaceae; genus Rhodococcus_F; species Rhodococcus_F opacus. Next base: position 34,640 of record NZ_JAAXPA010000001.1, on the reverse strand, counting down.
AGTTCCGCCCTAGCGTGTCTACTCGTGCGACACCATCATTCGCACGAATGACACCGTAGCCACCTAGCAGGCCGCCCGTTCCGCGAGCTTCGGCGTTGGTTTGGAAGGCCATGAAGTAGTTGCGGGGGCCGTCTGCGCCCAACATTGCGGGTGCCAGCTGTGCGGCAATTGCGGTATTCCCCAACAGCTTCGAGAGCTCCGAAAGCTGGTCCTGCAGTTGTGTACGAGCGTCGGAAACCGACGTCAGGTATGTCGGAGCCGCGATAGCCTGTGCCTTATCGTTCCACCGCTGCGCAGCGACGGCAGTCTGATCCAGTACTGGCGCAGCATCCTGTAACGGCTGCAAATTTACCTTGCCACCGGAAGCGATGAGTTGGTTTGGCGCCAGAGAGGTTCCGGCTGCCACCGCCGGTGTGAGCACCTCCGACGTCAGGCCGCGCACCACCTCGGAGATCTGCTGCGACGTCTCGAGCGGGCTGCCCAGCCATGGAATGGTCGACGCGACGCTCCACGGGACGTTGTGGGTGTAGTCGTAGGCCTTGTTCGCGTACTTGTCGGCGTCGGCGGATGAGCGCTCCGCGTCTTCTGTATTACCGTCCAGTAACGCGTCTTTCGCGAGCTGTGCGTGGTTGCGCGCCTCGTACAGATTTGCGCGTGCTTCCCTAGCCGAATAGCCGAGCCACAGACCCAGTGCCACTACCACCAGCGAAGCCACAAAACCGCCCGTGATCAGGGAACGCTTGCGCTTATAGGACTTGCTGCGGACGCTCGTGCGCTTGCGGATGCGACGAACCGAGGGCTCGCCCGCGGAAGTGCCCGAAGCGCCGGGGTTCTCGGCGTCACCGCGGGAATGATCGTTCACGGATCGTGGCTCCTGTCATCGTGGTTGCGTAGAGGATACTGTGACGTGCGTCGCAGGTTTGACCCCCGCGTGGTGAGCAACGCGCTTGCTCATTATTGTCTGAGTAGCGGATTTCGCGAACCGGGAGTCATCAAGGTTCAGGCCCATCCAGATCGTGAGTGGGCCAATTCACAGTAACGAAGCGGCGTGCAGGCCCGATTTCTGCTCGGATCGGGAAACATGGACGGGGGACAACCACTGTGAGTGAGTTCCCCCTGTCGAGAGCACAACAGGGAATCTGGTTCGCCCAGCAACTCGACCCGAGCGTCCCCCTCAACGTGGCCCAGTATGTGGAGATTCAGGGACACGTCGACGTGGGGTGCCTGGTGGACGCCACCGACCGTGCATCCCGTGAACTGGAGTCGCCATTCGTCCTGCTGGTCGACGGTCGTGATGGAACCCTACAGAGTGTCGACTTCGATATCGAAGACGCTCTCGCTTACCGCGACTTCCGCGACGGTGAGAACCCCGCCGTCGAAGCGCACCGTTGGATGAGCGCGGAATACAGCCGCCCGCTCGACGTGCTGAAAGACCGGCTGATCATGGCCACCCTGCTGCACGTCGGCGACGACCATTACTTCTGGTTTTCCCGCGTCCACCACATCGTCATCGACGGCCACGGCGGCATGGTGCTCACCAACCGTGTGGCCGAGATCTACAGCCACCTCGTGAACGGCACCGAACCGCCGCCGTCCAAGGCGCTGAGCCTGCGCGAGCTGTACGACGCCGAAGACGCCTACCGATCCACGAGCCGGTTCGAGACGGACGGAAACTACTGGGCCGAACGTATCGCCGGCCTGCCCGACCCCGCCCGTCTCACCGCCCGGGAAGCGCCACCCGTCGCACCCTCGCTCCTTCTCGGCGGCACCATCGACGACGGCATCTCCCAGAGCATCGGCGACGTTGCCCGACGCTGGAATTCGTCCGACGTCCCCGTCGTAGTCGCCGCGTTCGCCGCCTTCCTCGCACGAATGACCGGCACCACCGACATCGTGCTGAGCCTGCCCGTCTCCGCGCGCACCACCGCGGCCGCTCGTCGCTCGGCCGGCATGGTGTCGAACATCGTCCCGCTGCGCGTGCACGTAGACGGCGAGGTGAGCGGCGCGGAGCTCGTCCGACGGGTGCAGCTCGAGCTCACCGGGGCCCTGCGGCACCAGCGCTACCGCTACGAAGACATGCGACGCGACCTCCCCGACGGCGGTGCGCGGCGCGGCGGCTTCGGCCCCACCGTGAACCTGATGATCTACCACCAGGAGATCGTGCTCGGAGACGTCGTCGGCGTCTTCCATCCACTCACCAGCGGTCCGGTGGACGACCTCGCCCTCAATCTTTACCCATCGGTAACTGGGCGGGGTACACGCATCGACTTCGAGGCCAACCCCACCCTCTACGAAGAAACCGAGCTGCACACTCGGTACCGCCGGTTCCTGGACTTCCTCGAGACGTTCGTCGGCGCGGAGGACGACACCCAGGTCGGGGCACTGCCGATTCTCGACGAGACCGAGCAGGCGGTACTGGTGCCCTGCGGCGGCCCGCCCGCCGTCCCGCCGACAACCCTGCCCGAACTGCTCGACGCCGGACTGCGTGACCCCGACGCAATCGCACTGCGGCACGCGGGCGTCGACCTTTCGTACGGACAGCTGGACGCGTGGTCGAACCGGCTCGCCCATCGGCTGATCGAGCGCGGTATCGGACCCGAAGACGTGGTGGCCGTGATGCTGCCGCGCTCACCCGAATCGGTGGTGGCACTGTGGGCCGTCGCGCGCTCGGGCGCCGCCTATCTGCCCGTCGACCCCGGCTACCCGGCAGAGCGGATCGCGTTCATGCTCGCCGATTCCGGGACCACGGTGGCATTCGCCGCGGACGCCTCGGTGCTGCCCGCCGGAATCGACTGGGTGGAGGTGACAGACCGGCCCGGCGACCCGTCACCCGTTGCCGACACCGATCGTGTCCGCCCACTGCGCCTCGACCACCCCGCGTACGTGCTCTACACGTCCGGCTCCACCGGAACGCCCAAGGGGGTGACGGTGACGCACCGCGGCCTGGCCGGCCTGGCCTCCGCGCGTAACGGACTCTACGACGTCGACGAGTCCGCCCGCGTCGCACACTTCGCGTCCCCGTCGTTCGACATCTCCCTGGACGAGCTGCTGCTCGCGTTCACCGCCGGAGCCACGCTGGTGATCGTGCCGCCCGACGTCTTCGGGGGCGAGATGCTGACGGAGCTGCTGCGCACGGAGCGCGTGACGCACGCCGTACTCACCCCCGCGGTCGTAGCCACCCTGGTGCCGTCGGAGCTACCCGACCTCCGCGTCCTTGACGTCGGCGGCGAGGCGCTGGCCGGCGCACTGGTCGATGCGTGGGCGCCCGGCCGCGTCATGGTCAACGGCTACGGGCCCACCGAGGCCACCGTCACCACCCTGTTCAGCCCACCGCTGGTACCGGGAGAGCCGGTCACGATCGGCCGTCCCGTGCCGGGCACCGACGCACTCGTGCTCGATACCCGACTCCGCCCGGTCCCCGTCGGCGTGGTCGGGGAGTTGTATCTGGCGGGGGAGAGCGTCGCGCGGGGATATCACCGGCGCACCCGGCTGACAGCCGAGCGATTCGTCGCCTACCCGCACGGCGCCGGGTCGCGGATGTACCGCACCGGTGACCGGGTGCGGTGGACCCCCGGCCACCAGCTCGAGTTCGTCGGCCGCACCGACACCCAGGTGAAGATCCGCGGCTTCCGGGTCGAGCTCGGCGAGATCGACGCCGTGCTCACCGCAGCGCCGGGCGTCGACCACGCCGTCACCGTGGTACACGGTGCCGGAATATCCTCGGGCACAGTGGTGTCGTACGTCAGCGGCGCGACCGACCCAGCCGCAGTGCTCGATTTCGCCGCCGCCCGGCTGCCGCACTACATGGTGCCGGCCTCGGTGACCGTGCTCGAGCAGATGCCACTCACCCCCAGCGGCAAGATCGACCGCGCGGGCCTCCCTGAACCGGTCGTGTCGCCGTCCCGCGCGCCGCACGGCGAGGTCGAAGAACTCGTGGCCGCTGTGATCGCCGACGTTCTCGGACTGCACTCCGTCGGAGCCGACGCCGACTTCTTCGCGCTGGGCGGAAATTCGCTCTCCGCCACGCAGGTCGCTGCCCGGCTCTCGGCCCGGGGACACGTGGTCGGGGTGCGCGACATCTTCGAGGCACCGACCGTTGCGCTTCTGGCCACCAGAATGGGCGCTTCGCGTTCGCGGGTGGCCACACCGCCCCTGCGCCGTGCCGACTCGGACGGGGGCACAGCACCACTCGCACCGGCGCAGCAGCGACTGTGGCTCCTGGCGCAGGCCGCGCCCGAATCGCCCGCCTACAACGTGCCGTTCGTCGTCGAACTCGACGGTGAGCTGGACGCGTCGAGTTTGGCTGCGGCGGTGCACGACGTCCTCGACCGGCACACGGTGCTGCGCACCGTCTACCCCGACACCGCCAACGGTCCCGTGCAAGTGGTCACCCCTGCCGTCGTGGACCTGACACCCATTCCGCTCGAACCCGGCGCACTCGACGCCGCCGCGGCCGAACTCGCGGGCCGCGGCTTCGACGTCACCACCGAGACACCGGTGCGCATCCGCCTCTACCGGCTCGCCCCCACCCGCCACGCGCTCGTCGTGATTGCGCATCACATCGCGATGGACGGCTTGTCGTTCGCGCCGCTCACCCGTGACGTGATCACCGCCTACGAGGCACGTCGCTCCGGCACTGCGCCGAGCTGGCCCGAGCTCGACGTGCAGTACACCGACTACGCCCGATGGCACCGCGACATCGTGGACGCCGCCGCCCCCGGCGACATCGACTACTGGGCCACCCAACTCGATGGCGTGCCCGAGTTGCTGCCGCTGCCCACCGACCGCCCCCGCCCAGCGGCAGGGTTGCACCCGGCGGGGACGGTACCGCTGGCGTTCGACGCCGACCTGCACCGGTCGGTGGAAGAGCTCGCACGGACAGATGATTCGACGCCCTTCATGGTGGTGCACGCCGCGCTGGCCGTCACATTGAGCGCGCTGGCGGGCACCGACGACATCGCCATCGGAACAGCGGTGTCGGGGCGCACCCATCCCTCGCTCGACGCGCTGGTCGGCATGTTCGTGAGCAACGTCGTGCTCCGCACCCGAGTATCCGCGCATCAGACACTTGCCGACGTGCTGTCGGACGTTCGCCGCACCGATCTGGACGCCTTCGCGCATTCCGAGACACCGTTCGACCGCATCGTCGACGCCGTGACGGGCGGGGTATCGGCGCCGCATCATCCGCTGCTCCAGGTCGCGCTGGCATTCGAGAACGCCGCCACCGAACCCGAACTGACCCTGCCCGGTCTCACGGTGCGCGCATACGCGGTCCCCGCCCCGGTCGCACGCTTCGATCTGGAACTGGCATTGGCCGAACAGCATTCGCCGGACGGTTCTGCCGCCGGGCTGCTCGGTACCGTCACCTACTCCCGCGCACTGTTCGACGACACCACCGTGCACCGCTGGACTCGACTCCTCGAACGGGTGCTGCGGGCCATGGTGGCGCACCCCGACAGCCCAGTGCGCACGCTGGACCTGCTCGACCCCGACGACCGGTCCGCACTGATTCCGCACCACGGACCCGCCGCCGCACCGGCCCTCACCCTGCCCGCGCTGCTGGACGGCACCGGCATCGCAGTCGTGAGCGGTTCCGTCGAGCTCACCCCCGCGGAACTCGACGACCGGACCAACCGGCTGGCGCACCACCTGATCGAGCGGGGCCTCGGCCCCGGCGACGTGGTGGCCGTGCTGCTGCCGCGCTCCGTCGAATGGGTGACCGCGTTGTGGGCGGTCACCCGGACCGGTGCGGCGTTCGTGCCCATCGATCCCACCTACCCCGAATCGCGTGTGGCGCACATACTCGCCGACTCCGGGGCGCGCGCTGTACTCACCGACAGCGACATGCAGCACCTCGGCGACAACCCGTCCCCGGTTGCCGACGCCGACCGGGTGCGCCCGCTGCGGGTGGACGATCCCGCGTACGTCATCTACACCTCCGGGTCGACCGGAACTCCCAAGGGTGTCGTCGTCACCCATCGCGGGCTGTCGAGTCACGCTGCGGCCCTCCGGAAGTCCTACGCCGTGGACAGCGGGTCGCGGGTACTGGCGTTCGCGTCGCCGAGCGTCGACGCTTCCGTCCACGAACTGCTGTCGGCGTGCGGTGCGACGCTGGTCCTCGCGCCCACCGACGTCTACGGCGGCGACGAACTGACGGAACTCCTGCAGCGTGAGCGCATCACCCACTGGACCACCACCCCGGCTGTCCTCGCTCTCACCAAGCCCGATGGTCTCGAGCGCCTGCGCGTCGTCGCGGTGGCCGGAGACGTGTGCCCACAGGAATTGGTGTCGCGGTGGGCGCCCGGCCGCACCCTACTCAACCTGTACGGGCCCACCGAGGCCACCATCTGGGCCACCGGCACCGGACCACTGTCCGCGGATGACCCGGTGACCATCGGCAGCCCCATCGACGGCATGTCGGTGCTGGTGCTCGACGCGGCTCTGCGTCCGGTCCCCGTCGGCGTCGTGGGGGAGCTGTACCTGGCCGGACCGGGCCTCGCCCGCGGATACGTCGGCAGGCCCGGGTGGACGGCGGAACGCTTTGTCGCCAACCCGCACGGCGACGGTCGCATGTACCGGACCGGAGACCTCGTCCGCTGGACCGCCTCGCGCCACCTCGAATTCGCCGGACGCGCAGACGATCAGGTGAAGATCCGCGGCTACCGCGTAGAACTCGGCGAGATCGACGCGGTCCTGGGGGTCGCTCCCGGAGTCGACACGGCGGTCACGATCGCCCGCGATGGCACCCTGCACTCCTACGTCCACGGAACCGACGTGGACACCGACGTCGTGCTCGCCTTCGCGACGCAGCACCTGCCCCGGCACCTGAATCCCGCATCCGTGACCGCCCTCGGGAGCCTGCCGCTGACGCGTGGCGGGAAAATCGACCGGGCGGCGTTGCCCGATCCCGTGATCCGGACGGCATCGAGCCGGGGAGCGCGCACCGCGACGCAGGAACTGGTGGCTGCCGCATTCGCTACCGAAATCGGGACCGCGGGCATCGATATCGACGACAGTTTCTTCGACCTCGGCGGAAACTCACTGGGAGCAACACGTCTCGCCGCCCGAGTGGGGTCGGTGCTGGGACGCCGGGTCTCGGTGCGCGACATCTTCGACCACCCCACCGTGGCCGAACTGGCCGCCCACGTGACGGGGGCCGCCGACCGCCCGGCGCTCGACCCGCGCGAGACGTCGGGACCGGTGCCCCTGTCGGCGCAGCAGCAGGGACTGTGGCTGGTCAACCAGCGCGACCCCGCCGCCGATCCGTACGCCATGGGATTCGAGGTGGACCTCGACGGCACCCTTGACGTGGTGGCCCTGCGGACCGCTGTCCGGGATGTGCAGCACCGGCATCGGATGCTGCGCACGGTGTTCCCCTCACTGGGCGAGCAGGTGGTGCTCGACGACGCGGACTGCGTTCTGGACGACGTTGCCGGCGGCGGAATCGACCTCACCCGTGAGGTTCCGATTCGTGTGACCCTGTCGCAGCGTGCCCGCGACCGGCACACCGTTGCCATCCTGCTGCACCACATCGCCGTCGACGGACTGTCCCTGCGGCCGCTGCTGCGCGACCTCGCCGTCGCCTACTCCGCGCGCACAGCCGGCCGCGTTCCCGACTGGGCGCCGCTGCCCGTGGAGTACGCGAGCTACGTGCGGTGGCAGCGAGAAGTACTCGGCGACGCGGAAGACCCCGACAGCCTCGCCGCCCGCCAACTGGGCTATTGGGCAGAGGCATTGGACGAGCTTCCGGCGGTGTTGCCGTTGCCGCTGGACCGACCGCGGCCCGCCGGCGCGCTGACGCTGGGACACACAACGTTCGCTGTGGGCGCCGAACAGCACCGTGCGCTGGTCCGGTTGGCGCGCGAGAACGGCGTGACCCCGTTCATGGTGCTGCACGCAGCGGTCGCCGTGCTGCTGCGTGCCCTGACCGGCACCGACGACATCGCCGTCGGCACGTCCACGGGTGGTCGCGCGGATCCGGCACTCGACGACCTGGTCGGCATGTTCGTCGGCACCCTGGCGCTGCGCACCCGGATCGACCCCGCCGCGAGCTTCGCGGATCTCCTCGAGACGGTGCGGGCAGCAGACCTCGGGGCGTTCGAGCACGCCGACGTGCCGTTCGAACAGGTCGTGCGACAGCAGGGCACGGAACCCGGCCAGCTCGAACACCCGCTGTTCCAGGTGATGTTGGCATACGAGAACTTCGGCGAAGCCGACGCGACGCTGCCCGGTCTCGCAGCTCGGGTGCGGGACGTCCAGACCCACGCCCGACCGTTCGACCTGGACCTGACCGTACGCGAGCGACGCTCGGACGACGGCAGCCCCGACGGACTGCACGCGGACGTGAACTTCCCGCGTGAACTGTTCGACGCCGAAACCATCGACCGGTGGATGGCGTTGCTGCAGCATGTACTTCTCGCCGCAACTTCCGATCCGTCGGTGACGGTCGGAAATCTGGACCTGCTCGCGCCGGACGAGCACGCCGCACTGGTACCACGCGTCGGACCGGTCGCCGTTCCGGTCGCGACTCTGCCCGACCTCCTCGACGGTAGGCACGAGGGGGTGGCCGTGCGGTGCGCCGACGTCGAGGTCACCTACCGCGAGCTGGATGCTCGGGCCAACAGATTGGCCCGGCGACTGATCGCGCGCGGGATCGGACCCGAGGACCTGGTGGCCCTGATGCTGCCGCGGTCTGTCGAGTCGATCGTCGCCGTGTGGGCCGTCACGCGCAGCGGCGCCGCATTCCTCCCGGTGGATCCGGGATATCCGCCGGAGCGGATCGCATTCATGCTCCACGACTCCGAGGTCAGGGTGGCGCTGGCCGCCGACGCGTCGCACGTGCCCGAAGGATTTACGTGGATCGACGTCGCCGACGGCCCGGGTGACGCGGGCGCGGTGACCGACGGGGATCGCGTTCGGCCGCTGCGGGTCGACCATCCGGCATACGTGCTCTACACGTCCGGCTCCACCGGAATGCCCAAGGGCGTCGTGGTTACTCACCGCGGGCTGGCGCCGCTCGCCGACGCGAACGCGATGCTGGGACTCCTCGATTCGGAAGCGCGGGTGGCGCACGTCGCGTCGCCGTCGTTCGATCTCTCCATCAACGAGATGCTGCTGGCGTTCACCGCCGGCGCCACCCTGGTGATCGTGCCACCCGGGGTACTCGCCGGCGACGAACTGGCCGACGTGCTCCGCCGCGAACGCGTCACCCATGTGATGGTGACACCGAGTGTGCTGGCGTCACTGGAGCCGTCGTCGGTGCCGGACCTACGGGTGATCGACCTGGCCGGCGAAGAATTGCCGTGGGAACTCGCTCAGCGATGGACCCCCGGACGCATCGTCGTCAACGGGTACGGGCCGACCGAAACCACCATCGTCAACTTCATGAGCGACCCCCTCACGCCGGGCGGTCCGCTGACCATCGGCGGCCCCATCGAGGGAACCGAAGTGCTGGTGCTGGATTCGCGGCTGCGTCCGGTTCCGGTCGGTGTGACCGGCGAGGTGTACCTGGCGGGGGAGAGCCTCGGCCGGGGCTACCACGGCAGATCGGGGCTGACGGCGGAGCGGTTCATCGCCTACCCGTCCGGCAACGGCGCGCGGATGTACCGTTCCGGCGACCTGGCCCGGTGGACGCCCTCGCACGAACTCGTGATCGTGGGGCGCGCCGACAACCAGGTGAAGATCCGTGGGTTCCGGGTGGAACTCGGTGAGGTGGACGCCGCACTGCGGGCGGCACCCGGGGTCGAGGGCGCGGTGACGCTGGTGCACGGCACAACGCTGGCCTCGTATGTCACCGGATCGGTGGAACCGGCTGCAGTGCGAGCATTCACGGCCGACAAGCTGCCCCACTACATGGTGCCCGGTTCGGTGACGGTGCTGGACGCGATGCCGCTGACCGCCAACGGCAAGGTGGATCGGGCCGCGCTGCCCGAGCCCGGGGCGTCCGTGGTGCGGTCACGGAAGCCGCGCGGCGCCACCGAAGAGGTCGTGGCCCGGGTGATCGCCGACGTGCTCGGCCTGCCGTTCATCGATGCCGAGACCGACTTCTTCGCGGTCGGCGCCAGTTCGCTGACCGCGACCACCCTGGCGTCGCGGGTCGGGCATGCGCTCGACCGGCAGGTGAGTGTGCGCGACGTCTTCGAGGCTCCCACCGTGGCGACGTTGACATCCAGGCTGCTCCGCAGCCCGTGCGCCTTTTCGGCTGCTCTGACTACCACAAAGGCGCACGGGCGCGAAGCGCCTCTCGCACCCGCACAGGATCGGTTGTGGCTGCTCGACCGGATGGATCCCGGCTCCGCCGACTACGTCGTCCCGTTCGCGGTGGACCTGAGCGGCGCCGTCGACGTGGACGCGCTGGCCGCGGCCGTGCGGGACGTGGTGGACCGCCACGAGCCGCTGCGCACCGTGTTCCGGGAGACCGAGACCGGAGTGGTGCAACTGCCGTCGGACGTCGCACTCGATCTGAGCCCGGTTCCGGTCGACGAACACCGACTCGGCGAGGCGATCACCGCACTGACAACCGAGGGGTTCGACCTCAGCCGGGATACGCCGATTCGCGTCCGGATCTTCGACCGCGGGACCCACGGCTACACCGTGGTCGTCGCCGCCCATCACATCGTCTTCGACGGACTCTCGGTCGTCCCGCTCACCCGCGACCTGATGGCCGCGTACCGCGCGCGCCGGGAGGGCGACGCCCCCGGTTGGGACGCCCTACCGGTCCGGTACGGCGACTACGCCCGCTGGCACCGCCGGATCGTGGAGGAGGGCGCCGACCGAGATCTCGCGTTCTGGAAGACCACCCTCGACGGACTGCCGGAGCGGCTGCCGCTACCCACCGATCGGCCGCGGCCGGCGACGGCGACCACCCCGGATCGCGTCCCCTTCACGGTGGACCCGAGTACCCACCGTGCCGTGGTGGAACTGGCCAGACGATGCAGCGCCACCCCGTTCATGGTGGTGCACAGCGCCTTGGCCGCCACCCTGGCCGTCCTCAGCGGTGCCGACGACATCGCCGTCGGCACGCCGGTGTCCGGTCGCGGCGATCCCGTCCTGGACGATCTGGTGGGCATGTTCGTCGGCACCGTCGTTCTGCGTACCCGGGTGGATCCGAGGATCCCGTTCGCCGACCTCGTCTCCTCCACCCGCGTCGCGGATCTGGCGGCCTTCGCGCACAGCGAGCAACCGTTCGACCGAGTGGTCGACGTCGTCGCGCCGACTCGCTCCGTCGGGCATCACCCGCTGTTCCAAGTGATGCTCGCCTACCAGAACTTCACCGAACCCGAGATTCGATTCGACGACGTCACCGTACGCAGTCGCGGCATCCCGAGCAGCGTCAGCCGCTACGACCTGGAGATCGAGATTCGGGAACGGCACGCCGAGGACGGCGCCGCAGCCGGACTCGACGGCGTGATCGCCTACCCGACCGAACTGTTCGACCGTGTCACCATCGTCCGGTGGTCGACACTGCTGCAGCGGTTGCTGCAGGCAGCCGTGGCGGACCCGTCGGTGGCCGTCGGCGATCTCGACGTGCTCGAGCCGTCCGAGGCCGCCGACCTGGTCCCCGCGCGCGGGGAAGTGGCACTCTCGCCGATCACGCTTCCCGACCTTCTGCGCGGCAACTCCCACGACGTCGCGGTGCGGTGCGGTGACGCCCACCTGACCTATCGGGAGCTCGACGAGCGAGCCAACCGGCTGGCGCGCAAGCTGATCGGACTGTGCGTAGGACCCGAGGACGCGGTGGCGCTGATGCTGCCGCGCTCGATCGACTCGGTGACCGCGGTGTGGGCCGTTGCCCGCAGCGGTGCCGCGTCGCTGCCGATCGACCTGGACCATCCGGCTGAACGCACCGCCCGGATCCTCGCCGCCGCTGGGGTGCGCGTCGCGATCGCGCACGACGCCGAGCTCGTTCCCGACGGCATCGTGTGGATCGACGCGCGCGAGAGGCAGGGGGATTCGACACCTGTCACCGACGGCGAGCGCGTCCGGCCGCTCTCGGCGGATCACCCCGCGTACGTGGTCTTCACCTCCGGGTCGACCGGCGAACCCAAGGGTGTCGTGGTAACTCACCGCGGCTTCGCGAACCACGCCGCCGAGGTCCGTGACCGCTACCGAGTGGGGCCGGACTCCCGCGTACTGCACTTCGCGGCCCCTAGCTTCGACGGCGCCATCCACGAAATTCTGGTGGCCGCCATCGGCGGCGCCACCCTCGTGATCGCCCCACCAGGCGTAGTGGGCGGCGACGAGTTGAAGGACCTGCTCCGCCGCGAACGCGTCACCCACTGGACCACCACCCCCTCGGTGCCCGCGCTGATGGACGCGGAAGGCCTGGACTCGCTCGCGTTCCTGGCCGTGGTGGGGGAGGCGTGCCCGCCGGACGTGCTGGAACGCTGGGCCGCCGGACGCCGGACCGTTGTGGATCTGTACGGACCCACCGAACACACCGTGTGGGCCACCGGAAGCAGTGCATTGCAGCCCGGCGACCCGATCACCGTCGGGCGTCCGATCCGCGGTGCGTCCGCGGTGGTACTCGACGCCCGGCTACGGCCGGTGCCGGTGGGTGTCATCGGCGAGCTGTACCTGTCGGGTCCGGCGCTGGCCCGCGGCTACCTCGGTGCACCCGATCTGACGGCGGAACGATTCGTCGCGAATCCGTACGGATACGGTCGTATGTATCGATCCGGCGACCTGGTGCGCTGGACCGCAGACCACACCCTCGAGTTCGTCGGTCGCGCCGACAGCCAACTCAAGATCCGTGGATTCCGCGTGGAACTCGGCGAGATCGACGCGGTGCTGTGGTCGGCGCCCGGAGTCGACACCGCCGTCACCGTGCCGCACGACAACGTCCTCGCCGCGTACGTATACGGCACCGTCGAGCTCGACCCCGCAGCATTGCGGGCGTACGTGGCGGAGCGACTGCCGCACTACATGGTGCCCGCGACTGTGACCGTGCTGGATGCCGTGCCGCTCTCGGTGAACGGCAAGGTGAACCGTCACGCCCTGCCCGCACCCGCACTTCCGGCGGCGACCCGGCCCCCTCGGACCCCCGTCGAGCAAACTGTCGCGGACGCAGTGGCAGCCGTCCTCGGGATCCCCGACATCAGCGCCGACGCGGATTTCTTTGCTTTGGGCGGAAATTCGCTGTCCGCGACCCGGGTTGTCTCGCACCTGTCAGCGATGTCCGGACTGCGTATCGGTGTGCGTGACCTGTTCGACCGCCCCACCGTTGCCGCGCTCGCCGCCCTGATCGAGGAGGGCGGTGACCAGCGTCCACCGCTCGTCGCCGAGCCCGCCGAGCAGCCGGCGCCGCTTGCCTACGCGCAGCAACGGCTGTGGTTGCTCAACCGGGTCGACCTCCAGTCTCCCGCCTACAACGTGCCGTTCGCCGTCGACCTCGACGGTGACCTGGACGTCACAGCATTGTCTGCCGCCCTGCACGATGTGGTCACCCGGCACGCCGTGCTGCGCACCGTCTTCCCCGACACCGAGACCGGGCCCGTCCAGAAGGTCGTGCCCGCCGCTGTCGACCTCACGCCCACCGAGGACGAGACCGCCTTCGCCGTCCGCGGGTTCGACCTCACCACCGAGCCACCGCTGCGCGCCGCCCTGTTCGCGGTCGCGCCGCACCGCCACACCCTCGCAGTGGTGCTGCACCACATCGCCGTCGACGGATTGTCGTTCGGGCCGCTGATCCGGGACGTGGCCGTCGCCTACCACGCGAGGACGTCCGGCCGCGTTCCCGACTGGGCTCCGCTTCCCGTCGCCTACACCGACTACGCCCGGTGGCAGCGCCGCCTCCTCGGCGACGCCGCCGCCCCTGACAGTCGTATGCGACGCGAACTCGACTACTGGACATCCGCACTCGCCGGACTGCCCACCCTGCTGCCGCTGCCCACCGACCGGCCACGACCCGGCACCGATCGGCTGACCGCCCGACACCTCCCGTTCTCGGTTCCCGCCGAGTTGCATCGACGCCTGGAAACAGTGGCTCGGCAGCAGAACGCGACGCCCTTCATGGTGTTGCACGCCGCACTCGCCGTCCTGCTGTCCAAGCTGACCGGTGCCGACGACCTCGCCATCGGGACACCCACATCGGGCCGCACCGACCCGGCGCTCGACGACGTAGTCGGTATGTTCGTCGGCACCGTGGCCCTGCGCAGCAGGATCGACCCACGCGCCGGGTTCGACGCCCTACTCGCCGCCGTCCGGGAAACCGACCTCGCCGCGTTCGCCCATTCCGAGGTGCCGTTCGACCTGGCCGTGGATGCGGTCGCGCCTACCCGTTCCGTCGGGCATCATCCGCTGTTCCAGGTGATGCTGGCGTACGACAACTTCGAGTCCCTCCCGGCTGTGACGATGTCGGGGCTGGATGTACGCGGCCGTGAACTGGGCACCGGCACCAGCCGCTTCGACCTCGAAGTGTCGGTACGCGAACAGCGCGGCGAAGATGGTGAATCGGCCGGTCTCGACGGTGTATTCGTCTATCCGGCAGAGCTGTTCGATTCCGAGACGGTCGAGCGGTGGGCGGAGCGTCTGCTGCGGGTGCTGCGGGCGGTGACCACCGATGTGCAGGTGCCTGTGGGATCGATCGACGTGCTCGGCGAGTCCGAACGCGACGCGAGTGTTTCGGGTATCGACGGTGCACTACCGGAAGCGTCGTCGTTGGCCGAACTGTTCGAGCACCGCGCCGCCGAGAATCCCGACGCGGCGGCAATCACGTTCGGTGACACCACGGTGACCTACGGCGACCTGGATCACCGCTCCGCGGAGATGGCCGAGCACCTTCGGACCTCCGGCGTGGGAGCCGAAGACCTGGTGGCCCTCGTTCTGCCTCGCTCGGTCGATCTGGTGGTGGCGATGCTCGCGGTGATCCGCGCCGGCGCCGCATACGTGCCCATCGACGTCGACTACCCCGCCGAACGCATCCGTTACCTGCTCGACGACGCTGCGCCGGCGGTCGTGATCTCCGAGATGCCGCAGGTGAGTGGCACTGTGTCCTCGGGCGCGCCTCGCCGCGCACCGGGGGGAGCGGCGTACGTGATCTACACGTCGGGCTCCACCGGGCAGCCGAAGGGCGTGACGGTCACCCACGCCAACGTACTGTCGCTGCTCGCCAACACGCGCGAGGAATTCGGCTTCGGCCCGGGCGACGTGTGGACGATGTTCCACTCCCACGCCTTCGACTTCTCGGTCTGGGAGATGTGGGGCGCCCTCACCACCGGCGGACGACTCGTGCTGATCGACCGCGACCTCGCCCGCTCGCCCCGCGAATTCGCCGATCTGCTGGTACACGAAGGCGTCACCGTCCTCAACCAGACGCCGTCCGCCTTCGGGCAACTCGCCGAGGACATCGACAGCTCCTCGCTGCGGCTGCTGATCTTCGGCGGTGAGGCGCTCGACCACACCCTCGTGGCGTCCTGGCTCGGCCGCCACCCGAACGTGCGCGCGGTCAACATGTTCGGCATCACCGAAACCACGGTGCACGTCACACGGCACGACCTGCAGTCGGGAGATGAGCACCGGTCCGTGGGCAGGGCGCTGCCGGGACTGCGGACCTACGTCCTGGATACATCGCTGCATCCCGTGCCGCCCGGGACCGTCGGCGAACTGTACGTCTCCGGCGCACAGGTCGCGCGCGGATACGTGGGACTGCCCTCACTCACCGCGGAACGGTTCGTCGCCGACCCCTTCATCCCCGGCACCCGCATGTATCGGACGGGAGATCTTGCCCGATACCGCTCGAACGGTGAACTCGACCACCAGGGCCGCGCCGACACCCAGGTGGCGGTGCGCGGCTACCGCATCGAGCCCGGAGAGATCGAGGCGACACTTCTGCGGCGTCCCGACGTCGAGCACGCCGCAGTCATGCTGCGCGGCAGCGCCGTCGGCGACCAACTGGTGGCCTACGTGGTGAGCACAGCGGACCCGCGCACCCTCCTCGGTCACCTGCGGTCGGTGTTGCCCGAGTACCTCGTGCCGGGCGCGGTGGTGCCCGTCCCGACCTTCCCGCTGACCCCCAACGGGAAATTGGACCGGCACGCGCTGCCCGAACCGACCGTCCTCGCTGCAGACGCCCACGCACCCCACGGGCCGATCGAGGAAGTGGTCGCAGGTGTATTCGCCGAGCTTCTCGGCGGCATCGAGGTCGGCGCCCGGCAGAGCTTCTTCGACCTGGGTGGCAATTCGTTGATCGCCACCCGGGTAGCTGCCCGGCTCAGCGCCGTCTTCGACACGGACGTGACGGTCCGCGACCTCTTCGAGGTACCCACCGTCGCCGAACTGGCGACGCGGGTGGAGGAGCGGGCCGGGGACGGCCGTCGCCGACCGCCGCTGGTGCCAGTCGCCTACGGTGAGCAGCTTCCGCTCTCGCCGGCGCAGGAACGGATGTGGATCCTCAACCAGTTCGACACGGGCGCAGCCGGATACAACATTCCGCTCATCGTCCGACTCGACGGCGACCTCGACGTGGAGGCGCTTGCCGCCGCGGCGCGCGACGTCGTGCAACGTCACCGCACCCTGCGCACCGTGTACCCACGGACCGCGGACGGTGTGCAGCAGGTGGTGCTCGAGGCCGACGAGATCCCGCTGAATCTCACTGCGATCGCAATTCCCGACGACGCCGTCGACGCCCACGTCCGAGCCCTCACCGGTGACGGTTTCGACGTGGCGACAGAGCCGCCGCTGCGGGCGCGCCTCTACCGGACCGCCGCAACCACCCACGTGCTCACCCTGGTGATCCACCACATCGCCGCCGACGCATGGTCGCTGGCCCCGCTGATCAGGGACACCCTGGAGGCGTATCGGGCCCGGCTGAGTGGAGCCGGACCCCAATGGTCCTCGCTTCCTGTGCAATACAGCGACTACAGCATCTGGCAGCGTCGGATGCTTGCCGAGGACAGCGAGAACACCGAGAACGCACTGTCGAACTACTGGTCGGGTGCCCTGGCAGGGCTGCCCGAACAGGTGACCCTCCCGCCCGACCGCCCCCGCCCCGCCATCCCGTCGGGGGAGGGCGCCGCTCACTCGGTGATGGTGGACACGGCGCTGCACGAGTCTCTGACCGCACTGGCACGCACCTACCGGGCCACGACGTTCATGGTGTTGCACGCCGCACTCGCGGCGCTGCTCTCTCGGTACAGCGGCAACCCGGACGTGCCCATAGGCACCGCAGTCGCCGGCCGTGGCGATCCGCAACTCGACGACGTAGTCGGTATGTTCGCCAGCACTCTGGTGTTGCGGGCAACCGTCGACCCGACCGCCAGCTTCACCGAACTGCTCGCCCAGGTGCACGAACGTGACATCGCGGCCTACACCCACGCCGACATGCCGTTCGAGACACTGGTGGAGCTGCTCAACCCGCCGCGATCGGCGTCGCACCACCCGCTGTTCCAGGTGGCACTGTCGATGCAGCGACACCGCCCCGGACACCTCACCCTGCCCGGGCTGACCGTGACCCCGGTGATCCCCGACGTCGAGCACGCGAACTTCGATCTGCAGCTCACCGTCGCCGAGCCCGGACCCGGTGAGCCGATGGCACTCCACTTCGGCTACAACGCGGAACTCTACGACCACGCCACCGTCGTCGAGTTCGCAGCGCAGCTGGTGCGGTTTCTCGAGGCGGTCACCGCCGACCCCGACATCTCCGTGGGCGATGTGGACCTGCTGAGCGAGCGCGAGCATTCCGACCTGGTCCCCGCTGCCGGGCCCCGCACACCGGGCGCGCTGACGTTGCGGGCCATGATCACGCGCGGCGCCCAGGTGGCGCCGGATGCCGTGGCGGTCCGCGACTCCGGCACGCAACTGACGTACCGGGAACTCGACGCCCGCTCCGACGTCGTCGCCCGCGCACTCGTCGACTCGGGTGTGCGGCCGGGTGACTGCGTCGTCTGGTCGGCGCCTCGTTCGACCGAGTCGGTGGTGAGGTTGTGGGCGATCGCGAAAGCAGGCGCAGCGCCCGTCCTGATAGACCCGGCTCTGCCCGAAGCGCGGGTGGCCGTCATGCGGGCCATCGCCGACAGTCTGCCGAGGGCGACGGGCACGGCGTACGTGGTGTTCACATCCGGCACCACGGGCACACCCAAAGCCGTCGTGGTGACGGACTCCGGCCTGGGCGCACTGGACGCGGACGTCGCGTCGCGCTTCGGCGCCGCGCCGGGAGCGCGGGTGCTGCACCGCGCCGCCGCCGGATTCGACATGACCCTGCTCGAGGTACTGATCGCAGGTGCGTCCGGGGCCACACTCGTGATTGCGTCCGACACCGAGTTCGCCGGTCCCGCACTGGGTGAGTTGCTTCGCCGCGAACGGATCACCCACGCCTGTATCACCCCCACCGTTCTCGCGACCGTCGGCGACATCGCACTACCTGACCTGGAAGTACTGATGGTGGGCGGCGAGCGGCTCGGAGCCGAACTGGTCGACCGGTGGGCGCCTGGCCGCCGGCTGATCAACGGCTACGGTCCCGCCGAGTCGACGATGTACACCATTGCGACTCGTCCGCTGTCGTCCGGAGCGCCGGTGACGATCGGTACCCCCATCCCGGGTGTCGCCGCCCTCGTGCTCGACGAGCGGCTACGCCCGGTGCCGGTGGGCGTGCCCGGCGAGCTGTACCTGTCGGGCGGTGCGCTGGCCCGGGGTTATGCCGAGCAACCCGGGCTGACGGCGGAACGCTTCGTCGCCGGCCCGGACGGCACACGCTTGTACCGCACGGGCGACCTGGTGCGCTGGCGAGGCGGTGACGAACTGGAGTACATGGGCCGCAACGACAGCCAAGTCAAGATCCGAGGGGTCCGCGTCGAACCGGGTGAGATCGACGCCGCCATCGCCCGCGTCGCCGACGTCGACTTCGCGGCCACGATCGTCCGCCCCACACCCACCGGCTCCGACTCACTCGTCTCATACGTGTTGCCTCGGCACACAGGCTTCGACGCGGACGGACTACGGCGTCGCCTGGCCGAACTGCTGCCGTCGTACCTGGTACCGACGGCCGTCGTGGTGCTCGATTCGCCGCCGCAGACTATCAACGGCAAGCTCGACCTGCGTTCGCTGCCCACGCCCGAACTCGGTGCGGGTGAGCACGAACCGCCCGCCACGGATACCGAACGTGCCGTGGCCGCGGTCTTCGCCGAGGTCCTCGAACTGCCCGAGGCCGGTCGCGGGGCGCACTTCTTCGATGCGGGCGGCAACTCGCTGCTGGCCACACAGCTGACAGCCCGGCTTTCCGAGGTGATGGGCCGCCCGGTCCCGCTGCGCAGCCTCTTTGCGCACCCCACGATCGCGGAACTTGCCACCGTCCTCGATGGTGCCGTCCCCGAACCGGATCTGCGGCCCGCGCTCGTCTCGCAACCGCGTCCGGATCGAATTCCACTGTCGCGCAGTCAGTACCGGATGTGGGCACTCAACCGTCGCGACCCGTCGTCCGCGGCCTACAACCAGCCCGCGACACTCCGGCTGGACGGGCCGCTCGACGTGCCCGCGTTGTCGGCGGCGCTCGCGGACGTCGTCGCCCGGCACGAAGTACTCCGCACCCAGTACCCCGCCGCGGCGGGAGAACTGCCCCACCAGCAGATCCTCCCGGCCGGCGAACTGGACCTCACGCCCCAGGACACGCACCCGGAGTCGGTGGAATCCGTGGTGGCCGCATTCGCGTCCGAGGGGTTCGACCTCACCTGCGAAATGCCCCTGCGGGTCCGGTTGCTGCAGATCGGTCCCGATTCGCACGTGTTGGCCGTGGTGCTCCACCACATCGCCGCCGACGGCTGGTCGCTCACCCCTCTGGTGACCGACGTACTCACCGCCTACGACGCTCGTCGCGCCGGAGACACACCCGACTGGGCGCCGTTGTCCATACACTTCGCCGACTACGCGCTCTGGGAGCAGGAACTGCTCCGCAGCGAGTACTCGGCGCGCGGTGTCGAGCACTGGCGGCGCGCGCTCGACGGTGCCGAGTCGGGTGCCGCACTCATCCCGGATAGGCGACCGAGCATCGATGCATCGGACGGCGCCGCCGGGGTGGTGAGCTTCCGGATCCCCGGCGCGGTCCAGCGAGCGGTGCACCGGTTGGCTCACGACCACCGCGCCACGCCGTTCATGGTGCTGCACGCGGCACTGTCGGTGCTGCTGTCGCGGCTCGGTGCGCAGCGCGACGTCACCGTTGCCACCGCGGTGGCCGGCCGCGGCGACCGTACCCTCGACCCGCTGGTCGGAATGTTCGTCAACACTCTCGCTCTGCGGGCGCAGGTCCAGCCGGACATGCCGTTCGCAGGACTGCTGGCCCAGGTGCGCGACTTCGACGTGGATGCGTTCGAGCACGCCGACGTGCCCTTCGAATCGATCGCCGACCTGCTCGGGGGACGCACACCGCAGGTCGCACTTGCAGTGGAGAACCTCGACCTTCCTGCCGTCGACGTGGCCGGCCTTCGCGTAGAAGTCCGGGAAGTCGACACCCGCACAGCGAAATTCGACCTCCACGTGACGGTCCGCGAACACTGGGACGGCGAGAAACCCGGCGGTATGGACGGGGCCGTCGCCTACGCCGCCGACCTGTTCGACCGCGGTACCGCAGCCTCACTGGCGACCCTCCTGGGCCAGGTGCTGGACGCTGTCACACTCGATCCGCAAGTGATGGTGGGGGGGATCGTCCTGGCTCCGGCACCTCCGCTCACCGGTGGGCCCGCCGACGACACCCGCACCCTCACCGACATCCTCCTGTCCACCGCTGCCGTGCACCCCGACCGTCCGGCTCTCACCGACGGCACCCGGGCACTCACCTACCGCGAACTGGCCGCGGCGTCGGAACTCCGGGCCGGTCAGCTTCGCGCCGAGGGCACCGGACCCGGAACGGTCGTGGAAATCTGCATGCCGCGCTCGATCGACTTCGTGATCGAACTCTGGGCCGTGACCCGGACCGGGGCCACCTTCCTGCCGCTCGACCCGACCCACCCCGGCGAACGCCGGGAGGCGATGGTGGCGCAGGCGCAGGAGTCGGCGCAACCATCGGTGGCGTACATCATCTACACGTCCGGATCGACCGGCACCCCGAAGGGCGTGGCCGTCACCCACCGCGGACTGGGTTCCCTCGCCGACGAGGCCGTCCGCAGGTACCGAGTGCACCCCGAGGCGCGGGTACTGCACGGCTACAACCCCACCTTCGACGCAGCGCTGCTCGAGATGCTGCTGGCCTTCCGGTCGGGTGCCTGCCTCGTGGTCGCACCCCCTGACGTCTACGGCGGCACCGAGCTGCAGCATCTGCTCACCGCTCAGGGCGTGACGCATTACCTCTCCACACCCTCCGTCTTGGCGACCCTCGAACCGCGGGAACTGGACGCCCTCCAGGTCGTCGCCGTGGGCGGCGAGCCTTTGAGCCCGGAGCAGGCCGCAGCGTGGAGCGAGGGGCGGCTGATGCTGAACGCCTACGGGCCCACCGAGTCCACAGTGGTGGCCACCCTGGCAGAGGTGGGCGCCGACGTCACCATCGGCACACCCGTCCCCGGCACGACGGCGGCTGTCCTGGACGACCGGCTCCGTCCGGTACCGCTCGGGGGCGTCGGTGAACTGTACTTGGAGGGACTGGGACTGGCCCTCGGCTACGTCGCGGACCCAGCGCTGACGGCCGCGAACTTCGTTGCCGGACAAGCCGGCATCCGCCGTTACCGCACCGGCGACGTGGTGCACCGCCGCGTCGACGGCACACTGTCGTACGTCGGACGCGCCGATCGTCAAGTGAAGGTGCGCGGCATGCGCATCGAGCCCGCCGAGGTGGAGGCCGCCCTGCTGGTGCAGCCCGGTGTCACCCAGGCAGTGGTGTTGCTGCACCACGGTCGGCTGGTCGCCTTCGTCACGGGGGCGGCTGTGGATCCCGAACCGCTCCGCGCGCAATTGATCAGACAACTCCCGGCACACCTGGTGCCGCAGAGCATCATGATTCGCGACAGCCTTCCGCTCACCTCCAACGGCAAACTCGACGTGCGGGCGCTGGAAGCGAGCTACGTCGAGATCGACACCGACTCGCCGGCGCCACTGCGGACCATGACCGGGGAACTGGTTGCAGGGGTGTTCGCTACAGTGCTCGGCGGCGTGAGCGTCGGTGCCCACAGCAACTTCTTCGACATCGGCGGCGACTCCCTGTCTGCGACCGCGGTGACAGGCCGGCTGTCGGCGGCATTCCGCGTGGACGTACCCGTCAGAACGCTGTTCGAACATCCCACCGCCGCCGGGATGGCCGGATGGCTCGACCAGCGGCACACGGTCGCGACACGCATTCCACTGGCGCCACGGGACCCGGCCGCCCGGATTCCGCTGTCGCCGGCGCAGCAACGGATGTGGCTGCTGCACCGCGTCGATCCGAGCGCTTCGATGCACCATCTCGTGTTCGTGCATCGTCTCGGCGACGACATCGACCTGGCCGCACTGCGGCACGCACTCGCCGACGTGGTGCAGCGGCATGCCGTGCTGCGCACAGTCTTTCCCATGGACGACAGCGGACCACACCAGGTGATCGTCCCCGTGAACATCGACCTGCGTCCCGTCCACGGCGCCGACGTGTCCGCCGAGGTCGCGGAATTCGTGCGGCGACCCTTTGACCTGGAGTCGGAAACCCCGCTACGCGTGCAACTGTGGGCCGAAGCCGACGGCGACCACGTGCTCGCCGCCGTCGTGCATCACATTGCGCTGGACGGTGGCTCCATGGAGCGGTTGGCCACCGACCTCGAAGCTGCCTACACCGCTCGCTGCGGAGGACGCGAACCGCAATGGGAGCCGCTTCCCGTCGATTACGCGGATTACAGCGTGTGGCTGCGCGGGGTCCTCGGCGACCCCGCGGACCCCGACAGCGTCGCCCATGCCCAGCTCGACTACTGGACCAGGGTGCTCGACGGCGTCGACGCCCCGATCGCGTTGCCCACGGACCGTCCGCGGCCCGCCCAACCGAGCCACACGGGCGCCACCGTCGAGTGGACCCTGGACCCCGAAGTGCGTCAACGGTTGTCCGACGTCGCCCGCAGTCAGGGCGCCACGGTGTTCATGGTGCTGCACGCGGCGCTTGCCGTTCTGCTGTCGCGCGAAGGTGGGCACCCGGACGTCGTGATAGGGACCGCCGTTGCCGGACGACCCGACCCGGCACTCGACGCACTGGTGGGGATGTTCGTCGGCACCGTCGCCTTGCGCACCGAAGTGAACTCTGCTGCAACCTTTGCCGCGCTCCTCCAGCAGGTGCGTTCGGCTGACCTCGACGCGTTCGCCCACGCCGACGTGCCGTTCGACGACGTGGTCGCGCGCATGGCACCCCGCCGCTCTACCTCGTACAACCCGCTGTTCCAGGTGATGCTCGCGTACCAGCACGCAGCGCAGCAGCCGGGCGGTCTGCCCGGAACCGAGGCGGTCGGAGCCACTACTGCCACCGCAGAATTCGACCTGGTGTGGGATTTCACGGAATCGTCGGGGGAGCTGACGCTGCGGCTGTTGTATGCCACGGACCTGTTCGACGACTCCACCGCCCGGGCGCTGGCACAGCGCTTCGATCGTATCCTCGGCGCAGCCCTGACCGATCCGTCCGCGGTGGTCGGCGACATCGACATCCTCGAGGCGGGCGAACGTGCGGCCCTCGTCAGTGGCCCCGCACGGAACTATCAGCCGAAGACCCTCGCCGAGATCTTCGAGACACAGGTCCGCGCCACCCCGCACGCCGTCGCCGTAGAGGACGACGGAGCGCAGTGGACATACGAAGAACTGGACGACGTGGCGGAGCGGTGGGCCCGGGCGCTCTCGGACCGTGGCGTCGAACCCGAGGATGTGGTCGCGGTCGCCACCGGTCGTGGCCGGCACTGGGTGGCCGCCGTGTGGGCTGTGGCGAAAGCAGGCGCGGTCTGGCTGTCGCTGGACCCGACGCATCCCACCGAGCGTCTGGAATGGATGCTCGCCGACTCCGGTGCCGTGGTCGGGCTGACCGTGCCCGAGCGCATCTCCGAGCTCCCGTCCACAATCCCTTGGCTCCCACCCGTGAGTACTTATCAACCACCCGCGGTTAAGAAGTACTCACAGGTGGAGGGCGCCGCGTATGTGATCTACACATCCGGCACCACCGGAACGCCGAAGGGTGTCGTGGTGCCGCATCGCGGTCTGGTGAATGTGGTTGCTGCGCAGGCGCCGGTTCTCGACATCGACGGCGCCGTGCGGGTTCTCCAGCTGGCCTCCCCGACCTTCGACGCCTCACTGTTCGAAATGCTGTACGCGCTGTCATCCGGCGGCAGCCTGGTGATCGCCCCCGACTTCACTTATGCCGGCGATCAGTTGGCCGACGTGGTGCGCCGGGAGCGCATCACCCATCTCGTCGCGACGCCCACCGTGCTGGCCACTCTCGATGCCGACAGCCTGGGTGACGAAGGGCCCCGGACCGTGGTGTCGGTCGGCGAACGCCTACCGTCGGCATTGGCGACGACCTGGGCGTCGCGTCATCGGCTCTTCAATGCCTACGGTCCCACGGAATTCACAATCCTGGCGTCGGTCGCAGGACCGCTCACACCGGCCGGCGTCGATGACGGCGTCGACATCGGGGACGTGATCGACGCTGCCGCCGCCCTCGTGCTCGACTCCAGGCTGCATCCGGTGCCCGACGGCGTGACCGGTGAGCTCTACCTGTCCGGAAGCAGCGTCGCCCGTGGCTACCTCGGGCGGCGTGGTCTCACCGCAACGCAGTTCGTCCCCAACCCGTATGGGAAACCTGGAGACCGGATGTACCGCACCGGAGACCTGGTGCGCCGCAATGCACACGGTGCTCTGGACTATCTGGGACGCAATGACGCTCAGGTGCAGCTGCACGGCATCCGCGTCGAACCTGCCGAGGTGGACGTCGCATTGGCCCGGCACTCCGACGTCAGGTTCGTGATCACCACGCCGGTCGTGGCTCCCGGTGGACAGCTCGTCCTCGTCTCCTACGTGGTGATGGAGCCCGACTCCACGCTCACCGCCCGCACTGTGCGCGAATTCGCCCGCGCGGTTCTGCCCCGACATCTGGTGCCGTCCGCCGTCGTCGTGCTGGACAGCCTGCCGGTTCTACCGTCGGGCAAAGTCGACCGATCCGCGCTTCCCGAGCCGGAATTCGATTCGGACACGACAGGGACGACACCGCCGTCCGGATATCTGGAGACAGTGGTCGCCGACGTAATGGCCAATGTCATCGGAGTGGTTTTCATCGGCACGGATCAAGATTTCTTCGCGCTGGGCGGCACCTCCATGGGCGCGGTGGCGGCGGCCGATGAACTGCGCACGAGGCTGGGCCGGGACGTGCCCCTGCAATGGCTCTTCACCGACCCCACCGCCGCGCGACTCGCCAAGCGCATCGAATCCGGTACGTCGGCGTCCGACGATCCGTTCGCCGCTGTGGTGCGCCTCGGCGGAGAGGGCGACGGTCCGCCACTGTTCTGCATCCACCCTGCGGCGGGAATCGCGTGGTGTTACACGGGCCTCGCAGAGCATCTCCCCGGACGTGTGTTGTACGGAGTGCAGGCAACCGGTGACACGGACTTGCCCTCGTCAATCGCCGAGCTGGCCGCTCGCCACATCGACGCCATCCGCACGGTGCAGCCGACCGGCCCGTACCACCTGCTGGGCTGGTCGCTGGGCGGCACTGTGGCACAGGAGATGGCCGTGCAACTACACGAAGCGGGCCACGAAGTGGCCACCCTCGCGATGCTCGATACCCTGCTGCCGGAACACCGCGCGGCGCTCGTGAACCTCGGCGACAACCGGCCCGAGCTGGACCTTCCGGCCGAGCTCGGAGCAGCGGTGCCGGCCGATCGTGTGCGGTCGCTGGGCGAGCTCCTCATCCGTCTCGAGCAGATCGCGTCGACACATCAGCCCCGGCACTTCGGCGGCGACGCCGTGTTCTTCACGGCCGCATATGATCTCGATCATCATCCGGAACTCGTTCCGGACTGGCGGCGACACTTCGGCGGTGACGTCACCGAACACCGCATCGATGCTGTGCACGCAGACATGGTCGGGCGTGTACCGGTGGCTGTGATCGGCCGAAGACTGCGTGGATCGGGAGGCCACTCCGGACCGTGAAGCAGCTGCCGCCCCTGACCGCGGCCATCACTAAGATGCAGAGGTTCAGTCGGGTCGAAACGAAGTAGATGACAGCACGATCACGCAAGCCCCGAGCGTGAAGTCGATGGGAGACTCGATAATGGAAATACAAGACTACCTGCGGATACTGCAAGCACGATGGAAAATCATCGCCGTGACGACCGTAGTTGCTATTCTCGGCGCGCTGGGAGCATCACTGCTCACCACGCCGATGTACGAGGCGTCGACCCGCATGTTCGTGTCCACGTCGTCCGGGGCATCAGTCAACGAGATATACCAGGGCAATCTGTTCTCGCAGCAGCGAGTGACGTCGTATACCAAGCTGCTCACCGGTGAAAATCTTGCGCAGCGAACCATCGACAAGCTCGGCCTCGACATGACGGCGCCCGCACTCGCATCGCAAGTGAAGGCCAGCTCGGCGCCGGACACGGTGCTGATCGACGTCAAGGTGCAGGATCCGTCGCCGGAACGCGCCCGCGACATCGCCAATGCCCTATCCGACGAGTTCGTCGTCATGGCACGAGAATTGGAGACGCCCGAGCGAGGGGGCGCACCGGCGGCGCGCGTCGTCGTCGAGCAGCAGGCTCAGACCCCGTCGGTGGCGGTCTCCCCGAAGACCACGCGGAACCTGGCGCTGGGTGCGGCGGTGGGCTTGCTGCTCGGTCTCGCGCTGGCAGTCCTGCGTGATCGCCTCGACAACACCGTCAAGGATCGGCGCACCGTCGAGGAGCTGGCCGGGTCCGCACTGATCGGCACCATCCCGTTCGACAAGGAGCGGCAGACGCAGCAGGCCATCAACTTCGCCGAAGGCAACTCCTCGAGCGCCGAGTCCTACCGGGAGCTGCGCACCAACCTCCAGTTCCTCGAGGTCGACAACCCGCCGCGTGTCATCGTCGTCACCAGTTCGCTGCCCACCGAGGGCAAGACCACGACCGCCATCAACATCGCCCTCGTGTTGGCGGAGGGCGGTCAGAACGTGTGCCTGGTCGAGGGTGACCTCCGCAAGCCGCGGGTGTCGAAGTACCTCGGCGTCGTCGGTTCCGTCGGTCTCAGCAGTGTGCTGGCAGGCAAGGCCGATCTCGACGCCGTGCTCCAGCCGACGCAGTACTCGGGTCTCACGGTCCTGGCATCCGGACCGATCCCGCCGAACCCGAGTGAGCTCCTCGGAACGGAGACGGCCCGCCAGGTGCTGGCCGATCTGCGGGGTCGTTTCGACTACGTGATCGTCGACGCGTCACCGCTGCTGCCCGTCACCGACGCGACCGTGCTGACCGCGATGTCGGACGGCGCGCTGGTCATCGCACGGCACGCCGAGACCAAGCGGGATCAGCTGTCGAGGGCGGTGGGCAACTTGCACAGCGTGGGGGCAACCATCCTCGGAACGATCATCACGATGACGCCGAGCCGCGGGCGGGGCGTCTACGAGTACAAGTACTACTACGAGACCGACAAGTCTCTGCCGCAGATGCAGCAGGCCGCCGCCGTGCAGCCGCCCGTGCAGCAGCAGCCCCCTCAGCACCAGGCACCCCAGCAGCCGGCACCTCAGCAGCCGGCCCCGTACGTTCGCGACGAGCACCCGCCGCACCAGTACGGTCCGAACGGGGGAGATCAGCAGGAAGTCCCCGCCTATCAGGGCGCCCCGGCCTACCAGGGCGACCAGAGTCAGCAGTGGTACGGCGGTCCCGACCACTACGGCAACGAGCAGCAGGCGGGCGCGCCGGTGCCCCCCGCACCGAGACGCACCCGCCGCTACCGCGACGACCAGGAAGCCTGGTCAGAGACGGACGCTCCGCGCGACCACACCCAGTAGATCGGCGATCTCGGACCCGATGGTGAGGAAGGTGTCCTCGTCCTGCCCCATCGGGTCCGGAACGTCTTCCGGGGTCTCGTCGGCCTTGTGTTTGGGACGTGCCGCAGCCAGGTCGGCCACCGACTTCGCATCCGCTGCTTCCGCGAGCCGCGCCGCCTCCCGGAGCGTGAACGTCTTCTTCAGCTGCTCCGGGGCCAGCGCCAGCACCTTCTCGCGCTGACGCTCGGTCATCGTCAACACCAGATCGGCATCCGCCGCCAGATCGGCGGTGAGCATCCGCGCGGTGAAATCGCTCGGATCACCGCCGAGCCCTTCGAGGACTTGCGCGGCCGTCGGTTCCATCGGGCGTCCGACCGCGGCGCGGGTACCTGCACTTTCGGCAGTCAGATCGGTGATCCCGAGCTCCTCGGCGTATGCCACTGCGAGGCGCTCAGCCGTTGGGGAGCGACAGACGTTTCCGGTGCAGACGAAGAGAACATGCATGGGCGAAGCATAGGGTCTCGCCTCGCACCGTTCGTACACGCACTGTTGGCTTCGAACATCAGTCGGGTAAATATCGCGCTCACCTGCACTGGTTATCAAGGGTGCATGCGCTGCACCGTGTTTGGAACCGGATACCTGGGAGCCACCCACGCCGCCTGTATGGCGGAACTGGGTCACGACGTCCTGGGCGTCGACATCGATCCCGGAAAAGTGGCGAAGCTCTCCTCCGGGGAGGTCCCGTTCTACGAGCCCGGGCTGGGGGAGGTTCTGCGCCGGAACATCGACGCCGGCCGACTGCACTTCACCACGTCGTACAGCGAGGCCGCCGAGTTCGCCGACCTCCACTTTCTCGGTGTCGGCACCCCGCAGAAGAAGGGTGAGTACGCGGCGGACCTGCGGCACGTGCATTCGGTGATCGACACTCTCGCGCCGCTGCTCGATCGTCCCGCCGTCATCGTCGGCAAGTCGACAGTTCCCGTCGGGACGGCGGCGGATCTGGGTGCGCGGGCCCGGGCGCTCGCCCCGGCGGGGGACGCCGTGGAAGTGGCGTGGAATCCGGAGTTCCTGCGGGAGGGCTTCGCCGTCGAGGACACCCTGCACCCCGACCGGATGGTGCTGGGAGTGGACCGCCAGCGCCCCGGACGCGCGGAGACCGAGTTACGCGAGCTGTATGCCCGCCTGCTCGGCGAGGACATTCCGTTCCTGGTCACCGACCTCGCCACCGCGGAACTGGTGAAGGTCTCGGCCAACGCGTTCCTCGCCACCAAGATCTCCTTCATCAACGCCATCTCCGAGGTCTGCGAGGCCACCGGCGCCGACGTCACCCAACTCGCCGACGCCCTGGGCTACGACGCGCGGATCGGCCGGCGCTTCCTCAACGCCGGTCTCGGCTTCGGCGGCGGCTGCCTGCCCAAGGACATCCGCGCGTTCATGGCGCGGGCGGGTGAGCTGGGCGCGAACCAGGCACTGCACTTCCTCCGGGAGGTCGACAGCATCAACATGCGGCGTCGCACCCGGATGGTGGAGTTGGCGGCGCAGGTGTGCGGAGGTTCGCTGCTCGGCGCCAACGTCGCCGTGCTCGGCGCGGCGTTCAAGCCCGAATCCGACGACGTCCGTGATTCGCCGGCACTCAACGTCGCGGGAATGATGCAGTTGCACGGGGCAGTGGTCAGCGTCTACGACCCGAAAGCCCTGGACAACTCACGAAGGCTGTTCCCGACGCTGAACTACGCGACATCGGCGGTCGAGGCGTGCGACAACGCCGACGCCGTGCTTCTGCTCACCGAGTGGGCGGAGTTCGCGGCCCTGAAACCGGAGGATCTGAACGACGTGGTCCGGGCCCGGGTGATGGTCGACGGCCGCAACTGTCTCGACGCCGCGGACTGGCGCGCCGCCGGGTGGGTCTACCGGGGGCTGGGCAGGGGCTGACCTGCGACGCGCAGGTTGCGACCGGGTCACCGAACGGATCGGACCGCGCGGTTCGGTAACAGCTGCGAAAGATCGCCCGCCGCGATTGCCGGACCGGTAGCGTCAGCCTCAATCGCAACGGAGGGCTGGCGATGTCGAAGGCACGTCACGGATCCCGACTCGCACTCCTGGCTGCCGTTGCCTGTGTCTGTGCGCTCGGTGTCGCCCCCGCTCGGGCGGCGGAGGTCCCGACCCTGCCGGGGCCGGCGCAATCCGACGCCGGCGCGGCCATCTCGTACGCGAAGCAGCATCCGCATTCGGCGCCGCCCGGGACCAACGATTTCTCGTGCCGCCCCGGTCCGGCGCACCCCCACCCCGTGATCCTCGTACACGGCAGCGACGGCAGTGCCTACGCGAACTGGGCCGGGCTGAGCCCGAAACTGAAGTCCGCCGGCTACTGCCTGTTCGCCCTCAACTACGGGCAGAGACCGGGCACCGAACACTATGGGATGGAAACAATGGCCGAGGGGGCGCACGAACTCGACGGTTTCGTCGCCCAGGTGCTGTCTGCCACGGGCGCCTCGACGGTCGACGTGATCGGGCACTCGCAGGGCGCGACGGTGGCCCGGTACTACATCAACAGGCTCGGCGGCGCGGCCCACGTGAGCCGGTGGATCGGTCTGGCGTCCCCGACCTACGGTGGGACGTTCTTCGGGATCGCGACGGCGGTGACGTCGGTCCCCGGGGGCAGCGAGCTGATCGAGCGTTTCGGTTCGGAGGCCCTCGCCGAGCAGGTGCAGGGATCGCCGTTCCTCACCGCCCTCAACGCCGGCGGTGACACCGTTCCCGGCGTCGAATACACCACGATCGGGACGCGGTACGACGAGGTGATCCAGCCGTACACCAACGTCGCGCTGCACGACCCCGGCGCCACCAACATCCTCGTCCAGGACCTGTGCCCGATCGATCAGACCGGCCATTTCAACCTGCCCTACGATCCGTTCTCCCAGCAACTGGTTCTCAACACGCTCGATCCTGAACACACGATCGTGCCGCCCTGCAGGTTCGTGCCGCTGGGCACGGGCATCGCGGGAGTGATCATCGCGAGCAACTTCTGAGTTGCCTCTCGCCGAACGGTTGCTCGGTTGCCCCGTCGGACCGCTTCGCTAGACTGCGGGCCATGGAGTGGGGGGATTCCGGATCGAACCCGTGCACAGTCGAGTCAGGCGGCCCATGAGTTCGGTTCTAGGTGTGTCGGTCGGTGCGAGCGCTGTGCGCTTGGCGCGACCCGACTCCGTGAACCGTGACGACGCCGGGAGCAGGCACGTCCCCGATTTCCGGGCCCAGGTCGTCGCCGCAGGGCGGGACCTGCCGGAGGAACTTGCCGCCGAATCGATCGGCGTCGTCCTCGCCGGGGCGCCCGACGCCGGGCCGGTCCGCGCCACCGGGGTCGCCTACCGCGACGAAGCCCAGGCAGACGCCGTCCAGGCGGCGATGACCCGGCAGCAACTCGCCAACTACCAGCTCGTCACCGAAGCCTCGGCGGCGTTGAAGTTCCTCGACGTCTCGGGCGCCCTCGGTGACCATGCGACGCTCGTGTTCTACGACCTGGGCAGCTCCGGGCTCACCGTGAGCGTCGTCGACCGGGCGACGGGGGAGGTGGTGGAGACGGTCCGCGCCGACGCGGTGAGCGGAGACGTCTTCGACCGGCTGATCCGCGACAACCAGTTGGAGAACAAGCGGATCGAGGAGCCCGGCGACGCGGCCGCCGGCCTCGCGCTCGACCTCCGCTGTCGTGAGGCGAAAGAGCGGCTCTCCACCGGCGGCGCCGTCGCGGTGCCCGGCGACGGCGGGCTGCTGTTGCTGTCCCGTGACGTCTTCGACGCGCTGATCGGTGTCACCGTCGAATCGTCGGCGCGCCTCGCCCGCGATGTGATCACGAAGTCGGGACGAACCCCCGATGCCGTGGTGCTCATCGGCGGCGGTGCACGCATCCCTCTGGTGCGGTCGGTGCTGCAGTCGTGGCTCGGGTTGCCGGTCGTCGTTCCTGATCACCCCGAACTCGTTGCGGCACAGGGTGCTGCGCTGCTTGCCCAGCAGGTGGTGCCGCCACCCGCCGAGGTCGCCAGGGTCCTCCCGCCGCCATACACGCCGCACTCCGCACCGGACGCAGTCGTATCCACCTACCAGGCGCCGAGCGCGACCGTCGCACGCACCGGTGCGCCGTCGAGTACTCCGTCCTGGCTGAGCGCCGCGGCGCCGCCGCCGAGTCAGCAGGTGGCCAAGCCCCAGATCCGGGGGGCCGCGCTGGCGGGCAGCGCGCTCGCCGTGGTGGCGGTGATCGGTCTCGGACTCGGGTACGGCAAGAACCTGTTGGCACGCACCGAGGGCTCGTCGCAGCCGGTGACCACACAACTCACCACCGAGTCGCCGGTCATGACCGAGGTGGCCACGCCGTCGCCGGCGACGCTCCCGCCGCCTCCGTCCGAGGCCGTCGAAGCGCCGATCCAGACGGCGTCGCAAATCCGGATTCCGGAGCCGGAGCCCGCCCCGCCGCCCCCACCGCCCGTGCCGGTGTTCCCCGGTCTGCCGCAGATCCAGCTGCCGCAGTTCCAACTGCCCGAACTTCCCAGGTTCCCCGGAACGTAGTCGCCGCCGATCTCCGGGCCTACGATGGGAATGGTTCCGGCGTAGAGAGGATGTGTGCAGTGACTGCAAATCCAGCGGAGTTCCACAGCACTCCCAACGTTCCCAGGCCTTCGGCGGCCGCGCCGGCAGAAACGCGCAGGCTCGTCGCATATTCCAAGCCGATCCTGAAGATGTTCCCGCCCACCAGCGAGCATGCGGCCAAAGTGACGATGCTGACCGTCTACGCGCTGATGGTCATCGCCATCATCTTCATCGTCCTGCGGGAGTTCGGCGTCTTCAGCTAGCGGTCGCCGCGCTACTTGGAATGGCGGCCACCCCGTGACGGCTTGACCGCGGGCGCGCTGCCGGAAGGACCCGCGCCGATCGGCCGCGCCAACATCACCGCGATCGCGGTGGTCAGCGGAACCGACAGTGCCAGGGCGATGCCACCGACCGCCGAACGCACGATCTCGATGGCCACGGCATCGCTGAGCAGCACGTCCTGGATCGACCGCCCCGCCACACTGAACAGCAACAGCAGCGGCAACGCCCCGCCGGCATACGCGAGGACGAGGGTGTAGACGGTGCTGGCGATGTGATCGCGTCCGACGCGCATCGCCGAACCGAAGATCTGACGCCGGGAGGCGTCGGGGTCCAGCGACGCCAGTTCGAACGCGGACGCCGCCTGCGTGATGGTGACATCGTTGAGCACTCCCAGTGAGCCGATGATGAAGCCGGCGAGCAGTAGTCCGGTGATGCTGACGTGCTGTATGTACGTCTGGACGTTGGTGTTCTGTTCCTCGGAAAGCCCTGTCAGACGAGTCATCTCGATGGTGGCGTAGGAGAGGATGGCCGCCACCAGCATCGACGCGAGAGTGCCCAGCAACGCCGAACTCGTTCGCAGGGAGACACCGTGCGCGAGATACAGGACGGCATACAGGATCACGGCGCCGGAGACGAGGGCCACCGGGATCGCGGGTTGTCCGTCCAGCAGGGCCGGGAGCGTGAACAGAACGAGCACGCCGAACGAGACGACGATGCCGACGAGTGCCCGGAATCCGCGCCACCGCGCGACCGCGATCACGACGACGGCGAACGCGAGGGCAATGAGGGTGACGGGCAGGCCGCGCGCATAGTCCTCGAACGAATACTCCGTGGTGCCGTTCACGTCCGTCTGACGGGACAGCCGGATCTTCTCGCCCACCCGGAGGTCGGGCTGCCCGGGGCCGGGAATGATCTCGAGCAGCGTCTGGGTACCGGTGTTGGGACCGGACTCGATGTCGACGATGCTGCGCTGGCATTCGTACGCGCCGGCCGGCGGCGGCAACGGGGTGCCGGTGAAGACGCGCCCGGCCGACGGACTTCCACAGTCGCCGATGTTCTGCATCGTGACCGTGCCCGACTCCGTGACGACTGCACCGCCCTGGGCGCTCTGGAAGGGCTGTTCGACGTCGACGCTCGGCTTGCCGGGCCACAACGCGATGGCGCCGATGAGCACCGCGACGCCGATGGCGACGAGGAGTCCGACGACCACCTTGGCGGCCACAGGTCCCATCGGGGCCGGTCCCTCGCTGTGGCCGTGTCCGTGTCCGTGGAATTCGCTCATCGGCCGCGTCGCGTCGGCTGCTGGGGGGATTGTCTCGGCACGCACGACAGGGTAGTCGGACGGGGACCGGCGACGCTGCGACGGAAGTGGCGTGCGGTGCCAGTGTTGCCAAGCTGTCAGGCTCGTATTGCTCTCGTGTCGCTTATATGTCGCCGGTGTGATCCGTGAGTCTTTCGGCGCAAACCCGGTCCTTCAGGTCCGGAGAGCCGATCTGGTTATGTCGGACTGTGTGGCTAGTGTCTGGGTCATGGCGGGGAGGGTGGTGAAGCGGGCGTTCAAGTACCGTTTCTATCCGACTGCGGTGCAGGCGGAACAGCTTGCTCGGACGTTCGGGTGCACCCGGTATGTCTACAACCGGGCGTTGGCCGAGCGCTCGCGTGCCTGGTCGCAGGAGCGGCGGCGGGTCACCTACGCGGACACCTCGAAGATGCTCACCGGATGGAAACGGGACACCGAGACGGAGTGGTTGTCGGAGCCGTCGAAGGGGCCGTTGCAGGAGTCATTGCGGCAGTTGCAGGGTGCGTTCGACAGGTTCTGGCGCAAGCAGGCCGGCTACCCGAAGTTCAAGAGGAAGGGCCAGTCGAAGGATTCGGCGACCTACTATTCGAACTGCTTCACCTACCGCGGCCG